>NZ_JBWKUV010000003.1:0-549833 GCF_059421025.1 Roseateles sp. GW821-FHT03B02
TTTTGTCGTCAGCAGCAAAGAAGCGAGATTCTAATCTGCTTTTTGCTTCGTCGTCAAGTATTTTTGAAAATTTCTTTCCTCAATACTCTGCCAACTTTCATTGGCCGACTTGGCTTTCCTTACCGCCTCAAACTGTTTGCATCAGCATTCAGTTGTCAGCAGCAAAGAGGCGAGATTTTGATCTGCTTTCGCAGCATCGTCAAGCACTTTTTGAAAATTCTTTTCAGACAGAGCCTCAAGAACTTCAGCACCTAACGAGCTCTCCAGCTCGCCCAGACTTTGCAGTCTGCCCGCCTCTCTCAACTCGCCGCACCAACCGCTTCCGGTTCGCGCTGCGCTTTGTGATCAGCGAAGCCCACGACTGTAGCACAGGAAATTCGCGCAGGGCAAGAGATTTTGAAAACTAGCGCCAAAGAAGGCGCCCTGCGCGGGTTCCGGCGAGGCTCGACATCTATATAGATAGGGGCTACATGCGCTTCAATGCATCGCTGCCAGCGTCGCACCGCCTCGCGCCGCCGCCAGCTCTCTCTCGGCAGCGGCCTGAGGATCATCGCTTTCCATCACCCTGGGCAAGGTCGCCGCCAACCTTTGGGAGTCGGCGCGCAGCACGCGCTGTTTCACAGCCGGGATCTGGGAAGGATGCATGGAGAAGCTGCGCAATCCCATGGCCAACAGCAACTCGGTGAAGTCCGGGTCGCCCGCCATCTCGCCACAGACGCTCACCGACTTGCTCATCGCGCGCGCTTGGGCGATGGATTGATGAATGAGCTGCAGGACCGCCGGATGCCAGGGATCGTAGAGATGGGCCACCGCCTCGTCCGCCCGATCGATGGCCAACGTGTACTGGATCAGGTCGTTGGTGCCGATGGAGACGAAATCCACATGTCGGAGCAGCAGCGGCAACATGATGGCGGCAGCCGGGATCTCGATCATGACGCCCAGTTCGACGCGGGTATAGGCGTGCCCGGCGTCGGTCAACTGCTGCTGCACCTTGCGCACGGTCTCGAGGATCTGTCTGACCTCCGACAAATGCGCCACCATGGGAACCAGCAGCCTGACCTTGCCGAAAGCGCTGGCCCTGTAGATGGCGCGCAACTGCTGACGGAACATGCTGGGCTCGGCCAGGCTCCATCGGATGGCGCGCAGGCCCATGGCGGGATTGAGCACATGCTCGTGGCGCAACTCGTTGACGGTCAGCCGGTCCAGCGGCTTGTCAGCGCCGACGTCGACGGTGCGGATGGTGACCGGCATGCCCTTCATCGCGACGACCGCGGCCTTGTAAGCAGCGAACTGCTCATCCTCGCTCGGCAACTCGCCGTCACGGTTCATGAAGAGGAATTCGCTGCGGAACAGGCCAACGCCGGTAGCCCCGGACTCCACGGCCGCTTCGGCGTCGGCCGGCATCTCGATGTTCGCGTGCAGTTCAATGTGCTCGCCATCCAGCGTCACGGCCGGCGTGTGGCGCAGCCGCCCAAGGCGGGCGCGCTCGAGCTCGCTCTGGCGCTGGCGGAAGCGGTATTCCTCCAGCACGATGGGCGATGGATTGACGATGACGGTGCCGGCATCGCCGTCGATGATGACCCAGTCGTCCTGCATGATCAGGCGCGATGCCTCGCGGGTGCCGACGACGGCCGGGATGTCCAGACTGCGCGCGACGATGGCGGTGTGCGAGGTCTTGCCACCGATGTCGGTGATGAAGCCGCGGAAGACGCTGCGCTTGAACTGGATCATGTCGGCCGGTGCGATGTCAGCGGCGACGAGCAGCAGCGGATCCTCTCCCCCGAAGTCGCGCGGCGTGACCGGCGTGGGCGTGTCGCCCTGCTCCTCGGCCAGCGCCCGCAGCACGCGCTCGACGACCTGTTCGAGGTCTGCCTTGCGCTCGCGCAGATAGTCGTCCTCCATTTCGTCGAACTGGCGCGCCAGCACCTCCAGCTGGGCGGACAAAGCCCATTCCGCGTTGTAGTGGCGCTCCACGATCCAATGGCTGGCGCCACCCGTGAAGGCCTCGTCATGCAACAGCATCAGATGCACGTCGAGCAGCGCGGCCAGTTCGTGAGGTGCATCGTCGGGCAGTTCGTCCTTCAGCGTCTCCAGCTCATGCACGACAGCGTCGCGCGCGCGCAGCAGGCGCTCGATCTCGGTCTGGACCTGGTCCGGCGCCACGAAGTAGTGGGCCACGTCAACACGGCTGGAGGCCACCAGCACGGCGCGGCCGATGGCCACGCCACGCGAGACCGCAATGCCGAACACCTGAAAACTCATCAGCGCACTCCGCAGATCGAGGGGCCAATGTAGCCTGTTGCGGCGACCCGGTTCGTCATGGTTTTTTCATAGGACCTTCACCGCCGCGTCAACGCCGCCGCCCAGCATGGCGGCCATGAACCGCAGCCAAATCGTCACGCATGCGCTGTCGCATGCCCCTGCCCTGCAGCGCACGCAGCGCACGCCTTCAACCCGCCTCAGCGTCAGCTGGGCGCGCAGCGAGTCCGAGGTGCGCGAAGCCCAGGCCCTGCGCTACCAGGTCTTCGCCGTCGAGATGGGCGCCCGCCTGGCCAGGCCCAAGGATGCACCGGCCGGCCTGGACATCGACCTCTTCGACGCCTACTGCGAGCACCTGCTCGTGCGAACCGACGGCGAGGACGGCGAACCCGGCCCGGTCATCGGCACCTATCGCGTGCTGACCCCGGCAGCGGCCAAGCGCGCCGGCGGCCTCTACAGCGACACCGAATTCGATCTCACCCGGCTGCGCAGCCTGCGCCCCCGCGTGGCGGAGATCGGCCGCTCCTGCGTGCATGCCGAGCACCGCAGCGGCGGCGCCATCCTGGCGCTGTGGGGCGCGCTGGCCGAGTTCATGGCCCGCAACGGCCTGGACACCGTCATCGGCTGCGCCAGCGTCAGCATGCGCGACGGCGGCCACTTCGCGGCCAGCCTGTGGAAGCAGATCGCCGCCGACCATCTCGCGCCCATCGACTGCCAGGTGCGCCCGCGCCTGCCGCTGCCGATCGACCACCTGCGCCAAGACCTGGTGGTGGAACCCCCGGCGCTGATCCGCGGCTATCTGCGCTGCGGCGCCAAACTGATGGGCGAGCCCGCCTGGGACCCCGACTTCAACACCGCCGACCTGCCGCTGATGCTGCGCACCGCCGATTTGCCGGCACGCTTTCGCCGCATCGCGGGCTGAGCTGCATGCCCGCCGCCTTACATGACGGCGGACCTTCGTCCGACGTCTAACTCAGCTCACTGACCTTCGCCGAACTTGTCGTTGACAAGGGCGGTGATCTGGTCCTGGGCGGCCTGCTCGTCCTCGCCATCCGTTTCCAGTTCGACCGTGGCACCGATGCCGGCGGCCAGCATCATGACGCCCATGATGCTCTTGGCATTCACGCGCCGGCCGTTGCGGCTCATGTAGACCTCGCACTTGAAGCTGCCAGCCAGCTTGGTCAATTTGGCCGAGGCGCGGGCGTGAAGGCCCAGCTTGTTGCTGATGGTGAGGGTGGACTTGATCATTCGTCGGGGGGCAAGGGGGGCGTGGCGACGATGCCGGTGACCGCGCCCTGCATGGCGCGGCGTGCCAGCTCGGTCAAAGGCTTCTGGCTGGCATAGCAGAGCGTGCGCCACAGCATGGGCACGCTGACACCGCTGAGCACCTGCACCTGCTCCCCCGCCAGGCGCTGGGCGCCGTTGCAGGGCGTCGCGCCGAACACGTCGGTCAGCACCAGCCACTCGGGCTGGCCGGCCTGCGCCATCAGCGCGCGGGCCGCCGTCTCGACGTCGTCGGCGCACATGCCGGGGTGGACGTCCAGCACGGTCAGCGTCGGCGCGCAGTCCGGAAACGTGTGTTCGGCCACCTGCCGCAGCGCGGAGGCCAGCGGCGCGTGGGCGATCACGAGCAAGTTGGGCATGGGGCGCGATGTTAGCGGGCGGCCTCGACGGCCAGCCCGGCGCGGAAAGCGTCCCACGCCGCCGCGTCGTCCTGCGGCGCCGTCATCAGGGCCTGATAGACCCGCCCGCCATGGGCGAATACCGCCACGCGCGTGACGCCGCCGGCGCTGCCGAGCCGGTACTGCGCCGCCTCGGGCATGGGCGTCATGCCGGGCACCTGCAGCGGCGAAGCCGGGGGCAGCGTCTGGCCCAGCTTGCCGGCCAGCGCCTGGGGCATGGCCTTCAGCGCGGCGCCGACCTGGGTGGGGTCGGGCACCTCGGCCCAGGACAGCGCGAACCCCTTGCCCGCCGCCTCGCACTGGGCCAAGCCCATGTCCTTGCGCTGCTCGACCTCGGGCTTGCAGGGGAAAAGCGCCACCACGCCCGACCCGGCCGGCCGCGCCTCGCGCCAGTTCAGTGCCGGCTGGCACGCCGCCAGCAGGCCAAGCATTAGGGCAAATCCGGCGGTCGTCCTCGGGCGCATGGCCGAATTATCGACAGCCGGCCGCCGACAATTCCTCAATGCAAGACAAGCCCTTTCCCCAAGCCCTGGCCGGGGTGCGCGTGCTGGACCTGTCCCGCGTGCTGGCCGGCCCTTGGTGCACCCAGACGCTGGCCGACCTGGGCGCCGACGTCATCAAGATCGAACGCCCGGGCAGCGGCGACGACACCCGCGCCTGGGGACCGCCTTATCTGAAGGACGCCGACGGGCAGGACACCTCGGAGGCCGCCTACTTCCTCGGCGCTAACCGCAACAAGCGCTCCCTGGCTGTGGACCTCGCCACGCCCGAAGGCCAGGCCATCGTGCGCAGGCTGGCCGGCCAGGTCGATGTGCTGGTCGAGAACTTCAAGGTGGGCGACCTGGCCCGCTACGGGCTGGACGCACAAAGCCTGCTGGCCGAGCACCCCGGCCTCGTCATCTGCTCCATCACCGGCTTCGGCCAGACCGGCCCCTACGCCGAGCGCGCCGGCTACGACTACGCCGTGCAAGGCATGGGCGGGCTGATGAGCGTCACCGGCGAGCGCGACGACCTGCCCGGCGGCGGCCCGCAGAAGGTGGGTGTGGCCGTGGCTGACCTCTTCACCGGCATGTACGCCACCGTCGCCATCCTGGCCGCACTGCGCCACCGCGACGCCACCGGCCAGGGCCAGGTCATCGACATGGCCCTGCTGGACACCCAGCTCGCGATGCTGGCCAACCTCGGCAGCAACTACCTCTGCAGCGGCAAGGCGCCGGGTCGCATGGGCAATGCGCACCAGAACATCGTGCCCTACCAGGTCTTTGAGACCAGCGACGGCCACCTGATCCTGGCCGTCGGCAACGACCGCCAGTTCGCCAAGTTCTGCGACATCGCCGGCCGGCCGGACTGGGCCGCCGACCCGCGCTTCGCGACGAACGCCGAGCGGGTGCGCCACCGTGCCGTCCTCGTGCCGCAGCTGGAAGAAGCCATCCGCCAGCGCCCCCGCAACGACTGGCTGGCGGCGCTGGAAGCCGCCAAGGTGCCCTGCGGCTCGATCAACTCAATTGGTGAGGCGCTGGCCGATCCGCAGGCGCAAGCTCGTGGCGCCGTGATTGCCATGCCCCACCCCCTGACGCCCGATCTGCACCTCATCGCCAGCCCGATGAAGCTGTCGGCCACGCCGGTGGCCTACCGCCATGCACCGCCGCTGTTGGGCCAGCACAGCGACGAGTTGCTGCGTGAAGCCGGCTGTAGCGTGGAAGAAATCACGAACTGGCGCGCGGCCGGCGTCATCGCGTGAGGGTTGACCCACCCCTGAACCAAGGGTTTCCCCCTGGCCGGGGGATGGAGGTGGCGCCCGCCTGTCCGCAGCATGCGTGCACGCGCCGAGGTGGGCCAACCACCTAGAACCATCCGCCTCGGGTCCGCAGCCACCGGGTCATGTCCACACCACCTTCTTCAGCGCCAGCGAGTGCCGCCAACGATGTCATGCCTGAGCCGACGCCGGTCCAGTGGGCGGACATCGTCCAGCAGCTCGGCGCCGAGATCGCCGGGCCGCTGAGCGCGGCGCTGGAGCAGATCCAGAACCTCGCCACCACCGGCCAGATCGACCGCCGCGGCCTGCGCCTGCTGCGCCGCAGCGTGGACGACGCCCGCACCGCCGGCATGCTCGGCCAGCAGCTGGCCCGCCTCGCCTCCGGCCGCCTGCGCCTGAACCGCGAGCGCCAGCACCTCACGCAGATGCTGCGCAGCGTGCTGGCCCAGCGCAGCCGCGAGACCCAGGCGCGCGGCGTGCAGGTGCGCCAGTCGCTCAAGCCCGTCGAGATCTGGGCCGATGGCGCCTTGCTGTTCGCCCTGCTGAACGCGCTGATGGACTGGGCCCTGGCCAACACGCATTCCTCGGTGGACTTGCGCCTGGACCTGACGCCTTGGCCCGTCAAGGCCCGGCTGAGCTGCCGCTTCGCTCACCGCTCGCTGGAACTGCTCAGCGACGACGCCGATCCGAACGCCCCGACGCCGGGGCTGGACTCCCTGGCCTGGCGGCTGCTGGAACAGACGGCCATCACGCTCGGCGTGCTGCCGCTGCGCGAGCAGGAGTCCGGCATCACGCTGCTGACGCTGGAATTCAACCAGCTCGCGCCCGACGAAGCCCCGCCCGCGCCCGACAGCACCCACGCCCGGCTGGAAGCCGAGGCCGAGCGCATGGGCGGCAACTCCCGCCCGCTGGCGGGCTGCCAGTTGCTCATCCTGTCGGCCAGCCGCGATCTGCGCGCTGAGGCCCAGGCCGCTGTGCGGCACATGGGCATGCTCATCGACACCGTCGGCAGCGTGGCCGAGGCCGAGCAGTTCTGCCGCGAAGGCCTGCCCCATGCACTGCTGTTCGACGCCGCGCAGATGAGCGAGCCGCTGCTGCAGCTCATCGCCGGCGTCAGCCAGGACGCGCCGGACTTCTGCTTCGTCGAGATGTTCGACGGCGAGCACCGCACCCAGCTGTCCACCGCCACCAGCGACGGCGTGGCCCGCATCTCGCGCCGCCACCTGCCCGACGCGCTGCCCTCGCTGCTGATGTTCGAGCTGGCACGCCGCCCCTGAACGGGTTCTGAGGCTTTTGCCGATTTCCTAGAATGGCGGCCATGCTGTCCCGCCGCACCTTCGCCCCTGCCCTTGCCCTGGTCTGCGCCGCCACGCTGTCGGGCTGCGCCCGCGAACAGGCCCCCGCCGTCGACTACGTGCTGCTGAACGGCCAGAAAGCCAGCTCCCAGCAGTGGGCCGGCAAGGTGATGCTGGTGAACTTCTGGGCCACCAGCTGCGCGACCTGCGTGAAGGAGATGCCGCAGGTCGTCGCCACGCACAACAAGTTCAAGAGCCGCGGCTTCGACACGCTGGCCGTGGCCATGAGCTACGACCCGCCGGCCTTCGTGTCCCGCTTCGCCGAGACGCGCGGTCTGCCGTTCGGCGTGGCCATCGACAACACCGGCAGCGTGGCCAATGCCTTCGGCCCGGTGCAGATGACGCCGACCACCTTCCTCATCAACAAGCGCGGCGAAATCGTCAAGCGCTACGTCGGCGAACCCGACTTCGCCGCGCTGCACGGCCTCATCGAGCAGTTGCTCGCCGAGGGCTGAGCACGCCGCAGCCCGACGGGCTGCAACGTTATGGCTGGCCCACAAGCTCTCATGGGCGCGCGCGGCGGCCCCGGCCGACACTGCGGCAATGCAAAAGACGTTCGCCGCCCTTGCCCTGTCGCTGCTGCTGGCCGGCTGCGCCCATCGTCCGCAGCCGCCTGAGCCGCCGCGCCTCGAGCCGACGCCCGCGCAACTGCAGGCGGCCGCCCGCGTCGGCCTCAGCGACGCGCAGCTGGCCGACCTGCTCAACAAGCCGCTGTACCGCATGCAGCCCGCCGAGGTCGGCCGTTTCCTGGCGTGGCAGCAACTGGACCAGCCCCTGCTGCGCCAGCGCGTCGCGGCCCTGGCACGCAAGAACATCGGCCAGCCCTACGAGCTCTTCCTGCTCGGCGAATTTCCCTACGAGACCTACGACAGCCAGCCGCTGTTCGACCTGAGCAAGAGCGACTGCGTCGTCTTCGCCGAGCACACCTATGCGATGGCGCTGAGCGCGTCGTGGGAGGAGTTCTTCTGGGTGCTGCAGCGCATCCGCTACCGCGATGGCGTCGTCGGCGTGGCCTCGCGCAACCATTACACCGAGGCCGACTGGAATCTCGCCAACAGCTGGCTGGTGCAGGACATCACCCGCACACTGGGCGCACAGACCCAGGCCTACCGCCAGCGCATCGACCGCCAGGCCTTTCTGAAGAAGCAATTCAAAGTCCGGCGCGACATCCCGGTGCAGGACTTCGACGATGTCTACATCGCCACGCAGGACGTGGCGGCCATCGAGGCGCAGTTGCAGGATGGGGATTTCGTCAACGTCATCTCCAGCCGCGGCGGCGAATCCTGGGCCTCGCACGTCGGCCTCATCGTCACGGGTGCCGACGGTTCGCGCCGGCTGCTGCACTCGGCGGAGCCGCAGGTGCGCGAGGAGACGCTGCAGGGCTTCATCGCCCGCATGGCCGAGCGCGATGCGCGCCAAGCGGGCCAGAACAAGCCGCAGCTCGCCGGCTTCAAGTTTCTGCGCCTGGACGAGTCGCCGCAGGTGCCGCCGATGGCGCCGCAGCCGCGCCCCGCGCGGCCGCTCTGATCAGGTAGCGGTCGGGTTCAGCGCCGCGTGGGCCTGCTGGTCCGCGTGGTAGCTGGAGCGCACCATCGCGCCAACGGCCGCGTGCGTGAAGCCCAGCTCGTAGGCTTCCTTCTCGAACTGCTTGAAGGCGTCTGGCGTCACGTAGCGGCGCACCGGCAGGTGGTGGCCCGACGGCGCCAGGTACTGGCCGATGGTGATCATGTCGATGTTGTGCGCACGCATGTCGCGCATCACCTGGCGGATCTCGTCGTCCGTCTCGCCCAGGCCCACCATGATGCCGCTCTTGGTCGGCACGCCGGGCACTTCTTCCTTGAAGCGCTTGAGCAGGTTCAGGCTGAACTCGTAGTCGGAGCCGGGGCGCGCTTCCTTGTAGAGGCGCGGCGCGGTTTCGAGGTTGTGATTCATCACGTCCGGCGGCGCGGCCTTCAGGATGTTGAGCGCGCGGTCCGCGCGGCCACGGAAGTCGGGCACCAGCACCTCGATCTGCGTCGAGGGGCTGAGATCACGGACCTTGGTGATGCACTCGGCGAAGTGGCCGGCGCCGCCGTCCTTCAGGTCGTCACGGTCCACGCTGGTGATGACGACGTACTTGAGCTTGAGCGCCGCAATCGTCTTGGCCAGGTTCTCGGGCTCGCTCGCGTCCAGCGGGTCGGGCCGGCCGTGACCGACGTCGCAGAACGGGCAGCGACGCGTGCACTTGTCGCCCATGATCATGAAGGTGGCCGTGCCCTTGCCGAAGCATTCACCGATATTGGGGCAGCTCGCCTCCTCGCAGACCGTGTGCAGCTTGTGCTCGCGCAGGATCTGCTTGATCTCATAGAAGCGAGTGCTCGGCGAGCCGGCCTTCACGCGGATCCAGTCCGGCTTCTTCAGCACCTCGGCCGGCACGATCTTGATCGGGATGCGCGAGGTCTTGGCCTCGGCTTTTTGCTTCACGCTCGGGTCGTAGCTGGTCGTGTCGGACATGGTCAGGGCGTCAGGACTTCGAATTGGGCCGAGAGCCGCTCGGCGAGCCGGCCGGCCGCGGTGGACCAGTCGGTAGAAACCCCGATTTTATCGAGGGAAGTGGTTTCCAGGCCTTCGTATCCGCAGGGATTGATACGGAAAAAGGGTTCCAGATCCATCGCGACGTTCAACGCGAGGCCGTGGTAGGTGCAGTGGCGGCTGACCTTGATGCCCAAAGCCGCGATCTTGGCCAGCCCACGAAAGGCATCGGTCGGATCCGCCGGCCCGGCCAGTGCGGCGTGGCCCGCCGGGTCGGCCGGGCGCACGTAGATGCCGGGGGCGCCGGCCACGCGCAGGCCGGTCACGCCGTAGCTGTCCAACGTCTGGATGATGGCCGTCTCCAGGCGGAAGACGTACTCCTTCACGAAGATGCCCAGGCGCCGCAGGTCCACCAGCGGATAGGCCGTGACCTGGCCGGGGCCGTGATAGGTCACCTGGCCACCGCGCTCGGTGGCGACGACGGGGATGTCGCCCGGCAGCAGCAAGTGCTCGGGCTTGCCGGCCAGGCCTTGTGTGAAGGTCGGTGGGTGCTCGCACAACCAGAGCTCGTCGGGCGTGTCGGCATCGCGCGCGGCCGTAAAGGCGCGCATGGCCTCCAGCGTGGGCAGGTATTCGACCCGCCCGAGAGTCTTGACGATCATGCGGGCATCATAGGCAGGCGCTGTAAGCCCCGGCGCGCCTGAGCCGACTCGCACCGATGAAGACCAACCTGCTGATCACCGCCCTTCTGCTCGCCACTTCGCTGGCGCGGGCGGCCCCGCTGTCCGACGCGCTGGCCGCCTACGACGATGGCGACCTGAAAGCGGCCGCCAGGGGCTTTGCCGCGTCCGCCAGTCGCGGCGAGGCGCTGGGCCAATTCAACCTGGCGATGATGAATCTGCGCCGCGAACTGCCCGGCGCCAGCGACGCCAAGGCCTGGCAGTGGCTGCAGCGCGCGGCTGCCCAGCAGCACGCACTGGCCGAGAACGCGCTGGGCGAAATGATCGAGCAAGGCCGCCACGGCAAGCCCGACGCCAAGGCCGCCTGCGGCTGGTTCGAGCGCGCAGCCGAGCACGGCAACGGCGATGGCGCACTGGCCACCGCCACCTGCTACTACCTGGGCCGCGGACGCGGCCAGGACATGGCTCAGGCCCATCGCTGGTATCTGGAAGCCGCCAAGGCCGGCGATGTCGGCGCCCAATACATCTTGGCGTCAATGTTCGAGACCGGCGATGGCGTAGAGGCCGATGCGCGGCTGGCACGCTACTGGTACGACGTGGCGGCCAGGAACGGCGACGACGCGGCCCGGCTCAAGGCTCGCGCGCTGGAGGCAGACGATGCCTCAGGCCGCCAGCGGCTCTGATCCCGCCAGCGTCGCCACGCGATTGCGTCCACCGCGCTTGGCCTCGAAGAGCGCCTTGTCGGCCCGCTGCAGCACGGCGTCCCAGCAGGTGTCGAAGGGCCAAGCCTCGCCGTGACCGACGCTGACCGTGATGGCGACGCTGAGGCCACCGACCACCAGCGGCGTGCCCTCCACCCGGGCACGCAGACGTTCGGCCAGCGCCAGGGCCTGCGGGCCGGGCACGCAGACGACGAACTCCTCGCCGCCAATGCGGAACCGCTCGTCGTAGCCGCGCAGCTCCTGCTCGACGACGCGGGTCACGTGGCAGATGGCCTGGTCACCGACCGCATGGCCATGCTGGTCGTTGATGGCCTTGAAGTGGTCGATGTCGAAAACCAGCAGATGCAGGCCCATGCCCAGGCGGCGGGCGCGCGCCAGTTCGGCATCCAGCATGCGGGCCATCGCGCGCCGGTTGAACCAGCCGGTCATGGGGTCCAGGTCGGCGCTACGCTGCAAGGCCTGTGCCTTGTCCTGCAGCACCAGCAGCGCGCACAGCATCGAGGTCAGCAGGATGAACAGGAAGAAGAACAGCCGCCCGGCGGTCATCAGGACGCTGTTCCAGTCCATCGGCTGCCCGCTCAACACGGACTGAAGCAGCAGCAGCACGCGGGCTGCCTGCTGGCTGCCGTAGAGGGCCATCCACAAGGCCATGCCCGTCAGCGCCGCGGAGCGCCTCGGCCGGGGCGTGCGCAGGATCAACCAGGTGGCGGCATAGCAGGTGGCGGCGATGACGGGCCACCCCACCAGCAGGCGCAATGGCAGGTTGGAACGCACGGCCGGCAGCAGGTTGAGCAGCAGCGCGACGGCCGTGACCGCCAGCACCCAGCGGTAGCCTGGCGGCCCGCCGAGGTATTGGCGCAGGCCCGACCAGACCAGCAGATAGCCCGCGATCGTGCAGACGTTGGCGCCCACGACCACCCAGGGCGGCAGGGTCATCGCCTGGGCGACCAAGCCCAGCAGGCTGTTGGCCAGGAACAGCAGGCCCGCCACGGCCCAGTCCCGCAGACAGGCGTCGCCCGGGCTGGACCGCGCCATGGCGCCCATCGCGACGGCCATGGTGGCGGCCGTCACGCAGGTCACGATCGTCAGGGTCTGGATGTCCATGGCACCGGCCTCCAAGCGATGCGCCCCAGGCGATTGATCGCTCGAAACGGGGCGGCGCCCCTCCCTGGGGCGGCGTGGACTCTAGGCGGATGCCACCGGGGCCGGACGACGCCAGCCGCATCAAAGCGTGCTTAGAGCACGACCTTGACCATCGGATGCGTGGTGAGGGTGCGGTAGAGCTCGTCCAGCTGCTCGCGGCTGGTGGCCGTGATCGTGATCGTCAGACCGAGGTAGTTGCCGCCCTTGCTCGGGCGGTGCTCGATGGTCGACGCGTCGAAGCCGGGGTCGAATGCCAGCGCCACGGCCGTGATGGCCTCGACGAAGCCCTCGACATGTGCCCCCATCACCTTGATCGGGAACTGCGACGGGTATTCAATCAGCGACTGCTCGGGCGGAATGTCGGGCGGCAGGTTCATGGCGAGGTCCTCCCTCACTTGATCCAGAGGCGGATGGAGTCAAAGGCGCGGCCGAACAGACCAGCGACCGGCACGGCTTCCTGCACGGTCAGCGGCACCTCGGCAACCGGCACGCCGGTGGTCGTCGTCACGCGCAGCGTGCCGACGCGCTGGCCCTTGTTCAGCGGCGCCACAAGCGGATCGGTGCGCTCGACCTGGGTCTGCAGCCTGGCTGCGTCACCGCGCGGCACGGCGACGAAGATCGCATCGGTAGCGCCGAGCTTGACCTCCTTGGCCTCGCCCTTCCAGACCGGCACGGTCGCAATGGCCTTGCCGGCGTCGAAGATCTTGACCGCGTCGAAGGCCGTGTAGCCCCAGTTCAGCAGCTTCTGGCTTTCGCTGGCGCGCGCTTCCTTGGAAGCCGTGCCCATGACGACGCTCAGCAGGCGGCGCTTGCCGTTGGGGAAGTCGCGGTTGGCGCTGGCGACGAGGCAGTAGCCGGCGGCATCGGTGTAGCCGGTCTTCATGCCGTCCACGGTCGGGTCGCGGCGCAGCAGCAGGTTGCGGTTGTCCTGGCGGATCTTGTTGAAGGTGTAGTCGCGCTGCGAGTAGTAGCCGTAGTACTCGGGGAAGTCCGAGATGATGTGGGCGGCCACCACGGCGATGTCGCGGGCGCTGGTCTTGTGGCCGGGCTCGCTCATGCCGGACACGTTCCTGAATTCGGTGTTCTTCAGGCCCCAGGCCTGGGCCTGTCGGTTCATCAGCTGCACGAAGTTCTCGACCGTGCCGCCCACGCCTTCGGCCAGGGCCACCGCGGCATCGTTGCCGCTCTGGATGATGAGCCCGCGCAGCAACTCGTCGACCTTGGGCGTCATCGTGGTGTCGATGAACATCAGCGAGGGGTCGCCCTTGCGCTCGTCCCACGCGCGCTTGGACACAGGCAGCGTCTGCTCCAGCGTCAGCTTCTTCTCGCGCAGCGCGCCGAAGACGACGTAGGCGGTCATCAGCTTGGTCAGGGAGGCCGGGTCCTGCGACGCGTCGGCGTCGCGCTCGGCAAGGGTCTTGTGCGTGGTCAGGTCGATCAGCACGTAGTTGCGCGCGGCGATCTCGGGCGGCAGCGGGGCCTGGGCCTGGGCGGCCAGCGAGAGTGCGGTCAGGAAGGAAGCAAGCAGTCGTTTCATCAGATAGCGTTCAGGCGCAAGGACTCAGACCTTTGTGGGGTCGAAGGCGCGCACGACAAGAGACTTGAGCAGAGGCAGCTGTCCGTGGAAGAAATGGCCCACGCCGGGCACGACGGTGACGGGCAGGCTCTGCGGCCGCGCCCAGTCGAGCACCGACGAGAGCGGCACGACATCGTCGACCTCGCCGTGGATGACGACGGTGTCGGCCGGCACGGGGGCGGTGTCGAAGCGGCTGGTGGCCGGGCCGACGAGGACGAGGCGCTGCGCCGGCGGGTCGATGCGCTGCGCGGCGCGCGACGCGACATAGCCGCCGAAGGAGAAGCCCGACAGGACCAGTGCCTCACCCGGCGCGCGGACGGCGGCCAGCACGGCCAGCGCATCGTCGACCTCGCCGCGGCCCTCGTCCCAGCCGCCTTCGGACTTGCCGATGCCGCGGAAGTTGAAGCGCACGGCGCGCCAGCCGAGCTGGATGAAGGCGCGTGCCAGCGTCTGCACGACCTTGTTGTCCATCGTGCCGCCCTGGGAGGGGTTGGGATGGCAGATCAACGCCGTGCCCATGGGCGTGGCACCACCGGCGGGAAGGTCGATGGCCACTTCGATCTGGCCGGCCGGGCCGGCAACGAGGCGCTTTTCGGTCTGCGAGTTCATCGGCCGACGGCGTCCGGCAGCACCAGCCGCTCGACGACCTGGCCGTCGCGCAGATGGCTTTCGACAATCTCGTCGATGTCGCTCTTGTCGACCCAGGAATACCAGACGGCTTCCGGGTAGACGACCGCGACCGGCCCGCCGGCACAGCGGTCCAGGCAGCCTGCCTTGTTGACCCGCACGCCGCCCTTAGCCGCAAGGCCAAGCTGCTTCACGCGGGACTTGCAGTGGTCGAAGGCGCCTTGCGCGTCGTGGTCAGCACAGCTGGACTCGCCGTTGGTGCGCTGGTTGAGGCAGAAGAAGATGTGGCGCTCGTAGTAACTCATCGCCGGGAATTCTCTCACTCGGGCCTCTGCACGAGACGCGCGGCCAGCCAGACAAGTGCAACGAAAGGCCATGTCCAGGCCAGCCAGCGCGTGAGCCCATAGAGATTGACGAAGCGGCCATGCTCCCAGGCCTGCATGTTCAACGCCAGATAGGGGTCGCTCGGCGCGATGCTGATGAGCCCGATCAGTGCACACAGCACGAAGAGGCCCAGCGCCGCCGCCACGCGCGACGGCAGCAGGCAAGCCAGCATCGTCAGCGCAATGCCGAGGCCGACGCCTGGCCGCGTCGCGTCGCTGAGCCAGGCCCAGGCATGGTCGGGCCCGAAGGCCATGGCCGTCGCCGTGGCCGTGCCGAGCAGGCCTAGCAGCACGGCGCCCCCGGCCAGGGCCAGGCGGCGCAGGCCGGGGCGGGCGACGGTGATCATCAGCAGCACTGGAGCGAGCAGCCCCAGCGCGATGGCCAGCGCCTCCAGCCCCGGCGGCAGTTCGTGCTCGACGATGACGCCTTCACCCCAGGACAGCGCCCAGGGCGTGCCGGCCAGCGCGTCAACCAGCGACTCCCGCCACCAGGGCAGCCACTGGCCCAGCCCGAAGGGCAGCGGCGTGGGGTACAGCAGCGCCAGCGGCCACAGCGCCAGCAGGGCCAGGGCCGGCGCGCTGCTGGCGCCGAACCAGTGGTCGCGCACGTCCTCCCAGCGCTCCAGGCCGCCCAGGGCGCTCAGCACCAGGCCCAAGACCGCGCCCAGCGTGCTGCCGGCGCAGTTCAAGGCCCAGTCCGACAGCGAGGGCACGCGGCCGGGCACATAGAACTGCAGCGTCTCCATCAGGAAGGACAGGACCGGCCCCGGCAGCAGCCCCAGCAGCAGCCCGCCGCGCAGGCCCCAGCCCGAGCGCATGGCGGCCGCGAAGCCGAGCAGCCCGAGCGGGATGTAACCCATCAGGTTGGCTTCGACGTCGAAGGCCCAGAAGCGCTGCGGCCACGGCAGGCCGAACAGCCAGGGCAAGCCCAGGCCAGGCGGCACGCGCAGCGGCCAGAACGGGTAGAGGCTGGCGTAGATGACCAGGCCGACATGGGCCAGCAGCAGCCAGGTGGCGGAGCTTTGGCGGCGACGCACCGCAATCCTCCTCAGAAGGGCTTGACCGTCACCAGCACGACGATGGCAGCGAACAGCAGCACGGAGGTCTCGTTGTAGACGCGGAACCAGCGGTGGCTGCGCCGGTTGGTCAGTGTCTCGAAGCTGCGCAGCAGGCGGCGGTTCACGTGGTGATAGCCGACGACGCCGACGACCAGCAGCAGCTTGGCATGCAGCCAGTAGCTGCCCGCGAACCGCCCCGCGCCGAAGCCCAGCCAGACCCACACGCCGAGCAGCAGCGCCACGCCCATCAGGATGCCGCTGAAGCGGTGCAGCTTGTGCGCCATCAACAGCAGGCGCTCGCGCTCCGCATGGCTGTCGGCCGGCACCATCGCCAGGTTCACGAAGATGCGCGGCAGGTAGAACAGGCCGGCAAACCAGGCGGCGACGAAGACGATGTGGAAGGCTTTGACCCAGAGCATTGCAGCATTATGGGCAGCAAGCCTGAGGCGAGGCCGTCAAGCCCGGTGGCGCGGGCAGGCGGGCTTGGAGATGGACCCAAGCCACGCCGCCAGAGGTGCGGCGCAGCTGCGCAGGCCGGGGCGCCAAGCGGAGCCGCGCTTTCGAACGGACGAAAAAAAGCCCCGGTTCAAGACCGGGGCCGAGAAAGCCTTATCGCTGTCATCACGTTAAGGCTCCTGCTCAGGGAGGAAAAGCAGGGAACGACCACCTTGCGGCTATCATTCGCGAACAAGTTTAGCGCGCTTGAGCGGTGGCGTCACGAATAAATGACGTCTGGATGTGTCGTCCATCACGCGCCGGGCCGCAGCCCTCCGATTCGCCTGCCCGCCCGAGGAATTCCGACGTGAGCCGCTCCCTGAACCACCCCGCCGCCTACCCTGCCGCACGGCCCCGCCGGCTGCGCCGCGATGCCTTCACCCGCGCCCTGGTGCGAGAGCATTCGCTGCAGAGCAGTGACCTCATCCTGCCGGTCTTCATCCACGAGGGCGAGAACCGCCTGAACGCCATCGCCTCCATGCCCGGCGTGTCCCGCCAGAGCCTGGATCACCTGGTGCGCACGGCCGAGCAGTGCGTGGAGTTGGGCGTGCCGGTCATCGCCCTCTTCCCGGTCATCGACGCCGCGCTGAAGACGCCCGACGGTGCCGAGGCACTGAACCCCGACGGCCTGGTGCCGCGCGCCGTGAAGGCGCTGAAGAAGCATTTCCCGCAGCTCGGCGTGCTGACCGACGTGGCGC
Source organism: Roseateles sp. GW821-FHT03B02 (assembly GCF_059421025.1). Classification (NCBI taxonomy): domain Bacteria; kingdom Pseudomonadati; phylum Pseudomonadota; class Betaproteobacteria; order Burkholderiales; family Sphaerotilaceae; genus Roseateles; species Roseateles sp. GW821-FHT03B02. The sequence continues at coordinate 16,946 of NZ_JBWKUV010000003.1, forward strand.
TGGACCCCTTCACCAGCCATGGCCAGGACGGTGTCATCGACGAGACCGGCTACATCATCAACGACGTCACGGTCGGCATCCTGGCCAAGCAGGCCAAGGTACAGGCAGACGCCGGCGTCGACATCGTCGCCCCTAGCGACATGATGGACGGGCGCGTCGGCGCCATCCGCCAGGCGCTGGAGGCCGCCGGCCACATTCACACGCGCATCATGGCCTACAGCGCCAAGTACGCGAGCAGCTTCTACGGCCCCTTCCGCGATGCCGTGGGTTCGGCCGCCAACCTGGGCAAGGCGGACAAGAAGACCTACCAGATGGACCCCGGCAACAGCGACGAGGCCCTGCGCGAGGTGGCCCTGGACCTGGCTGAGGGCGCCGACATGGTGATGGTCAAGCCCGGCATGCCTTACCTCGACATCGTGCGGCGCGTGAAGGACGAGTTCCGCGTGCCAACGTTTGCCTACCAGGTCAGCGGCGAGTACGCCATGCTCAAGGCCGCCGCCGCCAACGGTTGGCTGGACCATGACGCCGTGATGATGGAAAGCCTGCTGGCCTTCAAGCGCGCAGGCGCCGACGGCGTGCTGACCTACTTCGCCCTGGACGCCGCGCGGCTGCTGAAGAAGGACTGACCCATGCGGGTCTTCCACATCGAACCCGACAGCTTCCGCGAGCTGGCCGCGCTGCCGGAAACGCTGCCCGAGCGCGGCTTCCTGTGGCTGGGCTACGGGCGGCGGGTGTTCGAGGTGGGCGAGCCGGTGCTGCAGAACGCGCTGACGCGCTGGGGCTGCGGCAACATCGTCGACCTGCACGTCTCCGACCTCATCAACAACCAGCTGCCCTCGCATTTCGACTACACCTCCTGGTACGACATGCTGGTGTTCCGCCGGCTGGCAGCCGCACCGGGCAGCCAGGATCTGTTCGTCGACGACGAGCACGGCACGCTGGCCTCGGCCCAGCGGGCACTGCGCGCCATCGACACCAGCCCCGTCGGCTTCGCCGTCTTCGACCGCGTGCTGATCACGGTGCACCCGACCGACTGCCAGGTGCGCGAGTTCTTCGCGCACAAGCTCGACCGTTTGACCGAAGGCCGGGACAAGCGCGACGCGCGCGGCGGCGCCCGGCTGCCGGCCAGCCCGGCCGACCTGATGCTGCGCATGGTCAACCACATGGTGGACAGCTACCTGGAGCTGCGCCGCTTGCTGACCCGCCAGCTGGGCACGCTGCAGCGCGTGCTGCTGGACCAGAGCAGCGAGTTCGACGACTGGCCGCTGCTGCTGGAAAGCCGCGATGCCCTGCACCGGCTGGAGGACACCTGCGAGGACCAGCGCGCCGCCATCCAGGAGTGGATCGACGCGCTGGATGAATGGCCGGCCGACGGCGACCCGCAGGTCGCCCGCGAGCGCGAACTGCTGCGCGTGCGCTCACGCGACGTGCTGGAGCATGTGGAGCGGGTGCTGACCCATGTGCGGCGGCTGGAGTCTTCCGCCGAGTCGGCCGTGCAGATGCATTTCAGCGCCCTGGGTCACCGCACCAACGGCATCATGCGCACGCTGACGGTGCTGACGGCCATCTTTCTGCCTCTGAACCTGATCACCGGCATCTTCGGCATGAACTTCGAGTGGATGCCGTTGATCAAGAACGCCAACGGGTTCTGGGATGCCGCGCTGCTGATGCTGGCGGTGGCCTTCGGCCTGTGGTTCGTCTTCCGCCGCAAACGCTACCTGACGGGCCGCTAGCCAGCGGCGCGCGGCAGGCTCATCAACGGAGGCGGCGACGCGCCAGGGTCAGGATGACGCCCAGGCCACCCAGCAGCAGCGCGGCCGTCTCGGGCTCGGGCACGGCGGTCACGGTGGCGATGACGTTGGAACTGCCCCGCAGGCAGGCCGCGCCGCCGGGGCACTCGCTCGGGTAGAGCGGCTGCAGGGCCGAGAACGAGGAGCCGATCTGCACGTCGGCCGCGCCGGCGCCGAAGCTCGCGGCGATGCTGTTGGTATTGAAATAGCCATTGGCCGCGCCACCCGCCGCGGTATCGACATCCATCAACCCGGTGCTGAAGCCCGTCGGGCTGGCCGTGCCGATGCCGACACCCGTCGCGACAAAGGTGTTGTTGACGGCGTCCACCGCATGGCCCTTGAGCGACAGCAGCAGCGTGCCGTTGCCGGCCTCGGCCAGATCTCCCGCGGAGCCGCCGGCGTTGAGGGTCGTGAAGTCGTTGTCGACACCGAAGCCGGCGTAGACCTTGAGCCAGCCGCCGCTGAAGCGGATCTCGCTGGCGCTGACGGACGTGACCGTGTAGCCGCCGAAGACATAGGTCAGCTCGCAGCTGGTGCACAGGCCGGACACGGCCAGCGAGTTGATCGAGTCGATCTTGCCGTAGCCGCTGAGCGTGTCGCCGATGGTGAGCGGCACGTTCTGGTAGGTCTGGGTGACTCCGAAGACCTGCCCGGCCGGGAGATCGACGCCGGCGATGACGACGGCCTGGGCAGCAGCCGCAGCCGCGAGGCTGGCGGCGGCGACGATGAGGCGGAGCGGCTTCAGCATGGGAACTCCTTGCCCGCAAACACTGCTTTGGGAGAGATGGACCATACCCACCGCCCGGCTGGATGTCCACGGGCTCTCCCCCCAGGAAACGAGGATACCCCAGGGCTGGGGGGAGGCTCAGCGGCCCTGCCGGTAGGGATTCGGGAAGCCCAGGCCCGCGAGGATCTCGGCTTCCCGGGCCTCCATGCACTCGGCCTCGTCGTCGTCCTCATGGTCATAGCCCTGGGCATGCAGGGCGCCATGGACCAGCATGTGGGCGTAGTGGTCCAGCAGCGGGATGCCCATCTCGGCGGCCTCCTTCTCGACGATCTCGGCGCAGATGACGAGGTCGGCACCCACGACGGGCTCATGGGCGTAATCGAAGGTCAGCACGTTGGTCGCGTAGTCCTTGCCGCGGTACTCGCGGTTCAGCGCGCGGCCCTCCTCGGCATCGACGATGCGCACGGCGATTTCGCCCGGCAGCTCCAGCGCCGCGCGGACGAAGCGCAGCACCTTGTGGCGCGGCAGCAACGCGCGGTGGCGCGGGTCGGCAAACTGCAGCGACAGGCTCAGCTCCGGCTTGCTCATGCTTCCCGTCCTTCGCGCTTGGCGCGCGCCTCGTAGGCCTCGACGATGCGGGCCACCAGCGGGTGGCGCACGACGTCGGCGCTGGTGAAGCGCGTCATCGCGATGCCCTTGACCCTGGCCAGCACCCGCTCGGCATCGATGAGTCCGGACTGCACGCCACGCGGCAGGTCGATCTGGCTGGTATCGCCGGTGACGACGCAGCGGCTGCCGAAGCCGATGCGGGTCAGGAACATCTTCATCTGCTCTGGCGTCGTGTTCTGCGCCTCGTCGAGGATGACGAAGGCGTGGTTGAGCGTGCGGCCGCGCATGAAGGCCAGCGGCGCGACCTCCAGCTGGCCCTTCTCGAAGGCCTTGGTCACGCGATCGAAGCCGAGCAGGTCGTACAGCGCGTCGTACAGCGGGCGCAGGTAGGGATCCACCTTCTGCGTCAGATCGCCCGGCAGGAAGCCCAGGCGCTCGCCGGCCTCCACGGCCGGGCGGGTCAGGATGATGCGCTGCACGGCCGCGCGCTCCAGCGCGTCCACCGCGCAGGCCACGGCCAGGAAGGTCTTGCCCGTGCCGGCCGGGCCGAGGCCGAAAGTGATGTCGTGCGACAGGATCTGCTGCAGGTACTGATGCTGGCGCGGCGTGCGGGCCGACAGGTCGGCGCGGCGCGTGCGCAGCACCAGCGGCTCGTCGCTGCCCGGCCCGGCGGGCTCGGGCGCCTTGGCCTCGACGAGGGCAAGCTGCAGGGTTTCGGCCGGCAGGGGCCTGCGGGCACGCTCGTACAGCGCATCGAGCAGGCTGCGCGCGCGCTCGGCTGCGGCCTTGGGGCCGTCGACACGGAACTCCGCATCGCGCCGGCTCAGCTTCACGCCTAGGGCGGCCTCGATCTCGCGCAAATGGACGTCCAGGCTGCCGCAGACGCGGGCCAGCCGCGTGTTGTCGACGGGTTCGAGGGTGAAGCGCAGGATCACGGCGGGCTGAAAAAAGTGTGACCGTGGATTGTCGCCGGCTCCTGGCTCCCGGCTCCCGGCCCGTGGACCGATGGCGCGCCAGGGCCGGGCGGCCGAGCCCAGCCCTGGGGTCATGCGCCGACGTGCAAAGAACCTGATCGCTGGTGCATTCCCCCGCGCGCGGGCGGCGGGCGGTCCCGCACAATGCCGCCCCATGAAATCTTCGATTGCGTCGATGCCCTCCCTGGCGCGGCGCCTGCCTCTTCCCATCCTGCTGGCGCTGGCCTTGCTGTGCCCTGCCGCCGCCCAGGCCCAGGCGCCGACCACCGGGCTGTACTGGGCCGCCACGCTGCACGCGTGGGTGGCGGCCATGCTGGCGCTGATGGCAACCGTCGTGGGCCTGGTGTCGGGCCTGCACCACCGCGAACGGCCGGCCAGCTTCCTCATCGGCATGATGCTGAGCTGGGTCGTGCTGCGCGCCGCAGCCGCGCCCGGCGCGGCCGGCCTGCGGCCGCTGCTGATGACGCTGCTGGTGCTGTGCGGCGTGCAGTACCTGCTGCGGCAGATGAACTGGAAGCGCAGCTGGATCGACCATGCGCTGCTGATCCAGTGCCTCGTGGTGCCGGCAAGCCTGCTGCTCACCGGCGGCCAAGTGGGCATCCTTGGCACGGTCTGGCATGCGGTGCTGAGCCTGGAACTCGTCGCGGCCATGGGGTGGGCACTATGGCTGCGGCGGCTGCGCCTGCAGGACGGTCCCGACGAGGTCCAGGCCCGCGACTTCGGCCTGATGGCCGCCCTGCTGCTGCCCACCATGGCGGCGCTGGTCGCCGAGATGGTACTGGCGGCCACCAGCGAATCGCTGTGGTGGACGGCGTCGCCCTGGCTGGGTCTGATGCTGCCGGTACTGATGCTGGCGCTCGGGCTGCAGCTGGTGACCGGCGTGGCGCACGCCCGCGTCGACGCCGAGAGGCACATCGCCGCCATCGAGCAACGCATGGCCGAGCGCATCGCCGAGGTGGAGCGCAGCCACGCGCAGCTCGCCGAGCAGAAGCTGGAGCAGGTGACCGAGCGCGAGCGCAAGCGCATTGCCGCCGACCTGCACGACGACCTCGGCGCCAAGCTGCTGACCATCGTGCACACCAGCGAGTCCGACCGCATCTCCACGCTGGCGCGCGAGGCGCTGGAGGAGATGCGCCTGTCGGTGCGCGGCCTCACCGGCAAGCCGGTGCACCTGATCGACGCGCTGGGCGACTGGCGCGCGGAGGTCGTTTCACGCCTGGGCCAGGCCAACATCCTGGCCGAGTGGAAGTCTCCGGCCGAGGACATCGAGCACACCTTCCAGGCCCGCTCCTACGTGCAGACGACGCGCATCCTGCGCGAGTCGGTGTCCAACATCATCAAGCACAGCGGCGCGACGCACGCGACGATCTCGAGCGCCGTGCAGGACGGCGATTTCATCCTGACCATCCAGGACAACGGCCAGGGCATCCCGTCCGAACTGGACGGCCGGTTGGACAGAGGCCACGGCATGGCGAGCATGAAGTCACGCGCCAAGCAGATGCATGGCCAGTGTCTGGTGGAATCCGGCCCCGGCTGGGGTACTGTGATCCGTCTGACCATCCCGCTGTGAATTCGCCCTAAGTTTTCCGAGGCCCCCATGAACCACATCCTGCTGCTCGAAGACATCCCCGAGATCCGCGCCTGGCTGAAGGCGCTGGTCAAGCAGGTGTTCGCCAACGCCCAGATCACCGAATGCTCGCGGGTACAGGACGCGCTGTCGCTCGTCAGCGGCCAGCGCTTCACACTCGCATTGCTGGATCTGGGCCTGCCGGACGGCTCGGGCGTCGAGGTCATCGCCGCGCTGCGCGAGAAGCAGCCCGAAGTGCAATCCGTCATCGTCACCATCCACGACGACGACGAACACCTCTTCCCCGCCCTGCAGGCCGGCGCCTTCGGCTATCTGCTGAAGGAACAGTCGCGCGAACTGCTCGTCGAACAGCTGCAGCGCATGAGCCAGGGCGAGCCGCCGCTGTCGCCTTCCATCGCGCGCAAGGTCATCGCCTATTTCGCCGCCCAAGCCAAGCCCAGCTCGCAGGCCCTGCTGCACGAGGTGTCGCTGACCGACCGCGAGACCGAGGTGCTGCTGCGCGTGGCCAAGGGCTACACGCTGCCCGAGATCGGCGTGCAGCTGGGCCTCTCCCGCCACACGATCGCGGACTACGTGAAGCAGATCTACCGCAAGCTCAACGTGAGTTCGCGCGCGGAAGCAGCGCTCGAAGCCCAGCGCCTCGGGTTGTTCGGCAGGAACTGAGCCCGGGCGGGCCCGGATAATCGGGCCATGATTGGAAGACTCAGCGGCGTCATCGCCGAGAAAACACCGCCGCAGGTCGTCATCGACGTGGCGGGCGTGGGTTACGAGGTGGATGTGCCGATGAGCACCTTCTTCAACCTCGGCCAGCTCGGCGAACGCGCCGTGCTGCTGACCCACCTGACCGTGCGCGAGGATGCGCACCAGCTGTTCGGCTTCCTCACGCACGAGGAGCGCGCCACCTTCCGCCAGCTCATCAAGATCAGCGGCATCGGACCGAAGATGGCGCTGGGCCTGCTGTCGGGCCTGTCGGTCGCCGAACTGGCCCAGGCCGTGTCGCGGCAGGAAGCCGGCCGGCTCACCAAGGTGCCCGGCATCGGCAAGAAGACGGCCGAGCGGCTGTTGCTGGAACTCAAGGGCAAGCTCGGCGCCGACCTCGCCCTGCCCGCCACGGTCGCCAGCGATGCGCAGGCCGACATCCTGCAGGCCCTGGTCGCGCTGGGCTACAGCGAGAAGGACGCCGCTGCTGCACTGAAGGCCTTGCCGCCGGATGTCGGCGTCAGCGAGGGCATCAAGCTGGCGCTGAAGAAGCTGTCATGAGCATCCAGACGGACGATTTCGCCCCCGCACCGCGCATCGTCGGCGCCGCGCCCGAGTCCAGCCGCGAGGAGGCGCTGGAGCGCGCACTGCGGCCCAAGCTGCTCGACGACTACGTCGGCCAGGCCAAGGCCCGCGAGCAGCTGGAGATCTTCATCGGCGCAGCCCGCAAGCGCCGCGAGGCGCTGGACCATGTGCTGCTGTTCGGCCCGCCGGGCCTGGGCAAGACGACGCTGTCCCACATCATTGCCGCCGAACTGGGCGTCAACCTGCGCCAGACCTCCGGCCCGGTGCTGGAAAAACCCAAGGACCTGGCCGCCATCCTGACGAATCTCGAAAAGAACGACGTTCTCTTCATCGACGAGATCCATCGCCTCAGCCCGGTCGTCGAGGAAATCCTCTACCCGGCGCTGGAGGACTACCAGATCGACATCATGATCGGCGAGGGCCCGGCGGCACGCTCGATCAAGCTGGACCTGCAGCCGTTCACGCTGGTCGGCGCGACGACGCGCGCCGGCATGCTGACCAACCCGCTGCGCGACCGCTTCGGCATCGTCGCCCGGCTGGAGTTCTACACGCCGACCGAACTGCAGCGCATCGTCACGCGTTCGGCCGGCCTGCTCGGCGCGCCCATCGACGCCGACGGCGCGCTGGAGATCGCGCGCCGCTCGCGCGGCACGCCCCGCATCGCCAACCGCCTGCTGCGCCGCGTGCGCGACTATGCCGAGGTCAAGGGCGATGGCCGCATCGTCGCCGGCATCGCCGACAAGGCGCTGGCCATGCTGGACGTTGACCCGCAGGGCTTCGACCTGATGGACCGCAAGCTGCTGGAAGCCGTCGTTCACCGCTTCGATGGCGGACCGGTCGGCCTGGAGAACGTCGCTGCCGCCATCGGCGAGGAGGCAGGCACGATCGAGGACGTCATCGAGCCCTACCTGATCCAGCAGGGCTTTCTGCAGCGCACGCCGCGCGGCCGCGTGGCGACGCTGGCCGCCTGGCGGCATCTCGGCCTGGCCCCCCCCAGCAAGACCGATCTGTTTTCGGAATGAGCCCCCGCCCCCCGGGGCGGCGGGTTTCATCGCAGACCGGCACCCCCTCGGGCGCCGCGCCATGAAAAAAGCGCCCCGCAGGGCGCTTTCCTGTTTCCGATCGCGGGGATCAGAAGTTGTGGCGGATGCCAGCAGCCAGCGACGAGAAGTCTTGGCCGGCCGCGCCAGTGGCGTAGGTGCCCTTGGCCTGGTTGTCGGTCTTGGTCCAGAAGCCGTAGACCTTGGTGCGCTTGCTCAGGTTGTAGTTGTAGCCAACCGTCAGCTGCTTGGCGCCGTCATCGACCAGGATGTTGTCGGCCTTGCCGAAGTTCAGGTGGAACTCCGACTGACCCATGACGTACATGCCGGACATGCGCCACACGTTCCAGTTCTTCTTGCCGTTGACGCCGAAGGTGTTCTCGGCGCGCTGCACGTAGCCACCGACGATCACGGGGCCGAACTCGTACAGGCCGCGCACGGCGAACTGGGTGAAGTCACCCTTCTTCTCGTAGCCGAAGCCGGCGTGGGCGGGGCCCATGTCGTAGTTGACGGCGACGTCCGTGGCACGGGTCGTCGTGCCTTCGCCGGCGCTCACCGACAGCTCGGCGGAGAAGCCGCCGGCGGTGGGGGTGAAGTAGGAGACCTTGTTGTTGGTCTGGAACTGCGTGGCGTACAGGTTGTCAGCCGACGTGCCGGTGTCGTGGTTGTGGTTGCTGACGTAGTCGGCCGTGGCGAAATAGGAGCCCGGGAACCACTTGCCGAGGCGCACGCCGCCGAAGCTGCCTTCCAACTGGACCCACGAAGCGCGGTTCCAGAAGGTGGTGCCGCCGGAGGCGACGCCGGTGTCGCTGTTCAGGCCGTGCTCCAGCGAGAACGAAGCCTTCAGGCCACCGCCGAGGTCTTCGCTGCCCTTGAAGCCCAGGCGCGAAGAGTTGTTCTGCACCACGACCTTGCGGTCCAGCGTGCCGATCTTCTGGCTTTCGACGGTGGTGTTGATACGGCCCCAGAGGGTGACGCTTTGGGCGAAAGCCGGAGCGGCAGCGGTAGCGGCCAGAGCGGCGACGAGTGCAATCTTCTTCATCGTTTGCCTTTGCAGAAGGGTTGGGCGGGGCCTTGAGCCCTGCCTAGAAGGACAGTGGCGGCCAGTATAGGAGCGGCTTTTGCCACACCCGAACCGAGCGACGCGTGGATGCAACAGTAGCCCTAGGGGCCTTGAAATACCGGCTTCCGTATCAGGCGGCCACGTCGTCAGCACCGAGCCCCGCCAGATGACGGTCGTCATTCCAGCCGATCAACGTGAAGCCGTCAGGCGTGGCCAGCAGCCTGTTGATGGTGGCGTTGCCAAGCTGCCAGCTACGCGGAGCATCCAGGGCGATGCGCGTTGCCGCCCGGTAGAGACAGTCCAGCACACCACCATGGGCAACCAGGGCGATGCTCTGGCCCGGGTGGGCGGCAACGGCACGCCGGGCAGCCTCCAGGCAGCGGGCGCTGAACACGTTCAGGCTCTCGCCTCCCCCGACCGGGAAGTCGGGTTCGCGGCGCCGCCAGCGCGCCGCATCCTCGGGATAACCCTGATCAATTTCCTGCCAGCTGAGGCCCTCGAAACGGCCGAAGGCGCGCTCGCGCAGCTCAGCGTCGAAGCGCACGGGCACCCCCTGGGCGCCGGCCAGGGCCTCGGCGGTCTGCCGGGCGCGGCTGAGGTCGCTGGAATAGATGGCGGCCAGCGTCTCGTCGGCAAGGGCCTGGGCGACCCGCTCGGCCTGCGCGAGCCCCAGCGGACTGAGCGGGATGTCGGTGTGCCCCTGGATGCGCGCCACGCGGTTCCAGGCAGTCTCGCCGTGGCGGACCAGGATCAGTCGGGTTGCTGCCTCCAGCACTAGACGCCCCAGACGACGTCGGCACCCTCTTTCGCACTGCGCTGCATCAGTTCGTGCAGCGGCCAGGCGCGCTGGCGCAGCGACACGCCCTGTCGGCGCGGCGCGGCCTGCCCGGCGGCCTTCGCCTCGTCGACGGTGCGCTGGAACTGCGCCTCGTCGGCAGCGACGCCGGCCTCCAGCGCCTGCATCAGTGCCGGCAGGGCTGCGGCTTCAAGGATGCCTTGCGGCGCAGCGCTGCGCCCCATCAGGCGCAGCACGGCATCGGCCGAATCGGCCATCATGATGACGTCGGCACCGGCCTTGGATTTGAAGCGGTAGAGCATGGCCGCATTGTGCGCGCGGGCCGTGCAGGGTCAGCCGTTGACCAGCCCCAGCCAGCCGGAGGCCGGCGCGTCGACGACATGGCGGCGCGGACGCACGCGCTGTTCGAACTCGTCGGGCCGCAGCGGCTTGGCGAACAGATAGCCCTGGAACTCGTGGCAGCCGGCCTGAGCCAGGAAGTCGCGCTGCGCCTCCGTCTCGACACCCTCGGCGATGACCTGCAGACCCAGGGCGCGGCCCATCTGCACGATGGCATTGGCGATGCCGACGTCACTGGGGTCGCCGGGCAGCCCTTGCACGAAGCTGCGGTCGATCTTCAGGCGCTGAATGGGGAAGCGCTTGAGGTAGCCCAGGGATGAGTAACCGGTGCCGAAGTCGTCGATAGACAGCGTGACGCCCAGGCCCGCCAGCGCGCGCATGCGCTTGAGGGCTTCCTCGGCGTCGCCCAGCAGCACGCCTTCGGTCAGCTCCAGCTCCAGCAGGCTAGCCGGCAGCATGGCTTCGCGCAGCACCTCGGCCACGGTCTCGACGAAGTGCGCCTGCTGGAACTGCAGGGCCGAGACGTTGACGGCCACCGGCATGCGCAGGCCGCGGCTGAGCCAGTGGGCGGCCTGGGCGACCGCCTCGCCCAGCACCCATTCGCCGATGGCGACGACGAAGCCGCTCTCCTCGGCCAGAGGGATGAACTCGGCCGGCGAGATGTCGCCGCGCTGCGGGTCGCGCCAGCGGATCAACGCCTCGGCACCGATGACGCGATCGCTGCCCAGCTCGACCTGGGGCTGGTAATGCAGGCGGAAGCGCCCGTCCGCCAGGGCCTGGCGCATGTCGTGGTCCAGGCGCATGCGCGACAGCAGGTCGACTTCCTTGCGCGGCACGTGGAAGCGGAAGCCCGCGCGGCCGCTTTCCTTGACCCAGTGCATCGCACGCTCGGCACTGGCCATCAGTTCGTCGGGCGTACCGCCGTCGCCGGGGTAGAGCGCGATGCCGCAGCTGGCCGTGACGGTGAAGCTCAAGGTGTCGAAGCTGAAGGGCTGGGCCAGCAACTGCTGCACCCGGCGGGCAGCCACCTCGGCCTCGAACATCTGCGCGCCGTCGATGAGCAGCGCGAATTCGTCGCCGCCCAGGCGGGCCAGAGTGTCGTTGGCCCCGACAGCGCCGCGCAGCCGCTCGACGACTTCGCGCAGCACGCGGTCGCCGTAGCTGTGGCCCAGGGTATCGTTGATCTGCTTGAAGCGGTCCAGGTCCAGGTGCAGCAGCGCGAAGACGGGCGGCGGCTCGCCGGTGTCGACCGCAGCCATCTGCTGCACGATGCGATCGGCCAGGGCGCGGCGGTTGGGCGCGCCGGTCAGCACGTCGGAGCGGCCCAGTTCCTCGATGCGCTGGTGGGCGGCGAGCTTCTCGCTGAGGTCGCGGAAGGAAAAGACGCGGCCGATGGGCTCGCCGCGACTCATCTGCGGCAGCGACACCTGCTCCAGCACGCGACCGTCGGCCAGGCGCAGCATGTCGCTGGAGCGCATCAGCGGCGCATCCAGCAAGGCCTCGATGCGCAGCCGGTACTGCTCGCCATCGCGCATGACGCGCTGCAGGCTCAGCCACAGGCCGGCATCACCGGGCTCGTGCAGCAGGCCGCCAGGCAGGTCCCAGAGTTTGGCGAAACGGCGGTTGAAGCTGCGCACGCGGCCGCCCAGGTCGACGACGAGGATGCCGTCGGCGGTGGATTCGAGCGTCGCGCGCAGTTCGGCCAACAGGGTTTCGCGCTCGGCCTCGGCACGGCGACGGCGGGTCTGGTCGTGCAGCAGCACCAGCCAATAGCGCGCACCGTCGGGCGCGTGGATCGGGCTGATGCTGCGGCTGACCCAGCGCGGCTGGCCGTCGCTGTGGGTCAGCACGGTGTCGGAGCGGATACGGGCGAAGGGGTCGCGCGCGGCGCCCTGCCAGAAGGCCTCGTCCTCCAGCGACCCGCAAAGCACTGCCGGCTGCTGGCCGATGGCACGCTCGGGCTTGAGGCCCAGCAGTCGCAGTGCGGCGCGGTTGACGACGCTGACCGTGAGGCTGTCGCCGTCCACCAGCCAGGCCGGCTCGGGCAGGCCTTCCAGCAGCGCGCTGATCAAGGACGGCGCCTCGTGACCGCGAGGCTGGGACAACTGCGCCTCGCGGCTGGCGTTCACGCGGCCAGCTCCCCTGGCCCGGTGCTGACCGCATCGAAGAAGTAGGCGATGCGTGCCCGGGGGCTCAGATAGTCCAGCGAGGCCCGCGGAAGGAACTGCGGCTTGAGGCTGCGGCGGATGCCGAGATCAGGCATCTCTTCGAGATTGAGGATGAGGGCCTCATCCTTGGCGACCTTGACGTCGTGGACCATGACGCGGGGCTTGAGCGGCCTTGCCGAGTTGACGGAGACGACGAGCGCGTAGCGGTCGTCGGTCAGCTGCACGGTGGAGCCCGGCGGGTAGACGCCCATCATGCGGATGAAGGCGTTCAGCATGGTCGCGTCGAAGCGGTTGCGGCCCTGGGCGAACATCAGCGACAAGGCCTCGTGCGGCGTCATCGCCTTGGACGTGATCAGCGGGTTGCACAGGCCGTCGAAGCGGTTGACCAGGGCGACGATGCGCGCGCCCGTGCTCATGCGGTCCATATTGATGCGCTGCGGGAACCCGCTGCCGTCGGCATGCTCGTGATGCTGGGCCACGATGAGCAGCGGGCCGGGCGCCAGACCCATGGTCTGGGCGATGGCCACGCCCTTGACGACGTGCTGCTGGTAAGCCTGGGTCTCGGCGGTGGTGAAGCTTTCGTCGCGGTGGCGCAGGCGGGCGGCCACCTCGAGCTTGCCGACGTCATGCAACAGCGAGCCGACGCCAAGGTCCATCATCTCGTCGCGCCCCAGGCCGAAGGCACGGCCCAGCAGCAGAGCAATGATGCAGACGTTCAGCGCGTGCGCGGTGGAGCGGTCGCCGGCGGCCTCGTTGAGGAGGCGCATGTTGAGATCGCCCTCGACCAGCATCTTGTCGAGCAGGGCGGCCGTCAGGCTCTCGGCCTCGGCGCGCGCATGGTGAGGGTCGGACTGGACATGGTCCATGACGATGCGGAAGCCGTCGGCCGCCTCGCCGTACTGCTCTTCGCACAGGCGCAACGCCTCGCGCTGGGCGGCCAGCGCACGGCGGTGGGCCTCGCGCGCCAGCTCCTCGGGGCTGGGCTCGGCGGGCGCTCCGGGGGCTGCCGAGACAGCGGCCTCGCCGTCGGCGGCGGCCGCGGCGGCCACGTCAGCGTCGGACGCCTGGAGGTTCAGATCACTCTTGGCCGGGCTCCAGCGCACCTGGGTCAGGCCGAGGCGACGCAGGATGAGGAGCTGATCGCTGGAAGCGATCTTGAAGCTCGACAACGGAAACGGATGGGACATCCAGCCGAGGTCCAGATGAATGAACATCCCGACGGTCAACTGGCTGACATCGATCAGTGGATCGCTTGCTCTATCCTGCATTCACTCAAAACCCGTGGGACGGGCGCCCCTCGACACGACCCAAATTGCGGCAACCGCGCCGCAGTTCTTGAGCCGGCCTCCTGCTATACGTCAAATCGGCCGATTGCGCCCGCCAGCATCCGGGAAAAATCCCTTGGCGTGGCACAACGCGGAGCTTAGCGCCTGATCGTTACCGAAATTCCGTGGCTTTGTCGGGGCAAACGCGGAGGAATGCATGACCCACGCCCCTCGCGACGCCATCGACGTCGCGTCGGCGCGGGTCTTAGCGGCGCGCGTGATGGCGCGCGACAAGGTCGCGATACCAGTGCGCACTGTCCTTGAGCAGGCGCTGCTGGGTCGAGTAATCGACGTGCACCAGGCCGAAACGCTTGTCGTAGCCGGAGTTCCACTCGAAGTTGTCGAGCAGGCTCCAGTAGAAATAGCCGCGCACGTCGGCGCCCAGGCTCATGGCCGTGGCCAGGGCCTGCAGGTGGCTTGACAGGTAGGCGATGCGCTCCGCATCGGGTACCCGGCCATCGACGACGCGATCCGCGTTGGCCATGCCGTTCTCGGTGATGAACATCGGCGGCGGGTTGTACTCGCGCGCCAGTCGCACCAGATGCTGGGCGAAAACCTCGGGCACGATCTCCCAGCCCATGTCGGTGAAACCGCGCTTGCCCGGCCCCGGGACGGTCTTGCCGTCGGCGCCGAACAGGCTGCGCGTGTAGAAGTTGATGCCGAGGAAGTCCAGCGGCTGGCGGATGCGCTCCAGGTCGCCGACGTCGACCCGCGGTGCATCCGCGCCGACGTATTCCAGCGCGTCGGCCGGGTAGGCGCCGCGGAAGATGGGGTCCATGTACCAGCGCACGTTCAGCCCGTCGTCGATGCGGGCCGCGCGGCGGTCGGCCTCGTTGGGCGTGGCGGGAAAGGACGGCGTGTGATTCAGCACGATGCCGAGTCGGGTCCGGGTGACGGCACGCATGGCCCGGACCGCCTCGCCATGGGACAGCATCAAGTGATGGGCCACCTGCAGGCTCTCGGCGCGGCTGGTGTGGCCGGGGGCGAACTGGGCGGTCTCGTAGCCCAGCGTGGCGGTGCACCAGGGCTCGTTGTGGGTGGCAATGCTGGCCAGGCGGTCGCCGAAGCGCCGGGCGACCTCGGCAGCGTAGTCGGCGAAGTGGCCGATGACGTCGCGCGACAGCCAGCCGCCGATGCTCTCGTCCAGGGCCTGCGGCAGGTCCCAGTGGTAGAGGGTGGCGTGGGGCTGGATACCGGCGTCGAGCAGGGCATCGATCAGGCGGTCGTAGAAGGCGAAGCCGGCCTCGTTCCAGGCGCCCTGCCCCAGCGGCTGCACGCGCGGCCAGGCGAGGCTGAAGCGGTAGCAGTCCAGGCCCAGGCCCTTCATCAGCGCCACATCGTCGCGGAAGCGGTGGTAATGGTCGCAGGCGACGTCGATGCTGGAGGCGTCCTTGATGCGGCCGGGCTGGCGGCAGAAATGGTCCCAGATGGAGGCGCCCTTGCCGTCCTCGAAGGCAGCGCCCTCGATCTGGGCGGCGCTGGTGGCAACGCCCCACAGGAAGTCGGCAGGGAAGGACTGGGCGAGGGCAGCGGGGTCGAGGCGGGCGGGGTCGGGGAGGTTCATGGCGACAGAAACAGGCCGGTTGGCGGCATGGCAGGTGGCGGAAGACGAACGGGATAGGTCAGCGCCCGGACGCTGCGAGCCTTCGGGGCCCGGACCTTGGAGCCGGTGCACTGCATCTGCCGACCCAATCGGCCCATCTTGCCGCAAAATTGACAACGCTGTCAATTCGAATGTTAGCGATATCCACCGGGCACCCGGCGAGAAGGCCAGGGCAAGGTTCAGCGCGCGCGCGTGGAGTCGCGCACGACGAGCTCGTGGGGGAGCACCTTGTGCAGGTCAGCCTCGTCGGCCGGCGTGGCCATGTCGGGCCGCTGCACGGACACCAGCATCTCGACGGCGGCGCGCGCCATCTCGGCAACCGGCTGACGCACGGTGGTCAGCGGCGGCCAGACGAGGGCAGCGGTCGGCGAGTCGTCGAAGCCGGCAACCGACAGCTCGCCCGGCACGGCCAGGCCTAGACGCTGGGCCGCGGCGAGCACGCCCAGGGCCATGTCGTCGTTGCTGGCGAACACGGCCGTCGGGCGCTGGCGGCGGCTGAGCAGCTGATGGGCCGCATCACGGCCGCTGGCGAAGGTGAAGGCGCCGGGCTGGATCAATTCGGGGTCGGGCTCCAGCCCATGCGCGCGCAGCGCATTGACGAAGCCCTGGTAGCGCAGCGCGCTGGCCGACTGGTCCGGCGGCCCCTTGATGAAGGCGATGCGCTGGTGGCCCAGGCTGAGCAGCAGGTTGGTGATTTCCTCGGCCGCGTGAACGTCGTCCATGCGCACCGAAGGCACGCCGCGCAGGTCGCGCTCGGGCGACATCAGCACGCAGGGCGTGCCGCTCTCGCGTAGCGCGGCCAGCACCTCGGGGTTGTCGCACAGCGGCGGCGTCAGGATCATGCCGTCGGGCCGCAGCGCCAGCACCATGCGGTCGATCTGCTGGCGCAGGTCCGGCGCATCGTTGTGCAGGGACTCGACGACGAGGTGATAGCCCAGCTCGCGGCAACGCAGCGTGGCGCCCTGCTGGACGCTGCCGACGAAGATCGCGCTGGGGTCGTAATAGAGCAGGCCGATCAGGAAGGACCGTCCGCCTGCGAGGCTGCGCGCCGACTGCTTGGGCCGGTAGCGCAGGGCCTCCACCACCTTGAGCACCTGCTCCCGGGTGCTTTCGTGCACGCCGGGCTCATGGTTGAGCACGCGCGACACCGTCTTGATCGACACGCCCGCTTCGCGAGCGACATCAACGATCGTCGGACTACCGCCGCGCGCACTCATGGCAGCGAAGAATTACTTCTTCTTGGCCTTGGCGGCCGGCTTGGCTGCGGGCTTGGCAGCAGCCTTCTTGGCAGCGGCCTTGGGGTCCACTGCAGCCTTGAAGCCGGCGCCCGGGGTGAACTTGGGCAGCTTGGCAGCAGCGATCTTGATCTTCGCGCCGGTGCTGGGGTTCACGCCGTTGCGGGCGGCACGGGCGTGCTGCTTGAAGGAGCCGAAGCCCGGGATCGACACGGCGCCACCCTTTTTCACGGTGGTGACGACGGCGTCCAGCAGGGTCTCGAGGATGCGGCCGGCTTCGGCCTTGCTCAGCTCGTGCTTGGCGGCCAGGTGTTCGATCAGATCGGTCTTGTTCATGCGGGGGGTCTCGTCCAAAAAACGCGCCCGAACGACTCGGGCGGGCGCGATTGTGGCCCATGGCGACGGGCATACAGTCCGCAGAGTCCCCAATCCATCGATGATCTCCTCGCCTGTGCAATTTGCCTCACTGCTCGACGCCCTGCCCCAGCAGGTCTGGAAGGCCGACGCCCAGGGCCGGCTGCTCTGGATGAACGCGCGGCTGGCCGAGGCCCTGCACCGCCCCGCGCTGCCTGCGGCGCTGGTGAACTGGCTGCACGCCGAAGACCGTGCGGCCTTCGCCGAGCGCTGGGGCGAGGCGCAGCACAGCGGCCGCTTCGAGATGGAATATCGCCTCGGCACGCAGTGGGTGCTGGCCCAGGCCCAGCGGCTGCCCGACTCGCCCCTGTGGCTGGGCACGCACACCGACATCGCCGCCAGACGCGCGGCCGAAGCGCGCCTGCGCGATGCGGACGAGGTCTGGAAGCTGGCCCTGGAATGCAGCGGCGACGGCGTCTGGGACTGGCACGTGCAGGCCGGTACCGAGTATTTCTCCGAACGCTATCTGCGCCTGCACGGCTTCGAGCCCGGCGACGTCGACGCGACGCCCGAAGCCTTCGACGCGCGCACCCACCCGGATGACCTGGCACAGATGGACCGCGACCGCGAGGATCACTTTTCGGGTCGCACGGCGCTGTACCGCAACGAGCATCGCGTGCTGGCCAAGGACGGCACCTGGAAGTGGATCCTCAGCCGCGGCATGGTCATCGAGCGCGACACGGCTGGCCGGCCGCTGCGCATGGTGGGCACGCACACCGACATCACCGACCGCAAGCGCCAAGAGGCCATCGTCTGGCAGCAGGCCCGCGTCGACACGCTGACCGGCCTGCCCAACCGCCGCTCGCTGCGCGAACGCATCGAGCGCGCCCTGGCACTGCGGGCGATGCGGGGCGAGGAGCTGGCCGTCATGTTCGTGGACCTCGACCATTTCAAGGAGATCAACGACTCGCTGGGCCATGATGTCGGCGACGCGCTGCTGGTGCAGGTGGCCGGGCGGCTGCAGGACTGCATGCCTTCGGGCGGCGTCGTGGCGCGCATGGGGGGCGACGAGTTCACGGTGCTGCTGGCCGCGCGGGACGCAGCGGCGGCGGCGGGTCGGGTCGGACATGCGCTGCTGGAGGCGCTGTCGGCCACCTTCGACGTGGGGGGCGAGCGGGTCTATGTATCGGCCAGCATCGGCGTGAGCCTGGCACCGCGCGACGGCATCGAGATCGAGGCGCTGTTCAAGCATGCCGACCTGGCGCTGTACGAAGCCAAGGGCGCCGGGCGCAACCGCATGAGCCTGTTCACGCCGGCCCTGCACGACGCGGCGCAGCGGCGCGCGCGGCTGGCGGCCGAACTGCGCGAGGCCCTGCCGCTCGGGCAGTTCAGCCTGGTCTACCAGCCCATCCTGTCGCTGCGCGACCCGACCGCCCAGCCCCGCAAGGCCGAAGCCCTGCTGCGCTGGAAGCACCCGACGCTGGGCGACGTCAGCCCGGCGCAGTTCATCCCGCTGGCCGAGACCAGCGGCCTCATCGTGGAGATCGGCGACTGGGTGTTCCGCGAGGCAGCCGCCCAGGCGCGGGCCTGGCGGGCCTCGGGGCACGCGGGCTTCCAGATCAGCGTCAACAAGTCGCCGGTGCAGTTTCTGAGCGAGCGCAGCCACCGCATGCAGCCCGACTGGGTCGCGCATCTGCGCGGGCTGGGCCTGCCGGGCGAGGCGCTGGCGGTGGAGATCACCGAAGGGCTGCTGCTGGAGCGCGATGAAGCCGTGGCCGAGCGGCTGCGCGCCCTGCGGGAGGCAGGACTGGCGATCTCTCTGGACGACTTCGGGACCGGATATTCGTCACTGAGCTATCTGCAGCATCACGAGATCGACACGGTGAAGATCGACCGCAGCTTCGTCGCCGGGCTGGAAGGTGGCGGCAAGGCGCTGGCGCTGTGCCGGGCCATCGTGACGATGGCGCATGAACTGGGGATGGAGGTGGTGGCGGAAGGGGTGGAGACCGAGGCGCAGATGACCGCGTTGCACGACATGGGCTGCGACTGGGGGCAGGGGTGGTGGTTTGGGAGGGGCGTGCCGGCTGCTGAGTTTGAGCAGCGGTGGTTTTCCGCCACGACTCGCTAAGGCGCCCATCGAGGGCACCTTAGCGGGGACTCGGTCACCTCCGGCGACCCCGGCGGCCGGCCCGGCGCCTGCAGGCGCCAGGCCTTCGTCGAGGCGTCGGACAAGCCCGCTTGTCCTCGGCCCTCGACGACGCGCCTTTCGAGTCCTCCCCTGGGCTCCCCAAGCGCAAAAGGCCAGCACTTGCGTGCTGGCCTTTCTTGTTTGGTGCCCAGGAGAGGACTCGAACCTCCACGGAGTTACCCGC
This sequence comes from Roseateles sp. GW821-FHT03B02, assembly GCF_059421025.1. NCBI lineage: Bacteria > Pseudomonadati > Pseudomonadota > Betaproteobacteria > Burkholderiales > Sphaerotilaceae > Roseateles > Roseateles sp. GW821-FHT03B02. Next base: position 36,213 of record NZ_JBWKUV010000003.1, read on the forward strand.
TAGTACCTGAAACTAGTGCGTCTACCAATTCCGCCACCTGGGCTTTCAGGAGCCGCGCACTATAGCCTAGTTTTCGCGCCCTGCCGAAGAAGAGCTCAAACGTCGAACTTCACACCCTGGGCAAGCGGCAATTCGCTGGAGTAGTTCACCGTGTTGGTGGTGCGGCGCATGTACGCCTTCCACGCGTCCGAGCCGCTCTCGCGGCCGCCACCGGTCTCCTTCTCGCCACCGAAGGCGCCACCGATCTCCGCACCGGACGTGCCGATGTTGACGTTGGCGATGCCGCAGTCGCTGCCCGACGCGCTCATGAAGCGCTCGGCTTCACGGATGTCGGTCGTGAAGATCGCGCTCGACAGGCCTTGCGGCACGCCGTTCTGCAGCGCGATGGCCTCTTCCAGCGTCTGGTACTTCAGCGTGTAGAGGATGGGCGCAAAGGTCTCGTGGCAGACGACCTCGGTCTGGGCCGGCATGCGCACCAGGGCCGGCACGGCGTAGTACGCCTCGGGAAAGCGGTGCTCAAGCGCTCGCTCGCCGCCGCTGACCTGGCCACCCTGCTCGCGGGCCGCGCTCAGCGCGAACTGCATCGCGTCGAAGGCCTGTGCGTCGATCAGCGGACCGATCAGCGTGCCGGGCTCCACCGGCGAGCCGATGGGCAGCTGAGCGCGGGCGCGATCCAGGCGCTCGACGAGGGCGTCATGGATGCTCTCGTGGGCGATGACGCGGCGCGTCGTCGTGCAGCGCTGACCGGCCGTGCCGTAGGCACCGAACAGGATGCCGCGCACGGCCAGTTCCAGGTCGGCGCTGGGCGTCACGATGATGGCGTTGTTGCCGCCCAGCTCCAGCAGGCTGCGGCCGAAACGGGCCGCCACGCGCGGACCGACAGCGCGGCCCATGCGGGTCGAGCCCGTGGCGCTGACCAGAGCGACGCGGGCATCGTCCACCATCGCTTCGCCCACATCGGCTCGGCCGACGACCAGCTCGGACAAGCCCGCGGGTGCCGTATGACCGGCGGCACGGTAGGCCTTCAGCGCGCGCTCGAACAGGGCCTGCGTGGCCAGGGCCGTCAGCGGCGTCTTCTCGGACGGCTTCCACACGCAGGTGTCGCCGGCCACCAGGGCCAGGGCCGAGTTCCAGGCCCAGACGGCGACCGGGAAGTTGAAGGCCGAGATGATGCCGACGACGCCCAGCGGCAGCCACTGCTCCATCATGCGGTGACCCGGCCGCTCGCTGGCGATGGTCAGGCCATGCAGCTGGCGGCTCAACCCGACGGCGAACTCGCAGATGTCGATCATTTCCTGGACTTCGCCCAGGCCTTCGCTCGTCACCTTGCCGGCCTCGATGGACACCAACTGGGCCAGCTGCGCCTTGTGGGCGCGCAGCTCTTCGCCGAACAGGCGGACCAGCTCGCCGCGCTTGGGAGCCGGCACGACGCGCCAGGCCTTGAAGGCCTCGTGAGCGCGGCCGACGGCGGCCTGCATGTCGCCGCGGCTGGCGGTCGGGATCTGGGCCAGCACGCCGCCGTCGATGGGCGAGCGCACGGTCAGGTCGCCGCCGGGCGGCAGGTGGACGCCCAGGGCGTCGAGGAGGGAAAGGGTTTGTTGCTTCATGGCGAACATTGTCCTCAGGAGATCGACTCGACCTGGCGAGACTGTTGATACGCCGAGCCGAAACGGTTGGCAAGGAAGTCCGGCAGCTTGACCTCCTCCTGGCGCACGAAGCCGCTCTGCGGCAGCTTGCCCTCGCGGAACAGGTCCACGGCGGCGCAGATGCCGGCGGCAGTGGTGATCTGGATGGCGCTCAGCGGCTGGGCGCCGTCACGCGTGGCGAAGATCTTGCGGGCGAAGACTTCCTGCAGCAGCACACCGTTCTTCTGGCCGGACACGGTCACGAACACCAGCACCACGTCCTGCATCGTCGCGGGCATGCTCTTGCGCATGATGTCCTTGAGGTTGCCCTGGTCGCTCTTCAAGCCCAGGTCGCCCAGCAGGAACTGCATCAGGTCGCGGTGGCCGGGGTAACGCACGGTCTTGTAGTCCAGGTTGCGCACCTTGCCCGCCCAGGTCTCGCACAGCGTGCCCAGGCCGCCGGAGGTGTTGAAGGCCTCGTACTCGGTGCCGTCCAGGCTGAAGTGCTCCAGGCCCTCCAGCGGCAGCGCGGCGATGGTCTCGCCCTCGTGGATGGCCTCGCAGGGGTGGCAGTACTCGTTGATGAGGCCGTCGACCGACCACGTCAGGTTGTACTTCAGCGCGTTGGTCGGGAAGGCGGGCAGCGCGCCGACGCGCATCTGCACGTCGCGCACCGAGTCGAAGCCGCTGGCCAGATGGTGGGCCACGATGCCGATGAAGCCGGGGGCCAGGCCGCACTGGGGCATGAAGGCGGTCTTGGCGCCCTTGGCCATTTCCTTGATGGCCTTGGTGGCGGCCACGTCTTCGGTCAGGTCGAAGTAGTGGCAGCCGCACTCCAGCGCCAGCTCGGCGGCGGTGATCGCCAGGTGGTAGGGCAGCGCGTTGACGACCGCGTCCTTGCCGCGCAGCTGGGCGGCCAGCGCCACGCGGTTGTCGCTGTCGACCTCGGCGGTGGCGATGCCCTCGGCGGCCAGCGTCTTCAGGTAGCCGGCGTTCTTGTCCAGCACGGTGACCTGGTAGTCGCCGGTGGCGTGCAGCAGGCGGGCGATGGTCTGGCCGATGTGGCCGGCGCCGAGCAGGGCGATCTTCATGGGGTGCTCCGTCGAGGATGGTTGTCGTTGGCGCGCACTCTAGGCAGAGGTGCTGACGAAATAAAGCACTACTTCGACGAAATAATTTGCCATTTCGTCGATTCGACGTAATGATTCGTCATTATGAATGAAATAAGGGCAAACCCTGGCTCACCGCCTGACGACCTCGACCGCCGGCTGATCCTGCTGCTGCAGGCCAATGCCCGTGAAAGCACCGCCACGCTGGCGCGCAAGCTAGGCGTGGCGCGCACCACCGTCGTCGCGCGGCTGGCACGGCTGGAAGCCAGCGGCCGCATCGTGGGCTACACGGCCCGGCTGGGCGGCGACGAGGCGGGGCGCAGCGTGCAGGCCTTCGTCGGCATCACCGTCAGCCCCAAGGCCGGCCGCGAGGTGGTGAAGCACCTGGCAGAACTGCCGGAGCTGCGCCAGCTCGCCTCCGTTAGCGGTGAGTTCGACTACATGGCACTGCTGCGGGCCGACACTACGGCCCGGCTCGACGCGCTGCTCGACGAGATCGGCGACATCGACGGCGTGCTGCGCACCAACAGTTCGGTCGTGCTCGCGCTGCGCGTCGACCGACAAACCTGACCCCGGAACCCGCTCACGGAGACCTCGATGACCTGGCTTGCTCTCGGCCTCGCCCTCTTCCTTGGCATTCACCTGACCCGCGCCGTCGCACCGCGCTGGCGCGACGCGCAGATCGCCCGCCTCGGCGAAAAGGGCTGGAAGGGCCTCTACACCCTGGCGTCGCTGATCGGCTTCGGCCTGATCCTGTGGGGCTTCTCGCAGGCGCGCCTCGAACCGGCCGTGCTGTGGCCGGCCATCCGCGGCATGAACCACGCCGCCGCCGCGCTGATGCTGGTCGCCATGGTCCTGATGGCCGCGGCCTATGTGCCGCGCAACCACTTCAAGGCCAAGCTGCAGCACCCGATGACGCTGTCGGTCAAGGTCTGGGCCTTCGCCCACCTGATCGCCAACAACACGTTGGCCGACGTGATGCTCTTCGGCAGCTTCCTTGTCTGGTCCATCCTGGTCTTCCGCGCGGCGCGGCGTCGGACGGCGCCGGTCGCCGCGCAGGGCACGGTGGCCGGCACGCTGGCCACCCTCGTCGTCGGCTTCGCACTGTGGGCCTTCCTCGCCTTCTGGGCACATGCGGCATGGCTGGGCATCGCGCCGCTGGGCCGATGATCCGCCCCATCATCGCGGCCGACGAGGCGGCCTTCATCGCCGCCGCACGGGCCAGCCGCTCCCTGCATCGGCCCTGGGTGCAACCGGCCTGCGACGCGGCCGCCTTCGCCCGCCACCTCGCGCGCTTCGACGGCGCAGCCCATCACGGTTTCGTCGTGGTGGCGGAGGGCGAACTGGCCGGCGCCATCAACCTGACCAACATCGTCATGGGCGCGTTCCGCAGCGGCCACCTCGGCTACTACGCCTTCGCCGGTTTCGAGGGCCGCGGGCTGATGACGCAGGGACTGGACGCCGTTGTACGACACGCGTTCAAGGACCTGGGCCTGCACCGCGTCGAGGCCAACATCCAGCCCGGCAATCTGGCCTCCATCGCGCTGGTCAAGCGGTGTGGCTTCCAGCTGGAGGGCTACTCGCCCCGCTATCTGAAGATCGGCGGCCGCTGGCGCGACCACGAGCGCTGGGCACGGCTCAAGCCCTGAACCCGCCAAGGCGACCCGCGCCGACCTACAACCTGGGGATCAGCCCCGCGCGCGAGCTTGTCGCGCTGCAGGCAGGCGGCCATCATCCGCCGAGCCATCAAAGCCGCCGAGGAGAACCCATGGCCACCCAGCCCCGCAAGTCAGTCGCCAAGAAGACCGCCGCCGGCAAGGCCGCCGCCAACGCGGCGCCCACGCCCAGGCTCGACGCCCGCCCCGACCGACTGGACCTGCGCGACCTCGTCTACCGCTCGCCGCTGCGCTCCCTGCCGCCGCGCTGGCCGCAGGACAGCGACCTCAAGCGCCTGCTGCCCGCCTACGTGAAGGCCGGCCGCATCCTCAACCAGGGCAACGAAGGCGCCTGCACCGGCTTCGGCCTGGCCTGCGTCACCAACTACCTCTACTGGCTGCGCCACCTCGACGCGCCGCGCAGCCGCGCCGTGCCGGAGATGGTCAGCCCGCGCATGTTCTACGAGCTGGCCAAGCTCTACGACGAGTGGCCCGGCCAGGACTACGAGGGCTCCTCCTGCCGCGGCGCGCTCAAGGGCTGGCACAAGCACGGCGTGTGCTCGGCCACGCTGTGGCCCTACCCGCTGGACCGCGAAGGCAACGGCGTCTTCGAGCGCCCCGCGGCCGGCTGGGACGACGATGCCACCGGGCGGGCGCTGGGCGTGTACTACCGCGTCGACAAGCGCAGCGTCGTCGACATGCAGGCCGCCATCTACGAGATCGGCGCCATCTACGTGTCGGGCGACGTGCACGATGGCTGGACGCTGGACGAATCACCCATGCCCGCCAGCCACGACAAGCTGCCCCGCATCGAGCGCATGGCGAAGAAGACCGGCGGCCACGCGTTCGCGCTGGTGGGCTACAACGAGCGCGGCTTCGTCGTGCAGAACAGCTGGGGCACGGGCTGGGGTGCCAGCGGCTTCGCCATCCTCAGCTACGAGGACTGGATCACCAACGGTACCGATGCCTGGGCCGTGGCCCTGGGCGTGCCGCAGGACCTGTCGGACATCAAGGGTCGCCAGCCTCCGGCAGCCAAGGGCGCCAAGAGCGCGAAAGGCGTCAAGGCCGCACCCGCCGCGGCGGGCGGCTTTCGCGTCATGGCCGGCCGCGGCCTGTCGGACGTCGGCGCCACGCTGCGCGACAACGACAACCCGCGCGACGACCCCTGGCCGTTCGACCACGCTTTCGCGCACAAGCCCTACCAGCCCCTGCGCACCGACGAGGCCTACACCCACACCCTGGTCTCGGGCAACGACGGCCAGCTGATGTCTACCGACTTCACGCGCGCCCGCGGCGACCGCGAGGGCCTGGCACGCGAAATCGTCGTCGAGCGACCCGCAGCCTGGTTCAAGGCGAGCCAGGACAAGACCGTCAAGCTCGCCATCTACGCCCACGGCGGCCTGAACTCCGAGAGCAGCTCCGTGCAGCGCATCCGCGTGCTCGCGCCCTGCTTCCTCGCCAACGGCATCTACCCGCTGTTCTTCACCTGGAAGACCGGCCCCGGCGAGACGCTGATGGACATGCTCGACGACCTCAAGCACCGCGTCGTCGACTCGGGCGACCGCAGCGCCGGCTGGCTGGACCGCATGCGCGAGGCGGCCGCCGAGGCCAAGGACCGCGCCATCGAGGCCGTGGGCCGCCAGTTCGCGCGCGGCATCTGGAGCGAGATGCGCGAGAACGCCGAGGGCGGCGCCACGCCCGACCACGTGCTCGACCTCGCTGCCCGCATGCTGCGCGAACTGCGCGACGACCTGGCAAAGAGCGGCAAGGCGCTGGAGATCCACCTAGTCGGCCACTCGGCCGGCTCCATCCTCATCGGCCACCTGCTCGGCCGGCTGGGCGGCGCCAACGCCATCCAGGCCAGCAGCTGCGAGCTCTACGCCGCCGCCTGCTCCAGCGGCTTTGCCGCGCAGCACTATGGCGCCGCCCACCAGGCCGGCGTGCTGTCGCTGGACCGGCTGCGCCTGCACGTGCTGACCGACGCCAACGAACGCGCCGACGGCCTGCCCGACAGCGGACGCGACATCTACGGCAAGTCCCTGCTCTACCTCGTCTCGCGGGCGCTGGACGACGTGCGCAAGCAGCCCCTGCTGGGCATGGAGCGGGCGCTGGTGAAGCCCGACCCGGCGTGGGTGGACGACCAGTGGGCCGGCCCACCGAACGCCGACGTCGCCGCCTGGCTCAAACTCTGGCCGGCCGGCGAGCTGCTGAACCGGGTCGCCGCGCCCAAGGTTCGCACCACCAAGGCCGGCGACCAGATCGACGCCGGCCACGGCAGCTTCGACAACAACATTGACGTGCTGACCGGCACGCTGGAGCGCATCCGCGGCAGTGCCCTGGTTGCGCCCATGGAATGGCTGGATTACTGACGGCCACGCCATACTGCGCCGCCATGCGCCCACTCATCTCGCCCATCTGTTGGTACGCCAGCATTGCCGCTGGGCTGATGCTCACCGCCGCGGCCATCGCCGCGAGCAAGCCGACGGCGGCGCAAGGCTATTGAAGCGGCGCGGACAATCACGGCATGAAATACCTGCACACCATGGTCCGCGTCCATGACCTGGACGCCTCGATGCGCTTCTACCGTGACGCCCTCGGCCTCGTCGAGGTCAGGCGCTCCGAGCACGAAGCCGGCCGCTTCACCCTCGTCTACCTCGCCGCGCCCGGCGACGAGGACGCCCAGGTCGAGCTGACCTACAACTGGCCCGGCGCCGACGGCAAGGCGGAGGTCTACACCGGCGGCCGCAACTTCGGCCACCTGGCCTATGCCGTGCCCGACATCTACGCCGCCTGCCAGCGCTTCGTCGACCACGGCGTGACCATCAACCGCCCGCCGCGCGACGGCCGCATGGCCTTCGTGCGTTCGCCCGACGGCATCTCCATCGAGCTGCTGCAGGCCGGCCCCGCGCTGGCACCGGCCGAGCCCTGGACGTCGATGCCCAACACGGGCAGCTGGTGAATCACAGGGCCAGCGTGTCAGCCCAGATGTTCTCGGCCCAGCCCAGCGCGAACGCCGCCTCCTGAGCACTCGCCGCCGGCGACACGCCGCCCGCGCCCGCCACCGCCTTCATCGTCTTCTCGGCCGCGTCGTATTGGTGGACGGAGGCCACGTGCATGGCCTCGGTGGGCGTGACGAAGCTGTAGCAGGTGTTCATCACCACCGGCGCCGGGTTCACGGCCTCGCCCTGCAGCAGCTGCAGCACGGCCGCCGCTGCCAGCTTGGCCTGCTGGTTGGCGAGATGGCCGGATTTGGGCATGCCCGGCGCGGAGAAGATGGCGTCGCCGACGACGTGCACGCCCGGCGCGGCCAGGGCCTGCATGCTCAGCCAGTCCACGCCCACCCAGCGGCCGTTGACGTTGGCGAGGTCGCGCGCCAGCTCGCCGGCGCGCTGCGGCGGGATCAGGTTGAGCACGTCGGCCCGCACGTCCTCGAACTCAAAGCGGGCCACGTCGCCGGCCATCTCCTGCAGCTCGGCATTGGGCCGGTACTCCAGCACGTCGGCGTGATGCTGGGCAAACGCGCGCTCGAACAGCGCCTTCTTGCTCTGGATCTCGGGGTTGGCGTCCAGCACCAGCAGCTTGGCGCGCGGCTTGGCACGCCGCAGCCAGGATGCGATCAGGCAGGCCCGCTCGTAGGGCCCGGGCGGGCAGCGGTAGGGTGCCTTGGGAATGCTCATCAGCACGACACCGCCATCGGGCATGTCCTGCAGCTGGCGGCGCAGCGCCAGCGTCTGCGCGCCCGCCTTCCAGGCATGCACCGCGCGGCCGCGGTCGTAGGCGGCGGCCAGTCCGGGAATGCCGTCGAGCATGAAGTCGATGCCGGGCGCGAGCACGAGGCGGTCCCAGGCCAGCAGGCTGCGATCGGCCAGGCGGAGGGTCTTCGCGGCCGGGTCCAGGCCCACCACCTCGCCACGCAGGCGCTTCACGCCCTGGGCCTCCAGCCCGCCATAGCCATGGGCGATGCCGATGGGGTCGCGCGCGCCGGCGATGACGAGGTTGGACATGGGGCAGGAAATAAAGCCCTCGTTGCGCTCCACCAGCGTCACATCGACGGCCGCACCGCCCCAGAGCTTCAGATAGCGCGCCGCCGTGGCGCCGCCGAAGCCGCCGCCCACGACGACGACGCGGCCCAGCGCGGGCGTCGTCGTCGTTGCGCAGCCGGCCAGCGCGGCAAGGCCGCCCGCGGCGATCAACCGGCGCCGCTCGATCATGGCCTGGCCTGCGCGGCAAAGTAGGCCGCAACGAGGCGCAGCTGCGCCTCGCTGTAGCCCTTGACGATCTGCGGCATGACCGTGCCCGGCTGGCGGCCGCTGCGGTAGTCGGCCAGCAGCTCCAGCATCACTTGGGCCTTCATGCCGGCCAGCGGCGGGATCGAGCCGCCTTTCGGCCGGCCGTTCGTGCCGTGGCAATTCGCGCAGGTGGCCGCGAGGCTGCGGCCGACGTTGAGATCCTGCGCCAGCGCCGGGGCGCAGAGCAGCAGCAAGAGCCAGGCCTTCATCCGCACACTCCTTTCATGCCTTGCCGCTTGCATGCGGCAAGTCCTTCGCCGGGCGTCGGACAGCGCGCAGGCGCTGTCCTCGGTCCCGACTCAGAGCTTGTGGGATCGGTCTCCGCGTTCGAAACCCAGCGCGTCGAACGGCGCGCTCAGCGGCGCGAAGCCGATCACCTTGAACAGCTCGCCCATCTCGTGCTCGGCCAGCAGGCGGTGCGCCATCGCGCGCTCCCCGAGGCTGGCGCCGTGCAGCAGATCGGCGATGCCGCAGTTGAGCAGGAAATTGGCCTGGCTGGTGTAGCCCAGCACCACCAACCCGGCGTCCTGGCCGGCCAGCGCGATGCCGGTGAAGTTGACGTGGGCCGTAATGTCCTTGTCGCCCACCGCCACGAGCGGGTCCGCGTCAGCCTGGTGGGCCTGGTGGCACATCAGCGTGCCGCCGCGGCGCTGCGGGTGGTAGTACTCGGCCTCGGGGAAGCCGTAGTCGATGAAGAAGGCCGCACCGCACTTGAGCGCGCGGGCCAGCGTGGCGATGAAGGCCTCGCCCTGTGGGTGGATCTCGGTGACCGTGCCGGGCACGAAGCCGGTCTCGATCGGCGGACGCAACATGGTGTCGCGGTCCTCGAAGGCAAAGCCGCCGCCCTGCGACACGACGCCGCGCTCGCGCCAGACCTGGCCGTCGAAGGCGAGGAGCTGCACCGGCATCGCGTCCAGCACCTCGTTGCCGATGACGACGGCCTCCAGCTCCTGCGGCAGCTCGTCCAGCCATTCGACGCGCTCGCCCCAATGGGCCAGCCGCTCGCGCTGGCGCTCGCGCAGATCGGCCGAGAGCTCGACGATGCGGTAGCGCGCCAGGCCGGCGTCCAGCGCCTCCAGCTCGGCGATCAGCTGGGCCGCCAGCGCGCCCGAGCCGGCGCCGAACTCGACGACGTCGCGGCAGCCGCTGGCGTCCATCGCCTGCTTGAGCTGGCGCGCCAGCGCACGGCCGAACAGCGGCGACATCTCGGGCGCGGTGACGAAGTCCGAGCCCTCGCCGGGCATCTGGCCGAACTTGCGCCGGCTGCCGGCGTAGTAGCCGAGGCCGGGCTCGTACAGGGCCAGGTTCATGAAGCGGTCGAAGGACAGCCAGCCGCCGTTGCCGCCGATCTCGGCCTGGATCTTTTCGACGAGGGTCATCGCGCCTTCACCCAGGCCTCGAACTCGGCCGCCGGCATCGGCGCGCCCACCAGCTCGCCCTGGAACTGCTGGCAGCCCCAGCCGGCCAGCAGCTGCCACTGCGCGGCGCTGCGCACGCCCTCGGCGGTGACGGTGAGGCCCAGTCCCACGGCCATCTGCACGATGGCCCGCGTGATGGCCTGGGCGCCGACGTCGTCGGGCAGGCGGGCGACGAAGCTCTGGTCGATCTTGAGCTTGTCCAGCGGCAGCTCGGTCAGGTGGGCCAGCGAGGTGTAGCCGGTGCCGAAATCGTCCACCGACACGGTCAGCCCCAGCGCACGCAGCTGGGTGAGCGTGGCCGGCGCGTGCTCGATGTCGTCGATGAGCATGCGCTCGGTCAGCTCCAGCTCCAGCCACTGGCCCTTGGCGCCGGAGTCGACGAGCACCTTCTTCACGGTGTCGGCAAAGCCGTCGAGGTGGAACTGCATGCGCGACAGGTTGACGGCGATGCGCATGGGGCCGTGGCCGTGGGTCAGGCCCTTCTCGCGCCAGCGCCGCGCCGTCACGGCGGCCTCGCGCAGCACCCATTCGCCCAGCGCCAGCATCAGGCGGTGACGCTCGGCGACGAAGATGAAGCTGTCCGGCCCCAGCAGGCCGCGCTGCGGGTGGCGCCAGCGCAGCAGCGCCTCGGCGCCGGAGAGCTGGCCCGTCGTCGCCTCGACCTGGGGCTGGAAGAACAGCTCGAACTCGTTGCGCGTCAGGCCCTGCGCCAGCTCGGCTTCCAGCACGAGGTCGGCATAGGCCGTCTCGGCCAGGGCCGGCTCGAAGAACTGGTAGGTGGCGCGGCCCTTGGCCTTGGCGCGGTACATGGCCGTGTCGGCATGCTGGATGAGCTCGTCGGCCTGCCGGCCGTCGTCCGGGTAGACAGCCACGCCGATCGAGGGCGTGACGGACAGCGCGCGGCCGTCGGCCTTGACCGGCACCTCGACGACGGACAGCAGCGCCTCCAGCACGACGACGATGTCGGCGCGGCTGGTCAGGTCGGTCAGCAGCACGACGAACTCGTCGCCGCCGAAGCGGCCCACCAGGTCACTGGCGCGCAGCGCGCCGATGAGGCGCTCGGACACGGTCGTGAGCACCTGGTCGCCCTCGAGATGGCCCAGCGAGTCGTTGACGCGCTTGAAGTTGTCCAGGTCGATGAAGAGCAGGGCCAGCATCTCGCCCTTGCGCTCGGCGCGCTTCATCAGCAGGGCCATGCGGTCCATGAAGGCACCGCGGTTGAGCAGGCCGGTCAGGCCGTCGTGGTGGGCCAGGTGCTGGATGCGGGCCTCGCTGGCGAGGCGGTCGCGGATGTCGCGCACGATGGTCATGCGCAGCTTCTCGCCGTCGCGCTCCAGCGTGCGCACGATGAACTCGACCGGGATGCGCGTGCCGTCCTTGTGCAGCACGGCCGTCTCGTAGCGCAGCTCGCGGGCCAGGCGCATGACCTCCTTGACCTTGGGCAGCTCGTCCTCGGCGATGAAGGACAGCACGTGGCGGCCGATCATCTCCTCCAGCGTGTAGCCCACCAGCTCGCAGCAGGGCGGGTTCACGTCGGTCGTGATGCCGTCCCTGTGGAAGAGGATGCCCTCCACCGTGGCCTGCATGAACTTGTCCAGCCGTGCCTCGGACTCGCGCACCTGGCGCTCGGCCAGACGGTGCTTGGTGATGTCGTTGATGAGCACGCAGCTCGCCACCGGCTCGCCGTCCGGCCCGAGCTGGGGAATGAGGTGGACCTCGATCCAGCGCGGCGAACCGTCCGCCGCGGGCAGCTCGCGCTCGTAGCTGACGGCCACGCGCTCGGACAGCACCTTGTCGACGGCCGGCTGGATGCGCTGCAGCGCCTCCGGGCCGATGACTTCGCCGAAGGTCTTGCCGAGGATGCTCTGCTCCGTCAGGCCGAAGGCCTCGGCGTAGCCGCGGTTGGCGAACAGGCAGAGGTCGGTCTGGGCGTCGTAGAGGGCGATCCAGGCCGGCAGGTAGTCGGCCAGCAGCTTGAAGCGTGCAGCCTCGACCGCACGCGCCGCCATCACCTCGGCGGCGGTCACGATGAAGCTGTCCTGCGGGCCAGACACAGATCGTCCCAGGCTCCGGCCTTGTCGGCCGGCGAACGCAACAGATAGGCCGGATGGTAGGTGACCACCACGGGCAGGTCGCGCCACACGTGCACGCGGCCGCGCAGCCGGCCCAGCGGCTCGGCCAGGCCGGTCAGCCGGCGCGCGGCCTGCAGCCCCATGGCCAGCACGAGGCGGGGCCGCAGCAGCTCGGCCTGGCGGGCCAGCACGGCCTCGCAAGCGTCCAGCTCGGCCGGCTGCGGCACGCGGCCGCGCGGCGGGCGGCACTTGACGATGGGGGTGACGAAGGCCGTGGCCTCGTCGCCGCCGCGGCGCTGGCCGGCGGCGAGCAGCATGCGGTCCAGCAGGCGGCCACCGTCACTCGCCGGCTGGCCGGCAAAGGCCTCGCCGGCGGCGTCGTCGGCCTCGTCCGGCGGATCGGTGACGACCAGCCACTGCGCCTGCTGCAGCGCGCCGTTGCCGAAGACGGCGCTGCGCCGCTGCTCGCACAGGCCGCAGGCGCGGCAGCCGGACACGGCCTCGCGCAGTGCGGGCAGATCCAGGCCGGCGAAGCTCGACGGCGCCGCCGGGGCCGACACGCGCACGACGACCGGCGGCGGCGCGGCAACGACGATGGGCTCGGGCTCGGGCTCGGCCTCGATGACGTCGGCGACCGCCCCGGCAACGGCACTCGCGGCCGGCATCCGGTAGCCCATCTCGGCCAGCATGGCCCGTTGGCGCTCGTCCCAAGTCATGAATTGACCATTAGGCTCATCAGGATGGCGTCCTCGCGCGGCCCCTGCTGCACCGGGTAGTAGGCGCGGCGCCTGCCGACTTCGGCAAAGCCGTAGCGCCGGTAGACCTCGCGGGCGCGCGCGTTGCCGACGCGCACCTCCAGCCACAGCTGCGTCAGGCCGCGGCGGCGGCATTCGGCCACCAGGCGGTCCAGCATTGCCACGGCCAACCCCCGCCCCTGCCAGGCCGGCACGACGGTGATGTTGAGCAAATGCATCTCGTCCACCCCGGGCATCGCCAGCCAGTAGCCCAGCAGCTCGGCACGCGCCCCGCGCAGCACCTCGGCCGGGTAGGCGGCGGCCAGCGAGTCGACGAAATTGCCATGCGTCCAGGGCACCGGATAGGCCAGACGCTCGACCGCGATGATCTCGGTCAGGTCGGGCACCCGCATCGGCGCGGCCTCGAACGGCGGCAGGCCGGGTTGCAGCACCGCATTCATGCGCGCTGCTCCCGCTCGGCCGTCGTCAGCGCGACCTTGTCGCGCACGTAGACCGGCAGCGCCTCGGCGGCGTCGCGCGTCTCGCCGCGCTGCCAGGCCGCCCGCGCCAGCGCGCCCAGGGCGGCAGCGCGCGAGCGGGCCTGCGGCCAGGCGCGCGGCAGCGGGCCCAGAGCGTCGGCGTACTCGGTCAGCGCGGTGCCGGCGACGGCGACCGGCCGGCCCCAGTGGCCGGCCAGGGCAGCGGGCGCGTAGAGCGCCGGTGCCTCGACGACGGCCCAGGCCCCGTCCACCCAGCGGTAGTGCGCCGCGTAGATCTCGCCGATGCGCGCGTCCATCGCCACCCACACGTCGTCGCCGGCGCCTTGCGTGCGGGCGTCCTCGGCCACCAGCATCAGGCTGTCGACGGCCAGCACGGGCTTGTCCAGGCCGAAGGCCAGGCCCTGGGCGACGGCGCAGGCCGTGCGCAGGCCCGTGAACGCGCCAGGCCCCTGGCCGAAGGCGATGGCGTCCAGGTCGGCCATCTTCACGCCCGCGCCGGCCAGCAGGGCCTTGACCTCGGGCAGCATGCGCGCCGAGGCCTGGGCGCCACCCGCCGCCTCGAAGACCTTCGTCTGCCCCGGCATCACGAGGGCCAGGGCCATCGTGTCGGTGGAGCTGTCGAGAGCCAGGAGAGAGGGCATCGGGGCAGTGTAACTTTCGGGTCATGCACAAATGGGCTCTGGCATGGCTGTTGGGGGGGTGGGGGCTGGGCGCCCAGGCGACCGACGCCCTGCCCCTGTCGGTGCAGGTGGCGCTGCGCCAGGCCCAGCTGCCGCCGACCGCCTTGGGGCTGGTCGTGCAGGCGCTGGATGAACCCCGGCCGCGCCTGGCCTGGCAGGCGGCCACGCCGCTGAACCCGGCCTCGCTGACCAAGCTCGTCACGAGCATGGCGGCCCTGGACACGCTGGGGCCGGCCTGGCAGTGGCAGACGCCCGTCTGGCTGACCGAGGACGGCGGCCTGGCCATCCAGGGCAGCGGCGACCCGCGGCTGAGCACCGAGCGGCTGTGGGCCGGCCTGCGGCGTCTGGGCGTGGCCGAATTGCGCGGCCCGCTGCACCTGGATCACAGCGCCTTCACGGCCGGCAGCGCCGATCCCGGCGACTTCGACGGCGAGCCCTGGCGCGTCGGCAACGCCCAGCCCGAGGCGCTCCTGCTGAACGCCAAGGCGGTGAGCTACACCATCCGCATCGACGGCCAGCAGGCCCGCATCACCGCCGACCCGCCGCTGGACCCACCTCAGGCCGTGCCGGCCACCACCGCCCCCTGCGGCGACTGGCGCGGTGCGCTGAAGCTGCAATGGGCGCCGGGCCAGCGCCCGCGCTTTGCCGGCAGCTTTCCCGCCGCCTGCGGCGAGCAGACCTGGACGCTGGCCGACCCCGAACCGGCCAGCTACCCGGCCCGGCTGCTGGCGCTGCTGCTGCGCGACGTCGGCATCGCCTGGCGCGGCGAGGCCGTTGTGGACACACCACCCCCGCTCGCCGCACCCACGCTGTTCTGGCCCGGCCCGACACTGGCCGAAGCACTGCGCGACATGAACAAGGGCAGCAGCAACCTGATCGCCCAGCAGGTGCTGCTCAGCACGGCCCGCGCGGCCGGCGTGGCCGCGCCTTCACCTGCCTCGGCGGCGAGCTGGCTGCAGGCCTGGCTGGACGCCCGCGCCGGCACCACGCCGCCCACCCGCCTCGTCAACGGCTCAGGGCTGGCGCGCGAGACGCGCCTGAGCCCCGCCCAGCTGGCCGCGCTGCTGCGCTGGTCCTGGGGCCAGCCCTGGATGCCCGAGCTGCTGGCCTCGCTGCCGGTGGCGGGGCTGGACGGCACGCTGAGCCGCCAGCCCGGGCGCTTCGGCGCGGCGGCCGGGCGGGCGCATCTCAAGACGGGCTCGCTGCGCGACGTCGTCGCGCTGGCCGGCATCGTCGACGCACCCTCGGGCCGGCGCTGGGTGCTGGTGGCGGTCATCAACCACCCGCAGGCCCAGGGGGGCCGGGGCGTGCTGGAGGCGGTGCTGAGGTGGGTGGCGCAGGACGCACCGGAAACCAGGACGCAGCCCTAGCCGGCCGCGTAGGGCGTCACGCCCATGCCCTCGAACCAGGTGTCCTGCGTGGACTCGTGGCCGCCGCCGACGGCGTTGTAGTTGACCGTCAACTCCTCGTCGGCGGCGATGTCGCGGATGGCGACGAAGCGCAGCAGGCGGGCCTCGGCGTCGGCCTCGTAGCGCATGTTCGCGGGGTTCTCATGGTTGTACATGCTGCCGTAGCCCAGCGCCAGGCAGTGGCCCGCGTCGGTGCCGGCCAGCACGCCCCAGTTGAACAGCAGCTTGCGGACCTCGCCGGGCACCGAGGCGTAGGAGCCAGTGAAGAGCACCACCGGGCAGGCCTCGATGACCTCGCCCTTGGCATGCGCACGCGCGGCGAAGGCGCCGCGGCCCTTGCTGGTGCCGGTGTGCTTGATGTAGACGCTGGGAGCATGAACGGTCATGTGCCGATTGTCGCTACCGCCGCCGGCAGCGCCGAGTTATCGGGCGACGGCTCGGTCTGACGCTGGCCGCCGGATCCCCGAACGACGTCGCGACGAAGGCCCTGACCATCACGCGGCCCAGGCCCGGTTCAGCCGAGCTGCATGGGCCAGGAACGGGGCGATGCCGCGACCGCCATTCGCCCGCCCCCGGCCGCCACTCGCCCGCACCGGCCTCCCGTTCGCCCATCCGGCGTGCCGGGCGCCCGGCACCGGACGCAGCATGGCGGCCATGGACATCCGACGCACCCTCCGCGACAACCGCGGCTTACTCCTCTTCCTGCTCAGCTTCGCGCTGCTGCGCACCGCGGTGGCCGACTGGAACCCCATCCCGTCGGCGTCCATGCGGCCGACGCTGCTGGAGGGCGACGTCGTGCTCGTGAACCGGCTGGCCTACGACCTCAAGCTGCCGCTGACCGACCTCGTGCTGCTGCCCATTGCCGAGCCGCAGCGCGGCGACGTCGTCACGCTGAGCTCGCCGGCCGGCGGCACCCGCCTCATCAAGCGCATCGTGGGCCTGCCGGGCGACCGCGTGGCGATGCAGGGCGACGTGCTCATCCTCAACGGCCAGCCGCTGGCCTATGCCGACCCGCAGACCCACGGCGAAACGGTGGCGCCCGGCTGGGTGGTGGACGCGGTGCGCGCCACCGAGGCCCTGCCCGGCCGCCCGCACACGGTGCAGCTGCTGCCCTCGCTGCGGACGCGGCGCGACTTCGCCGAGATCACCGTGCCGGCGGGCCAGTACTTCCTGCTGGGCGACAACCGCGACAACAGCGAGGACTCGCGCTTCATCGGCACCGTGCCACGCGAGAAGCTGATCGGGCGGGCACACCATGTCCTCGTCGCGGCGGACTGGCTGGGCGAGGACGGCTGGCGCCTGGCGCCGCGCTTCGAGCGCTGGGTGTCGGCCATCCGTTGATGCTGCCGATGTTCTTCAACCACCCCAAGCCCGTCGTCGACCCGCGACCCGTGGCAGCACTCGTCGTTCAATGTGCGGCGCGCCCGCAGACAGCATCGAGCCTTCTCATTCTTCCCAGCGAAAGCGCCAGATCGCAACCAGCCCCAAGACCAGGCTGAAACCCAGCATGACCGCGCTCGGCAGCAGCGCCTCGGCGAAGGGCTGGCCACGCCAGGTCATCGCGTCCAGCGCGTCTACCGCCCAGCGCGTGGGCACGGCCAGCGACAACGTCTGCAACCATTCCGGGAAGACGAAGGCCGGCACCCAAGCGCCGCCGAGCATGACCATCAGCAACGTGGCCAGGATGGCCAGACCCCGCGTGGCCTCGGGCGTGCGGCCCAGGGCCGCGACGAGCAGGCCGAAGCTGGCCGTCAGCAGCGCGAAGCACACCAGCACCAGCGCGAAACCCGCCGGGCTGCCCAGCACGCGCACGCCGAAGGCGGCGATGGCGACGGCGTAGATGACGGCAAAGACAATCAGCGAGATCAGCGCGCTGGCCGCGATGCGGCTGCCCAGCAGCTGGGCCTTGGACAGCGGCGCGGCGCGAAGCCGCTTCCACAGGCCCAGGCGGCGCATCATCAGCAACCCGAGGGCCAGCTCCACGCCGCTCATCAGGATGAACTGCACGCCCATGCCGGCAAAGGAGTGGGCATAGCTGTTGTAGGCCACCGGCGCGGCGTTGGCAGCGGACTGCAGGGCCTCGATCTCGCGCGTCACGTAGGGCATGGACAGCCCACCGGCCTGCGGCGCCGACGCGGCCTGCGCGGCCTCGCGCTTCTGCACGGCGCCGATGCTGTCGAACATGCGCGCCAGCTCGGCGCGGTGCTCGGGTGCGAGGCCCGTGTCCTGCGCCACCTGCTGCTTCAGCTCGGCCAGCACGGGGCTGCTGGCGCTGAAGGTCGAGCGGCTGACCTCCTGCGTCAGCGTCTGCGCCAGCAGGCCGCGCACGACGGCCAGGGCGCTGGCCTGGGAGGGGTCGTAGTGCAGCTGGATCTCGGGCTTGGGCACCGCGCCGAACATCGCGGCGCCGGCCTGCTTGCCGAGGCCGGGCGGCAGGATGGCGACGGCGCGCAGCTTGCCCGCGCGCACCTGGGCGATGGCGTCGGCCTCGGTCGTGACCGTCGTCTTCAGCGAGGCCTCGGCCTGCAGCGCGGCGACGACACGCTGGGACAGCGGGCTGGCGTCGAGGTCGACGACGCCGATGGGGATGCCCGCCATCTTGCTGCTGCCACCGAACAGGCTGCCGAAGAAGGCGGCGATGAGGATGGGAGCGACGATGCTCATTAACACCGCGCGGCGGTTGGAGAAATGCAGCTTGATTTCTGCACGGACGAGGGCGAGCAAGGCTTGCATGGCTTCAGTCCCGGAGTTGACGGCCGGTCAGGGCCAGGAAGACGTCTTCAAGCGTGGCGCGCGCCGAGGCGAGGCCGCGGACCTTGATGCCGCGCCGTGACAGCTCGGCGAGCAGGGGGCCGGTGTCGCGGGCCAGGTCGCCCGCGCTGGCTTGCAGCCGCTGGCCCACGCGGGTCACGCCGGGCAGGCCGGCCAGCGCGGCATCGTCGGGCTCGCCGGCCATCTCGACGTGCAGCATCTGCGCTGCCGGCAGCAGCTCGAACAGCTGGGCCTGGGTGCCGCTGGCGACGACGCGGCCGTGGTCAATGATGACGATGCGGTCGGCCAGGCGCTCGGCCTCCTCCATGTAGTGCGTCGTGTAGACGAGCGCCTTGCCGGCCGCCTTGAGCAACTCCAGGTTGTCGAAGATGGCATTGCGGCTCTGCGGGTCGACGCCGGCGGTGGGCTCGTCCAGCACGATGACGTCGGGGTCGTGGATCAGCGCGCAGGCGATGTTCAGGCGCCGCTTCATGCCGCCGGAGAAGGTGGCGGGCCTGTCGCGGGCGCGCTCGCTCAGGCCCACCATGGCCAGCACCTCGTCGGCGCGGCGCCGGATGAGGTCGGGCGCCATGCCGTAGAGGGCGCCGCACAGTTCCAGGTTCATGCGCGCCGGCAGGTCCTCGTAGAGCGCGATGTCCTGCGGCACCAGGCCGATGCGACGCTTGTAGCGGGCCTCGTCGGAGGCGAGGCTCAAGCCGCCGGACAGCGTCACGCCGCCGGCATCGGGCGCGGTCAGGCCGCAGATCATGCCCACCGTCGTCGACTTGCCAGCGCCGTTGGGGCCCAGCAGGCCCAGCACCTCGCCTGGCCGCAGCGCCAGGCTCACGTCCTGCACCGCCACCCGGTCGCCGTAGGCCTTGCGCAGGCCGCGCGCCACCAGCACTTCGTTCGTCATGCCGCTTGTCTCCTGGATCGAGTTGGCCGGCATGCTAGGGCGCCCCCCTGGCGAGCGCGGGCGGCGGTGCGACGGATGGCCGGAACGAGGCGCGAATCGACAACGACGGGCGTGGGTGGCGCGCCATACTGCCGGCATGAAGGCACGCATCGGCATCATCGGCACGGGCTGGGTCGGCACCAGCGTCGCGTTTTCCACGTTGCTGGCCGGGCATGCCCGCGAGCTCTGGCTGCACGACCAGCGCGGCGACGTGGCCGAGGGCGAGGCCCTGGACCTGGCCGACGGCGCGGCTTTCTATCCGCGCTGCGCGGTGCACGCCGTGCCGCTGGAACGGATGCGCGAGGCCGACATCGTCGTGCTGGCTGCCGGCCGCAACGGCCGCCCGGACGAAAGCCGACTGGACCTGCTGCGCGACAACGCCCGCATCGCCGCCGGCGTCGGGCAGGCGCTGGCGGGCTTTGGCGGCATCGTCATCGTCGTGACCAACCCGGTGGACGTTCTGACCCGTGTCGTCGCCGAGGCCGGCGGGCTGCCGCCCGAGCGCGTCATCGGCACCGGCACGCTGCTGGACACGGCGCGGCTGCGCGAGCGGCTGGCCACGCGGCTGGGGGTGTCGACGCAGTCCATCCATGCCCAGGTGGTGGGCGAGCATGGCGATTCGTCGGTGATGCTGTGGGACGGCGCCCGCGTCAGCGGCCTGGCCCTGCGCGACTGGCCCGGCTGGCGGGCAGACGAAGAGGCACAGCTGGCCAGCCAGGTGCGCCGCGCGGCCTACGAGGTGATCCGGCGCAAGGGCGCCACCAACCATGCCATCGGCCTGGTGACGGCCGAACTGATCGGCTGCATCGCGGGCGATGAGCGCCGGCTGCTGCCGGTCAGCCGCATGCAGACGGGAGCCTGCGGCGTGGCGGGCGTCGCGCTGTCGCTGCCGACGCTGGTAGGGGCGGGCGGCGCGGTGCAGGTCGTCGAGCCGGCGATGGACACGGCCGAGCGGCAGGCGCTGGCGGCATCGGCGACCGTGCTGGCACGGGCCTGGCTGTCGCTGGGGCCGGCGCTCAGCGCGCCCTGAAGCGCCCCACCAGCGCGTTCAGGCGCTGCGCCAGCGCGTTCAGGCGCTGCGCCAGCGCCCTCAGCCAACGCCATTGGCCCCGGACCCGCTTCGGTCGACCTCATCGACATCCGACACCAAAACAGCGTTTTGAACAGCACGGTCCGGCAGTCCATTTGCAAGGTCAAAACACGCCTCACAATGTCTGCTTGCTCCCGAAGTTAGGGATCGATGGAATGGGCTACAGGCGTTACGTTTTGCTTACGTCGGAGACGCGTTCCGTTGACGCAATCTGGCGAGTCTTCTCGCACTGCAGTACCCGCGTCACCTGATGTTTCTTCGCCGCCTGAATCCCGAATCGGCCACCGACCGTGAAATCGCGTCGGCGCTCTTTCTTTCCAGTCCCGACTACGAACTGCGCAACCTCGGGCGCCTGCCGAGCGCAGACACCAGCGAGCCCGTGTGGATGCGCTTTCCGCCGGAGTGCAGGCCGGAGCACCGCCACACCTTCGCCGCCTTCGACCGCGACGAGCCGATCGGGCTGGCGCAGGTCGCGATGCATATGCCCACCCGCGACTGCGCAGCCTTGCTGCTGCTGCTGGTGCCCGGGCAGCTTCAGCAACAGCACATCGGCTGCGAGATCGTCGAGCGCCTGAGCAAGCAGGCGCGGCGCTGGCCCGGCATAGCCAACTGGTACGTCACCGTGCTGGAGTCCAACAGCGCCGCCATCGGCTTCTGGCGGCATTGCAGCTTTCGCACCAGGACGCAGGGCCTGGTCTGCGAGGGCTTCGCCGACCGACTGACGCTGATGACGCGACCGATCAAGGCACGGCCCGCCTGCCAGCACCAGCGCGCCACCGAGAACGACCAGCTGGTGGCCAGCCGGCACCTGTTCGCCCGGCTGCCCTGAGGGCGCGCAGGCCGGCCGGCGTCAGGCCGTGGCCAGCGCCCGGCCGATCAGGATCTTCTGCACCTCGCTCGTGCCCTCGTAGATCTGCGTCACGCGCACGTCGCGGTAGATGCGCTCGACGGGGAAATCGCTGAGGTAGCCATAGCCGCCGTGGATCTGGATGGCCTCCGAGCAGACGCGCTCGGCCATCTCGCTGGCGAACAGCTTGGCCATGGCCGCCTCCTTCAGGCAGGACCGGCCGGCGTCCTTCAGACTGGCAGCGTGCCAGATCAGCTGGCGCGCGGCCTCGATCTGCGTGGCCATGTCGGCCAGCTTGAACTGCACCGCCTGGTGGTTGAAGATGGGCTCGCCGAAGGTGACCCGGTCGCGGCTATAGCGCAGCGCCGCCTCGAAGGCCGCACGGGCCATGCCCACCGACTGCGACGCGATGCCGATGCGCCCGCCCTCCAGGCCCGACAGCGCGATCTTCAGGCCCTGGCCTTCCTCGCCCAGGCGGTTGGCAGCCGGCACGCGGCAGTTCTCGAACAGGATCTGGGCCGTGTCGCTGCTGTGCTGGCCCATCTTCTCCTCGATGCGCGCCACCGTGTAGCCCGGCGTGTCGGTCGGCACGACGAAGGCACTGATGCCCTTCTTGCCGGCCGCCTTGTCGGTCACCGCCATGACGATGGCGACGTCGCCATGCTTGCCGCTGGTGATGAACTGCTTGACGCCGTTGAGCACGTAGGCGTCGCCGTCACGGGTGGCCGTGGTCTTCAGCCCACCGGCCTCGGAGCCGACATGGGGCTCGGTCAGGCAGAAGGCGCCCAGCATGTCGCCGCGCGCCAGCGGCTTCAGGAAGCGCTGCTTCTGCTCGTCGTTGGCAAAAGCCATCAGGATGGAGCAGACCGGGCAGTTGTTGACGCTGACCACCGTGCTGGTGCCGCCGTCGCCCGCGGCGATCTCTTCGAGGATGACGGCCAGGGCCAGGTAGTCCAGGCCGGCGCCGTCCCATTCGGTGGGCACGGCCACGCCATAGCAGCCCAGGGCGGCCAGGCCCTTGAGCTGTTCGGCAGGGAAGTGATGATTCTTGTCCCAGGCCGCGGCGTGGGGGGCGATCTCGGCCTGCACGAAGGCGCGGATGGCGTCTTGTACGGCGAGGTGGTCTTCGGGGAGGAGCATGGGTGGCGCTTTCCGACAAACATTGGGGATGGGGCCATTGTCGACCGCCCCTGCCGGCGCCGGCTACCAGGCCAGCCGCTGCCCGTCGTAGTTGAAGAAGCTGCCCGTGTCCGCCGGTTTAACGCTGGCAAGCACGGTGCGCATGCCGGCGATGCTGGTCGGGGCGTCGATGTCGGCGCTGCCGCCGCCCATGTCGGTGCGCACCCAGCCGGGGTGGAAGCTGATGACGGTGGCCTTGCCCGCCAGGGCCAGCGATGCGTCCTTCATCACCGAATTCACCGCCGCTTTCGACGCCCGGTAGAGCCAGCCGCTGGTGCCGGCGCGCAGGCCGATGGAGCCCATGCGCGAGGAGACGATGGCCAGGCGCGCATCGGGCGCCAGTGCCTCGGCCACCTGCGGCAGCAGCCGCATCGGGCCCAGCACGTTGGTGCGCATGACGAGGTCGAAGTCGTCCTGCGCCGGCGCCTCCAGCGCGCCGGCACGCGGGCCGAAGACACCGGCGTTGATGACGACGACGTCGAAGGCCTCGCCGTCGACCTGCCAGGCCAGGCCCGACACGCTGGCCGCGCTCGCCACGTCCAGCGTCAGCGGCTTGGCGCCGAGCTCGGCGATGCGCGCGCGGCCGGCCTCGTCACGCGCCGTGGCGATGACGCGCGCGCCGGCCGCACGGTACTGGCGCACGAACTCCAGCCCCAGCCCGCGCGAGGCGCCGATGATGAGGACATTCATGGCTTGGTGAGCGCCAGCTTGGCCGCCAGCAAGGTGAAGAGTCCGGCACCGCCGAGGTTGAGGCCGCGCCCCACCCAGGGCCGCGGCCGGCTGCGGCGCAGCGGCGCCACCAGCGCGATCAGCGCCAGCAGGAACAGCAGGCCCTGCGCGATGAACCAGGCGCCCAGGAAGAGGAAGGCCAGCGTCTTTTCCGGCGCATCCGCCAAGATGAACTGCGGCAGCAGCGCCAGGAAGAACAACGCCACCTTCGGGTTCAAGGCATTCGTGAAGAATCCCTGCCGCGCGGTGCGCCACAGCGAGGGCGGCGCACTGACCTCGGCCGAGGCCGCCGCCGCAGGCCGCAGCCCTGCGCGGGCCATGCCGAAGGCGACGTAGAGCAAATAGGCCGCGCCCACCAGCTTGACGACCGTGAACGCCTCGGCCGACGTGGCCAGCAGCGCCGCCAGGCCGAAGGCCGCTGCCAAGGTGTGCAGCACGCAGCCGGCCATGATGCCAACTGCCGCAGCCACGCCCTGGCGCCAGCCACCGCGCAGCGTGCTGGCCACGGTGTAGGCCATGTCCACACCGGGCGTCGCGTTCAGCACGAACACCGTCGCGGCAAACAACGCCAGGTCGTGGGTGCCGAGCATGGTTTAGAGCATCTCGACGGCCAGGGCCGTGGCTTCACCGCCGCCGATGCACAGCGCCGCCATGCCCTTCTTGAGGCCGCGGGCCTTCAGCGCGCCCAGCAGCGTGACGACGATGCGCGCACCGCTGGCGCCGATGGGGTGGCCCAGGGCCACCGCGCCACCGTTGACGTTGACGATCTCGTGCGGCAGCTTGAACTCGGCCATGGCCGCCATCGTGACGGCGGCGAAGGCCTCGTTCACTTCCCACAGGTCGACGTCGCCGGCCTGCCAGCCGGCCTTGGCCAGGGCCTTCTGGATGGCGCCGACCGGGGCCGTCGTGAACCAGTCCGGCGCCTGGGCGTGCACCGAGTGGCTGACGATGCGGGCCAGCGGAGCGAGGCCGCGCGCCTTGGCCGTGCTCTCGCGCATCAGCACCAGCGCGGCGGCGCCGTCGGAGATGCTGGACGAGGTGGCGGCCGTGATCGCGCCGTCCTTCTTGAACGCCGGCTTGAGGCCGGGGATCTTGTCGAGCTTGGCCTTGAAGGGCTGCTCGTCGTACTTGATGACCGTGTCGCCCTTGGGGCTGCTGAGCGTCACCGGCGCCATTTCCCAGTCGAAGGAGCCACTCTCGTTGGCGGCCTTGGCGCGCTGGGTGGAGGTGATGGCGTACTGGTCCATGGCCTCGCGGCTGAAGGCGTACTTGGCCACGCACTGCTCGGCGAACACGCCCATGGCCTTGCCGCGCTCGTAGGCGTCTTCCAGGCCGTCGATGGCCATGTGGTCGTAGACGGCGCTGGCGCCGTACTTGATGCCCTTGCGCGCGAACATCAGGTGGGGCGCGTTGGTCATGCTCTCCATGCCACCGGCCACCATGACCTCGGCCGAGCCGGCGGCCAGCATGTCGTGAGCGAACATCATGGCGCGCATGCCCGAGCCGCACATCTTGCTCAGCGTGACGGCGCCGGCCGAGTCGGGCAGGCCGGCGCGGCGCAGCGCCTGGCGGGCGGGGGCCTGGCCCTGGCCGGCCATCAGGCAGTTGCCCATCAGCACCTCGTCGATGGCGTCGCCCGGCACACCGGCGCGTTCGACGGCCGCCTTGATGGCGATGGCACCCAGTTCCCAGCCCGCGAGGCCGGCGAAATCACCCAGCAGGCCGCCGATGGGCGTGCGGGCGGCAGAGACGATGACTACTGCGTCGGACATGATCTGTACTCCGTTGGTAACTCGAAACCGGAATTGTGGCGCGGCGCGTCAGCGTGCGACGCCCGACGGCACGATGCCGCACTCCACCGGGCGGACTTCCGGCTCCAGGCGCCGCACCGCGCGGCAGAACTCATTCCAGAACGAGCGTATCCAGCCAGGGTGACGTTGCGCGAAATCGACCGACGCCGGCGCGAAGAAAGGCAGCCGGGTCGCCGTGGCCCACTCCACCAGGCCGGCACGCTGTTCGGGAGGCAGGGCCTCGCGGCTGGTGAGCAGCAGGTCGAAGCGCTTGGCGTTCAGCATCTGCATGCCGAAATCCAGCGCCGTGATGGGCTCGACCGCCCAGCCGCGGCTGCGCGCGAACGCCTCCTGCACCGACCCGGCCATGACGCCTACGCGCCAACCCGGCGGCAGCTGTTGCCCGTCCCAGGCCGGCTGCGCGGGCGTGCCGGGGCGGCCGAACAGCACCAGGCGGCCGAACACCGGTGCCCAGGCCACATCGGGCTGGCCCTGGGCATCGCGGGGAAAGCGCATCGTGCGCAGGCGCTCGGGCGTGACGCCGTACAGCAGCGCAACGTCCAGTTGGCCCTGGGACAGCAGGACGCTGAGGCGGCGTGCCGGCAGACGCACCAGCTCGGCGCTGCCTGCGCAGTCCAGGCGCTTGAGCGTCTCGCGCATCGCCACGACCTGCCAGCCCGGCGGGTCTTCGAAGCGCTCGCCATGGCCCATCAGCATCGGCGGCGAGGCCGTATCGTTGAAGCCGATGCGCACGCTCTTCGGGCAGCCCGGGTCAGCCGCCCACGCCGCCTGCCCGAACAGGGCCAGGAACAGGATCGGGAGCAACCAGCGCGGCATGTGCCGAGTTTAGGGGGGCAGTCAACGCCACAGCCGGTAGGCCCAGAAGGCCTCCTCGGCCTGGATGCGGCGGCGCAGTTCCTCGGGGCTGAAGCCGGTCAGGCGGCGCGTCTCGCGGCAGAGGTGGCTCTGGTCTGCGTAGTCGTTGTCGGCGGCGATCTCGGCCCAGTTGACGCCCGCGCCGCCGGCCCCGGCTTCGGCGGCCGCCACCGCGTAGAAGGCGCTCTCGGCGCGCGACACGGCACGCAGCTCCCGCATCGGCAGACCCGCCCAGGCCTTGATGCGGCGCTCCAGCTGGCGCAGGCTGCGGCCGGCGGCGCTGGTGGCGGCGCGCACGGCCAGGGCCTCGGTCCAGTCGGCATAGCGGTGGCCGGGGCGCTGCGTGCCCAGAGCCTGCCAGCGCGGCAGCAGGAAGTCTTCCAGCAGCCGCAGCCGGCCCGCGTCGTCTGCCGCAGCGGACATGGCCTCGGCCCAGACCCGCCAGTCGGGCGGCAGCACCTCGCGGGCGTCGACGACCTGGTTCACCTGACGGTCCAGCGCCACGCCGGTCAGCGCGGTGAAGGCGTCGGGCAGCATCAGCAGCTTGAAGGCCGCCATCCCGCCCGGATTGCGGGTGTGCGTGGGCAGCGTGAACGGCCCGCCGAACAGCACGGGCGCGTGGCGGCGCTCAGGCGGCGGCGTGGAGAAGCCGGGCGTGGCCAGCCATTCGCTGCTGCCCTCGGCCCACCAGAACAGCGTCACCAGCGGCGTGGCGGGAAAGTAGTTCTCGCGCTGCGCCGCACCGAGCGCGCGGCCGCGCGTGTCGCGCAGCATCACGCCGCGCACGCAGCCGGCCAGCGCCAGCGGCGGCAGCCAGAGGCGGGTCGCTGCGTCGTCCATGCGGTCAGTGTCGCATTCGTTCAAGACCGCGCCGGGCCGCGGGCGCAGCATCAAGGCCCATGACGACCCTAACCTGGAACGATCTGCCGAGCCACCCCGACCGCTGGTGGGGCCTGCCCGTGCTCGCCGCGATGCGGCGCGACTACCTCGCCGTCATCGCCGCCCAGCAGCCGCTGGGCGACCTCGTCGGCCAGCGCATCCTCGGCGAGCGCGGCGTCGACGTCTTCGACCCCGAGCTGCTGCGCGAGGTCATGGTCGAGCACGCGGACGCGCTGATCCGCTGGGAGCGCGGGCCCGAGGTCTTCGCCGAGCTGATGGGCCAGTCCGTCCTCGTCACTGAAGGCGCCACCTGGCAGCGCCAGCGCCGCATGCTGATGCAGGCCTTCACACCGAAGCGCGTGGCCGGCTATGCCGTGCTGATGACCGAGGCCGCCGTCCAGGGGCTGGGTGGCGTGCGCGACGGCGAGGTCGCGATGGACACGCTGTTCAGCCACCTGACGATGGACGTTATTTCGCGCACGCTGTTCAGCACGCCCATCGGCACGGACACGGCCGCCGCCGCCCAGGCGGTGCAGGTGCTCAGCGAGACGGCCCTGGCCGAGATGTTCTGGCCCATCACGCTGCCCGACTGGCTGCCGCTGCCCGGCAAGGCCGCCAAGCGCCGCGCCAACCGGCTGATGCACGGGCTGCTGGCCGGCCACATCGATGCCCGGCGCGCCGGCAGCGAAGACAAGGCCGACCTGCTCGGCATGCTGATGGCCCTGCGCGACGACGCGACCGGCGCGGCGCTGTCGCCGCGCGAGGTCTACGACCAGTGCATGGTCAGCTTCCAGGCCGGCCACGAGACCAGCGCCACGGCACTGCTGTGGTGGAGCTGGCTGCTGGCGGCCCACCCCGGAGCCCAGGCCCGCGCCCGCGCCGAGGTGGACGCCGTGCTGGCCGGCCGCGTGCCGACGGCCGACGACGCGGGCGCCCTGCCCTTCCTGTCGGCCACGCTGAAGGAGGCCATGCGCCTGTACCCGCCGGTGGCCGCGATGCTGACGCGGCGGCTCACGCGCGAGATCACGCTGGCCGGCGTGCGCCTGCCCGCGCGCACGCTGGTGCGCGTGACGCCCTGGCAGCTGCACCGCGATGCGCGCTGGTGGCCCGACCCGCTGGCCTTCCGGCCCGAGCGCTTCCTGCCCGGCGCGCCGGACGAGATCCCGCGCGGCGCCTACATCCCCTTCGGCCTGGGGCCGCGGGTCTGCCTGGGCCAGCATTTCGCGATGCTGGAAATGACGCTGATCGCGGCGCTGCTGCTGCAGCGCTTTGCGCTGAGCCCGGTCGGCCACGAAGCGCCCAGGCCGCGCATGGCCGTGACGCTGCGGCCGGAGGGCGGGCTTCGCCTGCAACTGAGGGCACGCGCATGAACGCCTGGCTCGTCGGCGCCGCCGCCCTGGTCTTCGTCATCGGCCTCGTGCACTCCTGGCTGGGCGAGCGCAGGATCTTCAGCGCGCTGCGCCGCGGCGACATCGTGCCCAGCGGCGGAGCACCGGTGCTGCGCGGCTTCCAGACCCGCATCCTGTGGGCGAGCTGGCATCTCGTGACGGTGCTGGCCTGGGCGCTGGCCGCCCTGCTGCTGTGGCTGGCCGGCCCGGCCGCCCGCGCGGCATCGGGCGGGGTTGTCGAGGCCGTCATCGCGACGACGCTGCTGGCCGGCGCCGGCCTGGTGCTGTGGAGCAACCGCGGCCGCCATCCGGCCTGGCTCGCACTACTCGCGGCGGCCGCGCTGGTGCTGATGTCTCAGCGGTAGAAGGCCTCGACCTGGCCCTTGAGCTTGATGCACAGCGGCCGGCCCTTGCGGTCCAGCGTCTTGCCGGCGGGCACCTTGATCCAGCCCTCGCTGATGCAGTACTCCTCGACGTCGCTGCGCTCCTTGCCGTTGAAGCGGATGCCGATGTCGTGCTCGAACACGGCGGCGACGTGATGGGGGCTGCGTGGGTCGACGCTGAGGTGGTCGGGCAATTCGGGGCGGGTATCGGACATGGTCGGGTGCGAGAAAACTGGAACCTCGCATTGTCGCGGCGGCGCGGCAGCCACTGCTGACACGCGCTGTCACAGCGGGCGCCGAGCATGCGGCCATTCACCCAAGACAGGAGACCGCCATGCAACCCGACTGCCTGATCCTCTACGTGCACAGCCCCGCGGAGAGCGTGCTGTTCTATCGCTCCCTGCTGGGCCGCGAGCCGGTGGAGCAGAGTGCCAACTTCGCGATGTTCGCGCTCAACGACAAGACCATGCTCGGGCTCTGGGCGGCGCACGATGTGCAGCCCGCCGGACCGCATCGCGGCGGCGGTGCCGAGATCGGCATCACGGTTGGCACCGACAGCGAGGTCCAGGCCGCCGTCGCGGCCTGGAAGGCCTCGGGCTGGCCCGTGCTGCAGGCTCCCACGGCGATGGATTTCGGCTTCACGGCCGTGACGGCCGACCCGGATGGGCATCGGGTGCGGGTGTTCAGGCCAACTCAGGGCTGAGCCACGAACCGCCGCGCGGCGTCGTAGGGAAATACATCGTGCACCTGACCGGCCAGGATGCGGGTCTTGTGGCCGCTCCAGAAGTCCGCATCCAGCAGGTCGGCGTGGTACCGCATGAAGCATGCGCGCACCTGCGGGTTGCCGAGCAGGAAGGGGCCGAAAGTCTCGGGGAAGACGTCGCGCGGCGCGACCGCATACCAGACCTCTCCTGACATCTCCTCCTCCTCGTTGCGCGGCTCGGGCACGCGGCGGAAGTTGCAGTCGGTGAGGTATTCGATCTCGTCGTAGTCGTAGAACACGACCTTGCCGTGGCGGGTCACGCCGAAGTTCTTCCACAGCATGTCGCCGGGGAAGATGTTGGCGGCGGCGAGATCCTTGATGGCGTTGCCGTACTCGATGACGACACGCTCGACCTGCTCGGGCGTCGCGTCCTGCAGGTAGATGTTCAGCGGCACCATGCGGCGCTCGATGTAGAGGTGGCGGATGACGAGGTCGTCGCCGTTCTCCTCGAGCAGGCTGGGGCAGAAGTGCCTGAGCTCCGCGATCAACTGCTCCTCGAAGCGGTGGCGCGGGAAGGCGACGCGGGTGTACTCCAGCGTGTCGGCCATGCGGCCGACGCGGTCGTGGGTCTTCACGAGCAGGTATTTGCCCTGGATGAGTTCGCGCGTGGTGTCCTTCTGCGGCGGGTAGAAGTCCTTGATGACCTTGAAGACGAAGGGAAAGCTCGGCAGGTCGAACACCAGCATCACCATGCCCTTGATGCCGGGCGCGATGCGAAAGCGGTCGCCGGAGTGGCGCAGATGGGCGAGGAAGTCGCGGTAGAACAGGCTCTTGCCCTGCTTCTGCAGGCCCAGGGCCGAGTAGATCTCGGAGCGCGGCTTGCGCGGCATCAGTGAGCGCAGGAACTGCACATAGGCGCTGGGCACTTCCATGTCGACGAGAAAGTAGGCGCGCGCGAAGCTGAACAGCACGGCCATGTCGTCCTCGCCGAAGAGGGCCGCGTCGATGTAGAAGCGGCCATCGCTCTCGCGGCGCAGGATGGGCAGGGCGAACGGCGTCTCGGTGAAGCCGTTGATGATCTTGCCGACGACGTAGGCGCCCTTGTTGCGGAAGAACAGGCTCGCCAGCACCTGCAGCTGGAAGTTGGCGCGCCAGCGGAAGTCGCCGAGCTGGCGCTGCACGGCGGCCAGCACGCGCTCGGCGTCGCGGGCCAGGTCGACGAACTCGCCGTCGAGCTGGAAGTTGGTGATGACGCGCTTGATCGTGTCGCGCAGCGTGGCCGGCCTGGGGTAGTAGGCGCGGTAGGTGGGCCGCGCGGCGGGCTCGTCGTTCTCGATGTACTCGGTCGAGATGGCCGGCCGCACGAAGATGAAGTCGTTGTGGAAATAGGCGTGGTGCAGGATGCGCGTGCACACCGAGTTGAAGAAGGTCTCGGCGAGTTCGGGCTGGTGATGGTTGGTCAGCAGGCCGATGTAGTGCAGCTTGACCTGCTGCCAGACGTCCATCGGCAGCGCAGACGCCGCGAAGCGTGCTTCCAGCAGCGCGCTGGCCTCAGCCACGCGGGCGTCGTAGAACTCGATGCGCAAGGCCTGGGCACGCTGCTGGCCGGCCCAGTCGCCGCGCTCGAAGCGGCCCTTGGCTTGGGCGGAGGTGGCGCGGAAGAGCTTGTAGTGGCGGTCGAAGCCGCCGAGCAGGGCCTGGGCGATCTCGAAGGCGCGGGCGTCGGTGAGCTTATGGGGGAACAGGGGCGCGGTCATCGGCGGGCGTGTAGAGCCAAGCGAGGCGGGCGGCCGAAGCCTGCCCTGGGCCGGTCGGCGCAGCCGGTGCGCCAGCGTTCACACAGCATAGTCTGATCGGCCGGGGGTGGAGCGCGGGGGCGAGCGGCATTCTGACTTCATGGCTGCGCATAGTGACGCCATCCCCGTCACCCCCCAGGAGATGCCATGACTCGCCCTGCCCGCCCCCCGCGTGCCGCGCTGCTGCCCCTTGCCGGCGCCGCCCTTGCCCTGCTCACCACCCTGTCCGCCCAGGCCGGCTCGGCCAGCGGCTCGGCCAGCGGCCGGCTGACGATCGCCGACAGCGCCGGCTTCAGCTGGAACCTGGACTTCGCGCCGCTGCTGAGCATCGACCCGGCCACGGGCAGCCTCGTCGTCAACACGCAGATCGCGGCCGGCGGCATCAGCGACGCCCAGGGGCTGTGGAGCGCTGGCGCCAACGACGCGGCGGTCCCCGTCACCGTCGTCAACAGCCAGGGCCAGACCTTCACGCCGCAGACGGTCATCAAATGGCACAGCTGGCTGCGCGCCGATGGCAGCGTGGGCACCGACACCGCCAATGGCACCAACCCCTGGCGCAGCAGCTTCAGCTTCTACGCCGCCGGCAATGTCGACCCCGACATGAGCTATGGCTTCGCGGTCCGCAACAACACCAGCGCGACCCAGACCTACACCTACACCCAGGGCGAGAGCCTGGTGCCCAGCGTTGCCGGCGCGTACTCGATCTATGCCGACATCAGCGGCGCGCTGAACAACGTGACGAACGCCGGCACGCCCGGCCTGGCCCTCGGCACGACGGTGGCCAACGGCAACAAGGTGCAGCAGGTCTGGCTGGGCCAGGGCAACACGGCGCAGGCCAATGCAGGCGTCGGCGTCGGCACCGGCCTGAGCACCGCCACCGCCGGTTCGACGACATATGGCACCTTTGCCGCCACGAGCGGCGGCACCGGCAGCTACGACTACTGGGAATTCCAGACCCAGTTCACGCTGAGCGGCGGCCGGGATCTGGCCGCCGTCACCGGCTATGCCGAACTGATTCCCGTGCCCGAACCCACGACCTGGCTGATGCTGGGGCTCGGCCTGTCGACCATCGGCCTGCGGATCCGCCGCAGCAGCCAGCGCTGAAATCCCGAGGCGGGGCCGCCTCAGGCGGCAGCGGTCGCGTGGCGGATCTTCAGGGCCGCCAGCGCCCGCTGGTAGGCCGGTTCGACATCGGCCGCACCCGCCACCGTCATCGAGAGGTCGTTCAGCAGGCCGTTGTGCAGGCCGTAGACCCAGCCGTGCACGACGACCTCCTGGCCGCGCTGCCAGGCGTCCTGGACGACCGTCGTCTGGCAGGCATTGCGGGCCTGCTGCAGCACGTTGAGTTCGCACAGGGCGTCGACGCGGCGGTCTTCGGGCAGGCTGCCCAGCCAGGCGTGGTGGTCGTTGCGCACGTCCTGCACGTGGCGGATCCAGTTGTCGGCCAGGCCGACGCGGATGTCGTAGAGCGCCGCGCGCACGCCGCCGCAGTTGCTGTGGCCGACGATGATGATGTGGCGCACCTTGAGCTGGTCCACCGCGAACTGCATGACCGACAGGCAGTTCAGGTCCGAGTGCACGACGACGTTGGCGACGTTGCGGTGCACGAACAGCTCGCCCGGCAGCAGGTCCACCAGCTCGTTGGCCGGCACGCGGCTGTCGGCGCAGCCGATCCAGAGGTATTGCGGCGTCTGCTGCTTGAGCAGGCGCGAGAAGAAGCCCGGCTCGCGGGCCTCGGTGTCGGCGGCCCAGCGCTTGTTGTTGTCGAGCAGGTCCTGCAGTTCGTGGTTCGTTGCGTTCGTCATGACGGCATTTTCTCAGCGTGCTGTTACATCGTCTGGCTGCGGCACACATCCGCATTGCGGACATGAGCCTTCGCCGCAACGGCGCCGCTGCGCGGCTTGTGGTCAGTCCCCCCGACCATCACATGGTCTCGGCAAAAAGCTCCCGGCCGATCAGCATGCGGCGGATCTCGCTGGTGCCGGCACCGATCTCGTAGAGCTTGGCGTCGCGCCACAGGCGTCCCAGCGGGTACTCGTTGATGTAGCCGTTGCCGCCGAAGATCTGAATGCCCTCGCCCGCCATCCAGGTGGCCTTCTCGGCCGTCCAGAGGATGACGCTCGCGCAGTCCTTGCGCACCTGGCGCACATGCTCGGCGCCCAGCATGTCGAGGTTCTTGGCCACGGTATAGGCAAACGACCGCGCCGCCTGCAGCACCGTGTACATGTCGGCCACCTTGCCCTGGATGAGCTGGAACTCGCCGATGCTCTGGCCGAACTGCTTGCGGTCGTGGATGTAGGGAACGATGTTGTCCATCACGCTCTGCATGATGCCCAGCGGCCCGCCGGTCAGCACGGCGCGCTCGTAGTCCAGGCCCGACATCAGCACCTTGGTGCCGCCGTTCACCGCGCCCAGCACGTTCTCGGCCGGCACCTCGACGTTCTGGAACACCAGCTCGCCGGTGTGGCTGCCGCGCATGCCCAGCTTGTCGAGCTTCTGCGCGATGGAGAAGCCCTTCATGCCCTTCTCGATGAGGAAGGCCGTCACGCCGCGCGCGCCCAGCTCGGGCTCGGTCTTGGCATAGACCACCAGCGTGTCGGCGTCCGGCCCGTTGGTGATCCACATCTTGCTGCCGTTGAGCAGGTAGAAGCCGCCCTTGTCCTCGGCCTTGAGCTTCATGCTGACGACGTCGGAGCCGGCGCCCGGCTCGCTCATCGCCAGCGCGCCGACATGCTCGCCGCTGATCAGCTTGGGCAGGTACTTGGCGCGCTGCGCGTCGTTGCCATTGCGCTTGATCTGGTTCACGCACAGGTTGCTGTGCGCGCCGTAGGAGAGGCCCACCGAGGCACTGCCGCGGCTGATCTCCTCCATGGCCACCATGTGGGCCAGATAGCCCATGTTGGCGCCGCCGTATTCCTCGGGCACGGTGATGCCCAGCACGCCCAGCTCGCCCATCTTGCACCAAAGGTCCATCGGAAACTGGTCGCTGCGGTCGATCTCCGCCGCGCGGGGGGCGATCTCCTCGTCGGCAAAGGCGCGCACCGCGTCACGCAGGGCGTCGATGTCCTCGCCGAGCTGGAAGTTGAGGCCGGGCAGATTCATGGGGAAAGTCTCCTGTCCGCCCGGTACGGCCCGCAGTAAAACGGAATGGCCGGGCGCATTTGATTGACGTAAACGTCAACTGTAGCAAGCACGACAAACCACGGCGCCCGCGAGGAGACGACATGCTGAACCAGATGAGTTTCCAGCGGCGCATCGCGCTGCTGCTGGCCACGGCCATTGCCGGCGTGATCCTGCTGGTGGTGATCAACACGGTGCAGGCCTACAACGACATCATGACCGGGCGGCGCGAGGTGCTGCAGACGGCCCTGCAGTCCCTCAGCAATCACGTGCTGGACCTGCAACAGCAGGCCGCCGCCGGCAAGATCCCCGAAGACGCCGCCCAGGCCACCGCCCGCGAGGCCATCCGCGCAGCGCGCTTCGGCGGGGCCGACGGCAAGACGGAGTACTTCTATGCCTGGACGCTGGACGGCGTCAGCGTCATGCACCCAATGAAGCCGGAGTGGTCGGGCAAGAACATGATGGACAAGATCGTCGACGGCAACGGCCGCAAGACGCTGCAGGACATGGTGGCCGGCCTGCGCGCCTCGGGCAATGGGCGAGCCTTCGTTGACACCCATTTCCCGCGCCCTGGTGGCAAGGATGCGGTGCCCAAGCTGCAGTACGTCGTGCAGATCCCCGGCTGGAACTGGATGGTGGGCTCGGGCCTCTACCTGGACGACGTCAAGGCGCTGGTCTGGCGTGCGGCGCTGCAGGAGATCGGCGTCGGCGCCGTCGTGCTCTTGATCACGGTGGCCCTGGGCCTGGCCATCGCGCGCAGCGTGCTGGGCCAGCTGGGCGGCGAGCCGCGCGTGGCCATCGCGGCCATGCAGGACGTGGCGCGCGGCGACCTCAGCCTGCGCCTGCACTCGGCCCGCAGCGACAGCCTGATGGGCCAGATGCAGGCCATGGTGGACTCGCTGCGCACCACCATCGGCCAGGTGCGCAGCTCGGTGGAGTCCATATCCACCGCCGCGGGCGAGATCGCCCAAGGCAACCACGATCTCTCGGCCCGCACCGAACAGACAGCCTCCAACCTGGAGGAGACGGCCAGCTCGATGGAGGAGATGAGCGGCGCCGTGGGCCAGAGCGCCGACACGGCCCGCCAGGCCAACCAGCTGGCTGTGTCCGCCGCCGAGGCGGCCCAGCGGGGCGGCAGCGTCGTGGCCCAGGTGACGACCAGCATGGCCGGCATTACCGACAGCTCGCGCCGCATCGGCGACATCATCGGCGTCATCGACGGCATCGCCTTCCAGACCAACATCCTGGCGCTGAACGCCGCGGTGGAAGCCGCGCGTGCCGGCGAGCAGGGCCGCGGCTTCGCGGTGGTGGCCGGCGAGGTGCGCTCGCTTGCCCAGCGCAGCGCCGAGGCGGCCAAGGAGATCAAGTCGCTGATCGGCGCCTCGGTGGACAACGTCGAACAGGGCGCCGCACTGGTGGAGCAGACCGGCCAGGCGATGCACGACATCGTCGGCAGCGTCCGCCGCGTGTCCGACCTGATCGGCGAGATCGCCGCCGCCGCCAGCGAGCAGCGCGACGGCATCCAGCAGGTCAACCAGGCCGTCACCCAACTGGACCAGATGACGCAGCAGAACGCGGCGCTGGTGGAGCAGTCCGCCGCCGCCGCCCAGTCCATGCGCGAGCAGGCGCAGCGGCTGGCCGAGTCGGTGTCGGCCTTCAGGCTGGGCTGACCTGCGGGAGCAGCCGCCGCACGAGGGGGTGGCTGATCTTCTTGTCCGTGCCCACCGCGTAGAACTGCTCGGCCACGCCCACGGCCGCACCCACGTTGACCAGGCCGTAGCGGCCCGTCAGCGCGTCGTCCACGGCAGTGGCGGCGGGGAATACGCCCAGGCCCTCGCTGCCGAAGGTGGCCAGCAGGGCGCTGTCCTCGAACTCGCCTGTCACGCGCGGGCGCAGGCCGAGGTCGGTCAGCCAATGGTCCAGACGCGGGCGCAGCGCGGCGTGCGAGGTGGGCAGCAGTAGCGGCACGTCGGCCAGCGACGCGGGAAAGTCACGCGCCGCCGCGGCCGCCCAGCGCGGGTGGGCGTACCACGCCACCGGCGAGCTGCCCAGCGAATGGCTGTAGACGCGCAGGTTCGGGTTGGCTGGCGCCGGCCGGTCGGCCAGCACGACGTCCAGCCGGTGCAAGGCCAGGTCGCCCAGCAGGTCGTCGAACTCGTCCTCGTGGCACAGCAGGCGCAGCTGCGGCGTGTCGAGGATGGGCGCGAGCAGGCGGTGGGCGACGAGCTTGGGCAGGCCGTCGGAGATGCCCACGGCCAGGCGCATGGCCGGGGCCGTGGCGGCGTCGCGCACCCGCTCGGGCAGGGTCTCGCCGATCTGGAAGATCTGCTCGGCCTGCTCCAGCGCGGCGATGCCGGCCTCGGTCAGCGTCAGCCCGCGACCCGCCGGCTTCAGCAGCGCCGCACCCAGGGCCTGCTCCAGCTCGCGCACCTGGGTCGACACGGTCTGCACGGACAGGCCCAGCTTCTCGGCCGCACGCGTCAGCCCGCCCTCCTTGGCCACGGCCCAGAAATAGTAGAGGTGGCGGTAGCTAAAACTCATGCTCATGAGGCGGACCCAACAAGTTATGACGAAGAAATTCTTCGCCATTCTCTGCTTTTATTTGATGTCCGCGCTGCCTACGCTGCGAGCGTTTCTAACTGGAGGTCTGCCATGCAAACCCGCCCCCACGCCATCGCCCTGCCCTACGGGACGACGCTCGACCGCGGCACCGCCCCTCGCGTGCTGCGCAACACCTACGCGCTGCTGTCGATGACGCTGCTGTTCAGCGCTGCCGTCGCTGCCGCTGCCGTGGCGTTCAACCTGCCCTCGCCCGGCATCATCCTGACGCTGGTCGCCTACTTCGGCCTGCTGTTCGGCATCCACAAGCTGAAGAACCGCGGTGCCGCCGTGGGCCTCGTGTTCGCGTTGACCGGCTTCATGGGCTGGACGTTGGGGCCCCTGCTGACGCGCACGCTGGCGCTGCCGGCCGGCAGCCAGGCCGTCATGCTCGCGCTGGGCGCCACCGGCGCCGTCTTCCTGGCGCTGTCGGCTTATGCGACGACGACCAAGCGCGACCTGTCCTGGATGGGTGGCTTCCTGTTCGCCGGCATGGTCGTGGCCATGCTGGCGGGCCTCGCTGCGATCTTCTTCCAGATCCCGGCGCTGGCGCTGACGGTCTCCGCCGTCGTCGCCCTGCTGTCGGCCGGCCTGATCCTGTTCGAAACCAAGCAGATCGTGGACGGCGGCGAGACCAACTACGTGCTCGCCACGGTCAGCCTGTTCGTGTCGATCTTCAATCTGTTCACCAGCCTGCTGCAACTCTTCGGCTTCGCTGGTTCGGACGACTGATCGTTCTCCCGACCGCGAGGCCACGCATGAGCATCCGTGAGCTGGCCTCCCGCCTGCGCAGCGCCGCAGGCGAACTGCCGCCCGGCCCCGTGCCGCTGGCGGTGCTGGCCGAAGCCCACGGCGGCGCCTGGCAGGCCAGCCTGCTGGTGCTGCTGGCGGCACCCTGCCTGCTGCCCATCCCCGGCGTGGGCATGCTGCTCAGCCTGGGCCTCGCGCTGCTCGGGCTGACGCTGTGGCTGGCCCCGCACGGCGCCCTGCCCCCGCGGCTGGCGCGCCTGCACCTGCCGCACGAGGGCGCCAGCCGCAGCCTGACGCTGCTGGCCCGCCTCTATGAGCAACTCCACCACGTCACACGCCCCCGCCTCGCACTGCTGGCCGGCCCGTGGGCGCGCTGGTGGCTGGGGCCGCTGACGCTGGTCATGGCGGTGCTGATCTTCCTGCCCATCCCCTTCGGCAACCTGCTGCCGGCCGTCTCGCTGATGCTGGCCGGCGTCGCGCTGGTCGCGCGGGACGGCCTGCTGATGCTGGCCTCCCTCACGATGGGTGCGGGCGCCCTGACCTCGTCGGTCGCCCTGCTGATGCTGGGCTGGCAGGCCTGCGAGGCCTTGCTGGGCCTGGCCTGAACCTTCAGCCGCTGCGCTTGAGCAGCCAGGCGTAGAGGCCGACGCCGATGCCGGCGAAGGCCAGCAGGCCCATCACCTGGCCGGCCGTGGCGAAGCTCTCGCCGACGAGCGCCAGCGGCGCACCGTTGCCGGAGAACACGACGACGGCTGCCAAGATGACGCCCAGCAGGCTCTCGCCGACGATGAGGCCGGAGGCCATCAGCACGCCCAGTTGCTTGGTGGCCTCGGGGTCGCGCTTGGCGGCGGCGCGCTTCTCGAACCACCAGCCCGCCACCGCGCCGACGACGATCATCAGCGTGCTATTCATCGGCAGGTAGATGCCCAGGCCGACGGCCAGCGGCGCGAGATGCGCCTTGCCCGAGGTCGAGCGCTTCAGCACCTCGTCGACGACGATGCAGGCCGCGCCGATCAGCGCGCCGATGCCGATCAGGTTCCAGTTCAGGTCGCCCTGGATGACACCTTTGGCCAGCGCCGAGATTAGCGCGGCCTGCGGCGCGGCCAGGGCCTTCTTGGCGTCCGCACCCGGCGCGCCGGCGAAGCCGTAGGCCTGGTTCAGCAGATCCAGCACCGGCGGGATAACGATGGCGCCGGCCACGACGCCGATGATCAACGCCACCTGCTGGCGCCAGGGCGTGGCATCGACGAGCTGGCCGGTCTTGAGGTCCTGCAGGTTGTCGTTGGAGATGGTGGCCACCGCGAACACGACGGCCGTGACGAACAGCGCGAAGGCGACGAGGGCCTGACCGGTGGACGCCGGCAGCAGCGGCTTCACGACCAGCGCCAGCAGCAGCGACACGCCGATGACGACCAGGATGCCCACGCCCGACAGCGGGCTGTTGGACGAGCCGATCAGCCCGGCCATGTAGCCGCAGACGGCGGCGACGAAGAAGCTCATCAGCAGCACGTAGACCACGCCGCCGACGACCAGCAGGCCCAGCTGGTCGGCCAGGCCCGCCGACGTGGCGAAGCTCGACAGCATGAAGCCGACGGGCAGCATGCAGGCCAGCGTGATCAGGCCCACCGTGCCGATGGGAATGTCGCGCTCGTTGCGCGGCAACGTGTCGGCCTTGCCGGCCTTGCGAACACGCGCCGACATGGCTGCCGAATGCAGACCGGCCACGACCGGCTTGGCCAGCTTCACCAGCGTCCAGATCGCCGCGACGGCGATGGTGCCGGCGCCGATGAAGCGCACTTTCTTGCTCCAGGCAAACAGCGCCACCGCCTCGGGAACGCCCTCGACGCCCGACGTCAGCCAGGGCACGCCGCCCAGCCAGGCGATGCAGGCGCCCACCAGGATGGCGATGCCCACCCACAGCCCAACGAGGTGGCCCACGGCCAGCAGCGCGAAGCTGAAGTTCAGGTCGTACCCCGAGGCGCCGCTCTTCCCGCCGCCGGGCAGGCGAAAGTACTGGGCGATGTTCGCGGCGAACAGTTGCGTGGCGACGACGATGCTGAAGCCGGCGGACACCACGCTGCCGACGACGATGGCCGCCAGCCCCTGGCGGCTGCCTTCGCCGCTGTCGCTGGCGTGGCCCACCTTCAGTACCTCGGCGCAGGCCACGCCCTCGGGGTAGGGCAGCGGCGAGTTGGTCACCAGCGCCCGGCGCAGCGGGATGGAATACATGACGCCCAGGGTGCCGCCCAGCGCGCACAGCGTGACCGACATCCAGTACGGGAAGCCCGTCCACCAGCCGATCATCACCAGGCCGGGCAGCACGAAGATGATGGACGACAGCGTGCCCGCCGACGAGGCGATGGTCTGCACGATGTTGGTCTCGCCGATGGAGTTGCCGGCGGCACGGCGCAGCAGGGCCATGGCGATGACGGCGGCCGGGATGGACGTCGCGAACGTCAGCCCGGCCTTGAGGCCGAAATAGACGTTGGCGGCGGTGAAGACCAGGGTGATCAGGATGCCCAGCACGATGCCGCGCAGGGTCAGTTCGGTGCCCAGTTCGGGCGTGGTGGCGGGCGATGAGGTGCTCATGCTTCTGGGGTGCAAACGCCGGGTGTGGCGAGGTGCGCATCATCGTGGCAGCCTGCACGGTCGCCGGGTCCGGATAACCCTAGCGACACGCTCAATTGACGTTAACGTCAATTGGCGACCTAGAATCCCGACCGAGCAAGGAGACAGCCATGACCGATCTCGCCGCCGACTACAAGGCGCTCGCCGAGTACCGCCCGACCCACAAGGTCCGTTTCGTGACCGCCGCCAGCCTGTTCGACGGGCATGACGCCGCCATCAACATCATGCGGCGCATCCTGCAGGGCATGGGCGCCGAGGTCATCCACCTCGGGCACAACCGCTCGGTGGACGAGGTCGTCACCGCGGCGCTGCAGGAGGATGCGCAGGGCATCGCCATCTCGTCCTACCAGGGCGGCCACGTCGAATACTTCAAGTACATGGTGCAGCTGCTGAAAGAACGCGGCGGCGCGCACATCCAGGTCTTCGGTGGCGGCGGTGGCGTCATCGTGCCGGCCGAGATCCGCGAGTTGGCCGAGCACGGCGTGCGCATCTTCAGCCCCGAGGACGGCCAGCGCATGGGCCTGCAGGGCATGATCGGCGAGATGGTCATGAAAGCCGACCAGGACTTCAGCGTGCATGCGCCAAAGGCATTGTCAGCCATCACCGGCCACTCGGAAGCCGCCTGGCGGTCGCTAGCCCAGTTGCTGACGGCGCTGGAGAACGGCAAGGCCGATGGCGCCATCGTCGATGCGCTGCGGGAGCAGGCCAAGACCATCAAGACACCGGTGCTCGGCATCACCGGCACCGGCGGCGCCGGCAAGTCAAGCCTGACGGACGAGCTGATCCGCCGCCTGCGCCTGGACCAGGGCGACGCGCTGCGCGTGGCCCTCATCTCCATCGACCCCTCCCGCCGCAAGAGCGGCGGCGCGCTGCTGGGCGACCGCATCCGCATGAACGCCATCAGCCCCTGGGGCCAGGGCGCACGCGTCTTCATGCGCTCGCTCGCCACGCGCGACTTTAGTTCCGAGATTTCTCCCGCCCTGCCCGACGTCATCGCCGCGGCCAAGGTGGCGGGCTTCGACCTCGTCATCGTCGAGACCTCGGGCATCGGCCAGGGCGATGCGGCCATCGTGCCGCTGGTGGACGTACCGATGTACGTGATGACGCCCGAGTTCGGTGCCGCCAGCCAGCTCGAAAAGATCGACATGCTGGACTTCGCCGAGTTCGTCGCCATCAACAAGTTCGACCGCAAGGGCTCGCTCGACGCGCTGCGTGACGTGAGCAAGCAGGTGCAGCGCAACCGGGAGGCCTTCAACAAGTCGCCCGACGCGATGCCCGTGTTCGGCACCATGGCCAGCCGCTTCAACGACGACGGCGTGACGGCGCTGTACCAGGCGCTGAAGGGGCGGCTAGGTGAGCTGGGCCTGAAGCTCGCCGAAGGCCGCCTGCCGCCGGTCAGCACCCGCCACAGCACCCACCAGACCCCCATCGTGCCGCCGGCCCGCGTGCGCTACCTGGCCGACATCAGCGACACCGTGCGCAGCTACAAGGCCCGCGCCCGACGTCAGGCCGCGCTGGCCCGCGAGATCCAGCAGCTCGAAGCCAGCCGCGCGATGCTGCAGGCCGCCAACCCCGAGAAGAACGGCGCCCGCACCGTCCTCGGCGAACTGGCCGACGCTCGCCGCAGCAAGCTCGACGGCGACGCTCGACAACTGCTCGCCCAGTGGCCCGACATGGTCAAGGCCTATGCCGGCGATGAGTACGTCGTGAAGATCCGCGACAAGGAAATCCGCACGGCCCTGGTCACGCAGAGCCTGTCGGGCACCAAGATCCGCAAGGTCGTGCTGCCGACGTATGAATGCCACGGCGAGCTGCTGAAGTGGCTGATGCTGGAGAACGTGCCCGGCAGCTTCCCCTACGCGGGCGGCGTGTTCGCCTTCAAGCGCGAGGGCGAGGACCCGACGCGCATGTTCGCCGGCGAGGGCGACGCCTTCCGCACCAACCGCCGCTTCAAGCTGGTCAGCGAGGGCATGCCCGCCAAGCGCCTGTCCACCGCCTTCGACTCGGTGACGCTCTACGGCGCCGACCCGGCGCCGCGGCCCGACATCTACGGCAAGGTGGGCAACTCCGGCGTGAGCATCGCGACGCTGGACGACATGAAGGTGCTGTACGACGGCTTCGACCTGTGCAGCCCGACCACGTCGGTGTCGATGACAATCAACGGCCCGGCGCCGTCGATCCTGGCCATGTTCATGAACACGGCCGTCGACCAGAACCTGGCCAAGTTCAAGGCCGACAACGGCCGCGAGCCGACGGCCGACGAAGCCGCCAAGATCAAGGACTGGGTGCTGGCCAATGTGCGCGGCACCGTGCAGGCCGACATCCTGAAGGAAGACCAGGGCCAGAACACCTGCATCTTCTCGACCGAGTTCTCGCTGAAGGTCATGGGCGACATCGCCGAGTACTTCGTGCACCACAACGTGCGCAACTTCTACTCGGTGTCGATCTCGGGCTATCACATCGCCGAGGCCGGCGCGAACCCGATCTCGCAGCTGGCGCTGACGCTGTCTAACGGCTTCACGTTTGTCGAGGCCTATCTGGCGCGCGGCATGCACATCGACGACTTCGCGCCCAACCTGTCGTTCTTCTTCAGCAACGGCATGGACCCCGAGTACACGGTGCTCGGCCGCGTCGCGCGCCGCATCTGGGCCGTGGCCATGCGCGACCGCTACGGCGCCAATGAGCGGTCACAGAAGCTGAAGTACCACGTGCAGACCTCGGGCCGCAGCCTGCATGCGCAGGAGATCGCCTTCAACGACATCCGCACCACGCTGCAGGCGCTGATCGCCGTCTACGACAACTGCAACTCGCTGCAC
Source organism: Roseateles sp. GW821-FHT03B02 (assembly GCF_059421025.1). Classification (NCBI taxonomy): domain Bacteria; kingdom Pseudomonadati; phylum Pseudomonadota; class Betaproteobacteria; order Burkholderiales; family Sphaerotilaceae; genus Roseateles; species Roseateles sp. GW821-FHT03B02. Next base: position 78,982 of record NZ_JBWKUV010000003.1, read on the forward strand.
ACCAACGCCTACGACGAGGCGATCACGACGCCCACGGACGAAAGCGTGCGCCGCGCGATGGCCATCCAGCTCGTCATCAACCGCGAATGGGGCCTGGCCAAGAACGAGAACCCGTCGCAGGGCGCTTTCATCATCGACGAGCTGACCGAGCTGGTCGAAGAAGCCGTGCTGGCCGAGTTCGAGCGGATCAGCGAACGCGGCGGCGTGCTCGGCGCCATGGAAACCGGCTACCAGCGCGGCCGCATCCAGGAAGAGTCGATGCACTACGAAATGCTCAAGCACACCGGCGAGTACCCCATCATCGGCGTCAACACCTTCCGCAACCCCAAGGGCGAGCCGGTGCCCGAGCACATCGAGCTGGCGCGCTCGACGGAGGAAGAAAAGCAGTCGCAGCTGACCCGACTGGCGGACTTCCACACCCGCCATGCCGCCCAGGCGCCGGCCATGCTCGCCAAGCTGCAACAGGCCGTGATCGAGAACCGCAACGTCTTCGAGGTGCTGATGGACGCCGTGCGCGTGTGCTCGCTGGGCCAGATCACCGGCGCGCTGTTCGAGGTGGGCGGCCAGTACCGCCGCAGCATGTAGGCGGCCCGCTCAGGCCGCCAGCTCGACCCGATCCCGACCGGCCCGCTTGGCCTCGTAGAGCGCCGCGTCCGCGCGGCTAAACACGGCCTCGGGCGCCTCGTTGGCGCCATGGGCCCGTGCCACGCCGACGCTCACCGTCACCGCCAGCGGACCGGCCGCCGTGAGGAAGGCCTGCGTGGCCACGGCCTCGCGCAGCCGCTCGCCCAGGCGCGCCTCGCCGCCCGCCTCGGGCTGCGCCCAGATGACGGCAAACTCCTCGCCGCCCAGGCGCACGGCCAGGTCCAGCGGCCGCAGCGTCTCGCGCAGGCGTTCGCCGATGCCGCTGAGCACCGCATCGCCCACCGCGTGGCCATGCGTGTCGTTGATACGCTTGAAATGGTCCACGTCCAGCAGCGCCAGCACGGGCGGATGGGCGGCGCCGCGCTGCAGTAGGCGGCGCAGCCGCTCGTCGAAGCCGCGCCGGTTGAGCAGGCCGGTCAGCACGTCGACCTCGATGAGGCGTTCGATCTGGCGCAGCGCGCGGTCCTGCAACAGCAGCAGCATGGCCAGGGCCTGGCCGATAACGAGGCCGATGGTGACGAGCAGGCCGATGGCGTTGTACTGCATCAGCTCCTCGCGCGTGGTGGCGATCAGCGGGCTGACGGCCAGCCCGCGCGCCACCTCGACGACGGCGCTGATGACGAGGTCGCCCGCCAGCAGCAGCAGCGGAAAGCCGTGCTGCTCGCGCCACGCCCTCAGCGCGGCATGGGCGGCCGGCATCGTCAGGGCCGCGGTGGCCAGCAGGGTCAGCGTCAGCGAGGGCCAGAACACGCCGGTCCAGGCCGTCAGCGCGAAGGCGGCGACGCTCACCGCTGCCGCCAGCGCCACGGGCAGCCGGCAGCGCAGCGGCAGGCCGAGGTAGACGCGCAGGCCCAGCAGCAGCAGCAGGGCCGACAGCAGCCCGCCCAGATGGCCGACGACCCAGAAGGTGCGCGGCGCCTCCACCGTGATGGCGATGGCCCGAGCGAGCTGGGTCAGCGCGGCCGCCGCGAAGGCACCGGCCCATAGCCACAGCGAACGCTCGGACTTCAGATGCCAGGCACCGCCCAGCGTCGCCAGCGCCAGCATGGTCGTGACGAGCTGGTAGACGCGCAGCAGCGTGTCGGCGTGCAGGGGTTCCATGGGGGTCGAAGTGGGCTCAGTCGGCACGATGCCTGCAACGCGCCGCCTCGCTGGCACGCGGCGCGTGGGCGGCATGATTTATCTCACGGCGGACGTCGTTCACCGCGGCTGCAGCGCCTGCATCGCGACCTTCACACGCAGCAGCATGGGCGAGGCCGTCGTCACGCTGGCGTCGAAGGGGTGCAGGCGCTGGCCGCCGGTGGCGGCCATGATCCTGCGCACGTACAGCCGCGTTTCGGCATAGGGCGGCACGCCGAGATAGCGGTCCACGGCCTTCTCGCCGGCGTTGTAGGCGGCCAGGGCGAGCATCACGTCGCCCTCGAAATAGGCCAGCAGCCAGCGCAGGTACGCCATGCCGCCGCGGATGTTCTGCGAGGGGTCGCGCAGCCGTGTGACCTTGAAGCGCAGTGCCGTGTCTGGTATCAGCTGCATCAGGCCCTGCGCCTTCTTGGGCGATTCGGCCAGCGGGTCGAAGTTGGACTCCTGGGCCATCACCGCCAGCACCAGGGCCGGCGCGAGCTGGTACTCGGGCGCGATCAGCTTCACGTAGTTGACGATGGCCGGCGGCGCCTGCGGCGGCAGCGGCAGCGTGGCCCAGAGCGACACGGGCTTGGCACCCCGCACCGGAGGCGGCGGCGCCACGGCCAGCGGCGGGTCGGTCTCGGGCGGGCGCAGGCAGGGCGGCGGGTCGCCCAGCGGCGTGCCGCCCATGCGGTCCAGCATGTTCTGCGCCTGCTCCATGCCCTGCTCGGCGGCGGCGGCGAACATGTGGGCGGCCTCGGCGTCGTTGCGCTGGATGCCGCGCGCATTGGTCAGCATCCAGCCCAGGCTGTACTGGGCCTCGGCGTCGCCATAGCGCGCCGCGCGGCAGTAGAGCCTGGCGGCAGCCACCTCGTCGCGCTTGACGCCATCGCCGTACTCCAGCGCCTTGGCGTCCTGGCGCCAGCGCTCCACCTGGGCCGGCACGACGGGGCCGCGCTCGCCGGGCGGCATGGTCGGCCGAGGCAGCTGCTCCAGCGTCAGCGATGGCAGCTGGGCCGAGGCCGCGGTGGCGGCAAACAGCAGCAGGGGCAGCAGGCGGCGCAAGGGTGAGTCCGGAGGAACGGTTCGGGGGCCGGAAGTCTAGACTGCCCGCATGCCCACGCCCGATCCGCGCATCGACGCCTATCTCGCCGGCGCGCCGGACTTCGCCCGGCCCATCCTTGAGCGCCTGCGCGAAGACGTGCACGCGGCCTGCCCCGACGTCGTCGAGACCATCAAGTGGAGCCGCCCCCATTTCCTGCTTGCCGGCAAGCTGCTGTGCGGCATGTCGGCCTTCAAGGCGCACTGCGCCTTCGGCTTCTGGGCGCGCGAGGGCGCGGCGCCGGGCGAGGCGGGCGCGATGGGCGATTTCGGCCGCATCGAAACCCCGGCCGACCTGCCCTCACGCACCGAGCTGCGCAAGCAGATCAAGGCTGCCGCGGCCCTGCTGCAGGCCGGTGCGCCACGGGCACGCAAGCCCGACCGGGCGCCGCGCCCGCCGCTGGAGATGCCCGTCGACTTCGCCGCCGCGCTGGCCCGGGTCAGCGCCGCCAGGCAGCACTACGACGCCTTTGCGCCCGGCAAGCAGCGCGACTACCTGGAGTGGGTGCTGGAGGCCAAGCGCGAGGAGACGCGCGCCAGGCGCATCGCCCAGGCCGTGGAGTGGCTGGCCGAGGGCAAGTCGCGCCACTGGAAGTACGAGAACTGCTGATCAGCTGATAACCGACTGCAGCGTCGAGTTGCGCATCCACTCGTCGGCCACGACGACACGGTTGCGCCCCTTCTGCTTGGCCTGGTAGAGGGCCTTGTCGGCCAGGTGCATCAGCGTCTCCGGCGTGTCGCTGCGCGCCGCCTCGGCCACGCCGGCCGACAGCGTCACGCGCAGCGGCCGGCCGCCGTCGCCCTGCAGCTCCAGGCCCTCCACGGCCAGTCGCACCTGCTCGGCCAGATGCCTGGCGCCGCTGGCACCGGTGGCTGGCAGCACGAGGCCGAACTCCTCGCCGCCCAGGCGCCCCAGCACGTCCGAGCCGCGCAGCCGCGAGCGCGTGCAGGCGGCCACGGCCTTCAGCACCTGGTCGCCGATGGCGTGGCCGTGCTGGTCGTTGACGCGCTTGAAGTGGTCCAGGTCCAGCATGACGAAGCCCACCGGCTGCCCCTCCCGCCGGCCGCGCTCCAGTGCGTGGGCAAGCAGGGACACCGTCGTGGTGTGGTTGACGGCGCCGGTTAGGCCGTCGACGCTGGCCAGCTTGCGCATCTGGCTGGCCATGCGCTCGAAATTGGCCAGCACGAAGCCGAAGCCCGCTGCCAGCACGGCCATGAAGGCCAGCATGAAGATGGCACCGCTGCCGGTCTGCCAGGGCTCGGCCTCGGCCGGCTGCGCGCGCAGCCAGCAGGCCGCGAAGCCCACGCGCAGCCACAAGGCCGCGCTGGCCAGCAGCAGCATCAGCGCGACCACGCGAAAGCTCAGCTCGGCCCGCCAGCCCAGGCGCAGCGCGGCGACGGTGGCGGGCAGCAGCAGCACCGCCATGGCCGCCGACATCGCACCCGCCCGCACCGGCGCCGACACCTGCAGCACCATCGGCACCGCCAGGGCGGCGGCCAGCAGCAGGCCATGGTGCCAGGCCGGCAGCTCGCGGTTCAGCAGATGCCGCGAGACAGCCGAGGCGAGGCCTGCCAGCCCTGCCATCAGCAGCCAGTTGCCTCCCAGCAGCACGGCCCAGCCGGGCAGCCACGGCCGCAGCGCGAAGAAGACGAAGCCGCCGCAAAGGGCCAGCCCCGCCCAGCCCAGCCGCCCAAGCTCGCCGCGGTTCAACGCGCCATGACCGGCCATCCACAGCTGCAGCGTCAGCAGGCCGAAGCCCAGGACGAGCATCAGCACCAGGGTGGGGACGTGCAGCGACATGCGCGGGCGGCGCCTTGTTCTTGTTGGGGGGTGCGCCCAGTGTAGGCAGCGCCGGCGGCAGGCGTCGCCAGGGTCTGCGCCGATGGCGCAACGGGGCACCGGCGACTCCAATGCCCGGCGTGATCGCTCCCGCCCTGACTCCGGCCCTGTGCCTGCTGAACCCGCACGCCGCCAACGGCCGCTGCGCTGCCCTCGCCGCCCCGCTGCGCGAGGCCTTGGCCCAGGTCCCGCTGGTGCTGCCCGACGATGTAGACAGCGCCCGCCAGCGCCTGCTGGCGCTGCCCGAGGGCAGCCGTGTCATCGTCGCCGGCGGCGACGGCACCGTGCACCAGCTGCTGCCCGCCCTCGTCGCCCGCAAGCTGCAGCTCGCGCTGCTGCCCGGCGGCACCGGCAACGACCTGGCCCGCGCGCTGGGCCTGGCGCGCATGTCCTGGCGCGAAGCCCTGGCCCACGCGCAGCGCGCGCCGGCGTCCGGCATGGACCTCGGCGAGATCACGACGCCCGGGGGCGGCAGCCGGCTCTTCATGTCCAGCGTCACGGCCGGCTTCGACGCGGCCATCGCCATCCGCGCCCAGGCCGCGCCGAAGTGGCTGCGCGGCCAGCCCCGCTACCTCTGGGCCACGCTGACGGAGATCGGCCGGCTGCGCGTCTACCCGCTGCGCATCGAGGCCGACGGCCGGCTGCTGCACGAAGGGCCCATGCTGTTCGCCTCCAGCCTGAACACGCCGAGCTATGGCAGCGGCATGCCGGCCGCGCCGGGGGCGCGCATCGACGACGGCGAGCTGCAGCTGCTGCGCGTCGGCGCCTTCGGCCGTCTGGGCGCCCTGGCCATGATGCCGCTGCTGCTGACGGGCCAGCACCTGCGCCACCACGGCGTGCACCTGAGCGGCTTCCGGTCGCTGCGCCTCACCAGCCCCGCCCCTGTGCCACTGGCCCTGGACGGCGAACCCCTGCCCTCGGCCGCCGACATCGGCGTGCGCGTGCTGCCGCAGGCCCTGACCGTGGTTCGCTGATGATGTCGGCATGGCACAAGACGACTCCACCACCCCGCGCCCCGGCTGGCTGGGCCCCTGGCTGAAGGGCTTCCCCGCGCTTGAGCCGCCGCTGCCGCTGGCCGACGTGGCCGGGCGCGGCTGGCGGCTGCGCGAGCTGCCGACGCCGCTGGCCGTCGTGCGCCAGCAGGCGCTGTCCCACAACATCGCCTGGATGCAGGCCTTTGCCGAGCGCCACGGCGTGCAGCTCGCGCCACACGGCAAGACGACGATGAGCCCGCAGCTCTTTCGCCGCCAACTCGATGCCGGCGCCTGGGGCCTGACGTTTGCGAACGTGCACCAGCTGCGCGTCGGCCTGGCCGCGGGCGCACGCCGGGCGCTGATCGCCAACCAGCTCGTCAGCGCCGCCGACCTGGCCGAGCTGCTGGACCTGCGCCGCCGCCACCCCGGCGTGGAGCTGGCCTTCTTCGTCGATTCGCAGGCCCAGCTCGACCTCATGGCCACGCACTGGGCGACGTGCGGCGCCGGCGAGGCCCGGCTGGACGTGCTGCTCGAACTGGGCACCTCACGCTGCGGCGTGCGGGAGCACGGCCCGGCCCTCGCACTGGCCCGCGCCCTGCAGGCCCACCCGGCGCTGCGCCTGCGCGGCATCGGCTTCTACGAGGGCCTGCAGATCCGGGGCGAGACCGAGCCCGACCGGGCGCTGATGCAGCAATGGCTGGCGCGCATCCAGGCCCTGCTGGACGCCATCGAGGCCGAGGGCCTGCTCGACGCCGACGCCCGGCCGATGTGGCTGAGCGGCGGCGGCTCGGCGGCGTTCGACCTCGTCGCGCCGCTGCTGTCAGCCCGGCCGGGGCAATCCCGGCGCGTGGGCCTGCTGCGCTCGGGCTGCTACGTGTGCCACGACCATGCCCACTACGGCCGCTACATGCAGACCATGGACGAGCGCATGGGTACGCCGCTCGGCTCGCCCAGCCTGCAGCCGGCGCTGGAGGTCTGGACCCAGGTGCTCTCCACTCCTGAGCCGGGCCTGGCGCTGCTGAACGCGGGCCGGCGCGACCTGTCCTTCGACGCCGGCTGGCCGGTGCCGGTCTGGCATCTGCGCGGTGCAGAGCGGGTCCGGGCACCGGCGGGCTGGCGCGTGACCGGCCTGAACGACCAGCACGCCTACCTGCGCTGGGACCCGGCCGCCTGCCAGGGCCCGGCCATCGGCGAGCGCGTGGTGCTGGGGCCGTCGCACCCTTGCACCACCTTCGACAAATGGACCTGGATGGCCATCGCCGACGAGGACGACCACGTCGTCGATGCCATCACGACCCAGTTCTCATGAACCGCCGCCGCCTGCTGAGCCTGTCTGCCCTCCCCTTGATGCCCGCCACCGCCACCCCCCCCCGCCGCCACCTGCACATCGGCACCTACGCGCCGCTCGGCCTGGGGCTGTACAGCTTTGCCATCGCCGCCGACGGCAGCCTGAAGCCGGTGGGCACCACCCCCAATGCCAACAGCCCGAGCTGGCTGGCGGCCAGCGGCTCGCAGGTCTACGCCGCCGAGGAAGGCAGCGGCCACATCGCCGTCTACGCCCAGGACGCCGCCGGCCGGCTCGAACTGCTGCAGCGCCAGCCCAGCGGCGGCCGCAGCCCCGCCCACCTTTCCGTGAGCGCGGGCCATGCCTGGGTGGCCCATTACGGCGACGCCCGCTTCGCCGCGCTGCCGCTGCTGGCCGACGGCCGACTGGGCGACGCCCGGAGCTGGCCCGGCTGCGCCGGCCCGGACTGCCGCCCCGGCCCTGCCCGCGCCGTGAACGGCCCGCCCGGGAGCCAGGCGAGCAGCGGCCACGACGCGCCGCACGCCCACATGATCCAGGCCAGCCCCGACGGCCGCTGGCTGCTCGGCACCGACCTGGGACGCGACCGCCTGCTCGTCTGGCCGCTCGCCACCGGCGCACCGCAGGCCGGTGCACGGGAGCTCGCGCTCAGCCCCGGCTCCGGCCCACGCCACTTCGCCTTCCACGCGCAAGACCCGCGCTGGGTCTATGTGCTGCAGGAGGAATCGTCCACGCTGTCCGCCGTCGAGCTCACCGAGGCCGGGCCGCGCCTGCTCAGCGAGATCTCCGTGCTGCCCGACGGCTTCGCCGGCACCAGCTACGCATCCGACCTGCTCGTCGCGCCCAGCGGCCGCCACCTCTACGCACTGAACCGCCTGCACGACAGCCTGGCCGTCATCTCGCTGGCCCAGCCGCGCCGTCCGCGCCTGCTGGACCATCACTGGGTACATGGCAGCTACCCGCGCAGCGCCTGCCGCGCCGGCCGCCACCTCTACGTCTGCAACCAGCGCAGCGACCAGCTCAGCCACTTCGACCTGGGCCGCCCGGAGCAGCCGCGCTTCACCGGGCGGCAGACAGCCGTTCCGAGCCCCGCCGGTGCCTGTTCGCTCTAGACTGGCCCGATGAAGCAAGCAAGCCTCGCCCTCCTGCTGGCCGCCGCGACGCTGGCCAGCGCCGAGCCCATCGGCTCGGTCGACACCGCCTTCAAGCTCATCGGCCCCGACCACAAGGTCGTCGTCGATGCGCACGACGACCCCAAGGTGCAGGGCGTCACCTGCTACGTCTCGCGCGCCAAGACGGGCGGCATCAAGGGCGCCATCGGCATCGCCGAGGACAAGGCCGAGGCCTCCATCGCCTGCCGCCAGGTCGGGCCCGTCACGATCAGCCAGCCGCTGGCGCGCCAGGAGGAGGTGTTCAACGAACGCATCTCGCTGGTGTTCAAGCGGCTGCGCATCGTCCGCCTCGTCGACCCGGCGCGCAACACGCTGGTCTACCTGACCTACTCCGACCGCCTCATCGACGGCTCGCCGCAGAACAGCGTCACCGCCGTACCGGTGCCGCGCGAGACACCCATCCCGGTGAAGAAATGAGCTTCACGCAGGCCCTGTTCGCGCTGATGCCGATGCAGGCGCTGGCCGCGGCGCTGGTGCTCGTCACGCTCATCGGCTGGCGCGGTGCCAATGCCGGCGGACGCTGGGCCCAGGGCGGCATGCTGGCGCTGGCCCTGGGCCTGGCCCTCGCGAGCCCGGCCATCAGCGGCCGCTTCGCCGCGCCGCAGGCCCTGCAGAGCACGGGCCTGGCCGTGCTGAGCCTGGGCCTGTCGGCGCTGTGGTGGGCCCTGGGCCTGTGGCTGACGCCGCGGTCGGGCCGCTGGGCCATGGCGGCTGCGCCGCTGTTGCTGGCCACCGGCCATGCCCTGCTGGGCACCGACCCCGGCCATGCGCAGACGCTGGCCGACTTCATCCTCGGCGCCCAGCTGGCCTGGCTGGGCGTGGCGCTGACGCTGCCCGGCCGCAGCAGCGTCGTGCAGGGCCTGAACAGCCGGCGCTGGCGGCTGCTGGGCCTCGCCGCCGTGCTGCCGCTGCTGGCCGCCCTGCTGAGCCGCGCCGTGGTCACGGCGTTCGGCAGCCCCTCCGCCCGCCCCGACCTGCTGCTGGCCCTGACCGGCCAGCTCGCGCTGCTGCTGGCCCTGCCCATGCTGCTGCTGGCCTGGCGCGGCCAGATCGAGGCCGAGCTCGCCCGCCTGGCACAGACCGACGGCCTCACCGGCCTGACCGACCGCGAGGCCTTCTCCAAGCGCTCGGTGGACCTGATCTCCATGGCCCGCCGCTACGACGAGCCGCTGGCCCTCGTCGTGCTGGACCTCGACGACTTCGAGACGCTGCAGGCCGAGCGCGACATGGACTTCGCCGACCGCGCGCTGGCCCTGTTCGCCAGCTGCGTGCAGGCCCAGATGCGCCTGGGCGACCTGGCCGGACGGCTGGCCGGCGACCGCTTCGGCGTGCTGATGGCCCGCTGCCTGCCCGAAGGCCCGCAGGCCCTGGACCAGCGCCTGCGCACGGCCCTGGCCGAGCGCGCGCCGGCCGAGCTGGGCATGCCGCTGTCCTTCAGCGCCGGCTGGGCCAAGCTGCGCCCGGGTGACCGCGGCATCGCCGACCTGCAGCGCCGCGCCGAGACGGCCCTCTACGAAGCCCAGCGCGCCGGCCGCGGCCAGCTGATGGCCGAGCCCGGAGTCTCCGATTGACGTGGCCCCTCGTCCAACGGGTACGTTGGCCGGTCCCCCAGGGGACGGCGATGCATGCGGCGTTGAGCCGCATTCACATCGCCAGGACGGGCCGGCTTGGGGAGGCCCGGCGCTCGGCCCGAATCACTCTGAAACTCCGAGATGAACCCATCTGACAACCTCGTCGACGAATGGGGCGGCCACAACCTGCTCGGCAGCGACCCGGCCCTGCTGGCAGCCTTGCGTGAAGCCGCACCGCAGGCCGTCGAGCCGCTGACGCGCTACGGCGCCGAACTCGGCAGCCCCGAGACCGCCCAGCTCGCACGCGACGCCAACCGCCACGGCCCGCAGCTGCGCCAGTTCGACGCGCGCGGCCGCCGCGTCGACCTCGTCGACTTCCACCCGGCCTGGCATGCGCTGCTGGCGATGTACCGCCGCCAGGGGCTCGTCGCCGACGCATTTGCCACCGACACGCCCGGCCGCTGGGCCCAGTTCGCGGCCGGCTGCTATCTGCACGGCCAGGTGGAAGCCGGGTCCCTCTGTCCGGCCACGATGACGCAGGCCGCCATTCCGGTGCTGGCCAGGCAGCCCGAGCTGTTCGCGCCGCTGCGCGACAAGCTCTTCAGCCACGAGCACGACCCGGGCGAGGCCCCCATCGCCGACAAGGCCTCGATCTGGGTGGGCATGGGCATGACCGAGAAACAGGGCGGCTCCGACCTGCGCCGCGTGACGACGACAGCCGTCGAGCAGGCCGACGGCAGCCACCTGATCACCGGCCACAAATGGTTCTTCTCGGCGCCGAGCAGCGACGCCCATCTCGTGCTGGCCCGAACCGAGGCGGGCCCGACCTGCTTCTGGCTGCCACGCTACGCACCTGACGGCGCACGCAACGCCGTCCAGGTCATGCGGCTCAAGGACAAGCTCGGCAACCGCAGCAACTGCAGCAGCGAGGTGGAGTTTCACGGCGCCTGGGCGCGGCGCGTCGGCGACGAGGGCCGCGGCATCCCGACGCTGATCGAGATGGCCGGCTACACGCGGCTGAACTGCGTTATCGGCAGCGCGGCGCTGCTGCGCGCTGGGCTCGTGCAGGCCCTGCACAACGCGCGCGAGCGCCACGCCTTCGGCCGCCGCCTCGCCGAGCAGCCGCTGATGCAGACCGTGCTGGCCGACCTGGCACTGGAGAGCGAGGCCGCGATGCGGCTGATGCTGCGCCTGGCCCGCGGCTTCGAGCACGGCGAGCCGGCCTGGCAGCGGCTGATGACCCCGGCCGCCAAGCTGTGGGTCTGCAAGCGCGCCATCGAATGCACCGGCGAGGCGATGGAACTGCTGGGCGGCAACGGCTATGTGGAAGACGGTGTGCTCGCGCGCCTGTACCGCGAGGCGCCGGTCAACTCCATCTGGGAGGGCTCGGGCAACGTCATGGCGCTGGACGTGCTGCGCGCCGTCGCCCGCGAGCCCGACGTGGCGCTGGCCCTGCTCGACGGCTTCGCCGCCAGCCCCGACGCGCCGGTGCAGGCCGAGGCGCAGGCCCTGCACCGCCTGCTGACCGGCGACCCGGCCGCGCTGGAAGCCCAGGCCCGCCGCGTCGCGCAAGGCCTGGTGCTGTGCGCGCAGGCGCTGCTGATGCGCGAGCAGTCGTCCCCGGCCGCGGCCGATGCCTTCGTCGCCACGCGCTTCGGCGGCGACGGCCGCCTCGTCGGCACCCGGGCCGTGCCGCAGGCCGCGCAGATCCTGGCCGCTGCGCTGGCGGACTGACAGGGTCAACCCTGTCAGTCCGCGCCGACAGTCCAAGACGCCGCCAGCCGATAGGCCCCGCAGGCCTCGCCCGCGATGCTGTGGGCCACATCCCTGCTGGAGCTGCTCATGGCCGACGACGCCATCCTCCCCCCGCCCCCTTCGTCGGAGACCGGCGCACGGCGTCCGCTGTGGCCGGCACTGACGGCCTGGTGGTCGCGCGCCGAGAAGTGCGCCGAGCCCGATCTGGGTTATGAATCCGCCCACCCCTGGGCGCTGGGCGTCGACACGCCCGCCGACGGCGACGAAGCCGTCTACTGAATCAGCCCGTTCTTCAGCGCGTAGTAGGTCAGGTCGCTATTGGTCTGCAGCTTGAGTTTTTCGAGCACGCGGGTGCGGTAGGTGCTGACGGTCTTCACGCTGAGGAACAGCGCCTCGGCGATATGGCCCACCGTCTCGCCCTTGGCCAGGCGCAGGAAGACCTGGAACTCGCGCTCGGAAAGCGCCTCGTGCGGCGGTTTGTCCTGCACGCCGCCGGCGCCCGAGCCCCCGACGACGCTGTCGGCCAGCTGCTCGGCCACGGCCGGGCTGATGTAGCGCCGCCCCCTCGACACCAGGCGGATGGCGTTGGCGATCTCCTCGGGATCGCATTCCTTGTTGAGGTAGCCGCTGGCGCCCTGGCGCAGCAGCGTCGTCGCGTAGTGCGCCTCGGGGAAGCCGCTCAGAATGAGCACGGGCAGCTCCGGGAAACGCGCCTTGATAGCCGCCAGCGCGTCGACGCCGCTCTGGTCGGGCATGGAGATGTCCAGCAGCAGCACGTCCACCTCGCCGCCGCGCGCCATCTCCAGCGCATCGTGGCCGCTCGCCCCCTCGCCGGTGACGCGCAGGTCGACGTGGTCGGACAGGTACTGGCGCAGGCCGGTGCGCACGATGGCGTGGTCGTCGACGATGCCGATACGGATCATGGTGAAAGCTCAGTCCTTGGAGTGACCGTCAGCGTAGCAGCCGGCCGCAGCGGCCGCGAGAGCTCCCGTCCTACATCGACGCCGGCCGAATCCGACAAGGGGCCGCGCCGCGGGACTATGCCCGCGCCTTCGGGCCGGCGCGATAGTGATTCCAGCGGCTCCCGGAGTCGCCCCACCCACAGAGGAGATCCACATGCTGAACAAATCCATCCTGACCGCCGCCATCGCCACCGCCCTCGTCGCCACGCTGGCCACCACCAGCGGCTGCGCCGTCACGCGCAACCAGGAGACCGTGGGCGCCTACGTCGACGACACGGCGCTGACCACGCGCGTCAAGGCCAAGTTCGCTGCCGACCCCACCGTCAGCGCCATGTCCATCGGTGTCGAGACGCTGAAGGGCACGGTGCAGCTGTCGGGCTTCGCCAAGTCCTTCGAGGAAAAGGCCATGGCGGAAAAGCTGGCCCGCGAAACCTCGGGCGTCGTCGCCGTGCGCAACGACATCGCCGTGCGCCAGGGCACCTGATCCAGCGGCCGCGAAGCCTGCGCGGCAGAAGGCGGCTCCTAGGACAATTCCTACAGCGCGATGCGCTGCCGGCGCTGCCGCCCCGGGGCCGAAGCGGTTCATACTTCAGCCTCATCCTCCCCACCGCAGTCGTCGGGCCATGCCAGCACTCAAAGCCTTCATCGTCGAAGACAGTCCGGTGATCCTGGAGAACCTCATCGCGACGCTGGAGGAGCTGGCCCAGGTGGAGGTGGTCGGGTCGGTGGCCGACGAGGCCGGCGCGGTGCGCTGGATGAAGCGCGACCCCGACGCCAACGCCGACCTCTTCATCGTCGACGTCTTCCTGCGCTCCGGCACCGGGCTGGGCGTGCTGCAGGCCGCGCAGCAGCTCGGCGTGCGCGCCCGGCGCGTCGTGCTCACCAACTACGCCACCGAAGAAATGCGCCGCCGCTGCGCCAGCCTGGGCGCGGAGCGCGTCTTCGACAAGAGCCGCGAGCTCGACGACCTCATCAGCTACTGCGCCGAACTGGCCGAGCATGCCTCAGCAGCGCGCCCTGCAGCCGCGGCCAACTGAGCGGCTGCTGGTGCTTCGCCATCTCGACCCCTGGCTGGAGGGCGCCAGCCGCAAGCGCGGCCTGGCCATCTTCTTCGCGGCACTCGCGGCCGCCGCCGTCATGGGCGTCAGCGAGGCCGCTTTCTGGGGAGCCGACGAGGCCCTCAAGCAAAGCCAGGCCCGCCACGTCGCACGCAACGACGGGCTGCGCCTGCGCGAGCTGCTGACCGACGCCGAGACGGCCCAGCGCGGCTACCTGCTCACCGGGCGCGACGACTATCTCGCGCCCATCAAGCTCGCCGAGGAGGAGCTGCCCAGCGTGCTCGCCCGCCTGCGTGGCCAGTACGCCAGCTCCGAGTGGGAAGCCCTGGTGGCCGACGCCAGCCGGCGCGCCAGCGAGAAGCTCTCCGAGCTGCAGCTCGTCGTCAAGCTCTACCGCGACGGGCAGGACACGGCCTGGCGTGGCCTCGTCGAGTCCGACATCGGCCGCGAGAAGATGCAGGCCGTGCGCGAGGCCGTGGCCCAGCTGGACCGCCACGAGCTGATCCAGATCGCCACCGAGCGCGACGCCGTCTTCCGCTCCCTCACCTACGGTCGCCTCGGCGTGCACTTGCTGACGCTGATCAGCCTATTCGGCCTGGCCGTCTTCCTGCGCCGCAACGAGGCCCTGCACCGCACGCGCCGCGAGCATGCGCGCGAGCTGGCGCAGGAGCGCGACCGCCTGGACCGCGAAGTGGTGCGCCGCACCGCCGAGCTGACCGAGCTGGCCCAGCATCTGCAGACGGTGCGAGAAGACGAGCGCGCCCACCTGGCGCGCGAGCTGCACGACGAGCTTGGCGCCCTGCTGACGGCCGCCAAGCTCGACGTGGCGCGCATCCGCCGCATGACGAAGACCGCCGCGCCCGAGATCGACGAGCGCCTGCGGCACATGAGCGAGCTGCTCGACCAGGGCATCGCGCTGAAGCGCCGCATCATCGAAGACCTGCGCCCCTCGGCCCTGTCCAACCTCGGCCTCATCCCTGCGCTGGAGATCCTGACCACGGAGTTCGCCCAGCGCTCGGGCCTGCAGCTCAGCCTGGAGCTGGCCGACGTGCCCACCAACGGGGCCGGCCGGCTGGCGCTGTACCGCCTCGTGCAGGAGGCGCTGACCAACGTGCTGCGCCATGCCAAGGCCAGGCATGTGCGTGTGTCCCTGAGCGCGGCCGACGACTGGCTGCAGCTGCACATCCGCGACGACGGCCAGGGCTTCAACCCCGAGGCCGTGGGTGCCGGCCACCACGGCCTGCTGGGCATGCGCTACCGCATCGAGAGCCTGGGCGGCAACCTGCAGCTGCTCTCCGCCCCGGGGCGCGGCACGCTGGTGCTGGCACGGCTGCCGCTGGCCGAGCCGGACCCCGAGCCCGAGCCGCCGCCGGCCACCATGCCGGGCGAGCTGGGCGCGCCGATCCGCTCCTGAGCCGGCCTGCCACCGGTCTTCCGCCCGTCCTACAGGCCAAGCCCGCGCCTGCCGACATGGCAGCGCGGGAGCGCGACCCAAACTCAGGGCCAGCGAGTTGCGCGCCGGCCGGCGCCCTGCTCGGACGCCACCAAGGAGAGGGCCATGCAATTCCCGAAATCGCCGCACGCCGAGGGTTGGCATGAGCAGATGCCCGCGCAGCGGCCCCTGCCCGCCATGCCCGTCGTCTCGCACGATGCCGACGCCATCTCGCCGCCGCTGCACAGCCGTCGGTTCCATGCGCTGGCCCTCGTCGTCGCCGTAGGCTCGCTGGGCGCCAGCGCCGGCCTCAATCTCATCGACGACCCGCGGCCACTGGACGTGCAGCTGAGCCTGGCCATGCGCCAGGCCGGCGAAATGCTGAACGACTGGCAGGGCCAGCTGTCGCGCGGCCTGCAGGTGTCGCTGCGCGCCGTGGCCGACGGCAGCGAGCAGCCTCCCGCCGAGGCCGTGCTGGCCCAAGCCGCCCCCGCCTCGCAGCCCGCCGCGGCACGACGTTAGGCCGCCACTGCCTCTTCGAGCCCGGCCAGCACCTCGGCCAGCGGCTGCGGCCGGTGCAGCAGAAAGCCCTGCACCTCGCCAACGCCCAGCCGCACCAGCTCCTGCAGCACCTCGGGCGTCTCCACGCATTCCGCCACCGTCGTCAGGCCCAGCGTCCGGGCGGCGTCGACGAAGCTGCGCACGGCCACCTGGTCCAGCGGGTCGGTCATCAGCGCACGCACGAACTGGCCGTCGATCTTCAGCAGGTTCACCGGCAGCACCTTGAGGTGGCTGAAGGACGCGGCGCCCGCGCCGAAGTCGTCCAGCGCGATGCGCGCGCCCAGGGCCTGCATCTGCTGGATGAAGCGCGCCGCCTCGTCCATCCGCGTGATGACGGCCGTCTCGGTGATCTCCAGACACAGCGCCGCCGCGCGCGCCGGGCCAAGCGCCGTCAGCAGCGCACGGGCCTCCTGGTGATAGGCCGCGTCCTGCAGCGTCAGCGCCGACACGTTGATGGACAGCGACGCGATCTCCGGCGCGCCCTCGCGCTGCAGCAGCTCGACGGCCTGGCGCAGCACCCAGCGGTCCAGCCGCGGCGCGAGGTGGAAGCGCTCGGCCGCCGCCATGAAGGCACCGGGCAGCACGCGGCCGCCGTCGCGCTCGCGCAGGCGCAGCAGCAGCTCGCCGCGCAGGCGGCCATCGTCCAGCCCTTGAGCGGGCAGCACGCGCTGCAGGTCCAGCTCGAAGCGGTCCTCGTCCAGCGCCTGCTGCAGCCGCGTCGCCCAGCGGTGCTCGCTCTGGTGGGCGCGCAGCACGGCATCGTCGGGCGCCCAGACCTGCACGCGGTTGCGCCCCTGCTCCTTGGCCGTCATGCAGCAGGCGTCGGCCTCGCGCAGCGCCGTGTCGGCATCGGGCCAGCGCGCGTCCAGCGGCGCCACGCCGATGCTGGTGCCGATGCGAAAGCGCTGCTCGCCGTGCACGTAGCGGTACTGGTCCATCGCGTCGCAGAGCTTCTGCGCGACGTGCAGCGCCTCTTCCAGCGAGCAGTTCTCCAGGATGGCAGCGAACTCGTCGCCGCCCAGGCGGGCCACCGTGTCGCGCCCGCGCACGCCGGCCTCCAGGCGGCGCGCCACTTCGCGCAGCACCTCGTCGCCAGCCGCATGGCCACAGTGGTCGTTGACGAGCTTGAAGCGGTCCAGGTCGAAGGCCAGCAGCGCATGCTGGCTGCCGTCGCGCCGGGCGCGTTCCAGCGTGCGCGCCAGGCGCTGGCCGAATTCCACGCGGTTGACGAGGCCGGTCAGGCCGTCGTGGCTGGCGCGCCAGCGGATCTCGTCGAACTGGCGGCGCTGCTGGGTCACATCGCGGAACACGAGGACGGCCCCGAGCACCCGCCCCTCGGCGTCGCGGATGGGGGCCACTGAGTCGTCCACCGCGCGCAGCTCGCCATCGCGGCACAGCAGCATGGCACCGGCGGCCAGGCGCGTCGGACGGCCGCTGCTCAGGCAGCGCTGCACCGGGTCGGCCAGCGCCTCGCCGCCGTCCTCGCGCTGGGCGACGAAGACGCGGCTGGCCGGCTGGCCGCGCGCCTCGGCGGCGGACCAGCCCGTCAGCCGCTGGGCCACCGGGTTGAGCCAGGTGACGCGGCCCTGCGCATCCGTGGTCAGCACCGCGTCGGCGATGGATTGCAGCGTCACTTCGAGCAGCTCGCTCTGCTCCTGCAGCTGCTGCTGCAGCCGCCGGGCCTCGCTGACGTCCCAGCACACGCCCGACAGCCGCAGCGGCCGGCCGGCGGCGTCGCGCAGCACGCGGCCGGAGCCGCGCAGCACATGGATGCTGCCGTCGGGCCAGCACACCCGCCACTCGCCTTCCAGCTGCGGCCCGCCGCGCAGGGCATCGCGCACCGCCAGGGCGGCCGCACCGCGGTCCTGCGGATGCAGGCGCCGGCGCCAGCCCGCCAGGCCGATCTGCTGGCCGTGTGCGGCCTCGCCGTGCAGCCGCCACATGGCGTCATCCCAGACCAGTTGGCCGCCGCGAGAGTTCTGCAGGTCCAGCTCCCAGACACCGATGCCGCCGCTGTGCGTGGCCAAGGCCAGACGCTCCAGCGTGCGCTCCAGCTCGGCGCGCACCTCGGCGGGCTCGCTGACGTCCAGCATGACGACGCCGACGCGGCGCCCGCCGCCGTCCTCGTCGGGCCGGCCGACGACGCGCAGCACACGCCGCCCGGCCCGGTCGGTGTCGCAAGGCAGCTCCACGTCCCAGCCCTGACCTTCGCTCGCGGCGCGCTGAAGGGCGGCGTCCAGCATGGCGGCACCATCGGGGCCGAAACGCTGCAGCAGGGTCGCCAGCGTCGGCACCTGGCCGGCCGGCAGGCCCAGCAGCTCGCAGGCCGAGTCCGACAGCGTCAGCTTTTCGGTGTCGGCCTGCCATTCCCAGGCGCCGACGCCGGCCAGCCGGCTGCAACGCTCCAGGAAGCGTGCGTTCTGCGCCAGCGCCAGCTCGGCGGCCGACATGGCCATGGGTTCGCTCATCGATGCTTCCTCCGTCGCCAAGACGGGCAAGCTTGACGCCGGTGATCACCGGAAGACGTCGGCAGGGCGGGCGCCGCCCTGTAGGACAAGACCGCATTCGCGCGCCATCGCCGCCTGTCCTACAAAAGCCGCCGCGCCGGGCTGACAAGGCCGGCCGCGCCGTTCGCGTTCACTGGAGGCCGCGGCACCGCCGCATCCACAAGGAGAACCCCATGACCAACCGCCGCCACCCCTTCACTCGCTGGTTCGTGCCCGCCGTCCTGGGCCTGACCGGGCTGGCCGCCCTGCCGGCGGCCCGCGCGGCCGATGTCGGCGTCTCCATTGGTTTCAGCCAGCCGGGCGTCTACGGCCGGGTCGACATCGGCCGCTACCCGCAGCCCGTGCTAATCGCGCCGCAGCCCGTCATCATCGGCCGCCCGGTCTACCGTGCCGACCCGGTCTACCTGTGGGTGCCGCCGGGCCACCGTCGCGACTGGCGCCACTACTGCGACCAGTACGGCGCCTGCGGTGCACCGGTCTACTTCGTCGAAGACGGCTGGTACCGCCAGAACGTCGTCGTCCGGCGCGAGCGCCGCGATGACTGGGACGACCACGATCACGACCGCGGCCGCGGTCGCGGTCGAGGCCACGGGCATGGCCACGACTGATCGGCCGCAAAAGGCCGCACCGGGCCCGCAGTTCCGGTCACCGCGGCCGGGCGGGGCGGCCTAAAGTCCGGCACACCCCTGCCCGTTGTGCCGCGCCCGCGCGGCTGGCCCGGATGCCCGACGCTGCCCCCTCCCATGCCCTGCCCCCACTGACCCCGCCGCCGGCCCCGCGGCGCGCCTCGGCCTATGCCTGGCCCATGCTGCTGGCCCTGGCCGCCTGCGGCGGCGGCGGTGGCAGCCCCGCGCCCGACACCGCCACGCCGCCACCGCCGGCTGCGACGCCCAGCCCCCTGCCCATGCCCATGCCGGTGCCCGTGCCGACGCCCAGCCCGTCACCGTCACCGTCACCGTCACCGTCACCGTCACCGTCACCGTCACCGTCACCGTCACCCAGCCCGGCGCCGTCGCCAGCGCCCAGCCCGGCGCCCAGCCCGAGCCCTTCCCCTAGTCCGGCGCCGAGCCCGTCTCCGAGCCCAAGCCCCGCACCGTCGCCCACCCCGACACCGCCGCCGCCACCGCCGCCACCGGTCTCCGGCGTTGTCGCCGCCGGCCTGTCACTGAGCGGCGCCACCGTCCGCGTGCTGGACCCGACCGGCAAGGCCATCGCCACCGGCAAGGCGGTCACGGCCTCGACCGGCGCGTACGGCCCCATCACGCTGAGCGGCGCCGGCCCTTTCCGCGTCGAGGCCTGCGGCAGCGTGGGCGACAAGCCGCTGTGCGTCTGGGGTGTGACGAACAACGGCGGCACGCTGAACCTGACACCGCTGAGCAGCGCCATCACGGTGCTGGCCAGCGGCCAGTCGCCGGAGACGCTGATGAACGGCGCGCTGGCGACGCTGGCGGATGCCGCCCTGGCCAGCGCCCAGACCCAGCTGCGCACGGCCATCGCCCCGGCCCTGGCCGACGCCGGCCTGGCCAGCGACTTCGACCTGCTGGCGGGCGCGCTGACGCCCGGTTCGCACACCGGCTATGACCGCGTGCTCGACACCGTGGCCGTCGGTCTAGGCGCCGACACCAAGGCCTTCGTGTCGCTGACTGCGCGGCTGGGCAGCGGCACGGCCTACCTGGAGCCGGGCACCACCCAGGGCGGCCTGAGCTTCGATGCCGCCGCCGCCAGCGTGGACCTGACCGGTCTGGACGCGCTGTTCGTCAAGCTCATCGCCGCGACCGCCAACAACACCGCCTGCCAGAGCGCGCAGGGCGGCCTGGCCACGCTGATGGACGCCGGCGTGCGCGCCAGCATCGATGCGGTCTCGTCCGCCTTCGTCGGGCCCGTGCAGGCGGCGCAGGTCATCTGCCTGCGGCTGAACGGCGTGCTGGGCGAGGGCGAGGTCATGTTCGGCGGCAAGCTGCTGCCCACCACGCTGGGCCGCTGCAGCATCGGCGGCAGCGACCCGCTGTGCCGCGTCGATTTCGTCTACCTGAACAGCAAGGGCTTTCAGCGCCGCCTGGGCGTGGAGCAGGCCGCCGTGAAGCGGCCCGCGGGCTGGGCCTTCCTGGGCAACCGCCTGGAAGTGCAGGCCACGGCCGCGGCCCGCCTCGTGCTGACGCGGCGCGTGGACAGCGCGGCACCCGACGCCTACGCGCGCTTCCTGGACGTCAGCATCCCCGCCGTCGGCGTGAGCGGCGGCGGCGTGCTGCAGTGCGCCCGCGTCAGCCAGAAGGACGCCAGCGGCAACGACGTGGCGCTGGCCTATTTCAAGAAGGCCGGCAACGGTGAGTACCTGAGCCTGTGGAGCGTCAGCGCCAACGACGCGACGCCCAGCCTCGACGTCTTCAGCGGCGCCACGCGGGGCAACAGCATCGTCGCCGTGCCGGTGAGCAGCGGCGCCGACGGCGACGCCATCGCACGCAACTTCGCCCGCGTCGGCCGGGCGCTGAAGATCGAGCTGTTCAAGGACAGCGTCTGCGGCGCACCGCTGGGCGGGCTGGACGGCGATGCGATCAGCGTCGACGTGGCCGGCCTGCTGCCCCTGGCCGCCACCAGCCAGAGCGGCCAGCCCTGGCCGGCGCTGGCGGCGGCTTCGGCCACGGCGCTGGCCTCGCTGAAGGGGGCCGTCAACGCCAAGATCAACTACGGCCCGATCTGGACCTTCCCGCGCAGCGGCCTGGCCGTGAACCGCGCGCTGCTGTGCACCGACAACGCCTGCAGCAGCAAGCTGAGCGAGCTGGAGCTGGCCGGCAGCGCGACGGCCGCGGCGCTGAGCGCGACGCTGGGCAACGCGGCGCTGGCCGACAACGCCTACAAGCTGCTGCGCATCACCGGCCGCACGCAGGACGGGCTGGTGCTGCAGCTGGACAGCCAGTCCTGCTCGGCGCAGACCTCCGGCCTGCCCTGCTAGCGCGCCACCCGATACAGCTTGCCGCTGTCGGCAATCATCAGCAGCGCGCCGTCGCTGGCCGGCTTGACGGCGCGGATGCGCTCGCCGAGCTCGGCGAACAGCGCCTCGCGCGCCGTGACGGTGTCGCCCGACAGCGTCAGCCGCCACAGCGCCTGGCCGGCCAGCGCGCCGACGAAGAGGCTGCCCCGCCATTGCGGGAACATCTCGCCGCCGTAGAAGGCCATGCCCGAGGGCGCGATGGAGGTCGGCACCCAGAAGGTCTGCGGCTCGACGAAGCGCGGCGCGTGGGTGCCGCCGCCGATGCGGCAGGCGTCGCCGACCGGATCGCCATAGTTGCACCCGTAACTGACGCTGGGCCAGCCGTAGTTGGCGCCGGCGCGGGCGATGTTGATCTCGTCGCCGCCCTGCGGGCCGTGCTCGCCCACCCAGAGCTCGCCCGTCACCGGATGCAGCGCCGCACCCTGCGGGTTGCGGTGGCCCAGGCTCCAGATGCCCGCCCGCGCGCCGCCGGCGAAGACCGGGTTGTCGGCCGGCAGGCTGCCGTCGCGGTTCAGCCGCACGACCTTGCCCAGCGTCTGCGCGAGGTCTTGCGCCGGGCTGCCCAGCTGGCGCTCGCCCAGCGTGACGAACAGCGTCTTGTCGCGCGCGAACACGAGGCGCGAGCCGTAGTGCCCGCTGCCACCAACCTTGGGCGCCTGGCGGAAGATGACCGTCAGCCCCTGCAGTGCATTGCCGACCAGCTGGGCCCGCGCGACGGCCGTGCCGGCCCTGCCCGTTTCCGAGCCGCTGCCGGGCTCGGCATAGCTCAGGTAGACCCAGGGGCTGGTGGCGAAGTCGGGGTCCAGCGCGATGTCGAGCAAGCCACCCTGGCCGGCGCTGTCAACGGCGGGCGCACCGCTGACGGCCTGGCTGCCGGCCAGGTTGGCAGCCACGCGCACGACGCCGCCGGTGCGCTGCGTGACCAGCCAGCTGCCGTCGGGCAACTCGGCCAGGCCCCAGGGATTGCTCAGCCTGACCGCTTGGGCCGTGGCGCGCGGCGAACCTGACGAGGTGGGCGCGGAGGCCGGTGACACCACCGGCTCCGCGCTCGAGCCACCACCACCTCCGCCGCAGGCCGTGGCGCCGATCAGCAGGATCAGCGCGGCGATGCGGGCACAGGGCGGAACGGGCGTGGCGGTCGTGCTCATGCAAGAGCCCTGGCGGTGACGGCGGGGCCATCATGGCGCAAAGCCGCGCGCCGCGCGGTAAGCAAGTTTTGCGAACGGCGACGGCGGGTCAGCGACGCGGCAGCGGGTAGCTGGCCAGGCCGGCGAAGCCTTTCTTCGACACGGCCTGCACGCCGAACACGACGTTGTCCTTGGACACGGGCAGCGTCACGCGCGTGGCCTTGCCCACGTCCCTGGCCTGCTGCCAGGCGGCCGAGTCGGTGTCGCGCCAGACGATGCGGTAGCCGGCCAGCTCGGGGTCGTCGCTGGCCTGCCACTCCAGCGTCGAGTCGTTGGTCAGCTCGCGGGCGTCCAGCCGCACCCCTTTGGGCGGCGCCGAGGCCCAGGCCAGCGTGGCCAGGCCGGCGAGGTTGGCGCGCGTCACGTCGGCCACGTAGGGGAAGTCGACGAACTCGGGCAGGTCGCCGTAGACGACACCGTTCTCGGTCCTCGGGTTCTGGTGCTGGTGGGCGAAGTTCTCGAAGGGCTCGCTGATGCGCACGGCGGCATAGCCGCGCTCCAGGAAGGGGATGTGGTCGCCGCCGCGCAGATAGCGGTCGCGGCGCTGGATGAGCTGCACCGTGAAACCGGGCATGGCCGCTTCCGCGGCCGACTTGATGTGGCGGCCGAGCTGGTGGGTGGGCAGGTCCTCGCTGCCGCCGGCCTGCAGCAGCGGCAGCAGCTCGGCCTGCATCGCAGCGATGGCCTTGGCGTCGGCATCGCTGGCCGGGCGGTTGGCGTTGGCGGCGATCAACAGGCGCACGAGGGGATCGAGGCCGTCGGCGAAGAGGCGCAGGCGCCTGGCGTCGTGCTGCCCGGCGTCGCCGCGCGAGCTGCCGACGATGTCGTTGGTGATCATGGCCTCGACGTTGGTGTTCGCCGCCCGCGCCTCGCGCGCCCATTGCGCGGCGCCCAGCAGGCCCTGCTCTTCGCCCGGCACGGCCATGAAGACGAGGGTGGCGTCGAACTGCCGCCGCGCCATCACGCAGGCCAGCTCCATGACGGCGGCCGTGCCCGAGGCGTCGTCGTTGGCGCCGGGGGCCTCGCCCAGCGAGTCCATCACGTCGCTGTTGCGCGAGTCGTAGTGGCCGCTGACGACAAGCACGCGGCCCTTGCTCGCGCCGCGGCCGGGCAGCGTGGCCACGACGTTGACGAGCTCGGTGGGCTGGCCGACGCGGTTGCCGGCCGGTTCGATGAAGCTCTGCTCCTCAACCTGCAGCCGCCCGCCGGCGGCCTTGCTGCAGGCCGACAGCTCGGCCGTGATCCAGCGCCGCGCGGCGCCGATGCCGCGGGTGTCGGAGCCGATGTCGGACAGCGTGTGCCGCGTGCCGAAGCCCACCAGCCGGCGGATGCGCGCCTCGATGCGCGCCGGGCTGACCTCGGCCAGCATGGCTTTCAGTTCGTCGGCCGGCAGGGGCTGGGCCTGGGCCACGCTGGCGAGCGAGGACAGGGCGAGGGCGAGTGTTGCCGTGGTTGAAGCGAATGGGGCATGCATGAAACGATTCTGCCCTTGCCGGGCCGGGCCGGTTCTTCTACGCTGGCGCTGCCACCGAGGAGGGCTGCCAGATGAGCGAAGGCCTGGATTCACGAGTGAGCGCGATCCGAACGGTCGCGCTGGTTGGCCCGGCGGCAGCCGGCAAGACGCTGCTGCTGGACGCGCTGCTGGCGCATGCCGGCGTCATCCCGCAGGCCGGCAGCATCGAGCGCGGCAGCACGGTGAGCGACCACGATCCGCTGGAGAAGCGCCTCGGGCATTCGCTGCAATCGAGCCTAGCCCACTTCACGCACGGCGGCATCCGCGTGCACGCCATCGACACGCCCGGCGCGCCGGACTTCGTCGGCCAGGCCCTGCCGGCGCTGGAGGCGGCGGACACGGCCATCGTCGTCATCAATGCGCAGAACGGCATCGAGCTGATGGCCCAGCGCCTGCTGGCCGCCGCCGGCGAGCGCGGGCTGGCGCGTTTGATCGTCGTCAACAAGATCGACTGCCCGGACACCGACCTGCCCGCGCTGCTGGCGCAGATCCGCGAGGTGTTCGGCAAGGAATGCCTGCCGCTGAACCTGCCGGCCCAGGGGGCCAGGCGCGTCGCCGACTGCTTCTTCGCGGCCTCTCCTCCCGACGGACTAGAGGCCGATTTTTCGTCCGTGGCCGAGGCGCACCGCGCGCTGGTCGAACAGGTCGTGGAAGTGGATGCGGCCTTCGTCGACCGCTACCTGACCGACGGCGATGTCGACCCGCGCGAACTGCACGCGCCGCTGGAGCAGGCGCTGCGCGAAGGCCACCTGATCCCGGTCTGCTTCTGCTCGGCCAGGACGGGCGCGGGCATCGCCGAGCTGCTCGCGGCCATCGAGGCGTTGATGCCCAACCCGGCGGAGGGCAATCCGCCGCCCTTCCTGGAGGGCAAGGGCACCGAGCCCCAGCCGTATCCAGCCCGCCCCGACCCGGCCGGCCATGTGCTGGCCCACGTCTTCAAGATCGTGTCCGACCCCTACCTCGGCAAGCTGGGCGTCATGCGCGTGCACCAGGGCCGCGTCGCCAAGGGCGGCATGTTGTTCGTCGGGCACGCGCGCAAGCCCATCCGCGTGGGCCACCTCTTCATGCTGCAGGGCGCCAGGCACGTCGACATTGACGAGGCGCTGCCGGGCGACCTGTGCGCCGTCGCCAAGGTCGATGACATCGCCTTCGACGCCGTGCTGCACGACGCGCAGGAGGACGAGCACATCTTCCTCAAGCCGCTGGACTTCCCGACGCCCGTGCACGGCCTGGCCATCAGCCCTGCGCGCCGCGGCGACGAGCAGAAGCTCTGGGAAGTGCTGAGCCGGCTGGTGGACGAAGACCCCTGCCTGCGCATCGAGCAGGCCGGCGAGACGCACCAGACCCTGGTCTATGGCCTGGGCGAGCTGCACCTGCGCCTGCTGCTGGAGCGGCTGCGCGAGCTCTACAAGGGCGAGGTCGTCACCGAGCCGCCGCGCATCGCCTACCGCGAGACGGTGTCGGCGCCGGCCGAGGGCCACTACCGCCACAAGAAGCAGAGCGGCGGCGCGGGGCAGTTCGGCGAGGTCTACCTGCGCATCGAGCCGCTGGAGCGCGGCGCGGGCTTCGAGTTCGTTGATGCGGTCAAGGGCGGCACGATTCCGGGCCAGTTCATGCCGGCCGTCGAGAAGGGCGTGCGCTCAGGCCTGGCCAGCGGCGTCATCGCCGGCTACCCGCTGGTGGACCTGCGCGTCGTCGTCTACGACGGCAAGCACCACTCGGTGGACAGCAAGGAAATCGCCTTTGTCACCGCCGGTCGCCGCGCCTTGATCGAGGCCGTGCGCGAGGCCCGGCCCCTGGTGCTGGAGCCCATCGTGCAGGTGGAGATCACGGCGCCGGAGCACAGCATCGGCGACATCACCGGCGACCTGGCCTCACGCCGCGGCCAGGTCAACGGCACGCGGGCGGCCGTGCCGGGCAGCCTGGTCGTGCAAGGGCTGGCACCACTGGCGGAGCTGGCGAGCTACCAGTCCAGGCTCAATGCCATGACGGCCGGCGAGGGGCGCTACACGCTGCTGCTGTCGCACTACGAGGCGGTGCCGCCGAACACGCAGACCAGCCTGGTTGGCGCCTACAAGGCGGGCGACGACGTCGACTGAGCCCCGCGCGCCGGGGCAAGGGGCGTTGGTCAACGCTCATTTATCATTGCGCCCCATGCCCAGCGCCCCCCGCGACGTCGCGCAGATCCGATTGGACAACGCGATGCGGCTGTTCGAAGAGTTCGTCAGCGCCACCGTCAGACACCCCGATGCCGCCACCCTGCGCGGTCTGGAGCGCCGTTTCGCGGAGCGCCTGCAGATCCAGCCCAGCTACTGGAGCCAGATCAAGGGCCGCTCGCGGCAGATCGGCGAGCGCCTGGCGCGGCAGTTCGAGCAGCTCTGCCACAAGCCGCCGGGCTGGATGGACATCGAGCACGGCCTAGCCCCGGCGCCCGCTCCGCTGGCCAGCATGGCCGCCGCACTGGCGCCGGCCACTGCCCCGGCGCAGACGCCGCCCAGCATGCCGCAGGACGACGACGAGCGCTTCATCATCGGTCTCGTCCTCACCTATTACCGCCGCCACCCGCAGCGCGCCCGCACGCGGCTGCTGGATCTGCTCGGCGAGGTGCTGACGCCCGAGCCTGCCGCCGCGCCTCGCGCAGCGCCCAAACCGGCCGCGCCCAGCCCCCAGGCCGAGCTGGACGAGTGGCGCAGGTTGCAGTCCGGCATCGCGCCGCTCAAGGCCAAGAAGCGCTGAGCGCAGGCGGCCCGCGAGTCGGGCGGCATGCGCCGGCTTGCGCAGATCGATCTGCACATCCGTCAGTGGACAGGCCGATCCCTCCAGATTAGGGATGTTGGATAAAAACCGCTTGCGCAAGATCAACGTTTGTTTATCATTTGCGCAAGTTGTGACGTTGCAGTCCCCAGGCGTCGCAGCGAGGTTGCACACCAACCCCTGACCCGCCCGGCCAGCTTGTCTCGAGCGCAAGCCCCGGGCACTCCGTTCCCTTTCGCGCAGACGCAGGCCCCTCCCGGGTCGAGCCGCTGCATTGCCCGCCGCGCCGCGCGCGGCTTCAACCGGAGCACGCCATGCCCCAGTTCACCTCTCCCCGTCCGATGCAACTGAACCTGCGCAAACCGCGCAATCCGCTCGTCGCGCCGGCCCTGAAACGCCAGGCCGGCCGACATCAGAGCCCGCACGACGCCCGCGCCCAACGCCAGCAGGCCCGCCTGGATCTGCGACGACTGCTGCGCGAGCGCTTCCCCGACGACAGCCCCTGACACAAGCGCACCGCCCCGGCCTCATCCATGCCTGATCCATGTGATGAGGGCCGCCGGCAAGGTGCCAAGGAGACCCTCATGAGATTGATCGAACTGCGCGGCCCCGACGCCGCCGAAACCCACGATGCCTGGGCCCTGCGCTGGAAACGCATCAAGCGCGCCGCCCGTGCCGTCAAGCTGGTGTTCTCGCAGGCCTACCGCCGCCGCCGCGCCCGCAATCACCTGGAGTTCTATGCCGAAGCGGGCGCGCCCGAAGGGGCGCTCTACGTCGACGGAAAACTGATCGCCCAGCTGGAAGGCGTGCGCAGGCTGTGAACTGAGCCGCAAATCGGGGCCGCCTCCGACGAGCAGGCGGCCCCGCCCGGGCCTAGCATCCAGCCATCATGGCCGAGACTCTGCGCCTGACCGCCCCGCTGCCCAGCCTGGATGCCTGGGTGGATGCCTTCGCGCGAGCCGAGATCCCGGTGCTGGCCGAAACGGCCGAGTCGCTGGAGCACATGCGCGCGACGGAGGACGATGTCGACGCCCATGGCCTGGGCGAGATGATCGCCACCGATCCGCTGATGACGCTGAAGGTGCTGGTGCACGCCAGCGAACAGCGCCGCAGCCGCAATGCCGGCCTGCGGGCCGACGCCGAGACGGTGACCGCGGCCCTGGTGCTGACGGGCATCTCGCCGTTCTTCCGCGCCTTCGGCCCGCAGCCGACGCTGGAAGCCGTACTGGCCGACCACGAGGAGGCCCTGCTCGGCCTGTCGCGCGTGCTGCAGCGTGCCGAGCGCGCCTCGCGCTTCGCGCTGGGCTTTGCCGCCCACCGGGCCGACCCCGATGCCGCCATCATCCACAGCGCCGCGCTGCTGCACGACTTCGCCGAGATGCTGCTGTGGGTGCATGCGCCGGACCTGGCGCTGCAGATCGCCGCGCTGCAGGAGGCCGACCGGCATCTGCGCAGCGCCGCCGCCCAGCGCCAGATGCTGGGCATCACGCTGGGCGACCTGGAACAGGCGTTGATGCGGCGCTGGCACCTGCCCGAGCTGCTGACGCGCATCACCAGCGAGAAGGACGGCCGCGACCCGCAGGTGCGCTGCGTGCAGCTGGCCGTGCGCCTGGCGCGGCACACCGCGCGGGGCTGGGACAATGCCGGCGTGCCGGACGACCTGCACGACATCGCCATGCTGCTGAACCTCGGCGAAGCCCACACCCTCAAGCTGCTTCACGATTTCGACTGACGCCGGCGCCAGGCCAGCAGCGCGGCCATGCCCAGCGCGCCGAGCGCGGCGGTGCCGGGCTCCGGCACCGCCGTTGCCGTGAAGTTGGCGTTGTTGGGCGCGAAGTCCGAGATGGCGGCGTTGCCGGCGAAGGCGCCGTCGCGTGGCCAGAGGTTGAAGGTGTAGTCCAGCTTGTTCGTGAAGCCGGTGCCGGGCAGCAGGCTGCCGCTGACGACGCCGGTGATGGTCTTGCCGCTGATCGTCACGGAACCGGCCGGCAGCGCGCCGACGCCGGCCACGGTGCCCGTGCCATCGGGGCGCAGGATGATGACGCGGTCGAAGCGCACGCCGTTCAGGCCCAGGCTGCTGAAGCCGGTCGTGCCAGCGCCGCGGTTGACACCCCAGACGTAGAAGCCGGTGGCCGTGCTGCCAACGCTGCCGTCCAGCGTCGCCGTCAGCGTGAAGACATCGGTGGAAGCGTTGTAGAAGACGCTGGCGCTCAGCACATCCAGATCGCTGCTGGCAATGCTGCCGGCGAAGGTGACGAGGAAGTCGCCCTTGGGGCCGGTGATGCCATCGAGTGCCTGGCTGGCCAGGGGCAGGCCAAGCAGGGCCAGGGTGGCGGAGATCGAGACGAGAAGGCGCATGCTGACTCCACAAGGATTTAGTTGACGGGGCCGATGCGGCCTCCCTGCATGGACGGTTGCCCCGGCGGGCTATTCCCCACCCCTCTAGAACTTCGACCGCCGGGCCTCCTGCGACATCAGGTGACGCAGGCGCTCGCGGCCGCGCGACAGGCGGGACATGACGGTGCCCATGGGAATACCCAGGGCCTGGGCGACTTCCGCATAGCCCAGACCGTCGAGCGCCACGAGGAGCAGCACCTCGCGCTGCTCCTCGGGCAGGGCCAGCAGGGTTTTCTGCAGGTCACGCAGGATCAGGCGCTCGGCCTGGGCCGCGGCGACGGGGATCTCGGGCGCCTGCTCGTCCAGGTCCACCGTTTCCAGCCGGCCGCGCCGCAGCGCATCGACGTGCAGGTTGTGCATGATGCTGAACAGCCAGGTGCGCATGTCGCCCACCTCTTGCCAGAGGCCGGCGCGCGACCAGGCGCGCTCCAGCGTGTCCTGCAGCAGATCGTCGGCGTCCTCGCGGTTGCGCCGCAGCACGCGGGCGTAGCGCCGCAGTCGCGGCAGCCAGCCCAGCATCTGGCCGGGATCGGGGTGGGGGGAGAACGGGTCGACCGCCGTCATGGCCGGTGAATGCCACCGGCCGCCTTCCCGGTTCAACCCGGGTGATTTCAGACGGGCACGGCCGTCGTGTTCTTCAGCCGCTCCAGCACGAAGCTGGTCTTGCAATCCTGCACGCTGGGGTGCTTGAGCAGGGTGTCGCTGATGAAGCGGGCGTAATGCTGCATGTCCTGCACCAGCACCCTCAGCAGGTAGTCCATCTCGCCGGTCAGCGCGGCGCACTCCACCACCTCGGGCCAGGTCTGCACGGCGGCACGGAAGAGGTCGCGCGGATTGCGCAACGGGTTGTCGGTCTGCTTCTCCAGGCGCACGTTCAGGTAGGCCGTAAGCCCGAGACCCACGCGCTCCGGCGGCACCAGGGCCACGTAGGCCGCGATGACGCCCGCCTCCTCCAGCCGGCGCACGCGGCGCAGCACGGCCGACGACGACAGCCCGGCCTCGGCGGCCAGCGCGTCGTAGGTCAGGCGGCCATCGGTCTGCAGTGCACGCAGGATGCGGCGGTCGATGGCGTCGAGCTCGATGGAGGCGTCCATGCGGGAAATTGTGCAGCCTTCCTGCGCCTGGGGCCGCCTAAAGTCTCGAATCCCGTGAAACCCCCGAACCTTCGACGCCTGGCGGCCCTGCTGCTGTTCACCGCCGCCGCGCCGCTGGCGCGGGCGGACGAGATCGTGCTGGCCTCGCCAGACTACTGGTGCCCCTTCAGCTGCAAGGCCGGCGCGGCGCAGGAGGGCTTCACGGTGGACATCGTGCGCGAGATCTTCACGGCCGCCGGTCACCATGTGCGCCTGGTCAACGAGAACTACAGCCGCGCGCTGCTCGACGTGCGCGCCGGCACCTACGCGGCCACGCCATCCACCGCCCGGGACGAGGCACCGGACTTCGTCTTCCCCGCGCAGCCGATCTCGCGCAACCGCTACTGCGCCTATGTGCGGGCCGACAGCCGCTGGATCTACCGCGACGCGGCCAGCCTGGCGCAACTGCAGCATGTCGGCATCATCCGCGACTACGCCTACGGCGCGACGCTGGACGCCGCGATCAAGGCCGCGCCGCAGCGCTTCGAGGTGCACACCGGCGACGGGCTGACCGAGCGCATGCTGCGACGGCTGCAACTGGGCCGCCTGGACGCCTTCATCGAGGAAGAGAGCCTGGTCGCCTACGCGCTCAAGCAGCATCCCGCCCTGGCTGCGCGCGTGGCCGGCTGCGAGACGCCGAGCTATGCCTACATGGCCATTTCGCCGGGCCACCCCAAGGCGCAGGAGTACGCGCGCCTGTTCGACGACGGCATGCCCAAGCTGCGCCGCAGCGGCCGCCTGAAAGCCATCCTGGCCGCCTACGGATTGACCGAATGGCCGGCGCCGCCGCCCTGACGAACGCACGATTCCTGCGCCAGATCAAGGCGCGGCGCCAAAATTTGCATGAATTCTGCGAGCCTGGCGCCGCAGAATTTTCAGCTTCCGACATTCACCTCGCGAGGCAGACATGGCCAAGTTCACGCCCTGGGACAACCCGATGGGTACCGACGGTTTCGAGTTCATCGAGTTCGCCGCCCCCGATCCGGCCGCCCTCGGCAAGCTGTTCGAGACCATGGGCTTCAAGGCCGTCGCCAAGCACCGCCACAAGAAGGTGACGCTCTACCGCCAGGGCGGCGTCAACTTCATCATCAACGCCGAGACCGACTCCTTCGCCCAGCGCTTCGCCCGCCTGCACGGGCCGTCGATCTGCGCAATCGCCTTTCGCGTGCAGGACGCCGCCCACGCCTACCAGCGCGCACTGGAGTTGGGCGCCTGGGGCTTCGACAACAAGGCCGGCCCGATGGAGCTGAACATCCCGGCCATCAAGGGCATCGGCGACTCCCTGATCTATTTCGTCGACCGCTGGCAGGGCAAGGGCGGCGCCAAGGCCGGCGCCATCGGCAACATCTCGATCTACGACGTGGACTTCGTGCCGCTGCTCGGTGCCGACGGCCAGCCGGTGGACGCCAACCCGGCGGGCCACGGCCTGACCGAGATCGACCACCTGACGCACAACGTCTTCCGCGGCCGCATGAAGGAGTGGTCGGAGTTCTACGAGCGCTTCTTCAACTTCCGCGAGGTGCGCTACTTCGACATCGAGGGCAAGCTGACCGGCCTGAAGAGCAAGGCCATGACCAGCCCCTGCGGCAAGATCCGCATCCCGATCAACGAGAGCAGCGACGACAAGAGCCAGATCGCCGAGTACCTGGACCTGTACCACGGCGAGGGCATCCAGCACGTGGCGCTAGGCACCACCGACATCTACGGCACGGTCGAAGGCATGAAGAGCACCGGCGTCCAGTTCCAGGACACCATCGACACCTACTTCGACCTCATCGACAAGCGCCTGCCCAACCACGGCGAGAAGGTCGACGAGCTGCGCCGCCTGCGCATCCTCATCGACGGCGCCACCCACCTGGGCGCCGACAACGAACTGCTGCTGCAGATCTTCACCAAGGAAGTGATCGGCCCGATCTTCTTCGAGCTCATCCAGCGCAAGGGCAACGAGGGCTTCGGCGAGGGCAACTTCAAGGCCCTGTTCGAGAGCATCGAGCTGGATCAGATCCGCCGCGGCGTGCTGAAGGACGAGCCGGCCAAGGCGGTCTGAAGGCACGAGGCACGAAGGGCCTCCTGAAGGAGTCCCCAGGCCTGGTCCGAATGAACCAGGCCCATGTGGCCCACGCCGTCCACGCGGTGCGCGCGTGAGCCGCCCAGGATGGCCGTCTCGGCCGGGTTGACGACCTGGTCGCACGGCGTCCAGAAGCAGTCCACGTCCGGCAGGCCCGGCAGCTCGGCCAGCCAGGCGCTGCCCTGGCGCATCTGCGCGGCGTTGACGCCGATGCCCAGCGCCGCCATGCGCGTGCCCTGGTGGGGCGAGCCCAGCGTGATGGCGTGCGGCGCTTCGTGGTCGGTGCCGAACTTGCGCCACCAGGCGCGCAGTGCCAGCCCGCCCATGCTGTGGGCGCAGAGCACGGGCATGCGGCCGGTGAGCGTCTTCAGCTTCTGCACGCCGGCCTCGATCTCGTCGGCATAGGCGTCGATGCTGCCGAAGGCCGGCTTCAGCGACGGTGCGACGAAGGCCACGCCTTGCGCGCGCAGCCGCCGCATCCAGCCGTTCCAGCGCCCGCGATTGCAGGAGAAGCCGTGCACCAGCAGCACGCCAGCCGGGGCGCCCGCAGGCAGGTGGTCGGGTTCGGCCCATTCACACCAGGGCTGGCGCCAGGAAAACGCCAGCTCGCTGGCCATGGCCTCGCCCAGCCAGGCGCGCAGCAACTGGCCCCAGCCGGGCGCCGGCCGGTTCACCCAGCGCAGCTGGATGAAGCCACAGGCCAGCACGAGGCTCTGCAGCCCCAGCGTCAGCAGCCCCCAGCCCCAGCCGGCCAACCATCCCACCGCCAGCGCCAGCGCCAGACGCATGAGCACCCAGATCCTCTGCAGCCTCCCGTTCATCGCCCCAGTCTAAGCGGGCAGAATGATCGGGCCCCATGGATGAACTGAGTGCCGAATCCCTGCTGAAGGAGCTGCGTGCCGTCGATGCCGAACGCGCCCGCCGCGCTGCCGACCCCGTGCTCGAGGCGCGCGTCCAGGCCCTCAAGGGCTGGCAGCAGCGCCGCTTCGCCGACACCTACGCCGACCTGCTCGCCCACCCGCGCTACGAGGCAGCCACACGTTTCTTCCTGCACGAGCTCTACGGGCCGGACGACTTCCAGCAGCGCGACGCCCAGTTCGCCCGCGTCATCCCGACACTGACCCGCCTCTTCCCCGAGGAGGTCGTCGAGACGGTGGCCCGGCTGGCCCGACTGCACGCGCTGTCCGAGCGCCTGGACACGCGCATGGCCGAGCTCCTGCCGTCGCCCGACATCACGCCGGCCGGGTACGGCATCGCCTGGCGCGCTTGCGGCGAGCCGGACTCGCGCCAGCAGCAGATCGAGCTGACGATGGCCGTGGGCCAGTCGCTGGACCGGCTCACGCGCAAGCCGCTGCTGCGTCAGACGCTGAGGCTGATGCGCGGCCCGGCGCAGATGGCGGGGCTGGGCGCGCTGCAGAGCTTCCTCGAAAGCGGCTTCGACACCTTCCGTGCCATGAAGGGTGCCGGCGAATTCCTGGCCACGGTGAAGCAGCGCGAGGACGCGCTGGCGCGCGCCCTCTTCAGCGGTAACTGAATGTCTTGTCGCCGCCGCGACGTAGGGCAAGTCCCCTAGTCGGGTTACACGGCGGAACACAAGATCAGCGACCTTTCTCCGCCGAGGCCCGCCGATGACCGCCGCCGTTGCCACCCTGGATGACGCCCCCGTGCTGAGCTCACGCCTCACCTCGCACGATCGGCCCTGGCTGGCCAGCTATCCGGCCGGCGTGCCAGCGCAGATCGACACCGGCGTCTACGGCTCGCTGGTGGACCTGCTGAACGAGGCCTTCCGCAAGCACGCCCAGCGCGACGCGGCCATCTGCATGGGCCAGCGCATGCGCTTCGCGGAGATCGACCAGCTCTCCACGCAGCTGGGCGCCTGGCTGCAGGCCCAGGGGCTCAAGCAGGGCGACCGCGTCGCCATCATGATGCCCAACCTGCTGCAGTACGGCGTGGCCATCGCGGCCATCCTGCGCGCGGGCTTCGTCGTCGTGAACGTGAACCCGCTGTACACGCCGCGCGAGCTGGAGCACCAGCTCAAGGACTCCGGCGCCCGCGCCATCGTCGTGCTGGAGAACTTCGCGCACACGCTGGAAGAGGTCATCGCCGCCACCGACGTGAAGCACGTGGTGCTCGCCTCCATGGGCGACCTGCTGAACTGGTGGAAGGGCCCGCTGATCAACTTCGCCGTGCGCCACCTGAAGAAGATGGTGCCAGAGTTCCGTCTGCCCGTGGGCGACGGCCGCACCGTGGTGCGCTTCAACGAGGCCCTGAGCCACGGCGAGCGCCTGCATCTGAAGAAGCCCGAACTCGGCCCCGATGACGTCGCCTTCCTGCAGTACACCGGCGGCACGACCGGCGTGTCCAAGGGCGCGACGCTGCTGCACCGCAACATCGTCGCCAACATCCTGCAGGTCGAGGCCTGGTTCCAGCCCATGCTGGCTAGGCTGCCCGACCAGAACATGCAGTTCACCAACGTCTGCGCGCTGCCGCTGTATCACATCTTCGCGCTGACGGCCTGCTTCATGCTCGGTGCGCGCATGGGCCACCTGAACATCCTGGTGCCCAACCCGCGCGACATCCCCGGCTTCATCGACACCCTGCGCGGCCACAAGGTCCACATCTTCCCGGCCGTCAACACGCTGTTCAACGCGCTGGCCAACGAACCGGGCTTCTCGCGCCTGGACTTCTCCGAGCTGGTCATCTCCAACGGTGGCGGCATGGCCGTGCAGCAGGCCACGGCCGAGAAATGGCTCAAGGTCACCGGCTGCCCGGTGGTGGAGGGCTATGGCCTGTCGGAGACCTCGCCGGCGGCCACCATCAATCCGCTGGACCAGCGCGCCTTCAACGGCAGCATCGGCCTGCCGGTGCCGTCCACCGAAATCGCCATCCGCGACGACGACGGCCGCGACGTGCCCATCGGCGAGCGCGGCGAGATCTGCATCCGCGGCCCGCAGGTCATGGCCGGCTACTGGAAGCGCCCCGACGAAACCGCCAACGTCATGTACGCCGACGGCTTCTTCAAGAGCGGCGACATCGGCATCATGGACGAGCGCGGCTATGTGCGCATCGTCGACCGCAAGAAGGACATGATCCTGGTCAGCGGCTTCAACGTCTACCCGACCGAGATCGAGCAGGTGGTCAACATGCACCCCGGCGTGCTCGAGTGCGCCGCCGTCGGCGTGCCGGACGCCAAGTCCGGCGAGGCGGTCAAGCTCTTCGTCGTCAAGAGCGACCCGGCCCTGGCCGAGGAAGACCTGACCGCCTACTGCCACGAACAGATGACGGCCTACAAGCGGCCCAGGTTCATCGAGTTCCGCGACGAGCTGCCCAAGAGCAACGTCGGCAAGATCCTGCGCAGAGAACTGCGCACCAACACCGCCTGAGCCTTGCCAGGCCGCCGAAGGCCGGCCGCCCCTCCAGCGACTCCCGCTGATCCGGCTTAGCCGGGCAGCGCGGAGTGCCCCTTGAGGGGCCGGCGAAGCCGGTAGGGGTGGGCTAAATCTAGAACGGGTTGTTCCTGGCGCGGGTCAGCGCCAGCGTGCCGATGCGCTGCTGTGCGCTCGGGCCCAGCAAGGTGTCGCCCGCCCACAGCCACTGCGTGGTGCTGGCGTCGGTAACGAGGGTATCGGTCGTGCAGTCCTGGCGGGCGACGTCGTTGCGGCAGGCCGCATCCACCACATTGACGTAGCCGAAGGCCGCGGGGAAGCGCGCGATCTGCTGGATGGTCTCGTCCACCAGCACCAGGCCGATCAGGCGGCCGTCGTTGAGCAGGTTCAGGCGCAGCGAAGTGTTGAAGGCCGTGCTCAGGTCATCCAGGAAGATGGCGCGGTCGATGTCGGTCTGCTGCTGCTTTTCCTTCTGGCCGAAGGGCGTCAGGCCGACGTCGAAGATGGTGCCCACCAGCACGCGGCCGTTGGCATTGGCGATGCGGTTGGCCTGTTCGGCCAGCAGCTTGCCGCGGGCCTTGGCCTCGTTGATCAGCGAGTCGCGGCTCTGGGCCGGGAACTGGCGGTAGAGCTCCAGGATGTCGTTGACGCCGACCATGATGGACACCAGGTCCTTGGGGCCGAAACGGTCGTTGGACAGGTGCTGGTCGATCTTGTCGCGCACATCGGCCACCTTGACGCCGGCCGCCGCGTACATGATGCCCTGGGGCAGCGCGACGAAGTCGCTGTTGCATTGCGGGTAGACGAAGGCGAAGCCGCTGGCCAGGATCTGGCTCCAGTTCGGGTTCAGGCGGCAGTCCACCAGCTTGGTGTCGGCGTTCAGGCCGTTGATGCCGTACTTCTTGCCGCTTTGCAGGATGGTGCCGCTCTCGTCGCCGAAGGCGATGACGCGGGTCGGTGCGAAGGGGTCGATCTGCTGCGTGCTGCCGCCGCCGCAGCCGGCGATCAGCGCGGCCGCCGCGACCGCGGCCAGGACCAGGCCGCGCTTGATTTTCTTGGAGACAACACGTTGCATGACGATCAACTCAGGGCAGGAAAACTCAATCGGTGAAGGCGGCGGCGGCCCGGCTGAGCCGGTCGCGCACGCCATCCCAGGCCGGGTCGCGCGGAGGCGCCTCGACCCAGATCTCGCGGGCGCCGGCCGCATCCAGGGCCCGCAGCACCGCAAACAGCTCGTGGGCCGCCGCCGCCGGGTCGCCCGGCTGCGGCTGCCAGCGCCAGGCCGGCAGCTGGGCGCGTGAATATACCGCCACCCCTTCCAGCCCCCCGCTGGCCGCCGCTGTCGCAAAAAGTAAAGCCAGCCGGTCGGCGTCGAGCAGGCGCACGCGGGCGCTGGGTGCGTAATGGGCGGCCAGCGTGCCGGAAGCCTTGGGCGCGGCGGCGTCGGGCTCGGCCAGGGCCTCGCCCAGCGCCGCCTCGATGCGGGCGCGGCTGATCAGCCCGGGCCGCAGCAGGGCGGGCCGCTCGCGGCTGCAGTCGACGATGCTCGATTCGATGCCCACCTCGCAGGCGCCGCCGTCCAGCACCATCAGCCCGGGGCCGAATTCCTCGACCACGTGGCGGGCCAGCGTCGGGCTGACGCGGCCGAAACGGTTGGCGCTGGGGGCGGCCACGCCCGGCACACCCAGCTTGCGCGCAGCCGCCAGCACGGCGCGGGCCACCGGATGGGCCGGCGAGCGCAGCGCCACGGTGGCCTGCCGGCCGGCGGCGGCCTCGGCCACGCCGGACGCGCGCGGCACGATGACGGTCAGCGGGCCGGGCCAGAAGGCATCCATCAGCCGGCGCGCGGTGTCGGGCAGGTGGTCGGCAAACGGCTCGGCGCCGGCAGCGTCCAGCACGTGGACGATGAGCGGATGGTCGGCCGGGCGGCCCTTGGCGGCAAAGATCTTCGCCACGGCGACGTCCCGGTCGGCCCGCGCGGCCAGGCCATAGACGGTCTCGGTCGGCAGGCCCAGCAGCTCACCGTCCGCCAGGCGCCGGGCGGCGGACTGGACGGCGTCAGCGTCGTTGCCGGGCAGTGCGGACATCAGAAATCCGTGGGCAGGCCCAGGATGGCAGCGGCCTGAACGGCAACGGCATGCGCCGCTTCGGGCGTCTCGGCCGTGATGTTCAGGTGGCCCATCTTGCGGCCGTGGCGTGCGTCCGACTTGCCGTAGAGATGCAGATGCGTGCCCGGCAGGGCCAGCACGCGGTCCCAGGCGGGCGGGGTCGGGCCGCCTTCCTCGCCGAACCACAGGTCGCCCAGCAGGTTCAGCATGACGCTGGCCGAATGCTGACGCGGCTCGGGCAGCGGCAGGCCGGCCAGGGCCCGCACCTGCAACTCGAACTGCGACATGTCGCAGCCGTTCATCGTCCAGTGCCCGGAGTTATGCGGCCGCGGCGCCATCTCGTTGACGACCAGGCGGCCGTCGTCCAGCCAGAAGAATTCGATGCAGAGCACGCCGACATAGCCCAGCGCCTCGGCCACCTGGCGGGCGGCGGCCACGGCCAGCTTCTCCACCTCGGGCGGCACGTCGGGCGCCGGCACCTCGGTGACGGCCAGGATGCCGCCGCGGTGCAGGTTCTGCTGGACGGGGTAATTGACCATCTGGCCATCCGCGCCGCGCGCCACCAGCACGCTGAGCTCGAACCTCAGCGGCAGCAGCTGCTCCAGCACGCAGGGCACGCGCTTCAGATTGGCCCAGGCCTCGGCCAGCTCGGCAGCCGTGCCCACGCGCACCTGGCCCTTGCCGTCATAGCCCATGCGGCTGGTCTTCAGGATGCCGGGCAGCAGCGTCGGGTCGACGGCGGCCAGCTCGATGTCGTTGGTGATGACGGCGTACGGCGCGCACGGCACGCCGGCGGCCTCGAAATGCGCCTTCTCGACCGCGCGGTCCTGGCAGACGGCCACGGCTGCCGCGGCCGGCGCGACGATGCGCATGCCGGCCAGCGTCTGCAGCGCCACGGCCGGCACGTTCTCGAACTCGGTCGTGATGGCGTCGCAGTCGCGCGCCAGCTGGGCCAGGCCCACCGGGTCGAGATAGTCGGCCTTGACGTGTATTTCGGCGACGGAGCCGGCCGGGCTGACGGCATCCGGGTCCAGCACCACGCAGCGGTAGCCCAGCGCCTGAGCCGCGTGGACGAACATACGGCCCAGCTGGCCGCCGCCGAGGACGCCCAGCGTCGCGGCGCCCGGGAGTAGCGCGCTCAACGCAGATCCTCGGTCATGGCCTGCGCGGCCGCCGTCTGCTTCGCGCGGAAGGCATTCAGCCTGGCCAGCAGCACAGCATCGCACGTCGCCAGCATGGCCACGGCGAACAGCGCCGCGTTGGCCGCGCCGGCGTTGCCGATCGCGAAGGTCGCTACCGGGATGCCCTTGGGCATCTGCACGATGGAGTGCAGCGAGTCCACGCCCTGCAGGTGCCGGCTGGCGACCGGCACGCCCAGCACCGGCACCGTCGTCTTGGCCGCCAGCATGCCCGGCAGGTGGGCAGCGCCGCCGGCGCCGGCGATGATGGCCTTCAGCCCGCGGCCCGCGGCGGCTTCGGCGTAAGCAAACATCTCGTCGGGCATGCGGTGGGCCGACACGACCCGCGCCTCGAAGCCGACGCCGAACTCGGTCAGAATCTCGGCCGCCAGCTTCATCGTCTCCCAGTCGCTGCTGGAGCCCATGACGATGCCGATGACGGCGTCCGGGTTCGAGGGGGCTGAGATAGACAAGGCAGGCTCCGGAGCTCAGGAAAGCCTTGAATTGTAGAAGCCGGGGCTCCACCTCCCGTTCGGGCCCAATCTCCTGTCCGCCATGATCGACATCACCCTCCAGAACTTCGAAGCCGAACTCATCGTCGCCTCTCAGCAGCGCCCCGTGCTGCTGGACATCTGGGCGCCGTGGTGCGGCCCCTGCCGCACGCTCGGCCCCATGCTGGAGAAGCTAGAGACCGCCTACGCCGGCCGCTTCACGCTGGCCAAGCTCAACAGCGACGAGGTGCCCGAGATCGCGTCGCAGCTCAGTCAGATGTTCGGCGTGCGCTCCATCCCCTTCTGCGTGATGTTCGCGGGCGGCCAGCCGGTGGACGGCTTCGTCGGCGCCATCCCAGAGGCGCAGATCCGCGAGTTCCTGGACAAGCATGTGCCGCCGGGCGAGATGCTGGAGGCCGAGGAAGACGTCGCGGCCGCCGAGGAGCTGATGGCCGGCGGCGACCTGGAGGCCGCGCTGGGCAAGCTCGCCCACGCCGTGCAGACCGACCCGTCCAACGACGTGGCCCGCTTCGATTACGTGAAGGCGCTGCTGGAGCTCGGCCTGGTGCCCGAGGCCCGCGAAGCCTTCGCCCCGGTGGCCGCCAAGGCCGCCGACACGCTGGTGCCCTCGCCCCGCCTGGCCGCCCTGGCCACGTGGCTGGCCGCCTTCGATGCCGCCGCCGGCGCCGACCCGGCCGCGCTGCAGGCTGCGATCGCCGCCAACAAGCGCGACTTCGACGCCCGCTTCGCGCTGGCCCAGACGCATCTGGCCGGCCAGCGCTTCACCGAGGCCATGGACGAGCTGCTGGAAATCATCATGCGCGACAAGGCCTGGATGGACCAGGCGGCGCGCAAGACCTATGTAGCCATCCTGGAGCTGCTGACCAAGCCGGCGCCCAAGCCGGCCGCCGAGGCCAAGAGCGGCACGCTGGAACTGGCCGGCAAGGCGGCGGTCGTGCACAGCGACCCGCTGATCGACCAGTACCGCCGCAAGCTGTCGATGGCCCTGTTCTGACCCTCGCGGGTCAGTGGTTGGCGCGGCTGTTGCGGATGTCGCGCAGCCGCACGCACTCGGGGTCGTCCTTGTAGATGGGCTTCTCGCACTGCCGGTCGATGCACCAGGCGCGCGCGAACAGCACCCGGCCGCCGCAGGCCTCGTTGGCCGTCTTGGGTTCGCTGGACGGCGCGGGCGCTGCTGAGGCCGGTCCGGCCTTCGCGGAATTGCCGCCGGCATTGCCGGACGCAGCCGGCTCGGGCGCAGCGAACACCGGGCTGCGCGGCACGGGGCGGAAGTCGCCGGCCTTCTCGGTGACGACGGGCCTGGAGGCCGCGTCCCGTCGCAGCGGCGAGGACGCGGCAGACGAGGCGGTGCGAGCGGGCATGGGGGTCGCCGCCGAGGCAGCAGCGGGCTTGGGCGGCGTGACCACCGGCAGCGGGGCCGATGCCGGCGCCGGCGCCGGCTGGGGGGCCGGCGCGCTGGCCACCGGTGTCGCCGCCTCGGCCGGCGACGCGG
Source organism: Roseateles sp. GW821-FHT03B02 (assembly GCF_059421025.1). Lineage (NCBI taxonomy): Bacteria > Pseudomonadati > Pseudomonadota > Betaproteobacteria > Burkholderiales > Sphaerotilaceae > Roseateles > Roseateles sp. GW821-FHT03B02. The sequence continues at coordinate 119,702 of NZ_JBWKUV010000003.1, forward strand.
CCAGCGAAGCCGGCGCCGCCATCGAAGCCGCCGGCATCGCGGCCTCAGGCTTGGCCGGGCTGCTGCGCAGCTGCATGACGAAGAGGCCCAGCAACGCCAGCGCGGCGACCCCGCCGCCCACCATGACCGGCCCCTGCCAACCGCGGGGCGAGGAGGGCGCAGCCCGGCTCGGCGCGGCTGCCGGCGACGGCGACGGCGACGGCGACGGCGGTGGCGGCGGTGGCGGCGTGTTCTTGCGCAGCGGCACGACAACGGTCGCGCCGGGGTCGTCGTCCAGCTGCGAGGGCGTGCCTTGCACGGTGTCGGCGAACTCCAGGTCCAGCGGCTCGGCGGGCGCTGGCGCCGGTGGCGCGGCGCGGGGCGGTGCGGGCTGGGCGAGCGGCACTTCGGCGCGACCGTCGAGCACCTCCCGCCAGGCCGCCACGCTCTGCGGCCGCTGGTGCGGTGCCACGCGCAAGGCCCAGTCCAGGCCGGCCAGGAAGCCCGGCGAATAGCCCGGCACTGCCAGCGGCGCCAGTTCGTCGCCCATGGCGCGGGCCGTGGCCGGCGGCGGCGGGCGGCCGGTCAGCAACTCGTGCATGGCCGCGGCCAGCGCGTAGAAATCGGTCCAGGGGCCCTGCTTCAGCGTCGTGGCTTCGGCGTACTGCTCGATGGGCGCGAAGCTGGGCTTGAGGATGGCCGTGAAGACCTGGGTGCGGTCGCTGATGGCCTGGCGGGCGGCCCCGAAGTCCAGCAGGATGGGCGGGCTGCCGTCGGCCGGCATGAAGATGTTGTCGGGCGCGACGTCACGGTGCCAGACATGCTGGGCGTGCAGCGTTTCCAGGCCGCCGAGCACTGCGTCGAAGATGCGGCGCACCCAGGCCTCGGGCGGCGGCGTCGGGCGCGCCTTGCGGGCCTCGCGCAGGTTCTGGCCCACCAGCCGCGGCATGGCCATGTAGGCGGTGCCGTTGGCTTCCCAGAACCGGTAGACCTTGAGCAGCGAGGGATGGTCGAAGCGGGCCAGCAGCTTGGCCTCGTTGACGAAACTGCGCCGGCCGAGCTCGAAGGTCTCCTTCATGGACACCGAGCGCACCGACACCTGGGACTGCCCGTCGCGCGAGGCGAACTGGCTGGGCATGTATTCCTTGATCGCAACCTCGCGCTCCAGCGAGTGGTCACGCGCCAGGTAGACGATGCCGAAGCCGCCCACGCCCAGCGTGCCGAGGATTTCCAGCTCGCCAAAGCGGGTGCCCACCGGCAAGGCGTTGATGGCTTCGTCGTCGCGGGCGTCGGCGGTCATAGGCCGGCGAGGGTAACGCAGGCCGGACACGCCAGCCCTCGGGAGAAAGCCCGGTCAGCGTGCTGGACTGCCCATTCCGGCCTCGCTCAACCGGGTCACCCACAGGCGCCGCTGGGCGGCATCGTCGGACCAGGCAGCTTGGGCGGCGTCGCCGTGGCGGGCGGCGAGTGCGTCTTCGCGCAGCCGGGCGTAGACCTGGGCCAGGCGGGCGTGAAGGGCTGCACGCTCGTCGAGATCGCAGTGCGGCGAGTCCTCGGCCAGCACCTCGACGGCGGCCTGGTCGGCCAGCGCCCGGGCGCGCAGCGACTCGCCGGTGTTGGCCCAGCACCAGGCCAGGTCGGCCAGCAGGCTGCCGCCGGTGCGGGCCAGGCCGGCGGCCACGGCCTCGGGCAGGTGCGCCTCCAGCAGCGCGGCGGCGGCGGCGAAGTCGCCCTGCACGGTGAGCAGCTGGGCGCGCAGCAGCGGCGTCAGGTCGGCGCGGGCCGAGCCGCCGACGGCGTCGTCGAAATGACCGATGGAGTCCACGCCCAGCAGCACGGCCGGCGCCTCGCCGGGTTCGCCGGCCAGGGCAGCATGGCGGATGCGCAGGGCGCGCATCTGCATCTGGTTGTAGAGCAGGGCCGCGAGGCCGGCGTCGTCGCCATCGGCGCTGGCCGCACGGCGGCCCCAGGCGTACCAGGCGGAAGCGGTGGCCTCGTCCTGGGCCCCCAGCGCGAGATCCCAGGCCATGCCCAGCGCCGAGGCGACGCGGCAGGCTGCGGCGGTGTCCGCCGGCGCCGCCAGCACGGCCGCGGCATGGACGACGAGGCGGTCGATGTCGCGGTCGACGAAGGCCATCTGCGCCAGCCAGGCGTCGCACAAGGCCTGCAGCGACGCAAGGCCCGCGGCCTGGGCCATCACCTGGGCACGGCGCACCCGCTCGCGGGCGCCGCCGCCGAAGGCGCTGAAATAGGCGGTCAGCCCCTCGGCGAGGTGCAGCCAGGCGGCCAGTTCGATGCGCGGATGCGCGAGGGCGCGGGCCTGCAGGCGGTTCAGCTCCTGGCGGGCCTCGGCCTCGCGGCCGTGGCGCAGCCACAGGATGGCGCGCTGGGCCTGCAGCACCGCGGCACGCGCCGGCATCGAAGCAGCAGCGGCGATCTCGCCGTCCAGCTTCTGCGCCAGCCGGCTGCGCAGCTTCACCGGCCCCGTCGCGCTCATGCCGTCAGCCGCTGCAAGGCTTCCTCGTACTTCTGCACCGTGTTGGCGATGACCTCGGCAGGCAGGGCCGGCGCCGGCGCCTTCTTGCCCCAGGGCTGGCCGTCGATGCGCACGGCCTCCAGCCAGTCACGCACGAACTGCTTGTCGTAGCTGGGCGGGTTGCTGCCCGGCGCGTAGCTCTCGACGGGCCAGTAACGCGAGGAGTCGGGCGTCAGCACCTCGTCCATCAGCGTCAGCGTGCCGTCGGCGTCCAGGCCGAACTCGAACTTGGTGTCGGCAATGATGATGCCCTTGGTGAGGGCGAAGTCGGCGGCGCGCTGGTAGAGCTGGATGGAGATGTCGCGCACGCGGGTGGCGAGCTCGGTGCCGATGATGGCGGCGGCCTGCTCGAACGAGATGTTCTCGTCGTGGTCACCCATCTCGGCCTTGGTGGCGGGCGTGAAGATGGGGGCGGGCAGCTTGTCGGCGTTGCGCAGGCCGGCCGGCAGCTTGACGCCACAGACGCTCTGACTCGCCTGGTACTCGGCCCAGCCGCTGCCGGCCAGGTAGCCGCGCACGACGGCTTCGATGGGCAGGGGCTTCAGGCGCTTGACGAGCATGGCGCGGTCGCGGATTTGCTCGCGCTCGGCGCCGGTGACGACGGAGAGCGGGTCCTCGCCGGTCAGGTGGTTGGGGACGATGCCGTCCAGCTTGTCGAACCAGAACAGCGCCATCTTCGTCAGCAGCGCGCCCTTGCCCGGGATGGGCTCGCCCATGATGACGTCGAAGGCCGACAGGCGGTCGCTGGCGACCATCAGGATGCGTTCCTCGCCGACGGCGTAGTTCTCGCGCACCTTGCCGCGGCCGAGCAGGGGGAGGGAGGTGAGGCTGGATTCGTACAGGGCTTGGGGCATGGCGGCACGGCTCAGGGAGAAGGCGCCGGATTTTAGGTTGCCGCCCTGCCCTGCCCGGCCAGATAGCGCCGGACCATGCCCGCGAAGCTGTGCACGTCGATGGGCTTGGTCAGGCAGCCGTCGCAGCCGGCCGCGCGAAACCGCTGCTCGTCGCCCTGCATGGCGTAGGCAGTGAAGGCGATGACGGGCAGATCGGCGAGGTCGGGCGTGGCCTTGATGGCGCGCACCAGGCTGAGGCCGTCGACGCCGGGCAGCTGGATGTCCACGAGGGCGATGTCGGGCCGGCAGGCCCGCAGCCGCGTCCAGGCCTCGTCGACATGCAGCGCGCGGTCGACGACGAAACCGTCGGCCTCCAGCACGTACTGGGCGAGGTCGAGGTTGAGCTCGTTATCGTCGACGACGAGGACGCGTTCACCGGCCATGTTCAGCTCCCCGCGCGGCGGCGGCCGCGGCGGTCCAGTTGCGCGGCGCGCAGCAGGGCGTCGCGCACCTCGGCCAGCGAGCGGCCTTCGCCCGCGCCGGCAATGCTGGCCGCCGAGCGTGCCAGGGCCTCGATCTCGTCGACGCCCAGCACCAGCGCCGTCCAGACGATGACCGGCAGCTCGGCCCAGCGCGGGTCGCGGCGCAGCTCGTGCAGCACCTGGAAGCCGTCCACGCCGGGCATCATCAGGTCGAGCACGACGGCGGCGGGCTGCAGGGCCGGCAGGCACCGCAGGGCTTCGGCGCCACCGGCCACGGCGACGGCTTCGACGCCGGCCGCCTGCAGAGCCGCGCACATCAGCTCGCGGGAGCCGGCCTCGTCGTCGACGACCAGCACCGGCCGCCCCGGCCCGAGGCGGTCGCGCAGCGGCACCAGGGCACGCGCCAGCGCCGGCCGGCGCAGCGGCTTGGCGAGCACGTCGGCCACCGGGAAGGCGACGCCGGCACCCGAGGCCGGCGTCAGGGCCAGCGCCTTGACCGCCGCGTGCATGGACGGCCCGCCGCTGCGCAGGGCGGCGAGCATGCCCAGCCCCGGCGCATCGGGCAGGCCGAGGTCGATGGCCAGCTCGGTGTAGCGGCGCACGCGCGCCAGCCGCAGCACCTCGGCGGCCGTGGCGGCGGTGTCGGCCGCCACGCCGGCCTGCGACAGCTCGCGCGCCACGCCGTCGCGCAGCGGGTGGTCGCGCAGCGCCACCAGTTGCTGGTGCGCCGGCCGCGGCGCCTGGGCGGTGGCGTCGACCGGCTGGCGCGGCAGCACGGCGTAGAAACGGCTGCCCCGGCCGGGCTCGCTGTAGACGCCGACCCGGCCGCCCTGGGCCTCCACGAGCCGGCGCGTCAGCGCCAGGCCCAGGCCGGTGCCCTGGTGCTGCTTGGCCAGGCCGTCGTCCAGCTGCTGGAACTCGACGAAGAGCTGCCCGAGCCGGTCGGGCGGGATGCCGATGCCGCTGTCCTCCACCTCCAGCCGCCACAGCCGCGGCCCCTCGCCCACCATGCGCAGCGCCACGCGGCCGCCGGCCGGCGTGAACTTGATGGCGTTGGACAGGTAGTTCAGCAGCACCTGCCTGAGCCGCGCCGGGTCCAGCACCAGGCCGCGCAGCTCGGGCGCGATGGCGGACGCCAGGCTCAGGCCGCGCTGCGCGGCCAGCACCGCGATGGTGGCCATCACGTCGTCGACGAGGGCCGGCAGCTCGACGGGCTCGGCATGGAAGTCCATCTTGCCGGCCTCGATCTTGGACAGGTCCAGCACGTCGTTGATCATGTTCAGCAGGTGGCGCCCACTGCTGGCGATGTGCTGCAGCCACTGGCGTTGGCGCGCCGGGTCGGGCGGCGGGTCGCTCATGGCCAGCAGCTCGGAGAAGCCGATGACGGCATTCAGCGGCGTGCGCAGCTCGTGCGACATATTGGCCAGGAACAGGCTCTTGAGCCGGCTGGACTCCTGCACGCGGCGGTTCTCGGCGGCCAACCACACGGCCTGCTGGCGGGCCTGCTCGGCGGTGCGCATGGCCGTCACGTCGGCCGCGATGCCCACCAGCCGCGGCGAGCCCGCGTCGTCGCGCGTGACGCGGGCATCCAGGCGCAGCCAGTGCACGCTGTCGTCGGGCCAGAGGACGCGGAACTCGGCATGCCAGGGCTGCTGGCCCTGACTCGGCTCAAGCAGGGCGTTCAGGCCGGCGTCGACCATGGCGCGGTCGTCGGCATGCACGGCGGCCAGCAGGCGCCCGCGGTCCCAGGTGCCGGCCGGATCGACGAGGCCGAAGCACTGATCGTAGCGGCGCGAGCGGTGGATGAGCCCCGTCTCCAGCTCCAGCTCCCAGTCGCCAATGGCGGCGGACTCCAGCGCGAAGCGCAGCCGTGCCTCGCTCTGGCGCAGCGCGGCCTCGATCTGGCGCTGGTGGGTCAGGTCGCGGGCCGACTTGATGCCGCCGATGACGCGGCCGGCCGCGTCGCGCAGCGGCGAAACCTGGGCCGAGATCTCGACGCGCCGGCCGTCCTTGGCGATGCGCACGGTCCGCAGGGGCGGCACCGACTGCCCCTGGGCGAGTCGGCTCAGGATGCCCATCTCCTCGGCCTCCCGCTCGGGCGGGATCAGCATCTGCACCGGCTGGCCCACGGCCTCCGCGGCGGTGTAGCCGAACATCTGCTCGGCCGCCGCGTTCCAGTTCGTGATGCGGCCTTCCAGCGTCTTCACGACGATGGCATCGGCCGAGGACTCGACGACGGCGGCCAGGCGGCGCACCTCGGCTTCGGCCGCGGTGAGGCGCCCGACGTCGCGGAAGACGATGGCGATGCCGCGCTCGCGGCCGTCGGCATGGCGGGTCAGGTCAGCATGGATCTCGACCGGATGCTGGCTGCCATCGCGCGCGACGCAGATGGCCTGACGGCGCAAGGCCCCGTCCTGCTGCCAGGCGCGGACGACGGCAAAGGGGTTGCCCGCCTTCAGCGCCGCCGGCATGCCCTCGCGCTGGAAGACCTCCCAGACCGGCCGGCCCAGGGCCTCCTGCGCAGGCCAGCCGGTGATGCGCTCGGCCACGGCGTTGATGCGCGTGACACGGCCCTCGCCGTCGGTCGTGATGAAGCCGGCATCGATGGCAGCCAGCGTCGCGGCCAGGCTCTGCTCGGTCTCCAGCAGATGGTCCTCGGCGCTGGTGCGGCGGTCCACCTCGCGGCGCAGCGCGTCGTTGGCGCTGCGCATCTCGTCGATGGACGGCAGGGCCAGCAGGGTGGGCATCAGCCGCCAGGCAACGGCGGCGGTCAGCACCGACGCGCAGGCGGTAAAGACCTTGCCCGCCGTCTGCAGGGCGTAGTCGGGGCGCCAGATGGTCCAGACGTCCAGCACATGCGTGACGCCGCAGGCAAAGATGAAGACGGCGAACAGCGTCGCTAGGCTGCCCAGGTTGACCTGCGGGCGCTGCCGCGCGTAGCGGGCGATGACGAGGGGGATGGAGAAATAGGCCAGCGCGATGGCGAGGTCGGCGCCGACCATGGTCCACAGCAGGCCGGGCGACCACTGGAAGCAGTAGCCTTGAGGCAGGAAGCCGGCCCGCGCGACGGCCCCGGTCAGTTCGTCCATCTCCCGCTCCAAACTCCCACTACGGTGGAGTTATGGCGGGGATTGTGTTCCCTGGGCAGGTCGCCTCGCCGCCCTGGAGCGTGGTTTATTGCCGGGACTTCAGCGCGGCGCGATCAGATCGAAGCCGGCGTAGCGGGCGATGAAACGCTGCCGGCCCTCGCGGCCGAAGGCCTCGACGTCCCAGTCGCCTGGCAGCAGGCGGTCGGCGAATGCGGCGCGAAAGCGGTAGACCTGGGCCGGCAGCATGCTGCCGTCGGTCAGCGCGACGACGACATCGGCGCGCTCGTACTCCTCGCCCTCGAAGGCATCGAGCCGCGCCCAGGCGGCGGCATCGACGTCGCGGTAGACCCGGCCCGCCACCCGCTGGCCGGGCGCCGCCTGCAGGCCGGGGTAGTCCTGGCCGCGCACCGGGCGGCGCACGTGATCGGCCAGCAAGGCCGGCTCGCTGGCGAACTCACGCCCGCAGACGCGGGCCATGATGTCGGCCCACATCAGCGAGCCGTAGGTGAAGGCGTGAGCCGTCACTGCACCTTCTGCGCCAGCTCGCCGCGGGCGTAGGCGCCGGCGATGTCGACCAGCGTGCGGCCCTTGATCTTGCCGGCCTGGCCTTCGCAACCGAACTGCATGTAGCGCTGCTTGGCGATGACCTTGGCGGCCTCGCGGGCAGGCTTGAGCCATTCGCGGGCGTCGAACTTGTCGGGGTTCTCGGCCAGGAACTTGCGCACCGCGCCCGTCATCGCCAAGCGGATGTCGGTGTCGATGTTGATCTTGCGCACGCCGTGCTTGATGGCTTCCTGGATCTCCTCGACCGGCACGCCGAAGGTCTCCTTCATCTTGCCGCCGTACTGGTTGATGATGGCCAGCAGGTCCTGCGGCACCGACGACGAGCCGTGCATGACGAGGTGGGTGTTGGGGATGCGCGCGTGGATCTCCTTCACGCGGCCGATGGCCAGGATGTCGCCCGTGGGCTTGCGGCTGAACTTGTAAGCGCCGTGGCTGGTGCCGATGGCGATGGCCAGCGCATCCAGCTGCGTGGCCTTGACGAACACCGCGGCTTCCTCGGGGTCGGTCAGCATCTGGGAGTGATCCAGCTTGCCCTCGGCACCGATGCCGTCTTCCTCGCCGGCGTCACCGGTTTCCAGGTTGCCCAGGCAGCCCAGTTCGCCCTCGACGGTGACGCCCACAGCGTGCGCCATGTCGACCACCTTGCGGGTGACTTCCATGTTGTAGTCGAAGGACGACGGCGTCTTGCCGTCCTCCATCAGCGAGCCGTCCATCATCACGGAGCCGAAGCCCAGGTCGATGGCGCCGGCGCAGACCTTGGGGCTGGTGCCGTGGTCCTGGTGCATGACCAGCGGGATGTGCGGGTACATCTCGGCCGCGGCCTGGATGAGGTGCTTGATGAAGGGCTCGCCGGCGTATTTGCGGGCGCCGGCCGAGGCTTGCAGGATGACCGGCGCGCCGACCTCGTCGGCCGCGGCCATGACGGCCTGCACCTGCTCCAGGTTGTTGACGTTGAAGGCTGGGATGCCGTAGCCGTTTTCGGCGGCGTGGTCCAGCAACTGGCGCATGGAAACGAGAGGCATGGGATGTCCCCGGTGGAGTTGAGAAATCTGGCCGACTGCGACTCCCAACGTACTTGGTAACCGCGCCGTAACTGGTTGGGGATTCTATGGAGTCAGGGCGCGCCCCATCCCCCGCGGATGAGAGTAGTCAGCACAATGCGCGGATGACAAGACTGGTGTTCGACCACCTCACCAACTGGATCACGGCGGCGGCCAGCGAGCATTCCCTGGATCTGGCGGCCCACATCGAGGAGCGCACCGGGGCCAGCCACCGGGCGGTGCTGTCGGCACTGAAGCGCCTGGTGGACGCCGGCTGGCTGGCCCGCTCCGGCACCGGCCGCCGGCCCGTCTTCTCCCCCGGCAGCCTGCGCCAGGTGGCGCGCAGCTACACCCTGCACGGCCTGCAGGAAGATCTGCCCTGGCAGCGCGACTTCGCGCCTCATTTCGCGCTGCCGAAACACGTCGAACGCATGATCCAGCACGGCTTCACCGAGCTCGTGAACAACGCGGCCGACCACTCCGGCGGCAGCAGCGTCACCGTGTCGCTGCGCCAGACGCCCACCCACGTGCAGCTGCTCGTCAGCGACGACGGCATCGGCGTGTTCGACAAGATCTGCACCGCCTTCCAGCTGGAGGACACCCAGCACGCCATGCTGGAGCTGAGCAAGGGGCGCCTGACCAGCGCGCCCGACGCCCACACCGGCCGCGGCCTGTTCTTCAGCAGCCAGCTGGCCGACGTGTTCGACATCCACGCCAACAACACCGCCTACCAGCGCCGCGCCTGGGAAAGCGCCGGCTGGAAGAAAGGCCGCGCCCTGCCCCGCCAGGGCAGCAGCATCTACATGGCCATCGCGCTGAACACGACGCGCACGCTGGACGGCGTCATGGAAGCCTGGAGCATCCAGGGCGATGGCATCGAGTTCGACCAGACCCGCGTGCAGCTGCGCCTGCTGACGACCGAAGGCCAGGCGCTGGACTCGCGCGCCGCCGCCCGCCGCGTCGGCCTGCGACTGACGACCTTCAAGCGCGCGGAGATCGACTTTGACGGCGTGATCGACGTGGGCCACGGCTTCACGGACGAGCTCTTCCGCGTCTTCGCCAAGGCCAACCCGCAGATCGAGCTGGTGGCCGTGAACACCACGCCGCGCATCGCGGCGTTGGTGATGAGTGCGAGGGCGGGGTGAGGCGCATCGCACTACTCCTCCTGGCGGTACTCGCCGGCTCGGCATGGGCACAGGGCGACAGCGGCTGCAACGACGCCATCGAGGCAGCCTTGCGCGCCGCAGCGGGCAGGCACAAAGGCGCATTGACAGCCAGCGACTGCCGACCTTGGCCGGCAGCTCCAGGCCGCGTGGCCGCAGCAGTGATGGCCTTCGAGAAACCCGGCATAGGCGCCTACGGCGACCAGGCCTGGGACGTGGTCATCGCGCTGGTGGACCTGACCAAGGATCAGACGCTGAGCAGCCATCGCGCCACCGTGGATGCCGACGCCACCACCTACATCGGCGGATCCAGCCTGAGCCTGGATTTGGCGCCCTATCTGCTCCGGCCGGGTGTGCGCGCTCTCGGGCTACGCTTCAGCAGCGACCGGGGCAATACGCTGGCCAACAGCCGCAGCGGCACGCCGTTGAGGCTGTACGTCGCCGAAGGTCGCCGCCTGCGCCCCGTGTTCTGCCAGGCCATGGGTTGGCAGGATGCCGGAATGGGCGTGATCGGCCAAGACGCGTGGGACGAGGCGTCCACGACCTTGAGTGTGAGCCCTCGACAGACCCGCGGCTGGCAAGACCTGCGCCTCACCGATCATCGCAGTCGCTACACGCCCGATTTCGAGGCGAGCAAGTCCGTCACATCGCACCGTAGCTGCCGTTTTGACGGCGGCATCTATCGCTGCGAACCGCCCGCCAGCCAGGCCATCACGGACTGCGATCCCGCAGGCCTTTGACGTTCAGGTCCGCCTGAGCGGCGGCACCGGCGGCACCGGGATGCGCGGGCCGACGTAGCCCTGAACCTCACCAAAGCGCCCGCCGTCCTCCCGCGCCCAGTCTTCCGCCCAGGCCTGCATTTCCGCCGGCTCGCGGCCGACGAAGTTCCACCACAGCAGCGGCGGCGCAGACCAGGGCTCGCCGCCCAGCAGCAGCAGGCGCGTGGCCGACGTGCAGCGCAGCTCGACCGACGCGCAGCCCGGCCCAATGTAGAGCAGCGTGCCGGGCGCAACGGTCTCGACCGCGTCGTGGCTGGCAGGCGCGATCTCGACCTCGCCTTCCAGCAGCATCAGCCCGTGTTCGAAGCCGGGCTGCAGCGCGATGACCGCATCGGCCGGGCCGTCGGCCGCGAGGTCCACGCCCAGCAGCGGCGTGAAGCTGGGCACCGGCGAGCGCTGGCCGTCCAGTTCGCCCACCAGCAGCGTGCCGTCGAAGCCGCCGACCGCGCAGCGCGGCAGGTCGGGGAAATGCTGGAAGCTCGGCGCCCTCTCCCGCTCGGCATCCGGCAGCGCGATCCACAGCTGCGCCAGGTGGATGCGGTCGGACAGCGACTCCTCGCTGTGCGCGATGCCATGCCCGGCCGTCATCAGGTTGACCTGGCCGGCGCGCAGCACCTGCTCCGAGCCCAGGCTGTCACGGTGCAGGATCTCGCCTTCGATCATCCAGCTGAAGGTGGACAGCCCCGTGTGCGGATGCGGCCCGACGTTCATGCGCTTCTCGGGCGGCAGCGTGGCCGGGCCGGCGTGGTCGGCAAAGCACCAGGCGCCGATGACGCGCCGGCTCTTGGCTGGCAGGGCACGCTGGATGGGGATGCCGCCGACGTCGCCGACGTGGCTGGTGATGCGTTCGATGTGCAGGCTCATGCTGCCGTCCTCTTCGCCACGAAGGCGACAAAGCCCTGGACGAAGTTCTGCAACTGCTCAAGCACCTTGTCGTCGACGAGCTTGCCGTCGGCATCGAAGACCGTGCCGGCCCGCGACACCATCAGGCGCCCGGCCATCCAGAAGTCGCAGCCGAAGGTGCGCAGCACGGACAGCAGGGCGTCCTGCGACTGCACGGTGCCGAAGCCGCCCGGCGTGGCGCCCACCAGCCCGGTCGGCTTGCCGCCGAACAGCTTGGCGCCCTCGCCGCTGGGGCGCGACAGCCAGTCCAGCCCGTTCTTCAGCACGCCGGGAATCGAGTTGTTGTACTCGGGCGTGCCGATGAGCAGCGCGTCGGCGGCGCGGATGGCCTCGCGCAGCGTGGTCACCTCCTCGGGGATGCCCTGCGCCTCGACGTCGCCGTCGTACAGCGGGATGCCGTGCAGGGTGCGCAGCTCGATCGTGACGCCCGCGGGCGCCATCGCGGCGGCGGCGCGCAGCAGGGCGGTGTTGTAGGACGCGCGGCGCAGCGCGCCGCTGAGGGCGATGATGTGCATGAAGGCATGATGCCAGCCCCGGAGTCCGAGATGCATAGATTCACCCTGCCCGACATGAGCTGCGGCCACTGTGTCGCCGCCATCACCGACGCGCTGAAGGCGGCCGACGCCCAGGCCGTCGTCCGCATCGACCGCGAGGCCCGCACGGCCGAGGTCGACAGCGGCCTGCCGCGAGACGCGCTGGCCGCCGCGCTGACGCAGGCCGGCTACGCGCCGGCGCCCGACGTGAAATGAAACCGAAGACGGGGACACACGAGGTGCGGGCCGCCCCCTAGCATCCGGGCATTGCGCTCAAGGAGCCCGTCATGTCCGCCCTAAAGAACCTCTGCCTGACCGCCGTGCTGACGGCCCTGACCGCCCCGGCCTGGGCCGGCCTGACCTACACGGGCACGGGTGCCTACAACGTCGGCACCTCCAGCGGCCCCGGCGGCACCGTGGCCGCGAGCGGTCCCTGCGGCAACATCGCCGGCCAGGACTCGACGGAGTTCAACGGCGCCGGCGTCGACAACATCGGCATCCACGCCTATGCCTGCGACAACAGCCCGTCCAGCTTCGGCGCCCGCGCCTCGGGCGAGAACACCTACTTCGCCCAGGGCATCGCATCCATCATCGGCACCCAGGGGGGCAGCGACTCCGCCGACTTCGCGTTCATCATCAACCCCGGCCAGGTGGGCGCCTTCGGCAGCACGGCCTTCATGGCCGGCGAGTTCCAGAAGGCCAGCCTGTCCATCAAGCTCGTCATCGACGGCACCACCTACCTCGACGAGGCCTGGAGCGCCGAGGTCAGCGCCGGCGGCGCCATCACCAAGAGCTACGACCACGGCGGCCCGTTGTCGGTGGGCTGGACCAGCAAGGAAGGCCCGGGCTACTTCAGCTACGGCATCGCCGGCGGCAGCTACTCCATCCCGCTGCTCGCCCTGCCGGGCAACGCCGACCACAACATCTCCTACGTGATGACGTCGGAAGCCTCCGGCAACATCAGGACCACCACCACCTGCTCAGCCGTGCTCTATGACAGCAGCGGCCAGATGCCGAGCGCCGCCTTCGCGGCCGTCTGCGGCGCGGGCTCGACCTCGGGCGACCCCAACAATGACCCCATCGCCACCGCGACCGGCCAGGTGCCCGAGCCCATGACGGCCGGCCTGGCGCTCACGGCCCTGCTCGCCGCAGCCGGCGCACGCCGTCGCGCCAGGCGCTGACCGCGGGCGGACCGGCGGCGCCCCGGCCAGCGCGAGCGCGAGCGCCGAGGACCAGGCCCGGCGCAGCAGATAGCCGCGCCGCCGAAAAACGGCCTGCCGGGGGAGGGCCGAGGCCCGAGCCCCGGGCGACGGTTCAGGCGAACCTGAACGGCAACTCCCGCTGCCGCTGGCCCGTCAGCCGCGCCACCGCGTTCGCCAGGGCCGGTGCCAGCGCCGGCACGCCCGGCTCGCCCATGCCCTTGGGCGGGTCGTTGCTCGGCACGATGCTGACCGTCATCACCGGCGGCGCGTCGGTGATGCGCGGCATGGCCATGTCGTAGAAGTTGTTCTGCTCGACGGCCCCGTCCTTGAACGTCACGCGGTGGGTCGGCATCGTCGTGCCCAGGGCCATGATGGCGGCGCCTTGCACCTGGGTCTCCACGGCCTTGGGGTTCACGCAGAGGTTGCAGTGCACGCCGGCGTGCACTTCCTGCAGCACCGGCTGTCGGTCCTTGCCCTTGCCCTTCATGCTCGCGACGACGACGTAGGCGACGACGGACTCGAAGCTCTCGTGCACCGCCACGCCCCAGGCCTGGCCGGCCTTGAGCTTGCGCTTGCCGTAGCCGCTCTTGTCGACCGCCGCCTGCAGGGCCGCGCGATGGCGGTCAGCCTTGGCGTTGCCTTCCATCAGCTTGAGCCGATAGGCCACCGGGTCCTGTTTGGTGGCGAAGGCGATCTCGTCGACCAGCGTCTCCATGACGTAGGCCGTGTGCGTGGAGCCCACCGAGCGCCACCACAGCACCGGCACGTTGACCTCGGGGTGGTGCACGCTGAGGTTCATCGGGATGTCGTAGGGCTCGCGCATGCCCTCGGTCGTCGTGCCGTCCACGCCCTTCTGGTAGCCGAAGCCCTCCAGCGGCGAGCCCTTCAGGATGCTCTGGCTGACGATGCGGTGCTGCCAGCCCAGCACTTTGCCGGCGGCGTCGAAGCCGATCTCGGCGCGGTGCACGGTCATGGGCCGGTAGTAGCCGGCCTTGACGTCGTCCTCGCGGCTCCAGATCACCTTGACCGGCATGGGCTTGCCGGCCTGCGCCAGCGCCACGGCAACCGCCGCCGCCTCGCGCGGCCATTCGGTCGCGGGCGTGGCGCGCCGGCCGAAGCCGCCGCCGGCCATCTGCACATGGATCTGCACCTGCTCGGGCTTGAGCCCCACCGTCTTGGCCAGGTTCATCGCGTCGATGCCGGGCATCTGGGCCGCGTAGTAGAAGTCGCAGCGGTCGGCCTTCAGGTCCACCGTGCAGGCCAGCGGCTCCATCTGGGCGTGGTTGAGGTAGGGGAAGACGAAGTCGGCCGTGATCTTCTTCGGCGCCTTGGCCCAGGCGCTCACATCGGCCTGGAACTCGGGCTTGGGTGCCGGCGTGCCGGCCGTCTTCGCCATCGCCAGGTACTGCTTGGTGAGCGCCCCGGTGTCGGGCTTGGCGACGCCGCCCATGTCCCAGTCGACCTTCAGCGCATCGCGGCCCTTCTTGGCGGCCCAGTAGCCGCTGGCGACGACGGCCACGCCCTGGCCACCGCGGTCCAGAGCCACCGGCAGCACGGCCTTGACGCCCTTGACCTTCATCGCCTCGCTGCTGTCGAGCTTGGCGACCTTGCCGTTGAAGACCGGCGGGCGCTGGATGACGGCGACCGCCATGCCGGGCAACTGCACGTCCATGCCATAGGCCTGGGTGCCAGTGCTCTTGGCCTGGCTGACGACGAGCCCCGTGGGCTTGCCGATGAGCTTGAAGCTCTTGGGGTCCTTCAGCGTGACAGTCTCCGGCACGGCCAGCTTCATGGCCGCGTCGAAGAACTCGCCATAACCGGCGCTCTTGCCGCCGCCCGAGATGACACCGTTCTCGGCCTTCAGCGACGCAGCCGGCACGCCCCAGCTCTGGGCCGCGGCGGCCAGCAACATGGCCTTGGTACGCGCGCCCAGCTCGCGGTACTGCTGGTAGCTGTTCTTCACCGAGTTGGAGCCGCCGGTCAGGTGGATGCCGAACAGCGGGTCCACGTACTCGGCCTTCTGGTCGCCGAAGCCGGTGCGGACCTTGCCCCAGTCGGCCTCCAGCTCTTCGGCACAGATCATGGCCAGGCCGGTCTCGATGCCCTGTCCCATGTCCATGCGGTTGCACAGGATGGTGGTGGTGCCGTCCCGGGCGATGCTGACGAAGGCCAGCGGCTGCTCGGTCGGCTTGGAGCCGGGCTTGGCCTTGTCCTGCGCCAGCGACACGCCCGGCAACAAGGCCAGGCCGACGGCGCCGCCGACGGTGGTGGTGACGAAGGCGCGGCGGGACAGGCCGCCACTCATGGCCTGATCAATGCGGCGTGGATTCAGCATGTCATTCCCCTCAGGCGAGCTTGGCCGCGGCCGCGTGGATGGCGGCACGGATGCGGGTGTAGGTGCCGCAGCGGCAGATGTTGCCGGCCATGGCCGCGTCGATCTGCGCGTCGGTCGGCTTGCTGTTGCCCTTGAGCAGGGCCACGGCGCTCATGACCTGGCCGCTCTGGCAGTAGCCGCACTGGGCCACGTCATGCTCCACCCAGATGGCCTGCACGACCTGGCCGACCTTGTCGCTGGCGATGCCCTCGATGGTGGTCACGGGGCCCTGCACCGAGGAGATGGGCGTCATGCAGGCGCGCACCGGGCTGCCGCCCACGTGCATGGTGCAGGCGCCGCACTGGGCGGCGCCGCAGCCGAACTTGCTGCCGGTCAGCTGGAGCTCCTCTCGCACCGCCCACAGCAGGGGCATGTCGGGGTCGGCGTCCAGCGCGACGGCGCGACCGTTGACGGTCATGTTGATCATGGCGAGCTCCTGCAGCGGGATGGGAAGCCGGCCACTCTAGCCAGAAGCAGTGCCCCCGTACATCACTCAGGCATTGCCATCCCCGGCTTGTCAGGCCCGCGCGTACTTGGCCAGGGCCTGCAGCAGCGCCGCCAGGCTGATGGGCTTGGTGAGGTGGGCGTCGCAGCCCGCTTCGAGGGACTGCTGCACGTCGGCGTCGAAGGCATTCGCCGTCAGCGCGACGATGGGCGTGCGCGGCCGCCCCT
Source organism: Roseateles sp. GW821-FHT03B02 (assembly GCF_059421025.1). Taxonomy (NCBI): domain Bacteria; kingdom Pseudomonadati; phylum Pseudomonadota; class Betaproteobacteria; order Burkholderiales; family Sphaerotilaceae; genus Roseateles; species Roseateles sp. GW821-FHT03B02. The sequence continues at coordinate 135,851 of NZ_JBWKUV010000003.1, forward strand.
CGGCCGCCTCGACGGCCCGCCATTGCCGCGTGGCGGCGAGGCCGTCCATGCCGGGCATCTGCATGTCCATCAGCACCAGGTCGAAGTCGCCGTCGCGCAGCGCGGCCAGCGCCCGGGCCCCGTCGGACACGCGCGTGATGTGGTGACCCAGGGGCGCCAGCATGCCCTCGATGACGAGGACGTTGACGTCGTTGTCTTCAGCGAGCAGCAGGGCCAGCGCATGGTCGGGCGCGACGCGCTCGGCGCGCGGCTCCGCCAGGTCGGCCTGGGGCGGGTGGGCGTCGGGCAGGTCCAGCGTGACCTCGAAGCGGCTGCCCTCGCCGACGCGGCTGTGCACGCTGACGTCGCCACCCATCAGCCTTGAGAGGCTGCGCGTGATGGCCAGGCCCAGGCCCGTGCCGCCGAACTCCCGGGCGATGGCCGCATCGGCCTGCGCGAAGGGCTGGAAGATGCGCTCCAGCCGGTCCGGCGCGATGCCGATGCCGGTGTCCTGCACGCTGATGACGATCCTGCCCTCGCCGTCACGCGACAGCTCCACCGTCACGCCGCCGGCCTTGGTGAACTTGATCGCGTTGCCGACGAGGTTGGTGATGATCTGCGCGACACGCTGCTGGTCGCCCAGCACCCAGCCCGCGGCCTCGGTGCGCGCGAACACGCGCAGCCACAGGCCCTGGCTCTGGGCGCGCTCGCGCAGCAGTTCCAGCTGCAGCTCGACGAGGTCGACGAGGTTGAAGGGATGCGAGGCCAGCTCCAGCCGGCCGCTCTCGATGCGGGCGTTGTCCAGCAGGTCGTTGATGAGGGCGAAGACCTGGCGGCCGGCATGACCCAGCACCTCGACGTAATGGGCCTGCTCGGGCTTGAGCGGCGAGCGGGCCAGGATGTCGGAGAAGCCCAGCACGGCATTCATCGGCGTGCGCATCTCGTGGCTGACCTGGGCCAGCAGTTCGGTCTTGGCGCGGCTGCGCGCCTCGGCCAGCTCGCGCTCGCGCGTCAGCTCGCGTTCACGCTGGCGGGCATGGCGCTCGTGCTCGATGGCGGTCAGCACCAGTGCGAGCGCCAGCAGACACAGGCCCGGCGCGGGCGTGGCCAGCAGGCCGGCGAGCGCAGCGCCCCAGGGCAGCAGCACGATACCCGCCAGCCCCAGCCCCGCGGCAAGGGCCTGGCGGCGCAGCAGCAGCGGCAGGGCGCCGACGGCCAGCAGCAGCGCGTCCAGCGCCCACACGGCCGGGCCCTCGTCGCGCAGCAGCGGCAGCGGGTCCGCGCCCAGGGCCTCGAACACGGCCGCGTTCAACGCCACGCCGGAGAGGCGGCCCTGCGGCGTCATGACCTCGTCGGCGAAGAACGCGCTGCTGCCGACGAAGATGCTGCGGCCGGCGAGCAGGCGCGCCAGCTCGGCGTCCTCCGCTTCGCCGAGCGCCGCGCGCATCAGCCGCTGCCAGGACACGCGCGGCGCCTCGCCGCCCTCGCCTCGCTCCAGCAGCGGCAGGCGCAGGCGCAGCCGGCCGTCCTCGTCGACCGGCCAGCGGCGCGCACCGGCCACCAGCGCGCCGCCCTCGCGCCGCCAGGCGGGCGTCCCGTCGGCGCGCAGACGGGCGGCAAAGGCGAGGCTGGGCAGGCTGCGACCCTGCACGCGATGCAGCAGCGGCAGGCGGCGCAGCAGGCCGTCGTCGTCCAGCGCCACGGAGATGAGTCCCAGGCTGGCGGGCTCGGTCAACGCGTCCAGCAGCGTGTCGGCGGGGGCCGTCAGCGCGTCCCAGTCCAGGCCCGGCGCGTGGGCGGCGCCCAGGCGCGCCAGGGCACGCTGCTCGGCGGCGCTGGCCGCTGCCAGCTCGACGGCCGCGCGCTGGCGCAGGCCCGCGGCGGCCAACACCACCGGCGGGCCGGCGGCCAGCGTCTGCGCCAGCCGCGCATCGCCCTCGCGCGGACCGGTGAAGACGATGTCCATGACGACGAGGCGGGCACCCGCCTGGCCGAGGTAGTCCAGCATCAGCGCGTAGACCTCGCGCGAGTACGGCCACTCGCCGAGAGGCTGGCGCAGCGCGCGCAGGGAGGCGTCGTCGATGTCGACGACGACGCTGGTGGCCGCGGCAGCACGCGGCGCCGCCGCGCGCAGCAGCAGGTCGCCGAGGGTGCGGTCGATGCGCGCCTGGGCGCCTGTCAGGCTCAGCAGCGCCCACAGCAAGAGGGCGGCGGGCAGGGCAAGCCAGGGCCAGCGTTTCAAAGCAGGGGCACGAGGAGCAGCGGCAGCAGCCAGAGCCAGCGCGGATAGGGCTGCTCGATCATCTGCGCCTGCCCCCAGGGGCTGGCCGCGCCGGCCGCGTTGAAGGCCCGGGCGCGCAGGAAGTACTTGCCGGGCGACGGCTTGGGCATGACGAGCTCCGCCTTGTCGGTGGCGAAGCGCTGCACGTCGGCGCCGTCGAAGGCCTCGGTCCGGGCCCATTCCAGCTCGTAGCGCGTGACGCCCGGGTCGGCACGCCAGCGCAGCCTGAGCTGGTCGCCGCTGAGCTCGGGCTCGGCCGGCGGCGGCGCGGGCGGCGGTGGCTTGAGCTCGAAGCTCTGTGGATCGCCGAAGGGGCCGGCGCGGCCGCCGGCTTCCACGGCAGCGATGCGCCAGTGGTAGACGCCGTCCGGCAGCCTGGCGTCGTAGCCCGCCGCGTCCAGCGGCGGCGGCTGCAGGGCCAGGTCCTTGAACGCCGCATCGCGCGCGATCTGCAGGCGCACGTTGGGTGCGACGGTGTTGCGGCTCCAGGCCAGCGCAATGCCGCCGGTGTAGCTGACGGCACCCTGGGCCGGCGCCTGGATGAAGGGCGGTTCGGGGCGGGCCTGCAGGCGGATGTCGACGTCGGCGGCCGCACCCTCCTGGCCGCGGGCGTCGATGGCGCGCAGGCGCAGGCTGTAGTCGCCGTCGGCCAGCTCGCGGCCCTCGGCCCAGGCGACGCTGGGCCCGGACACGCGGGCGTCGAGCAGCAGCCTGTCGTAGTCGCCCCTGGCGTAGAGCTGGGCGCGCCAGCCGGTGGCGCCGGCCGGCGAGGCCGCCCAGCTCAGCTGCAGCGGCAGGCGTTCGGCGAGCCTGGGCATGGCGGACAGGTCGGGCGCCGCCAGCAGCGCGCCGACCGAGCGCGCCGAGCCTTCGGCAAGCAGGCCCTGGCCGGCCGCCACATCGGGGCCCAGGCCGTCGGCATGCACCGCGCCGGACAGCACCTGCATGCGGCTCTGCGCCCCGGCCGTCTGCACGCGGAACTCGGTGCCGCGCACGCCCAGGTTCACGTGCGGCGTGCGGATCTCGTACAGCGGCACGCGCTGGGCGTTGGGCGCGACACGGCTGTCCGCGCCGCCCTGCTGCACGCCGATGCGCACCGCGGGGAGCGCGCCGCGGCCCAGCACCAGCAGCTGGTCGAGCGTGACGTCGCTGTCGGGCGGCACGAGCAGGCGCGAGCCATCGGCAAAGCGCAGGCTGGCGCTGGACTGGGCGCCGGTGCGGATGCGGTCGCCGCTTTGCAGCGTGGCGCCTGCCGTCAGCGGCTCCAGGGTCGCGCTGCCGCGCTGGCGCGTGACCTGGCCGCGTGCGAACACGGCCTCGGCGACGCCGGCCTCGCGCCGCAGCCAGGCGATGGGCATGCGCAGCGTCGAGCCGGGCATCAGGCGCAGCGGATCGGGCACGCGGTTGAGCTTCTGCAGGTCGCGCCAGGTCCTGGGCGGCGCCAGCCAGGCGTCGGTCAGCGTGATCAGCGTGTCGCCGGGCTGGATGCGGTAGCGCCAGTCGGCGTCTACCGCCTCGGTTTGCGCACGTGCCCAACCGCAGGCCAGCAGCAGACCCATGGCGAGCCAGACTCTCATCGCATTCATCCGAGCCTCCCTTTCCCTCGCAGGAGCTGCGATCCTAGCGATGCCGGAGAATGCCGAACACGGGAGGAGTGCGCGCAATGCTCACGATTTCGGGCTTCATCGGCTGGCTGCGCCGCCACCGCATCGCGTGCTTCGGCATCATGGTGCTGAGCTTCATCAGCTTCGGGCTGCTGACGCTGGATCTGGTGCGCCTGGTGAGTGCCAATGCCGCCCTGTTGTCGGACTACGGCTGGCAGGGTCTGCAGGACGGCGGCCTGCGCCAGCTTCTGGAACTGCTCGCCTCGACGCTGGCGGCGATGGCGGCCTGGCTGCTGTTCAAGGTTTGCGAGACGGTGCTGGTGCAGTCCTGGACGCGCTAGGCCTGGGCGAGCGCGTCCAGCAACTGCCCGCGCAGGCGGCGCAGGCGCAGCAGCTCCTGGTCGGGCGCCTGCAGCGCCGGCCACAGCAGGGCGACGAGATCGCGGGCACTGGCCTCGACGTCGATCTGCCGGCCGGCCACCACCACGTCCCACAGCATGTGCTCCATGGGGCCGAAGACGAGGGAGCGCAGCAGGCGCAGCGGGATGTCGCTGCGCACCTCGCCGGCCTCCTGGCCGCGCGCCAGCAGGTCCATCAGCGGCGCGGTGTAGCGGCGCTGCAGCTCGACGAAACCCTCGCCGAGATCCTGGCCCTTGGTGCGGCCCTCGGACAGCACCAGCGCGCACAGCCCCGTGCCCTGGATGAGGAAGAGCCGCAGATGCGTCAGCACGATGAATTCCAGCTGCTCGCGCACCGGCGCGCTGCGCGGCAGGCCGGCCTCGATGGCCGCGATGATTTCGTCGTACCAGTCCTGGATGACACGCATGCACAGCTCGCGCTTGCTGCGGAAATAGGTGAAGACGGTGGCCTCCGAGACGGAGAGGCGCTGGGCCACCTCGGTGGTCGTGGCGCGCTCGTAGCCGCGCTCGGCAAACACCTCGCGGCCCACGCGCAGGATGTCGCGCACGCGCTGCTCGGCCTTGGGGCCGGCGGGAGAACGGCGCTGGGGCGGGGCGGCGGTAATCGTCATCGGGGCCGCATTCTGCGCAATTATTGAGTAACACTCAAGTCGGCATTGCATCCGTGTTCACCCTGGATTATTCTGACGCCCCTCGCGCGGCTCACGAGGCTGCCATCCATAAATTGAGTCTTGCTTAATCATTGATTCGGCAAGCTCGCCGGGAGACACCATGCCGGTTCTGACCACCCAGCTCAACCCTCGCTCGGCCGACTTCAAGGCCAATGCCGACGCGATGCGCGGGCTAATCGACGACCTCAACGCCAGGCTCGCACAGATCGCCCAAGGCGGCGGCGCGGCCGCGCGCGCCAAGCACACCGCACGCGGCAAGCTGCTGCCGCGCGACCGCGTGGAGATGCTGCTGGACCCCGGCACACCCTTCCTCGAACTGGCCCCGCTGGCCGGCCTGAACATGTACGACAACGCGGCCCCGGGCGGCGGCGTGGTGGCCGGCATCGGCCGCGTGTCGGGCGTGGACTGCATGATCGTGTGCAATGACGCCACGGTGAAGGGCGGCACCTACTACCCCATCACCGTCAAGAAGCACCTGCGCGCGCAGGAGATCGCGCAGCAGAACCGCCTGCCCTGCCTCTACCTGGTGGACAGCGGCGGCGCCAACCTGCCGAATCAAGACGAGGTCTTCCCCGACCGCGACCACTTCGGCCGCATCTTCTTCAACCAGGCCAACCTGAGCGCCGAAGGCATCCCGCAGATCGCCGTCGTCATGGGCTCCTGCACGGCCGGCGGCGCCTATGTGCCAGCCATGAGCGACGAGACCATCATCGTCAAGAACCAGGGCACCATCTTCCTGGGTGGCCCGCCGCTGGTGAAGGCCGCCACCGGCGAGGTCGTCACGGCCGAAGATCTGGGCGGCGGCGACGTGCACACACGCCTGTCCGGCGTGGCCGACCACCTGGCCAACAACGACACCCATGCGCTGGCCATCGCTCGCCAGTCGGTCGCGCGGCTGAACTGGACCAAGGCGAACCCGCTGGCCATGCAGCCGCCCAAGGCGCCGGCCTTCGACCCGGCCGAGCTGCACGGTGTCATCCCCACCGACACCCGCAAGCCCTTCGACGTGCGCGAGGTCATCGCCCGCATCGTCGACGGCTCGGAGTTCGATGAGTTCAAGGCCCGCTACGGCAACACCCTGGTCTGCGGCTTCGCCCACATCGAGGGCATGCCGGTGGGCATCGTCGCCAACAACGGCATCCTGTTCGCCGAGAGCGCCAACAAGGGCGCCCACTTCATCGAGCTGTGCTGCCAGCGCAAGATCCCGCTGGTGTTCCTGCAGAACATCACCGGCTTCATGGTCGGCCGCAAATACGAGAACGACGGCATCGCCCGCGCCGGCGCCAAGATGGTGACGGCCGTGGCTTGCGCCCAGGTGCCCAAGTTCACCGTCATCATCGGCGGGTCATTCGGCGCCGGGAACTACGGCATGTGTGGCCGCGCCTACTCGCCGCGCTTCCTGTGGATGTGGCCCAACGCGCGCATCTCGGTGATGGGCGGCGAGCAGGCGGCCAGCGTGCTATCCACCATCCGCCGCGACGGCATCGAGGCCAAGGGCGGCGCCTGGAGCGCCGAAGAGGAAGAAGCCTTCAAGGCGCCGATCCGCCAGCAGTACGAGGACCAGGGCCACCCCTACTACGCCTCCGCCCGGCTGTGGGACGACGGCGTCATCGACCCGGCCGACACGCGCCGCGTGCTGGCGCTGGGTTTGTCGGCCTCCTTGAACGCGCCGATCCCGGACACCCGGTTCGGCGTGTTCCGGATGTGATGCGCCCCCCTGCCGCCCTCATCGCGTCGCTGGCAGCGGCCCTGGGCCTGCACCTGCCCGCCAGCCAGGCTGCGACCGCCGAGGAGCTGGCGCGCGTGCAGCTGCGGCTGCAGGCCGCCGCTGCACCCTGGTGCGAGCGGCTGAGTGAACGGGCGACCGACGGCAGCAAGCGCTGCACGATCCAGATCCAGGCCATCGCCGGCGACAGCGTGCGTGCGTTCTCCCTCATGGGCAATGTGGTCGTCACGCAGCCCCTGCTGGAGCTGCTGGCGGAGCCCGAGCTGGCCTTGATCGGCGGCCATGAAATCGCCCATCTGGTGCTGGGCCATGCGCTGACCGGCGTCGCAATGGCGGGCCAGCCGCCCGCCGCCGCGCCCATGCTGGAGCGCAGGACGCCGCCGCCTCACGAGGAGGCGCCGAAAGACCGACTGCAGATGGAGCTGGACGCCGACCGGCTCGGCCTGTTCCTTGCGGGGCTGGCCGGCTACCCCGTCCGGCAACTCGCGGCCGACTGGCCGGCGCTGATCGCCCGCCTGCCGCTGAAGTCCCGGACCGGTGACGACACCCATCCCGCCAGCGAGCTGCGCGTCAGGCAATTGCGCGACGCGGCCGGCGAGTTCTGCACCAGCGGCCAGCGCGGCCAAGCGCTGATGCCCACCCTCGAACGCCTGCAGCCCCGCCACGAGGCCGATGTCGACGCGCTGCGTGAACAGCAGGCGCAGCTGCCCATCCTCACGATCTGCCGACAGCCGGTCACGCCATGACGCCCATCGCCATCCGCCCCATCAGCAAGGCCGACAGCATCGAAGACCTGACGCGGCTGCTGCACGCCGCCTATGCCAGCCTCGCCGCCCAGGGCTGGAACTTCACGGCCGTGGACCAGCCCGTCGAGGTCACGCGCCAGCGCCTGGCCGACGCGCAGGGCTTCGTCGCCGTCGCCGACGGCCGCATCATCGGCACCGTGGCCGTGCGCGGCCCCAAGCCCGCGGGCGAGGCCTACATCGCCGACCCACCGCCGCCGCTCTACACGACGGCGGGCACCGCCATCCTGTCCCAGCTGGGCGTTCACCCCGACTGGCGCGGCCAGCGCGTGGCCGAGCAGCTCATCGACACCGCCGAGCGCTGGGCAGCGGCACAGGGCCTGCAGCAAATCGCCCTGGACACCGCCGAACCGGCCACCGCGCTGCGCAGCCGCTACGCCCGCCGCGGCTATGCCGAGGTGGGCGCCGTGCAGTGGGCCGGCAAGACCTACCGTTCCGTGCTGATGTGCAAGCCGCTGGCTGCGGCCCAACCCGAAGCGACCTCGCCATGACCACCTGCCTGACCGTCACCACCGCCGGCCACGTCGCCCGTGTCACGCTGAACCGCCCCGAGGTGCGCAACGCCTTCAACGAGGTGCTGATCGGCGAACTGGCTGCCACCTTCACCGAGCTGGGCCTGCGCGCCGACCTGCGCGCCATCGTGCTGGCCGCCGAGGGCAAGGCCTTCTGCGCCGGTGCCGACCTGAACTGGATGAAGGCCATGGCCGGCTACAGCTGGGACGAGAACCATGCCGACGCCACCCGCCTGGCCGACATGCTGTGGGCGATCTACTCCTGCCCGGTGCCGGTCATCGCCCGCGTGCAGGGCGATGTGTACGCCGGCGGAGTCGGCCTGGTGGCCTGCGCCGACATCGTCGTGGCGGTGGAGACGGCGGGCTTCTGCCTGTCGGAAGCCAAGCTGGGCCTGCTGCCCGCCACCATCGGGCCCTACGTCGTCAAGGCCCTGGGCGAGCAGGCCTCGCGGCGCTACTTCGTGACGGCCGAGCGCTTCCCGGCCGACGAGGCCAGGCGCCTGGGCCTGGTGCACGAGGTCGTCGCGGCCGAGGCGCTGGATGCCAAGGTCGACGAGCTGGTGGCGGCCATCACGGCCAACGGCCCAGCCGCCGCGCGCGCCTGCAAGCAGCTCGTCAAGGACGTCGCCAGCCGTGAGATCACGCCCGCGCTGCGTGACGACACCGCCCGCCGCATCGCCGACATCCGCGCCAGCGCCGAAGGTCGTGAGGGCGTGCAGAGCTTCCTGGGCAAGAGCAAGCCGAGCTGGCTGGCCTGACGATGGATCTCGACGCCGTCCACCTGCTCGCCCTGGCCGCCGCGCTCGGCTGGGCCAGCGGCCTGCGCCTGTACCTGACGGTGCTGCTGGTCGGCATCGCCGGGCACTGGGGGTGGATTGCGTTGCCACCGGGGCTGCAGATCCTCGGCACGCCGCTGGTGATGGGCTGCGCCGCGGCGCTGGCCCTGTTCGAGTTCCTGGCCGACAAGGTCCCGTTGTTGGACAGCGCCTGGGACGCCCTGCACACGCTGATCCGCATCCCCGCCGGCGCAGCCCTGGTGGCCGGCGTCGTCAGCGGCTGGGCGGGCGACCACGGCCAGGCCTGGGGCATCGTCGCTGCACTGCTGGGGGCCGGGCTTGCAGCCACCTCGCATGTCGCCAAGGCCAGCACGCGTGCGGCGGCCAATACCTCGCCCGAACCCTTCTCCAACATCGGCCTGTCGCTGATGGGCGACCTGGCCGTGCCGGCCATGCTGTGGCTGGCCCTGGCCCATCCCTTCGTCTTCTTCCCGCTGCTGGCGTTGGCGTTGGCCGTCATGGCCGCGCTGATCTGGTTCTGCTTCAAATTCCTGCGTGCGCTCCTTCGCCGGTTGCGCCGCCCTGCCCTCGCATGACCTCCCTCCAAGACCGCAGCCGCGCCGCCGTCTGGCACCCCTGCACCCAGATGGCGCGCCTGGACGCCGTGCCGCCGCTGCCCATCGCCCGCGGCGACGGCCCCTGGCTGTTCGACACCGACGGCCGGCGCTACTTCGACGCCAATTCGTCCTGGTGGGTCAACCTGTTCGGCCACAGCGACCGCGCACTGCATGACGCGATCAAGCACCAGCTCGACACCCTGCCGCATGTGATGCTGGCCGGCTGCACCCACGAGCCGGCCGTGCGCCTGGCCGAGCGGTTGTCGGCGCGCACGGCCGGCGCGCTGGGTCACGTCTTCTTCGGCAGCGATGGCGCCAGCGCCGTCGAGATCGCGCTGAAGCAGAGCTTTCATTCGTGGAAGAACCGCGGCCTGACGGACAAGCGCGAGTTCGTCTGCCTGAAGAACAGCTACCACGGCGAGACCCTGGGCGCGCTCAGCGTGACCGACGTGCAGGTCTTCCGCGACGCCTACGACCCGCTGCTGATGCGCGCCCACATCGTCACGTCGCCGGATGGCCGACTGGGCAACGAAGCCGAGGCCCTGGCCGCGATGCGCGCCCTGCTGGCCGAACGCCATGCGCAGATCGCCTGCGTCATCGTCGAGCCGCTGATCCAGGGCGCGGCCGGCATGGTCATGTACTCGCCCGAGTACCTGCGCGGCCTGCGCGAGCTGACGCGCGAGTTCGGCGTGCACCTCATCGCCGACGAGATCGCGGTGGGCTGCGGGCGCACCGGCACCTTCTTCGCCTGGGAGCAGACCGGCACCGAGTGGCCGGACTTCCTGCTGCTGAGCAAGGGCATCACGGGCGGCACGATGGCGCTGTCCCTGGTGCTGACGACGGACGAGGTGTTCGCCGCCTTCTGGAGCGAAGACGTCACACGCGGCTTCCTGCACTCGCACTCCTACACCGGCAACCCGCTGGCCTGCGCCGCAGCCAACGCGGTGCTGGACCGCTTCGATGCCGGCCAGCTCGACGCCAACCGCGCCCAGGCCGAACGCCTGACGCGCGCCTTCGCGCCCTTGTCCTCACGCATCACCCACCTCCGCCAACGCGGCATGATCCTGGCCTTCGATGTGCCTGAAGCACCACCCCGCTTCGCCGAGCGCTTCCATCTTGCGGCGCGCGCACACGAGCTGCTGATCCGACCGATCGGCGCCACCGTCTACCTGATGCCCCCCTACCTAATCGACGACGCGACCGCGGCCTTCCTGGCCGGGGCCGTGACGGCGACATTGAACGATGTCCTTGCTTGAACACCTGAGCGCCAAGCTCGCCGCCATCTCGGCGCAGAGCCTCAAGCGCAGCCTGCGCCGCGCCGACAGCGGCACCGCCCCCCGCCAGACCATCAACGGCCGCGAGCTGCTGATGTTCTGCTCCAACGACTACCTGGGCCTGGCCGCCGAGCCGGCCATCGCCGAGGCTCTGGCCGAAGGCGCACGCCGCTGGGGCGGCGGCTCGGGGGCCTCGCCCCTGGTCAGCGGCCACAGCGCCGCCCACGAAGCCGTTGCCGACGCCCTCGCGCGCTGGTACGCGCCGCACATCCCGCAGGCCCGCGCCATCGGCTTTTGCACCGGCTACATGGCCAACCTCGCCGTCGTCGCGGCGCTGGGCGACGAGCACACCGAGATCTTCTCGGAGCAGCTCAACCACGCCTCGCTGATCGACGCGGCGCGGCTTGCCAAGGCCCGGGTCACGCGCTACGGCCATGCCGACGTGGCCGGCCTGCGCTCGCTGCTGGCGGCCAGCACGGCCAAGGTCAGGCTCATCGTCACCGACGCCGTCTTCAGCATGGACGGCGACCTGGCACCCCTGCCCGAGTTGCTGGCCCTGGCCGAGGAATTCGACGCCTGGCTCATCGTCGACGACGCCCACGGCTTTGGCGTGCTGGGCGAAACAGGCCGCGGCTCGCTGGAGCACTTCGGCTTGAAGAGCGAGCGCCTCATCCTGGTCGGCACGCTCGGCAAGGCCGCCGGCCTCGCGGGCGCCTTCGTCGCTGCCCACGCCACCATCGTCGACTACCTGCTGCAGGCCGCACGCAACTTCATCTTCTCGACCGCCTCGCCGCCGGCCGTCGAGCATGCCCTGCTGACCAGCTTCGCACTGATCGAAGGCCCCGTCGGCACGCAGCGCCGAGCCAACCTCGTCGCGCTGCAGGCCCGGCTGCGCGACGGCCTGCTGGCCCTCATCGACCGCCACCCGCGCCTGGGCTGGCAGCTGACCGATGCGGCCACGCCCATCCAGCCGCTGATCGTCGGCGGCAACGCCGAGGTCATGGCCCTGGCCGCCGCGCTGGAGAGCGCCGGCCTGCGCGTGCCGGGCATCCGCCCGCCCACGGTGGCCGCCGGCACGGCGCGGCTGCGCATCACGCTGTGCGGCACGCACACCGCCGCCGACGTCGACACGCTGCTGACGGCGCTGGACCGCGCCGCCGCCGCGCAGGAGTGCGCAGCGTGAAGGGCTTCTTCATCACCGGCACCGACACCGAGATCGGCAAGACCGCTGTCACGGCCGGCCTGGCCCACGCCTTCGCGCTCGCTGGCCGCCGCGTCGCCGCGCTCAAGCCCGTCTCCGCCGGCCAGGACTTCATCGACGGCCATTGGCTCAACGACGACGTCGAGCGCCTGCGCGCCGCCGGCAACATGGGCCTCACGTCCGCCGAGGTGGGCGCGCTGCAGCTGCGCACCGCCTGCGCGCCGCACATCGCCGCGCGCATCGAGGACGAGGCCATCGTCCGCGAACCGTTGCTGCATGCGCTGCGCTGGGTCGGCGGCCGGGCCGACGTGGCCCTCGTCGAAGGTGTAGGCGGCTTTCGCGTGCCGTTGAACGACAGCTGGGACACCGCCGACCTCGCCGCCGACCTCGCCCTGCCCGTCATCCTCGTCGTCGGCCTGCGCCTGGGCTGCATCAACCACGCGCTGCTGACGGCCGAGGCCGTGCGCGCCCGCGGCCTGACGCTGGCCGCCTGGGTGGCCAACACCGTGGACGAGCGTCAGCCTCACGTCACCGACAATCTGCAAGCTCTGCAGCGCGGCCTCGCCGCCCCCTGCCTCGGCCATGTGCCGCGCCTGGCCCACGCCGACCACGCCACGATGGCCCGCCATCTGTCGCTCGAACCCCTGCTCGGACACCTCCCCGCATGAACCAGATCCAGACCCTCACCCCCACCACCGACGCCGAGCGCCGCCAGGCCACCCCCTGGACGGTCAAGGACGTCGTGGCCCTGTTCGACCTGCCTTTCAACGACCTGCTGTTCCGCGCCCAGCAGGTGCACCGCGAGCACTTCGACGCCAACGCGGTGCAGCTCTCGACGCTGCTGTCCATCAAGACCGGCGGCTGCGAGGAGGACTGCGCTTACTGCCCGCAGTCGGCTCACTTCGACACGGGCCTCAAGGCCGAGAAGCTGATCCCGCTCGAAGAAGTGATGGAAGCCGCCCGCGCCGCCAAGCAGAACGGCGCGACACGCTTCTGCATGGGCGCTGCCTGGCGCTCGCCCAAGCCCCGCCACCTGGAGGCCATCGGCGAGATGATTTCCGAGGTCAAGGCGCTGGGCCTGGAGACCTGTCTCACCGCCGGCATGCTGGAAGACGGCCAGGCCGAGCAGCTCAAGGAGGCGGGCCTCGACTACTACAACCACAACCTCGACACGGCGCCCGAGTTCTACGGCCAGATCATCACGACCCGCACCTACCAGGACCGCCTGGACACGCTGGAGCGCGTGCGCCAGCAAGGCCTGAAGGTCTGCTCCGGCGGCATCGTCGGCATGGGCGAGACGCGCCGCCAGCGCGCCGGCCTCATCGTGCAGCTGGCCAACCTCGACCCCTACCCCGAGAGCGTGCCCATCAACAACCTCGTGCAGGTCGAAGGCACGCCGCTGGCCGGCACCGCGCCGCTGGACCCGCTGGAGTTCATCCGCACCATCGCCGTCGCCCGCATCACCATGCCGCGCGCCATGGTGCGCCTGTCGGCTGGTCGCGAGGAAATGCCCGAGACCATGCAGGCGCTTTGTTTCCTCGCTGGCGCCAACTCCATGTTCTACGGCGACAAGCTGCTGACGACGAGCAACCCGCAGGCCGAGAAGGACCGCGCGCTGCTGGAGCGCCTGGGCATGCGCTGCTCGACGGAGGCCGAGCTGACGCCGTCCGACGCGGCGGCCAAGGTGCAGGTCTGCACCCACTGATCCCTGTGACACCGCGCGCTGACGGCCCATCGACCTGAAGCGCGCCCCGATCCCGAATCCACAAGAAGACGGCTGAGGAGACAAGAGAGATGTTCAAGAAGATCCTGATCGCCAACCGCGGCGAGATCGCCTGCCGGGTGGCCGCGACTGCCAAGCGCCTCGGCATCCAGACGGTCGCCGTCTATTCCGAGGCCGATGCCGATGCTCAGCATGTCAAGGCCTGTGACGAGGCCGTGTTGATCGGCGGGCCGGCGCCGCGCGACTCCTATCTGCAGTGGGAACGCATCCTCGCCGCGGCCAAGGCCACCGGCGCCGAGGCCGTGCACCCAGGCTACGGCTTCCTGAGCGAGAACGAGGCCTTTGCCCAGGCCTGCGCCGATGCCGGCGTCGTCTTCATCGGCCCGCCGCCGAGCGCCATCCTGGCCATGGGCCTGAAGGCCGAGTCCAAGCGCCTGATGGAAGCCGCCCAGGTGCCGCTGGTGCCGGGCTATCACGGGGCCGACCAGGAACCGGCCTTGCTCAAGCGAGAGGCCGATCGCATCGGTTATCCCGTGCTGATCAAGGCCAGCGCCGGCGGCGGTGGCAAGGGCATGCGCGCCGTCTACAGCGCCGACGAGTTCGATGCCGCCCTGGCCTCATGCAAGCGCGAGGCCATCAACAGCTTCGGCGACGATGCGGTGCTGATCGAGCGCTATGTGCAGCGCCCGCGCCACATCGAGATCCAGGTCTTCGGCGACTCGCACGGCGACTGCGTCTACCTGTTCGAGCGCGACTGCTCGGTGCAGCGCCGCCACCAGAAGGTGCTGGAAGAGGCGCCCGCGCCGGGCATGACGCCGGAGCGCCGCGCCCAGATGGGCGACGCCGCCGTGGCGGCGGCCAAGGCCGTCGGCTATGTCGGCGCGGGCACGGTCGAGTTCATTGCTGAACAAGACGGCCGCTTCTACTTCATGGAGATGAACACGCGGCTGCAGGTGGAGCACCCGGTCACCGAGGCCATCACCGGCCAGGACCTGGTGGAGTGGCAGTTGCGCGTCGCGGCCGGCGAGCCGCTGCCGCTCAAGCAATCGGAGCTGCGCATGCACGGCCACGCCATCGAGGCCCGCATCTGCGCCGAGAACCCCGACGGCGGCTTCCTGCCTGCCACCGGCGCGCTGGACGTGGCCCGCTGGCCCGCCCACGTGGCGTTTGAGCGCGGCAACGTGCGCATCGACGCTGGCGTGCGTGAGGGCGATGCCATCAGCCCCTTCTACGACTCGATGATCGCCAAGCTCATCGTCTGGGGCGAGGACCGCGCCCAGGCGCTCGCCCGCCTGGACACCGCGCTGCGCGACACCCACATCGTCGGCCTGCACACCAACGTCGCCTTCCTGCGCCGCTGCGCCGCCACCCGGTCGTTCGCGGGCGCCGATCTCGACACCAGCCTGATCGAGCGCGAGAAGGCCCAGCTGTTCGACCAGCCCAGCCTGCCGCTGCGCGTCAGCGCCGCCGCCGTCGTCGCCCACACGCTGGCTGTGGAGGGCGCGACCCAGGACACCGACCCGTGGAGCGCCCGCGATGGCTTCCGACTGTTCGGCTCGGCCACTCGCCGCTTCGACCTCGAAGCCGGCGGCAGCCATCACGAGGTGCTGCTGTCCCGCCACCACCGCGGCGGCATGACGCTGACGGTCGCGGGCGAGGCCATCGCCTTCGCCGTGCAGAGCAGCGATGCCGAGACGCATGAACTCTTCCTCGGCAACGAACGCATCCGCGTGAAGACCTATGCCCAGGGCGAACGCGTCGCCGTCTTCGGCGCCGACGGTTCGGCCGTGCTGACCGAGGTGGACGTCATCGCCCATGCCGGCGACGGCGCGGCCGAAGGCGGCCGCCTGACGGCCCCCATGCCCGGCAAGCTGGTGGCCTTCCTGGCCAAGGCCGGCGACACCGTCACCAAGGGCCAGCCCCTGGCCGTCATGGAAGCGATGAAGATGGAGCACACCATCTCGTCGCCGCGCGACGGCACCGTGGCCGAGCTGCTGTTCGCCGTGGGCGATCAGGTCGGTGACGGCGCGGAACTCCTCAAGCTGGAGGCCTGAACCATGGCCCTGCCCTCGCACGTCAAGATCCTCGACGTCGGCCCGCGCGACGGGCTGCAGAACGAGAAGGCCAACGTCGCCACCGAGCACAAGGCGACCCTGGTCGCCATGCTGCAGGACGCTGGGCTCAAGGAAATCGAGGTCACCAGCTTCGTCAGCCCGAAGTGGGTGCCGCAGATGGGTGACAACACGGCCGTGATGGCCGCCATCCAGCGCAAGCCCGGCGTGCGCTATTCGGTCCTCGTGCCCAACACCAAGGGCCTGGAGCCGGCGCTGGCGACCCAGCCCGACGAGATCCTCGTCTTCACGGCGGCCAGCGAGGCCTTCACGCAGAAGAACATCAACTGCTCCATCGCCGATAGCCTGGAGCGCTTCGCGCCGGTTATCGAAGGCGCGCATGCGGCCGGCGTGAAGGTGCGCGCAGCGCTGTCCTGCGCGCTGGGCTGCCCCTACGAGGGCGAGATCAGCGCCGACCAGGTGGAGGCCGTCGTCAAGCCGCTGCGCGCGCTGGGCGTGGACGCCATCGACATCGCCGACACCATCGGCGTCGGCACGCCGCGCAAGGTGCAGGCGGCGATGGAGCGCGCGCTCAAGCACTTCCCTGCCCCAGAGGTGTCGGGCCATTTCCACGACACCTATGGCCAGGCGCTGACCAACATCTACGCCAGCATGGAGCTGGGCCTGCACAGCTTCCACGCCAGCGTGGCGGGCCTGGGCGGCTGCCCCTATGCCAAGGGCGCGACCGGCAATGTGGCCACGGAAGACGTCGTCTTCATGCTGAACGGCCTGGGCATCGCCACGGGCATCGACCTCGATAAGCTGGTGGACGCGGGCGCCTTCATCTCGAAGGTGCTGGGCCGCTCGCCGGTGTCGCGCGTGGCGCGAGCGGTGCTCGCCAAGCGCGCAAGCTGAGAAATTTCATTCGATTGCAACGAATCTGACGTGTCGGTTGTCACAACTGACTGCTTAAAAAACTTGCACAAGGCCTGCCGACCCCGGCTGTAATCCGCCCGTCATAAAAACAAGGACGTTGGGTTGGCCGGGGCGCATTGGAGACGATGCGGGCCACTCGCGGTAGGCCATGAACTTTCAGCCTCTGAGTCTGCACAAGACCCGTTTTCAGGCGGGCAAGCCCACACCGTTCGGCATCTTCGATGTCGGCGGGCGCCTGCTGCTGGCCCGGGGCCATCAGTTCGAGAGCACCGAGCAGCTGGAGAAGCTGATCGAGCGCGAAGCGACGGTGGACGTCCGCGAGTTCGACGACGCGGCCCGCAGGATCGCCAACGCGCGGCGCGACCAGCTGCCGGCCTACTGGGACGAAAGCATGGGCGAGGTGGGGCGGCTGTTGCGCGCCAGCCCGACGAGCGACTTCACCCAGTCGCTGGACCATGCCTCCCGCCCGCTGATGGCCCTCATCGAACGCGACCCCGACCTGGCCATCCTGCAGGCGGTTCGGACCGAGGCCGTCGACGGTGGCCCGACCTCGTATGCCAGCAGGCACGCCGTGCACACGGCCACGGCCGCCTGCCTGGCGGCCACGCGGCTGGGCTGGTCGGCGCAGCAGCGGCAATGCGCGCTGCGCACGGCGTTGACGATGAACATCGCCATGGCCGAACTGCAGAACAAGCTGGTGACCCAGGTGTCGCCGGTCACGCCGCTGCAGCGTGCCGAGATCCAGTCCCATCCCGAGCGCAGCGCGGCCATGCTGGAGATGGCCGGCGTGACGGACGCCGAATGGCTGGAGGCCGTGCGCCAGCACCATGAGGAGCACGACGGCTCGGGCTACCCGAGGCGGCCGGTCAAGGTGCACGAGGTGGCGCAGCTGGTGCACAGCGCCGACTGCTTCACCGCCAAGCTCAGCCCGCGGCTGAAGCGCCCGCCGATGCTGGCCGACGCCGCGGCGCGGCTGCAGTACCAATCCGCCAAGGGCGACGCGCTGACCGCCGCCCTCATCAAGGAGTTCGGCCTGTACCCGCCGGGCTGCACGGTACGGCTGAAATCCGGCGAAGTGGGCATGGTGATGCGCCGCGGCGAAAGCGCCAACACGCCCCTCGTGGCCGTGCTGACCGACCGCGAAGGCAATCTGCGCATGGAGCCCGCACGGCGCGACACCACCAAGCCCGAGTTCGGCATCGCCGCCGTGGTGCCGCTGGCCGGGCTGAAGGTACGGGTGGGGCTGGAAAAGCTGATCCGGGCCATGCCCGAATAGATCGGCTAGGCCCGCAACTCCCACAGCACGTTGACGATGCGCCAGCGCCCGTCCTCCTGGGCCAGGTGCATGTAGTCGATCCAGCCCTCGGCGTCCACGCGCACGCTGGCGACGCGGCCGAAGACGTCGAGGATCTTCACGTCGGCGCGCCTGCCCGTCTCGGGCTTGCCGGCGCGGGCACGCGTGGACTGCACCAGCGTCATGGCGCCCATGGTCTGCAGCACGCTGCGCCCGTCGGGCCGGCGCGCGACGATGCGCTTGGCCAGCTCGGGGTGCAGCGAGCGCTCCATGCGCGCCGCATCGCCGGCGTACCAGCCCTCGATGTAGTCGAGCGCGCAGGCCTCGATGGCGGCGGCCTCGGGCTCGGCAGCGGCCGCCGTGGAAGCGGCGGCCAGCGCCGCGCTGCTCATGAAGATGCGTCTTTGCAAGATGGGCTCCGTCCGGAATGGCGACCGGCGCGCAGCATGGCAGCAAGGCCCGCGGCGCGGAAGTGACTTTGGCTACACCGGGCCCTCGCCGCCCTCAGCTCAGCCGGTCGAGCGCGTTCTCGATCTGGCCGCGCTCATGCTCGCCCAGGCCGCGCCCGGCGCGGCGCACGCGCTCGACGAGGGCGGCGTCCGCCGGCCTGGCCTGGCCCATCTTTTCGGCCACGCGCAGCAGCACCTGCAGGCGCTCGAAGCCGCCCTCCATGCCCTCGGCGCTGGCGAGCACGCGCTCCAGGCCCGCCGGTCCCAGCCGCGGCCGGTCCAGCAACTGGTTCAGCGCCTCGCGCCGCTCGAAGCCGCCGCCGATGCCCGCCGCGGCGCGGGCATAGGCGTCGACCAGCTCGGCCTCGTCGCCCTGCAGGCGGCGCGCGATGGCGGCCAGGGCCTCGCGTTTCTCGAAGTCGCCCTGCAGGCGGGCCACGGCCTGCAGCGCGGCGGCAAGCACCGGGGGCTGCGGCATCGCGGCCACCTGGGCCTCGATGGCGGAGCGCAGCTCGAAGTCGCCGCCGATCC
This sequence comes from Roseateles sp. GW821-FHT03B02, assembly GCF_059421025.1. Taxonomy (NCBI): domain Bacteria; kingdom Pseudomonadati; phylum Pseudomonadota; class Betaproteobacteria; order Burkholderiales; family Sphaerotilaceae; genus Roseateles; species Roseateles sp. GW821-FHT03B02. Next base: position 154,698 of record NZ_JBWKUV010000003.1, read on the forward strand.
GGGCCGCCGCCTCGCCCCAGGCCGCGAGCACGGCGGGGCTGGCGATGAGGCGCGGTGCCAGCGCCGCAAGGGCCTCGCGGCGCTCGAAGTCACCGTCGATGCCGCCCGCGGCCTTCAGCCAGGCCAGCTGCTGCGGCTGCGCCAGCGGCAGCCGGGCGATCGCGCTCAGGGCCTCGCGGCGCTCGAAGCCGCCCTGCAGGCCGGCCGACGCGGCGATGAGCCGGTCCTGCGCGGCCGGCGGCACCGGACCGTCCAGCTTGAGCGCAGCCTCGATGCGGCGGCGGCGCGCGTAGTCCTCGCCGGGCTTGTCGACGTCCGCCAGCACGGCATCGAGGCCGCCCTTGGCGAACAGCTTCCTCGCGCGCACCAGCGGATCGGTCAGGTGCTCGGCCATGCGCAGCACGGCCTTGGCCCACCAACGGCGGCCGGCCTCGTCCAGCGCGGCGGGTTCGCCGCCGACGCGGTACTCGCTCCGGATGCGACCTTCGCCCATGGAGACGAGCTTCATCTCGCGCGCCAGACCGCCTTCGCGCTCGCGCACGACGAGGGTGCCGGTCAGCGCCTGCACCTCGTCTTCGGCCTCACCGAAGTCAACCTTGCCGTCCAGCGTCACGCTGAAGCTGCCGCCGGGGTAGCGGCTGTACATGCGCGTGCCGCGCGTGGAGATCGTCAGGCCGTCGGTGATGCCGCCCAGGTCGAAACGCTCCAGCAGTTCACGCCCGTCGGTGTGGCTCACGACTACCGCCGGCAGGGCGACCAGCGCGGCCAGCATGGCCGCCACCAGGCCCCAGCGCAGGCCGCGGCGCTCGCGCGGCGCGGCCTCGCCCTCGGCCTTCAGCAGTCGGCGCACGCGGGCCAGCAGCGGCGAGCCGGCGCTAGCGGCACCGCAGGCCAGCGCCGGGCCGTGCCGGCCGCCCTGGGCCTTCAGGGCCTCGGCGCAGCGCAGCAGGCTTTGCGCCAGCGCCAGGCCCTGGCCCGAGGGCGCGGCGGCTGCGGCGTCGCAGGCCAGTTCGGCGAGCAGGTCGAGGCGTTGCAGCGCGACGCGGTTCAGCGGCTGCGGCCACAGCAGCGCCTTCACGATGGCGGCGAGCAGGCGCCAGGCGGGGTCGCGCCGGCGCAGATGGGCCAGTTCGTGGCCCAGCACGGCGCGCGCCTCGTCGTCGGGCAGGGCCAGGCACCAGGCCGGCAGGCAGAGGACGCGACCCGGTGCCAGCAGCGGGCTGGCCCAGCCGGCACGGGCATGACGCAGCGCGGGCCGGGGCAGGCCCATGTCGGCGGCCAGGCGCGCGGCCAGGTGCCGCCAACGCGCGTCGGCCAGTTCGGGCAGGCGCTTGACGGCCCGGCGCAGCCACAGCCACTGCAAGGCCAGGCCGGCGCCCATCAGCGCGGCCCCCAGCAGCCAGGCGGCGACGAAGCCAATGGCCAGGTCATGCGCCCTGGGCGCGATGCTCGCCGTGATGGGCAGGGCGCCGAGCTGGGCGCTGGGCCGTGCCGCGACGGCCGGCACCTCTTCGACCACGACGGGCCGCGCGTCGGGCGACGCGACGAGCACGTGCCGCACGGCGTCGACCGGCGCCGGCGGCGGCGACGCGGACAGCAGCGGCAGGCTGGCGCTGACGAGGCCGCCGAGCAGGGCCAGGCGCCACAGCCACTCCTGCGTGGACGTGGACAGCCGCGCCAGCCCGCCAGCGCGCTCGGCGGCCCACAGGCCGGCCATCAACAGGCTGCTGTGCAGCAGATAGCTGCACAGCCAGGTCAGCAGCACATCGGTCATGGCGCGTCTCCCTTGCGTTGCTTCAGCAGGGCCTGCAGCTCGGCCAGTTCCCGGGCGTCGACACCGCGCGCGTCCAGCAGGTGGCTGACCAGCGCGCTGGCGCGGCCGGCGAACAGGCTGTCGACCAGGCTGCCCACCATGGAGCGCTGCACGTCGGCCTGCGTGACCAGCGGCTGGTACAGCAGCGCCCGGCCCTCGCGGCGGCTGCTCAGCAGCCCGCGCTTCTCCAGCCGCGTCAGCAGAGTCGCCACCGTCGTGTGCGCCAGGTCGCGCTCGCCGCGCAAGGCCTCGGCCACCTCGGCCGTGCTGGCCTCGCCGCGCGCCCACAGTACGCGCATCAGGCTCAGCTGAAGATCGCTGAGCGACACCTCGCCGGCCCCCGGTTCCTCGTCCATGATTTGCTTCTACAGTTGTCGTACTACAAATGTAGAAGATTCGAGCGCCCGCAGGCAAGTGCCTTTCGGCAGGGGGTTCTCAGGCGATGGCGTCGGCCACGCGCGCCCGGAACAGCTGGGCGCGCTCGGCGCTGGAAGCCGCCTCGATGCTGGCGCAGGCCTCGGTCATCCAGTCGAGAAAGCGCGACTCGGTGTCCACCGCGCGGGCGCGGGCACGCAGTTCGGCATCCCGCCCGGCCAGCATGCGGCCGGCCAGGTCGAGCGCGAACATCTTGGCCCGCATCAGCCGGCGCAGGCCCTCGGCCCCATCGGCCGGCGCCGGCGCGGCGGGCGCTCCGGAGCGCGGCGGCTCGGCGCCAACACTGACCAGCCCTTCGCGCTGCAGGCCCCGCAGCGCCTGCGCACCCAGGCCCAGCGAGCGGGCCACATCCAGCAACTGGGCCTCGGTGCGTTGGCCGTCCACGCTGATGAGCAGCATGCGCAGCGGTGCGGGCAGGCTGCCGCGGGGGCCGGCCAGCAACTGGCGGGCAAGCTCGGTCTTGGTGGGAATGACGGACTGGGACATGACGGCTCCTCGGGCATCCTGCGGGACGGGCGCATCTTGTCCAGCCCGTTTGCAGGGCCCGTGACACCGCCGTGAAGCGCACGGCGGGCGTGAAATCCTCCGCGCTTCAGGCCGCCCCGGGCGGGTTGCGCAGCCGCTGGCTGAACCACCACAGGTGGCCGTCGGGATCGATGCAGCCATAGCTGCGGTCGCACCAGTAGTCGGCACCGTAGTCGTTGTCCACCGGCTCGTAGCTCACGACGGCGCCGGCCGCACGCGCCTGGGCGCAATGGGCGTCGACATCGTCGACGTAAAGGAAGAGCGACTGCGTGACCGCGCCGCCGATGACCCTGGGCGCGCGGCCCGCGACGCCGAACTTCGGCCCGCGCGCTGCGCTGCCCTCAGCCACCATGACGATGGCCTCGCCGTAGCGCAGCTCGCTGTGCATGACGCTGCCGTCGGGCGCGTCGACGACGATCTCGACCTCGAAGCCGAAGGCTCGTGCGTACCAGGCGATGGCCTCACGCGCGTTCTCGCAGTAGAGGGCCGATGACAGCCGAGGCCAGCCGGGTGGGGTGGGTTTCATCGCGGTCTCGCTGAAGCTGGGGTGCGGTTCAATGCTCGCATTGCGACTGCTGCTCGGCCACACCATGAAACGAATCGCCGCCGCCTGCGCCCTCGCCCTGCTGAGCGCCCTGTCCGCCCACGCCCAGGAAGCCCCCGCCTACGACGCCGCCAAGGCCCAGGCCTGGGGCGCCAACGACAACGGCCTGCGTCCCTACGTCTTCGTGCTGCTGAAGACCGGCCCCAAACGCATGCCCGACGGGCCCGAGCGCGATGCCATGTTCAAGGGCCATTTCGCCAACATGGAGCGCCTGGCCAAGGAGGGCCTGCTCGTGTATGCGGGCCCGCTGGACGGCCAGAACGGCCTGCGCGGGCTGTTCATCTTCGCTACCAAGGACGTGGAGGCCGCTCGCAAGGCTGTCGACACCGACCCCGTCATCGTCAACGGCGAGATGGTGGCGGACGTGCACCGCCACTTCGGCTCGGCCGCACTGCTGGCCGTCAACGATTGGCATCCCCGGCTCATCAAGCCGAAGCCGTGATCAGCCGCGGTTGAGCACCTTGGGCACGGGGTTGGGTCGCAGCCGGAACGCATCCGGCATGCCCGAGCCCAGCAGCGGGCGCAGGTAGAGGCGGAAGGCGTCGGTCACGTCGGTGCCGCTGGCGGTGATGAAGTGGTCTTCCATCGTGCGCGTCTTGCCGGCCACGGCGGCCAGGAGCAGCAGCGCGTAGTCGACCGCATAGGTGCCGGTGCGCTTGATGGCGACCGAGCCGTCGCGGTCGCCGTGGAAGGCGTATTGCACGGCCTTCTCGCCCACCTCGCGGGCCTCGCGCTGGTCCACGTCGGACACGCAGCCGAGGAAGCTGCGCTGCAGGTAGCCGAAGGTGTCGCCACGCACGCGCTTGATGCCGAGCTTGGCCTTGATCTCCTCGCACAGCAGGTCGGCCAGGGCGCCGGTGCCGCTGAGCTGCACGTTGCCGTGCGCATCACGCTCCAGGTCGCCCGCGAGCTTGGACAGCATGGGCGTGCCGGAGGCGTCGTGGATGCCCTCGCTGACGGCGATGACGCAGCGGCCGAAGCGTTCGTGCGTGGCCTTCACGTCGCGCAGGAACTGCTCGTTGTCGAAGCTGCGCTCGGGCAGGTAGATGAGGTGCGGGCCGTCGTCGTCGAACTTCTTGCCTAAAGCCGCGGCGGCGGTCAGGAAGCCGGCGTGGCGGCCCATGACGACGCCGACGTAGACGCCCGGCAGCGCCGCGTTGTCGAGGTTGGCACCGGCAAAGGCCTGGGCGACGAAGCGCGCGGCGGACGCGTAGCCGGGCGTGTGGTCGTTGCCGACGAGGTCGTTGTCGATGGTCTTGGGGATGTGGATGCAGCGCAGCGCGTAGCCCGCGGCCTGGGCTTCCTCAGACACGATGCGCACGGTGTCGGACGAGTCGTTGCCGCCGATGTAGAAGAAGTGCGTGATGCCGTGAGCCTTCAGCACCGTGAAGATCTCGTGGCAGTAGGCCGCGTCGGGCTTGTCGCGCGTGGAGCCCAGCGCCGAGGCGGGCGTGCCGGCCACCAGTTCCAGGTTGTGGCTGGTCTCCTGCGTGAGGTCGACGAAGTCCTCGTTGATGATGCCGCGCACGCCGTGCCGGGCACCGTAGACCTTGCCCACGCCGGCCTGCCGGCGCGCTTCGAGCACGACGCCGACCAGGCTCTGGTTGATGACGGCGGTGGGGCCGCCACCTTGGGCGACGAGGATCTTCGCGAGACTCATGAGCGCTCCTGGCTGTCGTCGAGTGACGGCGCAGTTTAGGGGCCGCGGAGTTGTTGCGGGCCGCTCCCGAGCCCCCGGGCTCAGCTCGCCATGAAGCTTTCGAGCTGATCGGCCGGCATGGGCCTGGCGAACAGCCAGCCCTGGCCTTCGTGGCAGCCCAGGCCGATCAGGTACTGCCGCTGCTCCTCGGTCTCGATGCCTTCGGCGATGACGGTCAGGCCCAGGCCGCGGCCGAGGTTGACGACCATCTGCGCGATGGTGGAGCCGGCGGTGGAGGACTGCGCCTCCTGCACGAAGGCACGGTCGATCTTCAGGCGGTCGACCTGCAGCTGGCGCAGCTGGCTCAAGGACGAGAAGCCGGTGCCGAAGTCGTCGATGGCGACGCTGAAGCCCAGGCGCTTGATGTCGGCCAGCACGCGCAGCACGAGGTCGGCGTCCTCCATGGCCATGGACTCGGTGATCTCGAGCTCGATGCTCTGGCCGACGACCCCGCAGTCCTGTAGCGCGCGGGCCAGCATGTCGATGAAGCCGGGGTGGCGGAACTGGGCCATCGACACGTTGACGGCCATGCGGAAGTCGGCGTGGCCCAGGCCCTGCATCTTCTTCAGCTGGCCGCAGGCGGTGCGCATGACGAATTCGCCGATGGGGATGATGAGGCCGCTCTGCTCGGCCAGCGGGATGAACTGGTCGGGCGGGATGAAGCGGCCGTCCGTCGCGCGCCAGCGCAGCAGCGCCTCGGCGCCGATGACGCGGCCGTTGACGATGTCCACCTGCGGCTGGTAGACGACGAACAGCTGGCTTTCCTCGAAGCCGGCGCGCAGGCCCTTGAGCAGCTTGAAGCGCTCGCGCGCGTCGCTGCCCATGGCGGCCGAGAAGTACTGCGACGAGCCGCGCTGCTGCTGCTTGGCGCGCTTGAGCGCGATCTGGGCGTCGAGCAGCAGCTCGGAGCCGACGGCCGTGGATTCGCCCAGGCGCACGAGGCCGGTGGTGGCGGACAGCTGCAGGCGTTCGCCGGACACCATGAAGGGATCGGCGAAGACGGCCTGCACGCTCTCGGGGCAGACCTTGGCGTGCTCGCCCAGCACACCGAAGGTGTCGGCGCCGACGCGGGCCATGGCCGTGTTCAGGCCCAGCATCTCGCTCATGCGGTGCACGACGGCCTGCAGCACCTGATCGCCGAAGTGGTGGCCGAAGGCGTCGTTGATGTCGGAGAAGTCGTCGATGTCGATCAGCGCAAGCGTGACGCCGGACGGGTCTTTCAGGTTCTTGTCCAGCAGCTCGACGAAGCGGTTGCGGTTGGGTAGGCGCAGCAGCGGATCGTTGTAGGCCTGGTCCAGCAGCTGGCTGTACAGAACCACGTTCTCGAAGCCGACGGCGATGTTGGAGCAGAAGGCGCGCAGCAGCTGCTGGTCCAGCTCGTCGAGTTCGCGGCCCACGTCCACGAGGGCCGCCATCGCGCGGCCCTGGCCCATGCCGAAGTACAGGCAGGTGCCGTCGTCATAGAGGTTGGCCTGCTCGCGCAGGCAGCGTTCCAGCCGCTCGCGCACGGCGGCGATCTTGACCTGGGCCAGCGGCCGGTCGATCAGGCCGCTGTACTGGCCGGCGGCGGCCACGATGCGCACCTCGTCGCCGTTCTCGCCACCCACCTGGGCGCAGACCAGGCCCTCGGGCAGGATGCCCAGCAAGGCGCAAAGCTGCGTGACGACGCCTTCCGCGAAACGCGACAGGCCACGCATGCGGGACAGCGAGGTGCTGCTCTCGACAATCATCTCCAGCCCGCGGCGGTTGGCCTCCAGCGCGCAGATCTGGCGGTAGGAGCGCACGGCGGCGGTCAGCACGGTGTAGAGCCGGGTGCGGGTCAGCTCGGACTTGGTCTTGTAGTCGTTGATGTCATAGGCCTGCACCGTCTCGATCTCGGGCGCATAGCCGGGCTGACCGGTGCGCAGCACGATGCGCACGGCGTTCAGGCGCAACTCGTCGCGGATGTGGCGCACCAGTTGCAGGCCGGCGTCCTCGCTCTCCATGACGACGTCCAGCAGCACGACGGCGAGGTCATCCTCGCTGGCGAGCAACTGGCGGGCTTGTGCAGCGGAGCTGGCGTGCAGGAAGACGAGGGGCTGGCCTTCGACGGTCAGCCCCTGCATGGCCAGTTCGGTGGCCTTGTGGACGTCGCCGTCGTCGTCGACGATGAGGATGCGCCAGGGCCGGTCGTTGTGGCGGTGTTCGCCGTCTGCGTGCTCGGGCTCGTCGAGCAGTTCGAGCAGATCGTCGTCAGCGGCGGGTGTCTCTTGCATGGGGGCCAGGGCTCCGGGCTTGGGCGGCCAGTGCGGCGGCCTCTTCTCGTCAAGAGCCGCAAGCGTAGTGCATCCTCACGCCGGCCGCCACGAAAAGCGGGGACAAAAGTCCCGCGATTCGCCTCAACGTTTTGCGGGTTTGCCCGGACGCGGCGCAGCACTGCGGCCGCCCCCCGTCACCCGCGGCGGCAGGCCCGTGTGCTGGGTCAAGAGCTGGCCCTTGCGCGCCGTCATCGTTGATTTGGCAGCCTTCATCGGCGCCTGGGCGGCGGGCTTGGCGGTGGTGGAGTTCTTGCGCCGCGCGCTCTCGTAGCTGCCGTCGGTGACGGGCTGGTAGGTCGGGATCAGGTGGTGCTTGCCGTTGCCGATGAGGTCGGCCCGGCCCATGGCCTTCAGCGCCTCGCGCAGCAGCGGCCAGTTGTTGGCGTCGTGGTAGCGCAGGAAGGCCTTGTGCAGCCGGCGGCGGCGCTCGCCGCGCACGATGTCGACCTTTTCGCCACGGGTCTCGTCGCGGCTGATGCCCTTCAGCGGGTTCATGCCGGAGTGGTACATGGCCGTCGCGGTGGCCATCGGGCTCGGGTAGAAGGTCTGCACCTGGTCGGCGCGGAAACCGTTCTTCTTCAGCCACACGGCGAGGTTCATCATGTCCTCGTCGCTGGTGCCGGGGTGGGCGGCGATGAAGTAGGGGATCAGGTATTGCTTCTTGCCGGCCGCCGCACTCGCCGCCTCGAACATCTGCTTGAAGCGGTCGTAGGTGCCGATGCCCGGCTTCATCATCTTGGACAGCGGCCCGTTCTCGGTGTGCTCGGGCGCGATCTTCAGATAACCGCCGACATGGTGGCTGACGAGCTCCTTCACGTACTCGGGCGACTGCACGGCCAGGTCGTAGCGCAGGCCCGACCCGATGAGGATCTTTTTGACGCCCGGCAGCGCACGCGCGCGGCGGTACATCTTGATGAGCGGGTCATGGCTGGTGTTCAGGTTCGGGCAGATGCCGGGGTAGACGCAGCTGGGCTTGCGGCAGGCGGCCTCGATCTCGGGACTCTTGCAGCCGATGCGGTACATGTTGGCCGTGGGGCCGCCCAGGTCCGACACGATGCCGGTGAAGCCCTTGACCTTGTCGCGCATCTCCTCGATCTCGCGGATGACGGAGTCTTCCGAGCGGCTCTGGATGATGCGGCCCTCGTGCTCGGTGATGGAGCAGAAGGTGCAGCCGCCGAAGCAGCCGCGCATGATGTTGACGCTGAAGCGGATCATTTCCCACGCCGGGATCTTGGTCGCGCCGTCGTGGCCGCCCTGCTCGTCTGCGTAACGCGGGTGCGGGCTGCGCGCGTAGGGCAGGTCGAACACGTGGTCCATCTCCGGCGTGGAGAGCGGGATGGGCGGCGGGTTGATCCAGAGATCGCGCTCAATGCCGTTGAAGTCGTAGCGCTGCACCAGCGCGCGCGCGTTGCCGGGGTTGGTCTCCAGGTGCAGCACGCGGTTGGCGTGGGCGTAGAGGACCGGGTCGCTCTTGACCTTCTCGTAGGCCGGCAGGCGCACGACGGTGTGGTCGCGCGGCGGCATCGTGATGCGGCCGGTCTTGTGGATCGTGATGGGCTTGGGCGCCGACGCGGATTCAGGTTCGGTCGCGCAGGAAGTTTCCTGCTTGATCTCCTGGTAGGGACTGATCAGCTCGTCGATGCGACCGGGGCGGTCCACTTCGGTCGAATCGAGCTCGAACCAGCCCTCGACCGTCGGGTCGCCCGTGCGGCGCATGAAGGCGGTGCCGCGCACGTCCGTCAGCGCCTCGATGGGCTCGCGGCGCGCCAGGCGGTGGGCGATCTCGACGATGGCGCGCTCGGCATTGCCGTAGACCAGCAGGTCGGCCTTGCTGTCCACGAGGATGGAGCGGCGCACCTTGTCCTGCCAGTAGTCGTAGTGCGCGATGCGGCGCAGCGACGCCTCGATGCCGCCGATGACGACGGGCACGTCCTTGAAGGCTTCCTGGCAGCGCTGCGTGTAGACCAGCGTCGCACGGTCGGGCCGCTTGCCGCCCTCGCCGCCCGGCGTGTAGGCGTCGTCGCTGCGGATTTTTCGATCAGCCGTGTAGCGGTTGATCATCGAATCCATGTTGCCGGCCGCGACGCCGAAGAACAGGTTGGGCTTGCCCAGCGCCTTGAAGGCGTCGGCGCTATTCCAGTCCGGCTGGGCAATGATGCCGACGCGGAAACCCTGGGCCTCCAGCGTGCGGCCGATGACGGCCATGCCGAAGCTGGGATGGTCGACGTAGGCGTCGCCCGTGACGATGACGATGTCGCAGGAATCCCAGCCGAGCTGCTCCATCTCCTGCCGACTCATCGGCAGGAAGGGCGCGGGGCCGAAGCGCTTGGCCCAGAACGGGCGGTAGGCGGTCAGGGCCTTCGGGGCGGTGGCGGGCAGGGCGGACATGGCCTTCAATTGTCGTTGTGCAGCCCCGGAAAGCACAAAGCCCGCGCCAGGCGCGGGCTTTGTGTGGGGGCGACGCGTGAATTACAGCGCGCGGATGTTCGCGGCCTGCAGGCCCTTGGGGCCCTGCTTCACTTCGAACTCGACCTGGGCGCCTTCGGCCAGCGTGCGGAAGCCGCCGTTGTTCTTGATTTCGCTGTGGTGGGCGAACAGATCCTTGCTGCCGTCGGCCGGCGTGATGAAGCCGAAGCCCTTGCCGTCGTCAAACCATTTGACGGTGCCGGTCTGGAGGGTGCTCATGGAATTTCCTTGCTGTTGTCGTGCTGTGCGGCCCGCTCCAGAGCGGCTGCGGGATTCACAACAACGTTCAGGAAACAAGCCAACAAAAAAGCGCCGGAATGTCGGCGCCGGGCTGAATTCTAGTTCAGGCGGCCATCAGGGCCTGCACAGCCACCGCCATGCCGCGGGCGCGCGGCGCGCCGCCGTCCACGCGGGCCTCCTCGAAGACCGCGCAGGCGCAGTCGCGGCAGGCGCCGCAGGCGGTGGCCACGCGCAGGTCGTCCTGCAGGGCCTCGAAGCTCGGGCAGCCGCTGGATGCGGCAATCGCGATGTCGCGGTCGGAGACGCGGTGGCAGACACAGACAATCATGGACGCAATATTAATGCGAATCGATCTCATTTGCAAAAAGAGCGGATTTGCCGAGGGGCTTTCGCTCGCGATACTGCGTGCCGATTTCACGTTCTGGAGCTCCCCATGAAAGGCGATGCACAAGTCCTCGTCCACCTGAACCAGCAACTCAAGCTGGAGCTGACCGCCATCAACCAGTACTTCCTGCATGCCCGGATGCTGAAAAACTGGGGTCTGATGAAGATGGCCAAGCACGAGTACGAGGAGTCCATCGAGGAGATGAAGCACGCCGACAAGCTCATCGAACGCGTGCTGACGCTGGAGGGCCTGCCGAACCTGCAGGACCTCGGCAAGCTGCTGATCGGCGAGAACGCCGTCGAGACGATGGAATGCGACCTGAAGATCGAGAAGACCGGCCATGCCCACCTGAAGGAGGCCATTGCCCACTGTGAAAGCGTGCGCGACTACGTCTCCCGCGAGATCTTCGTGCAGATCCTCGATGACACCGAAGAGCACATCGACCACCTCGAAACCCAGCTGGAGCTGGTCAAGACGGTGGGCGAGCAGAACTACCTGCAGTCGCAGATGAGCGAAGCGAGCTGAGCCGCTGCGTCTTCCGCATCAGCCGCCTCTTCCCAGGCGGCTTTTTCTTGCGTCAGAGAAAACGTTCCAGCAGCCGCTTGGAGTGCTTGTCCAGCGCCCAGCGGTCCGGCACCTGCAGCTGCACGCCGTGGCTGGACGTGATCAGCAGCCGGCCTTCCTCCAGGCGGCGGATGTCTTCCTCGCTCTTCAGCACGAAGTCGACCTCGCCGCGGTCGGTCTGGATACGCCAGGTGCTGGGCGTCGCGAAGGTGTTCACCGAGATCAGGCGCTGCAGCGTCGGGTGGAACTCGCGCGCGGCCAGCTCGGCTTCAAGCAGGCGGCGCGGGCCGTCGGGCAGGCCGGGCAGGCGCGGCACCCAGGCCAGTTCGTGGCCGTGCACGCCGACCAGCGACACCCCCTCGTCGGGCGCCGAGATCGGATGCGCGCGCACCGGCGTCACGCCGGCGTGGGCGACGCCGTTCAGGTCGGTCAGCACCAGCTTGCCGAAAGCGTCCAGCTGCAGGTCGCGAAAAGGAAGCGTGCTCATGCGTTCACCGTGTGCGCGTTCGGGTTGGGAGCCACGACCATCAGGCCGGCGTCATCCGCCTCTTCGGCATCGACGCGACGTGCCTGGGCCTCCCACAGCCGCCAGTAGTGGCCCTGCTTGGCGATCAGCTGGTCGTGCGGCCCCAGCTCGACGATCTCGCCGCGGTCCATCACCACCAGCCGGTCGGCCTTGCGCAGCGTGGACAGGCGGTGCGCGATGGCAATCGTCGTGCGGCCCTTGACGAGGTTGTCCAGCGCGCGCTGGATCTCCTTCTCGGTCTCGGTGTCCACGGCGCTCGTCGCCTCGTCGAGGATGAGGATGGCCGGGTCGATCAGCAGCGCCCGCGCGATGGAGATGCGCTGGCGCTCGCCGCCCGACAGCCCCTGGCCGCGTTCGCCCACCAGGCTGTCGTAGCCATGCGGCAGACGCAGGATGAACTCGTGGGCATGGGCCGCGCGGGCGGCGGCGACGATCTCGTCGCGCGTCGCCTCCGGCTTGCCGTAGGCGATGTTCTCGGCGATGGTGCCGAAGAACAGGAAGGGCTCCTGCAGCACCAGGCCGATGTGGCGGCGGTAGTCAGCCACCTTGATGCGGCGCAGGTCCACGCCGTCCACCTTGATGCTGCCCTCCGTCACGTCGTAGAAGCGGCAGATCAGGTTCACCAGCGTGCTCTTCCCCGAGCCGCTGTGGCCCACCAGGCCCACCATCTCGCCGGGGCGGATGTCCAGGTTGAGGTTGCGAACCACCGAGCGCGAGCCGTAGCGGAAGTTCAGGCCCTGCATGGAGATGGCGCCCGTCACGTCGTGGAAGGGCAGCGGCTGCACGGGGTCGGGCACGTTGGAGACGTGGTCCAGGATGTCGAAGATGCGCTTGGAGCCGGCCGCCGCCTTCTGCGTGACGGAGACGATGCGGCTCATCGAATCCAGCCGGCCGTAGAAGCGGCCGATGTAGGCCAGGAAGGCGGTCAGCGTGCCCACGGTGATGCTCTGGTGCGAGATCAGCCAGATGCCCACGCCCCAGACCACCAGCAGCCCCATCTCGGTCAGCAGCGCCACGCTGGGCGTGAACAGGCTCCAGGTCTTGTTCAGCCGGTCGTTGACCTGCAGGTTCTTCTGGTTGGCCTCGCGGAAGCGCTGGGCCTCGCGCTTCTCCTGCGCAAAGGCCTTGACGACGCGGATGCCGGGAATGGTGTCGGCCAGCACGTTGGTAATCTCGCCCCAGACGCGGTCGATCTTCTCGAAGCCGGTGCGCAGCTTGTCGCGCACCAAGTGGATCAGCCAGGCGATGAAAGGCAGCGGCACCAGCGTAGCCAGCGCCAGGCCCGGGTGGATGCTGAACAGGATGATGGAGGTCATCGCCAGCATCAGCACGTCGGTGATGAAGTCCAGCGCATGCAGGCTCAGGAAAACGCTAATGCGGTCGGTTTCCGAGCCGATGCGCGACATCAGGTCGCCGGTGCGCTTGTTGCCGAAGTATTCGAGCGACAGCCCCAGCAGGTGTTCGAAGGTCGCCGTGCGCAGGTCTGCGGCGATGCGTTCCGACACCAGCGACAGCAGATAGGTCTTGGCCCAGCCCAGCGCCCAGGAAAACAGCGCCGCACCGAACAGCCCGCTCAAGAGCAGCATGACCAGCCCTGGGTCGATGGCCTGGCCGTTCTGGAAGGGGATGAGCACCTTGTCCATCAGGGGCATGGTCAGGTAGGGCGACACCAGCGTCGCGCCGGTCGCGCCCAGCATCAGCGCGAAGCCGAGCAGCAACTGTCCCTGGTAGGGCCGCGCGAAGCGCCACAGACGCAGCAGCACCCAGGTGCTGGGCGGCTTGCTGGCCTCGCCGAAATCGAAGTCTTCGCCCTCGTCGTCCTCCGGCTCACGCGGCGCCTGGCCGGCCAGGCGCTGCTGCTCGCGGTCGAAGGCGTCGGCGAAGCGCACGGCCGCCGGATTGCAGGCCAGCGTGAAGCGCCAGCGGGCCAGGCGCTGCGCCGCGTCGAACAGCTCCATGAAGGCCAGACCGCCGTGGTCGCTGAGCCTGAGGCTCTGGCCCGGGGCCAGGGCCTGCTCGCGCCAGGCCCCGGCGCCGGGTTCGCAAGCCAGCAGGCGTGAATTCGTCAGCGCAATCAGGCCCCGGGCGAAGCGTCCTTCGGCGTCCAGGTCAACCTCCAGCGTGGCCACCACGTTCTCGCCAGCAAGGAGTCGCCCCTGCAGGGCGGCCATTTGAGGATGAGGCGCTATGGTGGGAGGAAGGTCTTGCATGTTGTTGTTCGTTCCGACGGACTGTCGCAATTCTCGGCCATGACTTCGGCGCACAATTCCACGCGCTCTCCTGCACCCACTCCCGACCCCATGAGCAAGAAGAACGACATCCGCCTGCTGCGCGTCAATTACCTGCGCGGGCCCAATATGTGGACCTACCGGCCGGTGCTGGAAGTCTGGCTGGACCTCGGCGAGCTGGAGGACTTCCCCAGCCACCTGCTGCCCGGCTTCAACGACCGCCTAACCACCGCCCTGCCCGCCCTCATCGAGCACCACTGCGGCGTCGGCGAGCGCGGCGGCTTCATCGAGCGGCTGCGCGAAGGCACCTGGTGCGGCCATGTGCTGGAGCACATCGTCATCGAGCTGCTGAACCTGGCCGGCATGCCCACCGGATTCGGCCAGACGCGCTCCACCTCGAAGCGCGGCGTCTACCGCATGGTCTTCCGCGCCCGTGACGAGCAGGTGGCCCGCGCGGCACTGGCCGAGGGCCACGCCCTGATCATGGCCATGATCAACGACGAGCACTTCGACGTGCCCGCCGCCGTGGCCCGCGTGCGCGACAAGCTCGACGACTGCTACCTCGGCCCCTCCACCGCCGCCATCGTGGCCGCGGCCACCGACCGCCGCATCCCCCACATTCGCCTGAACGACGGCAACCTCGTGCAGCTGGGCCACGGCCAACGTCAGCGCCGCATCTGGACGGCCGAGACCGACATGACCAGCGCCATTGCCGAGGGCATCGCCGGCGACAAAGACCTGACCAAGACACTGCTCAAGGCCGTCGGCGTGCCGGTACCCGCGGGCCAGGAGGTCAAGAGCGCCGCGGACGCCTGGGAGGCCGCCAAGGACATCGGCCTGCCCGTCGTCATCAAGCCCAGCGACGGCAACCACGGCCGCGGCGTCACGCTGGACATCGCCAACGAGATCGACTGCGAGGCCGCCTTCAAGCTGGCCGATGCGGAGGGCTCGTCCGTGCTGGTGGAGAGCTACATCCGCGGCAACGAGCACCGCGTGCTGGTGGTGGGCGGCCAGGTCGTGGCGGCCGCGCGTGGCGAAGCGGCCTGGGTGCACGGCGACGGCAAGCAGACCATCGCCGAGCTGGTCGACAGCCAGATCAACACCGACCCGCGCCGCGGCCTGACCGAGGACTTCCCGCTCAACCGGATCCAGCTCGGCGAAGACGCCGTCGTGCTGCTGGACCTGCAGCGCCAGGGCTTCTCGCCTGAGGCCGTGCCGCCCGCGGGCAAGAGCGTGCTGATCCAGCGCAACGGCAACGTCGCCATCGACTGCACGCCCGACGTCCACCCCGAGGTCGCGCACGCCGTCTCGCTGGCCGCCCGCACCGTGGGCCTGGACATCGCCGGCGTGGACCTCGTCACCGAGGACATTTCCAAGCCCCTGTCCGAGACCGGCGGCGCCATCGTCGAAGTCAACGCCGGCCCGGGACTGCTGATGCACCTGAAGCCCGCCGGCGGTGCGCCTCAGCCGGTGGGCCAGGCCATCATCGACCACCTCTTCGCCGAGGACGAGTCGGGCCGCATCCCCATCGTCGGCGTGGCCGGCTCGCGCGGCGGCCCGCAGATCACCCGCCTCGTCGCCTGGCTGCTGCACCTGAACGGCCGCCATGTCGGCCTGGCCTGCCGCGACGGCCTGTTCCTGGGCACGCGCCGCGTCGAGAAGACCAACAGCGCACGCTGGGACGCCGCCCACCGGCTGCTGATGAACCGCGGCGTGAACGCCGTCGTCGTCGAGAACGACGCGGCTTCCATCCTGCGCGACGGCCTGGCCTATGACCGCGCCCTCGTCGGCGTCGTCACCGACCTGGACGGCATCGAGTCCCTCGCCGACTTCGACGTGCAGGACATCGACCAGCTCTACAAGGTGCTGCGCACGCAGGTGGACGTCGTGCTCAGCGACGGCGCCAGCGTGCTGAACGCCGCCCACCCGCGCCTCGTGGATATGGCCGAACTCAGCGATGGCGAGGTCGTCTTCTACGCCGAGGACGGCAGCCTGGAGGCCGTCCAGCATCACCGCGACCGCGGCGGCCGCGCCGTCTTCCTGCGCGGCGGCGCCGCCGTGCTGGCCCAAGGCCCGGCCGAGACGCCCGGCGCCAACATCGACGCCCTGCTGCGCCGCTTCGGCGCCGGCACCACCGACGCCGCCACCCTGCTGGCTGCCGTCGCCGCCGCCTGGGCGCTGGGCATTTCGCCCGAGCTCATCGCTGCCGGCCTCGACACCTTCGTCCCCGAACTCCACCTCGCCTAACTCGAAACCCAAATGGACGTTTCCCGCACCCGCGCCCTGCGCGGCCCCAACATGTGGAGCCGCCACACGACCATCGAGGCCGTCGTGCATTGCAGCGAGGCCGAGCGCTCGCTCGAACGCCTGCCCGGCTTCGAGGCCCGCCTGCGCCAGCTCTTCCCCACCATCGGCGAACTGCGCGCCGACACCTCGCTGGCCCAGGTGCTGGAGCAGGCCACGCTGGCCCTGCAGGCCCAGGCCGGCTGCCCGGTCACCTTCAGCCAGACCCATGTGACGCCCGAGGCTGGCACCTACCAGATCGTCATCGAGTACAGCGAGGAAGACGTCGGCCGCCTGGCTTTCGAGCAGGCCGTCAAGCTCATCCAGGCCGCACTGGGCGACGGCGAGTTCGACGACGACGCCGTCATCGCCGCGCTGCGCGAGCTGGACGAGGACATCCGCCTCGGCCCATCCACCGGCTCCATCGTCAACGCGGCCATCGCCCGCGGCATCCCCTTCCGCCGCCTCACGCAGGGCAGCCTGGTGCAGTTCGGCTGGGGCGCCAAACAGCGCCGCATCTGGGCCGCCGAGGTGGACGCCACCAGCGCCGTCAGCGAATCCATCGCCCAGGACAAGGACCTCTGCAAGCGCCTGCTGCAGGCCGCCGGCGTGCCCGTGCCCATCGGCCGCCCGGTCGAGTCGGTGGACGACGCCTGGGCCGTGGCGCTGGAGATCGGCCTGCCCGTCGTCGTGAAGCCGCAGGACGGCAACCAGGGCAAGGGCGTCACCGTCAACGTGACGACGCGTGAAGGCATTGCAGCCGCCTACAAGGCCGCCGACGAGATCGGCCAGGTCATGGTCGAGAAGTTCCTGCCCGGTGGCGACTACCGGCTGCTGGTGATCGGCGACAAGCTCATCGCCGCCGCCCGCCGCGACCCGCCCCATGTCATCGGCGATGGCCAGCACACCGTCAAGCAGCTCGTCGACAAGGTCAACGCCGACCCGCGCCGCGGCGATGGCCACGCCACGTCGCTGACCAAGATCCGCTTCGACGACATCGCCGTCGCCCGCCTCGTGCAGCAGGGCCTGGCCCCCGAGTCGGTGCCCGAGAAGGGCCAGCGCGTCATCCTGCGCAACAACGCCAACCTGTCCACCGGCGGCACCGCCACCGACGTGACCGACGACGTGCACCCCGAGGTGGCAGCCCGCGCCATTGCGGCGGCCCAGGTCGTGGGCCTGCATGTCTGCGGCGTGGACGTCGTCGCCGAGAGCGTGCTGCGCCCGCTGGAGGAGATCAACGGCGGCATCGTCGAAGTCAACGCCGCGCCGGGCCTGCGCATGCACCTGAGCCCCAGCTTCGGCAAGGGCCGCAACGTCGGCGAGGGCATCATCGGCCACCTGTTCGGCAGCGGCAACAAGGCCGAGGACGGCCGCATCCCGGTCGTGGCCGTCACCGGCACCAACGGCAAGACCACGGTCACCCGCCTGATCGCCCACATGTTCGCCAGCTGCGGGCTGAAGGTCGGCATGACCAACACCGACGGCGTCTACGTGGACGGCCGCCAGATCGACAGCGGCGACTGCTCCGGCCCCAAGAGCGCCCGCAACGTGCTAATGCACCCCGACGTGGAAGCCGCCGTGCTGGAAACCGCCCGCGGCGGCATCCTGCGCGAAGGCCTGGGCTTCGACCGCTGCCAGGTCGCCGTCGTGACCAACGTGGGCGCGGGCGACCACCTGGGCATGAACTTCCTGCACACGGCGGAAGACCTCGTGCTGGTCAAGCGCGTCATCGTGCAGAACGTGGCGCCGACCGGCTACGCCGTGCTGAACGCGACCGACCCGCTGACGGCCCAGATGGCCGCCGTCTGCCCCGGCCAGGTCATCTACTTCGCCGCCGACCGCCACCACCCGCTGATGGCCACCCACCGCGCCCAGGGCAAGCGCTGCGTCTACGTGGACGGTGACCAGCTCGTCGCCGCCCAGGGCGTGTGGCGCGAGAGCATCCCGCTGCGCGACGTGCCGCTGACGCGCGGCGGCGTCATCGGCTTCCAGGTCGAGAACGCAATGGCCGCCGTGGCGGCGGCCTGGGCCGTGGGCCTGGACTGGGACACCATCCGCCGCGGCGTGGGCAGCTTCGCCAACGACGCCGACAACGCACCCGGCCGCTTCAACGTGATGGACTACCGCGGCGCGACCGTCATCGCCGACTACGGTCACAACGGCGACGCGATGAAGGCTCTCGTCGGCGCCGTCGCGGCCATGCCGGCGAACAAGCGTGTCGTCGTCATCAGCGGCGCCGGCGACCGCCGCGACGAGGACATCCGCGTGCAGACCGAGATCCTCGGCGCAGCCTTCGACGAGGTCATCCTCTACGAAGATGCCTGCCAGCGCGGCCGCCAGGCCGGCGAGGTCGTGGCGCTGCTGCGCGCGGGCCTGCAGGGTGCTTCGCGGACCAGGCACATCGACGAGATCGTCGGCGAGTTCATCGCCATCGACCGCGCGCTGGCTCGCCTGCAGCCGGGCGACCTCTGCCTGGTGCTGGTCGACCAGGTCGAGGAAGCGCTGGCCCACCTGTCCAAGCGCATCAGCGAAGGCTGAGGCAGGACCGAGAACAGCGCCTGCGCGCTGTTCGACGCCTGCCGAAGGGTCAGGCCACTGGCCTGACGCGGCCTGCAAGGCTGAGCCAGCGGCTTTCGGCGCGGTCGTCGTCGGCGCTCATCCAGCCACGCCCGACCAGCGCCCTGCGCTGCTCGCAGGCCCGCGCCACCACGGCCGCCTGTTGGGGTCCGTCCGCAAGGCCCTGCGCCAGCCGCACGAGCAGCTGCCAGCTGCGCAGGCCTTCGATGGCATCGGTGGGGTCCCGCAGCGCCCGCATCGCGTCCAGTCGCTCCTGCGCGGCCTGTGCCGCCGTGGCCGATGCCGCCGCGTCGCCACGGGCTGCGGCCAGGTGGGCGCAAGCGATGTGGAGGTTGGCTTCGAGTTCTGCGTCCAGCGCGCCCGGATCCTCGCGCAGGATCAGCACGCCGTCGCGCGTCCAAGCCGTGAGCCGGGTCGTCAGCGCCTCGGCCTCCCCCAACGCGCCGCAGCGCACATGGCTGACCGCCATCAGGCTGTCCATCCATGCATGCTGCCAGCTCCAGCGGTTTAGCGGGTCGGCCAGGCGCTGGGCCGTGAGCTCGGGCAGCCGGCGGCGCGCGCCTTCGTACAGCGCAGGGCCAGAGGCTTCGTCGCCCCGGTGCAGGCACAGGTCCAGCAGCGTCTGCGTGACGGCCACGAACTGGCGCTGGCGGTGGTCGTCGCCGGGGTTGGCGAGCAGGTCGCCCTGGGCCTGGGCCAGCGCCGGCTCCAGCACGAGCTGCGCCTCGTCGTAGCGCCCCACGGCCCGCAGCGTGATGGCGCGGCGGATGCGTGACTGCGCGAAGTCGGACGTGCGCACCGCCTGGCCGCCCGGCAGCGCCATGCCCTGCGCCAGCGCAGCCAGGCCCTCGGCATCGGTCGCCAGCGCCAGGTCCATCTGTCCGCCGATGGCCTGGTAGCCCGCCACCAGCCGCAGCGCGAAGGCCAGGCAGCGCAAGGCCATGGGCTCCTGCGGCGCGCGGGCAACGAAATCGCGTGCCGCCTGCAGCGCCTCGTCGCCATAGCCCCGGGCCTCGGCCAGCCGGCACAGGCCGTGCGTGCGGATGATGGAGTAACGCTGCTCGGCCACCAGCACGCGCAGGTTGCAGGCCTGCCGGTGCAGGGCCAGCGCCTCGGGCCGCAGCGCGGCGGCGCGGCCGGCATGGGCCGCGCCGCGCTCCACCGCCTCGAAAGCCGCCTCGGAGCGGCGCATCTGCCGCATCACCGCGTACCGCCCCTCCAGCGCCGCCGCCATGGCGGCATGCCAGTCGGCCGAGGCCTGCTGGCGTGGCGCCAGCGGCTCCAGCACTTCCAGCGCGCGGTCGTAGTGCATCAGCGCGCCGCGCGCATTACCCAGGTTGTTCGCGTTCTCGTGCCCTTCCAGCCGCGCCAGCCGGGCCAGCGCCCAGCCCAGCGCGATGCGCTCGGCGTCGCCCATGGGGCCGAACTCGGCCTGGCGCTCCAGCGACTGCTCGGCCGTGCGCACCAGTTGGCGGCGCCCCTCGATCAGCCCCTGCTCCAACGCGTCGTTCACTTCGAACACCATGCTGTTGGCCAGGTGGCGCAGCTCGGCCAGGTTGCGGGTGGCGGCATCGCGCGCGCGGGCGACCTCGTCGCGCGCCAGCTGCGCCCGGCGGGCCTGCACCAGCGCGAGCACGAGGCCGGCGGCCATGCCGCCCACGCCCAGGGCCAGCGTCACATGCCCCTGCAGCAGCGTGGACAGCAGGCCGGTGACCAGACCCAGCAGGCCCAGCGCCGCCGCACCGGCGGCCACACGGTTGCGGCCCAGCCATTTGCTGAACAGATAGCCCACGCTGGCCGCGCGGGCGCTGACCGGGTGGCCGCTGAGGAAGGCTTCCACGTCGGCCCGCAGCGCGTCCACGCTGGCGTAGCGGCGGCCGGGCTGCTTCTCCAGCGCCTTCAGCAGGATGTTGTCGAGGTCGCCCTCCAGGCGCTTCCTCGTGCGCAGCCACTGCGGGTCCACCGCCTCAGTGGGCGACAGCCGGCTGGGTCGGGTGGGCGCCTCTTCCAGCACGCTGCGCGCGGCCTCGGCCGGCGTGGTGGCCTTGCGCCCGGTGGGCCGTGTGCCGGTGAGCATCTGGTAGAGCAGCACGCCCAGGCTGTAGATGTCGGTGGCGGTGCTGACCGGCTCGCCGCGCACCTGCTCGGGGCTGGCGTAGTTGGGCGTGTAGGGGCGCTGGCCGCCCACCGTCGTCTCGCCGCCGTCCAGGCCCTCCAGCGGGTCCAGGGCCTTGGCGATGCCGAAGTCCAGCAGCTTGACCTGGCCAGAGACATCGACGAGGACGTTGCCGGGCTTGAGGTCGCGGTGCACCAGCAGGTTGCGGTGGGCATGGGCCACGGCATCGGCCAGCTGCAGGAACAGTCCCAGGCGCTGCTCCAGGTCCAGCGGCAGCGCGGCCTGGTCGATGGGCTGGCCGTCCACGTGCTCCATGACGAAATAGGGCAGGCCTTCGGCGCTGGCGCCAGCATCCAGCAGCCGCGCAATGCCCGAATGGCTGAGCCGCGCCAGCGCCTGGCGCTCCTGCGCGAAGCGCTGCAGCACGGCGGCGCTGTCCATGCCGCGCTTGAGCAGCTTGACGGCGGCCCGGCCCTCGTACTGACCGTCGGCGCGGCGGGCCTCGAAGACCTCGCCCATGCCGCCCGCGCCGATGGCCTGCACCAGCGTCCAGTTGCCCAGGCGCTGGCCCAGCCGCGCGGCCGGCCCGGGCACGGCCGCCGGGCTGGCCAGGAAGCCCCGCTCGCCCGCGGCCTCCTCGTGGTGGGCCAGCAGGCTGCGCAACTCGGCCAGATCCTGTGCAGCGAGATCGGCCTCGGCGATGAGCGCCTCGCGCCGCGCCGGCCCGGCCTCGGCGGCAGCGTCGAACAGCGCTTTCAGCCGCGCCCAGCGCGCAACGTCCTGGATGGGGGTTCCCTGCATGGGCGGCGAGTATTGCCAATCAGCGCCGGTTGACCATGCGGGCAATCAGCATCGCGTGCTGTGGCGCGATGTCGGCGGCGGGGATAGGGATTCGGCGGGGCATGGCGGCTTGCATCTGCACACGCAGCCGATCCGGGCCGCGAGGACCATGCGCCATGCAAGAATTTCCGCATGAGCCCGCCCGCCGCGCCGTCCGACGCCCTCAACCAGAGCCTGTACGACGAGCTGCACCGCTGTGCCGCCGCCCAGATGCGGCGCGAAGCCGCCGGCCACACGCTGAGCGCTACGGCGCTGACCCACGAGGCCTGGATGCGCATGGCCGAGCAGACCCGCACCGAGTGGCAGAGCCGCAGCCACTTCCTGGGCGTGGCCGCGCTGATGATGCGACGCATCCTCATCAACCACGCCATGGCCAAGCAGGCTGCCAAGCGCGAGGCGGCACTGGTGTCGCTGACGCTGACGGAGGCCCAGCAGGTGGCTGGCGGCATCGACGCCGACGTGCTGCGCGTGCACGAGGCGCTGCTGGCGTTCGAGCAGCAGGACGCGCGTGCGGCCAAGGTCGTCGAGCTGAAGTTCTTCGGCGGGCTGGAACTGGAGGAGATTGCCGACGTGCTGCAGCTCAGCCGCACGACGGTCAAGCGCGACTGGGCGCTGGCCCGGGCCTGGCTGCACCGGGAACTGGCCGGCTAGCGATACCTGGCCAGCAGCCGGTTCAGCTCGCCTTCGCCAACCAGGCTCTGGATGGCCGTGTTCAACGCCGCCAGCCCGACCGGGCTGCTGGCCGACAGCGCACATTGCGCCAGCACCTCGGAGACGACCAGCGGCGGGTGCAGCGGCAGCTTGAAGTGGCCGATGCGCTGCTGGTACTCCAGCGCGCGCCTGCCCGTCAGCGCGTGCTGCACCCGGCCGAGGCCGAGCTTCTGCAGATTGGTCAGCGCGTCGGGGGCATCGTCACGCATGAAGCTGGCGCGCAGCGCGTCCGACACCTCGGGGTAGACGTAGCCGCGCACCGTGCCCACCGGCTGGCCGGCCAGCGCCGTCAGCCCGGCCGGGGCCGGGGCCGTGGCGGCGCTGATCAACAGGGCCTGGTCGGGGATGAAGGGGCGGCTCCACGCGAAGGCGCCGGGCAGCCAGTCGCTCTGGTAGTCGCACAGCAGGTCGCCCTCGCCGCGCTGCAGGGCCTCGGCCAGACGCTTGCGCGGCACGGGCCGGGCGACGAGGTCGCGGCCCAGACGCCGGGCCAGGGCCTGGCCGATGTCCAGGTGCAGCCCTTCGACGACACGCTCGCCCTCGATACGGGCCTGGGGCATCAGCGCGCTGGTCTCCACCAGCATCACCAGCGGGCGGGGCGGCTGCGCGCCGGCGAGCGGGCACAGCAGCAGGGCGGCCACGCCGCCCAGCATCCTCCGCCCCCAACGACGCCTTGTGCCGACCATGGGGCTGCATCATGCCGCGCCTGCCAATTCCGAGGCGGGCAGGGGCCGATCGACCCCGGCCCGAATGTGACCGGCGCACGCAAAACCCGCCACGCCTGCGCGCCACGGCGCGGGTGGCCCCGCTAGACTGGCCCGTCACCCTCTCCCACGACCGCCCGATGAAGTCCCGCCTGCTGTTCGCCACCCTCGCCCTGGCCCTGGCGGCCCCGCTGGCTCAGGCCCAGGACTCCCGGGCCAGCACCGTGATGCCCGGCACCGCGCCGGTGGCGGCCGACGACCTGCTCTACCGGGAGCTCGGCGGCAAGGAGGTCATCCAGGCCTTCACCAACGATTTCTACGACCGCATGCTGCAGGACGCGCGCATCGCGCGCTACTTCGACGGCATCAACATGAAGCACCTCAAGCGGGTGCTGGCCGACTACTTCTGCGTCGTGGCCGGCGGCCCCTGCGTCTACGACGGCGTCGGCATGAAGGACGCGCACGCCCACCTGGGCATCGACCGCGCCGCCTTCAACGCGCTGGTCGAGAACCTGCAATGGGCCATGGATGCCGCCGGCGTGCCCTTCGGCGCGCAGAACAGGCTGCTGGCGCGCATGGCCTTCTTCCATCGCGACATCGTCACGAGATGACGCGGCCGCGCTGACGCCTGCGCGCAAGCCCGCCACCAGCTCCGTGACAAGCAGCGTCACAGGCATCCCCTAGGCTGTCGGCATGCGCCTGCCCGAATCCCTGTCCCGCCGCCTGCCCTCCTGGTGGCCGCTCGCGCTGCTGGCGCTGTGGCTCGCCGCCCTGGCCGGCTGGCGGCCCGTGGCCCTGCCCGACGAGGGGCGCTACGGCGGCGTGGCCTTCGAGATGCTGGCGGACGGCCAGTGGCTGACCCCCACCCTCTTCGGCCTGCCCTATTTCCACAAGCCGCCGCTGATGTACTGGATCGACATGGCGGCCATCCATCTGCTCGGCCCCACGCCGCTGGCCCTGCGTGCAGCGCCGTTGCTGGGCGCCTGGTTGCTGGGCCTGGCGCTGTGGATCGAGGCGCGCGCCCGCTTCGGGCTAGACGGCGCCCGGCAGGCCCTGGCCGTGCTGGCGGTGCTGCCGCTGTTCTACCTGGGCGGCCAGTACGCCAACCACGACATGCTGGTGGCGGGCTGGATCTCATTGGCCATCGTCAGCACGCGGCGGGCACTGGCCCCCGAGGGGCACAGCCTCGGCTGGCTGTGCTTGGCCTGGGCCGCGATGGGCCTTGCCCTGCTGTCCAAGGG
Organism: Roseateles sp. GW821-FHT03B02; assembly: GCF_059421025.1. Classification (NCBI taxonomy): domain Bacteria; kingdom Pseudomonadati; phylum Pseudomonadota; class Betaproteobacteria; order Burkholderiales; family Sphaerotilaceae; genus Roseateles; species Roseateles sp. GW821-FHT03B02. Next base: position 178,952 of record NZ_JBWKUV010000003.1, read on the forward strand.
CCTGATCGGCGCGGTGCTGCCCGGCCTCGTCGTGCTGCCCTGGCTGCTGTGGAACCGGCGCTGGGCGGCGCTGCGCTTCGCGCTGCACCCGCTGGCCCTGGGCCTGTTCGCGGCCATTGCCCTGCCCTGGATGTGGGGCATGCAGCAGCGCTTCCCGGGCTTCTTCGACTACTTCGTCGTCGAGCAGCATTTCCGCCGCTACACCGAGGCGCGCTTCAACAATGCCCAGCCCTGGTGGTTCTTCCTCGCCGTGCTGCCGCTGGGCACGCTGCCGCTGAGCCTGCGCCTGCCCGCCGCGCTGCGCCGGCTGGGGTTCGACCTCTGGTGGATCGTCGTCATCGTCGCCTTCTTCTCGCTGCCGCGCTCCAAGCTCGTCGGCTACGCGCTGCCGGCGCTGCTGCCGCTAGCCCTGCTGCTGGCCGAGGCCTGGCGCGGCCGGCGCAGCGCGCGTGCCGCCTGGATGGCGGGCGCGCTCGTCTGCGCGGCCAGCGTGCCCGCCGTCGTGCGCTGGGGCCAGCCCGACCATGCCGACCTAGGCAGGGCCCTGCACGAGCGCCTGGCCGCGGGCGACCGCGTGCTGCTGGCCGGCGAGCCCTTCTTCGACCTGCGCCTGCAGGCCCGCCTCGCGGTGCCGCCGGCCGTGCTGGCCGACTGGGATGCCTTGCGCAGCCAGGGCGGCGACAACTGGCAGCGCGAGCTGCTGGATGCCGCACGCTTCGATCCGGCGGGCGGCAGCCGGGTGCTGTGGACTCCGGAGCGCCTGGCGCGCGAACGCTGCGCACCGGGGCGGATCTGGCTCGTGGCCGCGCCGCAAGACGCGCTTCCCGGGGCGCGCCCCGTCCTCAGCGGCCGGCGCGGGACGCTGTTCGAGCTGCCGCGCCCGGCCGGTTGTCCGTGAAGCGGCTGGGGCGCTACGCCGCCGTCGGCGGAGCCGCGACGGCCGCGCACTACGCGCTGATGGCCCTGGCCGTGGAAGCGGGGCATTGGCCGGCCTGGCTGGCCTCCGGCGCTGGCGCGCTGCTGGGCGCGCAGGTGGCGTTCTGGGCCAACCGGCACTACACCTTCGCGCACCGCGGCCGCTGGGCGCCGGCCTGGTGCCGCTTCCACGTCACGGCCGGCGCCGGTGCGCTGCTGGGCATGGGGCTGGTCGCCGCGGGCGTGCGCCTCGGGTTGCACTATCTGCTGGCCCAGGCCGGGGCGACCGTCGTCGTCATGCTCGCCGGCTATGCGGTCAACCGGGTCTGGTCGTTCAGCCGAGAGTGACGCCGAACTCCGCCAGGTCGGCCGCGAAGGCATCGCTGGCCAGGTAGGCCATCTCGCGGGCCCGCGCGGCGGCGATGGCATCGCCGGGATCGGGCCCGCCCAGGGCCGGATGGCAGAACAGCAGCGCGCCGTCGGGTGCGCTGCGCAGCCAGCCCCGCATCAGCGCGCGGTAGTCGGCGCGCGGATCGAAACCGTAGACGCCGACCAGGGCCGGCGCCACGGGCCAGCCGCGCGAGCGCATCTCGGCCGCCAGCGCGCGGCCGCCGCAGGCCTCGATGACGCGGCGCTTGAAGGCGAAGCCGGGGCCGAGCACCCGGCCGGTGTTGCGCAGCGGCAGGCCCAGGCCCTGCGCGGCGGCCAGCACCAAGGGCCGCACGCCCGGCAGGGCATGCACATGCTGGTGGCCGTCGATGAAGGCGGGCGACCGGCCGGCGACGGCGACGAAGCGCTGCAGCTGGGCCTGGAATTCGTCGGCCACCGCGTCGGGCAGGTGGCCGAGGGCGGCCCAGGTCAGCAGGGCGCCCAGGCTCGGCAGGCGCGGCCAGTGGCGGCGCAGCGCCGGGCTCAGCGGTTCGCCCTCGGTGAGGTTGAAGTGCAGGCCGGCGGCGGCGGCGCAGTCCTGCAGGGCCGGGCCGGCTGCCGCCCAGCGTGGCGCCGTGACCAGGCAGCTCAGCGCCGTGATGCGCCCCCGTGCCGCCAGCGCCAGGATGCCGCGATCGATGGCCGGCCCCAGGCCATAGTCGTCGGCGCAGACCGCCAGCCGGCGCGGCGGCGTCATGGCGGGTTGCCGCTGTCCTGCGCGACGAGGTAGACCGGCCGGTGCTTGACCTCGTCGAAGATGCGGCCGATGTACTCGCCCATGATGCCGATGGACAGCAGCTGCACGCCGCTGAAGAACATCAGGCCGGCCACCACGGTCGGCCAGCCGGGGATGGGATGGCCGTAGAGCAGGTGCTCGAGCACGATCCAGCCCCCGTAGGCCAGGGCACAGAACGCAACCAGGCCGCCGAGCGCGCTCCAGATGCGCAGCGGCAGGTTGCTGAAGGCCGTCACGCCATTGAAGGCCAGGTGCAGCAGACGGCTCATCGAGAAGTGGCTGCGGCCGCTGGCGCGCGGCCGCGGGGTGTAGGGCAGGAACTCCGTGCGGAAGCCCACCCAGGCGTACAGCCCCTTCATGAAGCGGTTGCGCTCCGGCAGTGCGTTGAGGGCGTCGACGACGCAGCGGTCCAGCAGCCGGAAGTCGCCTGCATCGGGCGGGATGTAGAGCCGGGTCGAGGCATTGACGATGCGGTAGAACAGCCGGGTCCCCCAGCGCTTGAGCGCGCCCTCCTCGTCTCGGTTGGCGCGCACGGCGCAGACCATGTCGGCCCCGCGCAGCCAGGCCGCGTGCATGGCGGCGACGAGCTCGGGCGCATGCTGGCCGTCGGCGTCCATCAGAAGCACGCGGTCGGCGTCGGCCAGGGCCAGGCCGGCGGTCAGCGCGGCCTCCTTGCCGAAGTTGCGCGACAGCTTCACATAGCGCAGCGGCAGGCCCGCGGCACGCGCGGCCAGCGCCACCGCACCGGTGTCGTCGCTGCTGCCGTCGTCGACGAGCAGGATGCGCCAGCGCGGCGTCAGCGGGCCCAGCACGCGTTGCAGCTGCCCGAAAAGGGCCGGCAGATTGGCCGCTTCATTGAACGCCGGCAGGACCACGTCCAGGCTGGCACCGGGATCTCGGGTCACGGCAGACATGCCTGCATTCTTGCCGCAGTCCATGACACGCGCCTTATGCCGGACTGACCGCAGCCTTACCCGCCCGCCAGCGTGCGGGCAGCGGCGGCGCTCAGGCGCCGCGGCGGCGCAGCAGGTAATTGAAGCTGAAGGAGATGCGGTCCGAGTCGGTCAGGTTGGCGCCGACGCGGTGGAAGACCTCGGAGCGGAACAGCACCAGCTGGCCGACCGCGGGCGCGATGACTTCGGGATCGAAGAGCTTGGTCTGCATGTCCACCGGCATGATGGACAGGTCGCCGTCCTGGCCGTTGGTGCGGAAGTAGAAGGCGCCGCTGATGGGCAGGCCCACGGCCTCGCGCTCGTGGTTGTGGCGCTCCTGGTAGCCGTGGCGCGCCGTCACGTTGATCCAGCTCTGCGAGTAGTCGTCGACGAAGGCCATGTCGGCGGCCGACTCGCGCGTGCGGGCGACGAAGTCGAGGATGCTGGACTCGACGAAGGCGCGCAGCCGGTGCAGGCCGGCGGCGACGAAGAGATGCTTCTCGGCCTCGAAGGACGACCAGACCTGGTCGCCCCAGGCGGGCGCCAGCAGCGGCTTGATGCGCGCCTCGCTGGCCAGCACCTCGGCCTGGATGGCGGCGAAGGTCGCGGCGTCGGCCTGGCTGACGCCGACCAGCGTCGGGAACAGGACCTTGATGTCCATCGCCCGCTCAGCCACTCGTCCGCTCAGGCGACCCGGCAGACCTTCAGCATGTTGGTGCCGCCCGGGTAGCCCATGGGCTCGCCGCAGGTGATGGCGTAGGTGTCGCCGGGCATCAGCACGCCGCGGTCGACGAGGATCTTCTCGGCCGCTGCCAGGGCCTGGTCGCGGTCTTCGTACTTGTCCATCAGCAGGGCCGTGACGTTGCGGTAGAGCGCCATCTTGCGCTGGCTGACGACCTGGGTCGTCAGGCCGAAGATGGGCACCTGGATGCGGTGGCGGCTCATCCACAGCGCCGTCGAGCCGGACTCGGTCAGGGCCAGGATGGCCTTGCAGCCGAGGTGGTGAGCGGTGAACAGCGCGCCCATGGCGATGGACTGGTCGATGCGGCCGAACTGGCGGCCGGCGAAGTCGGTGTCCAGCGTGACGAACTCGGCCCGCTCGGCCTCCAGCGCGATGGCGGCCATCTGCTCGATGGTCTCGACCGGGTATTTGCCGGCGGCCGTCTCGGCGCTCAGCATGACGGCGTCGGTGCCGTCCAGCACGGCGTTGGCCACGTCGCTGACCTCGGCGCGCGTGGGCACCGGGTTGACGATCATGGACTCCATCATCTGCGTGGCCGTGATGGCGACCTTGTCCAGCTCGCGGGCCAGCTTGATCATGCGCTTTTGCAGCGCCGGCACGGCCGCGTTGCCCACTTCCACGGCGAGGTCGCCGCGGGCAACCATGATGCCGTCGCTGGCCTTCAGGATGGCTTCGAGGTGGGGGATGGCCTCGTAGCGCTCGATCTTGGCGATCATGGCCGGCTTGTGGCGGTAGGGCTCGCCGGCCACGTTGGCGAGCTGGCGCGCCATCTCCATGTCGGTGGCGTTCTTGGGGAAGCTCACCGCCAAGTATTCGCACTGGAAGGACATCGCGGTTTTGATGTCCTCCATGTCCTTGCCGGTCAGCGCCGGCGCCGTCAGGCCGCCGCCCTGCTTGTTGATGCCCTTGTTGTTGGACAGCTCGCCGCCGAGCTTGACGACGGTGTGCACCTGGGCGCCCCGCACGGCCTCGACGATGAGTACCAGCAGACCGTCGTTGAGCAACAGCGTGTCGCCGGGCTTCACGTCGCGCGGCAGCTCCTTGTAGTCGAGGCTGGCGATGTCCTGCGTGCCGAGCTCGGTGCGGTCGGCGTCGAGCACGAACTTGGCGCCGGGCACCAGCTCGATCTTGTTGTTCTCGAACTTGCCGACGCGGATCTTGGGGCCCTGCAGGTCGGCCATGATGGCCACCGACTTGCCCACGCGCGCCGCCGCCGCGCGAACCATGGTGGCGCGATCGATGTGGTCCTGGGCCTTGCCGTGGGAGAAGTTCAGCCGCACGACGTCGACGCCGGCGCGGATCATCTGTTCCAGCACCTCCGGCGTGTTGGAGGCTGGGCCGAGGGTGGCGACGATCTTGGTGGCGCGGGTCATGGCTTGTCTCGAATGTCTGGGGGGCGCGGAATTATGGTCCGCCAGGCCCCGCCGGAGTTTCGTTGCGTTTCAAGTCAGCGCCTTCTCGAAGAAGATGCTGAGCGGGTCGGGCACGTAGTCGCCAAACGGCCCGCGCTCGACATAGCCCAGGCGCCGGTACAGGCCGAGGGCCTCGGGCTGGTGGACACCTGTCTCCAGCCGTGCCAGGGTCACGCCGCGCTCGCGGAGATCCGCTTCGAGCTGCGCCATGAGCTGTCGCGCGATGCCGCGGCCACGGGCGCTGTCGAGCACGAAAAGCCGCTTGATCTCACCGTAGGGCGGCTCACCCTCGGGCGCCTGGAACTTGACGCCGCCGCACCCCACGAGCGTCTCGCCCAGCCACAGCCCCCAGAACGCGCCGCCCGGCGGGCGCAGCCCCTCGGCGGGCTCGAAGTGGTTGCTCTCGCTCGGGTAGAGGGCCGTCATCAGCGCCTCGGACTGGCGGATCAGCGCCTGGGCGTCGGGGTGGACGGGGTCCAGCGGGGCGAGGCGAGGCAGGGGCTCGGAGGTCGTCATCGGTTACGGGCCAGCAACAGCGTGAAGACCGGATGAGAACATGCCGGCATGACTGACCGTTCCGCCGCGCCTCTTGCCGCCGCCCTCGCGGTGGTGCTGACCTGGGGGCTGAACTTCCCGCTGTCCAAGGCCTTGTTCAACCAAGTCGGGCCAGCGGGTTTCCTGGGCCTGCGCTACCTGCTGGTGCCCGTCTGCGCCGTGGCCCTGCTGTGCTGGCGCTTCGGCCTGCGCTGGCCACGGCTGGACCGCCGCGAGGTCTGGCCGCTGGTGCGGCTGACCCTGGTGGGCCAGGGCCTGCATCTGCTGCTGTCGGCCTATGGCATGCAGGGCTCCACGGCCTTCAGCGCCAGCGTGCTGCTGGCCTGCGGGCCGGTGTTCACGCTGCTGATCCTGCGGCTGAGCGGCATCGAGAGGCTGTCGCCCGGCCAGGTGGCGGGTGTGGCGACCGCCGCCACCGGCGCTCTGCTGTTCACGTCCGACAAGCTGCTGGCCGCGGACTGGCAGGCCTCGCTGGGCGACCTGACGCTGCTCGCCGCCGCCGCGCTGTTCAGCTACTACACGGTTGCAGCCAAGCCGCTGATCCAGCATCACGGCGGCGTGACGGTGCTGGGCTACGGCAGCCTGGTCTGCACCGTGCCGATGCTGGCGTGGTGCTGGCCCGAGCTGACCGCCATCGACTGGCGGGCCCAGCCGCACTGGGTGTGGAGCGGCACGCTGTGGCAGGTGGCCGGCGGCGGCTTCATCGGCTGGCTGGCCTGGGGCTGGGCCAACGAGAAGCGCGGCGTGGCCCGCACCGCGCCGCTGATCTACCTGATGCCGCTGGTGGCCGGCCTGGCCGCCTGGCTGTGGGGCGGCGAGCAGTTCAGCGCCCACAAGCTGCTGGGCGCCGGCGTCATCCTCGCCGGCGTGGCGCTGGCGCAATTCAGCCCTTCGCGAGCCGCGCTTCCCGCACGTCAGCCACCGCCAGAGCCGTCATGTTGACGATGCGGCGCACCGTGGCCGAGGGCGTCAGGATGTGCACCGGCCGCGCCGCGCCGAGCAGCATGGGGCCCACCGTCACGCCGTGACCGGCACTGATCTTCAGCACGTTGAAGAGGATGTTGGCGGCGTCCAGCGTCGGCAGCACCAGCAGGTTGGCCGCACCCGTGAGCTTGCTGTCGGGCAGGAAGGCCTGGCGCACGCTCTCGGACAGGGCCGCGTCGCCGTGCATCTCGCCGTCGCACTCCACCTCGGGGTGAGCGGCGGAGAACAGCTCGTGGGCACGGCGCATCTTGATCGCCGACGGACGCGTGGACGAGCCGAACATCGAGTGGCTGACGAAGGCCAGCTTGGGCGGCAGGCCGAAGCGGCGCACCTCCTCGGCGGCCATGGCGGCGATGTCGGCCAGCTCCTCGGCCGTCGGGTCGTCGTTGACGAAGGTGTCGGCGATGAAGAGGGTCATGCTCTCCAGCATCAGCGCGTTCATCGCGGCGAACTGGCGGGCGCCTGCGCTGAGGCCGACGAGTTCGCGCACCTGCTCCAGGTGGCGGTCGAAGCGGCCGACCATGCCGCAGATCATCGCGTCGGCATCGCCCAGCTCGATGGCCAGCGCGCCGATGGCGGTGTTGGAGCGGCGCACGGCCGACTTGGCCATCTCGGGCGTCACGCCGTTGCGCTTCATGCGCGCGTGGTAAGCCTCCCAGTACAGGCGGAAGCGCGGGTCGTCCTCGGGGTCGATGACGGCCACGTCCTCGCCCAGCTTCAGGCGCAGGCCGGCGCGCTGGATGCGTGAGGCCAGCACCTCGGGGCGGCCGATCAGCGTGGGCCGGCACAGGCCTTCGTCCAGCGCCACCTGCACGGCGCGCAGCACGCGCTCGTCCTCGCCCTCGGCGTAGATGACGCGGGCCTTCTCGGCCTTGGCGGCGGTGAACACGGGCCGCATGAACATGCCGGTCTGGTAGACGAAGCGCTCCAGCGACTGGCGATAGGCGTCGAGGTCCGCCACGGGCCGGGTGGCCACGCCATCCACGGCTGCCGCCGCAGCCACGGCTGGCGCGATGCGCAGGATGAGGCGGGCGTCGAAGGGCTTGGGGATGAGGTACTCGGGGCCGAAGGCCAGCTCCTGGCCGGCGTAGGCCGCGGCGACCTCATCACTCGTCTCGGCCTTGGCGAGCGCCGCGATCTCGCGCACGCAGGCCAGCTTCATGCCCTCGGTGATCTTGGTGGCGCCGCAGTCCAGCGCACCGCGGAAGATGTAGGGGAAGCACAGGACGTTGTTGACCTGGTTGGGGTAGTCGCTGCGGCCCGTGGCCACGATGCAGTCCGGCCGCACGGCCTTGGCTAGTTCGGGGCGGATCTCGGGCTCGGGGTTGGCCAGGGCCAGGATGATGGGCTTGTCGGCCATGGTCTTGACCATCTCGGCCGTCAGCACGCCGGCGGCGGAGCAGCCCAGGAAGACGTCGGCGCGAGCCACCACGTCGGCCAGCGTGCGGGCAGCGGTGATCTGGCAGTAGCGCTGCTTGGATTCGTCCAGCTTGCCCGCCTTGGCGTCCTCGCGCTCGCTCTGGATGACGCCGCGCGAGTCGCAGACGAAGACGTTCTCACGCTTCACGCCCAGGCCCACCATGACGTCCAGGCAGGCGATGGCTGCTGCGCCCGCGCCCGACACGGCGACCTTGACCTTGCCGATGTCCTTGCCCACCAGCTCCAGCCCGTTGAGCAGCGCGGCCGACGAGATGATGGCCGTGCCGTGCTGGTCGTCGTGGAAGACGGGGATGTTCATCCGCTTGGACAGCTCGCGCTCGATGTAGAAGCACTCGGGCGCCTTGATGTCTTCCAGGTTGATGCCGCCCAGCGTCGGCTCCATCGCGGCAATGATGTCGATGAGCTTGTCGGGGTCGCGCTCGGCCAGCTCGATGTCGAAGACGTCGATGCCGGCGAACTTCTTGAACAGGCAGCCCTTGCCTTCCATGACCGGCTTGGCCGCCAGCGGACCGATATCACCCAGGCCCAGCACGGCCGTGCCGTTGGTGATGACGCCGACGAGGTTGCCGCGCGACGTGAAGTCAGCGGCCAGGGCCGGGTCGCGCTCGATGTCCAGGCAGGGATAGGCCACGCCCGGCGAGTAAGCCAGCGACAGGTCGCGCTGGTTGCTCAACGCCTTGGTGGGCGTGACGGAAATCTTTCCGCGCGTCGGCGCGCGGTGATAGTCACGGGCAGCGTCGCGCAGCGCGGCTTCGGCAGGCGACAAGGGAGCGTTGTTCTTTTCCATGGCAGCACATCTCCGGAAGGGAACCCGGAAGATTACGCCGCGTTTCAGGCCCCGCGCGATGCAGGTTTCTTGGCGATCTATGCAGAAGCCGATATCACGCGGTCGCGCCCGTCGCGCTTGGCGCGGTACATGGCCTGGTCGGCCTCGCGCAAGGCGGTGTCCACCTCCGCCGCCGTCACGGCCTGGGCCACGCCCCAGCTCGCCGTCACCGTCAGGCCGGCCGGCCACTCGGTGCGCGCCATGACCTGGCGCAGCCGCTCGGCCACGGCCACGGCCTCCTCGGCCGGGGTCTGCGGCATCACGATGACGAACTCCTCGCCGCCCCAGCGCGCCAGCAGGTCGTCACGCGGCAGGTTGGCGCGCAGCGTGCGGGCCAGCAGCACCAGCACATGGTCACCCACGTCGTGCCCATGCTCGTCGTTGATGCGCTTGAAGTGGTCGGCATCGACGAACACGATCGACAGCGGGAAGCTCATGTCGCCCTGCACCTGCAGCAGCAGCTCCAGCGCGCGGTTCAGACCGTCGCGGTTGGCAACGCGGGTCAGCGGGTCGCGCAGGGCCATCTTCTCCAGCGCCCGCGAGCGCGTCATCGAGCGCCTGAGCCGCCCCCGCACCGTCCAGCTCTCCCAGGCCAGATAGCCGAGCAGGCTGAACATCCACAGGCCGACGAGGCCCAGGCGGAAAGTCTCCGGGGCGATCCAGTTGCCCACCAGTTCGGCGCGATCCAGGCGGATCAAATGCACGCCCGGCGCAACCTGCCCGCTGGTGCTGAGGCTGAAGACGCGGATGCGGTCCATCTGCGGACCCATCAGCGCCACCGGCAGCGGATGGCTCTGGGCCCACCAGGAGCTGATCATGAACTGCGACAGCCGCAGCTCCACCGGCAGGGGCTGGGCGCCGGGCGCCAAGACGACCTCGTGAGGCTTGAGATCGACGCCCTGGCCCGTGGCCGAATAGGCGGGATGGAAGTTGCGCAGGAAAACGCGCAGCTGCGGCGCGCTGTTGTCCAGCGTCGGGCCCTCGGCATGCAGCCACAGCCGGATGTGGCTGAAGCCGCCGGCATCGAGGTCATGCCCCAGCATCTCGATCTGCATCTCGCAGTAGGGCCACTGGAAGCCGGGCCTGATCTCGCAGCGCATGGCCAGCGGCCCGCCGGCTGCCCCTTCGACCAGCACCGCGTGGCTCGCGCCGCCGCTGCTGCTGTCATCGACCAGCTGAAGGCGCTGCGCCGGGCCGCGCCCGTCCAACGCGAGGCTGCGCGTCATCCAGTGCTCGTTGGCATAGAGCCCGAGCAACGTTGCGACAACGAGCAGAGCGAGCAGCCAGCGCAGGACCATCCGGACATTCTGGCGGCCGGCTGCAACAAATTGTCACAACGCCCGAGTGGGTGCGTGAAATCGGTCCGCCGCCAGGGGCGGACTTGCGTCAGCCCGCAGCGCGCTTGCTGAGGATCTCGAAGGCCGGCAGGGTCTTGCCTTCCAGCACTTCCAGGAAGGCGCCGCCGCCGGTGGAGATGTAGCCCACGTCCTTCTCGATGCCGTACTTGGCGATGGCCGCCAGCGTGTCGCCACCCCCGGCGATGCTGAAGGCGACGCTCTCGGCGATGGCGCGGGCGATGGCCTCGGTGCCATGGGCGAACGCGGGGAACTCGAAGACGCCGACCGGGCCGTTCCAGACGATGGTGCCGGCGGCCTTGAGCTTCTCGGCCAGCCTGGCGGCGGTCTTGGGGCCGATGTCGAGGATGAGGTCATCGTCCTCGACGTCGGTGGCCGCCTTGACGGAGGCCGTCGCGCCGGCGGCAAAGGCCTTGGCCGTCACGACGTCCTCGGGGATGGGCACCTCGGCACCGCGCGCGGCCATCGCGGCGATGACGGCCTTGGCCTGGTCGACCAGATCCGGCTCGGCCAGCGACTTGCCGATCTTCAGGCCGGCCGCCAGCATGAAGGTGTTGGCGATGCCGCCGCCGACGATGAGGCCGTCGACCTTGCTCGCCAGGCTTTGCAGGATGGTCAGCTTGGTCGAGACCTTGGAGCCGGCGACGATGGCCACCAGCGGCCGGCGCGGGTTGGCCAGGGCCTTGGTGATGGCATCGATCTCGGCGGCCAGCAGCGGGCCGGCACAGGCCGTTCTTGCGAACTTGGCGATGCCGTAGGTCGTGGCCTCGGCACGGTGGGCGGTGCCGAAGGCGTCGTGCACGAAGATGTCGCACAGGGCGGCCAGCTTCCTGGACAGTTCCTCGCTGCACTTCTTCTCGCCCTTGTTGAGCCGGCAGTTCTCCAGCAGCACCAGCTGGCCCGGCGCCACGGAGACGGCGTCGACCCAGTCGCGCTGCAGCGGCACGGGGCGGCCCAGCAGCTCGGCCATGCGCTCCGCCACCGGCGCCAGCGAATCCTCGGGCTTGAACTCGCCCTCCGTCGGGCGGCCCAGGTGGGACGTGACCATGACGGCGGCGCCGGCGTCCAGGGCCATCTTGATGGCCGGCAGCGAGGCGCGGATGCGGGTGTCCTCGGTGATCTTGCCGTTGTCGTCCTGCGGCACGTTGAGGTCGGCGCGGATGAAGACGCGTTGGCCGGCCACCTTGCCGGCGGCGATCAGGTCGGAGAAGCGGATGACGTTCATGGTCGGACGGGGCAGTTGGTGAGAAATACTGCCGGCATTCTCGCGCGCGGGCGGTCCGGCGCGGTTACCAACCGAGACCGAGCTTCAACGGCAGCATGACGGCCATGCCGACGACGATGGTGCCAAGGATGCCCTTGCGCCAAAAGTAGTAGGCCGTGGCGGCCAGCGCGGCCGGCCAACGGGCGTCCTGCCAGGTCGTGATGACATGGCCCTGCGTCATGAAGATCTCGGGTGCGACCACGGCCACCAGCGCCGCCAGCGGCGCGACCTTGAGCAACTCGCGCAGCCAGTCCGGGATGGGCAGCGGTTCGTTGCCGATCATGAAGAAGCCGCGCGTCAGCACGGTGATGGCGCCCAGGCCGAACAGGGCGACCCAGGCCAGGGCCTCGCTCATCGCCCGGCCCTCCGGGAATCCAGCCACCAACCGACGGCGCCTGCCGCGACGATGGCGCAGAGGATGTTGAGCTTGAGCGGCAGCGAGTAGGTCGCGATGGACACAGCCCCGGCCGTGACGGCCACCCACCACAGCACCCGCTCGGTCAGCAGCGAGTAAGACAGGCCCAGCAGCGCCATCACGCCGGCGAAGCCGATGCCCCAGTGTGTCGGGATGCGGTCGGCCAGCAGGATACCGGTGAAGGAGCAGGCCTGCCAGGTCGGCCAGTTCACCGCAACGCCGCCCCAGAAGTAGCGCCGTTGCGGCCGCGCCGGCACAGGGTCAGGGTAGCGCTTGATGAAGTAGACGAAGTTCAGGTCGGCCGCGAAGTAGGTCAGCGTCAGCCGCTTCAGGCGCGGCAGATGGCCGAAGTAGTGGCGCCACTGCGCGCTGAAGATGACAAAGCGCAGGTTCACGCAGAAGGCCGTGGCCAGCAGCACCCACAGCGGCGCGCCGGAGGCGATCAGCGGCAGGGCCGTGAGCTGGGCGCTGCCGGCGAACACCAGCAGCGACATGCCGAAGGCCAGCGGCAGGCTCAGGCCACTCTTGACCATCGTCACGCCGGTCACCAGGCCCCAGGCGGCCAGGCCCAGGGAGGGCGAGGCCATGTCGCGCGCACCCTGGCGGAAATCGGGGTCGGCCGCCAGCGCGCGCAGCCTCGAAAACAGAGTCATGCCGCCATTGTCGGCGGCACTTCAATCACTGGCCGAGGCGACGGACTTTGCCGCTGCCGGCGATGGAGGAGGTGATCTCGGGCGAGCCGGCGTACTTCACGTCGCCGCTGCCGGCGATGGATACGTTGAGGCGCTTGGTCGCATTGACCTGCGCATCGCCGCTGCCGGCGATGGTGACCTTGACTTCTTCGGCCACCAGGTCGGCGGCCTTCACGTCGCCGCTGCCGGCGATGGAGACGCTGGCGCTGCCGCAGCGGCCAGCCGCGACGATGTCGCCACTGCCGCTGACCTTCATGCCCAGGCGCTCGGCGTCCAGGCCGGCGAAGCGGATGTCGCCGGAGCCGGCGATGGCCGCGTCGACGCCGCCGGTCTTCATCGCCTCGACCTTGATCGTGCCCGAGCCGGCCACCGAAACCGCGCGCAGCGCCGGCATCTCGATGACGAAGCTGGGGTTGCTGGACGAGCTGATGTTGAAGCCCTTCTTGGGCTCGATCTGCAGCGTGCGGCCCTTGCCGCCCTCGATCACGCGAGTCTCGATGTAGGGCAGCAGGTTGCGGTCGGCCTTGACCTCGACCTTGTTGCCCGAACCCTGGCGGATGACGACGTTGAAGCCGCCGGTCAGCGCGACGCCGTCGAAGGCGCCGGGGTCACGGGCCTCGGTGGCGATGTCGCCGTTGCCGTTGACGCGCTCGCTGTTGTTACTCCAGCTCCAGGCCTGGGCGGAGCCGCTGAGGACGGCGGCGGCCACGAGACCGAGGGCGAAAAGGCGGCGGGAGTGGTTCATGACGGGCTCCATCGGGGTTGTGATGGTCGCCATGGTGCCGAGCGCACCACGCCTGGCCGAGGGCGGCGCGACGATGCGCAGGATTCGCGGCCCGAAATGCGGCTGGGCGCGCTGTTCAGTGGGCCTTGGCCTTGTCCACGGTCTTGTCCACGGTCTTGTCGGCGCCCTTTTCAGCGGGCTTCTCGGCCGCCTTGGCCTCGGCCTCCTCGGCGGCCTGCGCGGGCCTGGCGCCCGGACGGGGCACGACGGGCGCGATGCCTTCGAGCTTGTTCTCGCGCATGTACTCGTCCATCTCGCGCCAGCCGGTGTACACGGCCGCCTTCTGCGCCTTTGGGTTGAGCACGTAGCAGTCCTCGATGGCGCGCATGGCGTGCCGGCAGGCGCTGCCGATGGCCTTGCCCTCCGCCTCCTTGGCTGCGGCCAGCTTGACCGGGTCGTCGATGCCCAGCTGCTCGCAGGCCGACAGGGCTGAGAGCAGGGGCAGGGCGAGGAGAAGTCGCTTCATCTGCTCAGGTATCGGCGCCGCGGCGGCGAACTTGAGTCAGCGCCGGGCCATCGCCAGCAGGCGCGCGATGCGCTCCTGCGTCGACGGGTGGGTGGAAAACAGGCTGCGCAGGCCGCCACCGGACAGCGGGTTCATGATCATCATCTGCGCCGTCTCGGGGTGGGCCTCCGTGGTGGGCAGCGGGATGCCCTGGGCGAAGCGGTGAATCTTGTCCAGCGCCGAGGCCAGGGCTGCCGGATCGCCGGAGATCTCCGCGCCGCCACGGTCCGCCTCGAATTCGCGCGCGCGGCTGATGGCCATCTGGATCAGGCTGGCAGCCAGCGGCGCCAGCAGCGCGACGGCGATGCCGGCGATGGGGTTGGTCGGGCGGCCGTTCTCGTCGCGCCCGCCGAAGAAGGCCGCGAAATTGGCCAGCATGGAGATCGCGCCGGCCATGGTCGCGCTGACGGTGCTGATGAGGATGTCGCGGTGGGCGACATGGGCCAGTTCATGGGCCATGACGCCGCGCAGCTCGCGCTCGGTCAGCGCACGCAGAATGCCCGTCGTCGCGGCCACGGCGGCGTGCTCGGGGTTGCGGCCGGTGGCGAAGGCGTTGGGCGCGGCCTCGTCGATCAGGTAGACGCGCGGCATGGGCAGGCCGGCGCGTGCGCTGAGTTCGGCCACCATGCCGTAGAACTGCGGCGCCGAGCTGGCGTCCACCTCGCGGGCGTTGTACATCCTCAGCACCATGTCCGCCGAGAACCAGTAGCTGAAGAAGTTCATGCCGACGGCGACGGCCAGCGCGATCAGCATGCCGGCACGGCCGCCGATCATGGCGCCCACGGCCATGAACAGCGCCGTGATGGCGGCCATCAGGATGGCGGTCTTCACGAGGTTGAACATCTCGGCTCGCTTTCGAAGTGACGGGTGATGTGGCAGATGGTGCCACGCCAACCCGAATTCAAGCGTCGAAGCGCTCGCCCACGGCAATGGGCCGTGCCTGCAGAAAGGCCGCGGCCGGACCGCGCTTGCCGCCGGCGCGCTGCAGCTCGGTCAGCCTCAGCGCGCCCTGGCCGCAGGCAACGACCGGGCCCGGGGCGATGACTTCGCCCGGCGCACCGCGGCCCTCGGCCAGCTCGGCCCGCCAGATCTTGACGGCCTCGCCGGCCAGCGTCGCCACGCCGCCGGGGAAGGGGTCGAAGGCGCGCAGGCGGCGCTCGATCTCGGCGGCGGGCTGTCGCCAGTCGATGCTGCTCTCGGCCTTCTCGATCTTGTGGGCGTAGGTGACGCCCGCGGCGGGTTGCGGCGTGCGCGCGAGGCTCGGCGCCTGCAAGGCCTCCACGATCAGGCGGCCGCCCATGGCCGCCAGGCGATCATGCAGCAAGGCCGTCGTGTCGGAGGCAGCAATGGCCTCGCGGCCGACCAGCAGCATGTCGCCGGTGTCCAGGCCCGCGTCCATCTGCATGATGGTGATGCCGGTCTCGGCGTCGCCCGCCTCGATGGCGCGGTGGATGGGGGCCGCGCCGCGCCAGCGCGGCAGCAGCGAGGCATGGATGTTCAGGCAGCCGCGGCGCGGGGTGTCCAGCACCCACTGCGGCAGGATGAGGCCGTAGGCGGCGACCACCATGACATCGGCGTGCGCCGCCAGCAGCGCCTCGCGGGCCGCGGCGGCGTCGGAGGCGTATTTGCCGTCCAGCTTCAGGCCCTGCGGCTGGGCCACCGGGATGCCGGCCGCGACGGCGCGCTGCTTCACACTTGACGCCTGCAGCTTCATGCCGCGCCCGGCCGGGCGGTCGGGCTGGGTCAGTACCAGCGACACCGTGAAGCCGGCGGCCAGCAGGGCATCCAGTGCAACGGCGGCGAACTCCGGCGTGCCGGCAAAGACGACGCGCATGCCGGTCAGAGCCGCTGGTTGCGTTTCCTGGCTTCCGCTTCCTCTTCGCGCGTCTTCTTGACCATCTTGGTCTTGATGCGGTCGCGCTTGAGCGGGCTCAGGTACTCGACGAAGACCTTGCCCATCAGGTGGTCCATCTCGTGCTGCACGCAGACCGCCAGCAGCCCGTCGGCGTCGAACTCGTAGACCTCGCCGTCGCGGTTGGTTGCACGCACGGTCACCTCGGCGTGGCGCGGCACCTTGTCATAGATCTGCGGCACCGACAGGCAGCCCTCCTCGCCGTCGACCATGCGCTCGCTGGTCTTGACCAGCTCCGGGTTGATCAGCACCCGCGGCGTGTCGCGGTCCTGCGAGGTGTCGATGACGACGACCCGCTCGTGCACGTCCACCTGCGTCGCGGCCAGACCCACGCCGTCGGCGGCGTACATGGTCTCCAGCATGTCGTCGACGAGCTGGCGGATGCGCTCGTCGACCGCGGCCACGGGCTTGGCGACGGTGTGCAGGCGTGGATCGGGGTAGCGGAGGATATGCAGTTGAGCCATGGGGTGTGGGCCGCCGGCCACGCCTCGTGCTTTGTAAGCACTCGCAAGCGGGAGCCGGCCAGGTTGAATGCGGGCAGAATCACGCGGATTTTCGCCGATCCGGCAATCCCTTCGGAGACCGAGCCCGATGCCCGCTGCCCGCCCCGCCCACATTCCCGTCCTTGCGGCCTGCCTCGCCCTCGCAACGACCACGGCCTGGGCCCAGACCAGCCAGTTGCCCGTCACGGCCGAACAGCGCCGCGTGGCGGACCAGGTCGCCACCGCCGGCGTGCCACTGGCTGAACTGGCCCCCAACGCCCCCGACCAGCACACCGTGCAGGCCGGCGACACGCTGTGGGACATCTCCAAGCTGTTCCTGAAGAGCCCCTGGCGCTGGCCCGAACTCTGGGGCATGAACCGCGACCAGATCCGCAACCCCCACCTGATCTACCCCGGCCAGGTGCTGCTGCTCGTCAAGGTGGACGGCCGCGCCCGGCTGCAGCTGGCCCAGGGTGTCGGCGGGGCCACCGCTGGCGACACGGTCAAGCTGCGCCCGCAGATGCGCATCGCCGGGCTGGACGCCGACCCCATCACGGCTATCCCGCTGCACCTGATCCAGCCCTTCCTGACCGACGCCGTCGTGTTCGAGACCGACCAGCTCGCCACCGCGCCGCGCATCGTCGCCGCCCAGGAAGGCCATGTGCTGCTGGGCAGGGGCGACCTGGCCTACGCCCGCGGGGACTTCGCCGGCGCGACGGACTTCCGCGTCTTCCGCACCGCACGGCCGCTGCGCGACCCGGCCACGAAGGAAATCCTCGGCTACGAGGCGCCATACGTCGGCACGGCCGAGCTGACCCGCCCCGGCGAGGAGCGCAGCCTGGCCGACGGCAAGACCGAAATCGTCCCGGCCACGATGCGCATCAAGCTGGCCAAGCAGGAAGTCGGCCTCGGCGACCGCCTCGCCCCGACGCCGCCGCGCAATCTGGACCGCTATGTGCCGCACGCGCCCGACAAGGCCATGGCGGGTCAGATCGCAGCCATCTACGGCGAAGCCCTGAATGCGGGGCAGAACCAGATCGTTGCCCTGAACCGCGGCAAGCGCGACGGCGTCGAGCGCGGCCATGTGCTGGCGCTGTGGCGGGACGGCGCCGTCACCATGGACAAGACGCAGGAAAAGGCCCAGGCCATCAAGCTGCCGGACGAGCGCCATGGCGTGCTCTTCGTTTTCGAGGTCTACGAGCGCGTGTCCTACGCCCTCATCATCTCGGTAAAGGAAGCCGTCCGGCCGGGCGACCGCTTCACCCAGCCCTGATGCTCGACCGGGCCGAGCTGGCCGACTGGCTGCGGCTCACCGAGAGCGTGGGCCCGGCGACGGCTCGGCGGCTGCTGGCCATGGCCGGCAGCCCGCAGGCCGTGTTCGAGCTGCCCGCCGTGGCGCTGGACCAGGCCCTGCCCGGCAAGCAGCGCGAGGCCTTCAACCAGCCGCCGGAACATCTGGACGAGCTGATCGCTAAGGCGCGGGACTGGCTGGCGGAACCCGGCCACGCCCTGCTGGCGCTGGGCGACGCTGACTACCCGCCCCGCCTGCTGGCCACGGCCGATCCGCCGCTGCTGCTGTGGCTGCAGGGCCGCCGCGAGCTGCTGGCGGCGTCGTCCATCGCCGTCGTCGGCAGCCGCAACCCCACGGCCCAGGGCGGCGACAACGCCCGCGCCTTCGCCCGTGCGCTGGCCCGCGCCGGCTACGCCATCGTCTCCGGCCTGGCCCTGGGCGTGGACGCCGCCGCCCACGAGGGCGCGCTGGACGCCGGCGGCGCGACCATCGCCGTCGTCGGCACTGGGCTGGACCAGGTCTACCCGCGGCGCAACGCGGATCTGGCCGCACGGCTGCTGGCCGGCGGCGGCCTCATCGTCAGCGAGTACGCGCTGGGCATGCCGGTGCTGTCGGCCAACTTTTCCAAGCGCAACCGCATCATTGCCGGCCTGAGCCAGGGCTGCCTGGTCGTCGAGGCGGCCGTGCAGTCGGGATCGCTGATCACGGCCCGGCTCGCCGCCGAGGCGGGCCGCGAGGTGTTCGCCATTCCAGGCTCGATCCATTCGCCCCAGGCGCGCGGCTGCCACGCGCTGATCCGCCAGGGCGCCAAGCTCGTGGAGTCGGCCGAAGACGTGCTGGAGGAGTTGCCGCCGCCCCTGGGCGCCGCGCCGGCGGCGGCCGAGGCCCCCGCCGAGACACCTCACGAGCAGCAGGCGCTGCTGGACGCCATGGGTTTCGACCCTGTCAGCATGGACGCCCTGATGGCCCGCAGCGGCTGGCCCGCGGCTGAGCTGAGCGCGGCCCTGCTGGAGCTGGAACTCGACGGCCAGATCGCGCGACTGGCGGGCCAGCTGTTCCAGCGCCGCCGGCAGGGATGACGAGCTTAACCCCGGATATCAGAGCCGTATCCGAGGGGTTATTCGCGTCCGCCCTCCGCCGGACCCTGGGCTATCATCCCCTCACGATGTTCGATGTCCTGGTTTATCTCTACGAGACCTACTGGCGCCCGGACGCCTGCCCCGACCATGCGCAGCTCGCGCGCAAGCTGACGGCGGTGGGCTTCGAGAATGACGAGATCCAGGAGGCGCTGAACTGGCTCGACGGGTTGGCCGCGTCTGGTGAGTCCTACCAGGGCGAGCAGAGCGAGCGTGCGATGCGCGTCTACTCGGCCGCCGAGGTCGAGCATCTGGGCGAAGCTTCGGTCGGCTTCATCAGCTTCCTCGAATCCGCCGGCGTGCTGCCCGGGCCGATGCGCGAGATGGTCATCGACCGCGCCATGGCCATCTCCGGCGCCCCCATGGATCTGGAAGACCTGAAGATCATCGTGCTGATGGTGTTCTGGAGCCTGGGCGAGGAGCCCGATGCGCTGATCCTGGACGAGCTCTTCGTCGCGCCGGAAGACCGGCTGATCCACTGACCGGATCTTGCACGGCAAAACGGCGCCTCAGGCGCCGTTCTTGTTTTCGGGCCGAGCGCCCGGCCACTCCCAAGCCGGCCCGTCCGAGTCTGCATGCGGCCAAATGCCGCAAGCGGACTCGTCCCCTCGGGGACCGGCCATGCCCGCGTTCAGCGGGGCCCGCCTGGCGCGAGGGACTGACGTCCCTCGCGCCGTTTTTCATTTCAGCAGCTGATCGGGGTCGGCATCCAGCTTGGCCAGGGCCTTGCGCGTGGCCTGCACGGTCAGGGCCTCGTCCTGGGCCGGCAGCAGCAGGCCGGCCTGCAGGAAGGCCGCCATGCGATTCAGCGAGAACAGAACGCCGCGGCCCTTGGGCGTGACGAACAGGGCCAGCTGCTTGCGCAGGCCGCGCCAGGCCAGCTGCACCTGCTCGTTGCGGCCGCGGTAGTCGAGCATGAACCAGCCACCCACCTGCAGCTCGCGAGCCCAGGCCACCATGGCCGGTGTCGGCGCCGAGCCGCCCTCGGCGACGACCTCCATGCCCTCGGACTCGTGGCCCGAGAGGTCGCGCACCAGCATCTCGTCGACATGGCTGTCGCCGCCCTCGATGTCCTCGGGCAGCAGGGCTTCCAGCGTTTCCAGCTGGTCCATCAGTTCGTCCAGACGCTCGCGTGGGATGGCGGCCGTCTTGGCCGTGAAGGCTGCCGCCAGGGCGTTGTTGAGCTGGCGCACATGCTCGTCCTGCTTGTCGATGGGCAGGCCGGCATGGCTCATGCCGTCGCGCAGGGTCTTGAGCAACGGTGGCAGGCGGCGGATTACGTCGGCGCGCTCCTCGCGCGAGGCCTTGGCGCTGGCACTCCAGATCAGGTCGGCCGCGGCCCGCTTCATGACCTTGGTGACGTCTGACTGGGCGCCGGCGCGCACGGCCGTGACGGCCAGCACATCGGCCCAGACGTGGAAGAGGAAGTCGCGCACGCCGTCCTGCACCGGCACCTCGGACAGCATCTTGCGCAGCTCGATGGTGTACTGGATGGCCAGCGTCTCGCGCTGCTCGACCTGCTGGGCCAGCGACACGCCGCGCTTGGAGGCCTGGTTCTCGTTCTCGAAATAGTGGTCGAGGAACTTCTCGAACTCGGTCAGCACGGTGGAGAAGACCCGCCGGCCGGTATCCGGGTAGGCCTCGACGACCTGAACGACGCGCTTGATCTCCCGCTCCAGCGCATCGCTGCTGGCACGCTCGGCGCCGGGCCCACTATTGTGGGCCGTGTTGAAGCCCATCACGCAGGCACCCATGCGGTCGATGAGGCGGCGCGCCGGGTGATCGGCGGCGGCGAAGAAGTCGGGCTCGCTGACGGCCACGCGCAGCACCGGCATCTGCAGCCGAGCGAACCAGACCCGCACCGTGGCCGGGATGCGCTCCTCGGTCAGGATGCTTTGGAACATCATCGCGACGATCTCGATGGTCGCGCGCTCGGCCGGGTTGTTCGCGGCCTGCTTCAGGACCTGCTTGAAGGCCTGGTTGCGGGCGCCGATTTCCTCAAGCGCCCGGGGTGCGCTCGTGGCCGCACCGCCGCCGCCGGATTCCGAGCCGACGGCCGGGCGGCGCTGCAGAGACTCCTGCGCATGCTTGATGGCGCCCATCAGGCGCGGCGACGCAGCGAGGGGCGGCGCATCGGCCAGCGACGGCCTGGCGCCGGCCGCCAACGACGCGTCCGCCGACGAACCTGTCGCCTGGCCGGGCGCCACATCGGCCAGGCTGGGCTTGCCGGCACCCGGCCGGGCCGGCACCTGGCTCTTGGTGACCGGGAAGCCGGGCACATGGCGGGCCAGCACGCGCTGCAGCTGGGCCATGACCTCGTCGGCCTGGCTGCTCGCCTTGCTGCGGGCGGCCGGCAGGCCCGTCATCGGCGCCGAGCCGGTGCTGGGGCCCAGGCCCGGGCCGGGCGACATGGGCGGGGGCGGCGGCATGCCGCCGGCCGCGGCCACCGCGTCCTTGGCGGCCTGGGCGGTGCGGCGGATGAAGGGCCGCAGGTCCACCTCGGGCAGCACCTTCTGCGCGATCAGCCAGCGGTTGGTCTCGTGGTAGGCCTCGCTGATGAGCTGGGCGAATTCCTCGTGCAGCTCATGGTGAAGCAACTGCCAGATGTTGGCGTCCAGCCCGACGCGGCTCCAGGCGTCCAGCGCGATCCGGGCCACGACGTGGGCACGCAGCAGGTCCAGCGGATCGAGGTCGTCCTGCGCCTCCAGGGCCTGCATGCGGGTACGCAGGTCGGTGAACTCCCAGGTGGCGCGGTCCATCATGACCAGGGCCAGGCGGGAACTCGTGATCTCGCGCTCGATGGTCGAGTCGTCGACCAGGCTCATCTTGAGCGACGAGGCCGGCGCCGTCGGCTCGTGCTCGCGGGCGTTGTCGGTGACGCCATGCACGGCTGCATGGCGCAGGGCCGCGACGACGGCCATCTGCCAGTTGGGGCCGGACTTCTGCCAGGCCTGCACCGCATCGCGCCGCGCCATCATGACGGCGTGCGGCGCGCCCTGGGCCAGCAGGTTGCCCGCCCCTTGGCCCACCGCAGCCACCAGCGGCGTCATGCCGCGCACCAGGGCTTCGAGATAGACGCGCCGTGCCTGCGTGGCCAGGGCCTGGTTGCGGGCGGCGGTCATGGAGCTAAGGGGGCGACTCGGCGGGGTTGCGGGCTTCGCTTCACTCTACACGACGGCCCCGGAGTTCGGGTCGTTGGGGTCGTCACGATTCGCTGCCGCCTTGATCAGATCCTCGCGCTTCACGCCCAGCCACATCGCGATGGCCGCGGCCACGAACACCGACGAGTAGATGCCGAACAGGATGCCGATGGTCAGCGCCACGGCGAAGTAGTGCAGCGTCGGGCCGCCGAACAGCAGCATGGACACCACCATCAGCTGCGTGCAGCCGTGGGTAATGATGGTGCGGCTCATCGTCGACGTGATCGCGTGGTCGATGACCTCGTGCGTGTTCATCTTGCGGAACTTGCGGAAGGCCTCGCGCACCCGGTCGAAGATGACGACGGACTCGTTCACCGAGTAGCCCAGCACCGCCAGGATGGCCGCCAGCACCGCCAGCGAGAACTCCCACTGGAAGAAGGCGAAGAAGCCCAGGATGATGACCACGTCGTGCAGGTTGGCGATGATGCCGGCTAGCGCGAACTTCCACTCGAAGCGGATGGCCAAATAGATCATGATGCCGGCCACCGTCACGGCCAGGGCCTTGGCGGCATCCTGGGCCAGCTCGGCGCCGACGGCCGGGCCGACGACCTCGGAGCGCGACAGCACGATGGGTTCGGTGCCGTCGGCCTTCTTGCAGACCTGCTTGCTGACCTGCTCGCCCTGCGGCGTGACGATCTGGTGCTGGCTGATGGTGCCGGACTCGTCCTTGCACAGCTCGCCGAAGACCTTGTCGACCAGCTCGGTCTGCTTGACGTCGCCGCGCACGGGCAGGCGGATCATCACGTCGCGCGAGGAGCCGAAGTTCTGCACCTGGACTTCGCCGAAGCCCATCTTCTCGACGACGTGGCGGGTCTTCTCGATGTTGGCCGCCTGCGGGTACGCCACCTCGATGACGGTGCCGCCGGTGAACTCGATGGAGAAATGCAGGCCCCGGGTGACCAGGAAGAACACGGCGGCCGCGAAGGTGATGAAGGAAATCGCGTTGAAGACCAACGCGTGCTTCATCAGCGGCAGGTCGCGCTTGATGCGAAAGAGTTCCATGTTCTACGTTCCTCAGGCCTTGGCAGCCACGTCGGTCGTCTCGCCAGGCTTGTCGTCCTGAGGCTTCCAGACCTGGCCGATCGACACGCTCTTGAGCTTCTTCTGGCGTCCGTACCAGAGGTTCACGAGGCCGCGCGAGAACACGACGGACGAGAACATCGAGGTCAGGATGCCCAGGCAGTGCACGACGGCAAAGCCCTTGATGGGGCCGGAACCGAACACCAGCAGCGCCACGCCGGCGATCAGCGTTGTCACGTTGGAGTCCAGGATGGTGGCCCAGGCGCGCTCGTAGCCGAGGCGGATGGCCTGCTGGGGCGACTCGCCGCCGCGCAGCTCCTCGCGCACGCGCTCGTTGATCAGCACGTTGGAGTCGATAGCCATGCCCAGCACCAGCGCGATGGCGGCGATGCCCGGCAGGGAGAGCGTGGCCTGCATCAGCGACAGCGCCGCCACCAGCAGCAGCAGGTTGAAGCCCAGGGCCAGCGAGGAGAACACGCCGAACAGCAGGTAGTAGACGCACATGAAGGCGGCCACCGCGGCAAAGCCCCAGGTGACGCTGGCGATGCCCTTCTCGATGTTTTCCTTGCCCAGGCTGGGGCCGATGGTCTTCTCTTCGATGATCTCCATCGGCGCGGCCAGCGAGCCGGCGCGCAGCAGCAGGGCCGTGTCGTTGGCCTCCTGCGTCGTCATGGCGCCCGAGATCTTGATGCGGCCGCCGCTGAGTTCGCTGCGGATGACCGGCGCCGTGACGACCTCGCCCTTGCCCTTCTCGAACAGGATGATGGCCATGCGCTTGCCGATGTTCTCGCGCGACAGGTCCTTCATGATGCGGGCGCCCTTGGCGTCCAGCGTCAGGTCCACCGAGGGCTGGTGGTTCTCGTCGAAGCCGGTCTGGGCGTCGACCAGCGCGTCGCCGGTCAGCACCACCTGGCGCTTGACGATGATGGGGCCGAAGCCGCGGTCGATGAAGCGCTCGGTGCCGAAGGGCACGGGGCCGTTGCCCTTGAGGGCTTCCAACGCCTCGGCGCCATCGTCCACCATGCGCAGCTCCAGCGTGGCAGTGCGGCCGATGATGTCCTTGGCCTTGGCCGTGTCCTGCACGCCGGGCAGCTGCACGACGACGCGGTCCAGCCCCTGCTGCTGGATGACGGGCTCGGCCACGCCCAGCTCGTTGACGCGATTGTGCAGCGTCGTGATGTTCTGCTTGAGCGCCGCTTCCTGCACGGCCACCTGGGCCTTGGGATTCAGGTTGCCGGCCAGGCGCAGCTCGGCGCCCTCGCCCTGCGGCGTCCAGATGACGTCGGGCAGCTGGTTGCTCAGCAGGTTCTGCGCCGCCGTGCGCTGCTCGGAGTCACGAAAGGCGATGACCACCGTGTTGGCGTCGCGGCTGATGCCGGCGTGGCGGATGTTCTTGTCGCGCAGCATGGTGCGTGCATCGCCGGTCAGCGCCTCGGCCTTCTTGGTGAGGGCCGCCTTCATGTCGACCTGCATCAGGAAGTGCACGCCGCCGCGCAGGTCCAGGCCCAGGTACATCGGGTTGGCATGCAGGCTGGACAGCCATTGCGGCGAACGCGACAGCAGGTTCAGCGCCACGATGTAGGTCGGCTCGGCCGCATCGGGGTTCAGGGCCTTGCTGATCGCGTCCTTCGCCTTGAGCTGAGTGTCGGTGTCGGCAAAGCGCGCCTTGACCGAGTTGCCGTCGAACTGGACGAAGTCCGCCTTGACGCCGGCCTGCTGCAACGCGGCCTCGACGCGCGTGGTCATCGAGGTGTCGATCTTGACGGTCACCTTGGCGCTCGACACCTGCACCGCCGGCGCTTCGCCGAACAGGTTGGGCAGGGTGTAGAGGGTGCCGATCAGCAGCGCGACGAGCAGGATCGCGTACTTCCAGAGCGGGTAGCGGTTCATGGGGAGGTCCTTGTCAGCGCCTGTGCGGCGCAGTCATCGCCCGGACGGCGTGGCCCGGGAGATGGGCACGCGGCCAATTACTTCAAGCTGCCCTTAGGGAGAACCTGGGTGATGGCGCTGCGCTGCAGCTGCACTTCCACGCCATTGGCCACTTCGAGGTGGATGAAGTTGTCGCCCAGCTTGGCGATCTTGCCGATCAGGCCACCGGCGGTGACGACTTCGTCGCCCTTCTGCACCGCCTCGATCATGGCCTTGTGCTCCTTCTGGCGCTTCATCTGCGGCCGGATCATGACGAAGTAGAGCACCACGAACATCAGCACCAGAGGCAGCATGCCGAGCAGGCCGTTGTCGGGGCTGGCGGACGGGGCGGCCTGGGCGTAGGCGTTGGAGATAAACACGTTGCGTTCCTTGGAGGTTCACTCGGAAATTGACGGTGCGCCTGGCGGAGACCGAACCCCGCCGCGGCCTCGACCGCAGGTCCAGGCGCAAGCAACCCAGGATTCTAAGTCCCTGCCGGGCCGGGGGCCGCGCCGCTATGCTGCGCCCATGGACGCCTGCAACCCGCGCATCAACGTCGGCCAGCCGCCCCAGAGGCGCTTCCTGGCGCATGGCGAGCTGCAGGTCTGGCATCACACATGCTGAACACCTACGGCGAGCTGCTGCGGCTCGGCCGCCGAGCTGCTGCGTACGGCCAGCGTGGCCGACGGCGGCCTGCCCATCCCCCATTTCTGATGGAGAGCGCATGTTTCTGAGGGCCCTGCCCGCGCGCATCAGCCTGCGCCGCCTGCTGACCCTGCCCTATGTCGTGCTCGTGCTGGCCCTGGTGCTGCTGATGGGGGGCCTTTCCTGGCGTGCCGGGAGCGACACGGTGGGCACGCTGTCCGGCCAACTGCTCGTGGAAGCCGTGAGTCGTATCACGGTGTCCCTGGAACGCCACGTCGGCGGCGCCGACGCCGTGCTGGAGGCCGCTTTCCCCACCGGCCTGCCGGCGCCCGACAACGTCGGCCGCGAGCTGGACACGCTGCGCACCCGCTTCTGGCTGGCCACCTCGGTACACCGCGACCCAAACAACTACGTCTACTACGGCGACCGCCACGGCCATTTCCTCGGCCTGTGGCGCTTCTCGGAGCTGGAGGCCGAACTGCGCACCCGCACCGAGGGCACCGGGCCGCGCACCATCTACCGGCTCAGCGGCATCACCGGCGACCTGCGCTCGCCAGTCACCGAGGACAAGGTCTTCGAGCCGCGCGAGCGCCCCTGGTACCAGGCCGCGCTGGCCAACCCGGCGCCGCTGAGCTGGACGCCCGTCTACATCGACTTCAAGACGCTGGACCTCGTCGTCACGCGCACCAAGCGCGTCGGCAACGATGTCGGCGAACCCGAGGGGGTGGCCGCAACCGACCTGCCGCTCAAGCAGGTCAACGCCCTGCTGCAGCGGCTGGCGTTGACCGAGAACGCGGTCGCCATGGTCGTCGAGACCGACGGCCAGCTCGTCGGCGTGTCGCGCGGCGCGCACATGAAGACGCTGGCCAGCGGTCAGCACGAGCGGCTGAACGCCGCTCAGAGCGCCGACGCCCTCGTCGCTGCCGCCTTCGATGCGGTCCGCCAGCGCACGGCCGCCGCGCCGGAGGCGCTGGGCACGGCGCCGCGCACCGACAGCTTCAGCGACACAGATGGCCGCACCGTGCAGCTGGGCTATGCGCGCGTCGACCCGGCGCTGGGCCTGAACTGGCTCGTCGTCGTCGCCGCGCCGCGCGCCGACTTCCTGGCCGGCGTTCAGCGCAACTTCGTGCAGGCCGCCGTGCTGGCCGGCCTGGGCGTCATCGTCGCGCTGGGCCTGGGCTGGCTGGTGCTCGGCATCGTCACGCGCGAACTGCGCGAGCTCGCCGAGGCAGCCCGGCGCGTCGGCGACGGCGTGCTGGACGAGCCTCCCGAGGTGCACCGCACCGACGAGCTCGGTGACCTCGCGCGCAGCTTCGCCGACATGCAGCGGCGGCTGCTGACCGACCAGCTGACGGGCCTGTCCAACCGCGGCGCCATCCTGCGCCGCATCGAGGACCGCATCCTGCAGCAACGCCGCCGTGGCGACCGCTGGCCCTTCGCCGTCATGTTCGTCGACCTGGCACGCGTCAAGGAGGTCAACAAGCGCTTCGGCCATGGCGTCGGCGACGCGGTGCTCAAGGAGACGGGGCAGCGCCTGCGCGCCGGCGTGCGCATCGGCGACATCGTGGCCCGATATGCCGGCGACGAGTTCGTGCTGCTGCTGGAGTCGGTCGAGAACCGTGCCGACGCCGAGGCCGCGCGCGACCACCTCGAGGCCAGCATGCGCACGCCGCTGGAGGCGCTGGCCGGCCTGGCCCCGGCCGACTTCGTCGTCGGCGCCAGCTTCGGCATCGCCCTCTATCCCGACGACGGCCAGGACACCGAGAGCCTGCTGCGCCACGCCGACGCCGACATGTACGCCCGCAGGCAGGCCCAGCCGAACACCAGCTCGAATGCCTCAAGGTTTTGACATCGCGGCGCTGCGCCGCCACGCCGTCGCGCGCAGCCTGTTCACGCCCACCACCCTGCTCAAGGCCGTCGAGAAGCTCGGCGGCTTCGTGCAGGCCGACCCGCTGCGCGCCCCGGCCCGCGCCCAGGACCTGACGCTGCGCCACCGCGTCAAGGGCTACCAGGCCGGCGACCTGGAGCGCCGCTACCCGCGCCTGCCGCTGCAGGAAGACTTCTTCATCAACTACGGCTTCGTCACGCCCGAGCTGCGCGCGCTGATGCACCCGCGCACCGCGCGCCGCGTCTGGGACAAGCCGCGCTGGAAGCTGGCCAACGCCGTGCTCGCCGAGGTCGAGCGCCTGGGCGAGGCCCACCCGGCGGAGGTCGATGCCGCCCTGGGCCACGGCCCGGTGAAGAACTGGTTCGGCGGCAACAGCCGCCTGTCCACCGAGCTGCTGGACGGCCTGCACTACCGCGGCCACCTCGATGTCGTGCGGCGCGACAGCGGCACGCGCGTCTACCGCCTCGCACCCGCCTGGGAAGCCCATCCCGACCCGCAGGCCGCCATGGACGCGATGGCCGACGTGTTGATCCAGAAGTACGCCCCGCTGCCGGCCGGCAGCCTGTCCCAGCTCATCAACATGCTCTTCAACGCTGCCCACCAGTGGCAGCACCTGCGCAAGCCGACCTTCGCCCGCGCCAAGGCCCGCCTGGCCCACGCCCGGGTCGACGGCAGCGACTGGTACTGGCCCGCCGACGAAGACCCGACGCGCGGCTGGCGCATCCCGTCGCAGGTGCGGCTGCTGGCGCCCTTCGACCCGGTGGTGTGGGACCGCCGCCGCTTCGAGCTGCTGTGGGGCTGGGCCTACCGCTTCGAGGCCTACACGCCCGCGGCCAAGCGGGTGCGCGGCCACTACGCCCTGCCGCTGCTGTGGCGCGACCAGATCATCGGCTGGGCCAATGCAGGGGTGAAGGGCGGGCAGCTGAAGATGGACTGCGGCTACGTGAGCGGCCGCGCGCCGCGCGAGGCCGGCTTCAAGGCGGCGCTGGACGAGGAGATCCAGCGCCTGCACGTCTTCCTGGGACTCGACGACTGAAAGGAATCGCCATGCACCGCCTCGCCGCCCTGCTGCTGTCCACCCTCGCGCTCATGGGCGGTGCCCGGGCCGACGAGGCGGGCACGGCTGCCGCCTTCCAGAAGCTGCGCGGCAACCCCTGGCTGCTGCGCCAGTTCATGGCCAGCTTCCCCAAGGGCGGCGACCTGCACAACCACCTGGACGGCAGCATCTACGCCGAGAACATCATCCAGTGGGCGGCAGCCGACGGCAAATGCGTGGCACCCGCCACCGGGCAGATCAGCTTCCCGCCCTGCGACGCCTCGCGGCCGC
Source organism: Roseateles sp. GW821-FHT03B02 (assembly GCF_059421025.1). NCBI lineage: Bacteria > Pseudomonadati > Pseudomonadota > Betaproteobacteria > Burkholderiales > Sphaerotilaceae > Roseateles > Roseateles sp. GW821-FHT03B02. The sequence continues at coordinate 207,747 of NZ_JBWKUV010000003.1, forward strand.
CGATGAAGGACCACGCGGCCGACTCGGTGAACTACCGCCAGCTCGTCGACGCCTACTCGGTGCGCAACTACGAGCGCGGCCCGAAGTCCGGCCATGACCAGGTTTTCGACACCTTCGGCCGCTTCATCCCCGGCACGCTGGGCCGCGAAGGCGACATGCTGCGCGAGGCCACGAACCGTCGCGGCGCCGAGAACACGGTGTATCTGGAGCTGCTGCAGTCCTGGGGCATGGACAAGGCGCGGGCCGTCGCGGCCGCCGAGCCCGGCGCCTTCCGCGCCGACCGGCCGGCCGGCGACTGGGCGAACCATCCGGCCCTGCACAAGATCGTGGCCGACACGCGCATCGAGCTGGACCGCATCGAGAAGCGCTGGCGCGAGCTGTCGCACTGCGACGAGACGGCGGCCGAACCCGGCTGCGGGGTCGCCCTGCGCTACCTGGCCCAGGTCATCCGCACCTTCCCGCCGGAGCAGGTCAACGCGCAGATTGCGCTGGCCTTCCTGCTGGCGAAGGCCGACCCGCGCTGGGCGGGACTGAACCTCGTCGCGCCCGAGGACGACCCCAGCACGCTGCGCCACTACACCGAGCAGATGAGCGTCATCGGCGCCCTGGGCAAGCTCTACCCGGAGGTGAATGTCAGCCTGCATGCCGGCGAGTTCGGCTTCGGCCTGGTGCCGCCCGAGGACTTCCGCGACCACATCCGCCAGGCCCTCGCCATCGCCGGCGCCCGCCGCATCGGCCATGGCGAGTCCATCGGGCTGGAAACGGGCGCCCTCGACACGCTGCGCGACATGGCCAGGCGCGGCATCGCCGTCGAGATAAACCTGACCAGCAATGCCATCGTCCACGACCTCAAGGGCGACCAGCACCCCTTCCTGCTCTACCGCCAGTTCGGCGTGCCGACGGCCTTGTCGGCCGACGACGAGGGCGTGTTCCGCATCGACCTGACAAACGAGTACCAGCGCGCGGCGGCCACCTATCCGCAGCTGAGCTACCGCGACTTCAAGCAACTGTCGCGCAACGCCCTCCACCACGGCTTTGTCGAGGGCCAGGCCCTGCTGGCCGATACCGGCAGCGGCCGCTTCACGGCCGCCTGCGCCGGCGAACACCCCGGCCGCGACCCGCGCACGGTGCGCTGCCGCGACTTCCTCGCCGCCAACACCAAGGCCCGCCTGCAATGGGACCTGGAAGCGCGCTTCGCCCGCTTCGAAAGCCAGGCCCGCTGAATGCTTCTTGACGTCGGCCCGCTGCGCCGCAACACCGCTTTCCGACGCCTCTTCGCCAGCCAGTTCATCTCGGGCCTGGGCACCATGGTCAGCTATGTGGCCGTGCCCTGGCAGCTCTACGAGCTGACCCGCTCCAACGCCCAGGTCGGCCTGCTGGGCCTGGTCCAGCTGATCCCGGTCGTCGTCTGCGGCCTGCTCGGCGGCGCAGTGGCGGACCGGGTGGACCGCAAGCGGCTGCTGATCGCCTCCGAAGCGCTAATGGCCCTGTGCCTGGCCGGGCTGCTGACGAATGCGCTGCGCGCCGCGCCCGACGTGCTGGTCATCTACGTGCTGGTGGCCGTGCTGCAGGGCGCCAGCGGTTTCCACCGCCCGGCGCTGGAGGCTCTGACGCAGAAGCTGGCGCGGCCCGAGGAGTTCGCCGCCGTGGCGGCGCTGTCCTCGGTGCGCGGCACGGTGGGCATGGTGGCGGGGCCGGCGCTGGCGGGCCTGCTGCTCGCCAGGTGGGGCGCGGTCGGAGCCTATGTCTTCGACTTCGCGACCTTCATCGCCGCACTGCTCTTCATCGCCCGCATCCCGCGCGAGGCCATCGGCAGGCTGGACGCCGCCGGCGAGCGCCCGCACCTGCTGGCCGACCTCGCCGAAGGCCTGCGCTTCGCCTGGGTGCGGCCCGAGCTGATGGGCACCTACATCGTCGATATCGTCGCGATGGCCTTCGCTTTTCCCGTGGCGCTGTTCCCGGCCATGGCGGCGGCGGACGGGCGCACCGAATCGGTGGGCTGGCTGCTGTCGGCGATGTCGGTGGGCGCGCTCGTCATCGGCCTGTTCAGCGGCTGGACGGGCAAGGTTTCGCGCCATGGCCGCGCCGTCGTCGTCGCGGCGGCCGTGTGGGCCATCGGCATCGTCGCGCTGGGCTTCGCGCCCAGCCTGACGCTGGGCCTCGCATGCCTGGCCGTGGCGGGCGCGGCCGACATGGTCAGCGGCGTGTTCCGCGGCACGATCTGGAACGAAACCATCCCCAACACGCTGCGCGGGCGGCTGGCCGGCATCGAGATGATCAGCTACCTGACCGGCCCGCTGATCGGCAATGCGCGGGCCGGCTTCATGGCCGATGCCTGGGGCGTGCCGGCGGCCATCTGGATCGGCGGCGCGATCTGCCTGGCCGGCGTCGTCGCGACGGGTTTCCTGCTGCCGCGCTTCTGGGCCTACCGCAGCACTACACGTTGAGCGCCCCCATCTGCGCCGCCGGGTAGCGCGTGCCGGCCACGGCGTGCACCGCCAGCAAGGTCTCGATCTGGTCGCGCTGGCCGGCATCGAGCACGATGCGCGCGGCGGCCGCGTTCTCGTCCAGGCGGGCGGCGCTGCGCGTGCCGGGGATGGGCACGATGTTGTCACTGCGGCCGAGCAGCCAGGCCAGGGCCAGCTGGGCCGGCGTGTGGCCCCATTGCTTCGCAAGCGTGGACAGCGAATCGGCCAGCGCCAGGTTGTGATCCAGGTTCCCGCCCTGGAAGCGCGGATGCATGCGGCGGCGGTCGTCGGGGGCCAGCTGCTCGGCCGAGCGGATGGCACCGGTCAGGAAGCCGCGGCCCAGCGGGCTGTAGGGCACCAGCGCAATGCCCAGCTCGCGGCAGGTCGGCAGGATCTCGGCCTCGACGTCGCGGCTCCACAGCGAATACTCGGTCTGCACGGCGGCGATGGGGTGTACCGCGTGGGCGCGGCGGATGGTGGCGGCCGAGGCTTCGGACAGTCCCAGATGCCCGACCTTGCCGGCCCGGACCAGCTCGGCCATCGCGCCCACCGTTTCCTCGATGGCCACGGTCTTGTCGACGCGATGCTGGTAGTACAGGTCGATGCGGTCCACGCCCAGGCGCTCCAGGCTCGCGTCGCAGGCCTCGCGCACATAGGCCGGGCTGCCGTCGATGCGCAGCACCGTGCCGTCGGACGCGCGCACATTGCCGAACTTGGTCGCGATGACCACCTCGCTGCGGCGCCCGGCCAGCAGCCGGGACAGCAGGCGTTCGTTGGCACCCACGCCGTACATGTCGGCCGTGTCGAGGAAGTTGATGCCGATGTCCAGCGCATGGTTCAGCACGGCGAGCGACTGGGCATCGTCAGCCGGACCGTAGAAATCGGACATGCCCATGCAGCCCAGGCCCAGGGCCGAGACTTCGGGGCCCTGGCCGCCGAGGCGGCGGCGGGGCAGTTGCGGTTGCGTCATGGCGAACTCCTTGAACGAATGATCGAAAGCGATGCCGAGAGCTTAGGAAGCCAGGCCGTCCTCGCCCAGCACAAAGCTGGCGCAAGCTTGCCCGATCCTCCGAGCCAAAGCCCCGGACGCGCCAGGCCAAGCGCAGCGTTTGCACAATCGCCCGCATGCCCAACGACGACAACCTGCAGGCCCTGCGCGAGCGCACCATCGCCGCCGCTCTGGCCCGCGCGCCCGGCGACGGCCTGCATGCGACCGCCCTGCCCTGGCTGCGGCTGATCCGCGCCAGCGCCCCGGCCAAAGCCCTGCCGGCAGTCTACGAACCCGGCCTCGTGCTGGTGCTGCAGGGGCGCAAACGCGCGGAGCTGGGCGCGCGCGTGGTGCACTACGACGCAATGCAATGCCTGGTCGTGCCCATGACCATGCTGCCGCGCGGCCAGGTGATCGAGGCCAGCCCGGCCGCGCCTTATGTCTGCGTGCGCCTGAGCTGCGAAACGCAGGCGTTGGCCGAACTGCTGCTGGACGGTGATGCGCGGCCCGACGACGGCGACGCCGGCCTGCATGTCGCCCCTGTCACCGCACCCTTGCTGGACGCCGCCCTGCGCCTGCTGCAGTTGCTGGACAGTCCGCAGGATCTGAAGACGCTGGCGCCGCTGGTGCAGCGAGAGATCCTCTACCGCGTGCTGACCGGGCCGCTGGGTCCGCGACTGCGCACGCTGGCCCAGGGCGACGGCGTCGCGCGCCGGCTCAACCGCGTCATCGAACAGCTGACGCGCCGCTTCGCCGAGCCACTGTCCATCGACGAGTTGGCCGCCCTTGCCCACATGAGCCCATCGACCCTGCACCTGCGCTTCAAGCAGCTGACGGCGCTCTCGCCGCTGCAGTTCCAGAAGCAGATGCGGCTGCAGCAGGCGCGCCGCCTGATGCTGGGCGACGGCCTGGACGCCGCCAGCGCCGCCCACCGGGTCGGCTACGAGAGCCCTTCCCAGTTCAGCCGTGAATACCGTCGCCTCTTCGGCGCCCCGCCGCGCGAGGACATCTCGCTTCTGCGCAGCGCGGGCGGGTAGAATGTCGCCTCCTTCCGAGGAGCGTTGCAACCTCACACATTGAGGCCAGGCTCGGAAGTTCAGCCCCCTGCAACTGCGCTCACCCGCTGGCCGACCGTGCCTGGGTGAGGATTGATCTCCCCTCGCACCGTCATCGCCAGCGGCTTCATTCGCTTGAAGGAGCCCGCTCATGACCGCCAACCTCCCCGCCCATATCGTCAAGGACCTGTCGCTGGCCGACTGGGGCCGCAAGGAAATCAAGATCGCCGAGCACGAGATGCCGGCGCTGATGGCCATCCGCAAGGAATACGCGGCCAGCCAGCCGCTCAAGGGCGCACGCGTCACCGGCTCGCTGCACATGACGATCCAGACGGCCGTGCTGGTCGAGACCCTGCAGGCCCTGGGTGCTGAAGTGCGCTGGGCCTCGTGCAACATTTTCTCCACGCAGGACCACGCCGCTGCCGCGCTGGCCGCCGTCGGCACGCCGGTATTCGCCTACAAGGGCGAGACGCTGGAGGACTACTGGGACTACACCCACCGCATCTTCGAGTTCGCCGGCAAGGGCGAGCCGGGCGAAGGCCCCAACATGATCCTGGACGACGGCGGCGACGCGACGCTGCTGATGCACCTGGGCCAGAAGGCCGAGAAGGATCTGTCCGTGCTGGCCAACCCCGGCAGCGAGGAGGAGCGCATCCTGTTCGCCGCCATCCGCAAGAAGGTCGCCGAGGACGGCAGCTGGTACACGCGCAAGAGCGCCGAGATCATCGGCGTGACGGAAGAGACCACCACGGGCGTGCACCGCCTGAAGGAAATGTCCGCCAGGGGCACGCTGCTGTTCCGCGCCATCAACGTCAACGACTCCGTCACCAAAAGCAAGTTCGACAACCTCTACGGCTGCCGTGAGAGCCTGGTGGACGGCATCAAGCGCGCCACCGACGTGATGGTGGCCGGCAAGATCGCCGTCGTGGCCGGCTACGGCGACGTGGGCAAGGGCTCGGCCCAGGCGCTGCGCGCGCTGTCGGCCCAGGTCTGGGTCACCGAGATCGACCCCATCTGCGCGCTGCAGGCCGCGATGGAGGGCTACCGCGTCGTGACGATGGAATACGCGCAGGACAAGGCCGACATCTTCGTGACGACCACCGGCAACAAGAACGTCATCCGCCACGAGCACATGCTGGCGATGAAGAACAACGCCATCGTCTGCAACATCGGCCACTTCGACAACGAGATCGAGGTCGCGGCGCTCGAAAAGTACGAGTGGGAAGAGATCAAGCCGCAGGTCGACCACGTCATCTTCCCGGACGGCAAGCGCATCATCCTGCTGGCCAAGGGCCGCCTCGTGAACCTGGGCTGCGGCACGGGCCACCCGAGCTATGTGATGAGCTCCTCGTTCGCCAACCAAACCATCGCCCAGATCGAGCTCTACGCCCACAAGGACGCCTACGACATCGGCAAGGTCTACGTGCTGCCCAAGCACCTGGACGAGAAGGTGGCGCGCCTGCAGCTGTCCACGCTGAACGCCCAGCTGACCGAGCTGACCGAGGAGCAGGCCGCCTACATCGGCGTGCCCAAGGCCGGCCCCTACAAGCCCGATACGTATCGCTATTAAGGCCGATGCGCGCTGACCAGCTCCTCGTCGCCCAAGGCCTGGCGCCCACGCGCTCGGCCGCGCAGCGGCTCATCCAGCACGGCGTGGCCGAATGGGCCTCGCCCACCGGCTGGGCCGCGCTGAAGAAAGCCGGCGAGGACCTGCCCGAGACGGCCCAGCTGCGCGTCACCGACGACGCCGAGCTGCGCTACGTCTCGCGCGGCGGGCTCAAGCTGGAAGGCGCCCTCGCCCACGTCAAGACCGACGTGAAGGCCATCACCGTGCTCGACGTGGGCCAGAGCACCGGCGGCTTCACCGACTGCCTGCTGGCCCAGGGCGCGCGTCATGTCGTCGGCGTGGACGTCGGCCACGGCCAGTTGCACGAGCGGCTCAAGGGCGATGCCCGCGTGACGGCGCTGGAAGGCACCCATGTGCGCGAGCTCGACAGCCTGCGCCCGCACGCGCCCACCGGTGGCTTCCCGCTCATCGTCGGCGACCTGAGCTTCATCTCCATGGTGGGCAGCCTGCCCGAGCTGCTGCCCTGGCTGGAGGCGCACGGCCACCTGCTGGTGCTGATCAAGCCGCAGTTCGAGCTGGGCCCGCAGGCGCTGGACAAGCGCGGTCTGGTCAAGGACGAGGCCGACTATCCCCGCCTCGAAGCCCGCGTGCGCCTGGCCTGCACGGCGTTAGGCCTGAAGGTGCTGGACTACTTCGACAGCCCCATCACCGGCGGTGATGGCAACCGCGAATTCTTCTTGTGGGCGTCCCGATGACAACCCCTGTCTCCTTCGAATTCTTCCCCCCCAACACCCCGGTCGGTGTCGAGAAGCTCAAGACCGTCGTGCAGGAGCTGGGCGCGCTCAAGCCCCAGTACTTCAGCGTCACCTACGGCGCCGGTGGCTCCACGCGCGACAAGACGCTCAGCGCGGTGATGGACATCGCCGCCGCCGGCTTCGAGGCGGCGCCGCACCTGAGCTGCGTGGGCTCCACGCGTGAGGGCATCGCCGAGATCCTGTCCACCTACCGGGCCAGGAACATCCACCGCGTCGTCGCGCTGCGCGGCGACCTGCCCAGCGGCACGGCCACAGCGGGCGAGTTCCGCTACGCGTCGGAGCTGGTCAGCTTCATCCGCGAGACGCAAGGCGAGGACTGGCACATCGAGGTGGCCGCCTACCCCGAGGTCCACCCCCAGCAGCGCTACGCCGCCAAGGACCTGCAGCACTTCGCCGACAAGATGAAGGCGGGCGCCGACGGCGCGATCACGCAGTTCTTCTTCAACGCCGACGCCTATTTCCACTTCGTCGACGAGGCCCGCAAGCTGGGCGTCACCCAGCCCATCGTGCCGGGCATCATGCCCTTCCACAACTACGGCCGCATCGCCCAGTTCGCACAGCGCGACGGCATCGACATCCCGCGCTGGGTGCAGATGAAGATGGAAGGATTCATGGACGACGCCGCCAGCATCCGCGCCTTCGGCCTGGACGTCATCACGCGGCTGTGCGAGCGCCTCATCGACGGCGGCGCGCCGGGCATCCACTTCTACACGCTGAACCAGAGCGCGCTGACGCTGGAGCTCTGCAAGCGCCTCGGTCTGGGGCGCTGAGCCGCCTCAGCCCCGCTTCATCGCCGCCAAGGCCTCCAGCAGCACGCGCACCCGCGGCGGTTGCATGCGCGCCGTAGGCATGACGACGCTGATCGGCATGGCCGCCGGCCGGCAGGCCTGCAGCACTTCCACGAGCGCACCACTGGCCAGCCCGTCTGCCGCGATGTTGTCGGGCACTTGGGCCAGTCCCAGGCCCTGCACCGCGGCGGCCACGAGGCCCTCGCCATCGTTCACCTCCACGGCCGGCTCGGGCAGCAACGTCACCACCTGGCGGCCGCTGCGGAATTGCCAGGGGCGCTGCCGGCCGGTGCTCGGCAGGCGAAACACGACGGCCGCATGACCAGCCAGCTGGTCCACGCGCTCGGGCCGCCCCCGCGCTGCGAGATAGGCCGGGCTGGCCACCAGCACCAGGTGCTGCTCGTCGAAGCGCCGCGCGACGAGGCGCGAGTCCTGCAGCTCGCCGACACGCACCGCGGCGTCCAGGCCGTCGCGGATCAGGTCGGCATAGCTGTCCTGCAGGCGCAGGTCCAGGCGCAACTCGGGGTGCCGGCGCAGCAGCTCCGCCAGCACCGGCATCAGCACCTTGCGGCCGTAGGTGATGGGCGCGTCGATGCGCAGCACGCCGCCCACCGTCGCACGCGTGCCGGCGGCCTCGGCCTGCAGGTCGTCCAGCTCGGCCAGCACGCGCTCGCAGCGGCGGAACAGGCGCTCGCCGTCCGGCGTCAGCGACACCTGGCGCGTCGTGCGATGAAAGAGCCGAACGCCCAGCGAGGCTTCCAGCCGCGCCACGCTCTTGGCGATGGTGGAGGGCGTGCCGCCGAGGTCGCGCGCGGCCGCGGCGAAGCTGCCGCGACGAGCCGTCTGGGCAAAGGCAATGAGCGGCTGCAGTCCCTGCATGGCAGACCTCGATTAAGGAATTTCTTTCGGCAATGTTATTCATCTCACGCCTCTTCACGGTCTAGTCATCGGCCCGGACACTGCGACTCCCTTCTCTCGAACCGCACGGAGTCTTCATGTATGTCCTTGAACAATCCCCTCCCCAACTGACCGAGCTGCCGGGCGTCGCCCATGCCACCTGGGCCGGCGCGCCGGAAGGCTTGCAGCAGCTCTCCGTCTGGCGCCAGAGCATGGCCCCCGGCTGCGCCACGCCGCCGCATATGCACGACTGCGACGAGGTCGTGTTCTGCCTGGCCGGCAACGGCGAGGTGCATGTGGACGGCCAGGCGCTGCGCTTCGACGCCAGCCAGCTGCTGGTGCTGCCCGGCGGCCGGCCCCACCAGATCTTCAATACCGGCAGCGTGCCGCTGGAGACGCTGGCGGTGTTCGGCCAGACGCCGGCGCCGACACGCTGGCCGGACGGCCGCGAGCTGCAACTGCCCTGGCGCAGCTGAGGCGGTGGCGGGGCGGCCGCGCTGTTGCGCGGAGCCCCAAGCAATCTGGCCCGAGATTGACCCAGCACAAAGCCACACCGCCTCCGCGGGCAGGGCGGCGCGACCATGTTGCGCTGCATCAAATTCGCCGGAGGACGCCCGGCGTGGAATGACTCCATCGGGGCGCCGCCCCATTCACAGGAGCCATCCATGTTCAAGCAAGTTCCCGCCCTCGTCGCCGTTCTCGCCGCCCTGGCCGCCCCGCTGGCCCAGGCCGACGAAGGCCCCCTGCTGGTGCGCGTGCGCGCCCTGCATCTCGACTCGGCCAACAAGGACAGCACGGGCCTGGGCCTGTCGATCAACAACAAGACCTTCCCCGAGATCGACTTCAGCTACTTCATCGCTCCGAACATCGCGGCCGAGCTGATCCTGACCTATCCGCAGAAGCAGCGCCTGTACTCCAACGGCGCCGAGATCGGCTCGCTCAAGCACCTGCCGCCGACGCTGACGCTGCAGTACCACTTCAACCCGACCGGCACCGTGCGCCCCTACGTCGGCGCCGGCGTGAACTACACCAACTTCTCGTCGGTCGAGTTCGCTCCCGCCGTGGCCGCGGCACTGAAGCCCGGCATCAAGCACAACAGCTTCGGCGCGGCCTTCCAGATCGGTGCCGACGTCGAGATCACCAAGGGCACCTACCTGAACTTCGACCTGAAGAAGGTTCAGCTCGGCACGACCGTTTACTCCAACGGTGCGTCTGCCGGCAAGTTCAAGGTCAACCCGACGCTGGCCAGCGTGGGTCTGGGCTGGCGCTTCTGACGCCCAAGCGCCCATAACTTCCGCTCATGTAAATGAGCGCTTTACGTGAGCGGGCGTAACGGCCCAGCCAGCAGAATGCGCGGCCATGAGCCGCCTCCTCCTCGCGCTGGCCGCGCTGTGTGCCTGCGCTGTCAGCGCGGCCCAGACGCCCGCTCCCCCGAAGCCCCCGGCCGCCGCCAGCGCCCCCGCTGCGGCGGCCAGCGGCGTGGCCAACCGGCTGGACCGCGTCGAGGTCAGCAGCGGCCCCACGGCCAACAGCCGCCGCCGCAACAGCACGGCCAGCAAGATCGTCATCGAGCGCGAGGACCTGGACCGTTATGGCGATACCGTGCTGGGCGACGTGCTGCGCCGCCTGCCCGGCGTGACCCTCGGCGGCCGCCCAGGCCGCGGTGGCGACATCCGCATGCGCGGCCTGGGCGCCGGCTTCACGCAGATCCTCGTCGACGGGGAGCGCGCCCCCGCCGGCTTCGCGGTGGAAGACCTGCCGCCCGACCAGGTCGAGCGCATCGAGATCTACCGCGCCCCCACCGCCGAGACCGGCGCACGGGCCATCGCCGGCACCATCAACATCATCCTGCGCGAGCCGCTGCAGAAGGCCAACCACGAGCTGCGCTTCACGCTGGGCCGGGACCGCGGCGAGCCGCAGGCCGACTTCAGCTGGACGCGCAACCTCAAGTGGGGCGGGCCGAACGGCGACGAGTTCGTCGGCGCCATGTCCACCAACGGCGGCCTGCACCGGCGCTTCAACAACATCGACTCGCACAACCGCGTGGTCGACACCGATACCGGCCAGGTGCTCAATGAAACCGTGCAACAGGGCACGAGCGTCGGCAACAGCGCGAACCTCAACGGCAATGCGCGCCTGCGCTGGAAATACAGCGACACGCTGAGCTTCAACCTCGCGCCCTTCTTCGCGCTGTCGCAGAACGAGGGCCACAGCCAGAACAACGCCGTGGGCTTCACGCGCTTTCGCGACGTCAACAGCGACTTCGACGGCCGCATGCACAACCTGCGCCTCAACCTGTCGGCCAACTGGCGCCCCCAGCCGGGCGAAAGCTGGGACTTCCGCCTGGGCCGCGGCGGCTTCAAGAACACCAGCAACAGCCAGCGCCGCGAAAGCCTGAAGGACGTCGGCGTGGACCTGCAGCGCGTGCAGGACGATCACAACGTCACCGACGAAGACCAGACCAGCCTGGGCGCCAAGTGGAGCCTCAAGACCGCCCAGGAGCACCAGTGGGTGAGCGGCGTCGAGGGCGAGCAGAGCCGCCGCAGCCAGGTGCGCCGCACGCTCGTCGACGGTGTCGAGTCCCTCGCGCTGCAGAAGTTCGGCGACACGCTGGGCTCGCGCAACCAGCGCTTGGCCGGCTACACGCAGGACGAGTGGAGCCCGAGCAAGCAATGGTCGGTCTACGCGGGCATCCGCTACGAGCGCATCGAGACCCGCGCCGACGGCAGCGGCCTGATGCCCGACACGCGCAACGTGTCCCAGGTCACCTCGCCGCTCTTCCACCTGCTCTGGAAGCCCGAGTCGATGCCCAAGGACCAGGTGCGCCTGAGCCTCACGCGCAGCTACCGCTCGCCCAACCTCAACGACCTGATCGCCCGACCCACCATCAACACCACCTACCCTACCGGCCCTAACCTGCCCACCTATGCCGACCGCGCCGGCAACCCCGACCTCAAGCCCGAACTCGCCACCGGCGTGGACCTGAGCCTGGAGCACTGGCTGCCCACCGGCGGCATCGTGTCGGGCAGCGCCTTCGTGCGCGACATCAAGAGCCTGATCCGCAGCCGGCTGGAGCTGGAGACCGTGCCCTGGGACGCATCGCCGCGCTGGGTCAGCCGCCCGCGCAACATGGAAGGCGCCCGCACCATGGGGGTGGAGTTCGAGGTCAAGGCCCGGCTGGACGAGGTCTGGGAAGACGCGCCGCCCGAGTGGCAGTTGCTGCTGCTGCGCTTCAACGTCGCCGTGTTCGACAGCAAGGTCAGGGGCATCCCCGGCGCCAACGCGCGGCTCGACCAGCAGCCGCGCGGCAGCCTGAACTTCGGCCTGGACCACCGCTGGAAGGCGCTGGGCCAGAACTTCGGCAGCGGCTTCAACTTCAACTACGTGCCGGCCAGCCGCGTGCAGCAGACCGAAAACCTGCGGCGCGAGGAAACCGCCCGCCGCCAGTTCGACGCCTACCTGTCCTGGGCCAGCGGCTCGGTGCGCGACGGCATCAACTGGCGGCTGTCACTGGCCAACCTGTTGCCGCGCGATGCGCAGGTCGCGTCCGAGGCGGTCAACGTCGACACGCTGACCGGCCACACGCTGGTGACCGACAGCTGGTCGCGCAACAAGACCTTCCGCGTGATCTCGCTGCGCGCCGACCTGCGCTTCTAGCCCGTCCGAGAATGCGGCCATGACGCGCCGCATCCTCTTCTTCTGCATGGGCAACATCTGCCGCAGCCCCACGGCCGAGGGCGTCATGCGCGCCAAGCTGGCCGCGGCCGGGCTGGACGTGGCCGTGGACTCGGCAGGCACGCACGACTACCACGTCGGCGCCCCGCCCGACGAACGCACCCAGGAACACGCGGCCCGCCGCGGCTACGACCTGAGCCCGCTGCGGGCGCGGCAGCTGGTGGCGGAGGACTTCAGCCGCTTCGACCTCGTGCTGGCCATGGACGGCGACAACATCGCCCGCGCCGAGCAGCTGTGCCCGCCGCGCGAACGCCACCGGCTGAAGCTGCTGCTGGACTACGCCCCGCAGGCCGGCCGGCGGCATGTCCCCGACCCCTACTACGGCGGCGAGGCGGGCTTCGAGGCCGTGCTGGACCTGGTGGAAGCCGCCTGCGACGGCCTCGTCGAGACGCTGCGGCGCTGAGCGCCGGCTAACACCGCGCCACCGCCTCGATCACCGAGAAGGCCGCCGCGGCGGGCAGCAGGCGGCGCGTCGCCAAACCCGCCGACCGCAGCAGCGCGTCGTAGTCCCCGGCCGTGCGCTCGCGGCCGCCCAGGCCGACCAGCATGTTGAGGTCGCTGCGCGTGGTGGTGCGGTGCTCGGGCCGGTCCTCCACCCGGGCCGGCATGACGCGCTCGATCACCAGCACCCGCCCTGCAGGCGCCAGCGCGTCATGGGCGCGCCGCAGGATGCGCGCCGCATCGTCGTCGTTCCAGTCGTGCAGCACGCTCTTGAGCAGCACCACGTCCACCGGCCGCGGCAGGGCCGCGAAGAAGTCGCCCGCCGTCACCGCCACGCGCCCGGCCACGCCGGCCTGCTGCAGATGAACCTGGGCGCCTGCGACCGCGTGGTCGAGATCGAACAGCACGCCGCGCAGGCCGGGCCGCGCGCGCAGCACCTCGGCCAGCAGTTCGCCATGGCCGCCGCCCAGGTCCATCACCACGCCCGAATCCGGCAAGGCGGGCGAGTCCGCCAGGTCGGCCGCCACCAGCCGCGTCAGCTCCGCCATCGAACGGTGAAACAGCTGCGCGGCCTGCGCGTCGGCGTCCAGGTGATCGAAGCCCTGCTGCCCGCGTTGACGCTGGCGCGTGCTCTGCCCGGTGCGCACGCTGCCCATCAGGTCCGACCACACGCCCCAGGCCTGCTGGGACCACCACTGCGCATGCGCGTTCAGGCTCAACGCGGCATCGCGGCGCAGCAGCTCACCGGTCGCGGTCAGGCTGCAGCAACCGTCGTCGTCGAGCCGCAGTGCGCCCAGCGCCGTCAGGCCGCGCAGCAGCCGATGCAAGGCCGATGCGTCGCAGCCGCAGGCCCCGGCCAGGGCATCGGCCCGCGTCACGCCGGACGCCACGAGGTCGGCCAGGCCCAGCCGCGCCGCCACGCCGATGGCCTGGGTAGCCCAGTTGCCGCCGATCAACTCGACCAGCTGGCGTGCGGCGGCACGCTGCTCCGAGGTTGTCAAAGTCTGCATGCTCACGGGACACTCCTTGCACGATGGACAAACTCAAGGCACTGCAATACTTCCTCGCCGCAGCGCAGACCGGCAGCCTGTCGGCCGCCGCACGCCAGCAGGACGTGAGCCTGCAGGCCGTGGCCAAGCTGGTCGGGGCGCTGGAGGCGCAGCTCGGCGCCAAGCTGTTCCAGCGCGGCAGCCGCGGGCTCAAGCTCACCGCCGACGGCCTGCAATACGCGGAGGCCTGCGCGCCGCTGCTGGCGCAGCTTCAGGCGGCCGACGACGGGCTGCGCCAGGCCCGGCAGCGCCCGCAGGGCACGCTGGTGGTGGGCGGCACGCCGTTCTTCCTGCAGCACTGCATCGTGCCGGCGCTGGCCGCGTTTCACGACAGCTACCCGGACCTGACGCTCGACCTGCGCAGCGTGCTGCACTTGGACGACGCGGCCGCGCGGGACTGCGACCTGCTGGCGCTGTACGGCTGGTTCGAGGCCGGCAGCTGGGTGCGGCGCGAACTGCCGGTGACGCCGCAGCTCACCGTGGCCACGCCCGCCTACTGGCAGCGCCACGGCATCCCGCGCCATCCGCGCGAGCTGGCCGACCACAACTGCCTGTGCTACCGCAACCCCTACGGCAAGCTGCTCGATCTGTGGCGCTATCGCCAGACGGGCTCGCAGGGCGAGGCCATCGAGCAGGTGGTCGTGCGCGGCTGGCTCCATTCCAACCACCGCGACAACCTGCTCGAACTGGCGCTCGGGGACGGCGGCGTGGTGCGGGTCTTCCAGACCAACGAGCAGCCCCATCTGGCGAGCGGCCGCCTGGTGCCGGCCCTGCTCGACTGGGAGGTGATGGACCCGCCGCCGCTGGCGCTGTACTTCCGGCCGGAGCTGCGTCGCACGCTGCGCCTGCGCGTCTTCGCGGATTTCGTCGCCGCCTGCTGCGCCGAGCAGGCCCGGCTGACTAGCGCCAAGGGACAGTCCAGCGTCGACGGCCGGCCGGCATGGCACCACGGCAGCAGCCGGCGGGCGTCGAGTTGGCTGACCCATCGCTGAGCTCCTCGGGTCAGTCGATGCTGGCGCCCGTCTCGCGGACGTACTGCACGTACTGAGCCTCCGCCTGCAGCATCAGCTCGCGGGTCTGGGCCGGCGAGCGCACGGCGCCGACGATCAGCAGCCGCTCCATCGCCTGCTTGAAGTCGTCAGTCGCCGCAGCCTGGCGCACCGCCGCAGCCAGGCGCTCGACGATCTCCGCCGGCAGCCGCGGCGGCCCGAGCACGAAGTGCGCCGTGATCAGCGGCGCTGCGGCCACGCCGGCCTCGCCCAGCGTGGGCACCGCGGGCAGTGCAGCGATGCGCTCGCCGGTGCTGCAGCCGAGCATCACCAGCCGCCCTGAGCGCACGTGCGGGGCGCTGGCACCCACCGGCAGCACTGCCGCCTGCACGCGGCTCTCCAGCAGGTCCGGCAGCAGCTGGGGCACGCCCTTGTAGGGCACGCGCTCGAGCGTGAAGCCGAGCGCGCTGGTGATCTGGCCGGCCACCATGTCCTCCGAGACGTTGTTGGCGCCGCGCATCAGCGGCAGCGCACTGGCCTTGGCGTAGCTGGCGAACTCGGCCAGCGTCCTGGCCGGCACGCTCGATGGCACCACCAGGCATTGCGTGTTGCCGCCGATGGCCGACACCGGCGAGAACTCGACGAGCGACTTGTAGGGCGACATCTTGCTGAGGTGCGGCAGCCCGGCGTTGGACGCCAGCGCGAACAGCAGGGTGTAGCCGTCGGGGGCGGCGTTCAGCACGGCGCCCGCGCCGATGCCGGTGTTGCCGCCCGGGCGGTTGTCCACCAGCACCTCCTGGCCGAGACCGGCCGTCAGGCCCTTGGCCAGCGCGCGCGCCGCGGCATCGCTCGGGCCGCCGGCGGCAATCGGCACGACCAGCCGGATCGGCCGGCTCGGGTAGGCGGGCTGCGCCGCCGCCGAGTCCGCCAGCAGCGCCAGCGCGCCGACGACGAGGGCTGTGTTCAAACGAATCATGTCGGTTCTCCTGGCTGAACGAATGAGGCGCAGTCTGACGGGAGGCGAGGCCCGTCGGAAGGCCGGGCCTGTTGTGGCTGGCCTGAACCTGCGGTTCAGTCGCACACGCCCGCCCGACGCGCCACATCCGGTTTCCACGGGTCAGCCTCTATTTGTTCGCCCGATGAACAAACTACGATGTCCAACGCTGTCAACAAGAAGAGCCGGAGACATGACCTCCATCAAACCCTGGCTGGGCGCGCTCGCGCTGGCCGCCGCGTCGGCGCTGGCCGCGCCGCCCGCGGACGCGCCATACACCTGGCGCCCGGTTGCCATCATCGGCGGCGGCTTCGTCGACGGCATCGCCTTCCACCCCGCCGTGCCCGGCCTGGCCTATGCCCGCACCGACATGGGCGGCGCCTACCGCCGCGACAGCGCCACCGGCCCCTGGCAGCCGCTGCTGGACCACCTGCCGCTGGCAGACGTGAACCTGATGGGCGTCGAGAGCCTGGCGGTGGACCCGAACGATCCCGACGCGATCTACCTCGCCTGCGGCACCTACACCAACCCCGCCGTGCCGAACGGCGCCCTGCTGCGCTCGCACGACCGCGGCCGCAGCTGGCAGCGCACCGATTTACCCTTCAAGCTGGGCGGCAACGAGGGTGGGCGAGGCAACGGCGAGCGGCTGGCCGTGGACCCCAACGACGGCCGCGTGCTCTACCTGGGCAGCCGCCTCGCCGGCCTGTGGCGCAGCGCGGATGCCGCCGCCAGCTTCCAACGCGTCGACACCTTCCCCGACGCGGCCTGGCGCCGCGACGCCTCCGACGGCCCGCCCCCCAGTTGGGGCGGCAGCGACGGCAAGGCCACGATCAACTTCATCCTCTTCGACCCGGCCAGCGGCACCCGCGGCCAGCCCAGCCGCACGATCTACGCGGGCGTGTCCGTCGTCGGCCGCCCCAGCCTGTGGGTCAGCCGCGATGCCGGCACGAGCTGGCAGCCCGTGCCAGGCGGCCCCACGCAGCACCGCCCCATGCGCGCCGCGCTGGCCGGCGACGGCCGGCTCTACATCGCGTATGCGAGCGAGCCCGGTCCGCACCGCATGACCGACGGCTCGGTGTGGCGCCTGGACCCGCCGCGCGGCACCTGGGCTGACATCACGCCCGAGCGCCCCAGCGCCGCGCAGCCCTTCGGCTATGCCACTGTCGCGGTTGACCCCAATCATCCCCAGCGCCTGCTCGCCAGCACCGCCGGCCGCGGCAAGGGCGACGAGCTGTTCCGCAGCACCGACGGCGGCACCACCTGGACCCCGCTGTTCACCACCGCGAAGTTCGACGCCGCCGGCGCACCCTACGTCGCCGATACCCATCTGCACTGGCTCTACGACGTCAAGATCAACCCCGCCGATCCCGACCACGCCCTCTTCACCACCGGCTACGGCGGCTGGGAGACGCGCGACCTGACCCAGGCCGACGCCGCCAGGCCCACGCACTGGCAGGTCATGAGTACCGGCATCGAGGAGACCGTGGCCCTGGCCCTGCACAGCCCGACGCAGGGCGTGCCGCTGGTGACGGCCATCGGCGACTACTCGGGCTTCGTGCACGCCGACCTCGACCGCCCCGCGCCCGGCAACCCCAAGCCGCCGTTCTTCGGCAACACCCACGACGTGACGGGCGCTGAAGCCGCGCCCGAGGTCATCGTGCGCATCGGCCATGCGCGCGACGGCGGCAAGAACCTCGGCTACTCGCTCGACGGCGGCACTACCTGGCATGAACCCAAGACCACCCCGCCCGTGAAGACGGGCGACGGCTTCATCGCCGTGTCGGCCGACGGCAAGGCCTGGGTCTGGACACCGAAGGGCGGCCTGCCCCACGTCAGCCATGACCGCGGCGACACCTGGACGCCGGTGCAGGGCCTGCCCGCCGGCACCCGCGTCGTCGCCGACCGCGTGAACCCGCGGCGCTTCCATGCGATGGCGCTGTTCGACGACCAGCTGTTCAGCAGTGACGACGGCGGCAGGACCTTCAGCGCCCGCCCGCTGGCACTGCCCGAGGGCGCCGTCACCCGCGCCGCGGCCGGCAGCAACAACCACAGCAACCGCGGCGACGACCGCGGCGGCCAGGACCGCCTCTACGCCACGCCCGGCCGCGAGGGCGCGCTGTGGCTGGCGGCCTTCCACGGCCTGTACCGCAAGGGCGACGGCCAAGCCTTCCGACGCCTGCCCGCCGTCGGAGAGATCCACGCCTTCGGCTTCGGCCGCGCCGCGCCCGGCGCCAGCGACCCGGCCCTCTACCTGGTCGGCACCGTCTCAGGCCGCTACGGCCTGTTCCGCTCCACCGACGGCGCCGCGAGCTGGCGGCGCATCAACGACGACGCCCACCAGTGGGGCCTGATCCTGCAGGTCAGCGGCGACCCGAAAGTGTTGGGCCGCGTCTACGTCGGCACGCACGGCCGCGGCGTGCTGTACGGCGACCCGGCCGTCAGGCCGTAGCCGCGAACGCATCGCGCGTGAGGTTCTCTGGCGCCGCGCCGCCCGCGCGGCAGGCCACGTCGTCCTCGATGCGGATGCCGCCGTAGCGCGACAGGCGCTCCACGGCTGCCCAGTCCACCTGGGCTGCGTTCTTCGACGCCCGCAGCTCGCGCAACAGCATCGGGATGAAGTACAGCCCCGGCTCGATGGTGACCACCATGCCGGCTTGCAGCGGGCGCGTGAGGCGCAGGTAGCGGTGGCCCTCGGGCTTGTCCGCCACGCCACCAGTTTCGCTGGCCATGAAGCCGCCCACGTCGTGCACCTGCAGGCCCAGCAGATGGCCGATGCCGTGCGGGAAGAAGGGCTTGGTCACGCCCTCGGCCACCATGGCCTCGTCGCTCATCTGCACGATGCTGGCCTCGCGCAGCACGCGGGCCACGCGGTGGTGGGTGCCGAGGTGAATGTCGCGGTAGTCCACGCCCTCGCGCACCTCGGCCACCAGGCCCAGCTGCTCGCGCTCCATCGCCGCGATCAGTGCAGCGAACTCGTCGTGGCCCGGCGCGACCCAGGTGCGGGTGATGTCGCTGGCGTAGCCGTTGACCTGGGCGCCGGCATCGATGAGGAAGCTGCGCGATTCGACCGGCGGGACTTCGTCCTGGTACTGGTAGTGCAGCACCGCCGCGTGTTCGTTGAGGCCGACGATGTTGGTGTAGGGCAGGTCGCGGTCGGTGTGGCCGGTGGCGAGCAGGTAGGCGCGGTGGATGCCCGCCTCGCTCTCGCCACGCAGGAAGGCGGCGCGCGCGGCGTTGTGCCCCGGCACGGCGCGGCGCTGGGCGGCACGCATCTGTTCGAGCTCGTAAGGGCTCTTCACGCCGCGGGCCCATTGCAGCAGGTTGAGCAGCGGCTCGGGGTTGTTGGGCGTCAGCCCTGGCAGTGCGGCGTCCGCTTCTCCGAGGATGGCGGTGCGCGGCGTGACGCAATCGGCCAGGGCCTTGGCGGCTTCTTCGGGCTCGCGGATGACGACCAGCTCGACAGCCTCCACCCACTCGCCGCTCGGCGCGCTGGGCGGCACATGCCAGTAGTCGTCGGGCTGGTAGTAGACGACGCGCGGCTCGCGCCCCGGCCGCACGGCAATCCACGAGTGCGGGTGGTTGGTCAGCGGCAGCCAGTGCTTGAAATGCGGGTTGGCCTGGAAGAGATAGGGCCGGTCGTCGAGGAAGGCGTACTTCTCGATGCCTGCGGCGATCAGCAGCGTGTCGTGCCCGGTGCGCTCCAGCGCGGCTTCGGCCTGGCGCTGCAGCATGGCGAGGTGGTCGAGGTAGAGGCTCATCGTCGCGGCCTCACTTGCGCACGTAGGTCAGCTTCTTCGTGCCGCCGTCGCAGCTGCCGATGACCTTGGCGTCGCCCACCTTGTCGTTCTCCACGGCCGTGATCTCGTAGCCCTTGACGCCCTTCTCGTCGAGCCTGGCGGCGATCTCGGCCTTGAGCTCGTCGCAGGGCTTGGGCGCGGCTTGCGCGGCCTGGGTGAGGAGCGCTGCGGTGGCGGCAAGGATCAGCAGGGAGGGCTTGGACATGGCGTTGGCTTGCTTGTGGCAGAAGAGCGGTCATTTTGCCGGCCAACACGGCCCGTCCGCCCTCGGCACGGGCCATCATGCGCGCCCATGCAGATCGACCTGTCCCGCTACCAGCACATCGTCATCCTGACCGGCGCCGGCATCTCGGCCGAGTCCGGCCTGCGCACCTACCGCGGCCCGGGCGGCGTGTGGGACGAACACCGGGTCGCCGAGTACGGAAATGCCCGCGCACTGGCCGAGAACCCCGCCAAGACCTGGCAGCTGTTCGGCGGCCTGCGCGCCGACATCCGCCGCGCCCAGCCCAACGCGGCTCACCTGGCGCTGGCCCGGGCCGAGTCCAGGCTGCGGTCCGATCAGAACTTCCTCATCGTCACGCAGAACGTTGACGGCCTGCACCAGCGCGCCGGCAGCCGCCGGGTCGTGGACCTGCACGGCACGCTGGGCAGAACACGTTGCAGCGACCCGGCCTGCCAGCTCCCGCCCTTCGACGACGAGCAGGTCCACCAGGACACCGTGCCCAGCTGCCCGAGCTGCGGCGCGGCGCTGCGGCCCGACGCCGTGCTGTTCGACGAGGAGATGCCGGCGCGGGCGATGTGGGAGGCCAAGCGCGCGCTGCGCGACTGCGACCTGTTCATCGCCATCGGCACGTCGGGCAGTGTGGCGCCGGCGTCCAACTTCGCGCGCTCGGCCGAGTACGCCGGCGCACGCACGGTCTACGTGAACCTGGAGCCCATGGCGCCGCCCAACCCGGCTTTCCAGGAGACGCTGCTGGGCCGCGCGGGCGAACTGCTGCCGGGACTGCTGGGCGTGGCGGCCTGAGCCCTCAGCCCTCGCGGTCCCACACCACGCCTTCCTCCGTCAGCATCGCGTCCAGCGGCACATCGAGCGCGCTGGGCTTGAGCAGCGGCAGGAAGCCATGCGCATAGCCAATGCCCACCGACGCGGGCCGCGGCTGCATCTCGGCCAGCGTCTTGTCCATGAAGCCGCCGCCGTAGCCCAGCCGCAGGCCGCAGGGCCCGAAGCCCAGGCAGGGCACCAGCATCAGCTGAGGCCGGAACTCTTCCGTGTCCTTGGGCTTGGGAATGTGAAAGGCGTCTTCCTCCATCGGGCAGCCGGGGTACCAGACGTGAAAACGCAGCGTGCGGTGCACCTTGTCCACCACCGGCAGGCCGATGCGGCGTTCCGGATGGTCCTCGCTCCAGCGGTACAGCGCCGGCAGCGGGTCGAACTCGCCCTTGATGGGCCAGTAGGCGCCGATCGTCGTCTCGCGGCGCCGCAGCAGCCAGACGCGCAGCACCTCCTGCAGGTCGGCGGCAAGCGCCAGCCGGTTGGGCAGGGCCAAGCGTTGTTCGATCAGCTTGTGCCGGATCGCGGCGCGGTCGTTCGCATCCATGAAGCGCGAGCTTACATTCGCGGCATGGCCGATCCCTTCACCGAGCTCTGCGTCGAGATGCTGTCGCCCCTGGGGCCGGTGCGCGTGCGCCGCATGTTCGGCGGCCAGGGCCTCTACGTGGACGACCTCTTCATGGCCATCATCGACGACGGCCAGCTCTTCCTGAAGGCCGACGACATCACACGCGAGCGTTTCGACGCGGCCGGCTGCATCCACTTCACCTTCCCGAACAAGGACGGCGAGCCGGTGGTGACGAGCTACCGCCGCCCGCCCGAAGACGCGCTGGAGTCGCCGCCGCTGATGCTGCCGTGGGCCAGGCTGGCCCTGGAAGCGGCGCTGCGCGCAGCGAACGCCAAGGTCAGGAAGCCAGCGGCCAAAAAGTCAGCGCCCTTCGCGAAGCGGGCGGCCAAGTCAGAAGCCGACCGACCTGCCGCCAAAAAACCGACGGCCAAGAAAACCGCGGCTCGCCGCACCTGAAGCGGGCGGCACCAGCAGCTCGAAGTCGGCCGCCGGCCAGCCCTCAAGCACCGCCGTCTGGCCCGGGGCCAGCGCCACGGCCTCGCCGGCCTCCAGCCACTGATCCTCGGCCGGCTCGTTGGCCGTGCCCGACAGCGTCAGCCAGACGCGGCCGCGGGCCACCGCCAGGCGGCGCGCCTCGGCGCCACCGGCCAGGGTCAGGGCCCGGCCACCGTCCAGATGCCATGTTGATTGCGCATCGCTCATGATGTCTCTCCTGAGTTGATGTCAGGGATTCTGCTTAGATCACCCATGGCAGTCCAATGAATGCACCGCAGTGATTGATACCATTCGCTCATGAATCAGCCGATGCGACAACGCCCTCTCTCGGTCGGCCCGCTGCGCGCCTTCGAGGCCGTGGCCCGGCTGCTGTCCTTCCGCGCCGCGGCGGAGGAGCTGAGCCTCACGCAGTCGGCCATCAGCCGGCAGATCCAGTCCCTGGAAGAAGAGATCGGCTGCACGCTGTTCCTGCGCGGCACGCGCAAGGTGGAGCTGTCCAGCGACGGCGCCCAGTTGCTGCCCACGGCCGTGGCGGTGCTGTCCAAGCTGGACCAAGCCGTGCGCCAGATCCGCCGCACGCGCGGCCGGCGCGTCGTCAACGTCAGCACCTTCGCGTCGTTCGCATCGCTGTGGCTGATCCCGCGCATGGAGGCCTTCCAGCGCGAGCATGCCGACATCGACATCCGCGTGTCGGCCTACGACCGCAAGGTGGACCTGGAAGACGGCGAAAGCGACCTGGCGCTGCGCTACGACGACCGCCCGTCGGTGCCGGCGGACGCGGAGCAGCTGTTCGAGGAGTTGCTGTCCCCCTGCGTCAGCCCCTGGTACCTGCAGAACCCGCCGGCCCCCTTGAAGCGCCCCGCCGACCTCGCCGGCCATGCACTCGCTGAGGAAGACGACCCCCGCCCCAGCGCCGAATACCTGAGCTGGCGGCGCTGGCTGACCGAGATGGGCGAGCCCGACCTGCAGCCGCGCCGCTGGCTCTACCTCAACTTCACCTACCAGCAGGTGCAGGCCGCACTGACCGGCCAGGGCGTGGCGCTGGCACGGCTGCCGCTGGTGCACGAGCACCTGACGCGCGGCGAACTGGTGGAGCCCTTCGGCAAGCAGGGGCGGCTGGGCAGCCCGTTCAGCTACTGGCTGATCACCGGGCCCAACGCCGCACGGCGGCCGGAGGTCCAGCAGTTCGCGGACTGGGTACGGGCCCAGGCGGCCATCACGCGGGAGCAGCTGGCGGGGGTATGAGCGGCGGCCTCGCAGGCGCCGCCCTCATCCCGGTTCAGTGCGCCGAGCTTGCTGCCGCCACGGGCTCGCCGACCACCTTGGCCAGGGCCTGCGCCAGCGCCTGCTGCGAGCGCAGCACCATGTTGACCCCGGCATCGCCCAGCCACTGCGCCTCTTCCGGCGTGTGCGCCACGACGGCGCAGCGCAGGCCGGGGTTGATCTGGCGGGCCGTCGCCAGCATGGCGGGCACGCCGCGCACGTCGCTGACGGCGATGACCAGCCAGGCCGCCTGGGCGATGTGAGCCTGTACCAGCGTCATCGCTTCGGCCGCCTCGCCGAGCACTGCCGCCTGGCCGGCCGCACGCAGCTTCTCGACGACGTTGCGGTCATGGTCGATGACCACCAGCGGCCGGCTGCCCAGCTCGTCGTGCAGGGCCGTGCCCAGCGAGCCGTGGCCCACCAGCACGATCTGGCCGGCCAGCGCGCTCTCGGGCGTGTCGGCCGGCAGTTCGGCGAGCGGGTCGTCGCGCGCCTCCAGCCGGCGCGCCCAGGCCGAGCGTGCCAGCACCCAACGCCTCACGGGCTCCACGCCCGAGAACAGCAGGGGGTTCAATGCGATGGACACGATGGCGCCAGCGACCACCAGGCTGGTCGCCTCGGCCGGCACGAGGTTGAGGCTCTGGCCCAGGCCGAGCAGGATGAAGCTGAACTCGCCGATCTGCGCCAGGCTCACGGCCACCGTCAGCGCCGTGCTCAGCGGATAGCGCAGCAGCAGCACCAGCGCCCCGGCCGCGAGCGTCTTGCCGACGAGGATGACGGCCACCGTGGCCAGCACAGCCAGCGGCTGCTCGATGAGGATGCGCGGGTCGAACAGCATGCCGACCGCGACGAAGAACAGCACCGCGAAGGCGTCGCGCAGCGGCAGGCTCTCGTGCGCCGCGCGTTCGCTGAAGGCCGACTCGCGCAGCACCAGGCCGGCGAAGAAGGCACCCAACGCCACGCTGACGCCGAACAGCGCCGCCGCGCCCACCGCCAGCCCGACTGCCGCGGCCACGGTCGCCAGCGTGAACAGCTCGCGCGAGCCGGTGCGGTTGACCTGCCACAGCAGCCACGGCAGCAGACGCCGGCCGCCGATGAGCATCACGGCGATGAAGGCCGCGACGGCGAGCAGCGTCTTGCCGATAGTCAGCCACAAGGCGCTGCCGCCTTCGCCGGGGCCGCTGAGCACGGGCATCAACACCAGGGCCAGCACCATGGCCAGGTCCTCGACCACCAGCCAGCCGACCGCGATGCGGCCATTGCCCGTGTGCAGCAGCTCGCGCGACTCCAGTGCCCGCAGCAGCACCACCGTGCTCGCCACCGACAGGGCCAGGCCGAACACGAGGGACGCCGCCATATCCCAGCCCCACCAGAAATGCGCCAGCCCGGCGCCCATGGCCGTCGCGGCGCCCATCTGCACCAGCGCCCCGGGCAGGGCGATGCCCTTCACCGACACCAGATCGTGCACCGAGAAATGCAGACCCACGCCGAACATCAGCAGCATGACGCCCACCTCCGACAGCTGCTGAGCCAGGTGCACGTCGCCGACGAAGCCCGGCGTGTGCGGCCCGATCAGCACACCGGCCAGCAGATAGCCCACCAGGGCCGGCAGCCGCGCCCACTGCGCGAGCAGGCCCAGCACCAGGGCCAGGCCGAAGGCGGCGGCCAGCGTCGAGATCAGGGTCATGCCGTCGTGCATCAGCCAACTACTCCGGTGCAATGAGCTCGCGCTCGGTGAGGATCAAAGTGAGCGCGCGGTCGTGCGCCTCGACGGGGAAATGGGTCTCGGCGCCCGACCAGGCCAAGCCGATGGTCGTCACGCCGGGGTGCAGGGCCAGCCAGCGGTCGAAGTAGCCACCGCCGTAGCCGAGGCGAAAGCCTTCGCGCGTGAAGCCCACGCAGGGCACCAGCACGACGTCGGGCACGGCGACGGCGCCGGTGGCCGTGGCGATGCCGCATTCGTCCTGGGCCGTCGGCGTGCCGCCATCCCAGCGGCGGAACACCATCTCGGCCGGATCGCGCCGCGCGAACGGCAGGGCACGCGGCCAGGGCAACTCGTCCAGGTCGAACTCGCCGGCCAGCGGCCAGTACACGCCCAGCAGCTCGGGCTCCAACTGGTCCAGCAGCCCGCGCAACGGCGCCGCCAGCGCGGCCTGCGCGGTCTGGAAGGCCGGGCCGGCGGCAAAGGCGCGGCGCGCGGCCAGCAACTCGCGGCGCAGGGCGGGGCGGTCGGGGTGGGCTGAGGTCATCGCCCTATTAAAACCCAGGGCCTGCGTCGTTCCTCAGCCCTGGGGATATGCGCCATCGACGGGATGGCAGCCGAGGCCCGGCCGGGGCTATGGTCGCTATCGTCTCCACCCCACGGGAAGCCGCCATGCCCACGCCCGACGCCCCCTTCCATCCCATCATCTACGTGCGCGGCTACGCGATGTCGCGCGGCGAGATCGACGAGACCGCGGCCGACCCCTTCTGCGGCTTCAACCTCGGCTCGACCATGTACCGCGCCGTGCCGAACAAGGACGAGCGCCCGCGCAAATACGTGTTCGAGTCGCCGGTGGTGCGCCTGGCCTCGGAGTACGGCTACCAGGATGTCTACGAGGACGGCTACGACATCGTCGACCCCGAGTGGGAGGCCGACTCCCTGGGCAAGCCGACCAACAACAAGCTCGGCAGCCGCAGCATCGTCATCTACCGCTACTACGACGCCGCCTCCTCCACGCTGGGCAGCGGCAAGACGCCGGAGATCGAGGACTTCGCGCGCGGCCTGTCCAAGCTCGTCGCCCGCGTGCGCGATCTGGTCTGCAAGAACCCCGACAACAAGATCGCCCCGGCCGACTTCCGCTGCTACCTCGTCGCGCATTCCATGGGCGGACTGGTCTGCCGGGCCTTCCTGCAGAACGCGGCGCTGGACACCGAGCAGGTCGTCCAGCATGTCGACAAGTTCTTCACCTACGCCACGCCGCACAACGGCATCGACGTGCTGGGCCAGAACATCCCCTCCTGGCTGAGCCTGAACGACATCTCCAACTTCGACCGCGACAAGCGCATGCCGGCCTACCTGGACCTGGCGGCCGCGGCCAAGAAGCACAAGCGCGTGGACCTCATCCCAGAGGCGCGCTTCCCGTCGCGGCGCGTGTTCACGCTGGTGGGCAGCAACCGGCTGGACTACGAGGCCGCGGCCGGCATGTCGCGCGCCTTCGTCGGCCACGGCAGCGACGGCCTCGTCAAGATCGAGAACGCCACGCTGTGCGGCCTGGACGCCAAGAACAACATCACCGGGCAATGCGCCAAGGCCTTCGTCTACCGCGCGCACTCGGGCTATTTCGGCATCGTCAACAGCGAGGAGGGCTTCCAGAACCTGGCGCGCTTCCTGTTCGGCGACGTGCGCGTGGACCTGTGGCTGGAGATCGAGGACATCCGCCTGCCCGACCGCGTGCAGCAGGAGGCCGACGCCGGCCGCGCCGTCAACGCGCTGTACCAGATCGAGGTGCTGGCCTCGCCGCGCGGCAAGCTCTGGTATCTGACGCGACGTACCTCGGAGGAAGACTCGGTCGCCTGCGTGACCCAGGCCAACTGGAAGAAGGACGCCAGCCAATACCTCAGCACCGTCTTCCTCGCCAACTGGGCAAAGGTCAACAAGCAGCGCCGCTCGCTGGCCTACGGCATGACGCTGGGCATTCGCGTGCCCGACTACGAGATCGAGAAGCGGCTGTGGCTCAACGAGCACTTCGAGGGCGGCTACCTGTTCCGCAACGCGCTGATCCTGGAGATGGTGCCGCCGGCCAAGGACGGCGAGGCCTGGAAGGTCAAGTACGCCTGGCAGGACGCCGGCGTGTCCATGGCCGACACCGAGATCGCGGCGACGCAGCTGAAGTCCGGGCGCATCGAGGTCAGCGTGCCCTTCGACAGCAGCGCCGTCGGCGCCAACGGCAAGATGAAGCCCACCAACCCCGGCATCCGCGGCCGGCTGCGCTTCGAGATCGAGGGCTGGAACCTGTAAGCCCCCTCGCCCGGCGCCTGCCTGGGTTAAATTCATCCGGTGGGCGTGAGTCGCCGGACGCGAGAGGTAGTTGGCATGACGGCGGTGATGGGGTGGTTCCTGCGGCAGGGTCTGGTGTGGGCCCTGACAGGCGCGGCGCTTGGCGCGGCCGCCCAGACCCCGCCGTTGCCCGGCAACGACCTCGCCGTGCAGGCCCGCGAGGCCTGGGCCAAGCGCGACCGCAAGCGCCTGGCCGGCCTCGCCGACGCGGCACGTAGCCAGAACCACGCGCTCGCCGGCTGGGTCGAGTACTTCGAGCTGAACGCGCGGCTGGCCGAAGTGCGCCAGCCAGAGATGGACGCCTTCTACGCACGCTACCCCGGCAGCTACGTCGAGGACCGGCTGCGCAACGACTGGCTGCTGGAGCTGGGCCGGCGCCGCGACTGGGCCAATTTCCGCCGCGACCACGCGAGCTACGTGATGCGCGACGACCGTGAGGTCGCCTGCTACGCCCTGCTGGCCGACCACCTCGCCGGAGCGAAGGTCGCCGCCGACACCGCGCGAGCGGCGTGGATGGCGCAGAAGGACGGCGACGACGGCTGTCAGCAACTCGCCAGCGCCATGGTCGACGCCGGCAGCTTCAAGGCCGACACGCTGTGGGCCAAGGCCCGCCTGGGCCTGGAGCAGAGCCGCCCGCGCGCGGCCCGCCAGGCCGTCGCCCTGCTGGGCAGCAAGCTGCTGGACCAGAAGCTCGCCGAACTGCAGGACAACGCCGGCCGCTACCTCACGCGCAAGGCCCGCCACTCGCCCCGGCCCGAGGCCGAGCTGACGGCCCTGGCCCTGGCCCGCGTGGCCGGCAGCGACCCTGGCCAGGCCGCGGACCTGCTGCGCGACAAGTGGAGCCGGCTGCCCGACGACCTGCAGGCCTGGCTGGGCGTACAGATCGGCCGCCAGCAGGCGCTGCGCCTGCAGGACGATGCCCTCGCGTCCTTCGAGCGTGCCCGCAAGCTCGCCCCCGACCTGGACTGGAGCGACGACGCGCTGGCCTGGCACGCCCGTGCCGCGCTGCGCGCCAAGGCGCCGGCTGCTGCCCTGGCCGCCATCGAGCGCATGAGCGCCGCCGAGCAGCGTGACCCCGCCTGGGTCTACTGGCGCGCCCGCGCCATCCGCCAGCAGGGCGACCAGGCCGCCGCCCGCGCCCAGCTCGCCGCGCTGGCGTCGGCGTCCCAGTCCGGGCCGCTGAACTACTTCGGTCGCCTCGCCGCCGAAGACCTCGGCCTGCCCACGCCGCTGCCGCCCGCGCCGGCGCCGCTGACACCCGAGGAACGCCGCGCCGCGCGCAGCCACGCGGGCCTGCAGCGCGCGCTGCAGCTCATCGACCTCGGCCTGCGCAGCGAGGGCGTGCGCGAGTGGAACTTCTCGCTGCGCGAGATCTCGCAGCGCGGCGACCGCGCCCTGCTCGCCGCCGCGCAGGAGGCCTGCGACCGCGAGGTGTGGGACCGCTGCATCAACACCAGCGAGCGCACCAAGGCCGAGATCGACATCGCCCAGCGCTACCCCCTGCCCCACCGCGCCGAGCTGCAGCGCGAGGCCCAGGCCGCCGGCGTCGACGCCGCTTACGTCTACGGCCTGATCCGCCAGGAATCGCGATTCGTGCTGGATGCCCGCTCCCACGTCGGCGCCGCCGGGCTGAT
This sequence comes from Roseateles sp. GW821-FHT03B02, assembly GCF_059421025.1. NCBI lineage: Bacteria > Pseudomonadati > Pseudomonadota > Betaproteobacteria > Burkholderiales > Sphaerotilaceae > Roseateles > Roseateles sp. GW821-FHT03B02. The sequence goes on from NZ_JBWKUV010000003.1 coordinate 236,380, forward strand.
GCAGGTCATGCCCGCCACGGCGAAGTGGACGGCCAAGAAGGTGGGGCTCGACTACAACGCCGAGCGCATGCACGATCGCGACTTCAACCTGCGCATCGGCACCCAGTACCTCAAGCTGGTGCTGGACCGCTTCGACGGCGCCCAGGCCCTGGCCGCCGCGGCCTACAACGCCGGCCCCAGCCGGCCCGCGCGCTGGCGCGACGGCCCGGTGATCGACGCCGCCATCTGGGCCGAGAACATCCCCTTCAACGAGACGCGCGACTATGTCCGCAAGGTGCTGCTCGGCGGCGCCATCTATGCCCAGGTGATGGGCCTGCCGGCCACCTCGCTGCGCGAGCGCCTGGGGCCCAGCGTCGGCCCGGCCGGCGCGCGCGCCGCGGATGTCAGCGATGTGCCGCCGGCGGCGGCTGGGGAGTCCAAGTCATGAGCTTTTCGGTCCTGGTGCTCGGGGGCAGCGGTTTCGTCGGCCGCGCGCTGTGCGAGCAGCTGACGCGCCGCCTCGGCGCCGACGCGCGCATCACCGTGCCGACGCGCCGCCTGCCGCATGCCCAGGCCGTGCAGAGCCTGCCCGGCGTCACGGTCGTGCAGGCCGATGTCTTCCATGACCTGCCGCGCCTCGTGCCAGGCCATGACGCCGTCGTCAACCTCGTCGCCATCCTGCAGGGCAGCGCGGCCGCCTTCGAGCATGTGCACGTGGAGCTGCCCCGGCGCATCGCCCATGCGATGGATGCCGCGGGCGTGCGCCGCCTCGTGCACGTCAGCGCCCTGGGCGTGGCCGAGCACGCGCCGTCGCGCTACCTGCGCAGCAAGGCAGCCGGCGAGGCCGTGCTGCAGGTTGCAGCACAGACGCACGGGCTGGAGCTGACGCTGGTGCGCCCCTCCCTCGTCTTCGGCGCGGGCGACGCCAGCGTCAACCTGTTCGCGCGGCTGCAGCGCCTCTTCCCGCTGATGCCACTGGGCGGCGCGCAGGCGCGGCTGCAGCCGGTCTGGGTGCAGGACCTGGCGCGCGCGCTGGTGGAGGTGCTGCTGCGCCGCGAGGCCGTGGGCCAGACCTACGAAATCGCCGGCCCGCGCGAGCTGACGCTGGGCGAGCTGGTGCGGCTGGCCGGCCGCGCGTGTGGCCACGAGCGCCCCGTGCTGCCCCTGCCGGCCATGCTGGCCTCGCTGCAGGCCCTGGCCATGGAATCCCTGCCCGGCGAGCCCCTGCTGTCGCGCGACAACCTCGCCTCGCTGACGGTGCCCAACGTGCCGGGCGGCCAGCTGCCCGGCCTGGCCGAGCTGGGCATTGCGCCGGCCTCGCTGGAGGCCGTGCTGCCCACCTGGCTCGCGCCCGGCATGGGTGTCGCGCGGCTGGATGCCTGGCGCGCCAGGCGGTAGCGGCAAGCTTGCATCCCCGATGAAGGGGCCGTCCAGCTCAGTCCCATCTGTGGCTCCAGACGCATCCACGTGCAGAAGCCGGTGAAAGATGGCGCATGCTGTTGATGAGAGCAACCGTTTCGGCGTCGAACACCCCTTTGGGACTGGAGTCCAGAACTTCAGCATTGACGACAACGCCGCGCTCAACATCAACACGAACCTGCGCCCAGCCATACGGCACGCGGTCGAACTTCAGTTTTCCGAAGGAACTGAGATCAACCTCTCCCAGCTCCGCGCACTCGACGCTCTGAAGCACCAGAGCAGGTTCGGGCGCCACAGGCAAACGGGCCGGCGCGGTGGCGCAACCCACACCAAGCATCGGCAGCCCAAGGGCCGCAAGAATCAGAAGACGCATGACACTCCCTTTTGGCAAAACCCGGCAATCGCGCAGGCCTGACTCGCCCTCGCGTTGCCTCCGTCGGACATCGAGTATCGAAGCCTGTTCGGCCTTCGCCCCTCTGGGGTAAAAGCGCTCAGCAGGCATCAATCCCTTGCACATTGCTCATCCCGCCGCGGGCCCAGGGCTCATAAGCTGTCCGTTTTGACGGCAGCCCCCAATGAAGCTCTACATCGGCAACAAGAACTACTCGTCCTGGTCCATGCGCAGCGGCGTGCTGCTGACGGCCTTCGGCATTCCCTTCGAGGAGGTCAAGCTGCGCTTCGACTTCAGCGAGGGTTCGGAGTGGAGCCGCGTCATCGCCGGCATCACGCCAACCAAGCGCGTGCCAGTCATCGTCGAGGACGACGGCTTCGCGGTGTGGGACACGCTGGCCATCGCCGAGTACGTCGCCGACCGCCACCCCGAGCATGCCGTCTGGCCGCGCGACGCCAGGGCCCGCGCCCGGGCGCGCAGCCTCTGCGCCGAGATGCACGCCGGCTTCATGCGGCTGCGCACGGTCTGCCCGATGAACATCGAGGTGTTCTTCGCCGACATCGGCGCCAGCCTCTGGGCCGAGGACGAGGCCCTGCGCGCCGACGTGGCACGCCTGGACGCGGCCTGGTGCGAGGCGCTGGCGGGTAGCGGCGGCCCCTTCCTGTTCGGGGCCTTCAGCGCGGCGGACGCCTACTTCGCGCCCGTGGCCGTGCGGCTGAGCCGCTTCGGGCTGCCGGTGTCGGAGGCCGCCGCGGCCTACCGCGATGCCCTGCTGGCGCACCCGGCCGTGGAGGACTGGATCGCCGACGCGATGCGCGAGCAGGACTTCATCGTCGAGGACGAGCCGTACCGGAAGAGCCGCTGATCATGTTGGAGCTTCGCCCCAGCTGCGAGCATTGCGCGGTGGCGCTGCCGCCGGAGTCCCTGGCCGCGCGCATCTGCAGCTTTGAGTGCACCTTCTGCGTGGATTGCGCGGAGGGCCTGCTGAGCAATGTCTGCCCCAACTGCGGCGGCGGCTTCGTGCCGCGGCCGGTGCGGCCGGCGCGGAACTGGAAGGGCGGCAACTACCTCGGCGACCATCCGGCGCGGCCGGTGCCCAAATTGAGACCGGTGGACCTGGAAGGCCATGCGGCGTTGGTTGCTTCTTTGAAGGGCCTGCCGCCTGAGCAGCGGTAGCGTTTTCGAGGTGCTGGTGTCTTACGGACTCCGGCAACTCGGCACCGGGTCCAGAAGGACAGCAGCAAAGCGCCCTTTAAAACTCCACCACCGACCGGATCGATTCCCCCCGCCGCATCAGCTCGAACCCCTCGTTGATCTGCTCCAGCTTCAGCTTGTGCGTGATCAGCTCGTCGATCCTGACCTTGCCGTCCATGTACCAGTCGACGATCTTGGGCACGTCGGTGCGGCCCCTCGCGCCGCCGAAGGCCGAGCCTTCCCACTTGCGCCCCGTCACCAGCTGGAACGGCCGCGTCGAGATCTCGGCCCCGGCCGGCGCCACACCGATGATGATGCTGCGCCCCCAGCCCTTGTGCGTGCATTCCAGCGCCTGGCGCATCAGCTGCACGTTGCCGACGCACTCGAACGAGTAGTCGGCGCCGCCGTCGGTCATCTGCACGAGGTGGTCCACCACATTGCCCACGTCCCTCGGGTTCACGAAGTCCGTCATGCCGAAGCGCCGCGCCATCGCCTCGCGCGCGGGGTTGATGTCCACGCCGATGATCTTGTTGGCACCCACCATCCTGGCGCCCTGGATGACGTTCAGACCGATGCCGCCCAAGCCGAAGACCACGACGTTGGCCCCTGCCTCCACCTTGGCCGTGAACAGCACGGCGCCCACGCCCGTCGTCACGCCGCAGCCGATGTAGCAGACCTTGTCGAAGGGCGCGTCGGGCCGGATCTTGGCCAGCGCGATGCCGGGCACGACGATGTGGTTGGCGAAGGTGCTGGTGCCCATGTAGTGGAAGATGGGCTCGCCGTTCAGCGAGAAGCGCGAGGTGCCGTTGGGCATCAGCCCCTTGCCCTGGGTGGCGCGGATGGCCTGGCACAGGTTGGTCTTGCGGCTAAGGCAGAACTTGCACTCGCGGCACTCGGGCGTGTAGAGCGGAATGACGTGGTCGCCGGGCTTGAGCCAGGGCACCTTGCTCTCCAGCACGACGCCCGCGCCCTCGTGGCCCAGCACGGCGGGGAAGAGGCCTTCGGGGTCGGCGCCCGACAGCGTGAAGTCATCGGTGTGGCAGATGCCGGTGGCCTTGACCTCGACGAGCACCTCGCCGTCCTTGGGGCCTTCCAGGTCCAGCGTCTCGATGGTCAGCGGCGCGCCGGCCTTCCAGGCAACGGCGGCTCGGGTCTGGATGCTCATTTCGGTTCTCCTGCAGAGGGTTGAAGTTGGTTCAGCGCGGCGGCGAATTCGCGCGCCTCGTGGCGGCACAGCCGCAGGCGGCGCAGCAGCCAGGGCGTCAGGTCCTGCTGGCCGAGGTGCTCGGGCCAGGCGCCGGCATCGGCGTCGGGGAGCTCGGCGCCGTCGCTGCCCGCGGCGGGCTCGCCCTTGAGCGCGGCGACGCAGACCTCGCGCGTTTGCGCCAGCGTGGGCTCGGCCTGGGCGGCGTCCAGACGCTCGGTGCGGCGCTGCACCTGGTGCTGCACGGCGCCCAGCAGGGCCATCAGCCGGTAGCCGTGGCTCAACGCCGACTCGATGACCGCCTCGGGCAGGCGCACGCTCTCCGGCTCCACGCGCGTGCGCTGGGCCGCGGCGGCGAGCGCCGCCAGGGCGGCGTAGGCCTGCTGGCGGCTCAGGCGCTGGGCCAGCTGCTCGTCGGCGCCCGGCATCCAGCGCAGCATGTTGGCTGCATGCCGGGCCAGCGCGCCGCGCAGCTGCACGGCCAAGCGCGGCACGGCCGCGCGCTCCCAGGACGGCAGCACGAAGCTGAACAGCCAGGCCAGGCCGGCGCCGATGACGGTGTCGGCCAGGCGCTCGACGATGGCCGGGTCGCTACCCGGCGCCAGCATCAGCGGCTGCAGCAGGGCCATCAGCGTGGCGGCCGTGGCGGCCACGCGGTAGCGTCGGTTGACGTAGGCATGGGCAGTGCCCACGGCCGCGATGAAGCACAGGCTCAGCAACGGCACCCAATGCACATGGGCCAGCAGCAGCACCAGCAAGCAGCCCTGCACGGTGCCGATGATGCGTTCGTTGCGGCGCGACAGCGTCTGCTCAAGGTTGCCGCGCAGCACCACGGCCACGCTGAGCATCAGCCAGAACGGGTGGGCCGCCCAGGGCAGGAAGGCGCCCAGCGCGTAGGCTAGCGACAGGGCCAGCGCCGAGCGCAGCGCGTGGCGCATGACGCCGGACTGTAGCGTCAGGTGGGGCTTGAGCGCGGCAAAAGGCCAGCCCTCCGGCGACACAAAGGGCGCCAGGCGCTCGGGTGTCCAGGGGCTGTCGGCATCGTCCAGCTCATCGGGCCGCGCCTGGCGGGCCACCATGGCAGCCACGTCGCCCAGCATGTGCCCCAGGCGCGACTGCAGCGCCGACACGAGGTGGGTGCGCGAGTCGCCGGCCGGCGCAACGACCTCGGCCAGCCGGGCGGCCAGCTGCTTTGCCCAGGCGTCAGCCGACACCTCGGGCAGCGGCGTGCCGTAGGCCAGCGTGTCGGCCAGCGCGGCCAGCGTGTCGGCCAGGTGGCGCAGCGTGTCGGCCAACGCCGCGCGCCACCGGCGGCCCGGGAAATCCTGGCCCAGCAGCTCGGTGTCCAGCCGGCTGGCCAGCAGCAGATCGCGCAGCTCGATCAACCCGAGCACCAGGTCGGTCTGGCGGCGGCTGCGCGGCGAGCGGCGCGCAGCGAAGACCTGATCGCGCGCGGCCTGCAGCGCTTCGGCCAGCACAACGTCGTCGGCGATGGAGGCGCGGATGCGGGCCTCGTCGGCATTCACCGCCAGTGCGATGCGCTGCGCACGCGAGCGCACGCGGCGCTCGGTGGCGCGCAGTGCGCTGGCAAGCGCCAGCTCGCGCAGCCGGTGGCGCAGCACGACCGCGCTGGCGCGCGCCCAGCCCGCATAGACGCAGCCGCCCAGGCCCACCCACAGCGCATGCTCGACGGGCGTGGCCGCGCCGGCCGTGCGGTCCCAGGCCATCGCGAAGACCATGGCCAGCACCGGCGTGAAGGAGAGCGGCCCGGCGCGCAGGCCCCAGGCCAGCGTCATCAGCGACAGGAAGCTGACGACGGCGACCAGGGCCACGGTCAGCGCCAGCGAGCCGTCCGCGAGGCCCACCAGCAGCGTCACAAGGGCTGCCGCCCCGGCCGCCGGCAGCACGCGGCGCAGCACGCGCTGCGGCGGGTTGGGCAGATCGGGCAGGCTGGCGCAGACGGCGCCGCCCACGGCGGCCAGGCCGGCCGTCTCGCCGAACAGCGCGCCGATGACGAGGTGCGTGGCAGACACGCCCAGTGCGACGCTCAGGCCGTTGAGGTGGGCGGCCTCCAGCCGCTTGAAGAACTTCACTTGACGAGCATCTCCATGACGCGGCGCTCGCTGGCCGGCAGCTCGTGCACCGAGAACCAGCCGGACTTCTCCGGCCGGTAGACGTATTGCGGCGGCGCACCGGCCGCGATGCGCTGCTTCAGCGGCGCCAGCGCGGCCTGCGCGGCGTCGGGCTGGCCCAGCTGCTGCAGCGCGGCGGCCTGCACGACGAGGGCCAGGTCGCTCCACGGCCCGAGCGCCAGGGCCTCGCCGGCGCCGCGGCGTGCGGCGTTGGCATCACCGTCGATCAGCGCCAGCCAGGCCTTGAGTGCCAAGGTGTCGGGGTCGGCGGGGTCGAGGATCAGTGCCTCCTTGACCTGGGCCCGCGCGGGCTCGGTGCGACCGGCGCGCAGCAGGTCCAGCGCGTAGTCGCGGCGCAGCGGCACCAGGCCCGTGCGCAGGCGCAGCACGGCCTCGTACTGCGTGAAGGCCTCGTCCCAGCGGCCGGCCAGCGCCAGCGTGGCGGCGCGGCCCCACAAGGCCTCGGGCTGGTCGCCCTGGTAGGCCAGCACGGCGTCATAGGCCGCGAGCGCGGCAGCGGTGTCGCCGAGGCGGCGGTGGTGGTCCGCCAGCGCAAGGTCGACGCGAAAGCGGTCCTCGCCCTTCAGCGCATCCACGTCGCGGGCCAGGCCGGGCACGACCTCGGCGGCCAGCGGTCGGCCGCCGTGCCAGCGGGCGTCGGCCACGCCCACGCGCAGTGCGCCGCTGCCGGGGTGGGCCGGCAGGGCCCGCGCCGCCAGCTCGTCGATGGCGGCGCCGTCGCCCTCTATGGCAAGCGCATTCAGTTGCGCCGTCAGCGCGCGCTCGTCGCCGGGCGCGAGCTTCAAGGCGCGCGCGAACAGCGGCCGGGCCGCGGCCAGCTGGCCGTCCTCCAGCTTCTGGTTGCCGGCATTGACCAGGGCCACCGGCAGGCTGGCGCGCGTGTCGCGCTGGGCGAAGAAGCCGCGGACGGCGGCGCGCAGCGCGGGGTCGAGCCGGATCAGCCGCTCGCGCACGATCTCGCGGCCGTCGAACGCATCGCGCCGGGGCGAGGCCTCGGCATTGGCGGCCTCGGCGAAGTACTCCCACACCGAGCCGCCGGCATAGCGCGACAGGAAGCCCTGGCGCGTCTTCGCGTCGCGCGCCTTGGCCTGCTGGTACAGCGCCTCGATGGCGCGGGCCTGGTCGGCCGTCAGCACGCCGTGGACCTGGTGCGTCAGCTCGTGCAGCACGGTGTTGTATTTGTCGAAGATGCTGCGCTCGACGTCCTCGATGCCGGTGACGGTGAAGTGCCCGCCCATGCCGCGCACGTCGTCCCACAGCCGCGAGTCGTAGTCGATGCGCGCGTCCTTCAGCGCGTGGGCCTGCGGCGTCTCGGACAGGCGCATCCACATCGGCTTGATGAAGTGCGTCGCGCCGCCCTCCACAAGCACGGGGATGAAGGCCTTCCACGGCGCGACCGACAGCGCCACGCGCTTGCGGTGGCGGGGCGAGAGGTCTTTCCAGTTCAGCACATAGCGCTCGATGCCGGGTACCACGGGCATGGGCAGGGCCTGGAAGCGGCGCTCGTAGTCGGCACGGTGCACGTCCAGCCGCAAGCGCTGCGACTCCAGCGCCTTGGCCGCGATGGCGTGCGCGCGGCCCAGCTGCGGACAGCGCTGCAGCACGGCGAAGCTGATCGCGAGGGCGGCGTCGAAGTCGCCCCGCTCGAAGGCGTCGGACGCGCGCCTCACGTCGACCATCAGCGGCGCGAAGCCATCGCCCAGCCGGACCGCGAGCTGGCTGTAGTTCTCGCGCACATAGCCGTTGCCGAGCAGGTAGTGCGCCGCCTCGTGGTGCGGGTTCAGCGCGACGGCGCCTTCGGCCGCGGCGATGGCGTCCTCAGTGCGGCCGAGGCGGATCAGCGTGTCCGCCAGGGCTGACAGGCCATCGGCGGTGCGCTCGGCCGCGAGGCCTTGTTCGAGCCGGGCCAGCGAGGCGTCGAACTCGCGCAGCTGGTAGTGGCGCTGGCCCAGGCCGCGCAGCGCCTGGGCCTTGTCGACCGGCCGCGCGGCCAGCACCAGCGCGCGCTCGAAGCAGGCCCTGGCGCGATCGAAGTCGCGCCGGTCCAGCGCCAGGCGCCCTGCGGCGAGCAGGTCGACGGCCTCGGCGCTGCCATCCGCCAACGCGCCGCGCGTGCGGCGCTCGATGGCGGCGCCATCGTCGCGGGCGAACAGCCATTGATAGATGAGCTCGCGCGCAGCGGCGTCTGGCCGCCCGGCGCGAAGCAGCGCGTCGAGGTCCGCACGCGCGGCCGCGTACTGCTGCTCGACCAGCAGGGTGCGCAGCCGAGCGGTGTCGGTGGCCGCGTTCGCGGCGCTCGGGGTCAGGCCAACAGCGAGGGCCGCCGCGAGGTGAAGGGCCAGTCGACGCCAGGGCATTCAGGCTCCATGTGGTGGAGCCGGCATGCTAATCGTCCGAGGAGAAGCCCGAGGCCTTGACGACCGGCCCCCAGTAGTCGCGTTCCGAAGCCAGGCGCTTCGCGTAGTCGGAAGGCGGCAGGTTCAGCGGCTCGAAGCCGAGCTTGGCCAGCGCCTCGACGACGGCCGGATCGCGCACCGCGGCGCGGGCGATGTCGGCCAGCTTGTCGACCACGGCCTGCGGTGTCTTGGCCGGCACGAAGAGGCCGTAGCTCTCCACGCCGACGATGCCCTTGAAGCCCTGCTCCTCGAAGGTGGGCACGTCGGGCGCGAAGCGCGAGCGGGCCTTGTCGGTCACGCCCAGCAGGCGCACGCGGCCGGTGGGCAGATGGGGCAGGAAGTCGCCGATGGAGAAGCAGCCCGAGGCGATCTGGCCGCCCATCAGGTCCTGCATGCCCGGCGCGGCACCGCGATAGGGCGCGTGTGTGAGCTTGAGGCCGGAGGCATGCTCGAACTGGTTGCCCAGGAAGTGCGGCATGGCACCTGCGGCCGGCGAGGCGTAGGCGGCCTTGTCGGGGTTGGCCTTGGCCCAGTCGGCGAACTGGGCCAGCGTCTTCACCGTGGCCGGCACCATGGGGCCAACGCCGAAGCCGCAGGTGGAAAGCGCCAGCGGCGCGACGGGGATGGCATCGGTCGCCGGGTTATAGGCCAGCTTGCGGTAGGCATGCGGGTAGATGGTGAACATGGACGACGGGCTGATCAGCAGCGTCTGGCCGTCGGGTGCGGCGTCCTTCAGCCCGGCGATGGCGATGCGGCCGCCGGCGCCGACCTTCTGCTCGACGATGACCGTCTCGGCCAGCTTGCCGCGGGCGAACTCGGCGAAGCGGCGTGCGGTGGTGTCCACCGAGCCGCCGGCCGGGAAGCCGACGAGAACGCGTGGCGGCTGGCCCTGGGCGCGCGCGGCGAGCGGCAAGGCGGCAAGGGTTAACAGGGCATGGCGACGCTGGATCATGGCTGAGGTCTCCTGGGCTTGTTGTCGGGGGCGGTGCTCTGTGCGGTGGCCACCCAGGCCAGGCGCTCCAGCCCGGCCTTGAGGGTGGCACCCTGCTCGCCCAGGGCGGCGATCAGGGCGCGGTCATGTGCCGCGACGGTTGCTTCCAGCTTGACCAGCCGGCGCCTGCCGGCCGCCGTCAGGTACAGGCCCCAGGCGCGGGCGTCGTCGGGCGCGTCGCGACGCTCGGCCCAGCCGTTGGCGGTGAGCCAGTCGGTCAGCCGCAGCGCGCCGCTGCGGTGCAGGCCCATGGCCTGGCCCAGCAGGCCCTGGCGCAGGCCGGGGTTGCGCGCGATCAGCACCAGGGCCGCGAAGCGCTGCGGGCTGACGTCCCATTCGGCCGTCGCCCGGTAGAAGTCGAGATAGAGGGCGTTCTGCGCGCGGCGCAGCGCATAGCCCAGCAGGCCGTCCAGCGGACCGTAGTCCACGCCCGGCACGGGCAGCATCAGGCCTTCGGGATCGGGGCTGTCGGTCTTGGTCACCGATCCAGGTTAGTTTTGGTTGCTTACTGCAACAATCTCGCATACCCTGAGTTGATGCAGATCATCATTGCAGGCGGCGGCATCGGTGGGTTGACGGCGGCGCTCGCGCTGCACGCGCGCGGCCATCGCGTCACCGTGCTCGAAGCCGTGCTCGAACCCAGGCCGCTCGGCGTGGGCATCAACCTGCTGCCGCATGCGGTGGGTGTTCTGGAGGGCCTGGGCCTGCTGCCGGCACTGCGCGAGATGGCCGTCGAGACTTCGGCCCTGGTGTTCGCCAACCGCCACGGCCAGCCCATCTACCGCGACCCGCGCGGCCTGGACGGCGGCTACAGCCATCCGCAGTTCAGCATCCACCGCGGCGAGCTGCAGATGCGGCTGTGGCGCGAGGCCTCGGCCCGGGTCACGGTGCTGGGCGGCCAGCGCGTCGTTGGCGTGCGCGACGGCAACGTCGCGCTGATCGAGACGCCCGACGGCCCGCGCGAGCTGGCGGCCGACCTCATCGTCGGCGCCGAGGGCATCCACTCCGCGCTGCGGCGCCGGCTCGCGCCCGACGAGGGAGCGCCCTGCTGGCGCGGCGTCATGATGTGGCGCGGCACGACCTGGGCGCCGCCCTTCCTGGACGGCCGCACCATGGTGCAGGCCGGCTACAGCCAGGCCAAGTTCGTCGTCTACCCGATCAGCGCGCCGCGCGCCAACGGCCTGCAGTTGATCAACTGGATTGCCGACCGCCGCGTGCGCGAGCCCGTGCCCGGCCTGACCGCCCCCGACCGCGCCGACTGGAGCCGCGCTGGCAGGCTCGACGACCTGTTGCCCACCTTCGGCGGCTGGCGCTTCGACTGGCTGGACGTGCCCGGCCTCATCACCCGCGCCGAGCAGATGCTGGAATGGCCCATGGTGGACCGCGACCCGCTGCCATGCTGGCGGCTGGGGCCCACGACGCTGCTGGGCGATGCGGCGCACCCGATGTACCCGATAGGCTCCAACGGCGCGACGCAGGCCATCATGGACGCGCAGGCGCTGGCCGAAGCGCTGTCCAACCATGCGGACCTGGACAGGGCGCTCGCGGCCTACGAGGACGAACGCCGCCCGCTGTGCGCCCGCATCGTCGAGATGAACCGGCGCGAGGGGCTGGACGCCATCCTGGACCGTGTCGAGGCGCTGGCGCCGCAGGGCTTCGCCAATCTCGCCGACGTCATCGACCCGGCCGAAGTGGCGCGCGAGATCAACAGCTACAAGGCCGCCGCCGGCCACCGCACGCGCGGGCCCTGATCAGGCCTTGAGCATCTCCGCAGCGATCAGCCGCACCGGCGCGTTGCCGTAGCTGAGGAACTGCTCGTGGAAGGCCTTGAGGTTGAAGCCGGGGCGTGACTTGAGCGCCTCGCGCAACGCGAAGATCTCGCTGTAGCCGCTGAAGTAGCTGGTCAGCTGTACCGAGGTGAGCTGCACGCGGCGCCATTTTTCCCTGGCCTCGCGTTCGGTCTGGAAGGCCTGGCGCACCAGCAGGTCGATGGCGTCGGCCTCGGCCATGCCCAGCACATGGACGCTGTAGTCGAGCACGGTGTTGGTGACCGAGCGCAGATGCCACTTGCCGTACATGAGCGTCATCTCCGCGCCTTCCCCGTTCTGGGCGCCATAGCCGCTCTCGATCATCATGCGCTCGCCGTACACAGCCCAGCCTTCCACCATCGCGCCGTTGCCGAACAGGGCCTTGACTTTGCTCGGTGCGCGGTTGGCGTGCACGAGCTGGGTGTAGTGCCCGGGGATGGCCTCGTGGATGTTGAGGATCTGCAGGATCCAGTGGTTGTATTCGCGCAGGCTGCTCTCGGCCTGCTCGGGCGTCAGGTCGTCCAGCGGCGTGACGTTGTAGTAGGTCTTGTCCTGGGGGCGGTAAACGCCCGGCGCCTCGATGCTGGCACCGGCCACGCCGCGCTGGTACTCGGGCGTCTCGCGCACGGCCAGGGGCTTGCTGGCGTCCTGGCTGAGCAGGTCGTGGTCGCGCACCCAGGCTTCGAGCTGGGGAATCTGGGCGCGGATCTCGTCGACGAAGCGTTCGCGCTTCACATGCCTCTCGCTGAGCTTGGCGATGACGCGGCCGATCAGCGCGAAGCGGTCAGCGGGCGGCGTCTCGCTGCCGATGACGGTCGGCCACAGCGCGGCGGCCTGGGTCTGCATGCTGGCCAGCACTTCCTCGCGGCGCTGCTGCGCCAGCTCGTAGGTTTCCCTGGCGCTGCGGGCGGACTGGATGTCGTGCGCGAACTTGGGCTCGTAGAGCTCGGCGCCGAGGCGGAAGCTGCGCGCGGGCTTGAGGCGCTTCAGATGGGCGACGTAGCCGTTCACCGCGGCACGGGCCTGGGCCAGCGGCTTGGCGAGATCCACGCGGCCCTCGGCGGCGCGCTTGGCGATGTCGTCCAGCACGCCCAGCACGCCGGGCGCCTGCTGGATGGCCAGCTCGGTGTGCTCACGCGTGACGCCAGCCAGGCTGGCCTGCGCCGCGCGGTAGTAGGCCGGCAGCGCGGCGATGCGCGGCCTGAGGGCCTTGAGCCGTGCCGGCAGCGACGCGTAGTCGGTGTTGAGCAGCAGGTCCAGCGGCGCGGCGGGGTTGTGCTCGGCCGGGTTCCACGACCATTCGCGTAGCACGTCCAGCCGCCAGAGGTCGCTCTTGATCTTGGCCGTGAGCAGCGCGCAGTCGATGCGATCGCTCGTGGTCAGGCGATCCGCCGGCAGGCATTCGAAGACGTTCAGCCTGTCTTTCAGGAAAGCGCGCATGCGCTGGCGCTGGGCGTCGCTGGGCAGCGTCATGCGGCCGGCGAACTCGAAACGACCGGCCGCGACGGCGGCATCGGGATCAAGTTTCCACAGGGCTTCGAGGAAGCTGTCGCTCATCAGGCCGACGAAGGAGTCGTCCTTGGCCAGTGCGGGCAGGCCGAGGCTGGCAAGACCGAGGGCCGCAAAGTCGCGACGCTTCATGCCAGGGCCTCTTCCAGAGCGTCGACGAACATCTTCGCCACGTCGAAGCCGCTCTGGTCGGTGATCTCCTGGAAGCAGGTCGGGCTGGTCACGTTGATCTCGGTGACGTTCTCGCCGATGACGTCCAGGCCCACCAGCAGCAGGCCGCGGGCGGCCAGGATGGGGCCGAGGTATTCGGCGATCTCCCGATCGCGCGCGGTGAGCGGGCGGGCCACGCCCTTGCCGCCGGCCGCCAGGTTGCCACGCACCTCGCCGCCCTGCGGGATGCGGGCCAGGCAGTGCGGCACCGGCTTGCCGCCGATGATGAGGATGCGCTTGTCGCCCTCGGCGATGGCCGGAATGAAGCGCTGCACCATGACCGTCTGCGCGCCGTCCTTGTTCAGCGTCTCGATGATGGCGCCGAGGTTGAGGCCGTCGTCCCTGACGCGGAAGATGCCCATGCCGCCCATGCCGTCCAGGGGCTTCAAGATGATGTCGCGCTGCTCGGCGTGGAAGGCGCGGATCTCGGCCGGGTCACGCGTGACGAGGGTCGGCGAGATGAACTGCGGAAACTCGAGAATGGCGAGCTTCTCGGGGTGCTCGCGCAGCGCGCTGGCCTTGTTGAAGACTCGGGCGCCCTCGCGCTCGGCCTGGCTGAGCAGGTGGGTGGCGTAGAAGAACTCGGAGTCGAAGGGCGGGTCCTTGCGCATCAGCACGGCGTCGACATCGGCGAGCGCCACATCGGCCGTGGCCTCGACCTGGAACCAGTCGTGAGCGTCGCCCGTCAGCCGGATGTGACGCGCCGCCCGCGCCGTCACGCGACCGCCGCGCTGCCAGACGAGCTGGTTCACCTCGCAGGCGATGAGGCTGTGGCCGCGCCGGGCGGCCTCGCGCATCATGGCGAAGGTGGAATCCTTGTAGGTCTTGAAGGTGTCGAGGGGGTCGGCAACGAAGAGCAGCTTCATGATGGGGCGCCTATGCAATCCGGCCAGTGTTGCACAGGGCCGCCGCCCCTGCCCTGCCTAGGGCTGAGGGCGCCGCAGGCCGACCACGACGGTCGCGACTCCGCCCGCCACGACGCCCCAGAAGGCCGCGCCGATGCCGAACAGGCTGATGCCGGACAGGCAGACCAGGAAGGTCAGGATGGCCGCGTCGCGGTGGCCCTCGTCCTTCAGCGCCGTGGCCAGCGCGCCGGCGATGGTGCCGAGCAGGGCCAGGCCGGCGATCGCCGCGACGAGCTCGCGCGGGAAGGCCGCCAGCACCATCGCCACGGCACCGCCGGCCAGGCCGACGAGGACATAGAACAGCCCTGCGGCGACGCTGGCCGTGTAGCGCCGCGCCGGGTCTTCGTGCGCCTCGCGGCCCATGCAGATGGCGGCCGTGATGGCGGCGAGGTTGAGGGCATAGCCGCCGAAGGGCGCCAGCAGCGTGGTGGCCGCGCCGGTCACGGCGATGGAAGCGGACACCGGCGTTGCATAGCCGCTGGCACGCTGGGCCGCGACGCCGGGCAGGTTCTGCGAGGCCATCGTGACGATGAAGAGGGGCAGCGCCACGCCGACGGCGGCATGCCAGGTGAAATGGGGCGCCGTCCAGACCGGCAGCGCGAAGACCTGCGATGTGTCGATGCCCAGGAAGCTGAGCCGCCCCTGCGCCACCGCGACGGCGATGCCGGCGACGAGCACGCCCGGCACGGCATAGCGCGGCCACAGGCGCCGCCCGAGCAGGAAGGCCGCAGCCATCGCCAGCACGAGGCCCGGCGCGGTCTTCACACTGCCGACCGCGTCAAGCCCGAAGCGCGCCAGCACGCCGGCCAGCAGCGCCGAGGCGATGGCCACGGGAATGCGGTCCATCAGACGTTCGAACCAGCCGCTGGCGCCGGCCCAGGCGATCAGCAGCCCGCAGACGATGAAGGCGCCGATGGCCTCGGGCATCTCCACGCCCGAGGTGGAGGCCAGCAGGGCCGCGCCCGGCGTGGACCAGGCGGTCAGTACCGGCTGGCGGGTCCAAAGGCTCAAGGCCAGGCTGGTCAGGCCCATGCCCAGGCCGAGCGCCCAAAGCCAGGAGGCCGTCTGCGCCGGTGTGGCGCCGAGGGCCACGGTGGCCTGGAAGATGATGGCGACCGAACTGGTGTAGCCCACCAGCACCGCCACGAAGCCGGCGACGACGGTGGACGGCGAAAAGTCTTGCAGCAAGCGCCTCATGCGGCCAGCATACTTTGAGCCCCTCGCCCAAGCCCGCGCCACTGGACGCGGGCGCGCCCGGTCGGTCCCCCGAGGGGACGCCGCTGCGCGCGGCATCGGGCCGCACGCCACGGCAGGCGGGCCGGCGCTCGGCCCGAGGCGAGGCATGATGGGCAGCTAAGGAGATCTGTCGATGTGCCGTTTTCTCGCCTACTCGGGCGACGCGATCTTTTTGGAGGACTTGGTCTGCAAGCCGCGCCATTCGCTGGTGCGCCAGAGCCTGCAGGCCTCGGAGGCCAAGACGGCCACCAACGGCGACGGCTTCGGCATCGGCTGGTACGGCGAGCGCGACACGCCGGGCGTCTACCGCGAGGTAATGCCGGCCTGGAGCGACGAGAACCTGCTGGCCCTGTGCGCCAACGTGCGCTCGCATCTCTTCATGGCCCATGTGCGGGCTGCCACGGGCGGCGGCGTGTCGCGGCTGAACTGCCACCCCTTCCACCTCGGGCGCTTCCTCTTCATCCACAACGGCCAGATCGGCGACTTCTCGCGGCTGCGTCGCGGCATGGAGGCCCAGTTGCCCGACGAGCTCTACGACCTGCGCCGCGGCGCGACGGATTCGGAGCTGCTCTTCCTGCTGATCATGGCCCGCGTGACGGCCGGCGCCACCGTCGAGGCGGCGATGCGCCAGGTGCTGCTGGACACGGTGGACGAGATGGAGGTGCGCGGCATCAAGGCGCCGCTGCGCTTCTCGGCGGCGCTGGCCGACGGCGAGCAGCTCTGGGCGGTGCGCTGGGCCAGCGACGACAAACCGCCCAGCCTCTACCTCAAGCCCCAGCCAGGCGGCTGGGCGATCGCGTCGGAGCCGCTGGGCGATGACGCCGAGTCCTGGCAGCCGCTGTGCCGCAACGAGGTCGTGCACGTGCACGACGGGCGCCTGGAGCGGCGCCCGCTGGGTTAGGGCGTGCTAACACGACGGCAGCAGGCCCTAAATCTCGACCTTGCTACCCAGCTCGACGATGCGGTTGGTCGGCAGGTGCAGGAAGTCAGCCGCCGCGGCCGCGTTGCGGTGCATGCTGGCGAAAAGCTTCTCGCGCCACAGCGCCATTCCGGAGCCGATGGTCGGGATGACGATGTCGCGGCTGAGGAAGTAGCTGGTCTCCATGTCCTCCAGCTGGACGCCATGCTTCTTCAGCAGCTCCAGCGCATAGGGCACGTCGGGCTCGTTTTTGAAGCCGAAGTGCAGCGCCACCTGCCAGCAGTGGTTGCCCAGGGGCTCGACCTCGCAGCGCTCCTCGCGGCTGACCCAGGGCACCTCGTGGTGCTTGACGGTGACGAACACGTTCTGCTCGTGCAGCACCTTGTTGTGCTTGAGGTTGTGCAGCAGCGCGTTGGGCGTGGAGCCCTTCTCGGCGGACAGGAAGACCGCCGTGCCCGCCACGCGCGTGGGCGGGTTGATGAAGACGGCTTCGAGAAAGGTGGTCAGCTCGATGGCGTCCTCGCGCAGCTTGTCGGAGAGCTGCTTGCGGCCCTGCTTCCAGGTCAGCATCAGCGTGAACATGCCGATGCCGATCAGCAGCGGGAACCAGCCACCGGCGGCGATCTTCAGCAGGTTGGACGCGAGGAATGTCACGTCGATGAGGAAGAAGATGCCGGTGGCCGCCACGCAAAGCGCCAGCGGGTAGCGCCAGCCGAAGCGGATGACGAAGAAGGTCATCACCGTCGTGATGGTCATGTCGATGGTGACGGCCACGCCGTAGGCGCCGGCCAGCTTGCTCGACGAGCCGAAGAACACCACCGCCACGAGGACCAGCACGTACAGGCCCCAGTTCACGAAGGGCACGTAGATCTGGCCGATGTCGCGCACGCTGGTGTGCAGGATGCGCAGGCGCGGCAGGATGCCGAGCTGGATGGCCTGCTTGGTGACCGAGAAGGCGGCCGTGATGAGGGCCTGCGACGCGACGATGGCCGCCAGCGTGGCCAGCAGGAACAGCGGGATCTCGGCCCAGGACGGTGCCAGCAGGAAGAAGGGGTTCTTCACGCCGCTGGGGTCGTCCAGCAGCATGGCGCCCTGGCCGAAGTAGTTGATGACCAGGGCCGGCATGACGACGCCGTACCAGGCGATGCGGATGGGTTTCTTGCCGAAGTGGCCGAGGTCGGCATACAGCGCTTCGCCGCCGGTCACCACCAGCACGACGGCGCCCAGCGCCACGAAGGCCACCCAGCGGTATTCCAGGCAGAAGTGCAGCGCGTACAGCGGGTTGACGGCCGCCAGCACATGGGGGTTCTCGAAGATGTGGGGCAGGCCCAGCGCGGCCAGCACCAGGAACCACACCAGCATGACCGGCCCGAAGGCCTTGCCGATGCCGCCGGTGCCGAAGCGCTGCACGGCGAACAGGCCGGTCATGACGATGAGGGTGATCGGCAGGATGGCGTCGTGCAGCTGCGGCTCGTAGACGTCGATGCCCTCGACGGCACCCAGCACCGTCATGGCCGGCGTGATGACGGCATCGCCAAAGAAGATGGCCGTGCCGAACAGGCCCACCAGCATCAGCGAGCGGCGCAGCGCGGGCTTGTCGTTCACCGCGTTGGTGGCCAGGGCCAGCATGGCGATGAGGCCGCCCTCGCCGTTGTTGTCGGCGCGCAGGATCAGCAGCACGTACTTGATCGAGACAACGACGGTCAGGGTCCAGAACAGCAGGGAGAGCACGCCGAGGATGTTGTCCGGCGTCGTGACGACGTGGCCGCCATGGAAGACTTCTTTGAGGGCGTACAGCGGGCTGGTGCCGATGTCGCCGTAGACGACCCCGAGGGCGCCGAGGGTCAGGCCCGCCAGCGCCGAGGGGCTGCGAGCCGCGTGGGAAGAACTCACTTCACGAGGGCCACCGGCTTGGGGCGGGTGGCGTTTGTTCGAAAGTGGGGATTCTGCGCTCGCTTTTGGTGTTTTGTGCAGTGCAGCAAAACCGCACAAACGAGGCTTGACGCCCCCGGGGCAGCGGCGTATTGACCGGGCCGGTCAGGCGGCCTCGGCTTCCGCCTGCGGGTCGGTCGCTTCGAGCTCGTAGCTGGCCGCCAGCATGGCCAGGCGACCGATGACGCCGTACATGTAGAAGCGGTTGGGCGCACTGACACCCGGCTTCTCGCCCGGGCGCGGCAGGTGGGGCGAGTCGGCGAAGGCCAGCGGCACATAGCTGGCGCCGGGCGCGTTGAGGTTCTCGTCGATGCCGCGGTGGGCATGCACGCGGTAGTAGCCGCCCACCACGTAGCGGTCCATCGTGTAGACGACCGGCTCGGCGACTGCCTCGTGCACGCGCTCGTGCGTGGGCACGCCCTCCTGCACGATGACCTCCTGGCCCAGGTTCTCGGGCAGGCGTTCGGCCAGGGTCTCGATGTCCTTGGCGTCGCGCACCGTCATCACGCCGCGGCCATAGCTGCCCACGTCGCTCTTGATGATGACGAAGGGCTTCTCGTTGATGCCGTATTCCTTGTACTTGCGGCGCACCTTGGTCAGCTGGGCGTCGGCCGCGGTCTGCAGCGCTTCCAGCCCCTTCTTGCCGTGCATGTCGACGCCCTGGAACATCGGCGTGATCAGCCAGGGGTCCATGCCCAGCAGCTTGCCGAAGCGCTTGGCCACCTCCTCGTAGGCGCGGAAGTGCTGGCTCTTGCGCCGCACGCTCCAGCCGGCGTGCAGCGGCGGCAGCAGGTATTGCTCGTGCAGCCCCATCAGCTGCGGCGGCGTGCCGGCGGAGAGGTCGTTGTTGAGCAGGATGGTGCAGGGGTCGAAGCCCTTGAGCGTGAGGCGGCCGCGCTTGCGCACCAGGGGCTCGATGGTGATGCTGCCGCCGTTGGCGATCTTCAGCTCGGTGGGCTCGGTGATGGCCGTGTCCAGCGTGCCGAAACGCACGTTCAGGCCGGCCTGCGTGAAGATGCGCGCCAGCGTGGCGAGGTTGTCCAGGTAGAAGCTGCAGCGTGCGCCAGTCTCGGGGATGACCAGCAGGTTGCGCGCCTCGGGGCAGATCTTCTCGATGGCCGCCATGGCCGCCTGCACGGCCTGGGGCAGCATCTGCGCCGTCAGGTGGTTGAAGCCGCCGGGGAAGAGGTTGGTGTCCACCGGCGCCAGCTTGAAGCCGGCATTGCGCAGGTCCACCGACGCGTAGAAGGTGGGCGTGTGCTCCATCCATTCCAGCCTGAACCAGCGTTCCGTCGCCGGCATGGATTCCAGGATGCGGGCCTCCAGCTCATTGATGGGGCCGTTCAGGGCAGTGATCAGATGGGGAACCATGGCGGAATGATGTCAGAACCGGCGGGCGGCACACGTGGGGGCAGCGGACGGGATCACAAGACGCCGTCGTCGCAGCAGGTGCGGCCGCGGCCGGCGGCCTTGGCACGGTAGAGCTGGTCGTCGGCCCGCTTGATGGCGGCAGCCAGGGTCTCGCCCGCCTGCACGCGCACGGCGCCGGCGCTGAAGTCGGCGACGAAGCCCAGGCTGGCCTCGCAGCGCCGGCGCAGCGCCTGGTGCAGGCGCGCGTCCAGCCGGCCGAAGGCCTCGGGCTCGCAGTGGCGCAGCAGCAGGCAAAACTCCTCGCCGCCGTAGCGGCCGACGAGGTCGCTGGCGCGCAGCTCGCCACGCAGCACCTCGCCGGCCAGCTTGAGCACCTCGTCGCCGACCGGGTGGCCGCGCTCGTCGTTGACGCGCTTGAAATGGTCCAGGTCCAGCATCAGCAGCACCGCGCCATCGTCGGCCGCCCCCAGCGCCCGGCTGGCGCGCTGCATCCATTCGCGGCGGTTCAGCAGGCCGGTCAGGGGGTCCAGCGAGGCCAGTCGCACCAGGGCCTGCTCGGCGGCGTCGCGGTGGGCGAGCAGGAAGCCCATCGTGCCCAGCACCAGGCTGGCATTGAGCAGCATCAGCGACGCGAAGTTCAGCGGGTGCGGCGCGATGAAGCGCGGGTAGACCTCGGGCCAGCCCAGCACCAGCACCGCCCGCCCCAGCGTGAACAGCGCATTGGCCGCCGCGGCCACGCCGCACAGCCAGCGCCAGCGCACGCGGCCCGCGCCGGCCAGCAGCAGCCCGCTGGCCCAGACGATCTGCAGCCCGATGGTCAGGTTGGTCAGCCCGGTGGCCAGCCGCTGGTCCTGGAAGATGAAGACATGCACGGCGCCGAGCAGCAGGGGCGGCAGCAGCAGGCCGGGCCGCGCCGTCGGCAGGCCGAGGAAGCGCCCGGCCGTCAGCACCATGGTCGAGGCCGAACCGCTCAGCGCCATGACGCCCAGCGTCGCCAGCAGGCGCGGCAGCGTCTGCGTCGACGCGATCAGCAGGCCGAAGCCGGCCGCCTGGCCCAGCAGCGTGAACTGCCAGGCCTGCAGGCCGCTGCGCACGCGCATGCCGACGCTGACGGCCAAGGCCAGCATCATCAGCAGCGCATTCACCAGCACCGCGGCCAGCAGGGTGATCACGTCCATGGCGGGGCAGCATAGCCGCGGCTTGAGCCCGCCCGGAACGAAAGAGCCGCCCCTGAGGGCGGCTCGGCACTGCGCGGGGCAGCGGTTTACTTGTGGTAGGCCGTCTCGCCGTGCGACGAGATGTCCAGGCCTTCGCGCTCTTCCTCTTCTGTGACGCGCAGGCCGATGGTCAGGTCCACCAGCTTGTAGGCGACGATGGAGACGACGCCCGACCAGACGATGGTCACGAGCACGGCCTTGGTCTGCACCCAGACCTGGCTGGCGATGGAGTAGGCGTCCGGCGCGATCATCGCGGCGGTGACCCAGTCGCCGACGGCGCTCGGGCCGCCCAGGTTGGGACTGTTGAACACGCCGGTCAGCAGCGCACCGACAATGCCGCCCACGCCGTGGACGCCGAAGACGTCCAGCGAGTCGTCCGCGCCGAGGATCTTCTTCAGGCCCGACACGCCCCACAGGCAGGCGAAGCCGGCGACGAAGCCGATGACCAGGCCGCCACCGATGCCGACGTTACCGGCGGCCGGGGTGATGGCCACCAGGCCGGCGACGGCGCCAGAGGCGGCGCCCAGCATGGAGGCCTTGCCCTTCAGCAGCGCCTCACCGATGCACCAGGCCAGCACGGCGGCGGCCGTGGCGGCGAAGGTGTTGATGAAGGCGAGAGCCGCGAACCCGTTGGCTTCCAGTGCGGAGCCGGCGTTGAAGCCGAACCAGCCCACCCACAGCAGCGAGGCACCGACCATGGTCAGCGTCAGGCTGTGCGGCGTGAAGGCTTCCTTGCCGTAGCCGACACGTTTGCCGACCATGAAGGCACCCACCAGGCCGGCAACGGCGGCGTTGATGTGCACCACGGTACCGCCGGCGAAGTCCAGCGCGCCCCACTGCCAGATCATGCCGGCCTTGGCGTTGGTTTCATCCACCACGGCAGCGGCCGTGTAGGCATCCGGGCCGGCCCAGAACCAGACCATGTGGGCGATCGGCAGGTAGCTGAACGTGAACCACAGCGTCAGGAAGGCGAGCACGGCCGAGAACTTGATGCGCTCGGCGAAGGCGCCAATGATCAAGCAGGCGGTGATGCCGGCGAAGGTGGCCTGGAAGGCGGCGAACACCATCTCGTACATCGGCACACCCTTGCTGAAGGTGGCACCGGTGGCGAAGGTGCCGGCGACGTTGTCCCACAGGCCCTTCATGAACAGGCGATCCGTACCGCCGATGAACTTGTTGCCCTCGGTGAACGCGAAGCTGTAGCCGTACAGGCACCACAGCACGACGATCAGCGAGAAGCCCACCATCACCTGCATCAGCACCGACAGCATGTTCTTGCTGCGCACCAGGCCACCGTAGAACAGGGCCAGGCCCGGCACCGTCATCAGGATGACTAGCAGCGTGGACAGCATCATCCAGGCAGTGTCGCCCTTGTTGGGCACGGGTGCGGGGGCCGAGGCGGCATCGGCCGGCGCCGAGGCCGCAGCGGCGGCGGGAGCGGAGGCCGCATCGGCCGCCGGAGCCGCCGTGGCCGCCGTGGCCGTCGCAACGGCTGCGGAAGCGGGCGCCGAGGCCGGGTCCTGAGCCCAGGCGGCTGGCGCGAGCAGGCCGGCGGCAAGCGCGAGGCCGGCGAGGAGTTTCTTCATTTGAGTGTTCTCCAAACGGTTGTTATGAGCGCGCTTCAGAGCGCGTCGTTGCCGGTTTCGCCGGTGCGGATGCGAACGACCTGATCCAGCGGCGACACGAAAATCTTGCCGTCGCCGATCTTGCCGGTGCGGGCGGAGGACTCGATGGCCTCGATGACGCGTTCGACGACGTCGTCGTTCACGGCGGCCTCGATCTTCACCTTGGGCAGGAAGTCCACGACGTACTCGGCACCGCGGTACAGCTCGGTGTGGCCCTTCTGGCGGCCGAAGCCCTTGACCTCGGTGACCGTCAGCCCCTGCACGCCGATGGCGCTCAGGGCCTCACGCACCTCGTCGAGCTTGAAGGGCTTGATGACGGCAGTGATCAGTTTCATGTCGCGCTCCAGTGAGTTCTTAGAAGGTCTTCTTCAGGCCGACGACCAGCATGGTCTTGCCCATGAACTTGCCGTTGACCGGGCTGGCATAGGCCGTCTTGTTGGCGTCCGTGCCGATGACGGCGCCGCTGAGCACCAGGCCCGAGAAGTCCTTGGCCAGCGTCAGCGAGTAGTCGGTGTACGAGGCGGCCGACAGGTGCTTGACGGTCTGGTGGCCGACGTGGGGCGACAGGGTCATGCCGTCGCCGAGGTCGAAGTTGGCCGTCACGTCGAAATAGCCCGAGCCCTTGCTGTCGGCGAAGCCGAACAGGTTGGTCGTGCTGTGCGAGTACTTGGCCGTCACCGGGCCAAAACTCAGCGCGCCATAGACCTCCAGCGTGTTGGCGCTGGGGTTGAGCTTGTTGCTCGGGTAGTAGTACTGCAGCAGGCCGACGTCCAGCGTCAGGCCCTTGGCCACCTCGGTCTTGTAGCCGCCGTAGAGGTCGATCTCCACGCCCGCATCGCCACCCGCGTCCTTGATCCACTTGATCGTCGAAGCCCAGGTGCCGACGTAGAAGCCGCTCGGGTCGGCGTAGTCGATGCCGCCCTGCAGGGCCGGCTTCAGGCGGGTCTGGGAGATGCCGCGGTAGCGGTACTCGGTGACCGCGCCGACGTTGAACGACAGCGGGTCCGGTGCCGGCTCATCGGCGAACGCGGGCAGGACGACCGCGGACATGGCCAGGACGAGCAGCGAAGGGGACAACTTCATGGCGGGGCTCCTAATTCAGGTTGGGGAAAAGGCAGTCCGGCGGGTATTTGCAGCTTCCGTGCCAAGCGCCACCCCTTGGCCGACCGCACAAATCTGGGCCGCACACGCCCACAACCCAGATTCACGCACCAAACTGGACCAGATCAGGCGCGGCATTGCACCTTGAACGTGCGTCCACGGGAAAAGCACCGCCGGGCCGTGCGAAACCGGGGGCTGGACTGCCCCGTCGCCGCCCCACAAGCCGCCATCCGTCCCCCTATGAGCCTCGCCACCGTCCACAGCCGCGCCCTCGACGGCCTCACCGCCGCGCCGGTCACGGTGGAGGTCCGCCTGGCCAACGGCCTGCCGAGCTTCACCGTCGTGAGCCTCGCAGACGCCGAGGTCAAGGAAGCCCGCGAGCGGGTACGGGCGGCGCTGCAGAACAGCGGGCTCTCGTTTCCAGCCAACAAGCTATACGGTGAACCTGGCCCCGGCCGACCTGCCCATGGCTTTAGGCCTGCTGGCCGCCAACGGCCAGATCGACGCGGGCCGCCTCGCGCTTCGAGTGCGCGGGCGAACTGTCGCTGGCGGGCGAGTTGCGTCCGGTGCGTGGCGCCCTCGCCATGGCACTGGCGCTGCGCCGGGCCGGTGCTGGGCACGAACTGCTGCTGCCTCAGGCCAGCGCAGCCGAAGCGGCCCTTGTCGACGGCCTGGTGGTGCGCCAGGCCGGGCATCTGCTCGACGTCGTCGCCGCACTCCAGCCCGAAGGCGAGGCTCTGCCCCGTGCCGAGGCCCTGCCGCGCGAACGCCATGCCAGCCTGCACGACCTGGCCGACATCAAGGGCCAGGCTGCGCCCAAGCGGGCGCTGGAGATCGCCGCGGCCGGCGGTCATTCGCTGCTGATGAGCGGCCCGCCGGGCACCGGCAAGTCCATGCTGGCCCAGCGCCTGGCCGGGCTGCTGCAGCCACTGGACGACGACGCCGCGCCGGAGTCCGCCGCCGTGCTCAGCCTGGCCGGCCAGTTCGACATCGCGCGCTGGGGGCAGCGGCCGATGCGCTCGCCGCACCACTCGGCGTCCAGCGTGGCACTCGTCGGCGGCGGCTCACCGCCGCGACCGGGCGAAATCTCGCTGGCCCAGCATGGCGTGCTCTTCCTGGACGAACCACTAGTTTCCCTGTGCCGCCCTGGAAGCGCTGCGCGAGCCGCTGGAGACCGGCCGCATCCTCATTTCGCGCGCCGCGCGCCAGGCCGAGTTCCCGGCACGCTTCCAACTCGTCGCGGCCATGACCCCCTGCCCGTGCGGCCATCTCGGCAACCCGCTGAAGGCCTGCCGCTGCACGCCCGACCAGGTGGCGCGCTACCAGGGGCGGCTCAGCGGCCACTTCCTTTACAGTCTGGACCTGCTCATCGAGGTGCCGGTGATTCCGCCGCGCGAGCTGCAGGCGCTGGCACCCGCCGAGAGCAGCGCAGTGGTCGCCGCCCGCATGGCCGCGGCGCGGGCCCGCGCCAATGAGCGGCAGGGCGTGTCAAATGCACTGCTGCAGGCCCAGGATCTGGCGACGCATGCGGTGCTGGAGCCCGCGGCCAAGGCCTTGCTGGACTGCTCGGCGGAGAAGCTGGGCTGGTCCGCGCGCAGCTTCCACCGCGCGCTGCGGGTGGCCCGCACGGTGGCGGACCTGGCCGGCGCCGAGGTCATCGCGCCGGCCCACGTGGCCGAGGCCATCCAGCTCAGGCGCGGCCTGCCCGCGGCCGTGGGCGCCTGAGCGCCGTCAGGTCAGACGCGCGCGAAGCCGTTTTCGGTCAGGCGGACTTCGTCGCCGACGCGCAGGCCCGGGTCGGCGCTGCGCTCGAAACGGCGCAGGCGGCCATCGGCTTCCTTCACCTGCACCACCCAGACGGTGTAGGTCTTCTGGTTCTTCTCGATCTCGTTGCCGGCGTAGCCGCCGCCAACGGCACCCGCCACGGTGGCGAGCTTGCGGCCATTGCCGCCGCCCACCATGTTGCCCAGCAGGCCGCCCACGACGGCGCCACCCACCGCACCCACGCCGCTGGCCTTGCCATGACGGGCTTCGGTGTGCACATCGGTCACGCGGCCGCAGCTCTGGCACAGGGCTGGCTGGGCCTGCTGCTGCGGCTCGGCGACCGGTGCCCGGTGGGCATCACGCGCCGGCTCGCGCGCGGCGTCGGCGCTGGCCAGCCGCTGGGTGGCCGCCGGGGGCGCGGCCTCGGCAACCGGCTCGCTGCCCTGCGACCGCCCGACCGCGTAGGCACCGCCCAGCAGTGCGATCACGACGGCGACGCCGGCAACGATCTGAGTGGACTTGATGGGGAGCGTGGGGGTCGACATGGGGCCTCCGATGTTGTTGAGAGATAGGACAAGCATGCGGCCGCGCCTCGCGGCGCCCTGTAGGACAGGGCCGCAACGCGGCGCGACCGAACGGCCGGATCTGTATCCGTTCGTGTCAGCCGAGCAGCGGCGCCAGTGCGCGGCGCGCATCGGCGTCGCTCAGGCCACAGCGCGCAGCCCAGTCGGTGAGCTGGTCGTCGCCGATGCGACCGACATTGAAATAGGCCGCGTCCGGATGGGCCAGGTAGAAGCCGCTGACGCTGGCGGCCGGCGTCATGGCCATGCTGTCGGTCAGGCCCATGCCGATCTCCCCGGGCGCCAGCACCTTGAACAGGTCACGCTTGGCGAGGTGGTCCGGGCAGGCGGGGTAGCCGGGCGCGGGGCGGATGCCCTGGTACTTCTCGGCGATCAGCTCTTCGTTGCTGAGGCCCTCGGCCGCGGCATAGCCCCAGAACTCGCGGCGCACGCGCTCGTGCAGCCATTCGGCGGCGGCTTCGGCCAGGCGGTCGGCCAGGGCCTTGAGCAGGATGGCCGAGTAGTCGTCGTGCGTGGCCAGGAACTCGGCCTCCTTCTTGTCCACACCGAGCCCCGCCGTCACGGCGAACAGGCCGACGTGATCGCCCTGCTCCGCCACGAAGTCGGACAGGCAGCGATTGGGCCGCTTCACGCCGTCAACGACCGGCCGCTCCGACTGCATGCGCAGGCCGTGCCAGGTCAGCGGCGGCTCGCTGCGGACTGCGATGTCGTCGTCGTTGACGCGCGCGGCCGGGTAGAGGCCGAAGACGGCGTGCGCCTGCAGCCAGCGGCCGTCGATGATCTTCTTCAGCATGGCCTGGGCGTCGGCGAACACCTTGCGCGCCTCCGAGCCGACCACCTCGTCGTCGAGGATGGCGGGGTAAGGCCCGGCCAGGTCCCAGGTCTGGAAAAAAGGCCCCCAGTCGATGTAGCGGGCGAGCTCGGCGAGGTCCAGGTTCTTCAGCACGCGGCGGCCTGTGAACTTGGGCGCCGGCGCGACGCGGCCCAGATCAAGCGGCGCCTTGTTGGCGCGCGCTTCGGCCAGCGTGACCAGCGGCGTCTGCTTCTTGCCGGCATGCAGCGCGCGGGTCTTCTCGATGTCGGCCTTCAACTCCGCGACGTAGGCCGCGGCGCGCTCGTCGCTGAGCAGCTCGGTGCAGACGCCCACGGCGCGCGACGCGTCCGGCACGTAGACGACCGGGCCTTCGTAGTGCGGCGAGATCTTGACGGCCGTGTGCACGCGGCTGGTCGTCGCACCCCCGATCAGCAGTGGCATCCTGCGCGAGGCGAAGTAGTCGTCGCGCTGCATCTCGGCCGCCACGTGCTGCATCTCTTCGAGGCTGGGCGTGATCAGGCCCGACAGGCCGATGATGTCCGCGCCTTCTTCCTTGGCCTTCCTGAGAATGTCCTGGGCCGGCACCATGACGCCCATGTTGACGACCTCGTAGTTGTTGCACTGCAGGACGACGGTGACGATGTTCTTGCCGATGTCGTGCACGTCGCCCTTGACGGTGGCGATGACAATCTTGCCCTTGGGCTTGGCGTCGCCGCCGCCTTCGATCAGCAGGCGCTTCTCCTCCTCGATGTAGGGCAGCAGGTGGGCCACGGCGCTCTTCATCACACGCGCGCTCTTCACCACCTGGGGCAGGAACATCTTGCCGGCGCCGAACAGGTCGCCGACGACGTTCATGCCCGCCATCAGCGGCCCTTCGATGACGTGCAGCGGCCGGCCGCCCGCGGCCCTGATGGCCTGCCAGGCCTCCTCGGTGTCGGCCGTGATGAAGTCGGTGATGCCATGCACCAGCGCGTGCGACAGCCGCGCGTTCACGTCGCCTGCTCGCCACGCCAGGCGGGCGGAGTCGTCCTTGCCGGCGCTCTTGGCGCGGTCGGCGATCTCGATCAGGCGTTCACCGGCATCGGGGCGGCGGTTCAGCACCACGTCTTCCACGCGCTCGCGCAGTTCGGCGTCGAGGTCGTCATACACGCCCACCATGCCGGCGTTGACGATGCCCATGTCCATGCCCGCCTGGATGGCGTGGTACAGGAACACGGTGTGGATGGCCTCGCGCACCGGCTCGTTGCCGCGGAAGCTGAACGACACGTTGCTCACGCCGCCCGACACCTTGGCGCCCGGCAGGTTGGTCTTGATCCAGCGCGTGGCCTCGATGAAGTCCACCGCGTAGTTGTCGTGCTCCTCGATGCCCGTGGCGATGGCGAAGATGTTGGGATCGAAGATGATGTCCTCGGCCGGGAAGTCCACCTCGTCCACCAGGATGCGGTAGGCCCGCGCGCAGATCTCGGTCTTGCGGGCGAAGGTGTCGGCCTGGCCTTGTTCATCGAAGGCCATCACTACGGCCGCGGCGCCGTAGCGCTTCACCAGCCTGGCCTGGCGCTTGAACTCCGCCTCGCCTTCCTTCAGCGAGATCGAGTTGACGATGCCCTTGCCCTGGATGCACTTCAGGCCGGCCTCGATGACGCTCCACTTGGACGAGTCGATCATGATCGGCACGCGGGCGATCTCGGGCTCGCCGGCGATCAGGTTCAGGAAGCGCACCATGGCCGCCTGGCTGTCCAGCATGGCCTCGTCCATGTTGATGTCGATGACCTGGGCGCCGTTCTCGACCTGCTGGCGGGCCACGGCCAGCGCCTCCTCGAACTGGCCGGCCAGGATCATGCGGGCGAAGGCCTTGGAGCCGGTGACGTTGGTGCGCTCGCCGATGTTGACGAACAGGCTGTCGGCGTCGATGGCGACGGGTTCGAGGCCGGAGAGCTTGAGAGGGGGAGGCGAGAGGGTCATCGAGGCAGTCCGCGCGGGGAGATCGATGAGCGCCGTTGGAAAAACGATCCGAGCCTGGGGAAAACCTCGCAGCGCTCCTCGGATGAAGGCGGGAATTCTACGCAGCGCCTCCTTCGCCGTCGCTCAAGTTTGGCTTGCTCCCGCCGAAGGCCCATCAGAATGCTGCGGTCCATGGCCTCCGACCTCATCCCCCTCCCTGCCCGCACGCTGCGTCTGGGCATGACCCTGCCCTACGACCTATTCGACGCCGGCGGCAAGCTGCTGTTCGCGCGCGGCCAGGTGCTGCGCGACTCGCCGCTGGTTCGCAGCCTCGTCGACGGCGGCGCCTGGGTGAATTCCGAGGACACGATGGAGTACCAGCGCGCCCGGGCCCACCGGCTCGACACCCTGGTCATGCAGGACGTGCCCCTGTCAGACATCGCCAAGGCCGACTCCAGCTTCCGCCTGGACCAGCCCGCGGCAACCCGGATCGAGCCGGGCCCGCGCGAGGCCTGGTCGGACCTGCTGCTGCGCACCCACACCCTGCTGCGCGAGGCCGAGCCGGTCGACTTCGCCGGCCGCCTGGCCGGACTGCGCGACGCGGCGCTCAAGCGCCTGCACGCCCACCCCGACGCGACGCTGATGCTGCTGATCTTCGAGAGCAGCCAGGAGTTCGGCGACTACAGCGCCCGCCACGCGCTCCTGACGCTGCTGCTGGCCGACCTCGTCGCCCAGCAGCTGCAGCTGCCGCCCGCGCTGCGCGAGCCCCTGCAGGGCGCCGCGCTGACGATGAACTACGGCGCCGGCGCCGTGCACGACCGCCTCGCGGCACAGGTCGACGCCGCCACGTCCGCCCAGCGCCAGGCCCTGGTCGCCCACGGCGACCGCGCGGCGCAACGGCTGGCCCAGATCGGCATCGCGAACGAGGCCTGGCTGACCGCAGTGCGCCTGCACCACGAGGCCGGCCCCGGCCCCCTCGCCGGCCGCAGCGACGGCGAGAAGCTCGCCCGCCTGCTGCGGCGCATCGACATCTTCGGCGCCCGCCTGTCGCCGCGCCGCAGCCGCCAGGCCCTCAGCGGCGCCGCCGCGGCGCGCGCCGTCTTCCTCGACGAGCGCCAGCAGCCCGACGAAGCCGGCGCGGCGCTAATCAAGGTGGTGGGCCTCTACCCGCCAGGCAGCATCGTGCGCCTGGCCAACGGCGAGGTCGGCATCGTCTTCAAGCGCGGCTTCAGCGCCAACGAACCGCTGGTGGCCGCGCTGCTCGGCAAGAGCGGCAGCCCACTGAGCAATCCGGTACCGCGTGACACCCGCCTGGCCTCGCAGGCCATCGCCGCCAGCCTCGCGCCAGCCGAGCTGAAGCTGCGCGTCAACCTGGAAGCGCTGCTCAAGCTCTGAGCACAGGCTGAACACTCGATCAGGCCGGGCGGCCCACGGGTCGCCAGCGGATGGCTGCTGGCGCCCGGGCCCTCGCGCCGGTCAGCGCTTGGCCGAGCCGTCGGCCGCAGCGTTCAGCGCGACGCCGTTGTCGGTGCGCGAGGCCTTGGCCGAGGTGCTGCCGGCAACCTGGCCATTGCGGCCGCTGGCCTGGCCGCCGGCGCTGCCGCCGAGGTCCTGCTTGCTGGCGCTGCCGCTCGCGGTGCCGCCAAGCGCAAGTGGCGAAGCCGACTTGGCGGGCGTCATGGAAGCCGTGGGCGCAGTGGGCGCCGCAGGAGTGGCCGGCGCGGTGGCCGGGGTGGCCGGCGTCGCCGCTGCCGGCTTGTCGCCTTGCTTCAGCGCGCCGCTGACGCTGCCGTCGGCGCTGCCCGAGGCATTGCCCAGCGAGTCCTTGGCGCCCTCGCCGGCCGTCTTCAGCTCACCCCCCTTGTCGGCCGCCGTGGACTTCACCTCGCCGACCTTGGCCGCCGCCGCGTCCTTGACGCCGCCGACGGCGCCCTTGGTCTTGTCGACCGAGCCCTTGACGAGGGAACCCTCCGCATTGGCCGAGCCGTTGGCCTTGCCGCCGACATCGAGCTGGCGCGGCGACAGCGCGCCGTTCAGGCCGCCGGTGAGTCCGCCGGTCAGCCCCCCGGCGCCGCCACCGAGCAGGCCGGCATGAGCATGGGCATGGGAGGCGAGCAGGCCGATGGCGACGGCGGCGATGCGCAGCGTGGTGCGAAGAACAGGGGTGCGACGGGTTGCAAACATGATGGATCTCCGGGTGTCGTTGCGGAAGAGCCAGCCATTCCGGCCCTTTCACCGAGTACAACGCCCGCCGCCCCTACTTCCTTCCCGGCCCAGATGCAACGCTTTGTGTGTCAGCGCGCCTGGCGGGCCTGCAATTGCTCGGGCACGACGCGCAGGTCCTCGGCGACGAGGCCGCGGCCGTAGACGGGATCGCGGCCGGGCGCGCCGAGATCGACGGCCGAAGCCGCCAGGCGCTCGACGGCGGCCGCAGCCCGCGCCGGATCAGGCTCGCGCAAATCCGCGGCCAGCAACCCGGCCACCAGCGGTGCCGCGAACGAGGTGCCGCGAGCGACGCCGTAACCCCCACCACTGCGCGCCACGCCGAGTTCCGCCCCGGGCGCCGCCAGCAGCACCTGCGGACCCTGGGCCGCCTCGGGCAGCGCGCGCCGCGACGAGTTCACGCCCGTCACGCCGACGACGCCCGGGTAGGCGGCCGGAAACAGCGGCGGCGCGGCCGGCCCGTCATTGCCCACCGCCGCCACCAGCAGATGCCCGCGCCTGACCAGGGCCGCGACGCCTTGCTCCAGCAGCCGGTTGTGCGGCCCGACCAGGCTCAGGTTGACGACGGCGACGCGCTCGCGCGCCATCCAGGCCAGGGCGCGCACGACCTCCTCGGCCGAGCCGCCGTAGGGCTGGTCGCAATAGACGTCGGCCGCGAAGAGTTCGGCCTTCACGGCCGCGCCGGCAAAGCCGCGGTCACGGCCGACGAGCAACGAGGCGACCGCCGTGCCGTGCTCGCTGGGCAGGGCGCTGCCGCCACAGCCAAAGCTGGCGCCGGCCGCGTGGCGCAGCGCCGCGTGGCGGCGGTCCACGCCGCCGTCGATGAGGCCGATGCGCAGCGCGCCTCGCGGCGGGGCGGACGCCCCAGCGCCGCCCGCCGCCACCTCGCCGCTGCGCGAATACAGATGGTTGAAATCGACCTGCAGATCGGGCTGGGCGGCGCGCAGCTTCTCCAGCGCCTCGGCCGTGTCCAGGCCCGGCGGCACGCGCAGCACGACCGCGCTCAGCGCCAGCTCGGGCCAGACCTCCTCGCGCAGCTTGACGAGGCCCAGAGCGGTCGCCGCCGCCATCGCCGCCTCCCCGGGCGACAGCAGCACCAGCTCGCGCCGGCGGATCGGCTCGCCGCGCGGGTCGGCCTCGATGACGTCCGGATGGCGGCGCAGCAGGTCGCGCACCGTCGTCAGCCGCAGGTCCGCGAGCTGGGTACCGGCAGGCAGCAGCTCGGGCAGGGGTTGCACCACGCGGTCGACGACGCGGTCCACCACACCGGGCAGGCGCGACACGCCCGGCAGCTGCGGCAGGCGCAACTGGGCCTGGGCCGGCGCGCTCAGCGCAGTGGCGATGGACAGTGCGAAGACGGCTTTCATGGGACTTTTGCGAGGATAACGAGCGAGGCCCGGAAGAAAATCCATGTCTCGCCCGTTGTCTCTGCATCGATGCCCGAATCCCTTCCAGACCTGCGCCAGGCCATCGCCGAGCTGCTGCCACGGCTGCGCCGCTTCGGCCGCACGCTGGCGCACTCGCGCGAGGACGCCGACGACCTCGTGCAGGCCGCCATCGAGAAGGCGCTGACCCGCACCGACCAGTGGACGCCTGGAACGCGTCTGGACAGCTGGATGTTCAGAATCATGCAGAACGCCTGGATCGACGAACTGCGCGCCCGAGAGCGGCGCGGCCAGACCTTCCTGCCCGAGGAAGCGGGCGAGCAGGTCGGCGACGGCACGGCCGCGGGCTCGCAGCTCGACGCCGCCCTCGTTCGCAAAGCCGTGGCCAGGCTGAGCGAAGAGCACCGCGTCGTCGTGGGCCTCGTGCTCGTGGAGGGCCTGAGCTACCAGGAGGCCGCCGAGACGCTGGGCGTGCCGGTGGGCACCGTGACGAGCCGCCTCGCCCGCGCCCGCGAGGCGCTGCAGCAACTGTTGGGAGAGTGGCCATGAGCCGCGATGACGATGAACTGCTGAAGGCCGAGCGCCGCCGCATGGCCGCCGCCTTCGGTGCGGTGCTGGACGAGCCCGTGCCGGACCGGCTGAAGGCCCTGCTGGCCGAGCCGGCCGCGCAGGTCGTCGACCTCGGCGCCGCGCGCTCACAGCGCCGGGCCATGTCGAGCTGGGCCGCCTGGGGCGGCATGGCGGCGACGCTGGTGCTGGGCACCGTGCTGGGCACGCGGCTGGCGCCGTCGGATGGTGATGCGCTGGACCGCGGCCGGCTGGTGGCGACCGGCAGCGTCGCGAAGGCGCTGGAACGCCAGCTGGCCCGCGACGACGCCGGCGCGGTGGCCGTGCAGATCAGCTTCAGGGCCCGGGACGGCCGCTGGTGCCGCAGCTTCTCGACGGCCGCGACGGCGGGCCTGGCCTGCCGCGAGGGCGACGGCGTGTGGGCCTTGCAGCAGGTGGCCGCGGTCGCTGCGCCGGCCGCCGGCATGCGCCAGGCCGCCAGCGCGCTGCCGCCTTCGGTGCTTGCCGCCGTCGACGCCAGCATGGCCGGCGAGGCGCTGAACGCCGAGCAGGAGAAGGCGGCGCGCGACGCGGGCTGGAAGAAGCCCTGATCAGTCCTTGACCGGGCTGATCTGCACGCTGACGATCCGCCAGGCGCCGCCGCGCTTCACGTAGACATCGATGTAGCGGTAATGGCTCTTGAAGGCCTGGCCCTGGTAGCTGCCCGTCATGTGGGTGCGGCCGCTGAGCAGGGCCGTGTCGCCATAGACACGCACCTCGAAGTCCTCGACGGTGTAGGGGTCCAGGGCGAGGTCGGGCGAGACGAGGCCGTCGACGAAGCTGGCCTTGGTCTCGACGTTGCCGCGGCCGTCGATCTGGCGGAAGTCGGCGGCCATGTTGGCCTCGATGGCAGCGCGGTCCCTGGCGACGATGGCACGGTCCCAGGCGTCGGCCTGGGCCTTCAGTTGCGCCTTGAGCCGGGCGGCGGGGTCGGCCGGTGGCGCGGCGCCGGCCCAGCCCGTCCAGGCCAGTGCCGCGAGGGCAAGCCTTCGCCTCATCCGATCTTCAGACTCCGCCAGATCAGGCTGGTGATCAGCTCGCGCGCGGCCTCGAAGTCGGCTTCCTCCAGGCGCGGCTTGCCCATGTAGAGGGCGAACTGCGGCGCCAGGTCCGCGTAGGCCTGGGTGGACGACCAGATCAGGAACATCAGGTGCGTGAAGTCCAGGCGCTGGATGCGGCCCTCGGCCGCCCAGCGCTCGAAGCGCTCGACGTCGGCATGCAGCAGCGGCATGACCTGGGCCTTGAGCACGTCCTGGTAGCGCGGCGCGCCGGCCATGATCTCGCGCGTGAAGACCGCGTTGCCGCTGGGCCGCTCGCGGCTGAAGCGCAGCTTGACGGCCACGTAGTTCTGGATGGCCGCCTCGGGCTCGTCGGCCTCGGTGATGGCGTTCATGCTGGCCATCCATTCGCCCATGACGCTGTCCAGCACGGCGCGGTAGAGATCTTCCTTGCTGGGCCAGTGGTAGAGCAGGTTCTGGCGCGACAGGTCCAGCACCGCGGCGATGCTGTCCAGGCTGACGCCCTCGAAGCCGAAGCGCGCAAACTGGCGCTCGGCCTCGGCAAGGATGGCCTCCTGCTTGCGCAGGGTGGCGGCGCGCGGGATGCGCGTCACGGTGGCGGTCTCGGTCATGCACCGCATTTTGACGGGCTGCACCATGCCGGCCCTGCGGGTTTTTACGCTTCGGTCAAGTTTTACAGGGTAGTAATGTTTGCCTGTTTTCGCCTGGGAGACTCCCGTGGACCTTGCCGATCTGAAATCCGGGCGCCTGGCGCCGTCCGACTACGAGCGCAATTTCGCCGACGCCCATCCGCCGCTGAACCGCACGCAGGCGCTGATCGAGGCCGAGCGCTGCTACTACTGCTTCGATGCGCCCTGCCAGACGGCCTGCCCGACCGGCATCGACATCCCGAGCTTCATCCAGCGCGTGGCCCAGGACAACGTGCGCGGCGCAGCCGAGGCCATCCTGACGGCCAATCCGCTGGGCGGCATGTGCGCCCGCGTCTGCCCGACCGAGGTGCTGTGCGAGCAGGCCTGCGTGCGCAACACCAACGAGAGCAAGCCGGTGGAGATCGGCATGCTGCAGCGCTACGCCGTGGAAGGGCATCTGGCCCGGCCGGGCAGGCCGCTGTTCGAGCGTGCGGTCGCGACCGGCAAGCGCGTTGCCGTCGTCGGCGCCGGCCCGGCGGGGCTGGCGGCGGCCCATGGCCTGGCACGCCGCGGGCATGAGGTGACGCTGTTCGACGCCAATGGCAAGCTGGGCGGACTCAACGAATACGGCCTGGCCACCTACAAGGTCGCCGGCGGCTTTGCCCAGCAGGAGATCGACTGGCTGCTGAGCATCGGCGGCATCACGACCAAGGCGAACTGCCGCCTCGGCCGCGACGTCACGCTGGACGGCCTGCTGGCCGGGCACGACGCTGTCTTCCTGGGCCTGGGCCTGGCGGGCGTGAATGCGCTGGGCATTGCCGAGCCCCAGATCACGGGCCTGCGCGACGCGGTGGACTTCATCGCCGAGTTGCGCCAGAGCGCGCCCGAGATCGTGCCGGTGGGCCGCAGGGTGGTCGTCATCGGCGGCGGCATGACGGCGGTGGACGCGGCCGTGCAGAGCCGGCTGCTGGGCGCTGAAGCAGTCACCATGGTCTACCGCCGTGGGCCCGAGGGGCTGTCGGCCTCCACGCACGAGCAGCACTGGGCGCAGACGCATGGCGTGACGATCCGCTGCTGGGCGCGGCCGCTGGCCGTCGAGGCCGAGGGCGGTGCGCTGCGCGGCATGCGCTTCGCGGCCACGCGGCTCGAAGGCGGCCAGCTGGTGGACACGGGCGAGCAGTTCTTCCTGGAAGCCGACATGGTGCTGCGCGCCATCGGCCAGACCTACGAGGCGGCCCCCGCTGGCGCCGGCATCGAGCTGCAGGGTGGCCGCATCAAGACCGACGCGCAATTCCGCACCAGCCTGGCCCGCGTCTGGGCCGGCGGCGACTGCCGCCACGGCGGGCGCGATCTGACGGTGGACGCCGTCGAGCACGGCAAGCGCGCCGCCGAGTCCATTCACGCAGCATTGACGGGGGTGGCCCATGGCTGACCTGAGCACCGATTTCCTGGGCATCAAGAGCCCCAACCCCTTCTGGCTCGCGTCGGCCCCGCCGACCGACAAGGAGGTGAACGTGCGCCGCGCCTTCGAGGCCGGCTGGGGCGGCGTGGTGTGGAAGACGCTGGGCGAGGACCCGCCGGTGGTCAACGTCAACGGCCCCCGCTACGCGACACTGTGGAGCCAGGACCGCCGCGTCATCGGCTTCAACAACATCGAGCTGATCTCCGACCGGCCGCTGCAGGTCAACCTCGACGAGATCAAGCGCGTGAAGCGCGACTTCCCCGACCGGGCCATGGTGGTGAGCCTGATGGTGCCGGTCAACGAGGCGAGCTGGAAGGCCATCCTGGAGCGCGTGGCCGACACCGGCGCCGACGGCGTGGAGCTGAACTTCGGCTGCCCGCACGGCATGAGCGAGCGCGGCATGGGCTCGGCCGTGGGCCAGGTGCCGGAGTACATCCAGCAGGTCACCGAGTGGTGCAAGAAGCACACGAAGATGCCCGTCATCGTGAAGCTCACGCCCAACATCACCGATGTGCGCTTCCCGGCCCGCGCGGCCAAGGCGGGTGGTGCGGATGCGGTCAGCCTCATCAACACCATCAACTCGGTGATGGGCGTGGACCTGGAAACGATGATCATGAGCCCGTCCACCGACGGCCTGGGCTCGCACGGCGGCTACTGCGGCCAGGCGGTGAAGCCCATCGCGCTGAACATGGTGGCCGAGATCGCGCGTGACCAGGCGACCGCCGGCCTGCCCATCAGCGGCATCGGCGGCATCACCACCTGGCGCGACGCGGCCGAATTCATTGCCATGGGCTGCGGCACGGTGCAGGTCTGCACGGCCGCCATGGTCTACGGCTTCAAGATCGTGCAGGACATGTGCTCGGGCCTCGCCAACTTCATGGACGAAAAGGGTTACGCCAACCTGAAGTCCTTTCAGGGCCGGGCGGTTCCCACGGTCAAGAACTGGAACCAGCTCAACCTCAACCACGTCGAGAAGGCCGTCATCCACCAGGACAGTTGCATCCAGTGCGGCCGCTGCCACGTGGTCTGCGAAGACACCTCGCACCAGGCCATCTTTGCGACGAAAGACGGCAAGCGCCACTTCCACGTCAACGAAGCCGAGTGTGTCGGCTGCAACTTGTGCGTGTCGATCTGCCCGGTCCCTGGCACCATCACGATGCGTGCCCTCCAGCCGGGCGAGACCGATGCGCGCACCGGTCGCGTCATCGACGGCAGCCATGCCAGCTGGACCACGCACCCCAACAACCCCCTGCGCGCCGGGTGCGCCTGAAGGAATCGAGATGAGTCAGTACGAAGTCGGCCACTGGATCAACGGCGCTGCCACGCGCGGCAGCGGTGATCGCCAGCAGGATATCTACAACCCCGCCACCGGCGCCGTGCAGGGCCGCCTGCTGCTGGGCAGCGTGGCCGACTTGGACGCCGCAGTGGGCGGCGCGACCCATGCCGCCAAGGCCTGGAGCCAGACCCCGCCGCTGGCGCGCGCCCGCGTGCTGTTCAAGTTCCTCACGCTGCTGCAGGAGCGCCGCGAGCAGCTGGCCGACGCCATCGTGCGCGAGCATGGCAAGACGCTGCCCGACGCCGTCGGCGAGGTGGCGCGCGGCATCGAAGTGGTGGAGTTCGCCACCGCCATGCCGCAGCTGCTCAAGGGCGAGTACACCGAGCAGATCGCCCGTGGCATGGACGCCTGGAGCATGCGCCAGCCGCTGGGCGTGGTGGCCGGCATCACGCCGTTCAACTTCCCGGCCATGGTTCCGATGTGGATGTACCCCATCGCCATCGGCTGCGGCAATGCCTTCATCCTCAAGCCCAGCGAGCGCGATCCGTCGGCCGCGCTGCTGATGGCCGCCTGGCTGAAGGAAGCCGGCCTGCCCGACGGCGTGTTCAGCGTCGTCCAGGGCGACAAGGACATCGTCGACGCCATCCTGGCCCACCCTGGCATCGCCGCGGTCAGCTTCGTCGGCTCCACGCCGGTGGCCGAGCACATCTACAAGGTCGGCAGCGCCCACGGCAAGCGCGTGCAGGCGCTGGGTGGCGCGAAGAACCACATGGTCGTCATGCCCGATGCCGACCTCGACGGCGCCGTGGACGCATTGATGGGCGCGGCCTACGGCTCGGCCGGCGAACGCTGCATGGCGATCTCGGTGGCCGTGGCGGTGGGCGACGTGGGCGACAAGCTCGTCGCCGCGCTCGCGCCCAAGGTCAAGGCCCTCAAGATCGGTGAGGGCCACCAGGCCGGCGCCGAGATGGGCCCGCTGATCACGCGCGCCTCGCAGCAGCGCGTGGAGCGGCTGATCGGCGAAGGCGTGGAAGCCGGTGCCACCGCCGTGGTGGACGGCCGCGGCCTGCGCGTGCCGGGTCATGAGGACGGCTTCTTCGTCGGCGGCACCATCCTGGATGGCGTCAGCGCCGACATGAGCTGCTACGCCGAGGAGATCTTCGGCCCCGTGCTGTGCGTCGTGCGCGTGCCGGACCTGGCTGCGGCCATCGCGCTGATCGAGGCCAACGAGTACGCCAACGGCGTGGCCATCTTCACCCGCGACGGCCACGTGGCACGCGAGTTCGTGCACCACATCCAGGTCGGCATGGTGGGCGTGAACGTGCCCCTGCCGGTGCCCATGGCCTTCAACAGCTTCGGCGGCTGGAAGCGCAGCCTGTTCGGCGACCACCATGCCTACGGGCCCGAGGCGGTGCGCTTCTACACCAAGCACAAGGCCGTGATGCAGCGCTGGCCGGACTCGACGCCCAAGGGCCCGCAATTTGCTTTCCCGCAGAACACCTGACGACCACGGAAACGCCCCATGACCGACCCCACGCTGAGCAACCCTGACCTCGTCCCGACGACAGCCGCTCAGCGCACCTGGCGCTGGTATCACTTCGCCGCGCTGTGGGTGGGCATGGTCATGTGCATCCCGGCCTACACGCTGGCCGCCAGCCTCATCGAGTCGGGCATGAGCTGGAGCCAGGCGGTCGGCACGGTGTTCCTGGGCAACCTCATCGTGCTGGTGCCCATGCTGCTGATCGGCCATGCGGGCGCCAAGTACGGCATTCCTTACGCGGTGCTGGCGCGGGCCTCGTTCGGCACGCAGGGGGCGCGACTGCCGGCCCTGCTTCGTGCTCTCGTCGCCTGCGGCTGGTACGGCATCCAGACCTGGTTTGGTGGCCAGATGATCTACACGCTGGCCGGCGTGCTGATGGGCCATCCGCTGGCCGGCGACCCGCTGCCGGGTCTGGGCATCAGTGCGGCGCAGTTCGGCTGCTTCCTGCTGTTCTGGGCCCTGCAGTTCTGGTTCGTCGTGCACGGCATCGACGCCATCCGCAAGCTCGAAACCTGGACGGCGCCGATCAAGATCGTCATCTGCTTTGTCTTGCTGTGGTGGGCATGGGAGAAGGCCGGCGGCTTCGGGCCCATCCTGGACCAGCCCTCGGCCTTCGTCGAAGGTGGCAAGAAGGCCGGGCAGTTCTCGGCCGTGTTCTGGCCCTCGCTGACCGCCATGGTGGGCTTCTGGGCGACGCTGGCGCTGAACATTCCCGACTTCACCCGCTTCGCCAAGAGCCAGCGCGACCAGCTCGTCGGCCAGGCCATCGGCCTGCCGGCGCCCATGGGCCTGCTGGCCGCACTCGCCGTGTTCGTCACCTCGGCCACCGTCGTCATCTACGGCAAGGCGCTGTGGGACCCGGTGGACCTGGCCAGCCGCATGACGGGTGCGGCCGTGCTCATCGCGCTGATCGTGCTGCTGATCGACACCGTCAGCGTCAACCTCGCGGCCAACCTCGTCGGCCCGGCCTACGACTTCTCGGCCCTGGCGCCGGGCAAGGTCAGCTACAAGCTCGGCGGCATCATCACGGCCGGCCTGGCCATCGTCATGATGCCGTGGAAGATCCTGGCCTCGACCGAGGGCTACATCTTCACCTGGCTGATCGGCTACTCGGCGCTGCTGGGGCCAGTGGCGGGCATCCTGATCGTCGACTACTACGTGCTGCGCAAGACCGAGCTGGCCGTCGATGAGCTCTACCGCGAAGGCGGGCGCTACAGCTACCGCGGTGGCTGGAACATGGCAGCCGTCTTCGCCTTCTTCGTCGGCGTGGCACCCAACATCCCCGGCTTCCTGAACGCCGCCTTCCCGGCTGCCTTCCCCGAGGTCGGCGCCGCCTTCAAGGCCATCTACACCTACGCCTGGTTCGCCGGGCTGGCCCTTGCCGCTGTCGTCTACGGCGTCCTGATGGCCGGCAAGGCCCAACACCAACCGCTCACGAGGAGCGCGACATGAGTTCCCTGTTGATTCGTGGTGCCGTCGTCGTCAACGCCGACGCCGAGTCGCGCACCGATGTCCTCTGCGTCGACGGCCGCATCGCCGCCCTCGGCCAGCGCGCCGTGCGCGAAGCCCCGGCCGGCACGACGACGCTGGACGGCACCGGCCAGTACCTGATCCCCGGGGGCATCGACCCGCACACCCACATGCAGCTGCCCTTCATGGGCACGGTGACGCAGGACGACTTCTTCACCGGCACCGCCGCGGCCCTGGCCGGCGGCACGACGAGCATCATCGACTTCGTCATCCCCAACCCGCAGCAGCCGCTGATGGACGCCTATCGCACCTGGCGCAGCTGGGCCGAGAAGGCGGCGGCCGACTACGCCTTCCACGTCGCCGTGACCTGGTGGGACAAGACGGTCAGCGACGACATGGGCACCCTCGTGCGCGAGGAAGGCGTGAACAGCTTCAAGCACTTCATGGCCTACAAGAACGCCATCATGTGCGACGACGAGACGCTGGTGAACAGTTTCAAGCGTGCGCTCGAACTCGGCGCCATGCCGACCGTGCACGCCGAGAACGGCGAACTGGTCTACCTGCTGCAGGCCGAGGTCGCCAAGATGGGCATCACCGGCCCCGAGGGCCACCCGCTGAGCCGCCCGCCGATGGTGGAAGGCGAGGCCGCCAACCGCGCGATTGCGATTGCCGATGTGCTGGGCGTGCCCATCTACATCGTGCACGTGAGCTGCATCGAGAGCGCCGAGGCCATCGCCCGGGCGCGGGCTCGCGGCCAGCGGGTGTACGGCGAAGTGCTGGCCGGCCATCTGCTCATCGACGACAGCGTCTACCGCGACCCCGACTTCGCCAAGTCCGCGGCCTATGTGATGAGCCCGCCCTTCCGCCCCAAGATCCACCAGGAGTTCCTGTGGCGCGGTCTGCAGAGCGGCCAGTTGCACACCACCGCCACCGACCACTGCACCTTCTGCGCCAGCCAGAAGGCCGCCGGCATCGACAACTTCGCCAAGATCCCCAACGGCTGCGGCGGTGTCGAGGAGCGCATGGCGGTGCTGTGGGATGCGGGCGTCAACTCCGGCCGCCTCACGCCCAGTGAGTTCGTCGCCATCACGTCAGCCAACGCGGCCAAGCTGTTCAACATGTACCCGCGCAAGGGCGTCATCGCGGAAGGTGCCGATGCCGATCTCGTGCTGTGGGATCCGGCCGGCACCAAGACGCTGAGCGCCAAGACGCAGTTCTCGAAGAACGACTTCAACATCTTCGAGGGCCGCACGGTGCGCGGCGTGCCCAGCCACACCATCTCGCAAGGCTGCGTCGTGTTCGCCCGCGGTGACCTGCGCGCTGAAGCCGGCAAGGGCCGCTACCTGAAGCGCCCGCCGTTCGGCCCGCAGTTCGACGCCGCGGCCAAGCGCGCCCACGATCTGGCCCCCACCGCCGTCGCCCGTTGAAGGACACCGACATGGACACCTCGAAGCTGCGAATCAACGGCCAGCGCCTGTGGGATTCGCTGATGGAGCTCGCGCAGATCGGCGCAACCCAGAAAGGCGGCGTCTGCCGCCTCACGCTCACCGACCTCGACAAGCAGGGCCGCGACCTCGTCACGCGCTGGGCACGCGAGGCCGGCATGACGGTCACCATCGACCAGATCGGCAACGGCTTCATGCGCCGCCCCGGCCGCAACAACAGCCTGCCGCCCATCATGACCGGCAGCCACATCGATACCCAGCCCACCGGCGGAAAGTTCGACGGCAACTATGGCGTGCTGGCCGGCATCGAGGTCGTGCGCACGCTCAACGACCACGGCATCGAGACCGAGGCCCCCATCGAGGTTGCCTTCTGGACCAACGAGGAAGGCTCGCGCTTCGTGCCCGTCATGATGGGCTCGGGCGTGTTCGCCCAGGCTTTCACGCTGGAACACGCCTACGCGGCCACCGACACCGAAGGCAAGACGGTCAAGGGCGAGCTGGAACGCATCGGCTACATCGGCAGCCAGGTGCCCGGCGACCACCCCATCGGCGCCTACTTCGAAACCCACATCGAGCAGGGTCCGGTGCTGGAGGACCATGACAAGACCATCGGCGTTGTCACCGGCGTGCTGGGCATCCGCTGGTACGACTGCGTCATCACCGGCATGGAAGCCCACGCCGGCCCCACGCCCATGGCCCTGCGCAAGGACGCGCTGCAGGTCGCCACCAAGCTGATGCAGGAAGTGGTCGCCTGCGCCCACCGCCACCCACCGCACGGCCGCGGCACGGTGGGCATGGTGCAGGTGCACCCCAACAGCCGCAACGTCATCCCAGGCCGCGTGAAGTTCAGCATCGACCTGCGCAACGCGACCGACGCGCTGTGCGAGGCGATGGACGCGGATATCCGCGCGGTGGCTGCCAGGCTCAGCGCCAACAGCGGCCTGCCCATCGAGATCACGCCGGTCAGTGCCTACCCGGCCCAGCCCTTCCACGCCGACTGCATCGCCGCCGTGCAGAAGGCCGCTGACGCGCTGGGCTACAGCAACATGCGCGCGGTGTCAGGCGCCGGCCACGACGCCGTCTACATGGCCCGCCTTGCCCCGGCCGGCATGATCTTCATCCCCTGCAAGGACGGCATCAGCCACAACGAGATCGAGGACGCCAAGCCAGAGCACATCGAGGCGGGGTGCAATGTGCTGTTGCAAGCCATGCTGAACTCGGACCGGGCCAGGTCTTGAAGACCCTCCGACGCGCCGCGAGGGCCTCGCCCTGCCTCGCCGGGCGAGGCATCGAACTCACCGGCTGAACCGTGGCCCCCTGCCGTCCCGTCCGTTACCTGAGCGTTTCCATCGCCGCCGCGCCGGGCAAGGTCTACGACTTCGTCGGCGACCCGCTCAACCTGCCGCTGTGGGCGAATGGGCTGGGCCAGGGCGTGCGCCGCGCGGGCGAGCACTGGGAGGTCGTGACAGGCAGCGGCACGGTCGGTCTGCGCTTCGCTCCTCGCAACGCCTTCGGCGTGGCCGACCACACCGTCGTGCTGCCCGATGGCAGCGAGGTCTATGTGCCGCTGCGCGTGATGCCCAACGGCCCGGGCAGCGAAGTGTTGCTCGGGCTGTTCGGGCTGCCCGGCATGAACGAGGCCACCTTCGAGCGCGATGCAGGGCTGATGCAGGCCGATCTGCAGACGCTGAAAGCCCTGCTGGAACGGGGTTG
This sequence comes from Roseateles sp. GW821-FHT03B02, assembly GCF_059421025.1. Taxonomy (NCBI): domain Bacteria; kingdom Pseudomonadati; phylum Pseudomonadota; class Betaproteobacteria; order Burkholderiales; family Sphaerotilaceae; genus Roseateles; species Roseateles sp. GW821-FHT03B02. The sequence continues at coordinate 279,808 of NZ_JBWKUV010000003.1, forward strand.
ACGTACCACAGCCGGAGCCCGTCACCAGCGCGAACACGTCGGCACAGGCCAGGCCGGCCTGAGCCTCAAGCCACCGCGCTGCGCACCGCCTCGCGCACGAGCCCGTCGAGCTTGCCGGTGATCTGCGTCAGCTCGCCCGACACGACCGCGAACTCGCGCCCCGAATCGCCGGCCCGCGCCGCGACGACCTGGGCGTTGAAGGACACGATGCGGGCGTGCTTGGCAATGGTCTCGATGTCCCCCATCACGGCCGACAGCTGCCTCTTGGCCGATGCCGCCTGCTGGCGGGCAAGGTCTTCGTAGACCTGGGTCAGCTTGTTCAGCGGGCCGAGCAGCGGCGTGGCGGCCTCCACCAGCTCTTCCAGCAGGCCCGGCGCGCTGCGAGCGCCGGCCTCGAGGGCATCGAGCGCACGCTGCGCGAGACCGATGAAGGCGCCAATGCGCTCATCCGCACGGTCGGGGCCGAAATAGGCCTGCTGCAGTTCGCCGCCCACGGCTTTCGGTGACAGCTCGCCTTCGAGCAGTGCGCGGTGCGCCTCACGGAAGGTCGCCAGCGCATCCAGGGCCGTCGCCAACGCACCCTCGCGACCCTGGCTGGCCAGAACGGCATAGAGCACGACCCGCTGCGACGTGAAGCGGCGCCGCCCCGACAGGTTGATCAATCTGCCGAAGGCCTCGCCTGCCGTCTGCTTCGGTGCGGTGGCCGCTCGCTTTGGTGCATCGGTGAAGGCACGCGCCTGGTGCAACATGAGGGTCTCCCGTGAGCTGTGTCACGACCGGTGCCGCCCACGGTGGGCTGCCGGTCCTGTCCACCTCAGGGTTAGCACGGGCCGTGCCAGTGCGCGCTCAGCGGCGCAGGCCACGCAGCAGCCGCTCGGTCGCCAGGGCCAGCGTCGCATCCCGTTTCGCAAAGCAGAACCTCACATGCCGCCGCTCCTGCGGCTGCTGGTAGAAGACCGACAGCGGGATGGCCGCGACGCCGATCTCGGTGGTCAGCCAGCGGGCGAAGTCCAGCTCCGGCAGGTCGGACACGGCGCTGTAGTCCACCGTCTGGAAGTAGGTGCCTTCGCAGGGCAGCAGCTTCAGAGGCGTGGCGGCCAGGGCGCTGCGGAAGCTGTCCCGCTTGGCCTGGTAGAAGCCGCTCAGGCCCGTCCAGGGCGCCGGGTCGGCAAGATAGGCCGCGATGGCATGCTGGGTGGGCGTGTGCACCGTGAACACGGTGTACTGGTGCAGGCGGCGGAAGGCGGCGCTCAGCGCCGGCGGCGCGGCGACGAAGCCGACCTTCCAGCCCGTCACGTGGAAGGTCTTGCCGAAGCTGCCGACCAGGAAGCTGCGCTCGCGCAGCCCGGGGTGGCGCGCCACGCTTTCGTGCGGCGCACCGTCGTAGACCATGTGCTCGTAGACCTCGTCGCTGATGATGAAGAGGTCATGCTGCCCGGCGATCTGCGCCAGCTCGCGCAGGTCTTGCGCCGTGGCGATGCGGCCGCTGGGGTTGTGCGGCGTGTTCAGCACGATGGCCCGCGTGCGCGGCGTGACGGCGGCGCGCACGGCCGCCCAGTCAATGCGGTAGTCCCGCGTCATCGCCACGCCGACCGGCACCGCGCCGGCCAAGCGGATGGCCGGGTCGTAGCTATCGTAGGCCGGCTCGATGATGATGACCTCGTCGCCCACGCCGACGCAGCTGTGGATGGCGGTGATCAGGCCCTGCGTGCCGCCGGCGGTGACGGTGATGTCGCTGCCCGGGTCGTAGGCCACGCCGTAGAGCGCATTCAGCTTGGCCGCCACGGCCTCGCGCAATGCGGGCACGCCGGTCATCGGCGGGTACTGGTTGTGGCCGGCGGCCATGGCATCCGTCACGGCCTGCAGCAGGACCGGATCGGCACCGAAATCGGGAAAGCCCTGGCCAAGGTTGACGGCACCATGCTCGGCCGCGAGCGCCGACATGACGGTGAAGATGGTGGTGCCCGTGTTGGGCAGCTTGGTGGGCAGGGCGGGCATGGTGCCCACGATTGTGCAAGGGCCGGGCCGCTCCGGCAGCGGCCCGCCGCCGCCAGCCAACGCCGGTCTCATGGGCTCATGCTGTGCGCGTCAATGACCATCTTCGAGCGGGTCGTAGCGCTGCCCGCGCAGCAGGGCCAGCGGGGAGCGCCAGTAGATGTCGACGTTGTGCAGGGGGTCGGTCAGGATCTTGGTGACCCAGGCCAGCCCCCAGCTGGGGCCGCGCAGCATGGCCAGTTGCAGACCACGCAGCACCAGGCCCGAGGCGCCCAGCGCCAGCCAGGCCAGGCCGATGTCATGCAGCGTGCCTGCCGTGCTGGTGGCCGGCTCGATGAGGCCGAACAGGCCGGGGCTGGCCCACAGCAGCAGTGGAATGCCCAGCCACACGCCGATCAGCCAGGCCTTGCGGCGCATGTTGAAGCCGGCCTTGATGGCTTCCTTGTGCGCGTCGGTGGCCTGGTTGACGGCGTCGTAGCCGCGCGGCTCGAAGAAGATGTGGCCGCTCTGGCGTGTGACCATGCCCAAGCACCACCCCACCCAGGCCGCCGCGGCAGGCTCGACGAAGAGCAGGCCGTAGGCGACCAGGAAGCTGATCGCGCTGACGAGGTGCAGCGTCTGGTTGATGCGGCACTGGTGGTAGTAGCGGTGGTCGTCCCAGCGCAGGCTGCGGACTTGATCCCAGAATTTGGACATGGGGGAGTGGCTCCTCGGTCACGCACGACGCGTGGCGACAGCCTGACCACGCTGCATGAAATTCCGGTTACGGACGCGGCTCGTGCCGGCGCGATCTGGACAGGTCTTGATCCAGCGCAAAGAGCCGCGCCTGCGGCCGGCCGGTCAGGCCGCGGCCGCGTGAAGGTGGTCGCCGCCGCACTGCTCGAAGGCGTCCAGCGCCCGCGCCGCATACATCAACGACGGGCCGCCGCCCATGTAGACGCTGACCGAGAGCATCTCCTCGAACTCGGCGCGCTTGCAGCCGAGCTTGACCAGCGCCTCGGCATGGAAGGCCAGGCAGGCGTCGCAGCGCGCCGCGATGCCGACGGCCATGGCGATCAGCTCCTTGGTCTTCTTGTCCAGCGCGCCGTCGCGCAGCGCCGCCTGCGACAGCTGGCCGAAGCCGCGCATCGTGTCGGGGATGTCGGCGCGCAGTTGGGACAGCGTGCCCGAGATTTCGCTGGCGAGGGCGCGGAAGTTGGTGCTCATCGGGGACTCCTGAAGTCGGTCACCGCCATGCTGCGCCCGGCGCTCGCGCAGCACCTTGACCTGACTCAAGCCTCGCGCAGGGAATCGCCCAGCAGGCAGCGCCGCGCCGCCAGCGCGATCGGGAAACCGAAGACGAAGCAATGCGCCGCGATCGCCGCCGCGTCCAGTCGGGGCGGCCAGAACGGCGTGTGCAGGGCGGACAGCGGCAGCACGAGACTGTTCATGCCGAAGTAGACGACGAAGCCGTAGGCCAGGCCCGCCGCCGTCGCGTTGCGCAGCAGGGCCGGCAGGCGCAGCGCAACGATGCAGAAGCACCCGGCCCAGATCAGTGCGATGCCGTAGTGCAACGCCACGCCCAGCGCAAACGTGGCCGGCCCGCCGGCGAAAGCCGTCTCGCGGCCGATGAGACCGGCGGCAACGGTCTGGAACACACGCAGCTGCACGCCGTAGTAGCCCAGCGCGAAGACCAGGTCGCCGGTGCCGGCCAGCAGGCCACCCCAGACGATGGCGCGGGCCAGCGGCCTCATGCCACCGGCCCCGGCGGCCCCTTCAGCTCGACGACGTTGCCCTCGGGGTCGCCGAGGTAGATGGACGGCCCCTCGCCCTCGGCGCCGTAGCGGCTCTCGGTGTTGCCGGCATCGACGCCATGCGCCGCGAGGTGAGCGCGGATGGCCGCCGCGTCGAACGGCTCCACGCGCAGGCAGAAGTGGTCCATGTTGCGGCCCTCGGCGCCGGGCGCCGCGCCGCCCATGCGGCCGAGCTTGCCGTCCACCGGCACCAGGTCGATCAGCGAGACACCCGCGCGCAGCTGCACGAGGCCGATCTCGTCCTGGCGGCGCTCGACGGTGCAGCCCAGCGTGCCGACGTAGAACCTCAGCATCAAGTCGAGATCGACAACGCGCAGCACCAGATGGTCGATGCCTTGCAGCTTCAGCATGCAGGAGTCTCCTTTGGAGCCGCAGCATCATGCCGCGCCGTGTCTATGCCGAAAGTGACGACGGGTTTGTCCGGAGTAACGAAACAGCCTGCCCGCGCTCAATAGGCGCATGCAAGTCCCGCAGGCTCCTTCCCCATGCGCGCCGACATGAGCTGGCTGACCCGCCTCGGCTTCGTCGGCCCGGCCACCTCGGCGGCAGGCGACGAGGCCGCGCTGCTGGCCCGCCTGGCCGACGGCGATGCCCAGGCGCTGGCGCTGGTCTACCGGCGCGAAAGCGGCTCGGTTTACCGGTACGCCCTCGCGCTGGCCGGCGACGAGGCCGCGGCCCTGGACGCCGTGCAGGAAGCCTTTGCCCAGCTGCTGCGCGGCCCGCAGGCCTTCGACGCCGGCCGCGGCTCCTTGGGCGCCTATCTCGCCGGCATGGCCCGGCACCAGTTGCTGAACCAGTGGCGCGACGCACGACGCCACGTCCCGCTGGACGACTCCCTCGACGCCGAAGAGGCGCCCATGCCGGCCAGCGATGCCCATCTGCAACAGGCCCAGCGCCGGGACGGCCTGTGGGCCGCCATCCGCACCTTGAGCTGGCCGCAGCGCGAGGCCATCGTGCTGGTGGACCTGCAGGAGCGCAGCTACGAGGACGCCGCCGCGATTGCCGGCGTCAGCGTGGACACGTTGCGCACCCGCCTGCACCGCGCCCGCCAGCGCCTGGCCGACCTGCTGGCCGTGGGAGAGAAGCCATGAGCATTGACGACACCCCGGCCTGGCTGCGCCCAGCCCGCGCCGAGTTCGCCCGCCTGCAGCCAGGCGCCGAACAGGACGCCGCCCTGCTGGCCCGCCTGACCGGGCAGCAGCATCTGCTGCACGCCCGCCGCCTGACGCAGCAGACCGCCGAGGCTCACGAGCCGCGCTGGCTGCGCCGCCTGGCCTGGGGCAGCGGCGCCCTCGGCGCGACGGCCGCCGCGCTGCTGGCCGCCATGCTGCTGCTGGACCCGCCCGGCACCCTGCTGACCCAGGCCGCCCCGGCCGGCAGCGGCTTCATCCCGCTGGTGCCCGAGCCCGAGTTCCGCGCCGCCCTGTCGGCCGGGCGCGGCGCTGCCGTCTGGCTGCAGCCCGCCGAACTGCCGCGCGAGCGCCTGGCCCTGCTGGGCCTGCCCTTCGACGCCGCGCGCGCCGACGAGCCGGTGCGCGCCGAGCTGATGCTGAACCCGGGCGGCCAGGTGCTGGCCGTGCGCGTCCTGAACTGACCCTGGAGAACGCCATGAAATCACCCCTGACCGCCCTCACCCTCTGCGTCCTGGCGGCTTCGGCGACGGCGCTCGAAGCCGAGCGCGCCACCGAGCGGGACTTCGCACGCGACATCGAACGCGAGGTGCGGCTGGCCCTGTCCGACATGCCGCTGCGCATCGCCCTGGGCGACCAGGCCCTGGCCTTTGCCGGCCGTGAGTTGGAGGGCGAGCGGGTCGTCAAGGGCGCGCCCTACTGCGCCACGGCCGTGCACGAGAACGTGCAGACGCTCGGGGACGGCAACCGCATCGTGCGCAGGCAGCAGAGCCAGCTATGCCGCGACGGCGAAGGCCGCACGCGCCGCGAGGTGCAGCGCCAGGGCGGGCCCAGGGTGGTCTACCTGAACGACCCCGTGGCCCGGGCGAGCTGGGTCATCTACCCGGACGAGAAGCGCGTGCAGCGCCTGCGCGGCTCGGCGGCCTGGGCGCCGGACGCCGATGCGGCGGACCATGCCGCCTGGCAGGCCTCCATGCAGGACTGGGGCGAACGCATGAAGGAGCAGGCCGCGCGCTGGAAGGAATGGGGCGCCAGCGTGGCCGAGCGCGCCCGCAGTGCCGATGCCGAGCGCCTGCGCGCCCGGGCGATGGCCGGCGAGCCGGGCATCATCATCGAACGCGAGATCGTCATGCCGCCCATGCCGCCTGCTCCCGGCGCCAGCGCCGTCGAGCGCCGCCGCGAGATGCGCGTGATCCGCGCCAGCGAACTGCCCGCCATGCCTCCCCTGCCCACGCCACCGGCACCGATGGCCACGCCCGTGCCGCCGCAGCCGCCCGTGCCGATGCTGTCCGTGGCCCTGCTGCCGCGCGAGGGCGGCACGACGACGGCGCTGCCGCCCAAGGAGATCGAGGGCCTCAAGGTGACGGGCGAACGCACCACCTGGACCATCGAGGCCGGCCGCATCGGCAACGAGAAGCCCATCGTCGGCAGCCGCGAGGTCTGGCGCAGCCCGGAGCTGATGCTGACCGTCATGAGCCGCGACGCCGACCCGCGCCAGGGGGAGCAGAACTACCGGCTGGAGAAGATCCGGCGCGGCGAGCCCGACCCGGCGCTGATGAAGCCGCCAGCGGAGTTCAGCGAAGGCCCGCGCCGCGGCGACACGCCGGCAGCCAGCGCCCCCAGGACATCCTGAGCGCTCAGGCGGCGGCCAGCATCGAGCTGAAGAACTTCTCGCCGCTGACGCGCGGCTTGTAGGCCGACACGGCCTTGGCGATGGCGGCGATGTGGGCCGGCGTGGTGCCGCAGCAGCCGCCAGCGATGTTCAGGAAACCGGCCTGGGCGAACTCGCCCACGAGGCGGGCCGTGACCTCGGGCGTCTCGTCGAAGCCGGTGTCGCTCATCGGGTTGGGCAGGCCGGCGTTGGGGTAGCAGCTCACCGCCGTGTCGCCCGCCACCTTGGCCAGCTCCTCGATGTAGGGCCGCATCAGCGTGGCACCCAGCGCACAGTTCAGGCCGATGGCGAGGGGCCGCGCGTGGCGCACCGAGTGCCAGAAGGCGGTAACCGTCTGGCCGGACAGGATGCGACCGGAGGCGTCGGTCACCGTGCCGGAGATGATGACGGGCAGGCGCTCGCCCGTGTCTTCCATCAGCTCGTCGAGCGCGAAGATGGCGGCCTTGGCGTTCAGCGTGTCGAAGATGGTCTCGACGAGGAAGAGATCGCAGCCGCCGTCCAGCAGGCCCTTGGCCTGCTCGTAGTAGGCCGCGCGCAGCGTGTCGAAGTCGATGTTGCGCGCGCCGGGGTCGTTGACGTCGGGGCTGATGGAGGCCGTGCGCGGCGTCGGGCCAAGGGCGCCGGCGACATAGCGCGGCCTGTCGGGCGTGGCGTACTTGTCACAGGCGGCGCGGGCCAGCTTCGCGGCCTCGACGTTCATCTCGTAGGCCAGCCCGGCCAGGCCGTAGTCTTCCTGGGCCACCGAGGTGGCGCCGAAGGTGTTGGTCTCGATGAGGTCGGCGCCGGCGGCGAGGTACTGCTCGTGGATCTCGCTGAGCACGTCGGGGCGCGTGAACATCAGCATCTCGTTGTTGCCCTTCAGGTCCTTGGGGTGGTCCTTGAAGCGCTCGCCGCGGTAGTCGGCCTCGGTGAGCTTGTAGCGCTGGATCATTGTGCCCATCGCGCCGTCGAGCACGGCGATGCGTTGCTGGAGCAGGGCCGGCAGGCTTTGGGCGCGGGTGTAGGCGATGGGCTTCATGGTTCTGCGATTTTCGCAGCAAGCCCGATGGCCAGCGTCCGCAAGGGTATAAGTTTGGGTTATCCGACAAACGCCCGCCGGCGCTTGATCGGGTGGGGCGCTGCTTCCAACAATGCCGCCTCCCCTTCGCGCCGGCCGCCCTGGATCCCACGTGATGAAGAAACTTCTCGCCCCCGCCCTGCTCACGCTCGCCGCCCTGCTGGCCACGCCCGCCGTCCAGGCCCAGGGCAAGCCGCTGATCTACTGCGCCGACGCCAGCCCCGAGGGCTTCGACCCCGGCCTGTGGGACAGCGCCAGCACCAACATCGTCAGCGCCCAGATGTTCGACGGGCTGCTGGGCTTCAAGCGCCCGACGACCGAGCTGCAACCCAAGCTGGCCACCAGCTACGAGATCTCGCCGGACGCCAGGAGCTTCACCTTCAAGCTGCGCCCCGGCGTGAAGTTCCACAGCACGCCCTGGTTCAAGCCCACGCGCGACTTCAACGCGGACGACGTGGTGTTCACCTTCAGCCGCTTCATCGACCCCAACCACCCGTTCAACAAGGCCTTCCCGGCTGTCTTCGTCTACCCGCAGAACCTGGGCTTGGCCAAGCTCATCGACGGCATCGACAAGATCGACGAGCACACGGTGCGCTTCCGCCTCAAGCAGGCCAACGTGACCTTCCTCGCCAACGTCGCGTTCGCCTTTGCGGGCATCCAGTCGGCCGAGTACGGCGCCCAGCTGCTGAAGGAGGGCAAGGCCAGCCAGATCAACGTGCTGCCAGTGGGCGCCGGGCCGTTCATGTTCAAGAGCTATGCCAAGGACGACGTGCTGCGCATGACGGCCAACCCCGACTACTGGGGCGGCAAGCAGCCGACGCCGACGCTGGTGTTCAGCATCAGCCGCGAGCCGAACGTCCGCGTGCAGAAGATCGCCGCCGGCGAATGCCATGTGACGGCGGCCCTGCGCGACGTCGACATCGCCGGCCTGGCCGGCAACCCGGCCATCAGCATCGAGAAGATCCAGGCGCTGAACATCTCCTACCTGAGCTTCAACCTGAGAAAGCCGCCCACCGACAAGCGCGAGGTGCGCGAGGCGCTGGACATCGCCATCGACCGCGACGCCATCTTCAAGGCCTTGTTCCCGCGCGGCGACGCGATGCAGGCCGTGAGCGCCTTCCCACCCGCCATCCCCGGCTACAACAAGAAGCTGAAGAACGAGTTCGACCCCGCCAAGGCCAAGGCGCTGCTGGCCAAGGCCGGCTTCCCCAACGGCTTCGAGATCGACCTGTGGGCCCTGCCGGTGCAGCGCCCCACCAACCCCAACGGCCAGCTGATGGCCCAGCTCATCCAGCAGGACTGGGCCAGGATCGGCGTCAAGGCCAGCATCAAGACCTTCGAGTGGGGCGAGTACCTCAAGCGCGCCAACAACGGCGAGCACAACGTCTACATGAGCGGCTGGAGCGGCGAGACCGGTGACGCCGACGACTTCCTGACCCCCAACCTCAGCTGCGCGGCCAACAAGAGCGGCATCAAGTTCTGCAACGCCGAGTTCGAGAAGCTCATCGACGAGGCCCGCGCCACGCCGGATCAGAAAAAGCGCATCGCGCTCTACGAAAAGGCCCAGGAGATCTTCAAGCACGAGCGGCCGTGGATCACGATGGCGCATTCCACCGTCTACATCCCCATCCGCAAGGACGTGGTCGGATTCAAGATGGCGCCGAACGGTTCCGTCGACTTCGAAGGGGTGTACCGGAAGTGAGGCTCAGACACATCGAGGTCTTCCACGCCATCATGCAGGCCGGCACTATCAGCGGTGCCGCGCAGTTGCTGCACATCTCGCAGCCGGCCGTGACCAAGGTGCTGCAGCACTGCGAGCTGCAGCTGGGCATGGCCCTGTTCGACCGCGTGCGCGGCAAGCTCTACCCCACGCCCGAGGCCCAGCGCCTCTTCGTCGAGATCGACAAGCTCAACCGCGACCTCGTCGGCATCCGGCGCCTCGCGGCCAACCTGAAGAGCGGCGAGAGCGAGCAGGTGCGCCTCGTGGCCACGCCGGCGCTGGCCACGGCCATCGTGCCCGCCGCGATGACGCCCTGGTGCAAGGCCTACCCCAACGCCAACTGCTCGCTGGCCACGCACCACACCCGCGAGATCGTCTCGGCCCTGCTGCTCGGCGAGGCCGACCTGGCCCTCTCGCTGCAGGACCCGCGCCACCCCGGCATCAAGGCCGAGGTCATCGCCAGCGGCGCCATGGTGGCGCTGTGCCCGCTCGGCAGCCCCGAGGCCCAGGGGGACGGGCCGCTGGGTCTGGCGGACATCGAGACCGAGATCGTCGGCCTGCAGAGCGACGACCCGCTGGCCGGCCTGCTGCACCACGCCGGCGAGGCGCTGGGGCAGCCGCTGGCCAGCCGCATCACCGTGCAAACCTACCAGCTCGCCCGCGCGCTGGTGGAGGCCGGCGTGGGCATGACGCTGGTGGACCCCTTCACCGCCGCCAGCGCCGACCCCGCCAAGGTGCGCGTGCGGCCGCTCACGCCTGCGGTGCCGGTGCAGCTCTACCTGCTCAGCGCCGCCAATGCGCCGCTGGGCCAGGCCTCGCGGCGCCTCGTCAAGTTCATCACCGCGGCGGCTGCCGAACACCTGTCCCGCCTGCCGTGATCCAGATCGAAGACATCGCGGCCCACCCGGACTTCCGGCGCCTAGCCTCGCTAGGCCACGGCATCGCCACGGACCTGCGCTACGCCACGGCCGACAACTTCGTCGGCCATTCCGTCTACGCCGGCATCGACTGCGCCTGGCTGCGCCGCGAGGCCGCCGACGCGCTCGAGGCCGCCGCCACCTGGCTGCACGCCCGCCGCCCCGGCCACCGCCTGCTGGTGCTGGACGCGCTGCGCCCCCAGCGCGTGCAGCAGCGCCTGTGGGACGAGCTGCAGGGCACGCCGCTGACGATGTACCTCGCCCCGCCCGAGCGCGGCTCCATCCACAGCTTCGGCATGGCGGTGGACCTGACGCTGCTCGACCCCGCCGGCCGCGAGGTCGACATGGGCAGCGGTTTCGACGAGATGACGCTGGCCTCCCACCCCGACCACGAGGCCGAGCACCTGGCGCTGGGCGCGCTGACGGCGCAGCACCTCGTCGAACGCGGCTGGCTGCGCGCGGCCATGCGCGAGGCGGGCTTTCACGGCATCGCCACCGAGTGGTGGCACTTCGATTTCGGCGACCGCGTGGCGGTCAGGCGGGATCTGCCGCGGGTGCTGTAGCGGGCGCTCGAACGCGGCGGCGACCTCTGCCGCAGTCAGCACAACTGTGGATGTAGCACGGGGCAGGGACTCCAAGAATCGGCGTGCCCGATTGACGGGCGCAACACCGCTTGAAGGAGGCTCGCATGCCTGCTGCCGCCAACCACCGCTTCTGGATCGACATCAGCCTGGAGTGCGTCCGCCGCGACCACACCGACGCCCCGGGCGACCAACGCGGCCCGTTCCGCACCGCCCGCGCGCTGGGCCTGGCGCTGGTCGCGCCCCATGAAGTCAGACGCCTCGCCGCTGGCATGCCGCCACTGCTGGAACTGTCACCCGTCCCGGTGATCACGCATCTCAGCGCCGCCGAGCTGGAGGTGGCCTGCTGTGCGGCATGCTCGGAAGTCCTGACGCTGCGCTACCCGCACCAGAGCGCGTTGCTGGCGCCTGCCTGGCCGTCCTGGCTGGGGAACCACGGGCATGGCCCGGCCGGCAGCGCCGCGGAGATCCTGGGGCGCGCCGTTGGACGCGCCATTCACGACCTGGGCGCCGACGACGCCCGCTACGCCGACGCCAACAACTACAGCCCCTCCGGTCTGCCCTACACCCACGAAGCGCCACCCAACCAGCCAGGGCAGAAGTTCGCCGGTGCCGACTGGGGCTATGCCCGCCGCCTGCTGACGGCCCCTGTGCTCGACTTCCCGTCGCCTCCGGGACGGAAGTCCGCCACGCTGGCCAAGGCGAACTCCCACTACCGGCAGGACTTCGCCCGCGTCCTGGCCAAAGGCGAGATCAACGCCGATCAGGCCCCCAACGGCCGCAACGCCCTCGAAGAGTTCATCGGCATCGCCTGGGGCTACGACGGCCCCCCGAAGCTCGGCACGCCGCCGCGCCTGTACATGCAGGCGGTGCTCAGCGTGCTCGACCGCCTGGCCAGCGCACCGCCGCCCGCCCGACATCTGACCACCGCGGAGGAGTTGGAGATCGTGGCCGGCGTGGGGGTGGCGATGGCCGAAGCCGGCATCGACGCCTGGTACTACAAGTACGCCCCCACGCACATGATGTGGCGTCCCGCCGTGGGCATCCCGAAGGCCATCGCAGCCGACGGCACCGAACCCGTGCCGGGCTTCCTGCCCCTGGGCCGGCCGGACACGAACCAGCGGGGGCTGGCGCTCACGCCCGACTTCCCCGCCTACCCCTCCGGGCACGCCACCTTCGGCGCCGCCGCCTTCGACCTGCTGCGGCTGTACCTGGCCCACAAAGGGCTGGCTGTGCTCGACGGGAACGGCGTGGACGACGTCGCGCTCGACTTCATCTCGGACGAATTCAATGACGTGAACACCGACCCACGCACCCTGAAGCCGCGCGGCAGGAGGCCGGTGGTCACCGGGTCGCTCTGGGAGGCCATCGTCAAGAACTCGGTGAGCCGCGTCTACCTCGGCGTGCACTGGCAGTTCGACGGTCTGACCGAACGCCAGGCGGGTGCCGACGTCTTTGCCGAGCACCCCGAAGCACTGACCCCGGCCACACTGGGTCGCACCGGTGGTGTTTGGCTAGGCATGCAGATCGCCCGCCAGGTGGCCAACAGGATGGGCCTGCCGGCCAATTCGCCGCTGTCCGTGTGACGGGCGCGGCTCATCCGTCATGCACGGCCGCCAGCTCGCAGGCCCAGGCCGCCAGCTGCGCCCGCACGGCAGCCGGCTCCAGCACCTGGGCTTCGGGCGCGAGGGATAACACCAGCCTTGCGGCCTGCACGACGCCTTCGATGGGCAGCTTCACGCGCGCCCAGCGCCGCTCGCCCGCCGGCTTCTCGGCCACGGCCGCAGCGACGGCCTGCGCGGCGTAGCTGCCTTTCTCGGCCAGCCGCCGACGCCCCTCGGCCGTCACGCGCAGCAGCGCCGTCTCGGGCCGCAGCTCGCGCTCGAAGCGCTGCAGCGACGCCTGCCACCAGGCCGCCAGCTCGAAATCCTCGGGGCGCTCGAAGCTCTCTTGCCTCACGCGGAGCGCCTGGATGTTGCCGACCTTCAGCGTCAGCGTGCGCGCGCCGGCCCGCGCGACGGCATACCAGCTGCCGCCCTTGAGCACCAGGCCCAGCGGCTCGGCCTGCCAGTGTCGCTCGCCCTTCCAGCTCAGGTAGTCCAGCTCGACGCGTCGGCACTCCAGCACCGCCTGCGCCAGCGCCGGCAGGTGCGCAGCCGGCTCGCCGCCCTGGTACCAGTCCAGCGGGTCGACGTGCAGCCGCGCCTGCAGCCGGCCGGCAAGTGCGGCCGTGTCGCCCGGCAGGGCCGACTGCAGCTTGAGCCGCAGCCGTTGCGACGCCGCGCCCAGACCCAGCTCGCTGGCCGCACCCGGCAGTCCCAGCAGCGGCAAGGCCTGGGCCTCGTCGCCCAACAGGCCGTTGAGCCGCGTGGCGAAGCCTTCCTTCAACCGGAAGCCGCCGCCGCGCCCGCGCTCGGCGTAGACCGGCACGCCGGCGGCCGAGAGCTCGTCGATGTCGCGCAGGATGGTGCGCACCGACACCTCGAACTCGCGCGCCAGCGCCGGCGCCGTGATCTGCGGGCGCAGCTGCAGCAGGATCAGGATGGACAGCAGGCGGCTGGCACGCATGTCGAGGGGCCTCGGCGATACATGCCGGCGATTGTCAGCTTCCGATGCGCGCGGCCAGCCCTCAGCCCTGGGCCGCGGCCCGCCACCTGAACTGCGCCTGCAGCCGCTGCACGCGTGGATGCGCCTGCAGCCGCTGCAGCGGCGCATTCAGCAGCAGCGGCAGCAGCAGCCCGCAGCGGGCCAGGAACGCCGCGTCGATCAGGTCCACGGCGCGATCCAGCTGGCCCAGCAGCACCAACGCCGGCGCCAGCAGCACGTTGCTGGGCGCTCCGGCCTGCTCGCCGGCAAGCATCGCGTCGATCGCGGCCCTGGCCTGGTCGATCTCGCCGCAGCGCGCGAGCACGAAGGGTTGGGTGGCACGCACATAGGACGGCACATCGGCCCGCGCAAGCAGCCGCAGCGCCGGCGCGATCAGCTCGGGGCCCGGGTGGTGGCTCGCGCGCAGCAGCAGCCGCTGGCCGATGGCGATGACACTGTCCGGGTGGTCCAGCTCGGCCCGCTCGGCCTCTCGCAGTGCGGCCTCGGCCTGGCCGTCGTAGCTCAGGGCGCGCGAGAGCATCACGCGCGGATAGACGGCGAAGGGCCGCTGCGCCGCCGCGCGCTGCAGCACTTCCGCGGCCTCGCCGCTGCGGCCGGTGGCCAGCAAGTGCCAGCCGAACAGCGGCAGCAACTCGGCGTCATCCGGCTGCTCGCGGTAGGCCGCCCGGAAGAGCTGCTCGGCATCGTCGAAGCGCCAGTCCATGTCTGCCAGCCAGGCACGCGCGGCGCGCAGGCCGCAGGCTCGTGCGTCGTGGCGCTGCGCCGCGTCCAGCTGCGCCTGGCCTTCGGCCACCGTCACGCCCAGCTCCGCGGCCATGCCCCAGCCCACGGCCGCACCGATGGTGGCAGCCAGCGACACGCGGGCAGGCGCGTAGCCGGAATATTCGGCCACGATGGCGCGCAGCACGGTCAGCGCCCGGCCCATGGCGCGCGGCGTGCCGTGCTGGGCCAGTTCCCAGGCATGCAGATAGGTTTCGACGACGTCCGGCGGCGCCTTCACCACGGCCAGCATGCGGTTGTGAACGACGGGCTCCGGCTGCACCAGCCGGTAGCCGAAGCCGTAGACGGCCTCGATCCTCACGCCCGGCAGTGCGCGGCGCAGCTGACTGATGCAGCGCGTGAGACTGTCGTCGGACACCGCCGAGCCGCCCCAGACCTGCTCGATGATGTCGGCCTTGCTGACCGCCTGCGGCTGGGCGCGGATCATCAGCGCCAGCACGGCGCTCTCCTTGGGTGGCAGGAACAGCGGCGCGCCCTGCCAGGTGGGCAGGCCGTCCGGCGTCAGATCCAGGCCCATGGCGCGTCAAGTGCTCCCGTCGCATCGCATCCGCGACGGCGGGTGCCTGGCCGCACTCTAGTGACGCCCCCGGCTGCCCGATGGCGGAAATTCCCGCCCTTCAGGGCAAATTGCACGGCGTGCCCGCCAGCCCCAGCGCGGGGTTGGCGAGCAGGCGTTCGATGTCCATCAGGATCAGCATGCGACGCTGCACCGTGGCGATGCCGGTCACGAAGCCGGTGTCCAGACCCGGGCTGCGCAGGCGCGGCGCGGGACGGATGTGCTGAGGGCCAAGCTCCAGCACGTCGGACACCGAGTCCACGACGAGGCCCACCACGCGGCTGCCGAGGTTGAGCACGATGACGCCGGTCAGCGGCGTGCACGGCGCCGCCTGCCCGAAGGCTACCCGCAGGTCCACGAGGGGTGCAACGGCGCCGCGCAGGTCGAGCATGCCGCGCAGCGCGGCCGGCGCACCGGCGATGCCCACCGGCGGCTCGTAGGAGCGGATCTCCCGCACCTGGCCGATGCCGATGCCGTACTCCTCGTCGCCGAGGCGAAAGCTCAGGTACTCGGCCGGCACGGCAACGCCCGGCGCTAGCGCTGGCGCCACGGTCTGGTCGTTCATGGCGGCCTCAGGCGACCAGCGCGTGGTCGATGCGGAACACCGACACGGCCTCGGTCAGCAACCGGGCCTGCTGGTTCAGGCTGTCGGCCGCGGCCGCGCTTTCCTCCACGAGCGCCGCGTTCTGCTGCGTGACTTGGTCGAGCTGCTGCACGGCGTCGCCAACCTGGCCGATGCCCTGCGACTGCTCGTTGCTGGCCGCACCGATCTCGCCCATCAGGTCGCTGACGCGCTTCACCTGCGACAGGATCTCGGCCATCGTGCGGCCGGCCTCGTCCACCAGGCCGCTGCCCTGCTCCACCGTCTCGACGCTCTGGCCGATGAGCACCTTGATCTCCTTGGCCGCCTCGGCCGAGCGGCTGGCCAGCGCGCGCACCTCGGACGCCACGACGGCGAAGCCTCGGCCCTGCTCGCCGGCCCGCGCGGCCTCCACGGCCGCGTTCAGCGCCAGGATGTTGGTCTGGAAGGCGATGCCGTCGATGGTGCCGATGATGTCGGCGATCCTCTTCGAGCTGGCCGACACGCGGCCCATCATCTCGACGACCTGACCCACCACCTCGCCGCCCTGCGAGGCGACGGCCGAGGCGCTGGCCGACAGCTGCGTGGCCTGGCGCGCCGTGTCGGCGTTCTGCTGCACGGTGGTGGTCAGCTGCTCCATGGACGCCGCCGTCTGCTGCAGGTTGGACGCCTGCTCCTCGGTGCGCTGCGACAGGTCGGCGTTGCCCGAGGCGATCTGCGACGAGCCGGTGGCGATGGAGTCCGAGCTGTTGCGCACGCGGTCGATGAGGCGAGTCAGGCTGCCGGTCATGTCCTGCAGGGCCTGCAGCAGTTGGCCGGTCTCGTCCGAGCTGCGCACGACGATGCGGCGGGTGAGGTCGCCTGCGGCCACGCTGCGGGCCACGGCCACGGCCTCCTGCAGCGAGCGCGAGATCAACCGCGCCACCACCAGCGCCAGCGCCAGACCCAGCGCCGTGCAGCCGACGATGACGGCGATGACCCAGCCGCGCGCGCTGGCATACAGCGTGTCGCCCAGGCGGTTGGCCTCGTCGGCACCAGCCTCGTTGACCTTGATGATCGCTTCGATGCGCGCCTCCATCGCCCGGAAGGTGTCCTTCGCCGCCCCGCGCATCAGCGCCATGGCCTCGTCGTTCCTGTGCTCGCTGGACAGGGCCAGCAACTGCCGGTGCACGCCCAGGTAGCTGGCGTACAGCTCGGAGAACTCGGCGTAAGCCTTCTTCTCCTCGGGCTCCGACACCAGGATCTCGTAGGTCTTGCGGTCCTTGTCCAGCTTGGCGATAAGGCCGGTCATCGTGTCTTCGTAGCCCTTCTTGAGCTCGGCCGTGTCGGCCAGCACGTGCTGCTGCGAAAACGACCGAAGGCGGGCCAGGCCGTAGCGGATGTCGCCGGCGGACTTGATGGCCGGCATCCAGTTGGTGGCCAGGTCGGTGGCCGTCTGATTCACGCGGGCCAGCTCGACGATGGCAAACACACCGAGCCCGGCGGTCAGCAACAACACGGCAACGAAGGACCCCACCAGCTTGGTGGCGATCTTCAGGTCATAGAACCACTTCATGAATCAAGGTCTCCGGCTTGGTTTGGACAACCATCGCACCCCGCATTCAGGGGGGGTCAGGCCATGCAAACATCGTAGAAACCCTAATTCGCGAGATCCTGATGAAAAGCTGATGACAGCCTTCTGTCAGGCAGGCACCCGTGACTTATTGCCGGTCAGCCGATGCAAGCGGCTGTCCCGCTGGCGACTCGCCCCGCCTCAGCCAGCGGGCGCGAAGCGCCGCTGCTCGACGCCATCGACGACGATGCTGCCGGTGAACATCTCGAAGGGCCGGATCCACCAGCCGCTGTCGTTGTAGAGCGGCCGGTAGACCACCATCGCCTCCAGCGTCTCGCTGTGGCGGGCGACGGCGAGCACCTCGTATTCGCCGCCCTTGTAGTGGCGGTAGCGACCGGGGGCCAGGGTGGGCAGCGGGGGCAGGTCTGAGCTCATGCCCCCGATTTCACCTCAGGGCTGCTTGAAGGCCGGATCGCTCTCCGCCCCCTTGCGCGGCTGCCAGCCCAGACCGTAGTACTCGCCACGGTCGCGTGCCCAGGGGTCGAAGGCGTTGACGACGTGGCTGAGTTCGTCACCGAGCTCGGGCACGGTGCGCAGCAGCACGCGCTTGAAGGGCGAGACCTCGATGCGATGGCCGTTGCTCTCGCGGGCCTCGAACTGCTTGCCCGTCGGGCCGCTGTTCATCAGCCATTCGATGCCGAGGTGGCCGTAGAACTCGGGGCGGAAGCTGCTGGTGAAGAAGCGGTCGCTGAAGAGCCGGCGCGAGGCGTTCAGGATGAAGACCTGGAACTGCGTCTCCGAGATCGCGTAGCCGTGCGGCCGCGTGAACTCGGACAGCCAGCCGACCACCGTGTCCACGTCCTCGATGTTGTCGACCACGCTGCCATCGGGCCTGCCCAGGCAGTCGTTGATAGGGCTGCCGTCGGGGTTCTTCTGCGCGGCGGTGATGACCTTCTTCGCATCGCAGGTGTGCTGGCCGTAGACGCTGCGCAGGTCGGCTATGGCCCTCTGCTGGCGGGCGCGTTCGGGCGAGCCTTGGGGCAGCCGCGCGTCGATGAAGTCGTCGAAGCTGGTTAGCTGGCGCAGGCCGTACTGGCGGCGGAACTCGTTGAAGCGCGGCACGCCATGCTCGCGGTCGCGGATGATGTCTAGCGCGGCGACGTCGATCCTGCCGGTGGCGGACTGCAGTCGCGGGATGGCCAGGTTCTGCAGGAAGGCCGGCGTGTTGCCCAGCGTCAGCAAACCCAGGCGCTGGCGCCCCATGGACAAGGCCCAGTCCGCCACACCCTCGTTGGCCAGCGCCGGCGTGGCCTTGGCGCGGAAAGTCTCGATGACGGGCACCTTGGCGGCGATGCGGTTGGGGTCGCGGTCCCAGTGGCGCAGCTCGATGAGGTCGGGCACCAGCGCATGCAAGCGGTATACGCTGACGAACTCCTCGGGGAAGTTGAATGGCGAGCCGAAATGGTTGACGCCGCCGTTCACGTGATCGGGGTTGGCCAAGTTCCAGATGTCATCCTTCTTCGGGTCGTGGCGGGCGAAGAAGCGGTCGTCCTTGTAGACCTGCGCACCCAGGCCGAAGATGCCCGGCCCCGAGGCCAGGGCCGAGTACCACTGGCCAGCTTTCTTGGCGTCGGTGCTCTTGCCGAAGTTCTGCACGACGATGGCTTCCAGGGCGTTCTCGACAAAGGGATGGCCTTCGAACAGCCCACCCCAGTTGGCATTCATGCCCAGGTACAGCGGCTCGTCGTAGAGCAGCTGCGTCGTCCATTCGATGGTGTGGATCTTGGCGATCTCGGCGGCGACGACGAGGCGGCCCACCTCGAACAGCACGTCGGGCGACACATCGCGGTAGCGGATCACGGCCGTCGGATGGGCGGGGTCGCGCAGGCCGGAGTCGCCGTCGGGTGTGGCCGCGGCGCGGCGGCGGAACTCGGCGACGAAGGCGTTGTGCTCGCGCGAGAACACCGTCTGGTAGAAGCCGACGCCGATGCTCCAGTTGTCCGGGAAGGCCGCCGCGCCCTGCCCGGCCCATTGCGGGAGGATGGGGTCGCCGGCCGCAAAGACCGGCAGTTGGCCCAGGGCCTCGCCGGCACCGGCGCGGGTGCCGGCCGGCATCAGCAACCGGGCCGGGTCGGCCGGGTCACGCTTCACGCGCTGGCGCGAGACGGCGTTGTAGCCATAGATCTGCGAGGCATCCCACCAGGCGGTGTTGTTGTTGGCATGGGTGCGGAAGGCGCGCGCCAAAGGCTTGGCTCCATCGGCGGCGGCGTAGCGCGGCGGAGCGCCGCCGTCGGCCACGAAGGCGCGGTCGATGCGGTCGTCGGGCCGGCAACCCAGCCTGGCCGCGTCGCCGGAGCAGCCCACGGCCATCCACTGAGGCGCATTGGCGCCCTCCTCCATGTGCGAGAACCAGTCATGCGTCATGAACTGGATCCAGAAGGCCGCCAGCACATTGAAGAACGGCGCCTTCTGGTAGTCGCAGTTCGCGTCCACCGGGTTGCCCGGCAGGCCCTGGCCGTCGCGGCACCTGGCCGGGTCGCTCTGGGCACGGGTGAAGAGCTTGCGGCTGATGAGCTGCGGGTCGGGCTGCAGCAGCGCGAGGCGGTCGCCATGACGGTTGCGGGCGAGCTGGTCGTCGCTGATGTCGGGATAGGTGGCCTCGAACTGCACGTTGCGCGCGAACAGCGCGCCGGCCGAGCCCATCCGGGGGTTGCGGATGTCGTTGCAGATGCCGTCGAGCTGGCGCCAGCGGATCAGCTCGCCCTGACAGAGCTGAGCGCCGTCGCCGCCCACGGCTGCGTAGAAGGGCGAGCTGGCCGGCAGCCGCATCGAGGGCCAGGTCTTGATGGCCGCGCCGGCCACGCCGTCGCGGCCCAGCGCGTAGTCGGCGAAGCTGCCGGAGTTGTCGAAGAGATTGAACTTGATCAGCTCCATGCGCTGGTATTCGAGGTCCAGCAGCGCGCCATCCACACCGCGGCCGTTCGCCCCGAGATGGCTGCCGACGCCGCTCGTGCCGGGCAGCAGCGAGGCCGTGTCTCCCGTGGCCCAGTAGTTGGCCCAGTCGACATAGGGCGTGTGGCGAAACGCCGCGGCGCGGTCGCTGCCGCGGCAGCGGGCCACGTCCTCGCCCACCTTGCCGTTGAAGCGCTCGCCGCGCTCGTCGGCCACCTTGCGCAAGCCGCCGGCCACCATGGCTGTGCAGCTCCGGGTGTCATCCAGGCTGGCCTGGGGGCTGGTGCTGACGCAGCCTGCCAGCACCGCGAGGGGCAGCAGCCAGCCGAGCAGGGCACGGGTCATGGGCGTCTCCTTGTGATCGTTCCGCGAGGAAGCGAACAACATAGCCAGCCCGCCACGGCAGCGTCAATCCTGCGAAGCATCGCCATCCTCATTCCGAGGATGGCCCCGGCCTAACCCGGCGGCAGCCGGCAGGCGCCGTCCGCCTTCGCGGCAGCGGACTCCTTGCACAAGGCCCGCCACAGCCGCAGCGCGAAGGCCTTGCCGCCCTGCGCCAGCGCCGGCGCCACGCCCGCGAAGAGATGCCGCCGCTCCACGGCCGGCGCCAGCCGCTCGATCTGGCGCGCCAGCTGCACGTCGCGCCGCAGTCGGTCATCGACGAAATAGCTGTGCATCAGCAGCAGCGGGGTGCGGCCCGCCGCCAGCTTGAGAAGGGCGCTCTCATGGCTGGGCGCGGCCTCCAGCGGCCAGCCACGCTCCCTGGCCAACATCTCGGTGCGCGTGCCCGCCGTGACGCCGACCCGCGCGTCCGTCGGCAGGCCGGTGATCGTCTGGCCTTCCCAGCCGATGCCGCTGCCGCTGCGCGCGTACAGCACGTACTCGACCACGCCCAGGCTGAAATCGAATTCTCCGCGGCGCCCCTCGCGCGGCGGCAGGGCCAGCAGGGCCGCGATGGGCCCGCCCTCGCCCACGCCGATCACCACGTCGATCTGTCCGGCCTCGATCATGGCGCGCAGGCGGCGCAGCGGCAGACGCAGCATCTCGGCGCGCTCCAGGCAGCCCAGCTGGCGCAAGGCACGGCGCATCCAGTCCACCAGCAGGCCCGGCGGATGCGCGAAATCCTCGCCCCGGCCCCGCATGAAGGGCTCGGCCGGGCCTTCGGGGAAGGCGATGCGCAGCCGCTCGGGGCAAGCCGCAGCGTCCGCCGCCTGGGCCTGGGCGACGATGGCCGCCGCCCACAGCCCGAGGAGCGCCGTCAGGCGGCGCAGTGCGCCAACCACCCGCGTGGCGAACACAATGCGGCGCAGCGTCGACGGTTCCACCCGACCAAGTATCCGGCGCCAAGCTCATTTCCCACTCTTTGCAAACGATATGACTCCGTCTCGCCGCCAACTTCTGCACTTCGGCGCCGCCAGCGCCGGCCTGCTGGCCGCCGCCCGCCCGGCCGCGGCCGCGGGCGGCGCCGTGCTGGCGCCACGCCTGCGCCCGGGCGACACCCTCGGCCTCGTCAGCCCGGCCAACGCCACCTTCGAGCGTGAGCCGCTGAAGATGGCCATCGAGGCCCTGCAGGCTCTGGGCTTCAAGGTCAAGCCGGGCGAGTTCGTGGCCGCGCGGCGGGGGCCCTTCGCCGGCACCGACACCCAGCGCGCCGCGGACGTGAACGCCATGTTTGCCGACGACTCGGTGGCCGGCGTCCTGGCGATGACCGGCGGCTCGGGCTGCAACCGCATCGTCGACAAGCTGGACTACGACCTGATCCGCCGCAAGCCCAAGTTCTTCGGCGGCTTCAGCGACCTGACCTGCCTCGTCAACGCCATCCACCGCCAGACCGGCCTCGTCGCCTTCCATAGCCCGGTGGCGGTGTCGGAGTGGAACGACTACTCGGTGCAGAGCTTCAAGGCCGTGGCGATGAACGCCGAGGCGGCCGTGCTGCGCAACCCGGCGGTCAAGCCGGTGGACGACCTCGTCGCGCGGGAAGAGCGCATCACGACGATCCGCGCCGGCCGCGCGCAGGGCCGGCTGGTCGGCGGCAACCTGACCGTACTCGCCTCGCTGGCCGGCACGCCCTACTTCCCCGACTGCCGCGGCGCCATCCTGTTCCTGGAAGACATCAACGAATACATCTACCGCATCGACCGCTGCCTCTCCACGCTGCGGCTGACGGGCGCCCTGAGCCAGCTCGCCGGCGTCGTGCTCGGCCGCTTCACGAAGTGCGAGCCCGGTGACGGCTACGGCAGCCTGACGCTGGACGAGGTCTTCGACGACTACTTTCTGCCGCTGGGCGTGCCCGTGTTCCGCGGTGCGGCCATCGGCCACATCAAGCGCAAGCTGACGGTACCGGTGGGTGCGCCGGCCGAGATGGATGCGGAGGCGGGGACGATGCGGTTGCTGAGCCCGGCCGTGGGCTAAGTCTTCCCGACGCCAAGCCCCATATTGCCGCATGCGCGCCAGCGGACCCCGCCTGCTGCTCATCCTCACCGAATGGCCGCCGGCCGTCGGCGGCATGCAGACGCACGCCAGGTATCTGGCCGCGCACTTCGCGCGTCACGCCGCTTGCGTGGAGGTGCTGACCTATCGCGTGACCGACCCGGCCCTGGGCGAGGCCGCGCGGGCTTTCGACGCCGGCTGCGCGCATGCGGTGCATCGTGTGCTGTCGCGCCTGGGCTACTGGCACAACCAGGAACTGCTGCTGGAGCGCATCCGCGTGTTCAAGCCCGATGCGATCTACGCATCGACCGTGTTCTACGGCCTGCTGCGCTCAAGCGCCGGCGTTCCGGTCGTCTGTCGCTCGGTAGGCAACGATGTGCTGCGGCCCTGGCTGGGCTATCCCTATCCATGGGGCAGCCGGGTCATCGGCTCGGCGGCCATGCAGCGCGCGCTGAGCTGGTGGCTGGAGCACGGCAGGCACCCCGACTGGGTTGACCGCCTGTTCCGTGAAGGCCGCCACCGCGTGATGGGCCACGCTGCGAGGGCCCACAGCGGCATCCTGGCCAACAGCGACTACACGGCGAACCTGCTCAGGGCGATCGGCGTGGAAGGCGAGCGGATCGAGGTGGTCTCGGGCGGCGTCGCCACGGGCGAGTTCACCGCGCCCCCCTGTGCGCGCGCTGCCGCGCGTGCGGAACTCGGCGTGCCCGAAGACGCGCAGGTGGTGCTGACCGTGTGCCGGCTCGTGGAGAAGAAGGGCGTCGAAGTGCTGCTCGATGCCCTGGCCCGTTTGCGCCCTGGCTTCCCTGCGATTCGCCTGTTGATCGTTGGCGACGGCCGCCGGCGCAGGGCGTACGAAGCCTGTGCCGCGCGCCTTGGGCTGGGCGACGTAGTGCGCTTCGAGGGCCGCGTTCCGCACGAGCGAATTGCCCGCTACTACTGGGCGAGCGACGTGTTCGCGTTGGCCAGCTACGAGAGCCGCCACGCCGGTGCGCGCGACGTGGAGACGATGGGCCGCGTGCTGTGCGAGGCCAACGCCGCCGGTGTGCCCGTGGTGGCCACCGCCAGCGGGGGAACGCCGAGCGTCCTGCGTGACGCCGACAACGGCTTGCTCGTGACTCCGGGCGACGCCGAGGCGCTGGCCGCAGCGATCAGATCGCTGCTGAGCACGCCTGCGCAGGCCAGCCGCCTGGCTCGCAACGGGCTGGCGCGCGCGCGGCAGGAATTCGATTGGTCGGCGGTGATGGCCCGCAACGAGGCGGTCGTGGCCCGGTCCCTGGCGTCGCCGCCGCCGTGAGACAGCGGTCGCAAGGCCGCGCCGTCAGCGCTGCAACGCCAGCCAGTTCACCAGTGCATCGAGCACCGGCCGGCCCCTGGCCGCCGCCTCCGAATGGTTGAGCAGGGCGACGAAGACCCAGGGCCGGCCTGTCGCATCGGGCACGAAGCCCGCGAGGCCAACGGCATCGCGCAGCGTGCCGGTCTTGAGCCGCGCCTGCCCGCTGGCCGGGCCGTCCTTGAGGCGACGCGTCAGCGTGCCGTCCACGCCGGCGATGGGCAGCGTTCCCAGCAGCTCCGGCGCCTGCGGACCCGACTGGCCGGCGCGCAGCACGGCGGCGAGCTGGGCCGGGCTGATTCGCTCGCTGCGCGACAGGCCCGAACCGTTGTCCAGCACCAGGCCGGCGTCGCTCAGGCCATGCGCCGCGAACCAGCCGCGCACGCTGCGCTCGGCGGCGGCGAGCGTCGGCTCGCCGGGCTGCGCGGCCTGGGCGCCGAGCTGCAGGTAGATGAGCCGGGTCAGCGCGTTGTCGCTGCGCTTCATGACGCCGCGCAGCACCTCGGCCAGCGGCCGGCCGCGGTGGCTGGCCAGCACGACGGCACCGGCCGGCGCGGCGGCCTGCATGTCGCCCGGGCCGATGCTGCCGCCCAGCTCGCGCCAGAACTGGCGCAACGCCGTCGTCACCAGCCACTGGCGGTCGACGATCTGCAGCGGCGCACGCTGCTGGCAAGCGGCCGGGAAAGCCCCCTGCAGCGACAGCCGCCAGCCGTCGCCCGCCGGCTGCACGAGCGCGGGCTTCCAGTCCTCGTCCCAGTCCTTGCACGGCCGCGCGGACAGCGTCATCGCGCCCGCGTCCACCGCCAGCCCGGGCAGGGCCGGCAGCGTGCGCGCCGCCACGCCGCCGGGCGTGGCCTGCAGCTCGAAGTCGAGCAGGCTGCCGTTGAGGTGCAAGGCGTCGGGGATGACGTTGTAGGCGAACTCGGGCGCCTCGTCGAAGGGCGGCAGGCCGACGTCGAAGCGGACGGGATTGAACAGCGTGCGGTCCACGACGAGGCCGCCGCGGATCTCGCGCACACCGCTCTCGCGCAGCTGGCGCAGCAGCCACCACAGCGCCGGCCAGTCGAGGTCGGGGTCGGCGCCGCCGCGCAGGATCAGCGGGCCGTCGATGATCCCGCCGACAGGAGCCGACGCCGCCAGCAGCTCGGTGCGGCCGCGGTGGTTGATGCCCAGCCTGTCCAGCGCCACGGTGGCGGTGACGAGCTTCATCGTCGATCCCGGCGACATCGGCTCGTCGGCGCGCCGCTGCAGCGCCGGCCGCGAGCCGTCCAGCGGCTGCAGCACGAAGCCCAGGCTGTCGGCGGGCAGGCCGGCCTTGTCGAGCGCAGCCTGCACCGGATGGGGCACCGGGGTGCTGGCGCAGCCGGCCAGCAGCAGCGCGGCGGCGAGCAGGGCGATGCGCATCAGCACACCCCCAGCCGGTGCGCGACGAGGCGGGCCAGGGCCACGTCCTCCAGGCCGATGCCCACGCTCTTGTAGACGACGATGTCCTGCGGCCCGCGCGGGCGCGGATTGACGATCAGCTCGCCCAGCTCGGCGAGACGCTCCGGTGCGATGACGCCGGGCGCGGCCAGCACGATGTCGCCGGCCTCCTGCTGTGCGGCGGTCCGCCACTCGACGGCCACCAGGGCGGCGCGCCCCAGCAGCGTGTCGTCCAGCTCGCGCGCCGTCTTCGTGCTGGAGCCGACAGCCGCGACGAAGGCGCCGGGCCTCACGAGGGCGCCGTCGAACAGCGGCGTGGCCGAGCGCGTGGCGGTGGCGATCACGTCCACCTCGGCTGCCGCCGTGGCCGCGTCAACCGCGAACACGGGCAGCCCGAGCGCCGCCTGCAGCTCGGCAGCGAAGGCCTCGGCCCCCGAGCGCGCGCAGACCAGCACGCGCTCGAAGCGCCGCACCCGGCACAGCGCCTCGGCATGCGCCCGCCCCTGGATGCCGGCGCCGAAGACGGCCAGCGTCCTTGCGTCGGGCAGGGCCAGCAGGTCGGCCGCCACGGCGCTCGCCGCGGCCGTGCGCAACCGCGTGAATTCGTTGGCTTCCAGCGTGGCCAACGCCGCGCCGGTGTCGGCCGAGAACAGGCTGACAAGGAAGTTGTACCTGCCGTTGCGCGCCGAGTAGACCTTGGTGCCCAGCACCGCCGGCAGCGAGCCTTCGGCATCGAGGATGGCACCCATCGCGCTGATCGCCAGCGAGGCGCCGTCGCGCGTGGCGGTGGCGCGGTGGCGGGCCAGCACCTGGGCCTGGCCACGGCCATGCTGGGCGAAGGCGGCGCGCAGCGCGGCCACGGCACTGTCGGGGTCGAGATGGGCCGCGACTTCGGCCTCGGTGATCACTCGCATCGGGGGCTCCACAAACGCATGGCGCGGCACTGTAGAGGGGCCGGGCGCACCGCGGGCGTGCTTTCCGGCTGGCACGCATTCCCACAGGTTATGCGCAGCGCACAAGCATTCATTGAACGGCACGCAACACCTGGGGTGCCGCCCCATGGGCGGCTGCGCACGTGGCGGCGAACATGATCGGCAGTTGAATCCAAGAGGAGTCGTTGCGATGAAGTTGAACCGTCTTGTGGCAAAGCTGGCCGTGCTGGGGCTGGCCGCTCACGCCGGCGCCGCGCTGGCCCAGTCCGAGGGCACGAAGCTGGAGCGCGTGGAGGTCACGGGCTCCAGCATCAAGCGCCTCAAGGACGAGGGTGCCCTGCCCCTGCAGGTCATCTCGCGCAAGGACATCGAGCGCCAGGGCATCGTGTCGGCCGAGCAGCTGATCAGCACGCTGAGCGTCAACGGCAACGGCCTGGACAACCTGGCCTCCAACGCCGACGTGGTGGCCGGCCAGGCCCGCGGCAACAACGGCGCCTCCTCGGCCAACCTGCGTGGCCAGGGCGCGGCCAGCACCCTCATCCTGCTGAACGGCCGGCGCGTCGCCGCCCACGGGCTGAACGGCGGGGTCGTGGACCTGCAGCAGATCCCGTTCTCCGCCGTCGAGCGCGTGGAGGTGCTGAAGGACGGCGCCTCCGCCATCTACGGCACCGACGCCATCGGCGGCGTCATCAACTTCATCCTGCGCAAGGACTTCAGCGGCCTGGAGGCCCAGGCCTTCACCGACGTGACCGAGGCCGGCGGCGGCGCCATCAACCGCGTGAAGCTGACGGGCGGCTTCGGCAACCTCGCGAACGACCGCTTCAACGTGCTGGCCTCGCTGTCGTTCAGCGACGCCAAGATGCTGCGCGGCGACCAGCGCGACTTCGTCAACACCTTCCAGCCCAGCCGCGGCCTGTCGGTGGACACGCGCGGCACGCCCTATGCCACCGTCTTCGCGATCAACAGCCTCTACAACGCGCTGAGCCGCGACAACCTCAACACCACCGGCCGCAGCACGGGCCCCATCCAACCCGGCACGACGGTCGCGATGAACGGCATCAACGTGCTGGACCTGCCCGGCCAGGCCGGCTGCTCGTCCGTGCCCGGCCAGGCGGCGTACGACGAGGTGCTGTGGGCCACGCCGTCTGCCAAGTGGGGCTGCGCCTGGGACACCGGCCGCGCCGCCGTACTGCAGCAGCCCGTCAAGTCCACCAACGCCGTGCTGCGCGGCACGCTGGCCCTGGGCGAGCACCAGGTCTTCGCCGAGTTCGTCGGCGCCCATGTCGTCACCGACAAGAGCTTCTCGCCCAACCAGATCTCCAGCTCCACCTCCAGCACCAACCCCTTCTTCAACCTGGCCTACCCGAGCACCGGCGAGGCCTACAACACGGTCTTCAACGCGCTGGCCACCACCTTCCCGACGCTGGAGAAGAACCGCGGCCTGCCGCTGGCGATGCGCTGGCGCTGCATGCCCTGCGGCAACCGCGAGATCGAGACGACGGCCAAGACCCAGCGCATGCTGGTGGGCGCCGAGGGCCCGCTGTTCGGCGGCTGGGACTACAAGGTCGGCGCCTCGCAGGCCACCAGCGACACAACCTCGCTGCTCAAGCACGGCTATTTCTACGGCAAGCCCTTCGCGGCCCTCATCAACAACGGCACGCTGAACCCCTTCTCGGCCGACGGCTCGCAGTCCGCCGCCGCGATGACCGCGCTGGACAGCGTGCGCGCCGACGGCGTCACGCTGTACGGCGGCAAGTTCACGCTGCGCCAGGCCGACTTCACGGCCAGCGGCCCGGTCTTCAAGCTGCCGGCCGGCGACGTCATGGCCGCCGTCGGCACCGACATCCGCAACGAGCGCTACAAGTTCAACGGCAACGCGACCGACCTGGTCACGCAGGCCGCCATCTTCAACGCCCCCTTCGACAGCGTGAACACGCTGGACACCGTCAAGCGCGACATCAAGGCCGTGTTCGGCGAAGTGCTGGTGCCCATCGTCAAGGGCCTGGAGGCCAGCGGCGCCGTGCGCCACGACAGCTACACCGGCTTCGGCGGCACCACCAACCCGAAGTTCTCGCTGCGCTACCAGCCCTTCGAGCAGCTGCTGGTGCGCGCCTCCACCAGCCGCGGCTTCCGCGTGCCGACCTTCAACCAGCTCTTCAACGGCATCACGGTCTCCACCTACGCCGGCAAGGACCTGGTGGACCCGGGCAAGTGCGCCGGCGGCGTCGTCGACCCGACCAAGCCGGGCTGCGAGTCCATCACGCCCAACATCCTGACCGGCGGCAAGCCCGAGCTGGGCCCGGAGAAGAGCAGGCAATGGACCTGGGGCTTCGTCTGGTCGCCCGTTGCCGACGTGGCGCTGGGCGCCGACTGGTGGCAGATCCGCAAGACCGGCACCATCCAGGCCGTCTCGCTGTCTGACCTGGTGAAGAACTACACGCTGTTCCCGGACAACTTCATCCGCGACGCCTCGGGCACGCTGCAGGCCATCGACAACCGCAACGTCAACGCCGGCGAGACCATCACCAAGGGTGTGGACCTGTCGCTGAGCGGCACGACGATGATGGGCGCCGGCCGCCTGACGGCCAAGCTGGAAGGCAGCTATCTGCTCGACAAGCGCTCGCGCCTGATCACCAGCGCGCCCATGGGTGCCAGCGAGATCGGCGTGTTCACCCGCGCCGGCGACCTGGGCCTGCGCTGGAAGCACTCGGCAACCTTCGTCTACGCCGAGGGCGACTGGAGCGGCATGTTCCAGCAGCTCTGGCGCGCCGGCTACAAGGACGCCCAGCTTCCCGGCGTGGCCAACGGCAGCATCACGCCGCCGGACTGGAAGCCCAACGTGGCCAAGTACATCACCTACAACACCAGCATCAGCTACACCGGCATCAAGAACCTGGGCCTGACCTTCGGCATCAAGAACCTGCTGAACGACGACCCGCCGTTCTCGGCCGCCTACGACGGCAACACCGGCGCCGGCAGCTCGTGGGAACCCCGCGTGGCCGACCCGCGCGGCCGTGCCTACACCTTCACCGTGAACTACAAGTTCTGGTGATCGGCTGAGGACCGTCTGACTCCCTGCCGGCGGCGGACGCCGGCATTCACGGCCCCACCTCGGTGGGGCTTCTTTTTGGTTCTTCGCCGATGTCCGGGGACCAATAGGACGCGGCCTGGTGCCACACCTGCTAAGTTGAAGTTGTCGAGACTCAGCTTTGCAGGGGGCAGCCATGGCCGCATCCCAGTGTATTTCCCGCCTTGGAGCCTGGGAAGGCTATGAGATTGAGAGCGATGATGACGTACGCCGCGCCGGCTTGAGCTGGTGCGTCATACGCCTGCGTTCCATCAAGTCGGCGAGGCACTGTTGCAGCGGGTGCGGCGAGTGGGTCGCAGCGGTTCACGATCTGCAAGAGCGGCGGGTGCGGGACTTACCTATCTTCGGCATTCCGATTGAGCTGGTCGTGCCGCGGGTGCGCGTGCTTTGCCCGCGCTGTGGTCCCAAGCTGGAACAGCTCTCTTGGCTGGAGCCCTATGCGCGGGTTACGGTGCGTTTGGCCGACAGCGTGGCCCAGCTGTGCAAGCTAATGTCGATCCGCCATGTGGCGCAGTTCTATGGGCTGGCCTGGACGACGGTCAAACGCATCGACAAACGTCATCTGGAGCGCGAACTGGGTCCGGTCGACCTTCAAGGTGTTCGCGTGATCGCGATGGACGAGTTCGCGATCCACAAGGGCCACCGCTACGCCACGGTCATCGTCGAGCCCTACCGCAAGCGCGTGCTGTGGCTGGGCCTGGGACGGGGACGAGCGGATGTGCGTCCGTTCTTCGAACTGTTGGGAACTGAAGGCCGAGCTGCGCTGCAGGCTGTCGCGATGGACATGAACGCCGGCTACGCGCTGCAAGTGCAGGCGCAGTGTCCCAATGCGGAGATCGTCTACGACCTGTTCCACGTCGTGGCCAAGTACGGTCGCCAGGTCGTCGACCGGGTTCGCGTCGATGAGGCCAACCGTCTGCGGCAAGACAAACCGGCACGCAAGCTGGTCAAGAGTGCGCGTTGGCTGTTGGCGCGCAACGCCGAGAACGTGACTCGGCCCGAAGACCGGATCCGGCTGCGCGAGTTGCTCGCCATAAACAAAGCGCTCTTCACCGTCTACGTGATGAAGGACGATCTCAAGTCGCTCTGGGACTACCGCCACAGCGGCTACGCCGAGCGCTTCTGGAAGCAGTGGCACCACCGCGCAATGAGCAGTCGCATCGAACCCCTCAAGGCCTTCGCCCGCAGTCTCAAGAACTACTTACCTGGGATCCTCTCGCACTGTCGCTGGCCGCTCGGAACGAACTTGGTGGAGGGCATCAACAACAAGATCAAGGTCATCAAACGTATGGCCTACGGCTATCGCGACGACGACTACTTCTTCCTCAAGATCCGTGCAGCGTTCCCCGGAGATCGGCGATGAACCTTCTTTTTTGCCGGGCGTGGCGCGTTGTGCCTCGCGGCGGCCCCACCGGCGCGAGGCACGACATGCCTGACGGCGCGTTCTCGCCCCCCTCGTCTTCGCCGGCTTCGCAGTCGAGAGGCCGGTGTTTCAGATGAGGGTCAGCGTGCCCGCCGCCGCATCCATCTCGGCCATGACGCCCAGCGGCAGCGGCCGGTTGGGCTGGCCGTGGCCCGAGGGCCAGCCGGCCAGCACCGGGCACCGCAGGCGGGGCAGATGGTCGGCCAGCACGGCGTCCGGCGATTCGGCACCGCTGAAGCTGCCGACCAGCAGGCCGGCGATGCGGTCCAGCGCGCCGGCCAGGCGCAGCTGGCTCAGCATGCGGTCCACGCGGTAGGGCTCCTCGCTGATGTCCTCGACGAAGAGCAGCGCGCCATCCGCCGCGGGCAGATACGGCGTGCCGAGCAGCGCGCAGAACATCGCGAGGTTGCCGCCGATCAGCCGGCCGCGCGCCGCACCACCATGGCTGAGGGCATGCGGCGCGGCCTGGCCGACGACGTCACCCGCGCGCCAGCCGCGGGCCAGGCGGTCGAACAGCGCGTCGGTGTCGGGCCGGGCGCCGGGCAGGCCCCAGTCGCTGGCCGGCATCGGCGCGTGCAGCGACGGAATGCCGGCGCGGGTGCGCAGCGCGTGCAGCACGGTCAGGTCGCTGTAGCCGATCAGCAGCCTGGGGCTCGACGACAGCAAGGCAAGGTCGATGCCGTCGAGCAGCCGGATGCAGCCCGAGCCGCCGCGCAGCGCGAGCACGGCGTCGAACCGCGGATCGCCGAAAGCGACGTGAACGTCAGCCAGGCGCACGGCGTCCGGCGCGGCGAGAAAGTCCAGCGGCGGCGGCCCGAAGCAGCTCGGCAACAGCGTGGGCACGTAGCCGCGCTCGCGCAGCCAGCTTTCGACGGGATCGATCCGCCCCGGCTTGGGCGGCCCGGCCGGGGCGATGACGGCGATGCCGGCACCCGGGCGCAGCGGCGGGATCAGGAATTCGACTTCAGCCATGCATGAACAGCGCCGCCCAGGGCCGGCAGCTTCCAGGTGGTCGAGGCCTCGGGATGCGGTGCGTAGCGGCTGCCGAGGCTGGTGATCACGGCGATCAGGTAGTGCAGTTCGCCGTCGTGCACGATGCCGGCGTCGCTGCCGTAGTTCTGCGTGTTGCCGGTCTTGTGCGCGAAACGAGCCGGGGGCGACGGGATGCCCGGCCCCCAGCCGGGCAGCGCGCGCAGCGATTCGCTGCTGAGGTTGTGGTGCAGCTTCTGCGCGTCCAGCGCACGGCGGATGACGTCGCGGCTGGCGGGGCTGACGAGGGCCGCCGCATTGCCGGCGAGGGCGGGCGCGTCGACATCCAGCCGCCACATCAGCCGCAGTGCGTCCCAGGCCGTCATCTGGATCTGCCCCACGCCCGAGCCCGCCGCATTGCCCCAGCCGCCGTCGGGCTGGGTGTTGGCGATCATCAGGCCTGGCAAGCCGTGGGCGGCGAACAGCGCGTGCATCTCGTTGTGCACCTCGCGGCCCCCTTCGCGCCGGACGGCGCCGCGCGCGTGCAGGTGAGCCACCAGCGCCGAGGTGGCCTCGTTGCTGCTGATCGTGATCATGTCGAACAGCCAGTCGCCGACCGGCCGCGTCTGGCCGGCGTGGGCCAGCGGCAGCGCCCAGTCGCTGCGGCCGCCGTCCACCAGCAGCCCCACGCCGACGGCCACCATCGTCTTCAGCAGCGAGGCCGGATACGGTGCGACGAAACGCGGGCCCTGGCCGAACCAGTGCGGGAATTCGATGCGCGACCAGTCCGCGCCGGGCAGCCAGGCGCAGGAGTCGCCCGCGGCGTCGCGCACGTCGGCGTGGAAGCCGATGTCGGCGACGGCACCGAACTCGCCGTCGAAGCGGGCCACAAGGCCTTGCGGGTGCTCGCGCGAGAACAGCACGTTGGCGCCCACCGGTGCCGCACCGCGCGGGAACACGACGACGGCCAGGTCGATGCCCGGATGCCAGCCCAGCGGCGCGCCGCCCTGAAGCTTGTCGGGCGTGGTCTCGAAGCGCTGCGCCAGCACGGCCGCGCGAAGCGCCTCGGCGAGATCGTCGGCCGTCACAGCGTCAGTCCGTCCAGCGGCAGGGGGCTGGCCCGGCCGCTGACGAGCTCGGCCACGATGTTGGCCGTCGCGAAGGAGAAGGTGAAGCCCAGCGCGCCATGGCCGACATTGAGCCACAGCCCGGGCACGCCGCTGGCGCCGAGGATGGGTGCGCCGCTGGGCGTGGCGGGTCGCAGCCCGGCCCAGGGCACGGCGCGGTCGTAGTCGGCGGCGTTCGGGAAGGTGGCGCGCACGGAGCGCTGCAGCGAGGCGAGGCGCCCCGCGTCCAGGCTGTCGTCGTCGCCGACGAGGTCCACCATGGCGGCCACGCGCAGCTCGCTGCCGATGCGGGCGTAGAGGATCTTCTTCTCGAAGTCCGTCACGCTGACCTCGGGCGGGCGGTGCGCGCCGTTGATGGGCGCGGTGAGGCTGTAGCCCTTGAGAGGGTAGATGGGCAGCTCGACGCCGGCGCCGGCCGCGAGCGCGCGGCTGTGCAGGCCGGCGGCGAGGATGACGGCATCGGCTGCGACCTCGCCCTCGGCCGTGCGCACGCCGGTCACGCGGCCCTGGACATCGCGCACAAAGCCCTGCACCGGCGCACCCAGCCGGCCGCGGAATCCCGCGTGCTGGAGCAGCCGCGCGTGCAGCTCGGCGCAGAAGGCGTGGCAGTCGGCCACCGCCTCGCCGGGCGTGAAGATGCCGCCGGCCAGCGTGGATCGGGTGTCGGCCAGCGCGGGCTCCAGCGCCACGCAGTCGTCATGCGACAGGGCCTGCTCGACGCCGCTTCCCCGTACGCGCGCAGCCACCCGGGCGAACTCGGCCGGCTTGCGGTAGACGACGAGCTTGCCCGGCGTGCGCAGCGCGATGGCATCGCCCAGCCGGGCCTCGGCCTGCAGCCGCGCGAACGAGGCCTGGCTGTAGGCCCCCAGGGCCAGCAGGCGCTCGGTGGCGCGGCGGTTGACCGGCCCGCGGCAATTGCGCAGGAAGGCGATCAGCCAGGACCACTGCGCCCAGCGCGCCTCGGGCGTGAAGCGCAGCGGGCCGTCGGGGTCGAGTAGCCAGCGCAGCGCCTTCAGCGGCACGCCGGCATCGGCCAGCGGCGAGACGTAGCGGTAACTGAGCTGGCCGCCGTTGGCGCGGCTGGCGCCCCGGGCCACCTCGGGCTCGCGCTCCACCAGCGTCACGCCATGGCCCCGCTCCAGCAGCGCCCAGGCGGTGGTCAAGCCCACCACGCCACCGCCGATCACCACGCAATGCTTCATCCTGCCCCTGGGCCATGTCACCAGCCGGCAGGGTAAGGAGGGTGGGCAGCCGCTGCCAATGAAAGCGGCGGCTGCGGCCATCACCGGGCGTTATGGCGCCCGGTCTTTCCTAGGGGTCAACCCGCCAGCACAGCGGCCATGGCCTCGGCCGTGGCTTCGACGTTGCGCGTGTTCAGGCCGGCCACGCACATGCGCCCCGAGCGCAGGATATAGACGCCGAACTCGGCCTTCAGCCGCTCGGCCTGCTCCGCCGTGAGGCCGGTGTAGCTGAACATGCCGCGCTGGGTCAGGAAGTAGTCGAAGTTGCGGCCCGGCAGCTTGGCGACGAGCACGCGGTGCAGTTCGCGGCGCATGGACTGGATGCGCTCGCGCATCTCGGCCACCTCGGCCTCCCACATCGCGCGCAGCCTGGGGTCGGTCAGCACCTTGGCAACGATCTGGCCGCCGTGCATGGGCGGGTTGGAGTAGTTGCGGCGGATCATGAACTTCATCTGGCCCAGCACGCGCGCGGCCTGGTCGGCGTCGGGGCAGACGACGCTCAGGGCGCCGCAGCGCTCGCCGTACAGGCTCATGCTCTTGGAGAAGCTGTTGGCGATGAGGAAGGCCAGGCCCGCGTCGGCCAGCAGGCGCGGCGCGAAGGCGTCTTCCTCGATGCCGTCGCCATAGCCCTGGTAGGCCAGGTCCAGGAAGGGCAGCAGCTGGCGCTCGCGGATGACGGGCACGAGCGCGCGCCACTGGTCGGGCGTCAGGTCCACGCCGGTGGGGTTGTGGCAGCAGGCGTGCATCAGCACGACGCTGCGCGCCGGCAGGGCCTTGAAGCAGGCCAGCAGGTCATCGAAGCGCACGCCCCCGGTGGCGGGGTCGTAGTAGGGGTAGGTCTCGCAGACATGGCCCGAGCCCTCGAAGACAGCGCGGTGGTTGTCCCAGGTCGGATCGGACAGGTAGATCTTGCTGTCGGGGAAGTAGCGCTTGAGCAGGTCGGCGCCCACCTTGAGGCCGCCGCTGGAGCCCACGCCCTGGATGGTGGCGATGCGGCCGGCGGCGATGGCGGGGTGGTCGGCGCCGAACAGCAGGGCCTGCACGGCGCTGCGGAAGTTGGCCGCGCCCTCCATCGGCAGGTAGGGACGCGGGCCGGCGGCCTCGACAACGGCCAGCTCGGCAGCGCGCACCGACGCCAGCATCGGGATGCGGCCTTCGTTGTCGAAGTAGATGCCGATGGACAGGTTGATCTTGCCGGCGCGGGGGTCCTTCTGGAAGGCCTCGTTGAGGCTCAGGATGGGATCGCCTGCGTAGGCATCGACGTGCTGGAACATGGTGATGGGCGGGTCAGCGTTGGAAGCCCGGATTATCGGCAGGGCGGCGCCGTCCCCCGAGCCCGGGACAGCAGCAGGCCGGTTCAGCTTGGGTTCACGTCGGCGCGCGAGGCTGGTCGTCCCGCCGTTTGAGGAGACCCGCATGCATCCCACCCGCGCCTTGGCCGCCCTGCTGCTCGCCCCGCTGCTGGCGCCCGCCCAGGTCATCGGCACCCTCGGCAACTTCGATGTCGTCAACAACACCGGCCAGGAGGCGCACGGCTTCGAGATCGAGCTCGAAGGCCTGCACCTGTCCGACATCACCGACACCTTCGGCGGCCCCGGCCGCGGCTTCCCGAGCACGGTCGAGCGCTACGGCGCACCGGTGCTGAGCGCCTACACCAACGGCGCCCTGTTCGGCGTGCGCGTGACCTACCAGGCCAGCTTCGCCGCCGGCGTCTGGAGCACCGGCACGCCCAGCGGCGTGTTCAGCACGCCCGGCGAGAGCTGCTGGAGCGGCGGCAACATCGCCTACGGCCCCACCACGCCCTGCGACCATTTCGGCGTCGGCCACGTTGGCAGCCCGACCAAGACGACCTACAGCTGGCTGGTCGCGTCCGGCCCCGGCGTGCTGATGCCGCTGGTCGCCGCGTTGCCGGCGCCGCAGTGGCAGGTCACGCCGTCGCCGGTGATCGGGGCGCCGCCGGTGGTCGTCGCGCGCATCCAGGCGCCCGCGCCGCCGGAGACGCCCGAGCCGCAGTTCGGCACGCCGATGTGGGTCAAGGTCTATTCGACCGAGCTGGAGGACAAGGTCGGCCTGGAGGATCTGATGGGCGAGAACGCCAAGGTCGGCCAGGCCAGGCAGCACACCGAGATCGAGTGGCAGCTGCTGCAGACCGACCCCGGCAACCCGGCCGCCGGTGCGCTGGAGAACGGCGGCGCCGCCGAGGTCGGCGCGGGCAAGGAGGCCGTGCTGCGCCGCTACGAGTTCTATGCCTACACCGGCGCCTTCGACCCCGCGAACCACGAGGCCAAGCCGCTGCTCGGCGACAGCCACCCGGACGCCGGCGAGATTGGCGACTTCCTCGGCGCCCAGAACGTGGCGCTGAACCTGAACGGCAACCCGGTGGCCGCCGTACCCGAGGCGCCCTCCGCCGGCCTGATGGCCCTGGGACTCGGCGCGCTGGCGGCCTGGCGCCGGCGTCAGCTTCGCGGCTGACTCGGGCGCGATGATGGGCCATGCCCATCCTGCTGGTCGAAGATGACGAGGTGCTGGGCCAGGCCGTGCGCGACAGCCTCGCGCGCGCCGGGCGCCAACCGCACTGGTGCCGCAACGCCGCTGCGGCACGCGCCTGGGCCATGCAGGCGCCGGCCAGCCTCATCGTGCTGCTGGACCTGGGCCTGCCCGACGCGGATGGCCTGGCTCTGCTGAGCGAGTGGCGTGCGGCCGGCCACACCTGGCCCGTGCTGGTGCTGACGGCGCGCGACGCCGTCAGCGAGCGGGTGCGCGGCCTGCGCGCCGGCGCCGACGACTACCTCGTCAAGCCCTTCGACCTGCAGGAACTGCTCGCCCGCGTCGACGCCCTGGCGCGGCGCCAGCCGGCCCGCGCGCTGCTGCACTTGCGCGGCGGGCTGGAGCTGGACCTGGGCCGGCGCCGCCTGCTGCGCGGCGGCGAGGCGGTCGACCTGACAGCGATGGAATGGGCGGTGCTGGCCGCGCTGGCCGGCTCGCCCGGGCGCATCGTCGAGCGCGACCGGCTGGAGGCCTGGACCGAGCCGGTGCAGAAGCAGGACAGCCAGAGCAACACACTGGAGGTCATCGTCTCGCGGCTGCGCCGCAAGCTCGGTGCCGACCACATCAGCACCCACCGCGGCCTGGGCTACCGCTTTGAACCCTGACGCCACGCCCAGCTGGCGGCTGGAGGCGCGGCTGCGCCGCCAGGTCGCGCTGCTGTGGCTGGGGCTGTGGCTGCTGGGCAGCGGCGCGGCGCTGTGGGCGGTGCGCGAGGAAACCGACGAGGTGCTGGACGACGCCCTGGTCGAGACCGGCCAGCATCTCGCCGCCCTGCCGCCGGCCGCCTTCGTGCTGGCCGCGCGTGACCCGGCGACGCTGGCGCCGCAGGGCTTCGGCCGCCATCAGGAGCATGTGGTCTACCAGGTCTTCGACCGCAACGGCCGGGTGCTGCTGCGCTCCCACCTGGCGCCGGGCGAGCCGCTGGCGTCTGCGGCAGCGGCCGGCATCGTCGAGCATGGCGACTGGCGCGTCGCCGTCGTCGACGGCAGTGGCAGCCGCGTCCTCGTCGCCGAGACGCTGGCCCACCGCCGCGAGGTCGTGTGGGAAGCCTGCCTGTGGCTGCTGATGCCGCTCGCGCTTGCCCTGCCGCTGGCCACCTGGGGCCTGCATCTGCTGCTGCGGCGGGCTTTCCGCTCGCTGCAACCGGCGCTGCGCGAACTGCGCGAGGGCAGCGCGCCGGTGCCGCTGGGCGGCGTGCCGGCCGAGTTGCAGCCGCTACTGCAGGCGGCCGATGCGATGCGCGAGCGCCTGCAGCAGCTGGTGCTGGCCGAGCGCGAGAGCGCCGGCCATCTGGCGCATGAGCTGCGCACGCCGCTGGCCGCGGCCCGCGCCCAGGCCCAGCTGCTGCAGGCCGACTGGCCGGCGGGCCATGCCGGCCTGCCGCGCCTGCTGGCACTGATCGGCCAGCTCGACCGCATGGAGCGCCTGGCGACACGGCTGCTGCAGCTGGCCCGCGTGGAAGCCGGCGTGGCCCTGCACCGCGAGGCGGTCGACCCCGCCTGGCTGGCCCGGCTGGTGCTCGACGAGCTGCACAGCGAGCGCGGCACCGCGCGGGCCCGGCTGATCGTCGACACGCCGCCACCACCGCCCTGGCAGGCCGATCTCGACGCCCTCGGCATCGCGCTGCGCAACCTGGTCGAGAACGGCCTGCGCCACGGCGGGCCAGAGGCCCGGGTCGAGGTCCGGGTCGGCGTGGGACGCATCGACGTCGAGGACGACGGGCCGGGCCTGGCCGCGCCCGCCCTCGATCACCTGCGCCAAGCCCTGGCAGGGCCGCGCCGGCCACCCGAGCGTCTGGAGGGCCACCTCGGCCTGCGCCTGGCGCAGCGCATCGCCGAGCAGTCGGGCGCACGGCTGGAGCTGGCCTCGCCGACGGCCGGCGCGCGGGGCTTCCGGGCCAGCCTCGTTCAGCGCGGCGACTCAGCCTGACCAGGCCACCCAGCGCCCGTGCGGATGGCTCCAGCCCAAGGCATGCTCGAAGACGCGGCCGGCCGCGCGCCGGCGCAGCGTCCACAGCGTCGCCGATGCCGCGGATTCGCCGGCGGGCAGCGCGGGCAGCGATGGCGGCTCAGGATCCCGGGCGCTGAGGGCCGGCAGTTCGCCGCAGACCCAGGCCAGCCCATGGCTCAGAGCCAGCCGGTCGACCGTGGCGCGCAGCCGGGCCAGTTCGGCGGCGCTCAGGTAGTACAGCACCCAGCTCGTCAGCAGCACCGGCTGCACGCCGCGGGGCAGGCCCGCCAGCCAGGGCTCGATGGCGGCGGTGCAATCCGCGGACTGCTCGATGCGGACCGGCAGCTCGCGCAGACGGGCCGCCGCCCGGGCCAGGCGCTCGCGGCGGGCGCCGTCCTGCGGCCACAGGCAGGCCTGCAGCCAGCGCAGGCCGGCGGGGTCGTCGATGTCGACGGGCGCCGGATCCAGCCCGTGGCGCAGCGCCAGCTCCCAGTCGGCCTGCGGCGGCGCGGCGTCGCCCAGCCACAGCGCATCGACCTCCGCCGCCCGGCCGTCGCGGGCCGCGCCGCGGTCGTGGCAGACGCCGTCGCGGCTGCGATAGCGCAGCGCGAGCCGGTCCACACCGAGGTTAAGGCCGGCGCTGCAGCCGAAGTCCAGCAGGGCCAGGCGCTGCGCGCCGGTCGCGCGGGCGGCCACGCCCAGCGCCGGCCACAGCGCGGCGCCGCGTGCGACCTCGTTGGTCTGGGTCGCGCCCTGGCGCAGATGCCGCACCAGCGTCTCCCATTCGCGCGCCAGGCAGGCCGACAGCGCGGTGGCCAGGCCGGCGTCCGCCGGGCGGTCGCCGCCGGCGCTGGGGTAGTAGGTCGCCAGCTCGGGCGCAGCGCCGGCCAGCACGCGTTCGTGCAGCGCGGCCAGCAGCAGGTTGGCCTTGCGCTGCTCGGGCGGTGCCTCGCCCAGCAGGGCCAGCGCGCGGCCGTCTGCCGCGGCCGCTTCGCACAGCGCGGCATAGAGCGGTTCCTGGCGGCTTTCCTCGCGGCCGAAGCGACGCAGCAGCTCGGCAAGATCGGTGGTGTCCATGGCGCCAGCTTAGGCCGGGCCGGCCACCGCCTGTGTCGGCCAGCCGACAATGCGGCCATGCCCGTCGACCCGGCCCTGCAGCGCGTCTTCGATACCCATTTCCCCGGCATCGCGCTGCCGGCCGACATCGCCGCCGTCATCGCGCGGCGGTGCCTGGCCGACGGGCGCAGTCTGTTCGTGCAGGGCCAGCGGACGACCGCCTTCTATGCCGTCGCGGCCGGCGAGTTCGAGACGCGCTTCACCGGCGCGGACGGCACGGTCTCGGTCATCGAGAACGTCGGTCCGCCACGGCTGTTCGGCCTCGCCGCCTTCGCGGCCGGGCAGCCGGCGGAGTACGAGGCCGTGGCGCGCGGTGCCAGCGAGGTGCTGGTGTTCGGCCGCGAGGCCTATCGGCGGCTGATGGACGAGGTGCCCGGCTTCGCCCGCGCGCTGCTGACCGAGTTCGCGCGCCGCTACGACGGCACGCTACGCCTGCTGCAGGCGGCCCGCCACCAGGGGGCGGCGGAGCGCTTCGCGCTGGCGCTGGCCCAGCTGGCCCGCGAGCGCGGCCGTCCGGCCGGCGACGGCTGGCTGGAGGTGGCGGCGACCCAGGCCGAGCTGGCGCGGCTGGCCCATGTGTCGCGGCAGACGGCCAACGAGCTGTTGGCCACGGCCGAGGCGACCGGCCAGGTCAGGCGCGGCCGGGGCCGCTGGCTGTGGCGGCCGCAGGCGGTGTGACGGCCGCCGCCAGCTAACGGTAGCGCGCGAGGATGGCCTGCCAGCTGCCGTCCTCGCGCATGGACTGGAAGGCCTGCTCCAGTTCCGCCTGGCGCGCCAGCCAGGGCGAGCGGCGCGACAGCACGACGTGCGACAGCTCGCCGGGCAGCCGCCAGGGCTGCTTGACCAGGCCCATCGGGGTCTCCTTCAGCAGCAGGTCGCCCTGGCGCTCGGGCAGCACGGCCACGTCCACGCGGCCCCGGGCCACCATCTCCAGGGCGCTCCGGTAGTCGTTGACCTCGGTCAGCGCCAGCTGCGGGTTGCCGTGCAGGATGGCGCCATAGCGCTTGCCGCGCTGGGCCACGATGCGCCGGCCGAGCAGGTCCTCCAGTCGGCGCACCGGCGCCGCCTGGGGCAGGGTGTAGAAAGCCTTGTCCTCGGCCGGCAGCTGGATCTGGCCGTAGCTCAGGAAGGTCTCGCGCTCCGGCGTGCGCAGCGGCCCCATCATCAGGTCGGCCTCGCCCACCTCCATCATGCGCAGCGCCCGCGCCGACGGCACCTCCTGGTAGCGCACCGGCCAGCCCAGGCGACGCGCGGCCTCGTTGAGCAGCTCGTAGTAGAGGCCGCCCGCGCCATCGGGCCGGAACAGC
This sequence comes from Roseateles sp. GW821-FHT03B02, assembly GCF_059421025.1. Classification (NCBI taxonomy): domain Bacteria; kingdom Pseudomonadati; phylum Pseudomonadota; class Betaproteobacteria; order Burkholderiales; family Sphaerotilaceae; genus Roseateles; species Roseateles sp. GW821-FHT03B02. The sequence continues at coordinate 320,585 of NZ_JBWKUV010000003.1, forward strand.
CGGTAGGGCGGGTCGGCACTCCCCACCACCCGCAACACACGGGGCTGGGCCAGCAGGGGCGGATACCCGATCAGCAGCGGCAGCAGCAGGCAGCCGCGCCGGGTGGAGATCAAGCCCATCGAGCGTGCGGACGCGGCCTCAGGAAGCCAGCGCCGCCTCGATGTCACCGCGCAGCTTCTCCGGCGGGTCGTTGGGCGCGTAGCGCTTGATGACCTGGCCATCGCGGCCGATGAGGAACTTGGTGAAGTTCCACTTGATCGCCTCGGTGCCGAGGAAGCCCGGCTTCTCGCTCTTCAGGAACTTCCACAGCGGATGCGCCTCGGCACCGTTGACCTTGATCTTGGCCATCATCGGGAAGCTGACGCCGTAGTTCAGCTCGCAAAAGGACGCGATCTGGTCGTTGCTGCCCGGGTCCTGGCCGCCGAATTCGTTGCTCGGGAAGCCGATGACGACCAGGCCCTTGGGGCCGTAGTCCTCCCAGAGCTGCTCCAGGCCCTTGAACTGCGGCGTGAAACCGCATTCGCTGGCCGTGTTGACGACGAGCAGCACCTTGCCGCGCTGCGAGGCCAGGTCGGCCGGCTCGCCGCGGATGGAGACGGCCTGGAAGTCGAAGACGCTTTCGCTCATGGGTGCTCCCTAGAAAGGCGGCCACCATGCTAACGCCGGCGCTCCGAGGGTTTGTAGCATGGCGGCCGGCGCGCGGCTGGCCTTCCAATCGCGCGAACTCAGCGAAGCCGCCATCCCGGGGCTCGGCTTCCGGTCAGCAACTTCGGATCACCCACGTTTCATGGATCACCTGGCTTGCTTCACCCCGGCAGATCTCGCCGGACGCACCCCGCCCGATTTCGGCGCTTTTCGCTGGAAGCTGCTGGCGCAGGGGGATTCATGGTTCTCCAACGCCCGCGCCAAGCTCAACGCCCACGCCAACCTGCTACAGGAACTGGTCTTCAAGTCCGCCACGGCGGCCGTGAACTGCGCAGGCACCGGCAATGCGCTCTCGCACATGGTGGACCTGGAGTCCAGCCCCGACTTCGTGCGCCTGCTGGCCGGCCCGGACGCGCCGGCCTGGGACGGCGTGCTGCTGTCCGTCGGCGGCAATGACCTGATCGCCGCCGCGCGCACGCCGGCGCAGAACTGGAACGGCGAGCCCATCCCGCTGGAGCTGCGCCTGCTGCGCCGCCAGACCGAATGGGGCCCGCCGTCGGCCGGCGTCGCACGCTATTTCTCGGAGCCCGGCTGGGCGACCTATTCCGACTACCTGCGCGCCAACGTCAAGCATCTGCTGAGCCTGCGCAACCAGGGCCCATCGGCGGGCAAGCCCGTCTTCATGCACTGCTATGCCGTGCCCATGCCGCGCCCGGCGGGCGCCGAGGGCGGCGACGACCTGGGCGCCAGCGGCCCCTGGCTCTTCCCGGCGCTGAAGGCCTACGGCGTACCGAGCGCCGACTGGGCGGCAGTGAGCCGGCTGATGGTCTTCCACCTGGCCCAGCTGCTCAAGGGCATGGCGGCCGACAAGGAGGTCTTCCCCGGCCTCTTCGTCTTCGACTCGACGGCCGTGCCTCTGGCGCTGGCCGCGCCGGGCTCCACCGGCATCAGCGGCGACTGGCACAACGAGATCCACCTCAACCACAGCGGCTGCTTCAAGATCGCACGCGCCTGGAGCGAGCACATCGAGATGGTGCTGGAAGGCAAGCACCTGATCCCAGTCCCCACCGGCCGCAAGGGCCGCGGCAGCAGCTCATCCAGCAGCTGAGCTCGCCGGGACCGCTCAGCGGTCCTGCGGGAGATGATCGGTGCGGGCCAGGTCGAGCAGATGCTCGACCTCGTCCTTGTACTCGACGAGGTTGCGCTGGTGCCAGCGCCGGATCCACCACATCGTGCCGGCGACGACGACACCGAAGATGGTGATGGCGCCGAAGGCCGACAGGCCGAAGCGCGTCATGGCCGTGTAGAAGGCGCCCAGGCCCAGGATGCAGGCCTGCTCATTGAAGTTCTGCACGGCAATGCTGCGGCCCGCTCCCATCAGGTTGTGGCCACGGTGCTGCAGCAGCGCATTCATCGGCACGACCAGGTAGCCGCCGATGCCGCCCAGCAGGATCAGGAAGGGCGCCGCCAGCCACACGTTCTGGATGAAGTTCATGAAGATGACCAGCAGGCCCATGGCAATGCCCAGCGGGATGACGGACGTGGCGCGGTCCAGCCGGCAGTAGGCCGAGGCGACGACGGCGCCAACCGCCGTGCCGATGGCCACGACGCCCACCAGCGAGGACGCCTGCGTCGTGCCGTAGCCCAGCGCCGCCGCGGCCCAGGCCAGCACGATGTAGCGCAGGTTGCCGCTCACGCCCCAGAACAGCGTCGTCGTCGCCAGCGAGATCTGGCCCAGCTTGTCCTGCCAGAGCCTGCTGTTGCACGACGAGAAGTCGCGCACCAGGCCCAGGATGCTGTGCGCGAACGGCTGCAGCGGCGCGGCCGTGCGCGGGATGCGCAGGTTGAACAGCGCCGCCAGCACGTACAGGCCGACGAGGCTGGCGATGGCCGCCTCGGGCGGCGTGTCGATGCCGGTGTCGACCATGGGCAGGTCCACCATCAGCAGCATGTGCGAGATGCGGTCGCCGATCAGCTGGCCGCCCAGCAGCACGCCGAGGATGATGGACGCGATGGTCAGGCCCTCGATCCAGCCGTTGGCCTTGACGAGCTGCGAGGGCGGCAGCAGCTCGGTCAGGATGCCGTACTTGGCCGGCGAGTAGGCCGCGGCGCCCAGCCCGACGATGGCGTAGGCCGCCAGCGGGTGGGCGCCGAACAGCATCATCAGGCAGCCCACCACCTTGATGCTGTTCGAGAAGAACATGACCTTGCCCTTGGGCACCGCGTCGGCGAAGGCGCCGACGAAGGGCGCGAGCACGACGTAGAACAGCGCGAACATCGGCACCAGGGCGGCGCGCTGCCACTCGGCGGCACCGGAGGAGCGCAGCAGCTCGACGGCGGCGACGAACAGCGCGTTGTCAGCCAGCGAGCTGAAGAACTGCGCCGACATGATGGTGTAGAAGCCGCGTTTCATCGGGCGGGGCGCGATCCTGGACTGTCTCTGCTTGTAGGCCGATTAACGGGGTGCGGCGCGGGTTTATAGCACGCGCAACCTTCAGCAACCCGGGGCTGCCGGCGCGCGCAAAATGCCGCCATGCCCCGCCCCATCGAAGCCCTGATCCACACCGACGCCCTCGCGCACAACCTCGGCCGCGCCCGCGTGCTGGCCCCGAACGCCCGCGTCTGGGCCGTCGTCAAGGCCAATGCCTATGGTCATGGCATCGAGCGGGCCTTCGAGGGGCTGCGCGCCGCCGACGGCTTCGCGCTGCTGGACCTAGCCGAGGCCGAGCGGCTGCGTGCGCTGGACTGGCGCGGCCCCATCCTGCTGCTGGAAGGCGTGTTCGAGCCGCGCGACCTGGAGCTGTGCTCCCGCCTCAAGCTCTGGCATGCCGTGCACTGCGAGCAGCAGATCGACTGGCTGGCCATGCACAAGACGCACGAGCCGCACCGCGTGTTCCTCAAGCTCAACTCCGGCATGAACCGCCTGGGCTTCACGCCGGCCGCCTTCCGCGCCGCCTACGCCCGGCTGGACGCCCTGCCCCAGGTCGACGAGATCGGCCTGATGACCCACTTCTCCGACGCCGACGCGCCGCGCAAGGGCGTGGACGGCATTGCCCACCAGCTGGCCGCCTACGACGCAGCCACCGAGGGCCTGGCCGGCGAGCGCACGATTGCCAACAGCGCCGCCACGCTGCGCCACGCGGCACGCACCGCCAACGACTGGGTGCGCGCTGGCATCATGAGCTACGGCGGCGTGCCCGACTTCCCCGAGCACGACGCCGCCCACTGGGATCTGCGCCCGGCGATGACGCTGCGCTCCAAGGTCATCGGCGTGCAGCACCTGCAGCCCGGCGACACCGTCGGCTACGGCAGCGCCTTCACGGCCGAGCAGGCCATGCGAATCGGCATCGTCGCTTGCGGCTATGCCGACGGCTACCCGCGCCACGCGCCCACGGGCACGCCCATCCTCGTCGACGGCGCGAGGAGCCGCACGCTGGGCCGCGTGTCCATGGACATGCTGGCGGTGGACCTGAGCGCGCTGCCCGCCGCGGGCTGGGGCAGCGAGGTGACGCTGTGGGGCGAAGGCCCGCACGCCAGCCGACTGCCCATCGACGAGGTGGCCCAGGCGGCCGGCACCATCGGCTACGAGCTGATGTGCGCCGTGGCGCCGCGCGTGCCGGTGCGCAGTGCCTGAAATGAAACCCCTCGCCCAAGGAGTACCTTGGTCGGTCCCCCGAGGGGGCGGCGATGCTTGCCGGATCGACCGGCAAGCACCTCGCCAGGGCGGGCCGGCTAGGGAGCGGCCCGGCGCTCGGCCCGCAAACCCGGCCGGCCTTGGCGATTGAGATGAATTGGCACCCGAGGCCCGACGAGCTCGTCTTCGAGGCCATTCGCGCCAGCGGCCCCGGCGGCCAGAACGTCAACAAGGTGTCCAACGCCGTCCACCTGCGCTTCGACATCCGCGCATCCAGCCTGCCGGAGAACGTCAAGGCGCGGCTGCTGCGCTGGCCCGACCAGCGCATCAGCTCGGAAGGCGTCGTCGTCATCAAGGCCCAGGACTCGCGCAGCCTGGAACGCAACCGCGCCGACGCCGTCGCGCGGCTGATCGAGCTGGTGCAGGCCGCCGCCCACGTGCCCAAGGCGCGCCGCGCTACCAGGCCCACCTATGGCTCGCAGCAGCGCCGGCTGGAGGGCAAGGCCAAGCGCAGCGGCGTCAAGGCGGGGCGCGGGCGCGTGCTGGACTGAGCTCAGGCGCCGTAGGCGTAGGGGTCCAGCACGCTGACCTGGGTGATGCGGCCGACCGGCAGGCCGTTGCGCTCGGCCACCTGGCGGATGGCCTCGGGCGTGGGGGCGTCGTAGATGCAGAAGGTCTGCGTGCGGTCGGGGTTCACGTAGCTGTGCACCCAGGTGACGCCCTGGTCGGCGTTGGTGCCGATGACGCCGTCCATGGCCTTGCGGCCGTCGGCGTTGATGGGAATGGCCAGGCCTTGGGGGAAGCTGCGTTCGACGAGGTAGCGGGGCATGGAGGTCTCCTTGCGTTGCCGGCGGCGGCTGCCACCGTGGCACGAAGCATCCCCGTGCCGCGCCGCGACGGCGACGGCAGGCTTGCCTATTCTGGGTCGCCGTCCTGCCCAGATTGGCGCCCGGCCAGCCAGCCCGCCTGCTCGGCGCGGCGAATGGCCTCCAGCCGCGAGGCCGCGCCCAGCTTGGCCAGCACAGCCGCGACGTGGTGGTCGACGGTGCGCACCGAGCGGTGCAGCCGCGCGGCGATGTCGGCATTGCGCAGGCCCTCGGCCATCAGGGCCAGGGTGGCCGCCTCGGCGCGGGTGAGGCCGGCCGGATGCGCCTGGGTGGACGGGCGGGCGCCGCGGGCCAGGCCGCGCACGCCGGCCTCGCGCAGCCGCGCCCGCAGCGCGTCGGCGGCGGGCCGGGCGCCGAGGGCCTCGAACCGGCCCAGCGCGTCGAGCTGCGCCTGTGCGTCACCGGCGCCCAGCGCCCGCGCCGCATCGAAGGGGCAGTCCAGCGCCAGCCAGGCGGCGGCGGCGTCCTGCCAGCGGCCCGCCACCTCCAGCGCGTAGGGCGTGTGCGGCGGCAGCGCCGGCAGCCCCGCGTCGCCGGCACACCAGGCCGCGTGCACCAGCTCGGCCTCGAACCAGCCATGCTGGCGCTGCTGCGCCAGCCCGAGCACTGCGCGGGCCTCGGCGCGGGCGGCCGCCGCATCGCCGCGCGCCAGGGCCGCTTCCGCGCGCGCCACGCGCACCGGCGCCAGGCGCTGCAGCGTGCCCGAGGCTTCGGCCAGGGCCAGGGCTTCGTCCAGGGCCTCGGCCACGCCGGGGTCGCCACGGCGCAGGCGCAGCCGGCCCAGGGCCACCAGCGCCATCACGCGGCTGGTGGTGTGCCGCCCGGCGCGCTCGGCCACCTCGCCGGCCAGCCGCGCGGCGGCGTCCCAGCGGCCGCGGCGCAGATGGCACAGGGCCCACCAGGCCAGGGCGTAGTGGCGGTAGAAGTCGATCTCGCGCTCGGTGGCGAAGCGCACCGCCTCGGCCAGCCAGCGCTCGGCGGCGTCGAGCTGCATCAGCTCGCCGGAGCCCGAGCCGAGGTTGACGTAGGAGTTGGCGGCCACCCAGTCCAGGCCCTGGTCGAGCGCCTGCCGCAGCGCCTGCTCCAGCAGCCGGCAGCCTGCGGGGTAGTCGATGAACAGCGTCGCCGCGCCCTGCGTTCCGAGGGCGGCCACGGCGGTCTCGGCCCGGGCCGTGTCCAGCGCCAGACCGTGGGCGCGGCGGGCGCTGTCGACGCTGGCGTGGCAGTCGCGGTTGAGCATGCGCAGCTGGGCGTCCACCCACCAGGCGAAGGCCTGCTCGCCGCAGGGCGGCAGCGGTTCGAGCAGCACCAGCGCGCGGCGGTTGCTGGCCTCGGCCTCGGCATTGCGCAGGGCCAGCACATGCAGCAGGGCCATGCGGCTGAGGTTGAGCGCCGCGGGCGCGCCCTGCAGCAGCGTGTCCAGCCGCTCGCGGGTGACGGTGGCCGCGTCGAGTTGGTCGGTCAGCTGGCACTCGCCGGCATAGGCCTCCAGCCAGGCTGCCTCCTCGGCGGCGTCGGCGGGCCGGCCGTGGCGCAGCGCGGTCAGCCACTGCGCCGCCGCCTCGCGGTGGGCGCCGCGCTCGCGGGCCTGGCGCGCAGCCTCGGCGGCGAAGCGGCTGATGGCCGGGATGTCGCCGGCGCCCAGCGCGTGGTGCACCCGCCGCGCGGCGCCGGCATCGGCGCGGTCCCGCAGCGCCGCCAGCACGTCGGCGTGCAGTGCCTGGGCCACCGGCGCGGGCAGGGCCGACTCGACCGCCACGCGGCCGAGTTCGTGGCGGTAGGCCAGGGCCTGGCCCTGGGCGACGAGCAGGCCGCTGGCCAGAGCCGCCTCCAGGTCGGGCAAGGCCGGGGCCAGCAGGTGGTCGACCAGCCAGCGCTCGGTTGCGCCCGGCACGATGGCCACCAGCCGCAGCAGGGCCTGGGCGGCGTCCGGCAGCCGCGCGAAGCGGGCCAGCACCAGGTCCTGGACCGAGGCGGGCACCGGCCGCTCGGCGTCGTCGCGCAGCAGCTCGGCCACGAAGAAGGGGTTGCCGCCGCTGATGCGGTGCAGATCGCCTGGCGGCCGCCCGGCGCGCCGCGCCAACGCCTCGACCGCCGCACCGGACAAGCGCTGCAGGCCCAGCCGCGTCAGCGCCGCGGCGGGCAGTTCGCCGATCACACGGCGCAGCGGGTGGCGGACGTCCACCTCGTCGTCGCGGTAGCTCAGCACCAGCAGCGCGTGGCAGGCCTCGATGCGGCGGCCGAGGTATTTCAGCAGGTCCAGCGTGGCGTCGTCGGCCCAGTGGGTGTCCTCGATGACGACCAGCGTGGGCGCGCCCGGCGCACGCAGCGCGGCCAGCACGCCTTCGAAGAGCGCGGCGCGCGGCCCCTCCAGCAGGGCAGCCCACGCAGGGTGCAGCTCGCGCGCGATGTCCAGCAGCGGTGCCAGCGGCTGCGGGGTCTCCAGCGCGTCGCAGCCACCCCACCAGACGGCGCCGCCGCGCGCGGCCTGCAGCGCTGCCAGCGCGCGCAGCAGGCTGGTCTTGCCGATGCCGGCCTCGCCGGCGACCAGGGCCAGGCGCCCCCCGTGCGCCGCGCCCTCCAGCGCCGCACGCAACCGCCCCAGCGCGTCCTCGCGTTCGACCAGGTCGGGCGCGGGACGCATCGCGCTAGCGCGCCGTGCTGGTGGCCACGCGCAGGCTGATCAGGCACAGCCCCATGCCGGCCACGGCCAGCGGCGTCGCCTGCCAGCCCTCCAGCAGGGCCGACACGATGAGGGCGATGACCGGCACCAGCACGCCCACCAGCGCCGCCTGCGCGGGGCCGCGGCGCTCGGCCAGCTTGTAGTACAGCGTGAAGGCGACGACCGAGCCGAAGGCGGCCAGGTAGACGAGGCTGGCGACATAGGTCCAGGCGCCGTCGAAGGGCAGGCCGTGGCCGGTCAGCACCGACACCGCCAGCAGGAAGACGGCGCCATAGCCCATGCTCCAGGCCAGCACCGGCACGAGGGGCAGGCCGCGGCGCGTCAGCACCAGCGTGAAGAAGCCGCCGATGACGGCGACGACGACCGCGAAGAAGCTCAAGGCCAGGCCCAGCGCCGCGCCGGGCCGCGCGCCGGTGGACGCGATCTCGGGCCAGAAGATCAGCGCCACGCCCAGCACCGCACCGCTGCTGGCCGCCAGGAAGCGCCGGCTGACCGGCTGGCGCCACAGCAGCCAGGCGACCCCGGCGTTCATGAACACCATCAGGCAGAACAGCACCGCCACCAGGCCGCTGGGCACCAGGCGCTCGGCCTCGTAGACGGCCCAGTAGTTGCCGGCGTACTGGATGACGCCCGTGCCCAGCGCGTAGGCATGGGCGTAGCGCGGCAGCCGCAGCGGGATGCCGCGCCAGCGGGCGAGCGCCGCCAGCATCAGCGCGGCGATCAGGAAGCGCCAGCCCACCGAGGTCAGCGCCGGCACCGGCGAGGCCAGCTGGTAGAGGATGACGTGCCAGGTGCTGGCCCAGATCAGCACCGGCGCCAGGAACAGGAACCAGGTGGGCAGGCGGCCGGGCCGGTCGCCCGTCATCAGGCCGCGCGCTTGAAGGTGGCCAGCAGCGCGCCGGCCGCGACGAACAGCGTGCCGAAGACGCGGTTCAGCGCCTTGATGTGGCTCTCGCTCTTCAGCGCCGCCAGCACGCGCGCGGCCAGGGCCGTGTAGCCGGCCATGACGACCAGATCGGTGAAGGCCAGCGTGCCGCCGATGACGAGGTATTGCGGGCCCAGCGGCGCGTGCAGGTCGAGGAACTGCGGCACCACGGCCAGCAGAAAGACCGTGCCCTTGGGGTTGACGGCGTTGATGCCCCAGCCGCGCAGCACCAGCTGGCGGCGCGTGACCTGGGGGGCTGCGCCGTCGTTCGCCGCCACCAGCGGCCGGGCCGGCGCGCGCCACTGCTGCACGCCGAGGTAGATCAGGTAGGCCACACCAGCCCACTTCACCAGCGCAAAGCCCAGCGACGAGGCCGCGATCAGCGCGCCCAGGCCAGCGCTGACGAACACGACCTGGGTCAGGATGCCCAGGATGAGGCCGAAGGTCATGAAGTAGCCGCGCCTGAAGCCATGGCTCAGGCCGGCGCTCATCGCCGCCACCGCACCCGCGCCGGGCGACAGGCTGATGGCCCAGGACGCCGCGAAAAAGGCCAACCACACCGAGAAATCCATGACCGGCTCCACCGAAGAACTGCAAGTTGGCGATCTTCCCATGCAGCTACATTGACTTGATGCTGAAGGCTCTTTTCTCTCTCCCCCGCAGCGTCTGGCTGCTCGGCCTGATCAGCCTCGTCAACGACAGCGCCAGCGAGCTGGTCTACCCGCTGGTGCCGCTGTACCTGAGCAGCGTGCTGATGGCCGGCCCGCGCGTGCTCGGGCTGATCGAGGGCGTGGCCGAGGCGCTGGCCAGCCTGCTCAAGCTGTGGGCCGGCGTCATGGTGGACCGCAGCGGGCGCAGCAAGCCCTGGGTCGTGGCGGGCTACGGCATGGCCGGCCTGGCGCGGCCGCTGATCGCCTTCGTGGCCGGCTGGCCGATGCTGCTGACGCTGCGCCTGGCCGACCGCATCGCCAAGGCGGTGCGCGCCGCGCCGCGCGACGCGCTGCTGGCCGCCAACATCGCCCCCGGCCAGCGCGGCCTGGCCTTCGGCCTGCACCGGGCCATGGACAACGCCGGCGCCGTCATCGGCCCGCTGCTGGCCTGGGCGCTGCTGAGCGCGGGGGCGCCGCTGGGCCGGGTCTTCCTGTGGGCCATCGTTCCCGGCCTCGTCTGCCTGGGCCTGACGCTGGCGCTGCGCGAGGCCCCGCCGCCGGCCGCGGCAGCACCGCGCTTCAGCTGGACGCTGGCCGGCCTGCCGGCGCCACTGCGCCGCTACCTCGTCGTCGTCGCGCTGTTCACGCTGGGCAACTCCAGCAACATGTTCCTGCTGCTGCGGGCCCGGGAGCTGGGCGTGGCCGAAGCCCAGGTGCCGCTGCTGTGGGCGGCAGTGTCGGGCGTGGCGGCGCTGTTCGCCGTGCCGCTGGGCGGCCTGTCCGACCGCGTCGGCCGCGTGCGCCTGCTGGTGACGGGCTATCTGGCCTATGCGGGCTTTTACGTCGGCATGGGCTGGTTCGCCGCGCCGGGCTGGACGCTGTACGCGCTGTTCGGCGGCTACGGCATCTTCATGGCGGCGACCGAGGGCGTGGAGCGCGCCCTGCTGGCCGATCTGACGCCGCCCGGGCAGCGTGGCACGGCCTTCGGCTGGCTGAACCTGACGATGGGCGCGATGCTGCTGCCGGCTTCGCTGCTGTTCGGCGCGCTGTGGGAGGGCATGTCGGCGCGGGTGGCCTTCGGCTTCTCGGCCAGCTGCGCGCTGGCGGCGGCCTTGCTGCTGACAGCCTGGGTGAAGCCCGCCATGACAATGCGTTGATGGCCACGAGCAAAAGCATCTACACCTGCACCGAGTGCGGCGGCACGAACGCCAAATGGCTGGGCAAATGCCCGCACTGCGGCGCCTGGAACACGCTGACCGAGACCGCCGCCGAACCCACCGGCGGTGCCAGGAACCGTTACCAGTCCCTGGCCAAGAGCCAGCCGGTGGCCACGCTCTCCGAGATCGAGGCCAGCGACTTCGAACGCACGCCCACAGGCCAGGAGGAACTGGACCGCGTGCTGGGTGGCGGCATCGTGGCCGGCGGCGTCGTGCTGATCGGCGGCGACCCGGGCATCGGCAAGTCGACGCTGCTGCTGCAGGCGGTGGAGTCGCTGTCGCAGACCGTCAAGGTCTTGTACGTCACCGGCGAGGAAAGCGGTGCCCAGGTCGCCATGCGCTCGCGCCGCCTGGGCCTGGCCGGCAACAAGGTGCGTGTGCTGGCCGAGATCGGCCTGGAGCGCATCCTCGCCACCATCGAGGCCGAGGCCCCCGACTTCTGCGTCATCGACTCCATCCAGACGATGTACTCCGAGCAGCTCAGCTCCGCGCCCGGCTCGGTCGCCCAGGTGCGCGAGTGCGCCGCGCAACTCACGCGCACGGCCAAGGCGCGCGGCTGCGCGATGGTGCTGGTGGGCCATGTGACCAAGGAAGGGGCCCTCGCCGGCCCGCGCGTGCTGGAGCACATCGTCGACACGGTGCTGTATTTCGAGGGCGACACGCACAGCAGCTTCCGCCTGGTGCGCGCCATCAAGAACCGCTTCGGCGCCGTCAACGAGATCGGCGTGTTCGCGATGACGGAGAAGGGGCTCAAGGGCGTGGCCAACCCGAGCGCGATCTTCCTGTCCACCCACGCCGAACCCGTGCCGGGCAGCTGTGTGCTCGTCACGCTGGAGGGCACGCGGCCCCTGCTGGTGGAGCTGCAGGCGCTGGTGGACAGCGGCGGCGTCAGCCCGCGGCGGCTGTCCGTCGGCCTGGACCGCGACCGCCTGGCCATGCTGCTGGCCGTGCTGCACCGCCATGCCGGCGTGGCGACGGGCGACCAGGACGTGTTCGTCAACGCGGTGGGTGGCGTGCGCATCAGCGAGCCGGCGGCCGACCTGGCGGTGCTGCTGGCCATCCAGAGCTCGCTGCGCGGCCGCGCCCTGCCCAAGGGCTTCATCGCCTTCGGCGAGATCGGCCTGGCCGGCGAGGTGCGCCCGGCGCCGCGCGGCCAGGAGCGGCTGAAGGAAGCGGCCAAGCTGGGCTTCAGCGTGGCCGTCGTGCCCAAGGCCAACGCGCCCAAGAAACCCATCGAGGGGCTGACCATCCACGCCATCGAGCGCGTGGAGCAGGCCATCGAGGTGCTGCGCGGCCTGAACTAGCAAGGCCCGGCGCCGGGCTCGACAGTTGGGGGGCGCGGGATTGCCTTCGTGTTGCACCTGCCGAAGTCTGCTTAGGATCGGGGCTCCACCGGAGGAGCCTTTTCATGCCCGATCCCGCCGACCTCAGGCAGCATGTCCGCACCGACTTTCTCGCTGCCCAACACGATGCCGACTCCCTGCCCGGCTGGGTGTTCAAGCCGGTGCAGTTCAGCCAGGGGCCGGCCGGTCTGGTGCTGAACATGAGCGACGGTGGCTTGCAGGTGCTGACCAGCGCCGCCGAGCCGCTCACCGACACGAAGTACGAGGTCGTGCTGCTGCTGGGCCGCTCCGACGTGGACGACGACGACGAGCAGGTGTCCTGGTTCAACGGCGTCGTGGAACGCAAATGGTCGCGCCCCGTGCCGCGCATGGGCATCCTGCACGGCATGAGCTTCACGGCGCGCAACTCCACGGCCGAGCAGTTCCTCAATGGCCACGCGGCAGCGCTGGAGTCCGGCCAGTGGGTGCGCTGCGTGCTGCTGAAGGTACCGGGCTGACAGAACCCTGCCGGCCGCCGGACGGCGCGGTCTGCCGACAGCCTCGAGATCCCCCGGCTCTGGACGCATGGCAGGATGCGCGCTTCGCCAGCCCGCAACCCCGTCATGAGCGACCTGCCCCAGCCTCCCTACTACGCCGTCATCTTCACCAGCCAGCGCACGCCCGGAGACGGCGGCTACGGCGACATGGCCGACCGCATGGTGGCCCTGGCTGCCGAGCAGCCGGGCTATCTGGGCGTGGAGAGCGCCCGCGGCGAGGACGGTCTGGGCATCACGGTGTCCTACTGGCGCAGCCCCGAGGACATCGCTGCCTGGCGCCGCAACGCCGAGCACAAGATCGCCCGCGACACCGGCCGCAGCGACTGGTACCAGCACTACACGCTGCGCGTCGCCAAGGTCGAGCGCGCCTACGCCTGGGCGCGCGAGCACGGCAGCCAGGACCCGCAGGCATGAACCCCTGGATCGGCGTGGGACTGGCGCTCGCCGGGCTCATCCTCGGCGGCATGCTGCTGGGCTGGCAAGGCGTCATCTTCGCTACGACGGGCATCGTCTTCTGGCTGCTGTTGCAGATGTCGCGGCTGATGCGGGTCATGAAGTCGGCCGGCGCGGCACCGGTAGGTTCGGTGGCCAATGCCGTCATGCTCAACAGCCAGCTGCACGCCGGCATGAAGCTGGTGGACCTGATCACGCTGACCGGCAGCCTGGGCACGAAGCAGTCGCCCGAGACCTTTGCCTGGCGTGACGCCGGGGGAGACGCCGTCGAAGTCAAGCTCGTGAAAGGCAAGCTCGTCGAATGGCGGCTGATCCGGGCCGGCGGGATTGCGGGCTCTTCGTAAAATCGCCGGTTTTCACCCGCACCCTGGAGTCACGATGGTTCCCGCCCCCCTGCACGACCGCGACGGCAAGATCTGGATGGACGGCGAGCTCGTCGACTGGCGCGACGCCAAGATCCATGTGCTGACCCACACGCTGCACTACGGCTGCGGCGCCTTCGAGGGCGTGCGCGCCTACGACACGGTCAACGGCACGGCCATCTTCCGCCTGCAGGAGCACACGCAGCGACTGCTCAACAGTGGCAAGATCCTGCGCATGAAGGTGCCGTTCTCGGCCGAGCAGATCAACGAGGCGCAGCGTGCGGTCGTCAAGGCCAACGGCCTGAAGAGCGCCTACATCCGTCCGCTGATCTGGATCGGCTCCGAGAAACTCGGCGTCAGCCCCAAGGGCAACCAGGTGCACCTGATGGTGGCGGCCTGGAGTTGGGGCGCCTACCTCGGCGAGGACGGCATGAAGCGCGGCATCCGCGTCAAGACCAGCTCCTACACGCGCCACCACGTCAACATCACGATGACGCAGGCCAAGACGGTGTCCAACTACACCAACTCCATCCTGGCCAACATGGAAGCGACCGAAGACGGCTATGACGAAGCTCTGCTGCTGGACGCCTCGGGCTTCGTGTCCGAGGGCGCGGGCGAGAACCTGTTCGTCATCAAGGGCGGCGTGGTCTACACGCCCGACCTGTCGGCCGGTGCGCTCAACGGCATCACCCGCAACACCATCTTCTCGATCTGCCAGGACCTGGGCCTCAAGCTCGTGGAGAAGCGCATCACCCGCGACGAGGTCTACATCTGCGACGAGGCCTTCTTCACTGGCACCGCCGCCGAAGTGACGCCCATCCGCGAACTGGACCGCATCGAGATCGGTTCGGGCTCGCGCGGCCCCATCACCGAAAAGATCCAGTCGGCCTTCTTCGACATCGTCAACGGCCGCAACCCCAAGTACGCCGAGTGGCTGACCGCCGTCTGAGAACGAGATCATCATGAGCACGACCCAAGCCCCCGCCGCCGCCGTCGAAGTCACGGCCAAGGACTGCCAGGACAACGGCACCGTCTTCTGCCCCAACCCCAAGATGCCGCTGTGGAGCTCGCATCCCAAGGTCTTCATCGACCTGAGCCACGACGGCAGCGGCAAGTGCCCTTACTGCGGCACCGTCTACAAGCTCAAGGCCGGCGAAGTCCTGCACGCCGGCCACTGAGCCTGCCTCAGCGCCGGCTGCGACTCAGCAACACCAGCGCGATGCCGCCCAGGATGGCGGCCGAGGCCCAGGCCAGCCGGGGCGTCAGCGCCTCGCCGAGCAGCAGCACGCCGCCCAGGGCCGCCAGCGGCGGCACCGACAGCTGCAGCGTAGCGGCGCGCATGGCTGTCAGCCCCGGCAGCGCGGCGTACCAGATCACATAGCCCAGGCCCGAGGTGATGCCGCCCGAGGCCAGGGCCAGCATCACGCCGCGCGGCTGCGCCTGCCAGCCGCCCCACGTGACGAGGCTCAACAGCAGGCACAGCGGCAGCGCGCGCAGGAAGTTGCCGGCCGTCGCGGCCAAGGCGTCGGTCTTGCCGCGGCCGCGCAGCGAGTAGATGCCCCAGCCGATGCCGGCCAGCGCCATCAGCGCCGCACCCAGCGGCGGCGGCGCCTGCAAGCCCGGCGCGACCAGGTAGACCAGGCCGCCGAAGGCCAGCGCCAGCCCGGCCCAGCCGCGCGCGGCAAAGCGCTCGCCGGCGCGCAGGCCGGCGCCGAACATCGTCAGTTGCACGCTGGCGAACAGGATCAGCGCGCCGCTGCCGGCCGAGAGGCTGACGTAGGCGAAGGCAAACGCCGCCATGTAGAGCCACAGCATGGCGGCGGCCGGCCAGTCGGGCGGCTGCGCCGTCGCGCGCCGCCGCGCCAGCAACAGCAGCACGGCCACGCCGGCCGCCACGCGCAGCGTCGCGAAGCTGGCCGGGTCGATGCTGTGCTGCTGCAGCGCCTGCCGGCACAGCAGCGAGTTGGCCGCGAAGGCCGCCATGGCCAGCGCGCTGAGCAGCACCAGGCGGCCGCGCGTCATGCCACACCCCAGGCCAGCAACGCGGCCGCCGCCAGCAGCGCCCAGCCCAGCGGCGCGCTCAGGCGGCGCCCGCCGGGCAGGTTCTTCTCGGCCGCCATCACGGCGGCCAGCGCCAGCATCCAGCCGAGATGGCCCATGCCGACGACAAACATCAGCAGCATCAGCGCCCAGCAGCAGCCGAGGCAGAACAGGCCATGGTGGGCGCCGAGTTGCCAAGCCTGCCGGCGCGGGCGGCGCCCCTGCCAATGCGCCATGACGAAACTCAGCGGCGTGCGGCACTGCTCCAGGCAGCGGTACTTCAGCCCCGAGAACTGGAAGGCGCCGGCGCCCGCCAGCGTCGCCACGCCTATCCACACCGCCCGGTCGGCCAGCCAGGGCAGGCGGCCCACGCCGGCGAGCAGCGCCTCGTGCGCCGCGTGGGCCAGCGCGCCGAACACGCCCCAGACGGCCAGGTAGCCGGCGCCCAGCAACACCAGCAGCAGGCCCTGGTCGGCACGGCCGGCGGTGACGCGCTCGAACACGTCGAACAGCGGCAGCGTGGTCGGCAGCATCATCGCGATGCACATCAGCAGCCAGGCCAGTGCGGCCAGCGCCGTGGGCAGCCACCAGGCGCCGCCGGGCAGCGCGCGGCACAGGTCGGCCAGCGGCCCGGTCCAGCCGCCATGCTCCAGGTAGCGCGCATGCGGGCTCAGGCTCCAGGCCCACAGCAGGGCCCAGGCCAGCAGCACCAGCGCCGCCCACACCGGCAGGAAGACGCGACGCTGCCGCCGCGCCCGCCGCCCCGGCGCCTCAGGCATCGAAGACGAAGATGCTCTGCAGGGCGTTGTGGCCCTTGATGTCCAGGTCGATACCCAGCTTGGGGTTCTTCGAGCGGTAGCGCGGCGACTTGCCGACGAAGACCGGCGCGCCCGGCACCGTCGAGAACACCGTGTCCGACAGCGTCGTCTGGCCGCCCGTGGCGCCGAGGTAGGGCTCCAGCTCGGCGTAGTAGTCGGTGCCGATCTGCAGCGTGCCCTTGCCGCCCTGCACGTCGAAGCGGATGTCGGCGCGCTCGACCGACACGACGGTGCCGATCAGCTTGGCCAAGTCGGCCACCGGCCCGCCGGCCTGGCCGGTGTAGACCTTCAACAGCGCCTGCTCCTGCGCGGCGCTGGCGTTCTGGTCGACAAAGATCGCGGCCGTCCAGTTGCCCTGCAGGATGTTGCCGGGCACATGGGCGACGGCGGCGATGGTCAGGCCCGAGACGTCGGTGCCGTCGATGACGCCCTTGTCGACGCGCCAGGACACGATGGTGTCGCAGGTACCGTTGTCCGGGTCCTCGCCGATCCAGCAAGGACACAGCACCTTGCAATTGCAGACCTCGAGCAGCCGACCTTCAAGGTGATAGCCCATGAGCTTCTCCTGTGATGAACCGCCGATGCCGCGCCCGCGACAAGGGGAAACGATGCTACGCCCGCACGCTGCCGCTGGCGCGCCTTTCGCAAGGCGCCTCCCTACAATGGAAAGATGCCCAAAACCGCCGTCCCGTCCGCCGTCCTGTTGGCCTCGCCCGACGACACCGAGGCCCAGTTCTACGAAGCCTTGCAGCACGCCGACCTGGACCATCTGATGGCCTTGTGGGCCGATGACGAGGAGGTTGCCTGCGTGCATCCGGGCGGTCCGCGCATCGTCGGCCTGTTGGCCATCCGCGCCGCCTTCGAGGCCGTGTTCCAGCGCGGCGCGGTCAGCGTCCATCCCGAGCGCGTGCGCCGCCTGCACAGCGGCGACTGCGCCGTCCACCATGTGCTGGAGCGGGTGCAGCTGCACGCCGAGGACAAGACGGCCTGGGTCATCGCCACCAACGTCTACCTGAAGACCGCGCTGGGCTGGCGCCTGGTGCTGCACCATGCCAGCCCCGGCAGCGCAGGCGACGTCCAGGAGCTCGTCGCCGACGCCGGCATCCTTCATTGAGGCCCCAGGCGCCATGCAGTACCGCGCCCCCCGCTGGCTGCCCGGCGGCCATGCCCAGACCATCTGGCCCGCCCTGTTCAGCCGCCAGCATGACGGCACGCCGCCCAGCTGGACGCGCGAGCGCTGGGACACGCCCGATGGCGACTTCATCGACGTCGACTTCCTGGCCGACGCCCCCGCCGGCGCGCCGCTGTTCGTCCTTTTCCACGGGCTGGAGGGCGACCGCACCAGCCACTCCAGCGTCGCCTTCGCCAGCGTGGCGCGCGCGCGCGGCTGGGCCCTGGCCCTGCCGCATTTCCGCGGCTGCTCGGGCGAGCTGAACCGCGGTCCGCGCGCCTACCACTCGGGCGACTACGAGGAGGTCGGCTGGATCCTGCAGCGCCTGCGCGAACGCCATGGGGAGAAGCTCCTCGCGGCCGGCGTGTCGCTGGGCGGGAATGCGCTGATGCGCTGGGCCGAGGAAGCCGGCGCAAGCGCCGCCCACGTCGCCCGCGCGGTCTGCTCGATCTGCTCGCCCATCGACCTCGCCGCCGCCGGTGCCGCCATCGACCGCGGCTTCAACAAGCAGGTCTATGCGCGCCGCTTCCTGCGCACCATGATCCCCAAGGCGCTGCGCAAGCTGCAGCAGCACCCGGGCCTGTTCGACGGCGAGCGCCTCAGCCGCGCGACGACGATCTACGAGTTCGACAACCTCTTCACCGCGCCGCTGCACGGCTTTCGCAACACCGAGGACTACTGGACCCGCGCGGCGGCCAAGCCGCATCTGCACCGCATCCGCATCCCGGCCCTGGTGCTGAACGCGCGCAACGACCCCTTCGTGCCCGGCAACAGCCTGCCGCACGCCGCCGAGGTGGGCGCCCATGTGACGCTGTGGCAGCCCGGCCATGGCGGCCATGTCGGCTTCGCGGCGGGCCGCATGCCCGGGCATCTGCTGACCATGCCCGAACAGGTCTGCGACTGGCTCTGGAGGCAACGCTGACTTCATGAAGCTCCCACGCTCGCTCCGTTCACCGCCCCCCGAGGGAGTGCATCAGCGCCTTCGGGCAGCCAGGCGCCGCTGATGGACCCCATCGTCGAAGCGGCCCTGAAGAAGTGGCCCAACGTGCCGCACTGCTACGGCTGGCTGGCGCTGGATGCGCGTGGCGACTGGTACATGCGCGACGAGCGCATCCAGCACGCCGGCCCCTTCCCCGCCGTCAAGGGCAGCCGCATCACCCACGACAAGCTGCGCGCCTTCATCGAACGCAACTACGCCGCCGATGCGGCCGGCGGCTGGTTCTTCCAGAACGGCCCGCAGCGCGTCTACGTGGAACTCGAAGACACGCCCTGGATCTGGCGCCTGCAGCCCGATGGCCGCGTGCTCAGCCACACGGGCGCCGAGGCCGCGGTGCAGTCCAGCGGGCTTGACGAGACCGGGCGGCTCTACCTGCTCACCGACCTCGGCCCGGGCCTGGTGCACACGGCCGACATGAGCCTGGCGGCCGACGCCGTCGAGCAGGGCCGCTGGGTGCCCGAGGCGCTCCTCTCCCGCGAGCTGCCGCAGCGCTTCGGCTTCGTGCGTCGCCCGGCGGCGCCGATTGCGACGGGCATGTGACACGCGAGTTAGGGGGCGCAAGCGAGCTAGGGATGGCCGCTGCGACCCGCTGCGCCTCATGATGGCCGAAAGCGCGCAAGGCTTGACCCCCGAGCCGCACGCCAATCAGGGAGGAGCCCATGCGGCTGATTAGTCTTCGTCGCATCGCCGCCGTGGCGATGCTCTGTGGGGCGGGTGCCGCGTCGGCCGCCACCGTCAACGTCAGTGCATCGGGCAGCCATCTCACGGTCGGCTCCACGGTGACTCTGAGCTTTGCGGTGTCGGGCCTGCACCAGGCCGGCACGGGGTCGCTCGCCGGCTTCGATCTCGACCTGCACTACGACGCCAGCCTGCTGCAGTTCCAGGGTGCCGGCTTCGTGGATGCCGCCAGCGGCAGCAACCAACTGGACCTGCCCGAACCGGGCGGCCTGGGATTTTTCGGTGCCGCCACCGCGGCGGGCGCCATCGTCGACGCCTTCGGACTGTCGGGCAACCCCTCGGTCGTGCTGGACGCGCAGCAGGCCGACGCCTTCGACTTCCTGACCCTGCGCTTCATCGCCCTGCAGGCCAGCACCGGTACCGACCTCGTCGTCGACCTGGCCGACCCCAACCTACTCTTCCTCGATGGCGCCGGCCAGTCCATCAACATGGCCTTCGGCGCCGCCCGTGCACAGATCGTCATCGACGCCCAAGGCGGCGGCACCCTGCCCGAGCCCGCGACACCGGTGCTGGCCCTCGCCGCCCTGACCGGCGCCGGCTGGGTCAGGCGGCGCGCCGGCCACGCGGCACTGGCACTCGGTCTCGCGCTGGCCGCCCCGCTGGCCAGCCACGCACAAACCAAGGCTGAAGCCAAGGCCGAGCCCACCCCCATCGACGTGCGCGTCATCGAAGTGGCCGGCAGCCGCGCCAAGGTGCGCGCCGACGATGGCCGCGAGTACTGGGTGACCGTGGGCCAGGCCCTGACGGCGGACAAGGTCGGCCAGCGCCTGCGCGGCCAGGCGCTGCCGCGCGGCGACGCCATCAAAGTGAACGCGCCGACCTTCTCGGCGAACTGATCCCTCCACCACCGGAGAACCTCCCATGAAGCCTAGCCTGCAGGCGCTTGCCGCCTTGCTGCTGGGGGCTTGCGTCTGCGCAAGCCATGCCCAGACCTCGTCGCCCTTCCCGCCTCCCACCGAGGACATGGGCAAGTACGTGAAGAACAGCGGCGGCGGCCTGGACACGGGCTGCACCTACCGCGGCGGCGGCCCGCTGGTCGTGCAGATCAAGCTGCCGTCCCCCGTCAACGACAGCATGCTCGACGCCGATGGCCGCATCCAGTCGGACAAGCTCGCCAAGCTGATCGCCGACAAGGTCGTCGGCGCGCGGGCCAAGGTCTCATTCCCGGTCTACGACATCGACGACAAGGCCGTCACCGACGGCACCTACCAGCCCGAGGTGGACCGCCTGTCCTGGAACAGCGAGTTCATCAAGACGCTCTCCGGCTTCAACAACACCTGGGTGAACGACAGCTTCGAGATCGACATCGCCAAGGTCAAGTTCGCCGGCCGCAACGTCGCCACCGGCGCGGTCAACGAGTTCAAGGTCGACATCGACACGGCCAACTCCGACGCCGAGTACTGGTGTATGAGCATCGACTGGGTGGGCGTCGAGTTCGATGCAGCCTACCCCTTCGTGCTGGCCCACGGCATCGCGGCCAACCGCGACACCTGGCTGCCCGCCGACGCCCCGGGCGTGATCGCCGAGATGGACAAGTCCGGCGTCGTCTACGACCGCTTCTCCACGGCCAACCCGAATGGCGCGGTGGCCACCAACGCCGTCGACCTCAAGGGGCAGATCCAGGGCTACCTGGACCCCTACAAGGCCAAGAAGGTCAACCTCATCGTGCACAGCAAGGGGGGGCTGGACAGCCAGGCCCTGGCCGCCATCAGCGCGCCGGCCTTCGACGTGCTGTCGCTAGGCACGCTGTCCACGCCGCACCGCGGCTCGGTAGTGGCCGACCTGACGATGCTGCAGCGCGCCGTCGCCACCGTCTACGCCAACAACGGCAGCGACCCCAACGGCTTTGCACAGAGCTTCGTCAGCAGCACGGTCGCCGGCATCGCCAGCGGCTTCGGCGCCGGCCCGCAGCCGCCCGGCCTCATCGACCTGACGACGACGGCGTCCAACAACGCCATCGCCGCCGGCATCCGCGGCAACGTCGCCAACACCTACACCATCGGCGCCGACGCCGGCCCGATGTGTGCGAGCGCGCCCACCAACGGCCAGATCGACCCGATGAACCCGATCAGCGGCGTGCCGCTGCTTGGCAGCTACACCTACAACGCGTTGCGCCTGGCCTACCAGTCCATCTGCAGCTATGCGTCTGCGGTGCAACTGAACTTCGAGGTGCTGCCCAGCTTCGACCCCAACGTGCCGCCCACCACCGTGCTGACCTATGCCACGGTCGCGGCGCCCGGGCCCAACCCCAACGATGTCGTCGTGGGCTTGACCAGCGCCAACCCCGGCTGGGGCACTCCGCTCGGCAACAACGCCAGCACCAATCACTCCACGGTCAAGAACGCGGGCAATGTCCGCAAGATCCTGGACAAGGCAATCCCGCTGCGCTGAGGCCGACATGAGCAAGACCATCCGCCCCCAACGCATCGCCCGCGCCCTGCCGCTGGCCATCGCAGCCCTCCTCGCCACGCTGCCCGCGGCCGTGCCGGCCCAGGCCACCCAGGGCCAGGCCGCCGTCGGCCTGCCGGTCACGCAGGCCGCCAACATCGTCAGCGGCCAGACCTCGGTCAGCTTCAAGCTGCCGGTGTCGGCCCTGGCGAGCATGCGGCTGCAGGTCACCGTGCCGGTGCCCGGCGTGGCGCTGACCGTGCTGGACCCGCAGGGCCAGACCGTGTTCGGCCCCGGCGATCCCGCTGTCGGCTTCCTGGACGGCTCGACGCTGTCCCCGCCCTTGCCCGGCGGCCAGTTCCTGACGCCCGACATCGCCTCGCCCGCCAACGGCGACTGGACCGTGCGCGCCGATTTCCCAGCTTCGCCCCATCCCACCGTGGCGCTGCTGACGACCTTCGCCCAGTCCACGCTGCAGGTCGGTCTGGTGCTGAGCTCCCAGGTCTACCGCGTCGGCAACCCGGTGCCACTGGGTCTGCTGGTTGTCAACAACGGCCAGCCGGTGGCGGGCCTGACGCCGACCATCAGCATCAGCAAGAACGGCGATGCGCCGGTGGTGCTGAACGCGCGCGACTCCGGCCAGCCGGCCGACTACGACGGCAAGGCCGGAGACGGCATCTACAGCCAGGGCATGGTGTTCACCGACCCCGGCAGCTACCAGTTGCTCGGCGAGGTCAGCGTCCCGCAGCCCGGCGGCGTGGCGCAGCGCAGCGCCCAGGCCCTGCTGGAGATCGTGCCGGCCAACTACCAGCTCGGCAGCGTCACCGGCACCGTCGTCAACGGCAGCGGCGGCTGCGTGGCCAGCCTGAACGTCGACACCCTCGGCTCGGCCAGCCTGGCCGGCACCTAAGCCACCGCGGCCACGCTGAAGAGCCCCGGCGGCAAGACCATCGTCAAGCGCAGCAGCTCCGACATCGGCGGGCCCGGCAGCGTCAGCACCCGCATGAACTTCAGCGCCGCCGAGATCCGCAGCCAGTTCGGCGAGGGCGGCGTGTTCAGTGTCGACCCGCTGGACGTGCTCTCCTTCATCGCCGGCCAGCCCTGGCTGGAAGTGCGCAAGGCCTCGGCCTTCAGCTTCCCCAGCATCGCGCTGGCCCAGCTCTGCGCCGACCCCATCGAGATCAACAACGGCGCCACCGTCGCCGGCACGCTACGCGGCCGCTTCATCGGCCAGCTCGACTTCACGCTGCCCATCCGCGTCGCCGCGGCCGGCAGCTACCAGGTGTCGTTCAAAGTCATCGACAGCAAGGGCGTCGAGGTCGGCCAGTTCGGCCTGACGCCCGCGTTCGCCGCTGGCACCAACAACGTCAAGGCCAGCGTGCCGGCCGATCGCCTGCAGCTCAGCGACGGCCCCTTCACCATCGACTCGGTCCTTGTCGTCGGCAGCGGCAACCGCAGCGCGCAGGCCTCGCGCGTGCCGGTGGCCAGCAGCGACTTCTCGCGCTGGCAGTTCTTCCCCACCATCACCGGCGACCTGAACGGCGACGGCGCGGTGGGCGCGGCCGACCGCGACATCGTCACCCAGGCCCGGGGCCAGGTGCCGCGCGTGCCGGGCGACCGGCGCGACATCAACGGCGATGGCAAGATCGACCTCCTCGATGCTCGCGAGGTCGTCAACCGCCAATGCGCCGCTGGAAGCTGCCCCCGCAACTGAAGCCCGCCGCGGCGCTGGCCGCATTCGCCGCGGGCGCTTCGGTGGCTGCGGCGGCCGATGTGGCCGTCGTGGCGCCGCCAGAGCCCGCGCTGCTGCTGATCCGGCAACCCCTGCCGGCCGGCGCACGGGTCGACCTTGCGCTGGACGTGGGCGGCGACGGCAGCGGGCGGCTCGTCTTCGGCACGCTGCGCACCGATGCCTTGCTGGCCGGCATCGCGCTGCTCGACCCCCAGAGCCGCACGGTCTGGCGGCACACCCCGGCCGAGCTGGGCGCGGTGCCGCGCGGCCAGACGCCGCAGCCCGGGCTGGGCGATGCCATCCCCCTGCCCGAGGTGCTGCGGCCGGCGCCCGGGCGCTGGCTGCTGCGCCTGGAGCGGGCGGGTTCCGCGGCCGCCCCCGCAAGGCTGGTATTGAGTTTTCGGGTGCTGCCACGCTACTCGCTGGCCTTCTGGAAGGTCGCCGAGCCCCCCGCCGCCGGCCAGCCGATGCTGCTGACGCTCAGGCCGACGGACATGGGGCGCCCCGTGCAGCAACCGACGTCGCTGGCGCTGCAGGTGCTGCCACAGTCGCCCGGCGCTGCCGCCATGGCATTGCAGGCGCGCCAAGACCTGACCGGCCCGACCGGCGCACGCATCAGCGCCGAGCCCGGCGTCTATCTGGCGCAATGGCGGCCGCCGCAGGCCGGGACCTACGAAATCCAGGCCGCCTGGCAGCCACCCGGCGCCACGGTGCCGCTGGTCGCAGTCCAGCGCGTCGACGTGGCCGCGACGGCCGGGCAGTTGCGCTTCAGCGGCGTGAGGGCCGAGGGCCTGCCCGGCTGCGTGCGCGAACTGGTGCTGGACTTCACGGTACAGCTGGGCGCGCCGCCCGGCGCAGCCTCCGTGCACAGCCTGGCCGTCCGTGTACTGGGTGCAACCCAAGCGCGGCAGGTCAGCGCCGCGGTGACGCTTCAGGAACGCGGCCGCAGCAGCGTCGAACTGCGGCTTTCGCATGCCATGCTGCTGGCCCTGGGCTGGCCACTGCAACGCATCGAGTCGAGTCAACTCACGCGCTTCTCGCCCGACCTCAAGGTCTTGCTGACCGACGAGCCAGTCGAGCTGGCCGGTCTGCTTCCTGCAGCGCCGCTTTGCCCCTGAGCCCTGGAAACGACAAGGGCCGCCGAAGCAGCCCTTGCGTCAATGCAACTCGAAGCTCACTGCGCGGCTGAAGCGGCCGCGGCCGGCATCTTGGGCTCGTCGAACTTGGCGCCGCCCTGGTTGGCCATGTAGACCACGGCACGGCTGACCTCGAAGTCGCTGAAATCGCCGCCGCCCTGCGGCCCCATATTGCCCTTGCCCTTCAAGGCCGAGTGCACAAGCGCCTCGAAGCCGCTCTTCACGCGCGGGCCCCAGGCTGCGGCGTCGCCCAGCTTGGGGGCGCCCGCGGCACCGGTAGCATGGCAGGCAGAACACTGGGCCTGGAAGACCTGCTCGCCCGTCTTCATGGCGCCAGCGTCGCTGGCGTCCTTGACCTCGACACGGGCGACGGGCGCAATGCGCGCCGCAACCGCCTGTGCATCGAAAGCGCCCGTGCCGGCGGCCGGCTTGTGCTCGGTGGTCACGTAGTTGGCCAGCAGGATGATGACGACCACCGGCACCACGAAGGCGAACAGCACGGCCCAGGCGAGCTGCTTGGGGGTCTTGATCGGTCCGGTGTGGGCGTCGTCGTGGTCGTGATCGTGGCTGGCGCTCATGGATTCCTCTTGTCGATCTTCGTCGGTCGGGTCTCTCGTCATGCCGGCGCTGCGCGCGACACGAAAAACCGCCGAATTATAGGCAGGCCGGAAACGCCCTCCGACGGGGCAGACCCCCACTGCTAGAATCCATGGCTTCGCGCCCGTAGCTCAATGGATAGAGTACTGCCCTCCGAAGGCAGGGGTTGTTGGTTCGATCCCAACCGGGCGCGCCAGTTAAAACAAGGGATTGGGTGGATTTAGGCCAAGTGCCACACCTGACCCCAAGTGCACAGCAAGTGCATCTAAGCCGTACAGAGCCCGCCATCGAGCGGGCTTTGTCGCTTCTGGCTTCAATCAATCGCACCGTCTGGCATCGCTGTACAGGATCGGCGACTTCAGGACCCCACGGCTGCGCGCCAGCCAAGTCCAGACGTCTGCACAAACGCTGCCCCACGCCACGCTGAACTTCTGCTGCACACCATGTGCAGCTGCAGCAAATACCGTTTTCGGTACGTTTCGGTAATCTCTGCTGCGGTGGATTTGCATGTCGCTGACGACTCCTGATAGACTCGCGGAAACGACGTGCAGAAGGAGCCATCTCATGACCGATTCGACTGCGAAAACCACGCCACCGGCCTACGTGTCATTCCAGGCTTTTGTCAATTTCATCAACAAGTTGCGCGAGACCAGTGTTCCGCAGCGTATCGACCGCAGTTTGATGGGGAGTCAGTCTGGCTCCTTGATCTCTGCGCTGATGGCGTCCTTGCGATCCTTCGAGCTGGTCGACGACGGCCAGCGCCCGACGCCGCTAATGCGACAGCTCGTAACCGCGAACGACGAAGACCGCAAAGAAGTCTTCAAGCAACTCTTCCAGCAGGGCTACGCCAGCATCCTGAGCGACCCGGACTTCCACCTGGAGACCGCCACCACGGCTCAATTGACGGAGAAGTTCCGCGATGCGGGTGTGAGCGGCAGCACGATCGCGAAGTGCATCGCGCTGTTCCTGAACCTTGCCAAAGCGGCGGGCGTCACTGTGTCTCACCACATCAAGGCACCGACCGTCCCCCGCACGAACGGCAAGAAGGTCGCCAAGGGTCAGGCCAAACGCGAGGTTGAGGCTGAGGTCGATGCTGGTGGCGCCGCCGACGTGGACACCGAGGGTGACAACGAAGACGTTGAACGCTTCGAGATCCCGATCCCTGGCAAGCCCAGTGTTCGCGTGATCGTGCCCCGTGACTTGGACGGCGACGACTGGGAGATGCTGCAAAGCATGATCACCGTCTACATCAGGCGCTGGAAGGGCTTTAAGCCCGGAGGTGGACAGCCATGAGGAGATGAGCCGAACCCGGTAGTTGCGCCCGCTGCTACCGGGGGGCAAAAGGATGGCCCTGATGACGTCGTTTCTTCGCGGGAGCAAACGTCAACAGGGCCGAGGCGGGCACCGACCGAACGACCGGTTTTCCCTACACAACCTATCCGCTGGAGGCCAGCAGAAAGGAGGTATATGCGTGAAGCAACTGAAGTTGCCGCTGCCGATCCCTGACGGGTACGAGCTGGTGTTCCGTCCGTGGATCACCCTCAAGAACGGCAAAAAGCTCTTCGCGTCGCAAGTCGGCAAGCGGGCGTTCCCGCTGGTCGTGCCTGTGAAGCGCTGATGAGCTAGCTGGCAACTGGTCGTTCACGATGCGGAGGCAGAAGCTGAACCCTTCTACCCTCGCTACATCCAAGCGCGCCCGGCAGTGTAATCCGCTGCCGGGCTTTTTCGCTAAGTGCGCCGCCGCTGCGTTGTTGCATGTTGCACGGTCGCACCGGCCACGGCGGACGCTAGACGGTCGCTGGCGACGTTTTGGGGCCGGAGGGTCGGCTACCCCCTCGGCAGGGCTGATGCGGTGCCCCTGCGCGTTGCGCACAAACCGCCCCGGGGCTCGTCGGCGAGTGGGGGCCTGGACTCGATAATCGCTTCATGGCTTTCACCCTATCAGTCGAGCAACCCGGGCTCCCCGGCATGTGCCCCATCGCGGACGCGGTGGAGAAGCTCGCTCACGACTCCGATCACAGCGAACGGGGCGCAATCTTCACGCGCCGTGAGGTGGTGAATTTCATGCTGGACTTGGCGGGCTACACGGCTGACCGCCCGTTGCACCGGATGCGCCTGCTGGAGCCGTCGTTCGGTGGCGGTGAATTCCTGCTGGCGGCGGCCTCGCGGCTGCTGGCAGCGGCCAAGGTTGCTGACGATGCCGGCGACTTGGCGAACTGCATCCGTGCCGTTGAGCTGCACGGCAACACCTACACGGAGACGCGAGTCAAGACTATCGGCCTGTTGGAACAGTCGGGTTTGTCGTCGAAGGAATCGCGCCGCGTGGTGGATGCGTGGCTGCTGCACGGCGACTTCCTACTCTCCGAACTGCCGGGCACATTCGATTTCGTGGTGGGCAATCCGCCGTATGTGCGCCAGGAACTGATTCCGGCCGCGCTGCTGGCTGAGTATCGGCGGCGCTATTCATCGCTCTACGACAGGGCCGACCTCTACGTGCCGTTCATCGAGCGTTCGCTTGGCCTGCTGGCGGACGGCGGGCAGTTCGCATTTATCTGCGCCGACCGCTGGACGAAGAACAAGTACGGCGGGCCGCTGCGCGCCATGGTGGCGAAGGCGTTCCACCTGAAAGCGTATGTGGACATGGTGGACACGCCCGCTTTCGACTCGGAGGTAATCGCCTATCCCGCCATCACCCTGATCGAACGGGCTGCACCTGGGCCGACCTTGGTTGCCAAGCAACCGGGCCTCGTGGCGACCGAATTGGCGAAGCTCGCCAGCACGCTACGGGCCGGGAAGCCGTGCGCCGAACTGGACGTGGCCGTAGTGGAGCAGGCAGGCATCGGTTCGGAACCGTGGGTGCTGAGTTCTTCCGGCAAGCGTGGGCTCCTGCGGCGCTTGGAAGCCATGTTCCCCACGCTGGAAGAGGCTGGCTGTAAGGTGGGCATCGGTGTAGCCACGGGCGCGGACAAGGCGTTCATTGCGCCCATGGCTGAACTGGACGTGGAGCCGTCTCGCAAGCTGCCCCTCGCCACGACGAAGGACATTGCGAGCGGCGAAGTGCGCTGGCTTGGTCTGGGTGTCGTCAACCCGTTCGAGGACGACGGCAAGCTGGCCGACCTTGCGAAGTATCCGAAGCTGCGCGCCCACCTTGAGCGGCACCGCGAAGCCATTGCAGGTCGTCACGTTGCGCAGAAGGCCCCGGCGAACTGGTATCGCACCATCGACCGCATCACGCCCTCGCTGGCTGCGCGGCCGAAGTTGCTGATCCCGGATATCAAGGGTTCGGCGCATGTGGTGTACGAGGGCGGCGAGCTGTACCCGCATCACAACCTGTATTTCGTGGTCTCCGAGGAATGGGACTTGCGCGCCTTGCAGGCCGTATTGCTGTCCAGCGTGGCGCGGCAATTCGTGGCCGCGTATTCCACGACGATGCGGGGCGGCTTCCTGCGCTTCCAGGCTCAGTACCTGCGTCGAATCCGTCTGCCGAAATGGGCAACCGTACCCGACGCCATGCGCGCCCGGCTGGCCCAGGCTGCCGAATCGCTGGACATGCCTGAATGCGATAGGGCGGCTTGCGAACTCTACGGGCTGACGGCAGACGAAGCCGACATGCTGGCCCGCTGAAGAACAACACAAAAGGGAGAACGAGTTACATGGCACTGAATCTCTGCGACTTCGAGAAGAAAACGAATTCGGCAATCAAGGCTTTCTGGCAGACCCGCGACGACGCGAAACGGAAGCAAAAGGAATCTGGCAAGTCAGACCAAGGCGAGCGCGCTGGTGTCACCGGCGGCAAGAACATGGACGGCTTCTCGGATCTGGTGATTGACCTGGTCAAAGCGAACGGCCTGCCGCATGCAGAGATTCACCAGAAGCGCGCCGTGCTGACGCTGCCGGGATTCTTCCGCCCGACGAAGCTATGGGACTTGCTCGTGATCGACAAGGGGCGGCTCATCGCGGCCCTGGAATTCAAGAGCCATGTTGGGCCATCGTTCGGGAACAACTTCAACAACCGAACCGAGGAAGCCATCGGCACTTCGCACGATCTCTGGACGGCTTACCGTGAAGGCGCGTTCGGCCAGCAGGAACGCCCGTTTGTGGGCTGGCTGATGGTTGTCGAGGATGCCCCGGAATCGCGCGCACCAGTGCGCGAGTCGTCGCCGCATTTTCCCGTGTTCCCTGAGTTCGCGGGCTCGTCCTATCTTCAGAGATACGACATCCTGTGCCAGCGGCTCGCCAAGGAGCAGCTCTATTCGTCGGCTTCCGTGATTGCCACGCCCCGGTCAGCGGTGGCGGATGGGGCCTATCTGGAGTTGTCGCCCATGACCGGCCTGCGGTCCTTCGTGGCCTCGCTGGCGGGTCACATTGCCGCTGAGGCTGCCCGGTAGCACGCCCGCTTGACCGTGGCGACCGAGCATCCGAAGTGCTGGGCCGTTGCCGTGATGCTGGCCGCGTGATCGGCCCGCCACTGCGCCACGACTTGCGGGTCGTGCGCCTTGGGCCTGCCGAGTGATGCTTTGCCGCGATGCGTGCGGCCCGTGGTGGCGAGGGCCTGCCGCGCCTTCTCCCTGCCTGCCTGGGTGCGCTCGCGGATGCGCTGCCGTTCCATGTCGGCAACCTGCGCCAGCACGGCCAGGATGAGTTCGCCCACGCCACGGGCGATGCGGCCCAGGCCCTGCACCTCGACGGCCACGCCCTTGTCCAGCAGCTTGCGGACGGTGGCCTGCACGTCCAGGGCATCGCGGCCCAGGCGGTCCACCGCGTAGACGTGCACCGTGTCGCCCTTGCGGCAGTAGGCCAGCAGCCGGGCAAAGCCTGGGCGCTGCGCGGCGGGCACGGCACCGCTCACGCCCTCGTCGGCGAACTCTTCATCGAATGCGCCCGCGCCTGATTGCAGGGCGTGCCGTTGGGCTTCGATGGACTGGTCAGCACCGCTGACGCGGAAATACGCGAGTTGGGCCACGTTTCGGCTCCTAGCTCAAAAGGTGCCGACCCGCAGTTGAGCCGGCTCAGTTCGGGTGATGGGTGACTTGCGAGCCTGCCCGCAGCGGATGCGCCGGGGGTGGCTCAGTACGTCAACCTTTTGAGCGGTTCGCGCTGCGCTGGAACATGCGGCCGACGATCTCCCAGCCGTGCTTCCGTGCCGTGCGCGAGCAGCACACGATCAACTGTTCGCCGTTGCGAGCCAGCACAGGGCGGCGGCGCAGGCCATCGAAGGCCACGGTGCCCGCCTCACCTTCATCGCCAACGGGAACGGGCTTGTGAACACGGGGGCCGATGCGAGTGGCTTGAGCTTGCGACATGTTGAACTCCTTGGCGTTTGGGCTTCCGCGATGTGCGGTTGATTCATGTTCAGGAAAGCCGATCCAAGAACGCAAGAACTTTCTTCAAACGACTGCCAACGCCAGCCCCGGGGGTGGTGGAACTGTGGAGCGCTGGCGGCCCGTGTAGCCCCTGCGCAGACCCAGCATCCCCACCACGCGGAGGCCTAGACGGTCGCTGGCGACCTCTTTGCGGCTCGGGGTCGGCTACCCCCTCGGGTTTGGGCCTGGGTGCCCCTGCGCCTGGGGACGATACCGACGGTTTCGTCAGGCGCAGGGGCTGGGCCGGGGACAGTTACTCGGCGGACAGGCTGCGCAAGATTGCGCTGGTCTCGGCCTGCACTTGGTCAGGGTTGCCGACCGCGATAACAAGCTTGCGAAGCGGGTTGCCACCGAACGCGGCCAGCTCAGGGAAGGCCGGAACTTCCACGGCAGCGGGCGTCCACGGCGCGAAGTTGCCAGCCTCCGGGATGGTCGCCAGCGCCTTGGCGTGTGCAACCACTTTGCGCAAGGCCAAGCCCAACGCATTCGCAGCGGCCACGTACTCGGCGGCGGCAGCCTCGGCGGACTCGCGGACCATCGCGGCGCGAATCTGGTTGCACACGTTCTGCGCGACCTGCGCTGCCGGGACGACCGACTGATATCGCTGGCTGACGAGTTCGTTTTCGCGGTTGAGCTGCGCAATCACCGTGTCGGCACCGGCAGCATCGGCGCGGGCCTGTGCTGCGCGAGCGTTGGCGGCCTCGGCTTCGGCGTCGGTGGCTTCGCCCAGGATGCGCCGTGCGCCGACCTGCGCGGCTTCTTCCGTCAGTGCGTCGGCAGTGCGCTTGAGGCCACCCACGCGGCGGATTTCAGCGGCAATCTTGGCGCTGGCTTCGGACAGCTTCTTCTGAACGTCCGCTTGGGCGCGGACTTCGGATTGGGCGGCGGCGAGTTGTTCTTTCAGAGAGGTTTGCATACGAGTCTTTCAGGAATTGGGTTGTTGGGATCAGCGGCTGCGCATCAGCTTGTTCAACTGATCGCGGCCGGTGGGGGTTGCCATGAGCTTCTTGACGAGCACCTTCGCGGAGGCTTTCGCCAGCAGGCCCGTCGCGCCGTTGTTCACGGCCCAGGCGTGGAGGGCGTCGTCAGAGAGCGGGCGGACGCCGTACATGGGCACGGCACCGACCACGCGGCTGAGGAAGACCAGGAAGTAGCCCGCATCGGGGTCGCGGTACAGGACTTCGCCCTTGCCGTTGTCGTGCACGAGTGTTGCCCGTCGCGTCGAGTAGGTCTTGCCGTCGATGGACTGGGCGAAGGCGGGCGGCACCGACGAGGGGGCCTTCTTGGAGAGTTGCCCGGCTTTGCGGGCGGGTGCAGGTGTTGCCATTGGATTTCCTTTCGGGTTGAGGGGCGCAGGGGCAGCGCCATAACTTGCCAACTGCATGACTCATGCTGCCTAGGGTTTCGTCGTGGTGGCAAAAAATCTCGGTTGGCTGCCCGCCCACGCGACCCGCAAGGGGCGGGGGTCGGCTACCCCCTCGGGACGGGCGCTGCGGCTCGCCTGCGGCCCGTCTAGGCCGACGCGTGGGGCGACGGTGCGGCACGGGCTGGCCGTGGGTGCCGTTGTGGTGTCGGAGTGGCGGCCCGATGCCCTTCAGCTGAGGTGTCGGGAGAACCGGATTTCTGGCGAGGGATTTCTATTCCTCTCGACGTTCGGACGCGCGAGAGGGGTGGGGCTGCCGTGTGTCGTCACCATTCAGCAGAAGCGGGGGCTGGTGCTTCGGCCGATACGGTGAAGCGAGTTCCATATGCGTGGCGGTTCGGCTCAGGTAGTGGTGTGGTGGTGCTACCCCATAAAGGGGCTGCACCACCACCACCACACCACGGTGATTCGGAGTGATTCTTGAGTGATTCGGGAATCACCTGGCATCACCTGCATCACCCGCGAGTTTTGTCTTGCTCGGCGAGCCAGTCTTCGCCGTCATGAGTGACGGTGCATAGCTTGCTATTGCCACCCCCCGGCTCCACGCGAATCCACCCCAATTCCGCGAGGCCATTGAGGATTCGGGTTCGCTGCTTGTCGTCGTAGTTCATCTTGCGAGCGATTTCGTTGTACCCAGCGCCTGGATTTGCCATCAACCACGGCAGAACTCGCACGGCCTCCCCCGACCACTCGCGCCTCTTGTTATCTGCAACTTCTCGCGCCTTGATCTCAGCGACCTGGAATTGGCTGGCACGTCCCAGTTCACGGGGCACCAGTAGCGGACCCCGACGGTCGAACATCATGGTGCCCAGGCTGTCCGAGTAGTTGTGCTTGACATGCTTGAACACCGCGACGGTCTTCGCCTGTTCCGCATCCATGCCGTAGTTGGCGGCATCCTTGGCGGGCATGCTCACCATGACAGCCACCGACCGCGAGTTGTCGGCGAATGCGGACGCGCCGCGCAGCGAGCCTTGATTCACGTCGGCAAGCTGCTGGAAGCCCCCTTGCTTGTTCATGTGGTGAAGGATGATCACCGCCACGCCTGCCATCTTGGCAATGTGTGACAGCGTTTGCATGAACGCCGCCATGTCCTCGTTGGACTTCTCTTCGAGCTGGTGCGTGTAAACCGCAGGGTCCAGCACGAGCACCTTAATTCGCTTCTGGCTCAGATAGTTGATTAGCCAGTTGACCCGCTCGGTGCGCTCGGCGCTGCTGTAACGGTCGGACTTCTTCATGAGCAGCCAGGACAGCGCCACTTCATCCGCCGCGTAGAGGCGCAGGTTCTCGTTGATGCTGCCGTGCACGTCGTATAGGAGCCTGACCATGCCGTCTTCCGCCTCGCTAAGCGCTTCAGCCAAGGCGTGGACGCGCTTGTGGAGTTCCAGTTTGTCGTCCTCGTAGGACACATAGAGTGACCGGACCGGACCATGCGGCGTGAACCCGGCCCAGTCCATACCCAGCGCACCATAGATGAGGAGGTTCAGCATCAGCATCGACTTGGAGACGCCGCCCGGGCCAGCCAACACGGTGACCTTCCCAACGGGCGCAAACTTCTCCCAGGCCCATTCCCGTTCCTCAGGTTTGGTGTTCAGGTAGTGCGTGACGCGGGCCTCTTCGTCGAACGCGTCGAAGTCATCCATGACGCCGGTACGGGCCTTCTCGTCGCTGGTGAGGTGGCCGTTCTCAGTCAGCCAGTTCACGAGTCCGCCGTAGTTGATGGGGTCGTGACTGGTGGACATGCACTTGAACGCTGCCTTGGGGTTGCCGTCAAAGTGGGCTTCGTAATAGACGGTCTTGGATTCGCTCTCGGTGCTGTGGGCCTCGTGGTGCGGACACTGTACGAAGTGCATCCCCTTGTGCTTCAGGTTCGCGCGCAGGTACATCCCCGCTTCCTTCAGCGCGTGCAACACCGGGTCGGGTCGTTCGTCGGGCATGTCGGCGGGCTGGCCTGGGGTGGCCTTCTTGCGTGTCTTCTGGCGCTCGATGGCCCACGCCTCGCCCGAGGTGTAGCCTTCCCAGTACGCGCCGCCCTTCAACTTGGCGGGTAGGAACATCGGCTGTGACAGTGCCCACGATTCGGGCCTGCACCACGGACCGATGTCGAGCCGTTCAGCGGCGCGTTGTGTGCTGGCCCGCAACACATCTTCCGTCAGGTCACCGCCTTCGATGGGCTCGCGCAGGGGCAGCACTACGCGATAACGAGGCCGGTCGCGCGTGTGACTGATGGACGTGTAAACCCAGCCTTCAGACTCAAGCAGTTCAAGCGTCTCAAGCACGTCCTGTGGCGGTGGCGGCTGCTCGCCGTCCGGGTCGGGTTGCTCAATGTCGAGGGTCAGCAAGTGGCGGGCCTGGACGTTCTTGTCGTCCCGCGTGCCGTCAATGGTGCCGCCGACGAAGTACGGAAGGCCGTTCTTCACACGGCCGCGTTCCTTCTTGTCCATCGAGTGATACGCATCGCTCTG
Source organism: Roseateles sp. GW821-FHT03B02 (assembly GCF_059421025.1). Lineage (NCBI taxonomy): Bacteria > Pseudomonadati > Pseudomonadota > Betaproteobacteria > Burkholderiales > Sphaerotilaceae > Roseateles > Roseateles sp. GW821-FHT03B02. The sequence continues at coordinate 354,785 of NZ_JBWKUV010000003.1, forward strand.
AACGCCGAGCGGCAAGGGCTTCTTGAACCTCTCGCGCATGTCGGCCAGCGTGCCGCCCTCGGAGGGCTTGACCCGCGTGTTGCGGACGCCGCCGTCCGTGACGTAGGAATAGTGAATTTCCGTCATGGCTTCTGTGCCTTGTCAGGCCAGCGGTGACCGGGCTGCTTGAGCCATTCCCGGCCAGCGTCGGTGATGGTGTGCATACGAGATTGGCCGTAGGCTGTCGGCTGCCACGGCTCGAATTCGATGAGCCCCATTTCCTTCGCCATTTGACGAAGGGGCGCGTACCTTCGGGGCTCCGAGCCGCAGGACACGTGCTTCAAGACGTTTGAGGTGGTGGGTCCGTTCTCGTCCAAGTGCGTGACCAGCCTGCGCAGCGCGACGGGGACATGCGCGGGGCGCTGCTGCACGGGACGGGCGGGACGCTTGGCTGCACGGGCGGCGCGCTTGCGGGCGTTGCGCTGGGCACGGGCTTCTTCGGTGTTGAGTCGGGGCATGGTGTCAGTCCTCCTTGGTGGCAGCGGCGGCCAGGAACCGCTCGACCTCAGCGGGGGTGAACAGTTGCTTGCCCCTGATCCACGTGGGCCGCAGGTGCCCGTCGCGCACCAGCCGATAGATCGTGGTGCGGTGGCAGCGCAGGCGCTGGGCCAGTTCGAGCAGGCTGATGAGGGTTTCGAGTTGCAGGCCCGATCCGGTAGCGGGGGCCGTGGTGGTGCTGGGTGTCTTCGCCATGTTGAGTGCCTCGGAAATGGAAACGGCCACCCCACTGGCAGCCGCTGTTGGTCACTCTAGGCAGCAACGTCGGGACGTGGTGGGAAACGTCCTGCGTCGCGCAGCTCGCGGCGATACCGACGAATACGCGGCGCGTGTTTTTCCAGTGGTGGCGAGGAGTTACGTCGAAACCGACGCTGGTCTTGTCAAAGAAGTCGGCGCTGTGCTAGCGACGAAAGTGAGCGGTACTGGTGGGCTACTGGCCCCGCGCCAGCCGGGCAACGTGGCGCTCCATTTCCTGCACGGTGACCATCCGGCGGCGTCCGTGCTTGTACGTGCGCAACAGGCCCTGCGCGATATCGCGGTAGAGCTGCTTCTTGGAACGCCCGCAGGCGATGGCGGCTTGGTCCATCGTGTAGGCCAGCGGCTGGATGAACGGCTCGGGCCTTGATGCGCGACGGATGGTGTCGGTGGCTTGACTCACAACGGGCTCCTATTGATCTCGTTTGCGCTGGTTTGGCGCGTTGGGATCAATTGGCGCAGTCCAGGCCAGTTGCGGCCATGCCAACAATTGCGCGGATTACTGCCGTTGACGCCCGCGCCGAGGCCGTGGTGCGGGCCCGTGCAGGCTGCCGCAGCATGCGCGCCGAGGGGGTAGCCGAGGCCAGCCCCCAAACGGACCGCCAGCGACGGATTTCCCGACCTGCCGGGGCCTTACACGGGCTGGAACTCTTCCTGGGCGCTTGGGTCGTCGGGTAGTCGGCCCTCTGCGGGGATGGCCTCTTCTTCGAGCAGCATCTCTGCGATGCGCCGGAACCGGGCCACGCGGCGATTCATGGTGTGCAGCTTGGATTCCGAACCGACGACGAGCAACGCGGCCTCGTCCTGGTTGAGCCCCTTGTTCGCCGCCACCAGTTCCAGAACCTGCATGACCCGTTCAATCTCGGCCTCGCGCTGTTCTGGCGCCATACGTGGCCTGCCTGCCTTCGCACGCTTCAGCCCCAGGGCCTTGTCTGCCGAAGTGCCCGCCGCAATGGCGGCGACGGCTGCATCCAGTGCATCTAGGTCGGCCACGCTCTGCGCCTTCCCGTTGCGCGCCCGTGCGAGCACGCGGCGCAGGGCGTCCAGGCCCGTCACGCTGGCACCCCGCCAGAGATGCGTTCGATGGCGGCTGCCTTGTGTTCGCTGGAGAGGTGGGCGTACCGCAGCACCATCTTGATATCTGCGTGGCCCAGGAACTCACGAAGGGTGTTCAGGTCGCCGCCCGCCATGACGAAACGCGAGGCGAAGTGGTGCCGCATGTCGTGCCAGCGGAAATCTTCGATCTTGGCCCGCTTCAGCAGCGGTGCCCAGGCCGTCTTGACGTCCGTGAACGGCTTGCCTTCCTGGCCGGGAAACACCAGTCCGTTGATACCGCCGGTAGCGTCCTTCCACGCGCTGAGCACGCGGGCAGCCTCCGAGTTCAGGTTGACGTGCCGCAGCTTGCCGGACTTCGCCACATCGGCGCGCACGGTCAGCAGCTTGCGGTCCAAGTCCACATCGGCCCAGGTCAGGTTGAAGACCTCGCCCTGCCGCAGCCCGGCATTGATGGAGAGCAGCACCATCGGCGTGAGGTGGTCGCCGTAGGTGCCCTTCTCGGGCATCAGCGGCAATCCACGGGCCGCCCGCCATGCGTTGCCGCTCTCGCGCTTGGCCCGCAGCTCGGCATCCCGTTCGGCCAATGCTGCCCGGAGCCGGGCCTCCTCTTCCGCCGACAGGAATCGAACCTTCTTCGTCGTGACCTTCAGCTTCTTCAGGCGTTGCAACGGGTTCGCTTCCAGGGCGCCCCACTCCACGGCTTTGGACAGCACGGAACTCAGGGCGACCAGGTCGCGATTGACCGTGGCCTTGGCCGTGCCGCCGTTGATGCGGTCGGTGCGCCACCGCTCCAAGTTGGAAAGGCTGACCTCTTCCATCCGCTGCCGGTAGAACTTCTTCTCGAAGCTGGCCTTGAGCCGGGCCAGCGTGGCGTCCGCCGACTTGCGGTGCGCCTTCACCCACGGCTTGTAGTGGTCGTCGATGAACTCTTCCAGCGTGGCCGACTTGAACTTGGACTTGGCGAACGCCTCCGGATCGACCAGCACGCGCCGCGCCGTCTCTTCGGCCTGGGCCATCGTCAGAACGCGGGTGGAGCCAAGCCGGACACGCTTGCCGCGCCCGATGACGACCCAATAGTTCATGTTCCCCGACGGCTCGCAGCGCATCAGCAGCCCGGGAACTTTGTCCGACCGCAGCTCGAACGGGCTAGCCTCGGGTTTGGCCGTTTTGAGGGTGGCGGCCGTCAGGCGTGGCCGGGCAATCCGGATGGGAGGGTGAATGGGAACGACATTGGTGCGCACAGTGGGCTCCGCGATAGCAAGTGCAATGCAAGTGCATCATTGTGCCCAGAGCGGCTCCGTTTGACACGGAACGGCACAGATAAGTTCTTTTGAATCAATAACTTATCTTGCACAGCAACAACTTAGCCGGACTGAATTTTGCCCTCCGAAGGCAGGGGTTGTTGGTTCGATCCCAACCGGGCGCGCCAAATCGGGGCCTTGCAAGTTGCTGACTTGCAAGGCCTTTTGCGTTTTTCGACTACCGCGCGGATATGACGGGAATACGAAGTGGGCCCAAAGTGGGCCAAACGTACTCCCGAAACGCGCACGACGACGCTCTGGGCCGGGTCAAATCAGGCCCTGGGATCTGACGCTACTCAGCGTCGATGGCTAACTCGGCGATCGAGTTCACCTGGCGCGCGGCCGACGCGATTTGGGCGCTGCCGGCACGGGAGTGACGGGCGTATTCGCGGCGTTCTCGCGGTACTCTCGATGCGCTGAAAACGCGGCCGCAGTGACCGCGATGTCTGCGCCCGAGATCCCGGCCTTGCGCGCAAGATCTGCCCACCCGTCGACCGCGCTGGCCACGTCCTCAACAATGGCAGCACCGCGGTCCGTCGTGAGGCCATAGAACTCGGCCGTCGTCAGCACCGTGGCCAGACTCGGTCGGTTGTCCGAGTCGTCAATGCTCAGCACATGCTCGGCCTTGTCGATGTTTGGATTGACGTCGAAAGCGGGGGAAAGCCGCCAGCCTTCCTGGCCGAGCAGGAAGCCATGGTTTCGGAGATGATCGTCTCGATTGCCAACCGCGACGTTGAAGGCGACCCGGCGGAAGAGTTGCTCCAGGTCGCTGGCCACGTGCGCCGGATCTCCGGCCGTCCTCAGGAACTGGGCCAATTCCAGGTAGCTGACGCCCTCGCTCTGGTCTCGGCGCAGCAGCGTCATGGCGGAGGCGTAGAAGCGCCGCTTGCCTTCGGCGCGATCGAATCTTTGGATGCAGAAGGTGTGGAACTCGTTGTTCAGTTGGACCACCTTGGCGGGCGGAACATCGATTCCAGCCTTGTCGGCCATCGTGTGGATCACCGCTTCCCAGGCACCGATGTCGCGGTCATCGTCGCGAGATGGGAACTTGCCGATCCACAGCGCGCCATCCTGCTCCGAGAAGTTTGCCTTGGGCCGGGCACCGCCCAACGACGCGCCCGGCACTACGAGCACCACGAGCCAGCGGCGCAGTGCGTCCAAGTCGTCGATACGCTTGCTCGTCAGAAGCGTGGCAACGGACTCCAGCTCACGCAGGCTCGTCTCCGGTGGCGCCGCCATCTTCTCGTCACCAAGGAATTCGTCGGTGCCTTCGATTCGGAACCGCAGTGCACCCTGCCGAGTGAAGTCCTGGACACCGATGAGGAAGTCCCATGCGTACAGCGTTCGAGGTTTCTCATTGGCATCTTTTGCCTGAAGTGCCTCGCGCCTCTTCATCAGCGTCTGGCCCCAACGGTCCGGCGACGAGTCCAGGAAGATGCCGAAGTTCCCGGCCTCTGGCTTCGGGAAGAAGGGTTGTTCATCCAGGGAGAGGTCCGGATCAAGCATGAACGCCTTCGCGTCCTTGATCCACGCCTTGTCATAACTGAAGCGAACCTGACCCCGGTCATGGGAAAGTGTGCCGACGCGACGCATCTCGTCCAGGTCGCTGTCGAGCCAAACCTCCAGATCCGAACCGCTCATTTCGCGCTCTCACGCTTGATGGCGGCGGCAGTACGTCCGGACTTCGGCGGGGAATCCATCTGGAGATCCTGCAGCTTCCTCCCGACCTGATCGTCGGCTGCCACCCTGTCGATGTCCTTGTCCAACCCGAGTACCGCAAGCACTCGCAGATACGTGCCTAGCGTTGCGCCGGGATCTCCAGCTTCGACGTTGTACAGCGAGGTACGGGAAATGCCGGCTCGCTGCGCCACCGTGGTGGTGGTCAGCTTGCGGCGCAACCGGGCAAGACGCACGCGCTCGCCCAGCGCAGCGAGCATGCGCTGCTCCTGGGGAAATATAACGGGAGGTTTGCTGGGCATTGGTTCGGCCGGAATGGACGAAACGTTCACCATTATGGACAGAACGAAAGGTTTTTGTCCAAAATGGTGATGCAACCAGGCTGTATCAAAGAGGAACGCTTTCGAGGCCAGGGCTCCGGTCTGCCTCAAAGTTTCACAGTTTCTGTCAGAGCCATGCCTCGGTGCCGGCGCACTGAAGCATCCCGAGGCAGCCCGTGGTCCGCGAGAGCCCTCTTCCCAGAGAGCCAGGTCTGATGGTGGAACCCGCCATCACGCGCCATCTGGCTTCTGCCAAAGCGCGATGACCAGCAGGCTATGGATGACCCACAGCACGGCACCGGCAACGGCCAGCCGTAACATGACCGCCAGCTCATTCGCCGGGACTTCCCCATGACCTACTGCGTCGCCATGCGCCTGCGTGCGGGCCTGCTGTTCGCATCCGACACGCGCACCAATGCCGGCGTCGACCACATCGCCAGCTTCCGCAAGATGTACCAGTTCCAGATCCCGCACCAGCGCGAGATCGTCATCCTGACCGCAGGCAACCTGGCGACGACGCAATCCGTCATTTCCGTGCTGAACCAGCGCCTGCACGGCGAGGGCGAGCACCTGCTCAACGTCCCCACGCTCTACGACGCCGCCGTGCTGCTGGGCCGCACGCTCAAGGAGATCGTCGCGCGCGACAGCGACCCCCAGCACAACGGGGTGGATTTCGGCGCCAACATGCTGCTCGGCGGGCAGATCCAGGGCGAGGGCCCACGCCTCTTCCACGTCTATCCGCAGGGCAATTTCATCGAGGCGACGGAAGACACGCCCTACTTCCAGATCGGCGAGAGCAAGTACGGCAAACCCATCATCGACCGCGTCATCCGCTACGAAACGACGCCGCTGGACGAAGCCGCCAAGTGCACCCTGGTGAGCTTCGACTCGACCATCCAGTCCAACCTTTCGGTAGGCCTGCCAATCGACATGCTGATGCTGCGCGCCAACCAGTTCGAGCAGGCGATGAAGCCGCCTCACCGCATCGAGCGCGACGATCCCTACTTCCAGGCGCTGCGCAAGGGTTGGAGCGCCGGGCTGCGCAAGGTCTTCGACGACCTGCCCAACGAACCCTGGTTCGACGCCTGAGGCCGCAGAGCTGCGGGAGCTGCCATCTCCGCGCGCGAAATCTGACAACGCTGTCCATTACCAATCCATGTCGAGCGACTTGACACCCGATTCAGGGGGGTGAACGCATCTGAGCCTGAATCAATGACTTAGAGAGGCTGGCCCGATTAATGCTCACCTTTGGATACAAAGTCCAAACTCCAATGAGAGGTGATCTATGAAGAAGGCTTTCAGGGGCGTCCGTTCGCAGTGGCTGCTTGCCCTGCTCCTCCCAACCGGCATGGCCACCGCGGCACCGCTGCCGGTCTACACGCCGACCTATCCGTCGCCCAACTCCGCCTGCGCGACCTACGGCAACTTCGTGTCCTGTTCGACCAAGGTGCTGGACAACCTGGCCTCCCGCGGCTACACCGGTTTCACTGGGCCGTACGGGTTCGCCGCCAGCCAGGGCGCGCTGCTCGACACCATCGTCGTCACGACCAACAACGGCAACATCCTGAACAACGGCGACCAGATCAACCCGTCGGAAAATGCCTTCTCGTCGCAGAACGGCGGCAACAAGAAGTATTTCTACACCGGCGACGCCAACGACCCCCTCAACAACGGCGGGCTGGCCAATGACACGCCCTACAGCTGGGACATCGGCCTCAGCACCCTTAACCAGAAGCTGACCTTCGGCGGTGCCTATCACCAGATGGCCATTGCCTTCGACTTCAACAACCCGCAGAACAGCACGGCCAGCCTGCCGATCTGGGCGCTGGTGACGATCCGCGACACCGACGGCAACAAGGTCAACAAGTACTTCGAGACCCAGAATCTCGATCTCAACGACATCTTCAAGGATCCGACGGCGTTTTCGTCGACCAAGAACTTCGACGGCAGCGCCATCACGACACCCGGTGCGAGCGACTTCGGCATGACTGTGGGTGCCATTTGCGTCGTCGACGACAAGGTGTCCTACCCGTCGCCCGATGGCGCCAGTTGCCCATCCGGCGGCCAGCTCGTCAACACCAACCAGGCATCCAACACCGCCGAGTTCATCAACTACATCCCCGGCCTGGACCTGAAGGGACTGCAAAGCCAGGGCTATGACACGATGTCCGTGCAGGTCTGGATGGGCTGCTTCAACACCTTGGGCAAGAACGGCAACCCCGACCCGACCTCGGGCCCGGCCCTGGCAGGCGGTGGCTCCGTCGGCCCCTGCGACACCGGTGGCTTTGGCGACATTTTCCTGATTGCCGGCTCCGAGATCAGCCGCGTGCCCGAGCCCGGCACGCTGGGCCTTGTCGGCCTGAGCCTGCTCGGGCTGGCGCGGCGTCGCCGCTAAACCGGCCCCAGCACCCGCATCGAATAATCCACGGCCCTGACGTCCTTCGTCAGTCGGCCGATGGAGATGCGGTCCACGCCGGTGGCGGCGATCCAGCGCAGCTGATCCAGCGCGACGCCGCCTGATACCTCCAGCAGCGCGCGGCCGGCGTTCACGGCGACGGCTTCGCGCATCTGCGCTTCGCTGAAGTTGTCCAGCAGCACGCTGACAGCGCCAGCGTCCAGCGCCTCGCGCAACTGGTCAATCGTCTCGACCTCGACCTGGATGTCCACGCCGGCCTTCAGCGCCTGGGCCGCGCGCAGGGCGGGGGCCACGCCGCCAGCCGCGGCGATGTGGTTCTCCTTGATGAGGATGCCGGCATACAGCGCCAGGCGCTGGTTCTGCCCGCCGCCCACGCGCACCGCGTACTTCTGCGCCAGGCGCAGGCCCGGCACGGTCTTGCGCGTGTCGAGGATGGCGCAGCCGCGCGGGTTGGGACTGGCGCCGGCCACCGCGTCGACGTGGGCGCGCGTGATCGTCGCCGTGCCCGACAGCAGTTGCAGGAAGTTCAGCGCCGGCCGCTCCGCCGACAGCAGCGCGCGGCCATCGGCCTCGATGCGGCAGACGATGCTGTCCGCCGTCATGGCCGCGCCTTCGTCGTAGAGCCAGTCGATGCGGGCCGTCGAATCCAGCGCGGCGAACACGTCGTCGAACCAGTCGCGCCCGCACAGCACCGCCGCCTCGCGCACCCGCACCTGGGCCGCCACGCGCCGGCCTGCGGGCACCAGCAGGGCCGTCCAGTCGCAGTGGCCGATGTCCTCGGCCAGCGCCTCGTGGATGTTGCGCGCGCGCGCCTGCGCCAGCGTTTCTTCAGCAGAGAACATCGCCGCTCACTCCGCCGGGCCGACCGTCAGGCTGATCTCGCCCAGCCCCTCGATGCGGCCGACGAGCACATCGCCGGCCACCACGGCGCCAACGCCTGCCGGCGTGCCGGTGTAGATCAGGTCGCCGGGGTGCAGGTGGTAGAGATGGCTCAGGTTCGAGACGATCTCCGCCTGGTTCCAGATCATGTCGGCCAGATCGCCGTGCTGCTTCTCCACGCCGTTCACCGCCAGGGTGATAGCCCCCTTGGCGAGCAGGCCCAGTTCGCTCTTGCGCACGATCTCGCCCAGGATGGCCGACTGGTCGAAGCCCTTGGCCGTGTCCCAGGGTTTGCCAGCAGCCTTGGCCGCGGCCTGCAGATCGCGGCGCGTCATGTCCAGGCCCGCGGCATAGCCCCAGATCGCGGCCAAGGCGGCCTCGGGCGTGACCTTGAACACCGGCGCACCGAGGGCTAGCACCAGCTCCATCTCGTAGTGGTAGTTCCTGGTCTCGGTCGGGTAGGGCACGGTCGCGCCCGAGGGCGTCAGGGCCGTCGCCGGCTTGGTGAAGTAGAACGGCGGCTCGCGCGTCGGGTCGGCGCCCATCTCGCGGGCATGATCGGCATAGTTGCGGCCGACGCAGAAGATGCGGCGCACCGCGTAGCGCGCGTCCGTGCCGCGGACGGCGGCGCTGGGAATCTCGGCCGGTGGAAAGACGAAATTGCTCATGGCATGGCTTCGACGATGGAAGGACAGCGCGCAGCATACTGGGCTGGCCCTGCTGCTGCTCGCGCTGGCCGGCTGTGCCACGCGCGCCCCCGCGCCGACCGAACCTTCCGGGCGTGACGGCCCGCCGCCCAGCCCGCCCGCCGACCTGGCCCGCGTGCCAGACGCCGTGCCGCGGCTGGAGCCGATCCGCGTCGGCGGCCCCAACAAGCCTTACGAGGTGCAGGGCGAGCGCTACCAGCCCATCGTCACCGACACGCCGTTCGCCGAGCGCGGCCTCGCCTCCTGGTACGGCCGCCAGTTCCATGGCCGCCCCACGGCCAGCGGCGAGGTCTACAACATGTACGCGATGACGGCGGCCCATCCCACGCTGCCCATCCCCAGCTATGCCCGCGTGCGCAACCCGGCCAACGGCCGCGAGGTCATCGTGCGCGTCAACGACCGCGGCCCCTTCCACAAGGGCCGCGTCATCGACCTCAGCTACACGGCCGCGCTCAAGCTGGACCTGCTACGCGGCGTGGCCCATGTCGAAGTCAGGCGCATCACCTATGCCGAGATCCGCGCCGGCCTGTGGACCGCGCCGGCCGGCGAGCCGTCGCCGGTCTTCGTGCCCGACACGCCCCAGGGCGGGCCTCAGCGCGAGACGACACCGGGCGCCGCCGCCAGCGGCAGCTACTGGCTGCAGTTCGGCGCCTTCGCCAGGCTGGACGGCGCCGAGACGCTGCGCCAGCGCGTGGCCGAGGCCGACCTGGCACTGCTGCCGCTGCTGACCATCGTGCGCGAAGCCGGCAGGCACCACCTGCGCGCCGGGCCCTTCCCGAGCCTGGACGAGGCGCGCGCAACGGCCGCGCGGCTGCGCGACGAGAACGGCCTGGAGTCCAGCCTGGTCGAGAAACGCTAGCGGCCCCCGCCCACGTCCAGCAACGCACCGACTGTGTAGCTGGCCGCATCGCCGAGGAGCCAGACGACGGCCGCCGCGACCTCCTCGGGTCGTCCCAGGCGCTGGATGGGGATGGTCGATGCCGCGCCGCTCGCGTCCATGCCGCTGTTGGCGTGGATGTCGGTCTCGATGATGCCGGGCCGCACGCCGTTGACACGGATGCCCTCGGCGATCAGTTCGCGGGCCAGGCCCTTGGTCAGCGTGTCGACGGCGCCCTTGGTGGCCGCGTAGTCGACATAGATGCCGGCCGAGCCGAACTCGGCTGCGCGCGAGCTGAGGTTGACGATCGCCCCGCCCGCGCCGCCCTGCTGCGTGCTCATGCGCCGCGCGGCCTGCTGGCAGCACAGCAGCGTGCCGATGACGTTAACGTCGAAAAGGCGGCGCCAGCGCCCGGTCGTCATCGCGGCCAGCCGCGCGGCCGGTGCCACGATGCCGGCGTTGTTGACGAGGCCCGCCAGCCGGCCGCCGGCCGCGTCCAGGCGCTCGAACATCGCCGCCACCCGGGCCTCGTCGGCCACGTCGGCCTGTAGGCACAGCGCGCGCCGGCCCAGGGCCTGCACGCGCGCGGCCAGCGCCTCGGCCGCACCGCCATCGCGGGCGTAGTTGATGGCCACGTCCCAGCCGGCAGCGGCGCAACCCAGCACCGTCGCTGCGCCGATGCCGCGCGATCCTCCGGTGATCAATACCCAATCCGACATGGCCGGCATTGTGGCGTTCTCGGAGAAGATGCAAGACCTGCCCATGGAATTCCTCGACGTCCCCACGATCCTCAAGGTCAGCGCCGTCTTCAACGTGATGGCAGCCCTGGCGTGGCTGACGCTAGCCCAGCTGTTCCGCATCGCGCCGCGCGCCAGCCGGCTGATGGCGGCGGGCCATCTCGTGCGCGTCCTGTCGCAAGGCTGCGGCGACTGCCTGGCCGGCTGGCCGGCGCTGCTGCGCCAGGCCGTCCCCGAGTTCGGCCGGCTGGCCTGCATGCTGCTGTTGCTGCTGGCGCTGCGGCGCATGCTGCGCAGCCGCCAGCGCCCGCAGGACCTGGCCTGGGTGGGCGGCCTCGGCGCGCTGGCCATCGCGCTGGGCCTGGCCAGCGGCTCGGGCCTCGCGCCCCAGGTCGCGGGCACGGTCACGGCCACGCTGCTGGGCCTGCTGGCCGTGCGCGAGGTCGTGCGCGGCATCGGCGGCCAGCTATCGCGCCCCTTCGTCGCCTGCATGGCCCTGCCCTTCGTGACACTCGTCGCCGCCTGCGGCATCCACGCCGTCGAACTGCTGCTCGTGCCCGGCTGGGACGACCACTTCCTCAGCGGCAGGCTGCCCTCCCCCGCACGCGCGGTACTGTGGTTCGTCATCACCGCCGGCATCACGCTGAGCCTGCTCGCGCTGATGATCTGGCGCCTCGTCACGCGCATCCAGCACCTCACCTACCGCGACCCGCTGACTGGCGCGCTAAACCGCCGCGCCTTCGAGCAGGCGCTGGCCGCCGCCCAGGCCCAGCTGCTGCGCGGCCGCGGCTTCGCGCTGGCGATGATCGACATCGACCACTTCAAGCGCATCAACGACGACCACGGCCATCAGGCCGGCGACGCGGCCCTGCAGCACTGCGTGCGCGTCTGGCAGGCCGGGCTGCGCGAGGTGGACAGCCTCGGCCGCCTGGGCGGCGAGGAGTTCTGCGTGCTGCTCCCGCTGGGCGCGCCGGGCGACCTGGCCACCGCCGCCGCCGTGGCCGAGCGGCTGCGCAGCCAGCTCGCCGCCCAGCCGCTGCGCTGGAAGGACGCCGAGCTCCGGCTGTCGGCCAGCTTCGGCGTGGCCCTGCCGGTGGTGGGCGACGCCCGGGGCGAGGTGGCCCTGGTGCGCGCCGATGCCGAGCTCTACCGCGCCAAGGCCGAGGGCCGCAACCGCGTCTGCGTGGCGACGCACCTGCTGTCGGCGGCGCCCGCATGATGGTGACGGCCACCCAGACCCAGACCCTGCTGGCCAGCATCATCTTCATTGCCGGCCTGGCCGCGCTGGTGTGGCTGTCGCTGGCACTGATCGCCCGCATCGCGCCGCGCGCCTCGCTGGCCATGGCCTGCGCGAACGCCGCCGCCGCGGCCTCGCTGTCGCTGCACGCACTGCGCGGCATGCTGCCCGATACCCTCACCTACTGGCCCGGCGACGTGCTGGCCGTCGCCTCTTTCGCGCTGCTGGGCGCGGCGGTGTCGGGAATCACGCTGCGCCAGCTGGCCTGGCAGCCGGGTGCCGTCACCGTGGCCGCAGCGGCCCTGCTGCTGCTGGCACTGCCCTACGAGGGCGACCTGCGCTGGCAGGCGCGCATCGTCAACGCCGCCGGCGCCGGCCTGACGCTGGCGGCGGGCCTGACGGCCTGGCGCGCCCTCGGCGGCCGGGCCGGCGCTCGGCGCACGCCAGCACCGCTGGCCCTGCCCCTCTTCCTCATCGCCGCGCTTATGGCCGTGCGCGGGCTGGAGACCCTTGTTCATCCCGGCACCACGCCCGACTTGCGCGTGCCCACCGAGTTCAACATCGTCTTCCTGTGGACGGCCCTGGTGCTGACGCTGCTGCAGAACGCGACGCTGGCCTTCCTGGTGCTGATGCGCCTCATCCTGCGCATCGAGCGCCTGCTCGAACGCGACCCGCTGACCGACACGCTGAACCGCCGCGCCTTCGACCAGTCGCTGGAGCATGCCCACGCCTGGCTCACGCGCGGCCGCGGCTATGCCATCGTCATGATTGACATGGACCGCTTCAAGCAGCTCAACGACAGCCTGGGACACGCCGCCGGCGACGCCGCGCTGCGCCAGATGGTGCAGGAGCTGCAGCCCTGCGTGCGCGAGGTCGACCGCTTCGGCCGCATGGGCGGCGAGGAGTTCTGCGTGCTACTGCCCGACACCGACATCGCCGGCGCGGCCCTCGTGGCCGAACGCATGCGCAGCCTCGTCGACGCCACGCCGCTGCACTGGCTGGAGCAGGACTGGCATCTGAGCGCCAGCTTCGGCATCGCCGAGGCCGAGCGCGGCGACGCCAGCTGCGACGCGGTGCTGGCGCGCGCCGACGCGGCCCTCTATCGCGCCAAGCACCAGGGCCGCAACGTGGTGCAAGCCTGATGGACGCCGACGACATCACCCAGGCCCTGCTCGACTTCCTCGTCGGCATCGGCATCGAGGTGCGCGAGAGGGCGGTGCCGGCCGACAGCTTCCTGCCCGGCATCCGCCTTGTCGCCGGCTGCCTGGTGGTGGACCGCGCGGCGCTGCGCTGGCCGGGCGACCTGTTGCACGAGGCCGGCCACATCGCGACGACGCCGGCCGCCCTGCGCGCCACGCTGGACGACCAGCTCGCCGACGACCCCGTCATCCCCCACCGCGGCGAGGCCGAGGCCACGGCCTGGGCCTGGGCCGCGCTGACCCGGCTGGGCCTGCCCCCGGACCTGCTCTTCCACCCGGGCGGCTACCACGGCCACTCGGCCGGCCTGGCCCTCACCTATGCGATGGGCGTCTACCCCGGCGCAGCCGGCCTCGCCCAGGCCGGCATGACCCGGCTCGGCGGCGCCGACGGCTATCCGCGCATGCTGCGCTGGCTGCGCGGCTAGGGCCCGGCGTGGCGGAAATAGGCATCCACGCCGAGCAGCATCTCCTCGCTGACCTGGCTCCAGTAATGGAAGCTGTGGCCGCCCGCGTCCTCACGGTAGTCGGGCTCCAGGCCCAGTTCGTCCAGCGCCGCCCGCAGGGCACGGTTGGTCGGCAGCAACTCGTCCTGCGTGCCGCAGCGAAGCACCAGCGGCATCGGCAGGCGGCCGGCACGCCTGACGTCGGCGATCAGCTCGTCCGGATAGCTGCCGCTCAGCGCGAAGGCATGGCCCCAGCGCTGCGGCGCAGCCAGCGGCAGCTTCACCGCGCCATAGCCGCCCATGGACATGCCGGCGATCGCCGACTGCGCGCGCGACGGCGCCAGGCCGTAGTGCTGCCTCAGCCAGGCCGGCAGCTCGTCAACGATGAAGCGCTCGGCCGGGCCGTCGTAGCGCCGGCCGTTGCTGCTCGGCATGACGATGACGAAGGGCTGCGCGCGGCCGCCGGCGATGAGGCGGTCGGCATAACGCTCGACATGCGCGGTGCGGAACCACTGGTCGGCATCCATGCCGCCGCCGTGCAGCAGCGTCAGCACCGGCAGGGCCTGGCCCGGCCGGAAGCCCGGCGGCAGATAGACATTGACCTTGGCCGGACGGCCGAAGGCGGCCGACGGCACGGCGTGCGTCTGCACCCGGCCGCGGCCCGTGGCGGGCGGCGTCCAAGGCCCTTCGCCGACGAAGACGAAGGAATGCTGGCCGCCCTGGCCGTCGGCATCATGGTCGGGCGTGGCGGGGTCGTGGACCCAGCGGCCATCGACGACGAACTTGTAGAGCCACTGCCCCGGCGCCAGGTCGAGCTGCAGCCGCCACACGCCGTCGGCGCCGCGGGCCATCGGCCGCTTGCCGGCGTCCCAATCCGTCATCTCACCGGCCAGGAAGACCTGCCGCGCGGCCGGCGCCCGCAGGGCGAAGCCGACACGCTCGGCCCGGACCGCAGAGGCGGCGACCGCAAGGAGGAGGCAGACGAGACAGGACAGCAGCTTGGCTTTCATTCGGCTTGCAGGGAGGTCGTCGGAGGCCGCGAGATTGCCACAGCAGGCCACACTTGCGTCCTTCACCCGCCGCTCCTGCCATGGACCTCGATCCCAAAGATCTCATCGACCGGGCCACCGAAGCCCGCAAGGAAGCCAGCGCCGCGCGCCTGAACGCCGCCGTCGCCATCACCGTGGCCGTGCTCGCGACCTTCATGGGCATCTGCAAGGTGAAGGACGACAACATCGTCCAGGCCATGCAACAGGCCCAGGCCGACAAGCTCGACCACTGGGCCTACTACCAGGCGCGCAACATCCGCGCCGATGTCGCCGAGGCCGCCGCGACCCAGCTCGAACTGGCGCGTGCCAGCGCGCCGGCCGCCCAGGCCGAGGCCCATGACAAGGCCATCGCCGCCTACCGCGCCAAGGCGGCGGACCAGACCAGGAAGCGCGACGAGCTCAAGGCGCTGGCCGAGGCCGACCAGAAGAACTATGACGCGCTGAACTATCGCGACGACCAGTTCGACCTGTCCGACGCCCTGCTGGCCATCGCCATCGCGCTGCTGGCCGTGACGGCGCTCACCAAGCTCTGGCCGCTGTTCTTCGTGTCCCTGGTGCCCACCTTCTTCGGCGTGCTGATGGGCGTCGCCGGCCTGGCCGCCTTGCCCATCCATCCGGACATGCTGGTCCGTTTGCTGTCCTGATGCGGCGCGGCGTCCTCCAGGTTCAGGATGCCGCCCCCTAGCTTGGCCCGCGCAAGCCCCCGGCACGGCGCCTAGATTTCCAGCGAGCGCGTCCGTCAACGCGCCAGGGAGATCCAGATGCTGCGCCACCTGCTGCTGCTCGGCTTCGTACTGCCCCTGCTCGCCGCCTGCGCGGGCACACCGGTCGTCAACGCCCTGCACAACCCGCTCTACCGGGCCGAGAACCACACCTCCACGATCACCGTGCGCGCCACCGAGCCGCGCGACGGCATCGCCGAGATCCGCATCGACGCGGTCGTCGGCGAGCTGACGGCCTGCAACGCCGGCAGCTTCTCCTTCCCCAGCCTCATTCCCTGCCGCAGCAACGCGGTGGCGCTCGGCGCGGTGTGCAGCTTCGCCAACGTCAAGACCGAGGTGAGCTGCAGCCTGCCCATCGCCATCACGCCGCGCCGCCTCGTCACCTACTCGGCCAGCGCGCGCAGCGGCGGCAACCGCACGAGCTCGGCGCCGGCCGTCACCTACGCCGGCGGCGCGCCGCTGACGCAGGCCACGCTGCGCCTGCCGCTGATCGGCAACATCCCCATCGCCTGGGAGACCGCACGCCCCATCATCTGGCGCACCGACGCACCGTCCTCGGCCACGGACCGCGGCGACAAGATCGACTGGGGCCTGGTGCCCGATCCCGACATGCCCAGCTATCGCGCCTTCACCGACGACCTGCAGCCCATGGTGCTGGCCCTGTTCTACACGGACACCAACAACTTCACGCAGTGGACGCGCTTCTGGAAGGGCCTGTTCAACGTCTGGGCCGGCCCGGCCGGCGGCAACGGCGAGGGCTGCACGCGCACCTTCGCCGAGCCCGCGGCGACGGTGCGCGCCGCCTTCGACGGCACGCAGATCCTGCACCGCAACGCCTTCCGCGACTGCGCCTCCATCTCGCTCGGCGGCGGCGCCGGCACGGCCCAGACCAACCTCGGCGACGCGGCCTGGGTCATGCTGCACGAGGCCGGCCATTTCCTGTTCGGCCTGGGCGACGAATACGTGGGCGGCGGCAACTCGTCCATCTCCACACCCAAGAACGTGTTCGGCTCCAAGGCAGCCTGCGAGTCCGCGTCGACGGCCAACAGCCTGCCTATCGCGCAATGCGTGCAGATCGGCAGCACCGGCACCTGGCGCAACGACGACGGCCAGGCCACGACGATGGAGGACCGTGTGCTCAACAGCGACTGGCGCACGCTGGCCGGCCGTGCGATGGGCACGCGCATCAACAAGTGCACCAGCGGTGCCTGCTACTGAAGGAGGCCGCCATGACATCCCACCCCCTCCTGCCGGCCCTCCTGCTGCTCGCCCTCGCCGGCGCGGCCTCGGCCCAGTCGGCCGCCGATGGCGAGGCCCAGCCGCGCGCCTCGGACGGCGGCAAGGCCGTGCTCACCGAACCGCGTCCGCTGGCGGAGTCGGAAGACCCGGTCAATGCGCGCGTGCTGGCCGAGACGGCCAACGGCCTGGCCGTCAGCTTGACGCTGGACGGCAGCACCGTCAGGCTGGACTCCGCCGTCGCCGCGCGCGTGCCCAGGCGGCAGGCCCGGGCCACGCGCGAGGACGGCGACCTGGTGACGCTCACCGGCCTGTCCGGCGGTCGCGTCGTCGCGAAAACGACCGTGCCCGACGCCGTGCTCAACGCCAGCGAGGGCGACGGCCTCGTGACGCTGACACGGCGCCAGATCTCCGCCGTGCTGGTGGCCGACGCACCCATCGACACGCTGCAGGTCAGCGCGCCCGCCACGGCCGCCAGCGCAACGCTGGATGTGCGTGCCGCCTACGCACGGCTGTGCGAGGCCGCACCCGACCACGCCTGGTGCCCGAAGCGGACCGCGCCGCGCTGAGCGGCGGCGGCGGCGGCGGCGCTCAGTTCACCAGACCTTGCAGTGCTGGCCGGCCGGCTTGACGAGCCGGGCACCCGGCTTGCACGCAAACGCCTTCTCGAACTCCGGCATGTTGACGACGACGCCGTTGATGCGCCAGCGGGCCGGCGAATGCGGGTCCACCTTGGCCTGCACGCGCAGCGCCTCGGGCCGGGCGTCGGCGCAGTCCCATTGCGCGAAGCCGACGAAGAAGCGCTGCTCGGGCGTCAGGCCGTCGCGGTTTTCCAGCGTCTTGCCGGTCATGTGCACCTTCCAGGCCTCCCAGGCCAGCACCAGGCCGCCGAGGTCGGCGAGGTCTTCGCCCAGCGTCAGCCTGGAATTGATCCTGATGTCGTCGACGACCGGGTAGGTCGCGTACTGGTCGGCCACGCAGGCGGCGCGCTTCTCGAATTCCTGGCCGTCCTTCTTCGTCCACCAGTTCTTCAGATTGCCCTGCGCGTCGAACTGGCGGCCCTCGTCGTCGAAGCCGTGCGTCAGCTCGTGGCCGACGGTGCCGCCGGTGTTGCCGTAGTTGGGCGCCTCGTCCATGCGCACGTCGTACAGCGGCGCCTGCAGCACGCCGGCGGGGAAGTTGATGTCGTTCATCTGCGCGTCGTAGTAGGCGTTCACCGTCTGCGGCGTCATGCTCCACTCGCCGCGGTCCAGCGGCTGGCCGATCTTGGCGAGGCGGCGCTTCGCTTCGAACGCATTGCCGCGCATGACGTTGCCGAGGAAGTCGCTGCGCTGCACGGCGAAGGCCGCGTAGTCGCGCCAGCGCTCGGGGTAGCCGACCTTGTTGACGATGGCCTTCAGCTTGGCATGGGCGCGCGCCTTGGTCTCGGCGCTCATCCAGGTCAGGCCGTCGATGGAGCGACCCATCGCGGCCTCTATCTCGTCGGTCATCTGCACCGTGGCTGCCTTGAGGTCGGGCGTGAAGTTGCGCGCGACGAACTCCTGGCCCAGGGCCTCGCCGAGCTGTGCATCGACGAGCTGCACGCAGCGCTTCCAGCGCGCCTTGAGCTGCGGCGTGCCGTGCAGGGCCTGGCCATAGAAGTCGAAGTTGGCCTGCACGAAGCCGTTGTCCAGCGCGGGCGCCAGGCTGCTGGCGAGCTGCCAGCGCAGATAGGTCTTCACATCGGCCAGGGGCATGGCGGCCAGCCGCGCCCCCAGAGCCTTGAAGAAGGCCGGCTCGGTGACGTTGTAGCGCGCATGCCAGGGCGCCGTGCCGAGTGCCGCCTGGTAGCCGGCCCAGTCGAAGCCGGGCATCAGCGCCTTCAGGCCGCGGGCGTCGACGACGTGGAAGGTCTTGTAGGGATCGCGCTTGTCGACCTTGCTCAGCGACGCGCGGGCCAGCACCGTCTCGGTGGCCAGCACGGCGCGCGCCTGCGCCCCGGCGGCCTCGGGCGAGTCGCCCAGCAGCTGGAAGACCTGGGCCACATGGGCCTCGTAGGCGGCGCGGATCTTCAGCGTCTTGGCGTCGCGCTTGAGGTAGTAGTCGCGGTCGGGCAGGCCCAGGCCGCCGGCCGAGGCGAAGGCGATCTGGCGCGTCGCGTCGGCAAAGTCCTGGCCCGCGCTGAAGCCGAAGAAGAGGCGGTCGTTGCCGGCGGCGAGCTGCAGCGCGGCCAGCAGCGCGGGCAGGTCCTTGCGGTCCTTCAGCGCGGCGATGCGGTCCAGCAGCGGCTGCAGGCCTTTCAGGCCGGCGGCCTGCACGGCGCCCTCGTCCATGCAGGCAGCGAAGTAGTCGCCCAGCTTGGCCTGTGCGGGCGTGCGCTCGGCCGCGTCACCCAGCTTGTTCAGCACGCCCCAGAGGTAGCGCTGGTTCTCGTTGGCCATCTTGGCGTAGACCGACCAGCGGGACTGGTCCGCCGGGATGGGATTGGTCTTCGTCCAGGCCCCGCAGGCGAACTTGTAGAGGTCGTCGCAGGGGTCGGCCGTGCGGTCCATGGCCGTCACGTCCAGGCTGGGCGTGTAGGGCAAGGCGTCGAGCGGCGTTTCGGCCGCATGGGCCAGCGTGGCCGCGAGCAGGGCGGGCAGCAGCAATCGTTTCATGATGGGGCGAGGCAATTTGAAGTGCCGCGATTGTGGTGCGCCCCGCCCGGCCAGCCATTCGTCAGAGGAGCCGCCGGCCCTCGATGGCGGCGGCAATGAGCAGCGCCAGCCGTCGCTCGCGTGTGGCTTCCTGCTTGGCGCTCAGCACGCGGCGCAGCATCTGGCGCTTCCAGCCCGGCGGCTGGGCCTCGAACCAGGCCCAGGCCTTGCGCTGGCGCCGAAAGCGCTTCTCCAGCTCGGGCGGCAGCGCCACCTCGCCCTCATGCTCGTAGGCGTAGACGATGCTGCGCCGCTCGGAGCGCTTGTCGAAGGCCGCCAGGCCCGCCGGCTGCATGCGCCCCTCGGCCGTCAGCACGGCGACGCGGTCGATGTTGATGCGGCTCCAGATCGACGTGGGCCGGCGCGGCGTGAAGCGGATCTGGTAGCGCAGTTCATCGACACGCTTGCGCACGCCGTCGATCCAGCCAACGCACAGGGCTTCGTCCACCGACTCGGGCCAGGTCATGCTCGGGACGCCGGAGCCGACCTTGTGATAGCCCACGACCATCTCGGCCGCCGTGCCGGCGTGCTCGGCCAGCCAGGCGCGGAATTCCTCGGGCGAAGCGAAATAGCGGGGTTCAGCCATGATGTGCGCATTCTGATTCGACCTGCCCCACCCATGACCACCCTGCTGCTGCTCGTCGCCATCGCCGACGAACACAAGGCCTTGCTGCTGGACCGTTTCCGCGTCATCGACGCACCCACCGCCGCCGCACGCGCCGCGGCCCTCGCGGCCCATGCCGACGAGATCGAGCTGGTGCTGACGAACGGCGCGACCGGCTTCACCGCCGCCGAGATCGCCGCCTGCCCGAGACTGAAGCTGCTGGCCGCCCAGGGCGCCGGCTACGAGAACCTCGACGTGGCCGCCGCCAAGGCGCGCGGCATCGCGGTGTGCAACGGCGCCGGCACCAACGACGACTGCGTGGCCGACCACTCGATGGCCCTGCTGCTGGCTAGCGTGCGTGCGCTGCCGCAGCAGGGTGCGGCGCTGCGGGCCGGCGTCTGGCGCGACTCGCTGCCCCTCTTCCCGCACTTCAAGGGCCGCCGCCTGGGCGTCATCGGCCTGGGCGCCATCGGCCGCAAGATCGCCGCGCGGGCCGCAGCCTTCGGCATGGTCATCGGCTATCACAACCGCCGCCCGCGCGCTGACGCCGACGGCGCGACCTGGTTCGACAGCGCCACCGCCCTGGCCGCCTGGGCGGACGACCTCGTCGTCGCCGCGCCCGGTGGCGCCGCCACGAAGCACATCGTCAACGCCGCGGTGCTCGCCGCCCTCGGCCCCGGCGGCCATGTCGTCAACATCGCCCGCGGCAGCTGCGTGGACACCACCGCCCTGGCCGCCGCGCTGCAGGCCGGCCAGATCGCCGGCGCGGCGCTGGATGTCTACGAGAGCGAGCCGCAGCCACCGCAGGAGCTGCTGGGCCTGGACAACGTCATCCTGACGCCCCACGTGGCCGGCTGGTCGCCCCAGGCCATCCGCGCGACGGTGGAGAACTTCATCGCCAACGCCGAGGCCTGCCTGCGCGGCGAGGCCTTGTCGACGCCGGTCTAGCTAGCGCCTGCCCTCCAGCACCTGGCTCTCGCTGCGCGGTGCGTACTGGCGCCGGCCGCCTTCCTCCAGCGCCACCTCGGCGGCCAGCCGCCCGAGCTGAGTGCCGGCCCGCGGCTGCAACGCCAGCCTCTCGGGCAGGTCGGGCAGGCGCGTCTCGGCGGCCTCGGTCACCCCGCGCAGCGGCTGGCGGCGTGCGAACAGCGCGTGCAGGGTCAGCAGGCGGCGGGGCGTGGGCAGGGGCTTCATGGGACCTCCGGGGCAAGGGCTTGCAGGAACAGACGACATGGCGGCCCGGACTGCGACAGTCCCCGCCGGTCCACCCCTCGCCACTGCCTCGTCCGGATGCCGGGCCGACCTGGACGACACCGGCCGGCACCCCCTGAACCTGAGGGCAACCCGCAGCCGGGCCACACGGCCGCCTGACGACAATGGGCGGATGCGATTCAAGAGGCGCCCACCCGAGCCGAGCCGGCCCTGCCATGGCCGCGGCATGGTGGCGGCGGGCCGGGCTTGAGCCGCTGGTCCAGCGACCCCAGCCGCACGCCGACGCCCGCCTCGCCCCGGCGGCGCAGCGGCCCGGCGCGGGCCCTGCTGGTCTCGCTGGCCGTCCATGCGCTGCTGCTGAGCCTGAGCTTCGGCGGCGAAGGGCTGGGCCTGCCCGGTCTGGCCCTGCCCTGGCAGGCCCGCCGCGCCGAAGTGCCCGACCTGCGCATCGTGCTGGCGACGCCCCAAGCCGAGCCACTGCCGGCGCCTGAACCGCCGCCCGAGCCATCCACGCCGCCTTCACCCGCAGCGCCCCGCGCCGAGGCGGCTGACGAGGCGCCGCCGCCGACGCTGGCGGCACCCGCCGCGGCCGTGGCCCCCGCCGTCATCGCCGTGGACAAGCCCGCCGAGGCCCGCTGGACGGTACCCGCCACGCTGCCGGCCTCCGCCCCGGTCATCGCCGCCTTTGACGCAGCCTCCAGCCCGGTGGCCGAGGTCACGCGGCTGCGCCCGGCGCGCGACACGGCGCTGGACCGCGAAGCCCAGCTACGGGCTGCCGAGCTGGCCCAACTGGACCGCGCCGGCCGCGAAACGCAACTGCAGGCTCAGCAGCAGGTGGAGCGCCTGGCCGCCGCCCAGGCGGAAGCCGAGCGCCTGGAGGCCGCCCGCAAGGAAGCGGCGCGCCTTGAGGCGGCCCGTGCCGAGGCCGCGCGGCTGGACGCCGAGCGACAGGACGCCCAGCGGCAAGCGGCCGCAAAGCAGGAAGCCGCGCGTGCCGAGGCGGCCCGGCAGGACGCCGAGCGCCAGGACGCGGCCCGCCGCGCTGCCGTCCGGCAGGAGGCGGCGCGCCGGGAAGCCGCCCAGGCCGAGGCCGCTCGCGCCGAGGCGGCCCGGCAGGAGCTCGCCCGGCAAGAAGCGGCACGCGCCGACGCCGCCCGACAGGCCGCGGCGCGCCAGGACGCCGCCAGGCAGGAGGCCGCGCGTCAGGAAGCGGCCCGCCTGGAGGCGGGCCGGCAGGAGCTCGCCCGCGCCCAGGCCGCCAGGCTGGCCGAGGCCAAGGCCGCCGAGGAGCAGCGCGAGGCCCGGCTGCGCGCCATCGGCCAGCAATTGAACGAGGAGGCCGCCAGGCGCGACGCGGCTCGGCAGGCGCAGTCCAACCTGCCGTCCTCCTGGAGTAGCGCCCGCCGCGGCCGGCTGTTCGGGCGCACGGATGCCAACGCCGAGATGGTGCTCTACGCCGAGGCCTGGGCGCGCAAGATCCAGCTGAACCAGACGCTGGACCTCGTCCGCGACGCGCTCAGGCAGCCCTACGCCGACCCGCTCGTGACCGTGGCCATCCGCGCCGACGGCACGGTGGAGTCTGTCAGCTTCTACCGCTCCAGCGGCGTGCCGGCCCTGGACGAAGCGATCCGCCGCGTCATCGAGAGCCAGGCCAACTACCCAGCCTTCACGCCGGCACTGGCGCGGGAGTACGACGTCATCGAGATCCGCCGCACCTGGCATTTCGACTCCGCGATCCGGCTTTACTGAGGCCAGGGTTCCCCCGTCCCTCTTGCTGCAGCGCACACAGAGGGAATGTCCCCAATTCGGCGCAAGGCCCCGGTGCTAGCGTCATGTGTTGTTCGTGGTTCCGGCCTTGCGCGACGCGCCGGCCGGACGCTCTGTCGATTCCCTTCGCAAAACATCAGGCCAGGAGACACAGATGAGCACTTCCCTTCGCACGGCCCTGGGCCGCGCCACCGCCAGACTGGGCCTGCCGCTGCTGGCGGCCCTCAGCCTCGCCGCACCGGCCGCCGCCAGCACGTTGACGCAGAACGTGTCCTGGACCATCGACCGCGCCGGCACCACGGCCAAGTACCGCATCGTGGCCTACGGCGACTCCATCTATGCCGGCTACAACGGCTCGGTGCTGAACGCCGCCAAGTACGCGGCCCCCACGGTGGACGCCGAGTACCTCGCAGCCAAGTGGAACGCCAGCATCGAGAGCGTGCGCCGCGCCAAGTCCGGCGCCGTCGCCTCCGACGTCTACAGCAACAAGATCGTGGCCGAGAAGTCCTACATGCAGGCCGCGTCCACCCGTGTCGTCACCTTCGAGATGTGCGGCAACGACGGCCTGCAGGCACGCTCGGCCTTCAAGAGCCAGACCGGCACCTGCAACTACGCCGGCATGGACGCCGCCGTGCAGAGCTGCAAGACCTATGTGGCCGCGGCCATGGACTTCATCAACGCCAATGCCTACTCCGGCGTGAAGCTCAAGGTCATCTCCAACCTGCACTACCCCGGCTACAACGCCGACAACACGCAGAGCAGCTGCAAGGACGCGACGACCGGCGCAACCGTGAACCTGCGTGACCGCTTCCTGCCCAAGCTGGCGACGATGAACTACTGGATGTGCGAGTACGCGCGCCAGAAAGGCTTCCAGTGCGCCGACAACTTCGCGCAGTACATGGGCGCCGACTACGACAGCAACGGCGACGGCGTCATCGACTCCGATGGCCTGCGCTGGGTGCCCGGCGAGAGCGAGGCCAGCTATGTGGGCCGCATCACCGGCGCGCTCAAGCCCACCCTGCGCGACGCCAACGCCAAGTTCGTCTCCAGCACCACCAGCTACGACTACATCCAGTCCGACGACACCCACCCGACCTACAACGGCGGCACCGTATCGGCCGGCCTGTTCGGCGGCACCACCGGCTCGGGTGCGGCGCGCTACACCACCATCACGAACGGCAAGAACCCGATCTGGAACCAGTACGGCCACGAACGCATGGGCTGGTCGATCTCGACGTCCAACCCGGCCGCACCATGAGCTGAAGGCAGGCGGGCATGAAGCGAACGCGCGACAGCCGGTATGGCGCCTGGGGGCCTTCCCCCTGGCTGCTGGGGCTTGCGCTCGCCGCGGTGGCCGGCGGCGTGGCCTGGTGGTGGCCGGCGGACGAGCCGCCGCCGCCCGTCGCTGCCCGGCCAGCAGAGCCGCTGCCCCTCGCCACCGTCGCGTTGGCGGCCTCGCAGGCCGCGGCGCCCCTTGCCGCGGTGCAGCCGGTGGCCGCCACGCCAGCCGCGGCGGTCGCCCGCATCCCGCGCCTGCGCGATCCGGGCGGTGACCAGACCCCCGACCTGGCCGACTACGTCAACGAAGGCGAGCGCCCCACGATGGCCGAAGTGATCCAGCGCCTGCACGCGGCTGGCGTGCGCACCGGCCTCGGTGCCTTCAACCCGCCCGGCACCCGCCCGCCCATCGTCGGCTTGGCCGCGCCGGAGAGCTTCGAGCTGCCGCCTGGCTATGTGCGCCACTACCAGGCCACCGACGACGGCCAGCGCATCGAGCCCATCCTGATGTTCTCGCCCGACGCGCAGACGCTGGTCATCAACGGCCGCAGCGTCACCGTGCCGGTCGACCGCGTCGTGACACCCGAGCTCGCGCCGCCCGGCCTGGCCCTGCGGCGCATCGTCGTGCCCGCGCCGGTGGACGGCCCGCGTTGACGCCCGCCGCCCTGGCCAGCCGGCTCGTTCGCAGCCGGTGGAGCGGCATTGCCCTGGCCGCCGTGCTCTGCGGCGTCTATGCCCAAGGCGGCCCGGCCTGGGTCCTGGGCTTCGCGGCCCTCGTTCCCTGGCTGCGCACGCTGGACGCCCAGGCCCGCCTCGGCGCCCAGCTGCTCAATGCATGGGCCATGTCGGTGGCCTACACGGCCGCCGCCTTCTACTGGTTCGGCAGCGCCCTGGGCGCCTACACGCAGATCGGCGCCAGCGCGGGCCTGGCCCTGCTGCTGCTCGCCGCGCCGCTGTTCCAGCCGCAGATCCTCGTCCTCGCCGTTGTGCGCCACGTCGCGCGCAGGCATCTGGGCCCCCTGCTCGCGGCGCTCGCGGGCGCCGCCGGCTGGGTCGCCGCCGAATGGGCCCTGCCCCACATGCTGGGCGACACCCTCGGCCACGGCCTCTACCCTGCGCCGCTGCTGCGCCAGGCCGCCGCGCTGGGCGGCGCCACCGGGCTGACCCTCGTGCTGCTGCTGGCCAACGAGGCCCTGGCCGCCGCGCTGGCGCGCCGCCACGAAGGCCTGCGCGCCGTCGCTGCGCCGCTGGCGCTGGCCGCCGCCGGCCCGCTGCTGCTGGCGTGCGGCGGCCTGGTCGCGCTGCAGCCCGAGCCGCCCGCCGCGGCCCGGCCGCTGCGCATGGGCCTGGTGCAGTCCAACATCACCGACTACGAACGCCTGCGCCGCGAGAAGGGTGCCGGCGCCGTCGTGCGCGAGGTGCTCGACACGCATTTCGCGATGAGCTTTGATGCCGTCGAGCACCAGCGCGTGGACGCGGTGCTGTGGTCGGAGACCGTCTACCCCACCAGCTTCAGCCGGCCCAAGAGCGAGGCCGGCGCGACGCTGGACGCCGAAATCCTCACCATCGTCGACGCGGCCGGCGTGCCCTTCGTGTTCGGCACCTACGACCGCGATGCCGACGGCGAATACAACGCCGCCGCCTTCGTGCAGCCGGGCGCCGGCCTGCTGGGCATGTACCGCAAGACCCGGCTCTTCCCCTTCACCGAGTACCTGCCCGCCTGGCTCGACACCGCCGCCGTTCGCGCCGCGCTGCCCGGTGCCGGCAACTGGCGGCCGGGCAGCGGCGCACGTGTCTTCCCGCTGCGCCTGGCCGACCGCGGCGATGGCGGCCGCGAGGTGCCCGTGCTTCCGCTGATCTGCCTGGACGACACCGACTCCGGCCTCGCCATCGACGGCGCAAGGCTGGGCGCGCAAGTCATCCTGACAATGTCCAACGACTCGTGGTTCACCGACCACCGCCAGGGCGCCGCGCTGCACCAGGCCGCCGCGGCCTTTCGCAGCGTCGAGACCGGCCTGCCGCAGTTCCGCGTCACCACCAACGGCTTCAGCGCCGTCATCGATGCCCGCGGCAACCTCATCGCTACCACGCGCATGGGCGAGCGCACGCTGGTCATCGGCGACCTGCCGGTGCGCGACCCGGTGCCCACGCTGATGGTGCGCTGGGGTGACTGGGTGGGCCGTGCGGCGGCGGTCTTCCTTGCCGGCCTGGCCTTGCTGACGGTGCTCTGGCGCTGGCAGGGCCGTGCGCCCGTCGCAGCGCCGGCCACGCTGCCGGCCGCCCTCGTCGTGCTGCCGCCCGCGGCCCGCGTGGTGGCCGGCCTGCTGCGGCTGATCTCGCGCGGCGGCGCGCTGGCCATCGGCGCGGCCTGGCTGTGGGGCGATGGCTCGCTGCAATCAGGCCCCCTCGCGCTGCTGCGCATGTTCGCGGCCCTGTGCCTCATCCCCGAGGCGGCAGCCTGGGCCGTCCTGAAGGCCAGCACGGCGCAGCTCGCGCTGGCGCAAGGCCGGCTGGTGCTGACGCGCGGCGGGCAGCGGCTGGAGGTCCCCGTGCAGGACATCGCCGCCATCGAACCCTGGCGCCTGCCCCTGCCTGGCGCCGGCGCATCGCTGCGCATGCTCTCCGGCGCGCGCTGGCCCCACGGCCTCGCTCTGGCCGACCCCTGGGCGCTGGCCGCCGCCCTCGGCCGCCCC
Source organism: Roseateles sp. GW821-FHT03B02 (assembly GCF_059421025.1). Lineage (NCBI taxonomy): Bacteria > Pseudomonadati > Pseudomonadota > Betaproteobacteria > Burkholderiales > Sphaerotilaceae > Roseateles > Roseateles sp. GW821-FHT03B02. Next base: position 381,662 of record NZ_JBWKUV010000003.1, read on the forward strand.
GTCGCCGAGCCGCCACGCTGGCAAGCCGCCTGGGCGCGAAGCCGGGCGTGGTGGCCGCAGGGCCGTCTCGGCCGGCCGGCGTGCAAGTTCCTGCTGCTGCCGCTGGTGCTGGCCGCGCCCGCCTTCCAGCTGCACCAGCGGATCGCCTACGGCAGCGCCTTCGGCGAGTTCTACAGCTATGGGCTGGTGGCCTATCTGACGGCCTTCGGGCTGTGGTGGGCGGCGTGGATCGCCGGCATCGTGCTGTGCGCGGCAGCGCTGCGGGCGGCCATCGAAGCGGCTGCCTTCGCCGGCGGCCTGCTGCGCCCGCAGCAGGCCGTGACGGTGCGCGCCGGCCTGGAACGGCTGGGCCTGGCCGCCCTCTATCTGGGCCTGCCCGCCTGGCTGCTGCTGCGGGCCACGGCGAGCTGAGCGCCCCCGACCCGGCGCCCGCAGCGGCCCGTCGAGGCCGGCCAGCGGCCATGCGGTTGCGCCCTCCGATATGCTTCCGCCCAGTTGTACATACAAGTGGAGACTTCCCATGACGACCTACGACATCGTCATCGCCGGCGGCGGCGTGTCGGGCCTGTACTGCGCGCTGCGCCTGGCTGACGCGGGCCACCGCATCCTCGTGCTGGAAGCCGCGGCCGACCGCTGGGGCGGGCGCATCGAGACTGAGGACATGGACGGCTTCATCGCCGAGTACGGGCCCATGCGCTTCGAGCCGACGCTGCAGCCGCGCTTCGCGGCGCTGTGCGCCGAGCTGGGCGTGGGCCTCGTCGACTTCTTCGGCCCGTCGGCCGACCAGGTGAGCGGCGACGATGCCGACCTGCCCGAAGCCGAGCGCGGCCTGAACTCGCTGCAGCTGCTCAAGCGCGGCATCATGCTCATCATGGGCCGCCAGGGTCCGGACAGCGACGACCAGGACTGGATCGACGCGCTCACCGAGGCCGACTACATGCGGCTGCGCAAGCACGCCCAGCTGCACGGCCAGCCGCTGTGGGACATGGGTTTCTGGAACGCGCTGTCGGCCCAGGGGGTGCTCAGCCACCGGGCGCTCGTGAAGCTGCGCGACACCGGGACCTTCTATCACATGATCCCGGAGAACCTGAACGCGGCCGAATGGATCATCTGGTGGCTGCGCGCCCTCAAGACCGTAGGCCAGCAGCTCGCCAGCATCGAGGGCGGCTCGGCGCGTTTGACCGAGGGCCTGCTGGCCCGCCTGCGCGGCCACGCCAACGTGACGCTGGCCGGCGGCCACAGGCTGCGCGGCGTGCAACCCGTGGAGATGGGCAAGCCGACGCTGGCCCTGGACGTGGCGACGCAGAACGGCGCCCTCACGCTGCGTGCCGAGCGCCTCATCCTGGCGCTGCCGCGGCTGCCGCTGCTCAAGCTCACGCGCCAGCTGCCCGAGCACATCGCCTCGCAGCTGGACAGCGTCAACGGCTTCCCGATGCTGAAGGTCTTCTTCGTCTGCAACACGCCGTGGTGGAGCTACGGCCAGGCGCCGCAGCAGTACGCCAACTGCATGCCCACGCGCGAGATCCACTACTTCCGCCGCGCGCCGGAGAACGATGCCGACGGCCACGGCATGGTGCTGCTCTACATGGACCGCCCGTCCACCGAGTTCTGGCGCCACTACGTCATCGACGGCGAGCGCCACGACCGCGCCGAGCTGGACCAGAACGCCCGCATCGTCGACGCCTTCGCGCTCTTCGTCGCGCGGGATGTGAAGCGTTCGGCGGAATCGAGCGCCGAGTCGGCGCTCAAGCTCACCGACAACGCCCGCCGCATCTTCGGCGGCCTGAGCCTGGCCGAGACGGCGGGCTACATCCGCAATTCCATCATCACCTACGGCATCCGCGACTGGGCGCGCGCGCCCTACGGCGCGGCCAACCACGGCTGGCAGCCGGGCGTGCGCTCGTGGAAGGTGATGGAAGCCTTCAAGGCCTTCGACTTCGGCAGCGGCGCCCGCAACCTGCACATCGTCGGCGAGGCCTATTCCGACTACCAGGGCTTCATCGAGGGTGCCCTGAACAGCGCCGAGCTGGCGCTGGCGACCATTCCGGCCCGGCCGATGGACGAGGCGGCCCAGGAGCCCAGCCTGGGCCTGTCCTAGACCGCCTTCATCCACAGCCGCTGGAACAGCGGCGAGCGGCAGGACAGCCGGCCGTTGACGGTGGCCATGCCGTCGCGCTCGGCCAGCGTGGGCTGGCCCGTGCCGGCCAGCAGCGACACGCCCAGGCCCAGCCGGTGCGGCTGGTTCGTCCAACGCAGGCCGATGGCCTCGGCCAGCGTGGGCAGGATGTCGACATGCGTGAACTGGCGCTGCAGGTCGTCGGCGGCCAGCACGCGGCCCTGGGCGTCATAACGTGCCAGCGCATGGAAGACGGTGCGGCCCCGTGGCTCGGGCTGCAGCTCGCCGTTCAGCAGCGGCTCGGGGTTGAGGTGGTCGCCCATGATCCAGACCACCTTGGGCCGGCCGTCGCGCTGGGCGATGAAGCGCTCGACGAGGCCGGCCACGACATGGTCCGTGCAGCGCAGCGCCTCGCGCATGACGTCGGCGGGCTCGTCGTCGTCCTCGTCTGCCACGGCATCGGCGATGCAGCCGCGGTCGTGCGCGCCCGAGGGGCCATGGGTGTCCACCGTCAGCAGCAGGCTCAGGCGCGGCTCGTCGCCCCGGCGCGGGCGCTGCATGTCGGCCCAGGCCAGCTCGACGAGGTCGCTGTCCAGCAGACCCCAGCCCTCGTGCGGCACCGGCACGCCGCGCTGGCGCCACTGCTCGGCGCCGAAGCGGCGCGCGACGTGGTGATCCTCCAGGAAACGCCCCTTGCCGGCGAACTTCAGCGAGGCGCCGCCGTAGAAGCTGATGTCCCAGCCCTGGGCGGCCAGCAGGTCGGTCAGGCACTGGCCGCCCTCGAAGAAGCGGCGGCTGTACTCCAGCGAGTTGTGGCTCATCAGGCCCACGGGCTGCAGCGGCACGCCGCACAGCGCGCTGAACATGCCGCCCACCGTCCAACTCGCGCCGCTGAGGTTGCGCAGCTCGCCCAGGGTCTGGAAGTCGTCCTGCATGCGCGTGAGCTGTGGCAGCAGGGCGGCATGCGGCTCGCGCGGGCGGGTGTAGCCCTCGTCCAGCGACTCGACGAAGACGACCAGCACGTCGGGCTTGGCCTCGGGCGCCTGCACGCCGACGCGGCCGGGGTCCACGTAGTTGCGCGCGAGGTAGTCGCCGCCATCGGGCTCGGGCTGGCAGGGGTCGGACACGGTCGCGTTGACGGACACGACCGCCCCCGTGCCGAGCAGCGCCAGCAGCGCGCGGCCATGCCAGCGTCTCATGCGGCGCAGCAGGAAGAGGCTGAGCACCGTCAGCGCGATGACCGCCAGCAGGCAGCGGCAGGCGCGCCACAGCATGCGCGGGTCGGCGTAGTCCAGGCCGCCGTTCTGCAGGTGGAAGAGCACCTGGTCGGCCGTCACGAGGCCCAGGTAGGCGCGTAGGAACCAGCTGGTGCCCACGACGGTCCAGAGCAGCAAGACGAGGGCCGCCAGGACGCTGGCACGCGCGGGCGGGAGGGCGGAGAACAGGCGGTCGGCAGACATCGCCGGCGAGTCTGCCGACGCCGCGTTGCCGGGCCGCGAGCGGAAGTTTGCTGAGTGTTGAGGCCCGGCAAACGACTGTGTGCCTGCAAATGGTGCGTCAGGAGCGCAGCAACGTCAGCCTGCCACTGGCAGCCCAGGTGTCGAGCGGGCGGCGGATGTCCTGGCGCAGCTCGTTCTCGCTGTCAGCCTCGGCCTGCAGCAAGCCCACCCAGGCGTTGCGGCCGGTCTCCTTGGCGTCGTAGAGGGCCGCGTCGGCCAGGTCGATGGCGGCGCGCCAGTCCAGCGCGCGCGGCAGCCGCGTGCACAGCGGGAAGGCGGAGAAGCCGACCGAGCAGGTCTGCGCCACGCGCAGGCCGCTGTCGAGCTCGAAGGGCTGGGCCGAGACGGCCTGGCGGGCGCGTTCGGCGAGTTCGGCCGCACGGCCGCGCGGCGTGCCGCGGGCGACGATGAGGAACTCCTCGCCGCCCCAGCGCACCAGGTAGTCGGTGGCGCGGAAGACCTGCTCCAGCCGGCCGCGCATCTGCTCCAGCACCGCGTCGCCGGCCATGTGGCCGTGGGCGTCGTTGATGCGCTTGAAGTGGTCGATATCGATGAGGAAGAAGAGCAGGTCCTGCTCGCTCTCGGCTTCGGTGATGGAGGCCTCGTAGTGGCGCACGGTGAGGGCCGCGTCGGCCGGCATCTGGCGGTCCAGGAAGCGGCGGTTGCGCAGGCCGGTCAGCGGGTCGGTGAGGCTGGCTTCCTCCAGCTCGACGGACTTGCGGTGCAGCTCGGCAGTGGCCACTTCCAGCGCCTCGGTGCGCTCGCGCACGCGCGCCTCCAGCACGCGGCGGTGGCGCAGCAGCAGCCGCGTGCGCATGTTGACGATGGCGGCGACCAGCAGCACGGCGGCAAGGACGACGCCGGCCAGGGCCCAGCGTGTCTGCCACCAGGCCGCGCGCACGTCCACGCCGATCCTGAGTTCGTTGGGGCTCCAGGCGCCGTCACGGTTGCTGCCCTGCACGCGCAGCTGGTAGCGGCCCGGCGAGAGGTTGGTGTACGCGGCCGCGCGGCCGATGGCGCCGCCGGCGTCGATCCAGCCGGCGTCCAGCCCCTCGAGGCGGTAGCGGTAGCGGTTGCGGCCGGGCTGGCTGTAGTCCAGAGACGCGAACCCCAGGCTCAGGCCGCGCTCGCCGGGGGCCAGCACGATGGGGGCGGCGCCGGTCGGCAGGGGGCGCTCCTCGCCGTCCACGCGCAGCTCGGAGACGACCAGCGGCGGCCTGTAGGTCCAGGGCATGAAGCGCTCGGGGTCGATGACCAGCAGGCCACGCGCGCCGCCGAACAGCAGGCGGCCGTCGTCGAGCCTGGCGTAGCTGCGGAACCAGCCGGTGCCGAGGTCGGCGCCGTCGGCAGCACCCAGCTCGCGGCGCTCGCCGCTGCGCGGATCGTACATGTTGCGCTGCGACCAGATGCGGCCCTGCTTGTCGAACAGCAGGTTGGCGCCGAAGGCCCCGCCGACGTCGGAGGCGCCGATGACCTCGAAGCGCGCGCGCTTGCCGTCGCTGTCGATCAGGCGATGCAGGCCGGTGCCGGTGTCCACCCACAGCCGCCCGGCCAGGTCGACGGCCATGCCCAGCACGGTCTGGCCGGTCAGGCCCTTGGGCTCCACCCATTCGGCCACGGGCTCGTCCGCGCCGGGCTTGGCGATGCGGAACAGGCCGGCCGCACCGCCGGCCCACAGGCTGCCGTCGGGCAGCGTGGCGAAGGCGTTGACCTCTCCGGTGCCGCCCACCAGCCCGGACGTCGGGATGGCGCGCATGACGGGCTTGGACGGCGTCCAGCGCATGACGCCGTCCAGCGTCGCGATCCACAGCGCGCCATCGTCGGTGGCGTGGAAGCGCCGCGGCACGGCGTTGCCGCTGCGCAGCGTTTCCTTCCAGCGGCCCTGGGTGTCGAAGCGCAGCAGCTGGGTGTCGATGGCGACCCAGACGGAGCCGTCCCGGCTCTGGCCGAGGGCGTTGATGCGCCCCGGCGGCAGGCCGCCCGCGCCGGGCGCGATGAGGCCCAGCGGCTGCAGCTGGCGGTCGCGGCGTTCGATGCCGCCGGCCAGCGTGCCGAGCCAGATCTCGCCGTTGTCCAGCTGCAGCACGCTGCGCACGTCCAGCCCACCGGACACCGCGCCGATGGCCTCGCGCACCATGGACAGGCCCGGCAGCGGCGGCACGTGGCGCATCAGGCCGCCACCGTAGCTGCCGGCCCAAAGGGTGCCCGAGGGGTCGCGCAGCAGCGCGCGCACGTCGCTTCGCGGTGCACTACCGGCGCCGGTGGCGGGCAGGCGCTCGATCAGCGCGCCGTCGGTGGCGCGCCGACGCGACAGGCCCGAGGCGTCGCCGAACCACAGCTCGTCGGCGTCCGGCTGGGCCATGGCCATGACGGGCCACGCGCCCGCGGTCGCGCCCGGCTGGGCGCCGGGGCTGAAGGGCAGGGGCTGCCCCTGCGGCGACAGCGCACGCAGCCGCCCCTGGGCCGTGCCGACGATGATGCGGCCGTCCAGCGTCTCGCTGAGCAGCGTGACGAGCTGGTCGCCGACGTCCACGTCCAGCGTCTCGATGGGGCCGTCCGGCGCCTTGCGCGCCAGGCCGCGCCAGGTGCCGATCCACAGCGTGCCCTGGCGGTCGACGAGCAGGGTCTGCACGCGCGGGTCGGGCAGGCCATCTTCCCGGCCGCGGTGGTGGGTGAAGCGCTGGCTCTTGACGTCGAAGCGGTCCAGGCCGCCGCTGCCACCGATCCACAGCGTGCCGTCGGTCTCCAGCGCGAGGGTGCGCACGGTGTTGGCGGCGGGCGCCGTCTCGTCGGCGGACTTGCCGTCGCGTGCCCAGCGGTCCCAGCGGCCGGTGGCCATGTCCATGCGCACCAGGCCGCTGTTGCCGGCGGCCACCCACATCCAGCCGCGCGGGTCGGGCAGCATGGAGCGTACGAACTGCTCGGGCAGCAGCTGGCCGTCCGGGCCGCTCAGCGGGTAGCGGCGGAAGGCATAGCCATCGAAGCGCAACAGGCCCTCGGGCGAACCGGCCCAGAGCAGGCCGCGGGCGTCCAGGGCCAGGGCGGAGACCACGTTGTCCCGCACCGCCCCCGGCTCGCCGATCGGCTCGAAGCGCGGCACGACGGCCTGCGCCGCAGTCGCCAGCCCCAAGACGAGCAACAGGGCTGCACACCCTTTTGTTATGGACACCCTCATGCGCGGCATTCTCAGCCACGCCGCAGGCCCGGCATGCCGGCACAAGCCCTCACGGGAAAACTCACGGCTGCCATCCACCGGCCGGCCGGACACCCCCAGGAACGTGAATTAGTCGGCGTCAGAGAATGTTTTTATCAATTACATCTGGTTGCTTCTATCACTTAAGCAGAAACTAGCAGCCGAGCCCCAACACAGCCATCCGCCGGGGCTGCCGGAGTTCCTGCCTCATGGATGCACCCCTCGCGCCCCCCGCCCTGTCCGCCCTGTCTGCCCATCCGTCCCCGGCGCCGGCACCCGCCACCCTGCTGTTCGTCGACGACGAGCCCGCCATCCTCAGTGCGCTGCGGCGCCTGTTCCGGCCGCAGGGCCACCGCATCCTGCTGGCCGAGAGCGGGGCCGCGGCACTGGAGATCCTGGCACAGGAACAGGTCGATCTCGTGCTGTCGGACATGCGCATGCCGGGCATGAACGGCGCGCAGTTGCAGCAGACGGTTTGCCGGCGCTGGCCCGACGTGGCGCGCCTGCTGCTGACCGGCTATGCCGACATCGACTCGACGATCGCGGCCATCAACCAGGGCGAGATCCAGCGCTACATCGCCAAGCCCTGGGACGACCAGGATTTGCTGCTGGCCGTGCGCGACGGGCTGGAGCGCCACCGGCTGCGCCAGGAGAACCGCCACCTGCTGGCGCAGACGCAGCGGCACAACGAGGAACTGGAGCGCCGCGTGGCGGCGCGCACGGCCGAGCTGTCGCAGGTGAACGGCATGCTGGAGCGGGCCTTTGCCGAGCTGCGCGACAACTTCCTGCTGTCGATCAAGGTCTTCGCCGGGCTGGTGGAGCTGCGCGACGCCGGCAAGGTCGGCTATGCGGAGCGCGTGGGCCAGCTGGCACGCCGCCTGGCGGCCGCCCTCGCCCTCTCCCCCACCGAGCAGGACGACTGCTACGCCGCGGGCCTGCTGCACGAGGTGGGCAAGATCAGCCTGCCCGACGCGCTGCTGCGCAAGCCCGTGTCCGTCATGGGCGGCGAGGATCTGGCGCTGTACCGCCGCTACCCGCTGCTCGGCGAAGCGGCACTGATGCCGCTGTCGGGTCTGCGCGGCGCCGCCCGCCTCGTGCGCGCTCACCAGGAGCGGGTGGACGGCCACGGCTTCCCCGACGGCCTCGGCGGGGCCGAACTGCCGCTGGCGGCCCAGGTGGTCGGCCTGGCCGCGGCCTGCGAGGGCCTGCAGGCGGGCCGGCTGTCCGAGCGCCGCCACGACGCAGCCCAGGCCCGGGCCGTGATCCGCGGCACGGCCGGCTCGCATTACTCGCCGGCCGTCGTGGCGGCCTTCGAGCGCCTCATGAGCGCCGCCCCCGGCCCGGCGCCGCGCGATCGCGAACTCAGCGCGGCCGAGCTGCGCCCGGGCATGGTGATGGCGCAGGACCTGCTGAGCCCTCACGGCGCGCTGCTGCTGGCGGCGGGCTTTGTCTTCGACGCCGGCGTCATCGCCACCATCCGGGATCTGGTGGCCCGCGAAGGCCTCGGCATCGTCTTCCGCATCCGCGACACCCGCCCGCAATCCACGCCCGCCCTGCCCTGACCTGCCTGCCGAAAGCCCCTCATGAACACCCCGCTGACCGCCTCCGCGCCCCCGCATGTGCTCCTCGTCGACGACGAGCCCGCCATCCTCCACGCACTCGTGCGCACGCTGCGCCGCGGCGCCACCGACGGCCTGTGGATGCCGCTGCGCACCGAGGCCTTCACCGATCCCGCCGCCGCCCTGGCTCGCGCCAGCGAGCAGCCCTTCGCGCTGGCGATCAGCGACTTCCGCATGCCGGGCATGAACGGCGCGCAATTCCTGGCCCACCTGCGCGAGCGCCAGCCGGACTGCCGGCGCGTCATCCTGTCCGCCCACGCCGACTTCGAAGGCTTGGCCGACGCCATCAACTCGGCCCGCATCTCGCTCTTCCTGTCCAAGCCCTGGAACGAGCCAGAACTGCTGTCCGCCGTGCATGAGCAGCTGGAGGAACACCGCCAGCAGCTGGCGGTCGAGCTGCTGGCCGAGCGCCAGCGCCTGGCCCTGGGCGAGCTGAGCCCGCAGGAGGTGGAATGCCGGCGCCTGGAGCGCATGGAGCCGGGCATCACGCAGGTGCGCCGGAGCAGCGACGGCGCCTATCTGCTCGACCCCGTCGACGCGCGCGTGGCCTGGCGATGAACGCGCGCATCCAGCCCTGCCGGGCCCGGCCGCTACCGCCCGGCCTGCGCACTGGGCTGGAGGCCGTGAGCACCGCACTGCTGGCGCATGACGGCGAGTGCATCCTGTTCGCCAACGACGCCATGCAGCGCCTGCTGGGTCGCCCGGCGGACGAACTGCTGCAACTGGCACCGCAGGCCTGGGCCGCGCCGGCGCAGCAGGACCGGCTGCGCGACTACGGCCGCCGCTGCCTGGACAGCGACGCCCCCCTGCCCGCCATCGAGATCGAGGCGCTGAGCGCCAGCGGCACCCGCCGCCAGCTGGAGATCACCGCGCGTCGCCTGGGCGGCGAGGCTGCCGCAGTACCGCTGGTGCTGCTGACCTGCCAGGACCTCAGCGACATCCACCTAGTGCAGGACATCCTGCGCAACCACCAGGCCGGGCTGGAGTCCATCGTCGCGCAGCGCACCGCCGAGCTCAGGCGGACCCACCGGGAGCTGGAAGCCTTCATGGAGAACGCCTCGGTGGGCATCGTCGCCACGCGCGACCTGCGCATCAGCCGCAGCAACAAGCAGTTCGCCGAGATCCTCGAACTGCCGACCGGCACCCAGGCCTGCGAGCAGCCGCTGCGGCGCTTCTTTCTCGACGACGCGGATCTGCGCGACCTGGGCCGGCTGGCCGACAACGCGCGGCGGGCCGGCACGTCCCTCGTGCACGAGATGTGGCTGCAGACCTGGAACGGCCGGCGCATCTGGGTGCAGCTCATCGCCTACGCCTCCCACGCCGCCGGCGGCTCGCCGGGCATGTGGTGGCTGCTGCAGGACCGCAGCGAGGTCATGCGCGCGCAGGAAGAGCTGGTCAGCAACTACCGCAACATCCAGATGACGAATGCGCGGCTGGAGGAGGCGCAGAACCAGCTGCTGCAGTCCGAGAAGCTGGCCTCCATCGGCCAGCTGGCAGCCGGCGTGGCGCACGAGATCAACAACCCCATCGCCTTCGTCAACTCCAACCTCGGCACGCTGCGCCGCTACGTCGAGCAGCTGCTGGGCCTGATCCAGGCCTACGCCTGCCGCGAGCGCGGGCCTGCCGACGCCGAGCTGGCCGCGCTGAGGCAGGCCGCCGACCTGGATTTCATCACCGAGGACCTGCCCACCCTGCTCGACGAGAGCGAGGACGGCCTCTCGCGGGTGCGCAAGATCGTGCAGGACCTGAAGGACTTCTCGCGCGTGGACCATGCCGACTGGCAGGACGCCGACCTCAACGCCGGCCTGGAGTCCACGCTCAACGTCGTCATGAACGAGGTCAAGTACCGCGCCGACGTGCGCCGCGCCTACGGTTCGCTGCCGCCCGTGCGCTGCCTGGCCGGCCAGCTCAACCAGGTGTTCATGAACCTGATCGTGAACGCCGCTCACGCGATGGCGCCCGAGCGGCGCGGCATCATCGTCCTGGCCACCGGCCTGCAGCAGCAGGATGGGCGCGACTGGGCCTGGGTCGAGGTGGCGGACGACGGCTGCGGCATGAGCCCGGAGGTGCAGCGTCGCATCTTCGAGCCCTTCTACACGACCAAGCCAGTGGGCCAGGGCACGGGCCTGGGCCTGTCGATGGCCTTCTCCATCGCGCAGAAGCACGGCGGGCGCATCGATGTGCAGTCCGCCCCCGGCGCGGGCACGCGCTTTCGCGTCTGGGTGCCCGTGGCCGGGCCGGCCGCCTGAGCCTCAGCGCGCCAGCGGCGCGGTGACAGCCTCGATGCGCTCGACGACCTCGGCCGTCAGCTTGGGCGTGACCGCCAGCGCGCCGAGGTTGTCCTGCAGCTGCTCGATGCGGCTGGCGCCCAGGATGACGGTGGACACGCGCGAGTTGCGGTTGATCCAGGCGATGGCCAGCTGCGCCGTGTTGCAGCCCAGCTCGGCGGCGATCTCGGCCAGCTGGCCGACGGCGTCGTTGCGGGCCTTGTCCTGCAGCTGCTCGCGCATCCAGCTCATGTTCTCCAGCGCGCCGCGGCTGCCCGCGGGGATGCCGTGGCGGTACTTGCCGGTCAGCAGGCCCGAGGCCAGCGGGCTCCAGGTCGTGAGGCCCAGGCCGATGTCCTCGTAGAGCCGCGCGTACTCCTGCTCCACGCGCTTGCGGTGGAAGAGGTGGTACTGCGGCTGCTCCATCACCGGCTTGTGCAGGTGGTGGCGGTCGGCGATGTCCCAGGCGGCGCGGATGTCGGCGGCGCTCCACTCGCTGGTGCCCCAGTACAGCGCCTTGCCCTGGCGGATGATGTCGCTCATCGCCCAGACGGTTTCCTCGATGGGCGTGTTGGGATCGGGGCGATGGCAGTAGATCAGGTCCAGGTGTTCCAGCTGCATGCGCTTGAGCGAGCCGTCCACCGCCTGCATCAGGTATTTGCGGTTCAGCGTGTCCTTGCGGTTCACGGTCACGCCGTCGCGCTGCAGACCCCAGAAGAACTTGCTGGAGACGATGTAGTCCAACCGGTTCCAGCCCAGCGCCTTGAAGGCCTGGCCCATGACGACCTCGCTCTCGCCCTGGGCGTAGACCTCGGCGTTGTCGAAGAAGTTGATGCCGGCGTCGAAGGCGGCGGCCAGCATCTCGGTGGCGGCCTTGGTGTCGACCTGGTTGTGATACGTGACCCAGGAGCCGAGCGAGAGTTCGGAGACCTGGAGGCCGGCGCGGCCGAGGCGGCGGTATTGCATGGAGATGTCCTGGGGCTGAGGTGCGGAAAAGCGACAGCTTAAGCGCGCCCCGGCCGGGGCGCCGGCACATCGCCACAATGCCCCCGAGCGCGCCGGGGGCGGGGCGCATGACGGGGGAACGATGGTGGGATGCCCGACACGGCGCCACCTGCTGATGGTGGCGCTGGCCGGTGCCGGCATGGCGCGCGCCGACGAGGCGCTGCTGCACGTGCTCATGGACGGCAGCCTCGAAATGCCGCAGGCCCTGTTCAGGGACGGCCAGCCCGTCGACGGCCTGCAGTACCACCTCGCCCTCGAACTCGGCCAGCGCCTGGGCCGCGCCGTGCGCTTTCACCTCGTGCCGCGCCGGCGCATCGCCGCGCTGCTGGACCGGGGCCAGGACGCCGACCTCGTCTGCAACTACCTCCCCGGCTGGCTGCCCGGTCCGCTGCAGTGGAGCCGCCCCTACCTGGACGACGCCGACATGCTCGTCACCGCCGCACGCCGGCCCGCGCCGGCCCAGCTGCAGGACGTGGCGGGCCAGCGCGTCGGCACGGTGGCGGGCTTCCTCTATCCCGAGACCGAGACGGCGCTGGGCGCCGGCTTCGTGCGCGACGACGCACCGAATCTGATCGCCAACCTGCGCAAGCTCGCTTCCGGCCGCATGGACCACGCCCTCGTCGGCCGCGTCACCTTCGACTACCTGCAGCGCCGCGGCGAGGTACCGCTGGCCCTGCACCCGCCGCTGGTCATCGCGCGGCTGCGCACGGCCTGCGCGCTGTCGCCGCGCAGCAGCCTCGCGCTGCCCCAGCTCGACGCCGCCCTCGCGGCCCTGCAGGCCGACGGCAGCCTGGCGCGCATCGTCGAGCGGCTGCGCTGAACCCCATGAAGCTGACACGGCGCCACCTGCTGCTGGCCCTGCCCGCCACCGCGTCGGCGGCCGCGGCCGATGCGCCGCTGGTGGTGCTGATCGACAGCGCCGTGCAGATGCCCCAGGCTCTGATCCGGGACGGCCAGGTCGTCGACGGGTTGCAGCACGACATCGCCGTGGAGCTCGGCCGCCGCCTCGCCCGCCGCCTGCGCTTTCGCGTCGTGCCGCGCCGGCGTGTCGCCTCGCTGCTGCTGACGCCCGGCGAAGCCGACCTGATCTGCACCTACTTGCCAGCCTGGCTGCCCGGGTCGCTGCAATGGAGCCGCCCCTTCCTGGACGACGGCGAGCTGCTCATCACCACGAAGCGGCAACCTGCGCCGGCACGCCTGCAGGACGTCGCCGGCCAGCGCATCGGCACCATCGCCGGCTTCGAGTACGCCCAGGTGAAGGCCGTGCTTGGCGCAGGCTTCCTGCGCGACGACGGCCCCGGCCTGGACAGCCTGCTGCGCAAGCTCGCCGTCAGCCGCGTCGACCACGCCCTCGTCGGCCGCGCCAGCTTCGACTACCTGCTGCGCCGCGGCGAGGTGCCGCTGGCCCTGCACCCGCCCCTGCCGGTGGCCCACTGGCGCACGTCCTGCGCGCTGTCGCCCCACGCTACGCTGGCGCTGGCCGATCTCGACGCCGCGCTGGCCGCCATGCAGGCCGACGGCAGCCTGGCGCGCATCGTCGAACGCTATCGATGATCTATCGTTGAGGGCATGAAGCTCGCCGTCATCGGCGCAGGCCCTGCCGGCCTCGCCCTCGCCCTGCTGGCCGCCCAGCGCCTGGGCGACACCGAAATCCACCTCTTCGACACCCGCCCGCTGGAGCGCGACATCAGCGGCGATGCGCGCACGCTGGCGCTCAACCTCGGCAGCATCCGGCTGCTGCAGCGCCTGTCGGCCTGGCGGCCCGATGCCGCCCAGGCCATCCGGGCCGTGCACGTCAGCCAGGCGCCACCCGCGCCCATCGCCGGCGAGGTGCGCATCAGCGCGGCCGAGCAGGGTCTGCCCCAGCTCGGCGCCGTGCTGCCCTACGGCGCCCTCGTCGCGCCGCTGCAACAGCGCTGGCTGGCGCTGGCGGCCGCCGCGCCGCAACGCCTGTTCACCCGCTTCGACACCGCCGTGCACGCCATCCGCTCGCAGGCAGGCGGCGTGGAACTGGACTGCGGCGAAGGGCCCATCGTCGACCGCTTCGATCTCGCCGTCGTCGCCGAGGGCGGCGTGTTCGCCGAGCAGGACCGCAAGAGCATCACCAGCGACTACCACCAGAACGCCTGGGTTGGCACCGTGCGCCTGGCCGCACCGGGCCTGCAGGGCCTGGCCATCGAGCGCTTCACGCGCAACGGCCCGCTGGCCCTGCTGCCGCTGCCAGACGACGCGCAGGGACCGCGCGCGGCGCTGGTCTGGTGCCTGCCCCAGGCCGAGGACGACATCGCCTCGCTCGGCGATGCCCAGCGCCTGACCGTCATCCAGCAGCAGCTGCCTGCCGTGGCCGGCCGGCTGACCGCCATCTCGGTGCTGAAATGCTTCCCGCTGGGCCTGAACGCCGAGACCCGGCTGCTGCAGGGCCGCGCGCTGCGCATCGGCAATGCCGCGCAGACGCTGCACCCGGTCGCCGGCCAGGGCCTCAACCTGGGCCTGCGCGACGCCCAGGCGCTGGTGGACGCGTTGCGTGAATGGCAGGAACGGGCCGCCGAGACCGGCCAGGGGCTGGACGCCGCGCTGGCCCGTGTCGACTGGCAGCGCGCCCCCGATCGCTGGCCCATGATCGCCGCCACCGACTTCCTCGCCCGCAGCTTCGCCTGGCGCCTGCCGGGCCTGCCGGCGCTGCGCGGCCTGGCCCTGGCCGGGCTGGAGCTGGCCACGCCGCTGAAGACGGCCCTGGCGCGCCGCATGATGTTCGGAGGATGAATGCAGATCCGACCCATCCAGCCCGATGAGATCGAAGCGGCGCGGCTGCTGATGGTCGACAACGGCTGGGGGCCGCGCGTGCAGGACCCCGTCGTGTTCCGCCAGCTGCTGGCCCAGTCCCAGCTCGCCCTGGTCGCGGTGGACGAAGGCCAGGTCGTCGGCTTCCTGCGGGCGATCACCGACGGCCTGTTCAACGGCTACATGTCCATGGTCATCGTCGCCGCCTCGCACCGCGGGCGCGGCATCGGCACTCAGCTCGTGCAGACGGCCATGGGCAGCAACGAGCGCATGACCTGGGTGCTGCGCGCCGGCCGCGACGGCGTGGCCGCCTTCTACGAAAAACTGGGCTTTCGCGTGTCGGAGGTCGCCATGGAGCGCCCCGGCCAGCGCCGCTGATCTGGAGAACCGCTTGCGCCCCACCCTCGCTCTCGCCGCCCTGCTGCTGGCCGCCTCCGCCCAGGCCCAGCTCATTCCGCCGGCCAAGCCCATTGCCGGCGCCTCGCAGGAGGAATGGTCCAAGCGCTGGTGGCACTGGGCCCTGTCCTTCGAGGACGAGGACAGCCCCGTGGGCGATGCCGACGGCAGCCGCTGCGCCAACGGGCAGTCCGGCCCGGTGTGGTTCCTGGCCGGCACCTACGACACGCGGCGCGCGGTGCGCAGCTGCCGCGTCCCCGCCGGCAAGACGATCTTCTTCCCGCTGATCAACTTCATCGCCTTCCCGCCCGACGACGAGCGCGAGGCCTGCGCCTCGCTGATGCTGCGCGCCGAGGACCAGACCGAGGCTCCCGCGGCCCTGGTGCTGGAGGTGAACGGCAAGCGCTTCGGTGGCCTGGCCGCCCACCGCCAGGCCACGCGCGGCTGCTTCCTGGTGGCGCCGGACGACGACGCGCCGGCCGCCGGCAACGGCTACTACGTGGCCCTGGGGCCGCTCAAGCCGGGCCGCTACACGCTGAACTTCGGCGGCATCCTGCCCGCCCTGTCCCAGGCCGTGACCTACACCCTCGACGTGCGGTGACAGCCGGAGGGAGCACAGCCTAGACTCCGGCCAACGCCGCCGCCCCACGCATGATTCCCGCGCCCATTCCCGCCAACGACGCCGAACGCCTGCGCGCGCTGCGCGAGCTGCTCATCCTCGACACGCCCCCCGAGGAACGCTTCGATCGCATCGTCGCGTTTGCCGCCGAGGAGTTCGATGTGCCCATCGCGCTGATCAGCCTCGTCGACGAGCAGCGCCAGTGGTTCAAGGCCCGCGTCGGCCTGGCGGCCTGCGAGACCTCGCGCGAGATCTCCTTCTGCGGCCATGCCATCGTGCAGCCCGATCTCTTCGAGGTGATGGACGCCGCGCTGGACCCGCGCTTCGCCGACAACCCCCTCGTCGTCGGGGCGCCCTTCATCCGCTTCTACGTCGGCGCGCCGCTGGCGCTGCCGGGCGGCGCGGCGATCGGCACGCTCTGCCTCATCGACACCCGGCCGCGCCAGTTCGACGCAATGGACCGCGCCATCCTCGGCACGCTGCGCGATCTGGTCGTCGCCGAGCTGACGGGACAGGGCGAGGGCGAGGCATGAGCACCGTCGTCACCCCCGGCGGCCGCCTGCTGCTGCTGGAGCCGCAGTTCGTGCTGCGGCGCACGGTGTCGGTCATGGCGCGCGACATGGGCCTGGCCGACGTGCAGGAGGCGACCAACGCCACCATCGCCGAACGCCTGCTGTTCGAGCGCCGCTTCAATGCGCTGCTGATCGCCATCGACGAGGAGGGCGAGTCGCTGGACCTGCTGCGCCGGCTGCGCGCCGGCAACACCTCGCAGCCGCCCGGCATGCCGGTGGCAGCCACGGCCGCGGCCTGCGACGTGGAGCTGGCCATGCGGTTGAAGGAGCTCGACGTCTGCCGCCTGCTGCTCAAGCCCTTCAAGGTGCGCGGCATGCTGGAAGTCATCGAGGCGCTGCGCGCGCCGACGGCGCCCTGACGCCGAATAAGCCGGTCCCAGCCCCGCTTTTGCGCGCCATGCCGGGCCCGCAGCGGCCTAGCATGGGTCACCCATGCCACGCGCCGCCCTCATCCCCGCCGCCCTGCTTGCCCTGCTTGCCCTGCTGCTGGCCGGCTGCGGCACGCCCAGCCAGCCCCTGCCCATGGTCGTCAGCCCCGCGGATGCGCTGCAGATCCGTGGCTGGGTGCCGGACGCGTTGAAGGCGCAGGTCGCCGTCGCCCCGGTCAGGGGCGGCCAGGAGACCAACCGCTGGTGGGGCTCCAAGGTCAGCGCCATGGCGCTGCAGCTGGCGCTGGACGAGTCGCTCCACGCCGTCGGCATGAAGCCGCCCGCGCCGCTGCCGGCCGCCCGCTTCGAGCTGCAGGCGGAGCTGGCACCGCTGGACCAGCCGCTGGTGCCCGCGGTCGGCGTGACGGTGGGCGTGGCGGTGCGCTACACGCTGGTGGACATGGCGGCCGACGGCCGCGTCGTCTACCAGCGGCGCATCGCCAACACCGACGAGGCGCGCCTGGGCGAAGCCATCCTGTCGCCCAACGAGCGGCTGCGCATCGCCAACGAGCGCGCGCTGCGCGCCAACATCGAGCTGATGCTGCGCGACCTGGTCACGCTCAGGCCGTAGCGGCCTGCTCGTGCCGGCCCTGCCCGGCCGTCCACCACAGCAGCAGCGCGAACACGACGCCGGCCACGCTGGTCAGCCCGAAGAAGGCCATCATCGGCGCGTAGCCGGCCGGGTTGGCGGCGCTGGCACCGGCCTGGTCGTTGAGCCAGCCCGCCACCATGTTGGCGCCGCCGATGCCGGCGTTCTGCACCACCCACATCAGTCCGATGGCCGTGCCGAAGCGCGCCGGCGCGACGAGGCGGCTCGTCAGCGGCCACATGACGGCGGGCACCAGGGAGTAGCTGATGCCGATCAGCGCCGTCGGCAGCCACAGGCTCCAGGACGTCAGCGCCAGCACGGCCAGCGCGATGGGCAGCAGCAGCGCGCCGAAGGCGAGGAAGGGGGCATAACGGTGCAGCCGGTCGCACATCCAGCCGAAGGCCGGCGTGGCGAACACGGCGGCCAGGAAGACATAGCTGTTCATCTCGCCGGCCGTGGCAAGGTCCAGCCCGTGCGTGTGCTGGAAATACTTGATGGAGAAGGTGCTGCGAAAGGCCAGGATGACCGAGTACCACAGCACGCAAAGCGCCAGCAGATACCAGTAGGCTTTGCCGAAGTGCAGCAGATCACGCGCCACAAAGCGCTCGGCCACGGGCGCCACCGCGCTCTGGCCGGAGCGGCCGCGGTCCACCCACCAGTAGGCGGCAGCGGCGGCGAAGGAGGTCGCCGCGATGACGGCGGCAATGACCAGCGGCGGCTGCCAGCCCTGAGCGTAGGCGGTGGCGAACCAGGTGGGCGACATGTCGGCGCTGTAGGAACCGAGGCGCCCGATGGCCAGCGTCAGGCCCATGACGAAGGCGATGCTGCCGCTGGCGAAATACTGGGCCAGGGCGGCCAGCGTGGCGATGTTGAAGGTCTCGGCGCCGATGCCGTAGAGCAGCCGCCCCGCGGCCATGCCGGCGAAGCCGGGGCTGAAGGCCGTCAGCAAGGCGCCGGCCAAGCAGATGCCGGCGGTGATCAGCGTCATGCGCGCCGCACCGAAGCGGTCCACCAGCACGCCGCCGACCAGGATCAGCACGACGTTGGGCAGGTTGTAGATCGCGTTCAGCAGGCCGACCTGGGTGTCGCTGAAACCCCGCTGCTGCTGCAGCAGATCGGCCACGGGGCCGATGGAGTCGTACACGTAGAAATTGCCGTACAGCGAGAGCGCGACCAGCGCCCCCACCAGCCAGGCCGTCGTGCGGCCGGCCGTTGCTTCAGTCATGGGGAATCCTTTGCAGACGCCGCCCGGGATCGGCCGGGAGACGGAGTGGCGCGGATTCTCGGCTCACCCCGCGGCGCAGCGCATCGGGGTCTACGCGCTCAGAGCTTGCGGTGGGCCAGAGCGGGCAGTTGCTGGCGCACCTGGGCGAGCCGGGCCGGATCGACCTCGGCGACGACAACGCCCTCGCCCTCGGCCAGCAGCCCGAGCACCTGGCCCCAGGGGTCGATGACCATGCTGTGACCCCAGGTGCGCCGGCCGTTGGCATGCTGGCCGCCCTGGGCCGGCGCCACGACATAACACTGGTTCTCGACGGCGCGGGCGCGCAGCAGCAGCTCCCAGTGGGCCTGGCCGGTGGTGTAGGTGAAGGCGGCCGGCACGGCCAGCAGGTCGCAGCCGGCGTAGGCGCGGTAGAGCTCGGGGAAGCGCAGGTCGTAGCAGACCGACAGGCCGACCTGCAGGCCCTCCGCGTCGAAGCGCGTCGGCTGGCTGCCCGGCTCCAGCACACGGCCCTCGTCGTAGCTCTCGCGGCCGTTGTCGAAGGCGAACAGGTGGATCTTGTCGTAGCGCGCGACGCGCTCGCCGGCAGGCGAGAACACCAGCGTCGCGTTGCGCACGCGCTCGGCGGTCGCGGACTTGATCGGCAGCGTGCCGCCGATGATCCACAGGCCCAGGTCATGCGCGGCGCCCGCCAGCATGGCCTGGATTGGGCCTTCGCCCTCGGCTTCGGCCAGCGCCAGCTTGTCGCTGTCGTGCATGCCCATCAGGCAGAAATACTCGGGCAGGGCCGCGAGCCGGGCACCGCGCCGGGCGGCGTCCTCCAGCAGGCGGCGGGCGGAGGCGAGGTTGGCGGCCACGTCGGGGCCAGAAACCATTTGCAGCGCAGCGATCTTCATGGCTGCAATGCTAGGCCAAGCCAGCAGGCCGGCGCCCGGGCGCGGTGCCTGTCGCGCGAGGCCCGCATTCGTCGCCCTTGCGGGCGCGCTCGTCGTGGGCCGCTCCCTGCCGCAGGAGCGACTGGCCAGAGTCGGCCCCGCGGTGTGTTTCCGGTGCGCGAATCCCTCGCCGCCGCGCCCGCACTCAGGGAAGAACTGCCATGCACCACATGCCTGAACTCCGTGCCGCGCACACGTTGATCGCGGCCTGCACCCTCGCCCTCATCGCCGGCTGCGGCGGCTCGGGCCCCGCGTTCGACGAACCCGCCGCAGTGGCCCAGGCGCTGTCCGGCAGCGCCACCGTGCCCGACGTGGTCTCGGCCTGGGCCACCGTCGGGGCGGCCACCATCAACCAGCCCAATGCGGCCAGCGGCACGCCCGAGGAGATGCAGTCCATCTATTCGGTCGACCTGGCCACCTTGCACGTCGCCATGTACGACGCCGCCGTCGCGATTTCCCGCACCCACCAGCCCTTCTACGCCTCCCCGCCCTCGGTCACCAACGGCGCCTCGACCGACGCCGCGATCGCGGCCGCGGCCTATGGCGTGCTGAAGGGCCTGTTCCCGAGCCGCGTGGCCACCTACCAGCCGCTCTACGACGAGCAGCTGGCCCGGCTGCCCGGCGGCGCCACCACGGCCAAGGGGCTGGCGCTGGGCAGTGACATCGCCCGGCGCGTGCTGGCGGCGCGCGCCAACGACGGCCGAGCGACCGCGCTGGCGCCCTTCGTCGCCGGCAGCGCGCCGGGCGAGTTCCGCGGGCCGGCCCTGGTCGGGCGCAGCTATCCCTTCATCCGCCCGTTCGCGCTCAGCAGCGCGGCCCAGTTCCGCCCGGCCGCCCCGCCGGCCCTGGGCAGCGCCGCCTACGCGGCCGACTACGACGAGACCCGCCTGCTCGGCGGCGCCGCCAGCTCGGCGCGCACGGCCGAGCAGGCCACGCAGGCGCGCTTCCATACCGAGCCGCCGTTCACCTTCTGGCCGCGCAACCTGGGCCGCTTCATGCCGGCGCACCGCAACTCGCCGACCGAGCAGGCCCGGCTGGGGGCGCTGCTGTGGGTCACCCATGCCGACGCCACCATCGCCTGCTTCGAGGCCAAGTACCACTACCTGTCATGGCGCCCCCTCAGTGCCATCAATCTCGGCGATAGCGACGGCAACGACGCCACCGTCGCCGACCCGACCTGGACCTCGTTCTTGCCGACGCCGCCACACCCGGAGTACCCTGCCGCGCACGCCTGCGTGGCCGGCGCCGCCGCCGCTGCGCTGGCCGCCACCTACGGCACGACGCAGATCGCCTATGACTTCGACAGCAAGGCCAGCGCGAGCTCGCAGCACTACGACAGCACCGACGCGCTGGTCGCCGACGTCAGGGCCGCGCGCATCCTCGGCGGCATGCATTTCCGCAGCGCCACCGTCGCCGGCGCCACGCTCGGCAAGGACGTGAGCACATGGGTGCTGAGCCAGAGGTTCCAGCCGCTGCCGGCGCCTGGCCAGGACTGAGCCGATGGCAGGCCCGTCGTCATCGCCGTGCGCTGGCGCTGACCGCGCTCACCACGGTCTGCCTGTCCCTGCAGATGCTGCTGCAGGCCACGCTCTTCGAGCTCTGGACGCCGTGGGAGATCGCCGTGGCCTGGGTCGAATACCTCGGCGAGCTGGCCGCCCTGGCGCTGCTGCTGTACGGCGCCTACCTGGTCATCGACGCGGCCTGCATCCGCCGGGGCGCAGGCCGCTGGAGCCGGCTGGCCTGGATGTCGCTGGCCTTCTACGGGCTCACGCTGGTCTACACGCTGTTCGGAACACTGTGGCGCAGCCGCTTCGCGGTGGCGCCCGATCTGGGCTTCGCCGCCGTGCTGGCCGCGCGCCTGGCCGTCGTCGCGATCTATCTCGTCGGCGTGCAGACGCTCTGGCTGCGCGCCCGCGACGCCGAGGCGCGGGCGCAGCAGGCACGGCTGGCGGCCGCGACGCTGGAGCGCGAGTCGCGCCAGCGTCGGCTGCAGCTGCTGCGGGCCCAGCTCGAGCCGCACTTCCTGTTCAACACGCTGGCCAACATGCGCCGCCTCTACCGCACCGAGCCCGACCGTGCCGGCCCGATGATGCAGAGCCTCAAGCGCTATCTGCGCGCCGCGCTGCCGCAGCTGCGCCGCGACGACGCGACGCTGGGCGACGAGCTGGCCCTGGTGCAGTCCTACCTGATGCTGATCTCGATGCGCATGCCGACCCGGCTGGACTGGCACGTCGATGACGCTGGCGACTGCGCGGCGCTGGCCTTCCCGCCGATGGTGGTGCTGACGCTGGTGGAGAACGCGATCCGCCACGGCATCGAGCCCTCGCCTGCCGGCGGCCGCGTCGACGTGAGCGCACAGGCGCAGGACGGCTGGCTGAGCATCCGCGTGCGCGACAGCGGCGTCGGCCTGGGCGCCGCGCAGGTGGCCGGCACCGGCATCGGACTGGCCAACGCGCGCAGCCAGCTGCGCGCACGTTTCGGCCCCCGGGCCCGGCTCGCGCTGCTGCCCCGGCAGCCGGGCGTCGAGGCCGTCATCACCTTGCCGACGGCGGCTGCATGAAGGCGGCGCTTCATCCGTCGATCGACGTGCCGCCGGCGCTGCGCGACGACCTGCTGCTGGCGGCGGCCGTGGTCGGCGCCGCCGCCGTGCTCTACCTGCCGGGCGCCTGGCTGGTCAGCGGGCGCCTGAGTCACGACCTGTTGCTGTTCGCGCTGTACCACCTTCAGACCTACGCCGTCATCGCCGCCCTTCAGCTGGCCGCGCTGCGGGCCGCCGGCCGCCGCTTCGCCCGGCCACTCGCGCAGTTCGGTGTCGCGGCCGTCGTCGGCGCGACCGTCACGCCATTGCTGAGCCCGCTGCCCGACCTCTACGCGACCCGCCTCGGCCTGCTCGCCGACGGCACGAATGCCTTCCTGCTGACCGGCTGGACCAGCCTGATGAGCGCCGCCTTCCTCGCCTGGGCGCGCGCCGGCACCGTCCGCCACGCCCGCTCCACTGGCCAGCTGCGCGAGGTGCAGCAGGCCCAGCTGGCGGCACGCCGCGAGCTCGTCGACGCCCAGCTGGGCGCGGTGCAGGCGCGCGTCAACCCCGGCCAGCTGTTCGACGCGCTGGACACGATCGAGCGGCTGCAGCGCACCGACAGCGCACGCGCCGACGCGCTGTTCGACGCGCTGGTGCTGTACCTGCGCGCGGCCATGCCGCGGGTGGACAGCCGCACCTCGACGCTGCCGCAGGAGATCGCGCTGGCGGTGGCCTGCGTGCGCGTGCATGCGCTGTCCCGCGGCCACGCGATCACGCTGGACGTCGATACCGGACTCGATCGCCAGGGCGGCGAGTTCCCGCCCGGCGTGCTGCTGCCGCTGGTCAGCGGCGCGCTGGCCGGCATGGCCGGCCCAGGCCAGCTGGCACTTGTCGGCGATGACGACAGCAACGGCGACCGCTGCGCCGCCTGCAGGACGCTGCGCCTGATCGCGCCGCACCCGCCTTCCGAGGACTGGCTGCAGCAGGCGCAAGGATCGCTGGCATTGCTCTACGGCGACCGGGCCAGGCTGTGGCGCAGCGGCCTGCCGGCCGGTCCCTTCGAACTGCGCATCGAGGTTCCGCATGAACAGCCCTGAACCGCGGGCACCGACGGCCCTGATCGCGGAGGACGAGCCGCTGCTCGAAGCGGAGCTGCGCGAGCAGCTCGCCCAGCTGTGGCCGCAGCTGCGCATCGTCGCCAGCGTGCGCGACGGCGTGCAGGCGCTGCTGGCGCTGGAGGAGCAGCATCCCGACATCGCCTTCCTCGACATCCACATGCCGCGCCTGTCGGGGCTGGAGGTGGCGCGGCGCGCGGCCGGCCACTGCCACGTCGCCTTCATCAGCGCCTACGACCAGCACGCGATCGAGGCCTTCGAGGCCGGCGGCGTGGACTACGTGCTCAAGCCGCTGTCGACCGCGCGGCTGGCGCTGACGGTCGAGCGGCTGCGCGAACGCATCACTGCCCGGCCGGACGACCTGGAGCGCACGCTGCAGCGGATCGCCGCAGGTGCCGCCGCGGACCCGCGGCGCCACCTGCACTGGGTCAACGTCTCGCGCGGCCAGACCGTGCAGATCATCACCGTCGACGAGATCCTGTATTTCCGCGCCGACAGCAAATACACGCTCGTGGTCACGGCCGAGGACGAGTCGGTGATCAGCAAGACCCTGAAGGAGCTGGGCGACGAGCTCGACCCGACCTGCTTCTGGCGCGTGCACCGTGCGTCCATCGTCAATGTGCATGCCATCGACCGCGTGCTGCGTGATGCCCGCGGAAACATGCAGATACGCTTGAAAGGGCGCCGCGAACTGCTGCCGGTCTCAGCGCCCTACCAGTCGCTGTTCAGGCAGATGTAGGGAGAGTCCACATGAAGCTGCCTTCGATCCCGCTAGACCGCCGCCACGCGCTGGCGCTGCTGTCGGCCCTGGGCGTGCCGGCCGACGCG
Organism: Roseateles sp. GW821-FHT03B02; assembly: GCF_059421025.1. Lineage (NCBI taxonomy): Bacteria > Pseudomonadati > Pseudomonadota > Betaproteobacteria > Burkholderiales > Sphaerotilaceae > Roseateles > Roseateles sp. GW821-FHT03B02. The sequence goes on from NZ_JBWKUV010000003.1 coordinate 405,367, forward strand.
CTGGCACAGGACGCCGCACGCGCGAACCCTCGCGGATTCGCCGTGCTGTTCGAGAACGACAGGCTGCGCCTGCTCGAATTCACCAGCCGCCCCGGCTTTGGCATCTGCGGCCAGGGCGTGCACTCGCACCCGGCCCACCTGAACATCGCGCTGACCGCGATCAAGGCCCGCGTGCACCTGCCCGACGGGCGCAGCGTCACGGCCGAGAACAAGGCCGGCGACGTGTTCTGGGAGGAGGCTGTCACGCATTCCGTCGAGAACATCGGCGGCAGCGGTGCACGCGCCTACATGGTCGAGCTGAAGGACGCGCCGGACCGCAAGGCTTAGGGCGCGCTCGCCGCCTTCGCCGGCAGCGCCTCGACCTTCTCCACCTTGGGGTCGTCCCAGCTGCCGGTGATGTGGAACTCGCGCGTGTTGGCCGCCGCCACCGGCCGGCTAAGGATGAGTTGGGCCAGGAAGGCACCGAGGGCAATGGCCGGGTTGATGGCCGCGTAGGCCAGCGACGCACCGCCCGCCGACACCTCGGGCACGACGACCACGCGCAGCTTCTGCGTCTCGGCGGCCAGATCGGTGCTGCCTTCCACCAGCACGGCGGCCTGCAGGCCGCGGATGCGGATGTTGTCGCTGCGGGCCACGCCGGCGGCGATCTTCACGTCGCCGGTCACGCCGTCGAAGGTGAAGCCTTCGGCGAACACGTCGCGGAAGTCCAGCAGCAGCCGGCGCGGCAGCGACTGCAGGCTCAGCACGCCCAGCAGCCGCCCGACGCCGGGCTCGGCCTTGAGGAAGGTGCCAGTGTCCAGCTGCACGTTGAGCATGCCGGCCATGCTGGCGTAGTGCGGCGCCAGCGGCGAGCCGTCCCAGCCCACCTGGCCCGCGAGCACACCCTTGCCGCCGCGCAGTACCTGGCCCTGGCCGAGGCGCTCCAGCAGCTTGCCGGCGTCGGCAATGTCCAGCTTCCAGTCGAGCTGGGTGCGGCGCTTTGCGCTCGTGTCGCCGCCCCAGCGGCCCGTGGCATGCAGCGTCGCCTCGGGCGACTGGATCTGCAGCTTCTCCAGCTTCCAGTCGCGCGCGGCGGCCGGCGCCTGGGCCAGCACCTCCAGGCGGCCCAGGCGCTTGCCGCGCAGCTCGAAGTCGTCGACCTCGATGTCCAGCGAGGGCAGCGGGCCGCTGCCGGCGTCGACCTTGTCGGGGGCGATGAGTTCGGTGACGGAGTCGACCTCCTGGCGCGGCAGCGAGAGGCGCGCCAGGCGCGCCTGCACGGCGTCGATCTGGCTGCCGCGCACGCCCATCGACCCTTTGATCTCGATGCGGCCGGCGATCTGCTCGGCATCGACGTTGACGCGCCAGTTGGCGCCGTCACGCGCGACGAGGGCGGAGGCGCGGCCGAGCTGGCGGCCGCCGACCTTGAGCGCCTGGCTGCGCAGCGCGATCTGGCTGGGCATCAGGCCGGCGTCGTCGGTGTCGCTGCCATTGCCATTGCCGTTGCCGGCGGCCAGCGCGCCCAGGCGCTGCTGCCAGGCGTCCAGGTCCAGCGCCGCCACGTTGACCTGCAGCAGCACGCCGCTGGCCGGCAGCGCGGGCAGCTTGTCCTGCACGGCCAGCACGCCGCGCAGCACCTGCGAGCTGGTGCCCGACACGTCGCGCTGCAGCTGGGCCTGCAGCAGCGGGGTGGCGCCCGCGCCCACTTCCAGACGCAGCTCGTCGCGGCCTGTGGCCGTGGGCGTCATCAGGAGGCGCAGCGGCAGGGCCGCGTCGGCCTCCTTGCGGCCGGGCGCCGGCAGGTCCAGGGCCAGGCCCTGCAGGTTGCTGCTGACGCTGAGCTCGGGCTGCCCGCCCTGCGGGATGGCGAGCTGGAAGCGGTAGGCCGCCTGGCCGCTGGCGGCCTGGGCGAGGCGGGTGACGGCGCCGAGCTCGGTGGCGCGGCGCAGGCCCTCGGCGGTGGCCTGGCCCTGCACGGCGAAGCGCAGGCCGCCACCTGGCTGCGTGCCGCCCTCGATGCCGGCGTCGCCGCCGAGCAGGCGCGCCGTCACGCCGGCCAGCTGCAGGCCGCGGCGGTCGAAATCGAGGCGGCCGCGCACGCCGCCCATCGGCGGCAGTTCGGGGCGCAGCTTCAGGTCCACGCCGCCGAACTGCAGCTGGCCCTTCAGCGTGGTCTGGTTCACGTCGTCCAGCGGGATGCCGATGCCGAGCTTGAGCGCGACCGGGCCCTGGGCCGTGGCCGTGCCCAGCGCATGGCCCAGCCATTCGTCCAGCGGCGAGCCGCGCACGAAGCGCAGCAGGTCGGCGCCGGCGCCGCGGCCGCTGCCGTCCAGCTGCAGCAGGCGGCCATGGGCCAGGTCCTTGATGCCGCCGTTGACGCCGCTGAGCTCGTAGCCGAGCACCTTGGCGCGGCCGTCCTTGATGGCCATGCCGGCGCGCTCGAAGACGAGCTCGGCGTCCACGCCCTCCATCGCCGGCCAGTTGGTGCCGACGTCGCTGGGCGGCACATAGGCCAGCGTGACGCCCTGCGCCTGCGTCGCGACGCGGAAGATGCCGGTGGACTTGGGCGCATCGAAGGGGAAGTCGGCCAGCTCGCCCTTGATCCTGACGCTGACGTTGCGCGCCTCGCCGCCGAGGATGGCGCGCGACACATAGCTGCGCGTGTTGGGCAGGCCGAGCGGGATGTACTTGGCCACCCGCGTGGCCTCCACGCGCGGGGCGCGGCCGCTGAGGTCGAGGAAGCCCGGCGTCGTGGCGCCGGCCGGGCGCCGCCAGGTCACGTCGAATTCGCCGTTGAGGTCGGGCGTCTGCAGCTGCAGCTCGCGCAGCTTGAGCTCGACGTCGCCGGCCGTCTTGCCGCCCGGCTGCGGCAGGCTCCACAGCATCTGCGTGGACAGTCGCGTGATGGGCAGGCGCGATTCCTCGAACAGGCCCGGCAGCTCGACCTCGCCGTCGTGCACGGCCAGCTTCGCCGAACCGCCGCGCTCGCTGGCATCCAGCTCCAGGCTGGCGCCGCGCAGGCCGGGGCGGCCGATGCGGCCCTCCTGTTCGCTCGGCTTGGCCGCCAGGCCCAGGCCGTCGAGCTGGGCCTTGACGCGGTAGCTGCGCGGCGCGTCTAGCGCGCCCTGCCACTGACCGCTCAGGGCCGTGAGCACGCCGCGCGGCTCCAGTTCGGCCAGCAACTGGTGGGCGCGTTCGCCCAGCGGCAGGCGCCGGGCGATCTGGGCCATCAGCGCGAAGTCCAGGCGCTGGGCGTTCACCTCGCCGCCCAGCACCGTTTCCTCGCCGTTGCTGCCCTTGCCGACCTGCAGGGCCACGCCCCAGTCCGAGCGCGGCCAGCTCACGACGCCGCCGTCGTTGTCCCGGCTGACGAAACCGAGCTGTTTCGCCTGCAGGCTGAGCCGGTCCTTGGAGCGCGCCAGGTCCAGCCGGCCTTCGATGTGGTCCAGGTCCAGCTCGGGGGCGGACTCCAGCAGCTTGAGCCGCACCGCGCGCAGCGCCAGGTCCAGCGTGGCGGCCACGGGCTGGCCGTCCTTGATCTGGCCCCAGGCGCGCACGGCGCCGTCGCCCTCGCTGAGCTGGAAGGGCAGGTCCACATGGCGGCGCAGCTGGCGCAGGTCGGCGCGCGGCAGTTCGGCGAAGAGCTCGCCGCTCCAGTGCTGGAACTCGCCGGGGCGCTTGAGCAGGCTCTGCGTGAACCGGCCGCGCAGCGTGAAGCGCTGGCCCCAGTCGGCCGGCGGCGTGGCATCCAAACGCAGCGCGTGGCGGCGCAGGCCGTTGCGCATGATGAAGTTCAGGCCGGACAGCTCCAGCGGCCGGGCGTCGGCGCGCTTCTCGTCCACCCAGCGCACACGGCCGTTGACGATGGCCAGCTCGGGCTGGCTGAACAGCCAGTCCATGCCGGCCTCGGTGGTGCCGGCGTCGGCGTGATCGGCGGCATCCAGGCCCAGGCCGGCGATGAAGATGCGGCCCGCGGCGTCGCGGCGGATGACGAGTTCCGGCGCATCGACCAGCAGCTGCGAGAAACGCGGCTCCAGCACGAGCAGCGACTGGGCCGACAGCACGGCCGCGATGCGCGGCAGCGTCAGCGCCGGGCGGCCGGCGGGGTCCAGCACCTGCACGTCGCCCAGCTCCATGCGCGGCATCCAGCCGCCGGATTCGACCGTGATGCGGCCGATGCGCAACTCCACCCCCAGAGTCTTTGAGGCTTCCTTTTCCAGCCAGGGGCGCCAGTCATTGGCGTGCGGGAGAATGGCCCAGTGCAACACAGCCCAAGCCGCCACACCGAGCGCCCACACCAGGGCCAGAATCAGCAGCGCCCAGCGCAAAGCCTGCCAGCACAGGCGCAGGGGCCAGCGCGTGGCGCGGTTGCAATGGTGGAGGGCGGCCGAGAAGAAGTCAGACACGTTGTCTTGGGGCACGTGGGAACCGGCCGGCAGGCAATCTAGCACAGGGTCATGAACGCAGCGATTCCCGCTTTTGCCGAGCACAGCCGCTATGTGCAGCGCGTTCGCCGCCGTTACGCGGCCGAGCTGGCGCTGCTGCCCCCGGGGCAGCCCGACCGGGCCGTCATTGCGGCGCTGATCGAGACATTGCTCACGAACCGGTCGCTGGCTAGCAGCCTGCGCGTGGCCCGCCACCTGGTGCTGGAGCGCCTGGCGGTGCTGGACATCGAAATGGGCGCCAGCGTGGAAGACGTCACGCTGGCCATGACCCACCTGGCCGAAGTGACGCTGGACCGGGCGCTGGCCGCCGCCCGCTCCGAGCTGGACGAAATCCATGGTGCTCCGCGCAGCGCGGAGGGAAGCGACATCGCCTTCTGGGTGCTGGGCATGGGCAAGCTCGGCGCCCGCGAGCTGAACGTGTCGTCGGACATCGACTTGATCTACGTCTACGAGGACGATGGCGCCACGCACGGCCCGCGGCCGATCTCGGCGCACGAATACTTCGCCAACGTCGCCAAGCGGCTCTACGCGCTGATCGGCGACGTGACGGACGACGGCCAGGTCTTCCGCGTCGACCTGGCACTACGGCCCAACGGCAAGAGCGGCCCGCCGGTCGTGAGCCTGGGCATGCTGGAGGAGTATTTCTTCGTGCAGGGCCGCGAGTGGGAGCGCTTCGCCTGGCTAAAGAGCCGCGTCGTCGCGCCGCTGGCCGGCCTGGGCGCGCCGAATGACCCGCGCACGCTGCAGCTGCGCAACCTCGTTACCCCCTTCGTTTACCGGCGCTACCTGGACTACGGCGTCTTCGAGGGCCTGCGCCAGCTGCACGGCAAGATCCGCAGCGAGGCCAAGGCGCGCGCTGCCGGCCGGCCCGAGCGCGCCAATGATGTGAAGCTGTCGCGCGGCGGCATCCGCGAGATCGAGTTCATCGTGCAGCTGCTGCAGGTGGTGCGCGGCGGCCAGTTCCCGGAGATCCGCACCCGCTCCACCGTCAAGGCGCTGGGCCGGCTCGCCGAGCGCGGCCTGATGAAGCCGGAGACGGCGCAGCGCCTGAGCGCGGCCTATGTCTTCCTGCGCCGCGTCGAGCACCGCATCCAGTTCCTCGACGACCAGCAGACGCATTGCCTGCCACAGGGCGACGCCGACCTGGCCTGGATCGCCGCGTCCATGGGCCTGAAGTGCAGCCGCGAGGCCTGCGAACTCTTCGAGCAGCTCGGCGAGGTGCGCGAACTGGTGGCCACCGAGTTCGACTCGCTGCTGCACGAGGGCGGCAAGCCCCAGGGCGGCTGCAAAGGCGGCCAGTGCGGCGGGCCGAAGCCGGCCGTGGACGGCGAGGATTTCCTCAACGGCCTGCCGCCCCAGCTCGCCGCCGCCGTGCGCGCGCTGGCCGAGACGCCGCGCGTGCAGGGCCTGCGCGAGGAATCGCGCCAGCGCCTGGCCAAGCTCTTCCACCGCGCCGCGCAGGCCGTGGCGGCCGAGGAATGCTCGCTGGACGCGGCGCTGCGCTTCGTCGACTGGGTGGGCCCGTTGCTGCGCCGCGAGAGCTACCTGGCGCTGCTGGTGGAGCGCCCCGCCGTGCAGCAGCGCCTGCTGCGGCTGCTGGGCCTGGCGCGCTGGCCCATGCGCTACCTGATGCAGCACCCGGGCGTCATCGACGAGCTGGCCGACCCGCTGCTGCTGACCGCCCGCTTCGACCGCGCGGCCTTCATCGCCGACCTGTGCGAGCGCCAGCAGGGCTGGATGCGCAGCGGCGAGGCCGATGAGGAGGCGCTGCTGGACACGCTGCGCCGCGCCCACCATGCCGAGGTGTTCCGCACGCTGGTGCGCGACGTCGAGGGCCGCATCACGGTGGAGCAGGTGGCCGACGACCTCTCGCTGCTGGCCGACGCGGTACTGCAGATCGCCATCCAGTGGGCCTGGGCGCTGTTCGGCAAGGCCCACCGGCCCGACCCGCGCCTGGCCGTCATCGCCTACGGCAAGCTCGGCGGCAAGGAGCTGGGCTATGGCGGCGACCTGGACGTGGTGTTCGTCTTCGACGACGAGGACGAGAACGCCAGCGAGATCTACGGCGCCTTCGTGCGCCGCCTCATCACCTGGCTGACGCTGCGGACGGCCGCCGGCGAGCTGTTCGACATCGACACCGCGCTGCGGCCCAACGGCAACTCGGGGCTGCTTGTCACGTCGCTGGCGCATTTCGAGGCCTACCAGACCGGCCGCGGCAGCAACACCGCCTGGACCTGGGAGCACCAGGCCATCACCCGTGCGCGCTTCTGCGCCGGCAATGCCGAGCTGGCCGCGCGCTGCGAGAACGTGCGCCGCCAGGTGCTGACGGCGCCGCGCGACGCCGAGGCGCTCAGGCGCGAGGTGCAGGCCATGCGCGAAAAGGTGCGCGCGGCGCGGCCGGTGAAGGACGGCCTGTTCGACGTGAAGCACAGCGAGGGCGGCATGATGGACGCCGAGTTCGCGCTGCAGACCCTGGTGCTGGCCAATGGCGCAGACCACCCCGAGCTGCTGGACAACCTCGGCAACATCGCGCTGCTGCAGCGCTGCGAGTTGGTCGGCCTGCTGCCGGCCGGCGTGGGCACGGGCGCGGCCAACGCCTACCGCGAGCTGCGACGCGTGCAGCACAAGGCCCGGCTAGACGAGCAGTCCACCGCGCTGGACGCCGAGGCCGCCGCGCCGCTGGCCGGCCATCGTGAAGCGGTGCAGGCGTTGTGGCGCGCCGTCTTTGGTTGATGCTCTGCGCGGCGCTGGCCGCGCTGTCCCTGCTGGCGTGGCCGCTGCCCCGCGAGGCGCTGGACTGGCAGCCGGCCCTGGTCGCCTGGCAGCCCTGGCGCGCCGTCATGGCGGCGTTCGTGCACTGGACGCCCCTCCATCTCGCCGCCAACCTCGCCGGCTGCGCCGTCCTGGCGCTGCTGGGCTGGCGTGCGGCGCTGGGCTCGCGTGAGAGCCTTGCCGGCCTGGCCGCGCTGCCGCTCACGCAACTCGGCCTGCTGCTGCGCCCGGAGCTGCAGCGCTACGCCGGCCTGTCGGGCGAGCTGCACGCGCTCGCCGCCATCGCCGCGCTGACCTTGCTGACGCGCGGCGGCCGGGAGCGCCTCATCGGTGCCGGCATCGCGCTGGGCCTGGCAGCCAAGCTCGCCCTCGAATCTCCCCTCGGCCCCGTGCTTCGCGCCACGCCCGGCTTCGACTTCCCCGTCGCGCCCTTCGCCCACCTCACCGGCGCCGTCGCGGGTGTGCTCGCCTGGCGGCTGACAATGCGTCGATCCGACAAAGAAACCTGAGGACGCCCCATGGGACGTGAAGCCAGTTGCACCGCCCGCGTAGGCGCGGAGACCGCCGAGGTCGCCGCCCTGCTCGAATCCACCACCGTCGTGCTGCGCGGCGCGATCAAGCGCAAATGGGACATCGCCGCGCTGCAGAACCTGCGGCTCGACGGCGAGGAGCTGCGCTTCGAGATCGGCGAAGAGGCCGTCGCCCTCGGGCTGGGTCAGAAGGAAGGCGAGCGCTGGCTGAAGAAGCTGCAGACGCCGCCGCCCACGCTGGCCGCCAAGCTGGGCGTCAGCGCCGACAACCCGGCCCTGCTGATCGGCCCGACCCAGGGCGCGCTGGACCCGGCGCTGGCCGAGGCGCTGGCCGGCGGCATCACCACCAACATGCGCGAGGCACGCATGCTGGTGGCCGTGCTGAGCAACGCGGCGGAGCTGCCGCGCATGGCCGAGTTCCATGCCGACATGATCTGCAACACCGTCTGGGTGGTGCACCCCAAGGGTCCGGAGGCCGACCCGTCGGACGCCGTGGTGCGCATCGCGATGCGCGGCTGGGGCTATGTGGACAACAAGACCAGCGCCGTGTCGGACGCGCTGACCGCCACGCGCTATGTGCGCAGCGCGCCGCCGGCCAAGAAACGCGTCCGCAACCGCTAGATGACGTTGGCCTCGACGAGGGGCCGGCCGTCGAGCAGGCGCTGCGGCGCGAGCGCATCGATCAACGGCGCGTCCAGGCCCGCGATCAGCCGCGCCATCGAATGCCCTACGGCCGGCGACTGCTGCATGCCGTGGCCGGAAAAGCCGCAGGCTGTGAAGGCGTTGGCCCAGCCGGGCAGGCGGCCGGCCAGGCCGTTGTGGTCGAAGGCATTCATCTCGTAGTAGCCGGCCCAGGCCGAGCGCACGCGCAGCGCCTCCAGCGCCGGCACGCGGGCCGCCAGCAGGGGCCAGAGCCATTCGTCGAAGAGGCCATGGTCGATGTCCTGCAGCGGCAGGTCGTCGGCATCCTCGCCCCGCGGCGGGCCGCCGGCCAGGATCAGCGAACCCTCGGTGCGGAACCACAGGCCGCTCGGGTCGATGACCAGCGGGCAGCCGGGCAAGACGGCCGGTGTCTCCAGCACGAACACGTCGCGCTTCTTCGCGCTCACCGGCAGCGCAACACCGAGGACCGTGCCCAGCGGCGCGCTCCAGGCCCCGGCGGCGATGACGAAGGCGTCGCCGCCCACGGCTGAGCCGTCGGCGCAGCGCACGCCGCGCACGCGCTCGCCCCGGGTGTCGAAGCCCACCGCCCCGGCCGCAACGAAACGCACGCCGCAGGCCTGCGCCTTGCGCCGGAAGGCGCGGTGCAGGGCCGGGCCGTCGAACCAGCCCTCGCCGCTCAGGCCCAGCGAGCCGAGCGCGAGGTCGCCCACGGCCAGCCAGGGGAAGCGGGCCGCTAGCTTAGCCGGCTCAAGCATCGCGACGTCCACGCCATCGGCGCGCTGCACGGCGTTCAGCCCGCGCAGCGTGGCCGCGCCCGCCTCCGTCGCCAGGTAGAGGTAGCCCGGCTCGACGAGACCGATGGCCGGGCGGTCGTCCGCCGTCGCCAGCTCGTCCGCCGCTCGGCGCAGGAACTCCACGCTCCAGCGCGACAAGGCCATGTTGACCGGCTGCGAGAACTGCTGACGGATGGAGCTCAGCGACAGCGAGCTCGACGCCTGCGCGTAGGACGGGTCGCGCTCCACGACGGTCACGCGGGCGCCATGGTCGCGGGCCAGGAAGCAGGCGGTGGCAGCGCCCATCACGCCGCCGCCGACGATGGTCACTTCGAGCATGCTGGCAGCATAGAGGCCATGAGCCCATCCAGCCGCCAGACCCATCTCGACCCCCGTGCCATCGCCCTGCTGCTGCTGTGCTGCCTGCTGTGGGGCATCAACCAGGTGGCGGCCAAGGCGGCGCTGACGGAGATCGGCCCGCTGTGGCAGGCGGGGCTGCGCTCGGCCGTGGCGGGCACGCTGGTGTGGCTGTGGTCCCTGTCGCGCGGCATCCGCCTGTTCGAGCGCGATGGCAGCCTCGGCGGCGGGCTGCTGGCCGGGCTGCTGTTCGCGGGCGAGTTCGCCTGCATCTTCGTCGGCCTGCAGTACACCAGCGCCTCGCGCATGGTCGTGTTCATCTACCTCGCGCCCTTCATCGTCGCACTGGGCATGCCGTGGATCGCGCACGGCGAGGCGCTGTCGTCGCGGCAGTGGACGGGCCTGGTGCTGGCCTTCGCCGCGATGGCCTTTGCGTTCGCGGAAGGCTTCTCGGCGCCCGGCACGCCGGGGCAGTGGTGGGGTGACGCGCTGGGCGTGGCCGCCGCCGTGCTGTGGGGCGGCACGACGCTGGCCATCCGCGCCACCCGGCTCAGCGCCGCACCGGCTGAGAAGACCCTGCTCTACCAGCTCGGCATCTCGGCCCTGGCCCTGTGCGCCGCGGCCGCCCTGTCGGGCGAGGCACTGCCGCTGCACTGGTCGCCGCGTCTCCTCGGCCTGTTCGGCTTCCAGGCCGTCATCGTCACCTTCGCGAGCTACCTGGCCTGGTTCTGGCTCGTCCGCCACTACGCGGCCACCAAGCTTTCCGTCTTCACGCTGAGCACGCCGCTGTTCGGGCTGGTGGCCGGCGCGCTGCTGCTGGGCGAGGGCATCAGCGCCCGGCTGGTGGGCGCGCTGGTGGCGCTGGCGGCAGGCATCGTGCTGGTGAACCGCTGATGTCACCGGCGCGCCAGAGCCGGCCCGCCGCCCTGCATAGACTGCCCGCTTCCCACCAGGAGACACCCATGATCACCCTCTGCGGCATCCCGCTCTCGAACTACTACAACAAGGTCAAGCTGGCCCTGCTGGAGAAGGGCGTCCCCTTCACCGAGGAGTACGTCAAGACGCACTCCCACGACGAGGCCGTACTGAGCTTCACGCCGCTGGGCAAGGTGCCCTTCATCAAGACCCTGCACGGCGGGCTGTGCGAGAGCCAGGTCATCGTCGACTACCTGGAGGCCGCCTACCCCGACACGCCGCGCCTGATTCCCGCCGATCCCTGGCAGGCCGCCAAGGTGCGCGAGCTGATCACCTATGTCGAGCTGCACCTGGAGCTGGTCGCGCGCGAGCTGTACGCCGAGGCCTTCTTCGGCGGCCAGGTCAGCGAGGGCACGAAGAAGCGCGTGGCCCGCGTGCTGCCGGAGAACATCGCCGCCTTCAAGCGCCTGGCGAAGTTCGGCCCCTACCTGGCGGGCGACAGCTTCACGATGGCCGACTGCGCCGGCTGGGTCAGCCTGCCGCTGGTGGCCCTGGCCACCAAGACCATCTACGGCGAGGACCTGCTGGCCGCCGGCGGCGTGGACTGGAAGCCCTATGCCCGGCTGATCGGCGAGCGCCCGCACGCCATCAAGGTGGCCGCCGACCGCAAGGCCGACCAGGATCGCTCGCTGGCGGCCAACCGCGCCCAGGGCTAGGCTGCGTGCCTTGACCTCCGCGCACACCGATCTCGAACTGAAGTTCCTCGTGCCCGCCACCGGGCGCGCGGCGCTGGCGGCGGAGCTGGCGGGCCGGGGCAGCCCGCGGCGCGTCTGGCTGACGACCGTCCATCTGGACACCCCCGACCAGCGCCTGGCCGGCGCCGGGCTGGCCTGGCGCATGTGCCGCGCAGACGGGCGCTGGGTGCAGGGCTTGAAGACCGCGCGCGGCGGCGCCGCGCAGCGCGTCGAGCACGAGACCGTCCACCCCGATGCCGGTCTCCACGCCAGCCCCGACGCCGCAGCCCACGCCGACAGCGCCGCGGGCCGGCGGCTGGCTGCACTGCTGGCGCAGGCGCGGCAGGAGGGCGTGGAGGCCGGCATCCGCTTCCAGAGCCGGGTGCTGCGGCTGGAGCGCCGCGTGCGCACACGGGGCGCCGTCGTCTCCGTCGCGCTGGACGAGGGCCGGCTGACGGCCGGCGACGCGGTGCAGAAGATCCGCGTGGTCAGGTTTGGCCTCGTGTCGGGGTCGCCGGTGGCCATGCTGGCACTGGTGGAACGCTGGCGCCGGCGGCACCGCCTCGTCCACGACCCGCGCGGCGACGCCGAGCAGGGTCAGCAGCTCGCCGCCGGCTCGCCCCAGGCGCCGCTTCGCAAGGCCAGGACGCCGCGCTACGACGCGCACGCGGGCGCTCTCGACGCCTTCGGCGCCGCGTTCGACGAATGCCTGGCCCAGGTTTGCCTGAACGCCGTCGGCCTGGCCAACGGCGACCCCGGGCTGCGCGTCGAGCAGGTGCACCAGATGCGCGTCGGCATCCGGCGGCTGCGCAGCGCGCTGCGCGCCTTTCGCGGCTGGGTGGACGCGCCGCCGGCCGAACTGGTCGACGGCCTGCGCGCGCTGTTCGCCGAGCTCGGCCGGGCACGCGAAAGCGACGTGTTCGGCAGCGGCGTCGCTGCCGAGCTCGCCCGCGTGGGCGCACCGCTCCTCACGCTGCCCGCGCAAGCCGCCGCACCGGCTGTTGCCGCGCTGATCCGCGCCGACGCCACGCAGCGCCTGCTGCTCGGCTGGATCGCCTGGCGTGCCGGCCTGCAGCCGCAGGTCGAGGCCCGGGAGCGGTTGAAGCGCCTGGCCCGCCAGCGGCTGCGCCGCTGGCACCGGGACCTGGCCGACGCCTGCCGCTCCTTCGACGAACTCGACGAGGCGGCGCTGCACGCGCTGCGCAAGCATGCCAAGCGCCAGCGCTACTCGCTGGAGTTCTTCGCGCCGCTGCTGCCGCAAGGGCACGCCGCCCGCCATCTCCAAGCCCTGGGCGGTGCCCAGGAGTCCCTGGGCGAGATCAACGACCTCGTCGTCGCCCGCAACCGCTACCAGGCCCTGGTGGCCAGCGATCCGGCAGCCTGGTTCGCCGTGGGCTGGCTGACCGCCCGGCTGGCCGAGGCGCGCGAGCGGGCGCGTGGCGAGCTGGGCCGTCTGGCTGCCATCGAGAACCTGCCACGCTGATGCCACCGCTGCAGGCCCGCAAGCCTGCCGCGGGCGGCGCTCACAACGACCTCAGGTACTGGGCCAGGTCGCCGATCTGCTGCGCGTCCAGCCCCAGGCCCTGGCGCCGGTTGTAGCGCGCGGCCACGTCCTCCAGCGTGGCGGCCGAGCCGTCGTGGAAATAGGGCGCGCGCTGCCACAGCGCGCGCAGCGGCGTGGCGCGGTACAGCCGCGTCGCGGAGCGCGCGGCATAGCTGGGCGACTCGGGCTCGGCCATCGAATCGGCCGGCGGGTGCAGGCGCGTGAAGGCGTCGCTGAACTGCGCGCCGCCATGACAACTTACGCAGCGGCCCGCGCCTTCGAAGACGAGCTTGCCGCGCGCCGCCGCGGCGGCGTCGAAGCTGCCAGCCGGTGCGGGCGGTGCCTTCAGGCTGAGCTGGTAGGCCTGCAGCGCGGCGAGCTTGCCGCTGACGAGGTCCTGGCTGCCACGCGTGATCGACAGATTCAGGCGCGGCTCGCTGACGCTGCCCTGCCCGCCCATCTCGGCGACGGCGACGTAGCGGTTCCAGTAGGCCAGGTCGGCGCCGTCGCCGGTGTAGGTGATGCTGTGCACGCCCTGCAGACCGTAGGCCGGCGGGATGACGACGGGGCCGCTCTTGCCGTCGATGTTGTGGCGCGGGTCGAAACGGCCCTTGCCCCAGCTGCGGAACACCGCCTTCATCGAGGCGTCCACGGCCGGCGACAGCGCGAGGATGGCGCCGGGGTCGAGATCGCGGTTGGCCCAGCCATCCAGGCGCCGGCCGATGCCCTTGGCCAGCGAGTCGTCGACGGTGGAGTGGCAGAGCGCGCAGGTGATGCCCACGCGGCGCAGCACGTCGCGGCCGTTGACGGTCTCCACGCCGGCCTTGAGGCCGACGACGGCATCGAGCTTGAGCAGGGCCACCGTCGTGGCAGGGTCCTGCAGGTCGACGGCGCCGCGCTTGAGCGCATCCACTAGGCTGGCCGGCAGGGCGTCCACGTCGACCTTGAGGCCCACGGCCAGCGCCGTGGCCGGCGCCACCGAGGTGGCGATGACCTCGTGCAGGCGCAGCGTTTCGGTCCACTGCAGTTCGTCGCCGAAGGTGTCGTGGCGGAAGATCTGCCGCCCCTCGTCGAGCAGGGCGGCGGAGGGCGGCGTCTCGGCGTCGTCGCTGCCGCCGCAGGCCGACATCAGCAGGGCGGCAGCGCAGGCGGCCAAGGCGGTGGCCAGGGTCAGCTTGTTCATCGGGGCTTCTCCGGAAAGGGCCGCGCGGCGGCGGCCGGGGGCGGACGGCATGCATCGCCCTGGCTGGCAGCGCGCAGATAGGCGATGAGGTCGCGGCGCTCCTGCGCCTCGGGCACCCCCGCATAGGTCATCGTCGTGTCGGGCACGACGCGCATCGGCGCGGCGAGGAAGCGGTCCAGCGCCCGCTCGTCCCAGACGATGCCGGAGCGCTTCATCGCCGCGGAGAAGTCGTAGCCCGGCAGGCTGCCCGCGCGGCGGCCCAGCAGGCCGCAGTGGCGTGGGCCCACGCTGTCGTGCGCGAGCGCATGGCAGCCGGCGCAGCGGGCGTAGACCTGCTCGCCGCGCACGACGGCCGCGGGCTGGGCCAGGGCGGTGCCGCTCAAGGCCGCACCGCACAGCAGCAGCTGGCGAAGGCCGCGCATGGCCTTCAGCTCATGAAGGCCGACGGCACCGGCGCCTCGCCCAGCGCTTGGCGCAGTACGGCCCAGTGCATGGCCTCGTCGCCCAGGATGCTGGCGGCGGCCTTGGCGAGCTCGCGGTTGCCGAACAGCGGCACGGCGCCGAGGTAGGCGCTGACGGCGCCCTGCTCCAGCCGCGCCGCGAAGCGCAGCACGTCGGCCTCCGACTTCAGCTGGCCGAGCGGAAAGTTGTATTGCGCCCTGGCCACGGCCGGCTTGCCGCCGAGCTGCCCGACGGTGCGCGCCAGCAGCTCGGCATGCTCCTTGTGATGGCCCTGGAAGGCGAGGGCCAGCTCCAGCGTCGGCTTGCGCAGCAGCTGGCTCTCGGCGCCGGCCTGGTAGGCCGCGATGGCCTCCAGCTCGGCGGCCAGGGCGGTGTTGAGGATCTGCACGTCGCGCGGTGCGGCGGCGTCGGCCTGGGCGGCGAGAGCGTCGCGGCCGGCCAGCAGCGCCACGGCGGCGCCGGACAGCAGCAGGCCGGACTGGCCGAGAAAGCCGCGGCGGGCAGGGGCGATGGGGGTGGTGAGGAAGGACATGGCAACTCCTGAAGAACCGGAAGGGCCGGCCGCGCAGCCGGCAGGGCTCCGCCCGTCGACTCCGGTGTCGACGGGGGCGTGAGGCGAAACGGGAAGGGTGGCGGTCAGCGCCGCAGGCGCGTCATCACATGGGCGACGACAAGGTCGCAGCGCGCGCCGGCGAACGCGAAGGCGTCGGCCGTGGCCAGGTCGAGGTCCTGCGCCAGCATCTCGCGAAGCGCGGCGCGGGCACGAAAGTAGCGCGTGCGCACCGTGGCCTCGGGCAGCGACAGCAGCTCGGCGACCTCGACGGCGCTGAGCTCCTCGACGGCGCGCAGCATGAACACGGTGCGGAAGGTCTCGGGCAGCGCATCGATGCGCTTCTCCATCAGCGCGCGCAGCTGGCCGCGCAGCAGCGCGGCATCGGGGCCGGCGTCGGCATCGCCTGGCAGGGCCGGGGTCTCCTCCGGCTCATCCTCGGCGGGTGCGGTGAACAGCGGCAGCACCTCGGCCGCCGGGCGGCGCTGGCGCGACACAGCCTCGTTGACAACGATGCGCACCAGCCAGGTCGACAGCCGCGCCTCGCCGCGCCAGCGCGCCAGCCCGTGCCAGGCTTTCAGATAGGCCTCCTGCAGCACGTCCTGGGCATCCTCGTCGCTGCGCAGGATGGCCCGCGCGGTGCGGAACAGCAGGCGGTTGTGGCGGCGCATGATGAGCTCGAAGGCGTCCGGCAGGCCCTGGCCGCAGAGGGCGGCCAGCTCGGCGTCGCTGCAGGCGCCAGGGTCGGCCGGCAAGGCAGGGGCGGTCAGGGGCTTCATCGGTGGTGGGCGCAAGGGGTTGATCTGTCCATTGGACGCGAGGCGCGGCCATTTCGTTCCCGTGCAGCCCATGCCCCCGGATCTGCAGTTCGTCGCGCCTCGCTGGGGCGGCCGGGGAGGTGGAGATATGGTGTGCTACATCAGCAACACACCCCGGAGCGCCCATGACTCCCACCTGGACCGACCAGGCGCCGATCTACCAGCAGCTCGCCGACCGTCTGGCCGTGCAGCTGCTCGACGGCAGCCCCCCCGAAGGCGAGGCCCTGCCCTCGGTGCGCGCACTCGCCAGCCAGTACGTCATCAACCCGCTGACCGTCACGCGGGCGCTGCAGGCGCTCAGCGACCACGGCCTGATCGAGTCGCGCCGCGGCCTGGGGATGTACGTGATGGCCGGCGCCCGCGAGCGGCTGTTGCGCCAGGAGCGCGAGCAGTTCCTGCAGAAGGACTGGCCCGCGCTGCGCGCCAAGCTCAAGCGCCTGGGGCTGAACGCCAAGGATCTGAACTGGGAGTCGACATGAACCTCATCGAAGTCAAGAACGCGACGCTGCGCTACGGCAAGAAGACCGCCCTGAACGACGTGTCCCTCACGGTGCCCCAGGGCCGCGTGGTGGGCTTGCTGGGCCACAACGGCGCCGGCAAGACCTCGCTGATGAAGGCCCTCGTGGGCTTGCTGCCGGTGCAGGGCGAGATGACGGTTCTGGGCCTGAACCCGACGCACGACCGCCAGAAGCTGCTGGAGCAGCTGAGCTACATCCCCGACGTGGCCGTGCTGCCGCGCTGGGCCCGGGTGCACGAGCTGATCACGCTGATGAGCCGGCTGCAGCCCAGGTTCTCGGCCGAGCGGGCCCGCGCCCTGCTCAAGCGCACGAGCGTGGGCGAGGGGGACAAGGTGAAGAGCCTGTCCAAGGGCATGGTGGCGCAGACCCACCTGGCGCTGATCGCCGCCATCGACGCCAAGCTGATGATCCTGGACGAGCCGACGCTGGGCCTGGACGTGGTGTCGCGCAAGAGCTTCTACGAGATGCTGATCGACGAGTGGTGCGACGGCGAGCGCAGCGTGCTGATCTCGACGCACCAGGTCGAGGAGGTGGAGGCGCTGCTCTCCGACGTGATCATGCTGGACGAGGGGCGCGTGGCGCTGTCGATCAGCCTGGAGGACATCGACCGCCGCTTCGTCGCGCTGAACCACGACCCGGCCGCCGCCGACGCGATGGCCGCCGCCCACCCGCTGCTGCGCTACCGCGAGCAGGGCCGCACGACCTCGCTGTTCGACGGCGCGCCGCCAGAGCATGTGGCCAGCCTGGGCCAGCGCGTGCGCCCCAGCCTCGTCGACCTCTTCATGGCGCTGACCCGCAACCCGGCGCTGAACAGTAAGCAAGCCTGAAGGACCTGCCATGAACAACCATCTCCCCACCCTGCTGCTGCGCGAATGGATGCAGCACAAGCGCGGCTGGCTGATCGCGGCCTTCGCGCCGCCCCTCCTCTTCCTGGCCATGCTGCCCTTCGGCAACGTGCAGGGCCTGCCGGAAAAGCACCGCGAACTGCTGGCCCTGGCCATCCTGCTGATCAGCGCGGCGGCCGTTTTCGGCATCTGCCTGCTGGTGGCGCTGTTCCAGCTGCCGGGCCTGGCGCGCCGCGATGCCCAGGACCGCTCCATCGAGTTCTGGCTGTCCCTGCCCGGGCGGCCGAGCGAGAGCGTGGCTGCAACGGTGCTGGCGCATGCCTGGCTGGCCCCGCTGGGCGGCGCCGTCGTCGGCACGCTGTTCGGACTGCCGATCGCGATGTCGGTGCTCGGGCGGCAGGACGGCTTCGAAGCGGTGGCCGCCGTGAACTGGGCCGAGGTCGTCTCCGCCGCAGCGCCGCTGCTGCTGCGCGGCCTGGCCGGCACGCTGCCGATGCTCCTGTGGCTGGCGCCGCTGATCTTCGTGCTGATGGCGGCCTCGGCCTGGCTCAAGCGCCTGGGCGTGCCGCTGGTGCTGGTGGGCGGCTTGGTGGCCGTGCTGGTGCTCGAAAAGGTCTACGCGATCGACTGGCCGCTGCGCGCACTGGCCGACTGGAACGCCCAGGTCAACACGGCCATCATCCACGACGGCAACGGCCTGAAGAGCGCCCTGATGTCGGACGTCAACCTGTGGACCTGGGTGACGCAGGACTTCGGCCAGGCGCTGGCGGAGCTGGCCTCGCTGCAGTTCCTCGGCTGGGCCGCCGTCGCCGCCGCGGGCTTTGCGCTGGTAGTGATGAAGCGCTCGCGCGGCGGCTGAGCCGGCTCGCACGCCCCAACGGAAAGAGGCCCCGCGGGGCCTCTTCCTGTTACTGCCGTCGATCAGGCCGGCTTGAGGTCGGAGCCGGGCGGCACGATGCGCGCGGCCATTTCCTTGCGGAAGCGGTTGAGCTCCTGCACGGTGGCGAAGCTGCGATCCATCAGCAGGCTCATGTTGTGCAGGATGCGCTCGACGACCTTGTTCTCCCACACGCTGTCGAACTGGATCTGGGTGTCCAGCCAGCGCTCCAGCCACTCGGGGTCAGGCAGGCGGCTCTGGATGGTGTCGCGCGGGAAGAGCTTGGCGTTCACGTGCAGATTGGTCGGGTGCAGGGCCTGGGCCGTGCGGCGGGCCGAGGCCATCAGCACGCCCACCTTGGCGAAAGCCGCACGGGCCTCGTCGCCGAACTTGGCCATGGCGCGCTTCATGTAGCGCAGGTAGGCGCCGCCGTGGCGGGCCTCGTCGCGCGACAGGGTTTCGTAGATGGCCTTGATGACCGGCTCGGTGTGCCACTCGCTGGCGCGGCGGTACCAGTGGTTCAGGCGGATCTCGCCGCAGAAGTGCAGCATCAGCGTTTCCAGCGCGGGCGCGGGGTCGAAGTCGAAGCGCACCTCGTGCAGCTCGGCCTCGGTGGGCACGAGGTCGGGGCGGAAACGCTTGAGGTATTCCATCAGCACCAGGCTGTGCTTCTGCTCCTCGAAGAACCAGACCGACATGAAGGCGGAGAAGTCGCTGTCCTCCCGGTTGTCGCGCAGGAACATCTCGGTGGCGGGCAGGGCCGACCACTCGGTGATGGCGTTCATCTTGATCGTCTGGGCCTGCTCCTCGGTCAGCTGGCTGGCGTCGAACTTGTCCCAGGGAATGTCGCGATCCATGTTCCAGCGCACGGCTTCGAGTTGCTTGAACAGTTCGGGGTAAAGCATGGTGAGTCCTCGTTTAGAGGCGGGATTCTAAAAGTTCGCGCCGGCGCGCCATTTCCGGCCCTACGGCGGCCAGGCCATCGAGGCAGCGCACGCCTTGCGGGCAAGCCGGCTGACGCAGCGCGCGGCTGCTGCCGCCAGCCCAGATCTCGACCTCGGCCGGCAACAGGCCACGCAGCGCAGCCAAGCCGTCGAGCACGGCCCGCATGGGCAGCTGGCCGCTGAAGCTCAGGGCGACGATGTCGGCCCGGTAGGCGCTGGCCGCGGCCGTCAGCTGGGCCAGCGGCGTCTGCGCGCCCAGCGACAGGCAGACCGCGCCCTCCAGGCTCAGCAGGGCCTCGGCCATCAGCAGGCCCAGGGCGTGGCCCTCGCCGGGCAGCGTGGTCAGCAGCACGCGCGGCCCGGCGCTCTGCGCCTGGGGCGGCAGCGCGTGGATGGCCTGACGCAGCACGAGCTGCAGCGACTCGCTGTAGATGTGCTCCTCGAAGATCTGCAGCTCGCCGCTCATCCACAGCTCGCCCACGCGCGTCGTCAACGGCGCGATGACTTCGGTGACGCCACCCGCCAGGCCTCGGCGCAGCAACGCCTGCGACAGGCTGCGCCGCAGACCGTCGATGTCGTGCGCCTGCAGCTGGGCCGTGCAGACGCGGATCTCGGGCGCCTCGGGCGCCGCGGCGGCAGCCGGGCCGGACAAGGCTGCAGAGGGCTGCAGCAGGGTCGACAGCTCCTGCAGCGAAGCGGCGACGACACGCCCCGGCCGATGGCCGGCGTCGAGCAAGCGCTTGATGAGGCGCAGCTTGTGCACCTGCTCGGCTGGGTAGAGCCGTTCGCCGGCGGCGTCGCGCCAGGGCGCCGGGAAGCCGTAGCGGCGCTCCCAGACGCGCAGTGTCTCCTTGTTGATCCCGGTGTCGCGCTCGACGACCGCGATGCCCATGCCGCCCGCCGGCGCACCGGCATCCGGGCCCTCACCCTCCGCGTAGACAGCGGCATCAGTCATGGCAGACGCCGCCCGATCGACGCGAACGGCGGGCCGGGTTGACCTTTATTTGTCCTGGACAAAACTGAGACAACTGAAGAATCATGACTTAATATAGGCCTGCAAACGGCATTTGCCCAGGACAAACCATCAACAACACGCCGCGATTCTCCCCGCAAGTGAGCAGCTCGTGCACTGTTTGCGAATGAGGTCGGGAATATCGAGGCCGCGCGGAACACCAGACCATGACGACAACAATCGTCGCCCGAACTGGGTACAGCGCCCAGGAACTTCATGCTTCGGAGCGCCTCTCAGGCTACATACACAGTGAAAACCCGGGTGCCTCGGCGCCCGGGGCTGCTGAGTTCAACGCCGAATTTGGGTCGCGCAACCTCTCTGGGTTCAGAGCAGCAATCTCGGAGCCGTTCTCCTCCTCCTCCCTCCCTCCCTCGTTGGCTCCGAGGCGTTCTGCGGCCACTTTTACAGCCCGGGCCCGTGTCGATGACGCGGGCCCTTCCCTTTTCCCCGGCGGCCACGCCACGCCCGATCTGCTGGGCCTCTTGCGGGGCCGCGGCCATCCTCGCGCGCCGGGCGGCCGGGTGGACAAGCGCATCGCCGTGGTGGGCGCAGGCGTCGCCGGCCTATCAGCCGCCTGGAGCCTGAGCGATCGCGCCCACGTCACGCTGTTCGAGGCCGGCGTCCATGCCGGCGGCCACACGCACACCGTGGACGTGACGCTGGACGGCATCACCCACGGCGTGGACACCGGCTTCCTCGTCTTCAACGAGCGCACCTACCCGCTGCTGATCCAGCTCTTCAGCCAACTGGACGTGCAGGTTGCCAAAAGCGACATGAGCTTCTCCGCCCAGGTGCCGGCCGACGGCATCGAGTGGAGCGGCAGCAACCTGGCCACCGTCTTCGCCCAGCGCCGCAACCTGCTGCGGCCGGCCTTCTGGGGCATGCTGGCCGACCTGCTGCGCTTCAACCGCCTGTGCACCGCCCTCGCCACGCACGGCGAGGAGGCGGCGCTGGCCGAGCCCATCGGCGAGTTCCTGGACCGCCATCGCTTCGGCCGCGGCTTTCGCGACTGGTATCTGCTGCCCATGGTCGCCTGCATCTGGTCCTGCCCGACGGCGCAGATGCTGCAGTTCCCCATCCGCACGCTGATCCGCTTCTGCCACAACCACGGCCTGCTGCAGGTGAACGACCGGCCACAGTGGTGGACGGTCACCGGCGGCGCGCGGCACTACGTCGAGGCCATGCTGCCGGCCATCCACGACGTGCGCCTGGCCGCGCCGGTGCAGCGCGTGCAGCGCCGGCCGGGCGGCGGCGTGACCCTCACCTCGACCCGTGGCGAGGAGGGCTTCGACGCCGTCGTCCTCGCCGGCCACAGCGACCAGAGCCTGGCCCTGCTGGCCGACGCCAGCGCCGCTGAGCGCGAGCTGCTCGGCGCCATCCGCTACCAGCCCAACGTGGCCGTGCTGCACACCGACACCCGCCTGCTGCCACGCCGCCGCAGTGCCTGGGCGGCCTGGAACTACGAGAGCGGCAGCGATGGCTCGTCCGTCTGCCTGCACTACCTGCTCAACCAGCTGCAGCCCCTGCCCTGGCAGCAGCCCGTCATCGTGTCGCTGAACCCGCTGCGCCAGCCTGAGCCGGCGCGCGTGCTCGGTCGCTACGACTACGCCCACCCGGTGTTCGACGACGGTGCCGTGCGCGCCCAGGCCCGGCTGCCCGAGATCCAGGGCGCTGGTGGCGTCTGGTTTGCCGGCGCATGGACGCGTTATGGCTTCCATGAGGACGGCCTGCTGTCGGGCCTGACCACCGCCCAGCAGGTCATCGAAAGGGTGCTGGCATGAACCTCGCCCAGCTCGGCGTGGGTCAGGTCTTCCACCGTCGGCTGCGGCCACGCGAGCACGCCTTCGCCTACCCGAGCTATTTCCTGTGGCTGCCGATGCGCTCGCTGCGTGACGCGCCCAGCCCCGCGCTGAACCGCAACGGCCGGGGCTGGCTGAGCTTCCACGACGCCGACCACGGTGATGGCGGCGCCGATGCGCTGGCCTGGCTGGAGCACCTGCTGGCCGCCGAGGGCGTCGCCGATGCCGGCGGTGAGGTCTGGCTGCAGACCTACCCACGTGTGCTGGGCCATGTCTTCAAGCCCGTCAGCTTCTGGTTCTGCGAGCGCGTGGACGGCACGCTGGCCGCCATCGTCGTCGAGGTGAACAACACCTTCGGCGAGCGCCACTGCTACCTGCTGCAAGGCCCCGACCTGGCCTGGGGCCACGAGTTGCCGGCAGCCAAGGTCTTCCACGTCTCGCCCTTCTGCCGCGTGGAGGGCCGCTACCGCTTCCGCTTCATGCGCTACGGCGACCACCTCGTCAGCTGCGTCGACCACGACGACGCCTCGGGCCCGCTGCTGCTCACCAGCCTCAGCGGCCGCCTGCATCGCCTGACCTCGCGCACCGCGCGCCGCGCCTTCTTCGCCATGCCGGCGCTGACGCTGATGGTCGTCGCCCGCATCCACTGGCAGGCGCTGAAGCTGGCCCTCAAGCGCGTGCCCTTCTTCTCCAAACCCCAGCCGCCAGAGCGATTCATCACCCGCTGACCGCCATGACGACCACCCTCTCCAACCCCATCCTCGTCCCCGGCCTGCCGCGCGCCGCGCGCCGCGTGATCGCGCTGCTTCAGCATCTGCGCGAGGGCAGCCTCGACCTGCAGACACCCGACGGCGAGATGCTGCACTTCGGCAACCAGCAGCAGCCCCGTGCGGCCTTGCGCATCACCGACTGGGCCGTCTGCGAGGCGGCGCTGAAGTCCGGCGACGTCGGCTTCGCCGAGAGCTTTGTTGCCGGCCACTGGAGCAGCCCCGACCTGAGCGCGCTGCTGGCACTGTTGATCCGCAACCGCACCGCGCTGGAGACCCTGTTCTACGGCGGCTTCTGGGGCGGGCTGCTGTACCGGCTGCGCCATGCGCTCAACCGCAACACCCGCAGCGGCAGCCGCAAGAACATCCAGGCCCACTACGACCTCGGCAACGCCTTCTACCGCCTGTGGCTGGACCCGACGATGAACTACTCCAGCGCCTGGTTCGAGGGCCGGCCACAGGGTGGCCTCGTCCAGGCCCAGCAGGCCAAGATGCGCCGCGCGCTGGCCGAGGCCGGCGTGGCACCGGGTGCCCGCGTGCTGGAGATCGGCTGCGGCTGGGGCGCCGTGGCCGAGGTAGCGGCGCGGGACTTCGACGCGCGGCTGACCGGCGTGACGCTGTCCCACGAGCAACTGGCCTGGGCGAAGGAACGCCTGGCAGGCGCCGGCCTGAGCGCAGACCTGCGCCTGCAGGACTACCGCGACATCGCCGACGAGCCCTTCGACGCCATCGTCTCCATCGAGATGTTCGAGGCCGTGGGGCGCGAGTACTGGGACGGCTACTTCGGCACCGTGGCGGCCAAACTCAAGCCCGGCGGCCGCGCCTGCATCCAGAGCATCACCATCCGCGACGACCTGTTCGACCGCTACGTGCGCTCCACCGACTTCATCCAGCAGTACATCTTCCCCGGCGGCCTGCTGCCCAGCCCCAGCCAGTTCCGGATGCATGCCGAGCGCGCCGGCCTGCGTGTCGTCAACGAGCTGGCCTTTGGCGCCGATTACGCCGAGACGCTGCGCCGCTGGCGCGAGACCTTCCTGCGCCATGACGGCCGCGTGCGCGAGCTGGGCTTCGACACCCGCTTCATGCGGCTGTGGGAGTTCTACCTCGCCTACTGCGAAGCCGCCTTCACCGCCGGCAACACCGACGTCATGCAGTTCACGCTGGCGCGCGACTGATGCTGCGCCGCGCTGCCCTCGCCACCGTCGGGCTCACGCTGCTCGCGCGGGGCGAGTGCACGCCTGAGCTGGCCGGCCTGCAGCTGCGCGGCCAGGGCCGCTTCCGCTACTTCGGCCTGGCCATCTACGACGCGCGGCTGTGGTCGGCCGCACCGGTGGACGCCGCGACCTGGGCGGCGCAGCCGCTGACGCTGGAGCTGCAGTACGCGCGCACCCTGTCCGGCCGAGAGATCGCCAAGCGATCCCTCGCCGAGATGCGCCGCCAGGCCGCCATCGCTGACGTCCAGGCCCAGGCCTGGCTGCAGGAGATGGACGCCACCTTCCCCGACGTGAAGGCTGGAGACCGCCTCAGCGGCCAGTACGAGCCCGGAGCGGCGGCCCACTTCTTCTTCAACGGCCAGCCGCGCCGCCGCTTCGCGGATGCGCAGTTCGCGCGGCTGTTCTTTGGCATCTGGCTCAGCCCGCAAACCTCGGAGCCGGCGCTGCGCGAGCAGCTGCTGGGCGGCGATGGCCGCGGCTGAGCTGCCGCCGCGAGACGGCATGCGCTACGGCGCGCTGGGCTTCGCGCTGGCCTTCGTCGCGCTGCCGCTCTATGTGCATTTGCCGGCCCATTACGCGACGCGCTTCGGCGTGCCGCTGGCCAGCCTGGGCGCGCTGCTGCTCGCCGCCCGCGCGCTGGATGCCCTCGCCGACCCCTGGATCGGCCGGCTGTGCGACCGTGCCCTGGGCCGGCGCGCTCTCGTCTGGCAGATGCCGCTGGCCGCCCTGGTGCTGGCGGGCGGCTTTGCCGGCCTCTTCTTCCCGCTGCCGCACGACCCTGGCTTGCTGCTGGCCTGGGCCGGTGGGTTGCTGATGGCCACCTACCTGGCCTACAGCCTGCTCGCCGTGCTGCACCAGGCCTGGGGCGCGCGACTGGGTGGCGACGCGGCGCGGCAGACGCGGGTGGTCGCCTGGCGCGAGGGCTTTGCGCTGCTCGGCGTCGTCGTGGCCAGCCTGTTGCCGTCCACGCTGGGTCTGGGCGAAACGGCGCTAACGCTCGCCCTGGCGCTGGTGGTCGGCCTGGCGCTGCTGGCCCGCGCGCCAGCCCCCACCGCGAGCCACGCCGCCCCCGCCCCGCTGGCGCTGGCCTGGCAGGTGGCCGAGTTCCGCCGCCTGCTGGCCGTCTACCTGCTCAACGGCATCGCCGCCGCCGTGCCGGCCACGCTGCTGCTGTTCTTCATCGACGACCGGCTGCAGTTGCCCGCCTCGCAGGGCCTCTTCCTCGCCAGCTACTTCGCCGCGGCCGTGGCCTCGCTGCCGCTGTGGCTGCGCGTCATCGCCCGGCTCGGCCAGCCGCGCGCCTGGGGCCTGGGCATGGGGCTGGCCATCGCCAGCTTCGCATGGGCGGCCGCGCTCGGTGCTGGCGACAAGGCCGGCTTCCTGGCGGTGTGCCTCGCCAGCGGCGCGGCGCTCGGTGCCGACCTCGCCATCCCCGGCGCGCTGCTCGCCGGCGTCATCCAGCGCGCCGGCCTGGCCGGCCGGGCCGAGGGCGCCTTCTTCGGCTGGTGGAACGCCGCCACCAAGCTCAACCTCGCCCTGGCCGCCGGCCTGGCCCTGCCGCTGCTGCAGGGCCTCGGCTACGCCCCAGGCCAGCGCGACCCGCAGGCCCTGCAGGCGCTGACCCTTGCCTACTGCCTGCTGCCCTGCGCCCTGAAGGTCGCGGCCGCCGCGCTGCTCCACCGCCACTTCATCGCCACGCCATGAACCGACGCCTGCTCCTGACCTCGCTGCTGCTGGCCGGCTGCGCCAGCGCCCCCGTGCCAGAAGACTACGCCGGGCAGACGCCGGCGCTCGACCTGAAGACCTATTTCAACGGTCCGTTGACCGCCCACGGCCTCTTCACCGACCGCGCCGGCAAGGTGAAGCGCCGCTTCGTCGTGAAGCTGGTGGGCCGCTGGCAGGACGACGTCGGCACGCTGGAGGAAGACTTTGTCTACAGCGACGGCAAGACCGAGCGCCGCGTCTGGACGATCACGGCCCTCGGCAACGGCCGCTACAAGGGCACGGCAGCAGACGTCATCGGCGAGGCGCAGGGCACGGCCCGCGGCAATGCGCTGCGCTGGAGCTACACGCTACGCCTGCCGGTGGACAACACGACCTACGACGTGCAGTTCGACGACTGGATGTACCTGATGGACGATCACGTCATGCTCAACAAGGCACGCATGAGCAAGTTCGGCATCGACCTCGGCGAGGTCACCTTGAGCTTCTACAAGCCATGAGCCTGAACCCCCGACAGCGCGACTGGCAGGGCAAGACGGCCTGGCTGATCGGCGCGTCCAGCGGCATCGGCGCCGCCACCGCGAGCGCCCTGCATGCAGCCGGCGCGAAGGTCGTCGTCTCCGCGCGCCAGGCGGCGCTGCTGAACACCTTCGTCGCCACTCACCCGGGCAGCTACGCCCTGCCGCTGGACGTGGGAGACCTGCCCGCGCTGCAGGCCGCGGCAGCCGAGGTAGGGCCGGTGGACCTGTGCGTCTACTGCGCCGGCTACTACCGCGCCATGAGCGCCACGAGCTTCGACCTCGCCGACGCGCGCCGCCACCTGGAGATCAACTACACCGGCGCCCTGCACCTGCTGGACGCACTGCTGCCGCAACTGCTCATCGCCGGCCGCGGCCATCTCAGCCTCGTCTCCAGCGTGGCTGGCTACCGTGGCCTGCCCAAGGCGCTGGCCTACGGCCCAAGCAAGGCCGCGCTCACCCACCTGGCCGAGGCGCTCTACCTCGACCTGCACCCGCGCGGCATCGGCGTGTCGGTCATCCACCCCGGCTTCGTCAAGACGCCCATGACGGCGCAGAACGACTTCCACATGCCCGCCGAGATCAGCCCCGAGGAGGCCGCGCGCGCCATGCTCGCAGGCTGGGCCGCGGGCGAGTTCGAAATCCATTTCCCCAAGCGCTTCACGCGCTTCATGAAGGCGCTGCGGCAATTGCCCGATGGTTTCTACTTTCCACTGGTAGGCAAGGCCAACCGATGACGCACACAGACCCACGCGTGGCCACGCTGATCGGCCTGTTCGAGGCGTTGTCGCCCGCCAACCTCGACGAGCTTGCGGCCCGCTACGCCCGCGGCTGCCACTTCAAGGACCCCTTCAACGAGGTGCAGGGCCGCACGGCTGTGCGACGCATCTTCGGGCACATGTTCGAGACCGTGGACGCGCCGCGCTTCGTCGTCACCGCGGTGTTCGCCGAGGGCGACCAGTGCTTCCTGGGCTGGGACTTCCACGCCGGCGACCTCGTCATCCGCGGCGCCAGCCACCTGCGCTTCGACGCGGCCGGCCTCGTCGCGGAGCACCGCGACTACTGGGATGCCGCCGAGGAGTTGTACGAAAAGCTACCCGTGCTGGGGGCGCTGATGCGCCTGCTCAAGCGCCGGCTGAGGGCTACTTGAGCCAGCCCTTGCGGCGGAAGTAGATGAAGGGCGCCGCGACGGACAACAGCATCAGCACCAACGCGAAGGGGTAGCCCCAGTCGGACTCCAGTTCCGGCATGTGCTTGAAGTTCATGCCGTAGATTGACGCGATCAGCGTCGGCGGCAACAGGGCGACGCTGGCCACCGAGAAGATCTTGATGATCTTGTTTTGATTGATGTTGATGAAGCCGACGGTGGCGTCCATCAAGAAGTTGATCTTGTCGAACAGGAAGGCCGTGTGCGAGTCCAGCGAGTCGATGTCGCGCAGGATCTGGCGCGACTCCTCGAACTGCTCGGCATTCAGCATGCGGCTGCGCATCATGAAGCTGACCGCGCGGCGCGTGTCCATCACGTTGCGGCGGATGCGGCCGTTCAAGTCTTCCTCACGGGCGATGGCCGACAGCACCTCGCCGGCCTCGGCGTCGGTCACGTCGCTCTTCAGCACGCGGGCGCTGACCGCCTCCAGCTTGTCGTAGATGCCCTCCAGCACGTCGGCCGAGTACTCGGCGTCGGCGTCGTAGAGCTTGAGCAGCACGTCCTTGGCGTCCTCGATCAGCGCCGGGATGCGCCGCGCGCGCAGTCGCAGCAGGCGGAACACCGGCAGGTCCTCGCTGTGAACGGAGAACAGCACGTTGTTGAACAGGATGAAGGCCACGCGCACATTGCGCGCCGGCTTGCCCTCGCCGCCGTCGTCGCCCTCGATGAGGAAGTCGGAGCGGATGTGCAGCTCGCCGTTGTCCTCCTCGTAGAAGCGCGCAGACTCCTCCAGATCCTCGTCGACGATGTCCTCCGGGATGGTCAGCCCGAAGCGGTCCCGGATCCAGCCCTTTTCCTCCGCGCTGGGGTTCTCCAGGTCCACCCACACCGGGCGCGACTGGGCCAGGTCCTCGGCGGTCTCGATCTCTTCCTGGAACAGGCCGCCCTTCAGGCGTCCGTTGTCCAGCGTGAATACGTTCAGCATGCCTCGTCTCCGGCAGCAGCAAGCGGGAGGACGACGGGGAGCCGTCCGGGGTGGCGGGGTTCAGGTCAACCGTCTCACTCCGGGCGGGCGGGCCTCAAAGCAGGCCCGAGCGGCGGGAGCGGACGGTCACCGAGGGTGATCGCTGTCCAAGAGGCTCTCCGATGGGGAATAGCCGTGGATTATTGCACCCGGCCCGGACGTGAAAGAAGCCGCAAAAACGAGACCTGATCTGCGACAAAAGCTCACCGTCATCCCCTTGTCACGCAGCCGCTTCGCGCGCAAACTGGACTCGTCGATTCCCCCACTCCCACCCACCTCCGCTACCCGAAAGACCCTTCCTCCCTCCTCCCCTTTCGTCTCAGTTTTCTGGTTTGTTTCCCGTCCCATCCCTCTGAAAGGAGGCTTTATGAATCTGACGATCAGTGGCCATCATCTCGAAGTCACGCCAGCACTGCGCGAGTACGTGCTCACCAAGCTGGACCGTGTGACCCGCCACTTCGACCAGGTCGTTGACATCAACGTCCTGCTGACCGTAGAGAAGCAAAAGGAGAAGGAACGCCGCCAGCGCGCCGAAGTGACGCTACACGTCAAGGGCCGCGACATCTTCGTCGAGCAATCCCACGAGGATCTGTACGCTGCCATCGACCAGTTGATGGACAAGCTCGACCGCCAGGTCTGCCGCCACAAGGACAAGGTCCAGGATCACCACCACGCCTCGGCCAAGCGCCTTGAGGTTTCGGCATCCTGAGCCACCCGGCTCATCTCACGGCGGCCTGCGGGCCGCTTTCGTTTTTTTTGCGATGCGCAATGCACCGCCATCATCAGCAAACGGTTGTTGCTGCAGTGCCGCAAAAACCCGCATTCGGGGGTGGGCAGGGGCGTTTTCCACGCCTCTAGGGTCTGCAGCCCACCCCAAATGAGCCCAGGGTTCCATAATCTGCCGCTCTGATTGACCCATTGCCCGGTTGCGGCCGCGCCCATCAGGCGCCCCTGAAGCCAGGCCTCAGCCCATGAACCGTCTCGCCGCCATCCTGCCCGCCGACAACGTGTTGGTGAATGTGGATGCGTCCAGCAAGAAACGCGCCTTCGAACATGCTGGTCTGCTGTTCGAGAACCACCACCAGATGGCGCGGGCGCTGGTCACCGACAACCTGTTCGCTCGCGAGCGTCTGGGCTCGACCGGCCTCGGCCATGGCGTGGCCATCCCGCACGGCCGCGTCAAGGGGCTGAAGAACCCGCTGGCCGCCGTGCTGCGCCTGCAGCAGCCCATCGGTTTCGATGCGCCGGACGACGAGCCCGTCAGCCTGCTGATCTTCCTGCTCGTGCCGGAGGCCGCCACGCAGCGCCATCTGGAGATCCTGTCCGAGATCGCCGAGATGCTGTCGGACCGCGAGCTGCGCGAGCAGCTCAAGGCCGAACCGGATGCGGCCACGCTGCACAAGCTCATTGCCGCCTGGGAACCGCTGAAGTCCGTCGCCTGACGCCATCGTTCGGCGCCTCGCGTAAACCCTTAGTGATTCGCCCCTGACTTGAAACCGACCTCCATCAGCGCGGAGCGCCTCTTCGAAGAGCACCGCGAGGCCTTGCGCTGGGAATGGATCGCCGGCCACGCGCACCCGGAGCGCCGCTTCGACGAAGCCGCCGTGCGCGATGCCCAGAGCGCAGCCGACCTGGTCGGCTATCTGAACTACATCCATCCCTACAGGGTGCAGATCGTCGGCCGCCGTGAGGTCGCCTACCTGAGCCAGGAAAGCACCGAGATCCAGGACCGCCGCATCTCGCGCATCGTCACGCTGGAACCGCCGGTCATCATCATTGCCGACGACTCGGTGCCGCCGCCGCGCCTCGTCGCCATGTGCGACCGCGCCGAAATCCCGCTGTTCCGCACCACCGAGTCCGCCGGCCACGTCATCGACCTGGTGCGGGGCTATCTGTCCCAGCTGTTCGCCAACCGCACGACCCGCCACGGCGTCTTCATGGACATCCTGGGCCTCGGGGTGCTGCTGACCGGAGAGTCGGGCCTGGGCAAGAGCGAGCTCGGTCTGGAACTCATCTCCCGCGGCCACGGCCTAGTCGCCGACGACGCGGTCGACTTCTTCCGCATCGCCCAGACCGCCATCGAGGGCCGCTGCCCCGAGCTGCTGCTGAACCTGCTGGAAGTTCGCGGCATCGGCCTGCTGGACATCAAGTCCATCTTTGGCGAGACGGCCGTGCGCCGCAAGATGCGCCTCAAGCTCATCGTGCACCTGGTGCGCAAGGAGACGATGGAGCGCGACTTCGAGCGTCTGCCCTACGAGCCGCTGTATGAGGACGTGCTGGGCATGCCGGTGCGCAAGGTCGTCATTGCCGTGGACGCCGGCCGCAACCTCGCCGTGCTGGTGGAGGCCGCCGTGCGCAACACCATCCTGCAGTTGCGCGGCATCGACACCTACAAGGAATTCGTCGAGCGCCACCAGCGCGCCATCGACAACGGCTCGCTCGATTGAACGCGTTGAACCGCTTCAGCGACATCGCCCGCCTGCTCGTCCTGAACACGGACAGCTACAAGACCAGCCACTGGCTGCAGTACCCGCCGGGCACGCAGACCGTCTTCAGCTACATCGAGGCGCGCGGCGGCAGCCTGCCGTACACCGTCTTCTTCGGCCTGCAGGCGCTGCTCAAGGAATACTTCAGCGAGCCGGTCATGACGAACGACGTGGCCCTGGCCGCCGAGGTCTGCGCGGCCCACGGCGTGCCCTTCAATCGCGCGGGCTGGCAGCACATCGTCGACGCCCACGGCGGCCGGCTGCCGCTGCGCATCCGCGCGGTGCCCGAAGGCATGGTCGTGCCGGTCAACCACGCCCTCGTCACCGTCGAGAACACCGACCCGGCCTGCTGGTGGCTGACGAGCTATGTCGAGACCGCCCTGCTGCGCGTCTGGTACCCGACGACGGTGGCGACGCACAGCCACGCCACGCGCCGCCTCATCGCCGACGCGCTGGAGCGCAGCGGCGACCCCGCCGGCCTGCCCTTCAAGCTGCATGACTTCGGCGCCCGCGGCGTGTCGTCGCTGGAATCGGCCATGCTGGGCGGCATGGCGCATCTGGTGAACTTCCAGGGCACCGACACGCTGACGGCCCTGCTCGGCGCGCGCAGCTTCTACGGCGAACCCATGGCCGGCTTCTCCATCCCCGCGGCCGAGCACAGCACCATCACGGCCTGGGGCCGCGAGGGCGAGGCCGAGGCCTACCGCAACATGCTGCGCCAGTTCGGCAGGCCCGGCGCGCTGCTGGCCGTCGTGTCCGACTCCTATGACCTGGACGCCGCCGTCACGCGGCTATGGGGCGGCGCGCTGCGCGACGAAGTCATCGCCAGCGGCGCCACCGTCGTCATCCGCCCCGACAGCGGCGACCCCACCACCATCGTGCTGCGCACGGTGCGGGCGCTGGACGCCGCCTTTGGCAGCGAGGTCAACGCCAAGGGCTACAAGGTATTGAAGCATGTGCGCGTCATCCAGGGCGACGGCATCACGCGCGCCTCCATCGCCAGCATCCTGGACGCGCTGGAGGCCGCCGGCTACTCGGCCGACAACGTCGCCTTCGGCCAGGGCGGCGCGCTGCTGCAGCAGGTCAACCGCGACACACTGGGCTTCGCGATGAAGGCCTCGGCGGTTCAGATCGACGGCCACTGGCGCGACGTCTTCAAGGCCCCGGTCACCGACCCCACCAAGCGCAGCAAGGCCGGGCGCCTCACGCTGATGCACAAGGACGGCGTCTTCGCCACCGTGCGCCTGGACTCGCCCGGCTGCGAAGAAGCCCGCGCATCGGGCGCCACCGAGGTGCTGCGCACCGTCTACGAGGACGGCCGACTGCTGGTCGACGACAGCTTCGCGGCCATCCGCGCGCGCGCCGCTTCCTAGCTGCGGTTCGGGCAGTCTGCCTTCACGCAGCTCGCGTACAGCGCGAGCGAATGCTCCTGCAGCTGGAAGCCCCGTTCGCGCGCGATGGCGTGCTGGCGCTCCTCGATGCCGGGGTCGAAGAACTCCTCGACCCGGCCGCAGTTCAGGCAGACGAGGTGATCGTGGTGATGCCCCTCATTGAGCTCGTAGACGGCCTTGCCCGTTTCGAAATGGTTACGGCTCAGCAGGCCCGCCTGCTCGAACTGCTGCAGCACGCGGTAGACCGTCGCCAGGCCGATGTCGGCGCCCTCGCCGAGCAAAGCCTTGTAAACATCTTCGGCCGTCATGTGGCGCTGGGCCGCGCGCTGGAAGATCTCCAGGATCTTGATGCGCGGCAGCGTCGCCTTGAGGCCGCTGTTCTTGATGTCGCTGGTCTGATTCTTGGCGGAAGAGCTGGGCATGGCAGAGATCAGGGAGGCCGGGGAGGGCCCCGCTAGAATCCGCCGATCATAGCCAGCCGGCCTTCCGGTCGGCGCTTCCAGTCCCCTTCCCGCCCTTCAGCCAGCCGCCCGATGCGTCCCCTGCTTGCCTCTCTCCCGCTGCTCGCGCTGCTCGGCGGCTGCTCCTATCTCCCCACCTGGGATTCCCTGCCCTCGCTGCCCTCCGTCACCGGGGACAAGGTGCTGGGCCTCGTGACGCCCTATCGCGTCGAGGTCGTGCAGGGCAATGTGCTGACCAAGGAAATGGTCGCCCGCGTCAAGCCCGGCATGCCCAAAGCCCAGGTGCGCGATCTGCTCGGCTCGCCGCTGCTGACCGACGTCTTCCACGAGTCGCGCTGGGACTACCCCTTCACGATCCGCCGCCAGGGCACGGCACCCCAGCAGCGCCTGGTCGTCGCGATCTTCGACGGCGACAAGCTCAAGTCCATTGACGTGCCGAACGACCTGCCGGCCGAGAACGAGTTCGTCGCCGCCATCAACACCTTCAAACCCGACGGCAAGCAGCCCAAGCTTCAGCTGAGCGAGGCCGAGCGCGGCGCGCTGCCGCCGCCCAAGCGCAGTGCCGAAGCGGCCCCCACGGCCGCCGCCGAAGGCCCGGCGCCCGGCCGCACCTACCCGCCGCTGGACGCCAGGACAGGGTCCGGCTCGTGATCAAGGTCGCCGTCATGGGCGCCTCCGGGCGCATGGGCAAGATGCTGGTCGAGGCCGTCGAGGCCGCCGCCGACTGCGCGCTGCACGTCACGCTGGACAAGGGCGACGACGTCCGCGCCGGCCTGGCCGGCGCCGACGTGATGATCGACTTCACCCGCCCCGAGGCGACGCTGGCCCACCTGGCTGCCTGCGCCGATCTGGGCGTCAAGGCCGTCGTCGGCACCACCGGCTTCGACGAGGTTCAGAAGGCCGAGATCGCGAAGTTCGCCGAGCGCACGGCCATCGTCTTCGCGCCCAACATGAGCGTGGGCGTAAACGTCGTGCTCAAGCTGCTGGACATGGCCGCCCGCGCGCTGGCCGAGGGCTATGACATCGAGATCGTCGAGGCCCATCACCGCATGAAGGTGGACGCGCCCAGCGGCACGGCCCTGCAGATGGGCCAGGTCGTCGCCGACGCCGTCGGCCGCGATTTGAAGGACTGCGCCGTCTACGGCCGCGAAGGCGTGACCGGCGCGCGCGACCCGTCCACCATCGGCTTCGCCACCGTGCGTGGCGGCGACATCATCGGCGACCACACCGTGCTGTTCGCCGGCATCGGCGAGCGCATCGAGGTCAGCCACAAGGCCACCAACCGCAGCATCTACGCCCAGGGCAGTCTGCGCTGCGCACGCTTCCTGGCGGGCGGCAAGACCGCCGGCCTGTTCGGCATGAACGACGTTCTGGGATTCAGCAGCTGATATGGGTGGCTTTGCGGACTTCTGGGCCCAAAGCGACCTGGTCGGCCGCGCGGTCGCTCTGCTGCTGCTGGCCATGTCGGTCAGCGCCTGGGCGCTGATCCTCTGGAAGACCTGGCTGCTGCGCCGCGCCCGCCGTGGCCTGGTGCGGGCGGTGCCGGCCTTCTGGTCGGCGGCTGGTGTTGTAGAGGGCCGCAGCGCGCTGCAGAGCTTCGACACCGAAGCCCTGCTGCTGCCGCTGCTGGATGCCGCCACCGCCGAAACCCGCAACGCCACGTTGGACGCCGCCGGCAAGCGCGAATCCCGCCTGACCCGCCGCCTGCGCGACGCGCTGCATGCGGTGCTGGCCCGGCTGCAGTTCGGCCAGGTGCTGCTGGCTTCCATCGGCGCCACCGCGCCCTTCGTGGGCCTGTTCGGCACCGTCTGGGGCATCTACCACGCGTTGGTCAGCATCTCGGCGGCCGGCAACATCACCATCGAGAAGATCTCCGGCCCGGTCGGCGAGGCGCTGATCATGACGGCCGCGGGCCTGGCCGTCGCCATCCCCGCCGTGCTGGCCTACAACGTCTTCGGCAAGATGGTGGCGGCCTGCGAGGCCGACCTGGAAGGTTTCGCGCACGATCTGCGCGAGTTGCTGGACCACGACTGATGGCGTTCGGCCGCCTCGAAAAGCCCGAGGGCTCGCGGCCCATGAGCGACATCAACATGACGCCGTTGATCGACGTCATGCTGGTGCTGCTGGTCATCTTCATGATCACCGCGCCGCTGATGACGGCCTCGCTGCGGCTGGACCTGCCCAAGAGCGAGGCCGCCACGCCCAGCGATGCGCCCAGCTTCATCGCCGTCGCCATCACGCCCGATGGCAAGCTGCATCTGGGCGAGGAGGAACTGGCGCCGGAGACCTTCCAGAAACGCATCTCGGAACTGGGCCGCGCCAACGCGCAGATGGAGGTGCAACTGCGCGCCGACCGCACCGTGCCCTACGGCCAGGTGGCCGAGCTGATCGGCTGGGTGCAGGCCGCCGGGCTGAGCCGCATCGCCTTCGTCGCGCAGGCCGCCGCATCCGCGCCGTGACCGAAGGGTGGCGCGGAGGGCGCCACCTACAATTTGGCGTATGAACGCCAAGACCGAAGCGCCCAGCTACAGCCCCAACGAGATCGAAGCCGCCGCCCGTGCCTACTGGACGGAGCGCGACGCCTACCGCGTGACGGAAGACGCGAGCAAGCCGCACTTCTACGCCTGCTCCATGCTGCCCTACCCCTCGGGCAAGCTGCACATGGGCCATGTGCGCAACTACACGATAAACGACATGCTGGCCCGCCAGCTGCGCATGAAGGGCTACAACGTCCTCATGCCCATGGGCTGGGACGCCTTCGGCCTGCCGGCCGAGAACGCCGCGATGAAGGGCAAGCTGCCGCCCGCGCAGTGGACCTACTCCAACATCGCCCACATGAAGGGCCAGATGCAGGCCATGGGCCTGGCCATCGACTGGAGCCGCGAGGTCGCGACCTGTCAGCCCAGTTACTACAAGTGGAACCAGTGGCTGTTCCTGAAGATGCTGGAAGCCGGCATCGCCGAGCGCCGCACGCAAGTCGTCAACTGGGACCCGGTGGACCAGACCGTGCTGGCCAACGAGCAGGTCATCGACGGTCGCGGCTGGCGTTCGGGCGCGCTGGTCGAGAAGCGCGAGATCCCCGGCTACTACCTGAAGATCACGCAGTACGCCGAGGAACTCCTGTCGGCCGTCGCCAACCCCGAAGACCCGAACTACCTCAGCGGCTGGCCCGAGCGCGTGCGGCTGATGCAGGAGAACTGGATCGGCAAGAGCCAGGGCGTGCGCTTCGCGTTCCCGCACACCATCGATGGCGGCGGTCGGCTGTGGGTGTTCACCACCCGCGCCGACACCATCATGGGCGTGACCTTCTGCGCCGTGGCGCCGGAGCATCCCCTCGCCACGCACGCGGCCCAGAGCCGACCCGAGGTCGCGGCCTTCATCGAGGAATGCAAGGCCGGCGGCACGACCGAGGCCGAGCTCGCCACCCAGGACAAGAAGGGCGTGCCGACGGGCCTGTTCGTCATCCACCCCCTGACCGGCGCGCAGGTCGAGGTCTGGGTCGGCAACTATGTGCTGATGAGCTATGGCGACGGCGCCGTCATGGGCGTGCCGGCGCATGACGAGCGCGACTTCGCCTTCGCACTGAAGTACGGCCTGCCCATCAAGCAGGTCATCGATGTCGAAGGCCAGGCCTATGACGACAAGCAGTGGGCCGAGTGGTACGGCGACAAGCACAAAGCGCGCTGCATCAACTCGGGCGTGCTCGATGGCCTGGGCCATGTCGACGCTGTCAACAAGGTCGCCGAGCTGCTGGTTGCCGAGGGCCTGGGCGAGAAGAAGACCACCTGGCGCCTGCGCGACTGGGGCGTCAGCCGCCAGCGCTACTGGGGCACGCCGATTCCCATCATCCACTGCGACGACTGCGGCGTCGTGCCCGTGCCCGAGCAGGACCTGCCGGTCGTGCTGCCCGAGGACTTGATCCCGGACGGCAGCGGCAACCCGCTGAACAAGCATGCCGGCTTCCTGAACGTCGGCTGCCCAAGCTGCGGCCGGCCCGCACGGCGCGAGACGGACACGATGGACACCTTCGTCGACTCGTCCTGGTACTTCATGCGCTATTGCGACCCGACCAACGACCAGGCGATGGTCGCGGACGGCACGCGGTACTGGATGCCGATGAACCAGTACATCGGCGGCATCGAGCACGCCATCCTGCACCTGCTGTACGCGCGCTTCTGGACCAAGGTCATGCGCGACCTCAAGCTCGTCAACGTGTCAGAGCCCTTCGAGAAGCTGCTGACCCAGGGCATGGTCTTGAAGGGCGCGTTCTTCCACAAGCCCGAGGGCGGCGGCAAGGACTACTACTGGGACCACGAGGTCGACGTCATCCACGACGACAAGGGCGGCATCGCCGGCGCCAAGCTGAAGAAGGACGGCACGCCGCTCGAGTACGAGATGACGACGATGTCCAAGTCCAAGAACAACGGCGTGGACCCGCAGGCCCTGATCGACCAGTACGGCGCCGACACGGCCCGCCTGTTCGTCATGTTCGCCAGCCCGCCGGAGCAGACGCTGGAGTGGAACGACGCCGCCGTCGAAGGCGCCCACCGCTTCCTGAAGCGCGTCTGGAACTTCGGCGCGCGCAACGCCGATGCCATCAAGACCGGCGGCGCCGACTACGCGGCGCTGAACGGCGACGGCAAGGCGCTGCGCCGCGAGGTGCACAACGTGCTCAAGCAGGTCAGCTACGACTACGAGCGCATGCAGTACAACACCGTCGTCTCCGGTGCGATGAAGCTGCTCAACGCGCTGGAAGGCTTCAAGGCGGAAGACCAGGCCGCGGCGGTGCGCGACGGCTTCTCGGTGCTGCTGCGCGTGCTCTACCCCGCCACGCCCCACATCGCCCATCAGCTCTGGCAGGACCTCGGCTTTGCCGCTGAACTCGGCGACCTGCTCGACGCGCCCTGGCCCACGGTGGACGAGGCCGCGCTGGTGCAGGACGAGATCGAGCTGATGCTGCAGGTCAACGGCAAGCTGCGCGGCTCGGTCAAGGTGCCGGCCGGCGCCGACAAGGCAGCCATCGAGGCCGCCGCGCTGGCCAACCCCGAGTTCGCCAAGTTCAGCGAAGGCAAGGCGCCCAAGAAGGTCGTCATCGTCCCTGGCCGACTCGTCAACATCGTCGTCTGATGAACCGCCGCTTCGCGCTTCTCGGCCTCACGGCCCTCGCCGGCTGCGGCTTCGAGCTGCGCCGCGAACCCGAGCTGCCGTTCAAGACGCTGGCGCTGACCGGCTTTCCGCCCGAGTCGCCGCTGGCGGCCGGGCTCAAGCGCCAGATCAGGCGCACGCCGGTGCAGCTCGTCGAAGACCCGGCCCGCGCCCAGGTCGTGCTGGAGGCGCTGCGTGAGTACCGCGACCGCACGGTGGTGGCCTCCACCAGCGTCGGCCAGGTGCGTGAATGGCAGCTGCGCCTGCAGTTCGACTACATGATCCGCACGGCCGATGGCGAGCTGCTGGTGCCCAAGGTCGAGCTGCGCCTGACGCGCGACATGAACTTCACCGAAACCGCCGCGCTGGCCAAGGAGCAGGAGGCCGCCAACCTCTACGGCGCCATGCACTCCGACGCCATCGCCCAGGTCATGCGCCGCCTCGCGGCGGTCAAGCTCCCGTCATGACGCCCCCACGTCTGCTTCGCATCCTGCCCCCCGCAGGTGCGCTTCAGCGCCTTCGGGCGGCCGTGCGGCGCTGAGATGCAGCTCCGCGCCGAAAGCCTGGCCGGCCACCTCGCCAAGGGGCTGGCCCGCATCTACACCGTCCACGGCGACGAGCCCCTGCTCGCGCAGGAGGCGGCCGACCAGATCCGCGTCGCGGCGCGCGCCCAAGGGTTCGGCGAGCGCCAGATCTTCACCGTCTCCGGCGCCTATTTCGACTGGGCCCCCGTGCTGGCCGCGGCACAGGCCATGAGCCTGTTCTCCGAGCGCCAGTTCATCGAGATCCGCATCCCGAGCGGCAAGCCCGGCAAGGACGGCTCGGAGGCCCTGCAGCGCTACGCCGAGGCAGCGCCCGATGACGTGCTGACGCTGGTGACGCTGCCGCGCCTGGACAAGACCCAGCTCTCCAGCGCCTGGTTCACCGCGCTGGACGGCAACGGCGCCTCCATCCGCGTCGAGCCGGTCGAGCGTCGCCTGCTGCCGGCTTGGCTGGCCCAGCGCCTGAAGGCCCAGGGCCAGTCCGTGCCTGAGGGCGAAGACGGCCAGAAGGCCCTGGCCTTCTTCGCCGACCGCGTGGAAGGCAATCTGCTCGCCGCCCACCAGGAACTGCAGAAACTGGCCCTGCTGCATCCCAAGGGCGAGCTGACGCTGGCCCAGATCGAGGCCGCTGTGCTGGACGTGGCACGCTTCGACGTCTTCAAGCTCAGCGAGGCCGTGCTGTCGGGCGCCGTGCCGCGCATGCTGCGCATGCTCGACGGCCTGGAGGCCGAGGGCGAGGCCGCCGTGCTGGTGCACTGGACGCTGGCCGAGGACGCCCGGGCGCTGGCCCGCGTGCGCGCCGCGCTGGATGCCGGCAAGCCGCTGCCGCTGGCCCTGCGCGAAGCGCGCGTCTGGGGGGCCAAGGAGCGCCTCATCGAACGCATCGCGCCGCGGCTGGACGCGACCCAGGCGGGTGCGCTGGTGCAGGCCGCCCAGGTCTGCGACGGCCTCGTCAAGGGGTTGCGCCACCCTGACTGGCCCGCCGACCCCTGGGCCGCGCTGCGCCGCCTGGCCCTGATGCTGGGTGAGGCTGCCAGCGGCAAAACTGGGGCTGTTCTGGCTGCCCGCTGAGGCCGATTGGGCTATCGTCGGGGCGGAGCCCTTGCCACCATGACGATCCCTCCTCGCCCGCTGATTTCCGCCGCCCTCGCGATGACGGGCTTCGCTTCCCAGGCCGTGCCCGTGACCGTGCAGCTGCGCGGCCCGAATGGCCAGCCGGTGGCCGGCGCCGCCGTGGCCGTCGAGGTCAAGGGGCGCACGGGCAAAGCGACCGGCGCCAAGGCCGAGATGGGCCAGCGCGACCGCCAGTTCACGCCCCAGCTGCTCATCGTGCAGACCGGCACGGCCGTGAACTTCCCGAACTTCGACACCGTGCGGCATCACGTCTACTCGTTCTCGCCAATCAAGGTCATCGACATCAAGCTCTACTCGGGCACGCCGGCCGAGCCCATCGTCTTCGACAAGCCGGGCGTGGCCGCTTTGGGTTGCAACATCCACGACCGCATGAGCGCCCACATCGTCGTCGTCGACACACCGAGCTTCGCGCGCACCGACGACAAAGGCCAGGCGACGTTCGACCTGCCTGCCGGCGAGCATGGGGTCAAGGCCTGGCACGCGGGCCAGAAGTCGCCGACGCTGCAGAGCCTCAGGCTCGACGTACCGGCCGCCGGCGGCCCCGTCGCGCTGACGCTCGCCGAGTAAGCCGGGCACGATGCGCTGGCCCGCCTGGCTGAACCTGCGCCGCCTGGAGGGGCGCATCGTCGCCCTCTTCCTGGCGCTGCTGCTGGTTGTTCAGCTCGTCAGCTTCGGCGCCATCCATGCCAGCATCACCCACAACGCCGAAGACTCCCTGGCCGCCGAGCTGCAGACCGGCGAGCGCGTGCTGCGCCGCGTGCTGGAGCAGCGCGCCGGCAAGCTGCGCGACGCGGCCGAGCTGCTGGCCAAGGACTACGGCTTTCGCAGCACGGTGGGCCTGTCGCTGGCCGAGGCGGGCACGGTCGAGACCATCAAGGACGCCCTCGTCAACCAGGGCGAGCGCGTCGGCGCCTCGGTCGTCGCCTACTTCGACGACCAGCAGCACCTCGTCGCCGCCACGCGCGACGGCTCGGCGGCCTTCGGCTCGGCGCTGCGCCAGATCGTCCTGAGCAACGAGGGCGCGGCGCTGGCCGTGCAGGGCAGCCAGGTCTACCAGGTCGTCGCCGTGCAGGTGCGCACGCCGGCACCGGTGGGCTGGGTGCTGATGGCCTTCGCGCTGGACCGCGAGGTGCTGGACGACCTCAAGGCCCTGTCGGAGCTGCAGAGCGTGGTGCTGCTGCAGAGTCCGGCCAGGCCCTGGCTGAGCATCGTCGACAACCTGGACGGCGAGGCCGGCGCGGCGCTGCGGTCGGGTCTGGGCAGGACGGCGCCGATGGATGGCGTCGTCGAGCTGGCTGGCGAGCGCATGCGCGCCCGCTTCGTGCCGCTGATCGGCGGCGACCAGCCGCTGGGCGTGCTGCTGCTGCGCTCGCTGGACGTGGCGCTAGCCCCCTACCAGCAGTTGCAGCTCGTGCTGCTGGGCCTGACGCTGCTGGGCGTGGCCGTCTTCGCACTGGTGAGCGTGCTGCTGGCACGCGGCATCAGCAACCCGATCACGGCGCTGTCCGCCTCGGCGCGGCGGCTGGAGGGCGGCGACTACGACACGCCGGTCCCGTCCACCTCCAAGCTGGACGAGGTGCACAAGCTGGCGCTCGCGCTGGAGAGCATGCGCGAAGGCATCCGCCGCCGCGACGCCCTCGTCAACAACCTGGCCTATGTCGACCAGCTGACGCTGCTGCCCAACCGCGCGCGCTTCGCCGAGTTCCTGCAGCACCACCTCGTCAACAGCGACCAGCCCGGCGCCGTGCTGATGCTGGACCTGGACCGCTTCAAGCATGTCAACGACGTGCTGGGCCACGAGGTCGGCGACCGCCTGCTGCAGAGCGTGGCCGAGCGGCTGCAGGCGCTGTGCGCGCCGGCCCACTCGGTGCTGGCGCGGCTGTCGGGCGACGAGTTCGCCATCTTGCTGGCGCGTACCGACGCCCATGCCGCCAGCGAGGCGGCGCTGGCCATCCTGAAGGACTTCGAGCACCCGCTGCAGATCGACAACGAGACCATCGACCTCGGCGCCGGCATCGGCATCGCCCTCTTTCCCGAGCACGGCCATGACGTCAATCTGCTGCTGGGCCGCGCCGAGCTGGCGATGTATGCCGCGAAGACCCGTCAATGCGGCAGCCTGATCTACCACGCCCAGCTGGACGCCGGCAGCCAGGAGTCCCTGTCGCTGCTGTCCGAGCTGCGCCGCGCGGTGGAGGACAACGAGCTGCGCCTGTACCTGCAGCCCAAGGTCGACCTGCAGAAGGGCCGGGTCATCGGCGCCGAGGCGCTCGTGCGCTGGCAGCATCCGACGCGCGGCCTGGTGCCGCCGATGCAGTTCATCCCCTTCGCCGAGCAGACGGGCTTCATCCGCATGCTCAGCGCCTGGGTGCTGTCGGGCGCGGCCAGGTTCGCGCGCGAGGCGGCGGACGCCGGGCTCACGCTGCGACTGTCGGTCAACCTGTCCACGCGCGACCTGATGGACCAGGACCTGCCGGCCAAGATCGAGGCCATGGTGGCGCCGCTGAAGCTGCCGCCGGCCTCGCTGTGCCTGGAGATCACCGAGAGCGCCATCATGGACGACCCCGAGCGGGCACTGTCCACGCTGGAGCACGTGCACGCCATGGGCTTCAAGCTGTCCATCGACGACTTCGGCACCGGCTACTCGTCGCTGGCCTACCTGAAGCGCCTGCCGGTCGACGAGCTGAAGATCGACAAGAGCTTCGTCATGGCCATGGAGCGCGACCTGGACGACGCCCGCATCGTGCGCTCGACCATCGAACTGGCGCACAACCTGGGCCTGACGGTCGTGGCCGAAGGCCTGGAGACGCTGAAGGCCTGGGCCATGCTGTCGCGCCTGGGCTGCGACGAAGGCCAGGGCTACTACATCTGCAAGCCCATGCCGCAGGAGCAGTTCATCGCCTGGGCCAAGACCTGGCAGCCGCCCGACACCTCGGCCGTCACGGCCGAGAGCCTGATGGCGAAACTCGGCTAGCTGTCGCAGTCTTCCAGGGCCTCGCAGAGCGCGGCCAGCCCCGCCGTCAACGTCTGCGACCGCACGGCCTGACGGTCGCCGCTAAAGTTCTCGCGCCAGACCCGGGCCGGCTGGCCGGCGTGCACCAGGGCCAGCCAGACCGTGCCCACGGGCTTGTCGGCGCTGCCGCCCGTCGGGCCGGCGATGCCGGTGACGGACAGCGCCCAGTCGATGGGTGCATGGGCCAGCAGGCCGCGGGCCATGTGCTCGGCGACCTCGGCGCTGACGGCGCCGTGCAGCGCGATCAGGCCCTTGGGCACGCCCAGCAGCTCGGCCTTGGCCTCGTTGCTGTAGGTGACGACGCCGCGCTCGAACCAGGCGCTGGAACCCGCCAGGCTCGTGCAGGCCGCCGCGATGAGGCCGCCGGTGCAGCTCTCGGCCGTGCCGATGCGCTCGCGGCGCTGGATGAGGGCGACGGCGATGCGGTGGATCAGTTCGGAGTCGTCGGCAAACATGGCATCACCCCAGCGTGAAGCGGTAGAGCGCGATGACGGCAAGCGTACAGCCGGCGGCCACGAAGTCGTCGAACAGGATTCCGAAGCCCTGGGCCCAGCCTATTTCGTAAGTTCCCGCGGCACCGCGCTCGGCCTTGAAGAGCCGGTCCGCCCAGCCCACCGGGCCGGGCTTGGCCGCATCGAAGAAGCGGAACAGGCCGAAGGCGATGAGCTGGCCCAGCCAGCCGGCCGGTCCGATCAGCCACAGGATGAGCCAGAAGGCCAGCACCTCGTCCCAGACGACGGCGCCCGGGTCGGGCGTGTTCAGGTGCCGGGCCGTGACCGTGCAGGCCCACCAGCCCACGAGGGTGCCGCCACCGATGAGCGCGGCCCAGGCCACGTCGCCCATCCAGGGCGCGATGACGGCGAAGACCAGCCAGGCCCACAGCGTGCCAACGGTGCCGGGCGCCTTAGGCGCGAGGCCGCTGCCGAAGCCCAGCGCGATCCAGCGCGCGGGGTGGCGCAGCATGAAGGCCGGGGTCGGTCGGATGGGGGCTGAGCTCATGACTTGAAATGATCGAAGGAGCGCAGGCCATGCTCGACCGCGGCGCCACGCGCGTCGACGACACGCAGGCCCGGCTCGGCTTCGATGCGGCCGATGCGCGTCAGCGCCACGCCCAGGTCCGGCAGGCGGGCGCCGGGGGGCGCGGTGAAGACGAGTTCGTAGTCGTCGCCACCGGCCAGCAGGCATTCGCGCTGCAGGGCCTGCGGCTGTTCGGCCAGCACGGCGCTGCGCGGCAGGGCGTCGACGTCGAGGCGGGCACCGACGCCGGAGGCGGCGAGGATGTGGCCCAGGTCGCCGAGCAGGCCGTCGGAGATGTCCAGCGCCGCCGTCGCGGTGCCGCGCAGCGCCTGGCCGAGAGCCAGCCTTGGTGTTGGCAGCTCCATGGCGGCGCGCACGCGGTCGAAGCCGTCGCCGGACAGCGAAACGTTGCCGCGGAAGATTTCCAGCGCCAGCCGCGCATCACCCAGCGCGCCCGACACCCAGACCTCGTCGCCCACCCGCGCACCGCTGCGCAGCAGGACCTGCCCGGCCGGCGCCTCGCCGAAGACGGTGATGCAGAGGTTGAGCGGCCCCTGCGTCGTGTCGCCGCCCACCAGCGGGCAGCCGCTGGCGTCGGCCAGGGCCAACAGGCCGCGCGAAAAACCGGCCAGCCAGGCTTCGTCAACGCGCGGCAGGGCCAGGGCCAATGTGAAGCCTCGTGGCGTGGCGCCGCAGGCGGCCAGGTCGCTGAGGTTGACGGCCAGGGCCTTGTGGCCCAGGCGCGCCGGGTCCACCGTGGACAGGAAATGCCGCCCCTCGACCAGCATGTCGCTGGAGACCAGCCAGCGTGCGCCCGGCGTGGGCACGAGCACGGCGCAGTCGTCGCCCACGCCCACCTCGACACCGGCTGCTGAATACTCGTGCACAGGGCGCTGGAAGAAGCGCCGGATCAGATCGAACTCGCCCATGCCGCGATTAGACCCTGTGGACATCCACAGCGACCCCGGCCGGCTGCGGTGGCATGATTCCAGCCCCCGTCGGAATCCTGATTCTTGCCATGCCCAGCTCAGAAGAAAAACGCGCCCAGCTCCGCCAGGCCGCCCTCGAATATCACGAGTTCCCGACGCCCGGCAAGGTCGCCATCGCGGCCACCAAGCAGCTGA
Source organism: Roseateles sp. GW821-FHT03B02 (assembly GCF_059421025.1). Classification (NCBI taxonomy): domain Bacteria; kingdom Pseudomonadati; phylum Pseudomonadota; class Betaproteobacteria; order Burkholderiales; family Sphaerotilaceae; genus Roseateles; species Roseateles sp. GW821-FHT03B02. The sequence continues at coordinate 449,788 of NZ_JBWKUV010000003.1, forward strand.
TCAACCAGCGGGACCTGGCGCTGGCCTACTCGCCCGGCGTGGCCGCGGCTTGTGAAGAGATCGTGGCCGATCCGGCCAACGCCTTCCGCTACACCTCGCGCGGCAATCTCGTCGCCGTGGTCTCCAACGGCACGGCCGTGCTGGGCCTGGGCAACATCGGCCCGCTGGCGTCCAAGCCGGTCATGGAAGGCAAGGGCGTGCTGTTCAAGAAGTTTGCCGGCATCGACGTCTTCGACCTCGAAGTGGCCGAGAACGACCTGGACAAGCTCGTGGACTGCATCGCCGCGCTGGAGCCCACCTTCGGCGGCATCAACCTCGAAGACATCAAGGCGCCGGACTGCTTCTACGTCGAGCGCAAACTGCGCGAGCGCATGAAGATCCCCGTCTTCCACGACGACCAGCACGGCACGGCCATCGTGGTGGGCGCGGCCTTCCTGAACGGCCTGAAGGTCGTGGGCAAGGACATCAAGCAGGTCAAGCTCGTCACCTCCGGCGCGGGCGCGGCGGCGCTGGCCTGCATCTCGCTGCTGGTGAAGCTGGGCCTGCCCAGGGAAAACATCTGGGTGACCGACCTGGCCGGCGTCGTTTACGAGGGCCGCACGGAGCTGATGGACCCGGACAAGGCCGAGTACGCGCAGAAGACCGATCTGCGCTCGCTGCGCGACGTGATCAAGGGCGCCGACGTGTTCCTGGGCCTGTCCGCCGGCGGCGTGCTGAAGGCCGACATGGTGGCCACCATGGCTGCCAGGCCGCTGATCTTCGCGCTGGCCAACCCGACGCCAGAGATCCTGCCGGAGGAAGTCCAGGCCGTGCGCAGCGACGCCATCATGGCCACGGGCCGCACGGACTATCCCAACCAGGTCAACAACGTCCTGTGCTTCCCCTACATCTTCCGCGGCGCGCTGGACTCGGGCGCCACGACCATCAACGTCGAGATGGAGATCGCGGCCGTGCAGGCCATCGCCGAGCTGGCGCAGGCCGAGCAGAGCGAGGTGGTCGCCGCAGCCTACGTGGGCGCCACGCTGTCCTTCGGCCCGGAATACCTCATCCCCAAGCCCTTCGATCCGCGGCTGATGATGCGCATTGCCCCGGCCGTGGCCAAGGCGGCCGCCGACTCCGGCGTCGCGGCGCGCCCGATCCAGGACTGGGACGCCTACCGCGAGAAGCTGCAGAGCTTCGTCTACGCCTCGGGCAACACCATGAAGCCCATCTTCACCGCCGCCAAGCGCGCGCCCAACAAGCGCGTCGCCTACGCCGAGGGTGAGGAGGAGCGCGTGCTGCGCGCCGCCCAGGTCGTCGTGGACGAGGGCCTGGCCCGGCCGACGCTGGTGGGCCGCCCGGCGGTCATCGCCGAGCGCGCCGAGCGCTTCGGCCTGCGCCTGCAGCAGGGGCGCGACTACGACGTCGTCAACGTCGAGCACGATGAGCGCTACCGCGACTATTGGCAGACCTATCTGCGCATGACCGAGCGCAAAGGCGTCACCCAGCAGCTCGCCAAGATCGAGATGCGCCGCCGCCTGACCCTCATCAGCACCATGCTGCTGCACAAGGGCGAGGTCGACGGCATGCTCTGCGGCACCTGGGGCACCACCGCCACGCATCTGCAGTACATCGACCAGGTCATCGGAAAGCGCGCAGGCGTGAAGACCTATGCCTGCATGAACGGGCTGATCCTGCCCGGCCGCCAGGTCATGCTGGTGGACACCCACGTCAACTACGACCCGACCGCCGAAGAACTGGCCGAGATCACCATCCTGGCCGCCCAGGAGATGTGCCGCTTCGGCCTGACCCCGAAGGCCGCGCTGCTGTCGCACAGCAACTTCGGCACCAGCGACAAGCCCTCCGCCGTGAAGATGCGCGACACGCTGGCGCTGATCCAGCAGCTCGCGCCCTGGCTGGAGGTCGACGGCGAGATGCACGGCGACACGGCCCTGGACGCACCCTACCGCAAGCAGCTGATGCCCCACAGCCCGCTGACTGGCGAGGCCAACCTGCTGGTGCTGCCCAACATCGATGCTGCCAACATCTCCTACAACCTGCTCAAGACGGCGGCCGGCGGCGGCATCGCCATCGGCCCCGTGCTGCTCGGCGCGGCCAAGCCAGTGCATGTGCTGACGCCGTCGGCCACCGTGCGCCGCATCGTCAACATGACGGCGCTGACCGTCGCCGACGCCAACGCCGCGCGCGGCTGAACCGGCTCGTGGTTCCACGGGGGAACAGGGCAAAAGCGCCCGGACTCCCCCAATTGACAGAAGTTTTCACACCGAAAACTCGGTCATGCAACCGTCATGATCCAAGTCAAAACAAGTACTTAGCGGCGTGTGAGCACGGGCTCACATGCTGCAATTCCAGGCATCGGCGTCGGGGTCCGGCTTGAGCTTTGGTGGCCGCTTCGGTACCATTATGGTTTTCGAAGCAGGGTAAACCCGTGTTTTTGCTCTCGTGGCTGGCGCGCTCAGGCGCCTCGGCGGCACTGTCCGCCCTGCTGCTTGCCGGCTTGGCCGGCGGCGCGCAAGCCAAGGAAGCCCCGCCCACCGCAACGCCCGCTCTGGCTGAAATTTCGCTGAGCGAGCTGCCCGCCCAGGCTCAGGAAACGCACCGGCTCATTTTTGCCGGCGGCCCGTTTCCCTATGCCAAGGATGGCGTGGTGTTCGGCAATCGTGAGCGCCTGCTGCCCCGCAAGGCTCGCGGCTTCTACCGCGAATACACGGTCAAGACCCCTGGCGCTCGTACGCGAGGCGCCCGCCGCATCATCTGCGGCGGCACGCCCCCGACGGCGCCCGAGGTCTGTTTTTACACCGACGATCACTATGCCAGCTTCAAGCGCATCCGCGCCCAGGCTGCACGGTGAGCGTCCCAGGTTTCGCAGTTTTGTGACTTGAAAGGAGGAACGCGACCATGCTTTTGCAGACCGTCCGTCCCAATATCGTGCAGGCCATACGGGCCTACCGGGTCGAGGACTTGATGCAGGCCGCCCAAGAAGCGGGCCAGCATTTCCTGTACGCCAACCTGTCGGAGGCGCAGTCCAAGCAGGACGTGCTCGACGGCATCGCGCAGGCGTTCCTCTTCCCTGCTCACTTCGGCAAGAACCTGGACGCCCTGCATGACTGCATGACCGACCTCGTCCACAAGGCCGGCAGCCAGCCGGGCTTTGTCGTGGTGCTGGAGCAGTTGCCCGACAACGTGCGCTTCGACCGCGAGGCCCGCGAGCAGTTGCTCGACGTCTTCCGCGACACGGCAGACTACTGGGCCGACAGGAAGATCCCCTTCCGGTGTTTCTATTCTTTTCAGTAGCCCGCTCCCAAGAAAACGGGTCATGGGAGCGGGCTGCTGAGGTGGCCCCGGTGATTGAGAAGCCCGCGCCGAAAAGCGCGAAGTCGACGATTGGCAACCCCAACTTCGGCATGAACATGCCGATGATGTGCAGTGCCTTCGATACCTCGATGTGGCTCAACGCCGCTTGAGCATTTCGACCCTTCGATGAACAACGGGACCCGCGGGTCCCGTTTTCTATTTCTGGACTTCCAGCGCCAGTGCGACGAACTCGTCGACCGGCACCTCCTCGGCCCGTCGCTGCAGGTCGAAGTGGCCTGTGTAGCCCCGCTCGGCCAGCCAGTGGCCCAGGCTGTGGCGCAGCAGCTTGCGACGCTGCGAGAAGGCGCTGGCGACGAGTTCGCCCAGCAGCTTGGGGTCGACGGCCGGCGGGTGCTTGAGCGGCTGCATGCGCACGATGGCCGAGTCCACGCGCGGCGGCGGGTCGAAGGCCTCGGGCGGCACGTCCAGCACCGACTCGATGTCGTAGCGCCACTGCAGCATCACGCTGAGCCGCCCGTAATCCTTGCCGCCCGGGCCGGCGGCCATGCGGTCGACGACTTCCTTCTGCAGCATGAAGTGCTGGTCCACCACGTCGTCCACCGCCTCAAGTAGATGGAAGAGGATAGGCGTGGAGATGTTGTAGGGCAGATTGCCGACGACGCGCAGCTTGGCGCCCTTGGCGGCGGCCAGGGCCTTGAAATCGACCTTGAGCACATCGCTCTCGATGACCTCGACGTCGTCGCGCTTGCGCAGCCGCGCGGCCAGGTCGCGGTCCAGCTCGATGACGGTCAGCGGCACCGAACCCTTGGGAATGCGCTCCAACAGCGGCAGCGTCATCGCGCCCAGGCCAGGGCCGATCTCGACCAGGGTCTCGCCCGGTTGCGGGTCAATGAGGTCGACGATGGCGTCGATCAGCACCTTGTCGGTCAGGAAATGCTGACCGAAGCGCTTGCGCGGGATGTGGGAACTCAGTCGAGCCATTCACGCACTTCGACGAAAGCCTTGGTGCGGAGATCCTTGACCCACTCCTGGTAGGCCTCGTCGTACTTCTGCTCGCGCAGCGCGCCGCGGGCCTGGTCGCGCAGCTGCTTCATCTCGACCTCGACGGTGCGGCGCTCCAGCACCTGGATCAGGTGCACGCCAAAGCGCGACACGACCGGGCCGGAGATGCCCTTCAGTGCCAGCGCGTTCATCGCCTCCTCGAACTCGGGCACGAAGCCGCCCGCGCCCATCCAGCCCAGGTCGCCGCCCTCGGGGGCGCTACCGTCCTCGGAGTTGGCCTTGGCCAGATCCTCGAACCTGGCCTGGCCGGTCTCGATCTGGCGCTTCATCTCCGCCAGGCGCCGTGCGGCGACTTCGGCCGTCAGCTGGGCCGAGGGTCGGAGCAGGATGTGGCGGGCATGAGTCTGGATGCTCTGGGTCAGCGAGGCGCCGCCCTGGCGCTCGACGACCTTGAGGATGTGGAAGCCCGCGCCGCTGCGCAGCATCTCGGGCGCCACCTCGCCGCTCTTCAGGCCCTTGACGGCATTGACGAAGACATCGGGAAGCTTGTCGGCCGGGCGCAGGCCGATCTCGCCGCCACGGGCCTTGTTGCCGTCCTCGGACACCTCGCGGGCGACCTTGGCGAAATCCTCGCCGCCCTTGATGCGGGCCAGCGCCGCTTCGGCCCGGGCACGCTTCTCGGCCACGACGCTCTCGGCGGCGCCCTCGGGCACGGGCACCAGCACCTGGGCCAGGTTGACCATGCCGCCACTGGCGAGGTCGGCGCGCTTCTTGTCCAGGTAGGCGTCGATCTCGGCGTCGGTCACCTTGATGCGCCCCTGCACCTCGCGTTCGCGCACGCGCTCGGTCATCATCTGGTCGCGCAGGTTCTCGCGGAAGCTCTTGTAGTCGGTGCCGTCCTGCTTGAGGCGCTCACGCAGCTGCTCCATCGTCAGCTTGTTCTGCGCCGCCACGTTGGCGACGACACGATCCAGCTCGGCCTCGTCGATCTTCTGGCCGTTCTCGCGGGCGTAGGTGACGAGCACACGGTCCTCGATCAGCGCCTCCAGCGCCTGCTTGCGCAGGCCCGTCGTCTCGGGCATGACCTCGCCGCGCTGGCGGGCCTCCTGGCGCAGCCGCTCGGTACGCTGGACGACCTCGCTGGCGGCCACCACGTCCTGGTTGACGACGGCGGCGATGTAGTCCCCCGGCTGCAGCGTGGGTGTCTGGGCCGAGGCCTGGAAGGCGGCCAGGGCCAGCGTCACGGCAAGGATGGAGGGGGCTAGGCGATGGATCATGGTTGGAAATCTGAACTCGGCGAGCGGTCGGAGCTCAGCCTTCGGTAACCGGGCACATTGTCCTTCAAGACCTTGAGGGCGTTGGAACCCAGCTGCGACAGGCCGACCAGCTCCAGCTGCAGCATCAGCCGCGTGTTGGTTTCGGCCCGGCCGGTGGACAGGCGCTCGATACCCCAGCGCAGCACCCAGCAGCCGGCGTCGTATTCGAAGCCCATGACCGAGTCGGTCAGGCGGCGGTCGCGCAGCGAGTACTGCACGCGCCCGGCGCTGTACCAGGCGCCGCCGCAAGCCTTGCTGTCGGCACCGCGCGAGGTGACGGGCGTGCCGTAGATGGGCCACTGCCAGGCCAGCTCGACCTGCTCGCTCTGCGCCCGCGCCAGCCGGTAGGCGACGCTGACCGTCTTGAACGGCCCGGGCGAGTAGCGCGCGCGCAGCACCGAGCGCACCGAGCGGTTGGTTTCGGGGTTGAACTCCATCGTGCCGTCGGCCCACCACTTCTCGTCCAGGTGGGCGGCGGCGGCCAGCAGCAGGTCGGAGAAGCGCTGCGTGACGGGCTGGCCGTCCGGCGTGATCTTCTGGTCGCGGAACAGGAAGCGCTGCACGGCGCCCAGGCGCAGGATCTCCTCGCCCGAGTTCGCGCCCACCCAGCGGCTGGTGGCGCCAACGCTCAGGGCATGCAGGTCCGACACCCGGTCCACACCCGAGAAGGGGTTGTCGGTGTAAATGGAGTCGAAGTTGAAGTCCTTGGGCGCCGAGTCGAAATTGGGCAGGTTGGCCTGGTCGCGGAAGGGCGTGTTCACGTAGAACAGGCGCGGCTCCAGGCTCTGCCGGTAGTCGCGGCCGAACAGCGTGGTGTCGCGCTCGAACACCCAGCCATGGTCGATGCTCAGCGTCGGGATGACGCGGCCCATGTGGCGGCGACCATCGGCCTGGGCCTGGTCCAGGTCGTAGGCCGCGGCGTTGAACGAGGCCCGCGGGATGAACCACCAGGCCTCGCCCCCCAGCGGCGCGGCCACATGGCCCAGCGCATGCAGGCGCTGGCCGCCGCGGGCCTGGGCCGCCAGCGCCGAGCCGGGCAGGTCGAAGCGGTTGTATTCCAGCTCCAGCCCCCCCTCCAGCCGCGCCTTGCGGCCCCAGGGGCGGAAGCTGTCCAGCACGGCCTCGTCGGCCGCCGTCGTGACGCGCACGCCGATCTGCGGGCTGCGCTGGTAGGGTGTGTCGAACCGGGCCAGGGCGTCCGTACCCTGCAGCGTCTGCCAGCGCTGCACGCGGGCATAGGTGTCGATGACGCCCCAGGACAGCTCGCGCTGGCGGTTCAGCGTGAAGTCGCTGGCCAGCAGGCGCGGCGTCTGGCTCTCGACGCGGCGCGACATGTCCTTCCAGTAGTCGTCGTCCGAGACGCGCTCGCTCTTGAGCCGGTAGCGCCAGTCGCCGAACACCTGGCCGTCGTTGTTCAGCTTCAGGCTCCAGCGCGAGCGGCCGAAGACGCGGTCGCCGGGCAGCAGGTCGACGTTGATGCGGCCGGCGTGGCCCGGCTCCAGGTAGCGGAACTCGCTGTCCAGGCCCACGCCGCGCTTGGTCATGATGAAGGGCGTGAAGGTGGCGTCGCGCTGCGGGGCGATGTTCCAGTAGTAGGGCACGCCGGTTTCCAGGCCGCCGCGGTTGTCCAGGAAGATGTTGGGCGGCAGCCAGCCCGACTTGCGCTCGGCGCTGAGCGGGAAGCTCAAAGACGGCGCAGCCAGGATGGGCACGCCCAGGAAGCGCAGCACGGCGCCATCGGCCTGGCCCTCGTTGGCGGCCAGGTCCATGCGCAGCTGCCGGGCCGTGATCTGCCAGGCCGGCTCCTGGTTCTCCACCACGGGGCAGCTGCTGTAGCTGCCGTCCGTCGCGCTCATGTGCTCGCTGTCCTGGAACTTCAGCACCTTGGCCTTGCCGGCGCCGCCGGTGGCGGCGAGGAAGAAGCTGGGCGTCAGGAACTCGCCCTCGAAGCGGCTCACGTACATCTGCAGCAACGGGCCGGTGAAGACGTTGCCGTTGTGGTTGATGCGGACGTTGCCCTCGGCCCGGGCCAGGTCGTCGGTGACGCGGTAGTTGAGCTGGTCGGTGTTCAGCACCAGCTCGCCGTAGCGCAGCTCGACGCCTTGCGTGCCCTCGGCCTGCTGGTCCATCTGGGCCGACAGCTTGCCGGCCGAGATGACCAGCGCCGGCTTGGCGCCGGCCGCCTTGGACGGCGCGGCCAGCACGCGGCTGCCGCGCAGGGGCAGCACGGTGTCGGCAGGGGCCTGCTGAGCCGCGGCCTGCCCCCAGGCGCACAAGGCCAGAGCGATCAGGGTGGGCAGCGGGGCGGCTTGGGGGAGGCGGAACGGGCGCGGCACGGGCAGGGAAGGCTCGGAGTCGGTGAGGATGCCGGGGCCGGCGGTTCTTAGAATTTGATTATCCACGAGGGCTTTCACCCGATGACGCTGCCAACCTCCGCCCTGATCCAGGAACTGATCGCCCACCCCGACGACGCTGACCGCCTGGTACGCGCAGCCTGCGCCGAACTGTGCGCCCACCCCGTCCCGCCATCGCCCCCCGACGCGCAGGCCCTGCGCGCCGGCCTGGCACGCATCGCCGACAACGGCCTGGACACCGTGCTGCAGCGCCTGCTCGACGATGCGCGCCAGGGCGCCGTGACGGACGGCATCGCCGCGCTGCTGCGACCGCCCGAACTGGCCTGGGAGGAGCATCAGGAAATCGATTGGGCCGTGCGCCACTGGCAGGCCTGCCGCGCCGCCGGCCAGCTGGACGAAGAACTGGCGGCCGATTTCGGCGAGTACTGGCGCCAGCTGGAGTGGAGCGCGCTGCGCCAGCACCTCGCGCTGCTGAGCCAGGGCCATGCAGAAGAGCGCCGCCTGCTGGCCCACATCGTCAAGACGGCCAGCCGCTACGTCGCCTTCGGGCCGCTGAAGCGGGCCATGGAGGCCCGCTTCCCCGAGTTCTTCGAGCTGGGCTTCAGCCTCAGGTAGTCAGGGACAGGTCGCGCAGCCAGCGGCCACCAGCCAGGGGTCGCGGTCCTCGCCGCCGAAGACCTGCAGCAGGAAGTCGAGAAAGGCGCGGGTGCGGGCCGGCACGTACTTTCGCGTCGGCATGCCGGCCCACAGGGTCGTGCCGAAGAGGCGCCACTGCGGCATGACCCGCTCCAGCGCCTGTTCCAACAGCGCATCCTCCACCATGAAGCTGGGCAGCCCCGCCACGCCCAGGCCGTGCAGGGCGGCGGCGTAGTTGGTGTCCATGTGCGTCGTGGAGAGTGCGGCGCGCGAGGGCACGATGGGCAGCGTGATCTCCTCCGAGCCGTCGCCGCGCTGCAGCGTCAGGCCGCGCATCAGCGCCGGTGTGGGCGGCAGCAGCGCGTCGTGCAGCCTGAGGTCGTGCGGATGCTGAGGCCGGCCGCGCTGGTCGAGGTACTCCGGCGAGGCGCACATGATGAATTCACTGCGCGCCAGCCGGCGCGCGATGAAGTCGCCGTCCACCAGCTCGCGGGACAGGAAGATGGTCAGGTCATAGCCGTCATCCACCGTCTCGACCGGGCCGGGCGAGGTGATCTCCAGCGTCACCAGCGGGTACTCGCGGTGGAACTTGGGCAGGTGCTTGGCGAGCTGATGCACGGCGATGGCCGGCGGGCACAGCACGCGCAGCAGGCCGCGCACCTCCTGCGTGGCCGAGGCCGCCAGCGCCGCGGCCTCGTCGACGTCGGCCAGGATGCGCCGCGCCCGCTCCAGGTAGGCGTCGCCGATCTCGGTGAGGGCCAGGCGGCGCGTCGTGCGGTTCAGCAGCCGGGTGCCGAGGTGATCCTCCAGCTCGGCGATGAGCCGGGTGACAACGGCAGGCGCCAGGTCCAGCGCCCGCGCCGCGGCGGCGAAGCTGCCCTCGTCGATGACGCGGACAAAGACCTTGATCGCGCGGAGCTGGTCCATCCGATCAGGGGTGAGCGGCCATGACCTGCGCCACGGCGGCGGTCAAGCGCTTGCCGTACGGCACATGCAGGAACTCGTTTGGGCCGTGGGCATTGCTCTTTGGCCCCAGCACGCCGCAGACCATCATCTGCGCGGCCGGGAAGCCCTTCTGCAGCATGCTCATCAGCGGGATCGTGCCGCCCTGGCCGATGTAGCCCACCGGCGCGCCGAAATGCGCCTGGCTGGCGTCGTTGAGCGCCTGGCTGAGCCAGGGCGACAGCTCGGGCGTGTTCCAGCCGGTGGCACCGTAGGCGCCGGCGCGGCCGTCGGGCACGAAGGTGACCTTGGCGTTGTAGGGCGCGTTGTCCTCCAGCAGCTTCTTGAGCTCCAGCGCGGCGGCGTTGCCGTCGATCAGCGGCGGCAGGCGCAGGCTCAGCTTGAAGGCGGTGTAGGGCCGCAGCACATTGCCGGCGTTCTTCAGCTCGGGGAAGCCGTCGGCGCCGACGACCGACAGCGTCGGCCGCCAGGTGCGGTTGAGCAGCACCTCGACCGGGTCGGTCGTGACCGGCAGCACCGGGCCGCCGTCCGCGCCGCAGGCCCAGGGCATGCGCTTGTAGACCTCGTCCTTCAGGATGGCTGCCGTCGCCTGCGCCTGCTCCAGGCGCGCGCCCGGGATCTCGCAGTGGAAGCTCTCCGGCAGCAGGCGGCCGGTCTTGCTGTCCTCCAGGCGGTCCAGCACCTGGCGCAGGATGCGGAAGCTCGACGGCACGCAGCCCGAGGCGTCGCCGCTGTGGATGCCTTCGGTCAGCACCTCGACCTTCAGCACGCCCGACACCATGCCGCGCAGCGAGGTGGTCAGCCAGAGCTGCTCGTAGTTGCCGGCGCCGGAGTCCAGGCAGACGACGAGCGAGACATTGCCCAGCCGGGGCTTGAGCAGGTCGATGTAGGCCGGCAGGTCGAAGGAGCCGGACTCCTCGCAGGTCTCGATGATGCCGACGCAGCGCGGGCGCGGGATGCCCTGCTGGTCCAGCGCCATGATGGCCGTGAGGGACGCGTAGACCGCATAGCCATCGTCAGCGCCGCCACGGCCGTAGAGCAGGCCGTTCTCGTACTTGGGTGTCCAGGGGCCGAGGTCGCTGCGCCAGCCGCTGAACTCGGGCTGCTTGTCCAGGTGGCCGTAGAGCACGATGGTGTCTTCGCTGCCCGACTTGGTGGCCGGCACCTCGAAGAAGATGACCGGCGTGCGGCCCGGGATGCGCACCACCTCGAGCTTGAGCCCGGCAACCTTCTTGCTCTCCACCCAGGCGGCGGCCTGCGTGAGCACCTTCTCGAGGTGGCCGTTGGCCGCCCAGTCGGCGTCGAACATCGGGCTCTTGGCGGGAATGGCGATGTAGTCGGTCAGCGCGGGGACGATCTCCTCGTCCCAGACGCGTGCGGCAAAGCTGCCCAGCGCAGTGGCTTCGTCAGCCTGCAGGGGCAGTTGGGGGTCTCGTGCGTTCATGGCGGTCTCCTGTGCGCTTGTGGCGCATCCGGAGAGTTTAGGACGCTCCGGAAAACTACCGGCGCCTCGTGTCATGCCCAGCGCTTAGGCTCGGCGGCACGATGACTCGCCTGCTGCTGACGCTCCTGCTCGCCCTGCTGACCGGCTGTGCTTCCGGCCCCAAGTTCACCGTGGACGATGGCCGCCAGGTCGACGAGGCCCTGCTGGCCGGCATGCGCGCCTACGGTGCCGGCGAGCGCCTGATCCGCCCGGCCATCGCCCGCAGCGCCGCGCTGAAGGACAAGGACTGCGACAAGCAGTGGGAGCTGCCCTTCGCCGTGGCCACCAGCGCCGGCTGGAGCGAGAGCGACCGCGTCGCCTGGGTGCGCGCCCTGCAGGTGGACGAGCGCCTGACCGTCATCGCCGTGACGCAGGACTCGCCCCTGCCCATGGGTGCCCGCATCAACCACGTCGCCGGCCAGGCCAGCGACGACGGCGAGCGGCTGCTGGAATGGCTGGCCGAGGCGCGCGACAACGGCAAGCCCTTCACCGTCGGCGCGGCGGCCGCCAAGGCCGTGCACGTCAAGCCCTTCGAGGTTTGCCGCGGCTACACCCGCTTTGCGCCGCCCAACACGCCCCAGCTGCAGGACTACCACTGGCTGCTCAGCCTGCACCCGCTGGAGCTGACCCAGGCCGAGCCCACGCCCGACGAGGCGCTGTGGACCGTGCTGTGGACGCAGGGCCTCTCCGAGGAGGGCGGGGCGCGCATGAAGACCTACCACTACGCGCTCAAGATCGGCGGCACCCTCTACAACCTCGCCACGCTGGCCTCCGGCGTCAAGGCCGCGGCGCTGGCCGCCGACGCCGCCATCAGCGCGGCCAAGAGCGCCGCCGCCAGCGCCGCCAGCGAGTTCCTGAAGCAGCAGCTCATCGAGCAGGGCAAGGCGCTCGCGGCGCAAAAGATCCGCGAGGGCCTGGCCGATGCCGCCCAGCAGCTGACCCGCCAGCAGGTGCTCAACGTCATGCAGGCCGCCGCCGCCAACCGCGGCTCGCTGTCGGGCATCTCGCGCATCGCCGCCACCGCCTTCGAGCGCGCCGACGCCTGGGCGTTCACGCGCATGGCGGCGCTCGGCGCACCGCCGCTGGCGGGCTTCACGCTGCACCAGAAGCTGGTTGAGCGCAGCCTGGCGCAGAACGCCCTGCTGTTCGACGCCGACCGGCTGGCCGCGCTGAACAAGATCGCCGCCGCGCGCGGCTTCGAGGCCGAGGTCGTCGCCATCCTCGGCGGCTTCCGTGCCGATGCGCTGCTGGCCGAGATCGGCGCGATGCCGCTGGCCTCGGCCCAGAGCAGCTTCAGCTTCGACAGCCCCGACGACCCGGGCGCCGGCCGCTTCTCGCGCGGCCTCATCGACGCCATGCTGGAAATGCCCGCCGAGTCCGCCCGCAAGAAATGAAGTCCGCCATCGTCCTGCTGCTCCTCGCGGCCACCCTCGTCCAGGCGCAGACGCCACTCGAGCCCGCCGCCAGCGCCCCGGCCGAAGCGGCCTCGGCCCCGGATTCCGCCGCCTCCGCCCCCGCGGCGCCACCCGCCCCGCCGCCGCCGAGTTGCGCCCAGCTGACCAGCCGCGCCCTGTCAGCCGACCTGCGCGCCGCCACGGCCCAGTCGCAGAACCAGCCGCTGGAGGCCCTGGTCAAGCTGCAGGACGAGGCCGTCGCGCAGTGGGGCGCGGCCATCACCACTTGCGACGGCCGCGCCCGCGAGCGTGCCCAGCGCAACCTGGCCGACAGCCAGAAGACGCGCGACGCGCTGGCCGAGAAGCTGCAGGCCGGCAGCCAGTGCGAGACCGCCCACCGCGAGGCCGGCGCGCTGCAGGACCTGGCGCGCGCCGCCTTCGGCGAGCGCCGCTTTTCCGATGCCGCCAGCCTCTACCGCAAGGCCGAGGGCATGTGGGAGCTGGCCGCCGAGCAATGCACCGGCAGCCAGCAGCAGATCGCCCAGCGCCGCCATGACCAGAGCGAGATCGACGGCCACAACGCCGAGTTCTGCGCCCCGCCCTTCGAGCGCGCCCGCGAGTTCTCCGGCAAGCTGCGCAACAGCGGCGCCGCCCTGCCCCTGGCCGAGCGCCAGACCCAGAGCCAGATCGGCGAGACCCTGTGGCGCGAGACGGCCAAGCTCTGCAAGGGCAGCGCCCAGGAGCTGGCCCTGAACAACGCCCAGGCCCTGGCCCGCGAGCGCGGCACGCCCTGGGTGGCCACACCGCTGCCCGGCGCACCGGCGCCTGCCCCGGCACCGGCGCCGGTGGTGGCCCAGGCGCCCAAGCCCGGCACGCCAGCCGCCGCACCCGCGCTGGCCAAGCCTGCCGCCGGCCCGCCGCCTGCCGCGGCCGTGCCGCTGCGCCAGGCTGCCGCCACGCCCGTCGTGCCGCTGGCCGCGGCACCCACGCCGGCCCCGCCCCCCGAGCCCAAGCTCTTCGACCGCATCGCGGGCGACACCCGCTACGTCGGCCAGTTTGTGCGCAACGACGACGACACCGTCACCGGCACCGGCCGCGTCGAATGGAAGAACGGCGACGTCTACGAAGGGCCGCTGACGCACAGCCGGCGCGAAGGCGTCGGCGAGATCCGCTGGGCCACCGGCCAGCGCTACAAGGGCGACTGGGTGGCCGACCGCGCCACCGGCCGCGGCACCATGGTCTTCGCCAACGGCAACCACTTCGAGGGCACGCTGGTGGACGGCCAGCCCGAGGGCGAGGGCAAGCTGACCTATGCCTCAGGCGACGTATACAGCGGCCAGATCCGCCAGGGCCTGCCGCACGGCAGGGGCAGCTATGTCTGGATGAGCGGCCAGCGCTACGACGGCGAATGGGTCGACGACAAGCCCCAGGGCGTCGGCAAGATGCGCTTCTCCAACGGCAACCAGTACGAGGGCCAGATGGCCGCCGGCCTGCCCCAGGGTCGCGGCCGCATGGTCTTCCCGAGCGGCGATGTCTACGAAGGCCAGTTCGAGGCCGGCAAGGCCCACGGCGACGGCAAGTACGCTTGGAAGAGCGGCGAGCGCTACGAAGGCGCCTGGGCGCGCGGCCTCAAGCATGGCCAGGGCACGTTCTACTGGCCCAGCGGCGACCGCTGGGAAGGTGTCTTCAAGGAAGACGAGCGCACCGACGACGGGCAGGTCGTCCGCAAAGGCAGCTAGCCGCAAGCTGAGTCCGCTACGCTGTCGGCATCAACCGCAGGAAACCTCCATGAAAACCTTGTTCACCGCCGCCGCCCTCGCCATCGCCTTCGCTGCTCCCGCCGCCGAGGCCCGCGTGGCCAAGCACCACAGCGCCAGCCACGTCAGCAGCGGCGTGCAGGCCAAGGCCGCCACCAAGAAGACCACCAAGGCCAAGCACAAGAAGGTGGCCAAGAAGGGCCACAAGAAGTCCGCCTGAGCCGCCTCCGGCTAGGGCTTGAAGAAATAGCGCGGCGGGATGCCGCGCACCGTGTCGGTCAGCGTCGGGTTGCCGATGCGCAGCACCCGCCGCTCGGCCAGCCGGGCCTGCTCGACCGCCGCCCGGTTGCCCGGATGGGCGTTGAACAAGGCCTCGAAGCTGCCATCGTCGAAGGCGGCCTGCAGCCCGGCGTGCAGGGCTTCGCGCAGCGCCTCGTTGCCGCGGCGCACGAACATCAGCCGCGCGAAGGGGTAGACGAGCACCAGCCGGCGCTCGACGGCGCATGCCGGCGCATCGGCCCGGTTGCGCTCCAGCAGGCCATAGACTTCGTTGAGCCCCAGCGGCAGGAAGTCGAAGCGGCCCGCGGCCAGCATCCGGAACAGGCCCGTCAGGCTGCCGGCCTGCTGCACGGTCAGGCCGGCGGCTTCGAGGGCCGGGATGTCGGCCCAGTCATGGCCCTGGCCGGCCTGGAAGCGGCGCAGGGTGGCGATGTCGGCCACGGCGTCGAAGTCGGGCTGGGACGCGGCGCGGATGACGAAGAGCCGCCAGCCGTTCAAGCCGCGGTCGATGGGAAAAGGCAGGGCGTGGAAGCGACGCTCGAAATCGGCGTTGCCGCCGAAGTCGACCATGTCGATCTCGCCCGCTTCGAGCTGCAGCCGGGCGCGCACATGGGTTGTCGGCGCCTCGGTCAGCGCGAGGCGAAAGGGCTGGCCGGATTTCTGCAGCGCCAGGCGCAGCACCTGGTAGCCCAGCGCCGAGTCGCCCAGGCCGTCGAGATTGGGGTAGACGACCCGCAGCGGCGCCGGCCCGCCCCCGCGCGCGGCCAGCGGCAGGGCGCCCAGGGTCAGCAGGAAGCGGGAGCGGCGCATGGCCGCACTATGCCGCCACCCTGCGCACTCACTCGCGTTCGAACTTGAACACCGCCACGCTGGCCAGCAGGTTGGGCAGGGTGCGCACGACCGCGCCGTTCTGCAGGCCGAAGGCGTCCAGGATCTTGAGCTGGTTCTTGCGTGCCAGCACGCCGAAGTCGGCGAAGGTACCGACGCGGATGTTGGGCGTGTCGTACCACTCGTAGGGCAGGGCGCGCGTGACCGGCATGCGGCCCAGCAGCACCTGCAGCCGGTTGGGCCAGTGGGCGAAGTTGGGGAAGCTGACGATGCCCATCTTGCCGACGCGCGCCGTCTCCTTGAGCATCTGCTCGGCATTGCGCAGATGCTGCAGCGTCTCCAGCTGCAGCACGACGTCGAAGCTCTGGTCCTCGAAGATGGACAAGCCCTCCTCCAGGTTGCGCTGGATGACGTTGACGCCACGCTTCACGCAGGCCAGCAGGTTGGCGTCGTCCAGCTCCACGCCGTAGCCGGTGCAGCCCCTGTGCTTGATGAGGTGCTCCAGCAGCTCGCCGGTGCCGCAGCCCAGGTCGAGCACGCGCGAGCCGGGCGGCACCAGGGCCGCAATCGCGGGATCGAAGCTCATACGGCCACCCCCTTGATCTGCAGGGGCCGGGCCGCCGGGCACAGGCTGCCGGCGATGCGCTCGAAATAGGCCCGCAGCACGCCGTGGTAGCGCGGGTCGTCGAGCAGGAAGGCATCGTGGCCGTGCGGCGCGTCGATCTCCGCATACGACACGTCCAGCCGGTTGTCGAGCAGGGCCTTGACGATCTCGCGCGAGCGCTGCGGCGAGAAACGCCAGTCGGTCGTGAAGCTGGCGATGAGGAACTTGGCGCGCGCCGAGGCGAAGGCACGCGTCAGGTCGCCGCCGTGCTCGGAGGCAGGGTCGAAGTAGTCCAGCGCCCGCGTGATGAGCAGATAGGTGTTGGCGTCGAAGTAGTCGCTGAACTTGTCGCCCTGGTAGCGCAGATAGCTCTCGATCTGGAACTCGATGTCCTGCGTGGAATAGCCCAGCGCACCGCCCTTGAGCTCGCGGCCGAACTTCTCGGCCATCACATCGTCGGACAGGTAGGTGATGTGGCCGATCATGCGCGCCACGCGCAGGCCGCGCTTGGGCACCACCCCATGGGCATAGAAGTGGCCGCCGTGGAAGTCGGGGTCGGTGACGATGGCGCGGCGCGCCACCTCATTGAAGGCGATGTTCTGCGCCGACAGGTTGGGCGCGGTGGCGATGGCAATGCAGTGGGCCACGCGCTCGGGGTAGCGCAGCGCCCAGTCCAGCGCCTGCATGCCGCCCAGCGAGCCGCCCAGCACGGCCGCCAGCCTCAGGATGCCGAAGCGCTCGACGACGCGGGCCTGGGCGTCCACCCAGTCCTGCACGGTGACGACGGGGAAGTCCGCCCCCCAGGCGCGGCCGGTCGCCGGGTTCACGTGCATGGGCCCGGTGGAGCCGAAGCAGGAGCCGAGGTTGTTGATGCCGATGACGAAGAACTTGTCGGTGTCCAGCGCCTTGCCGGGCCCGATGAGGTTGTCCCACCAACCTTCGCTTTTCGCCTGGCCGGCATAGGTACCGGCGACATGGTGGCTGGCGTTGAGCGCGTGGCAGACCAGCACCGCATTGCTGCGTTCGGCGTTTAGCTGGCCATAGGTCTCGACCATCAGGTCGTAGCTCGGCAGGCTGGCGCCGCTGCGCAGCGGCAGCGGCTCGTCGAAATGGAAACTCTGCGGCGACACGTCGCCGACGCTACGGCCCGTCATGGCCCTACTCCAAAAAACAAAACCGGCGCCACTGTTGCGGACGCCGGTTGGTTCGGAGTCCTGTTTAGCGGCATTTATAGAGCGCCCGCAATCCGGAACAAATCGGCGCTTTGTCGGACCGAAGTTTAGCTCAGGCCGGGTATTTCGGGCCGAGCGCCGGGCCGCCCCCAAACCGGCCCGCTCAGGCGATGTGCTTGCCGGTCAATCCGGCGAGCATCGCCGTCCCCTCGGGGGATCGGCCGGACTGGCCGCGCTCAGCAGGCCAGGCCGGGCAAGGGGCTCCGTCTCAGCCCTCGCGCTCATCGATGCGGAACTGCGCCACCGCTCCCGTCAGCAACAGCAGTTGCTGGCGCAGGCTGTCCGCAGCTGCCGCGGACTGCTCCACGAGGGCCGCGTTCTGCTGGGTCATGTGGTCGAGCTGGCTGACGGCGCCGTTAACCCGGCCGATACGCGCGCTCTGATCGGCCGCGCCGGTCGCCACCTCGCCGATCATGTCGCTGACCTTCTGCACGTTGTCGACGATTTCCTGCATCGTCAGGCCGGCATGCTGCACCAGCCGCGCACCGGCCTCGGTGCGCTCGACGCTGGCGGTGATGAGGGACTTGATCTCGCGCGCCGCACCGGCCGAGCGCTGGGCCAGGGCGCGCACCTCGCCGGCGACGACGGCAAAGCCCCGCCCCTGCTCGCCCGCCCGCGCCGCCTCCACGGCCGCGTTCAAGGCCAAGATGTTGGTCTGGAAGGCGATGCTGTCGATGAGGCCGACGATGTCGCCGATGCGCCGCGAGCTGGCGTTGATCTCGTCCATGGTCGTGACCACCTCGGACACCTCCTGGCCACCGCGGCGGGCCACGTCGGCGGCGCCGGCGGCCAGCTCGCGCGCCTTGCCGGCAGCGTCCGCGCCATGGCGCACGCCGCTGGTCAGGTCCTCCATCGAGCTGGTCGTCTGCTGCAGGCTGGAGGCCGCCTGCTCGGTGCGCCGGCTCAGGTCCTGGTTGCCGGAGGCGACCTCGCTGCTGGCCGTGTCGATGCTCAGGGCCGAGGTCTTCACCTGGCGCACCAGATCGCGCAGGCTGGTCTGCATCGAGTCCAGCGCCCGCAGCAGGTCGGAGGCCTCGTCGCGGCCGACGATGCGGATGCTGTTCTCCAGATCGCCCCCGGCAATCGACTGGGCCACCGTACCGGCATAGCGCATCGGGCTGGTGATGGTGGCGGAGTTGATCAGCGTCAGCGGCACGACAAGCAGCGCGACGATCAGCAGCACGATGGCGGAGCGCCAGGCGATGCGACGCATCTCGGCGTCAAACTCGGTCTCGGCCGCCTTGGCCTGCTGATCGATGAGGCCGGCAATCGTCTCCACGCGCTTCTCGATTTCGCGCATCGCCGCCTTGGGCCGGTTCAGCATGCGGTCGGCCACCTTGGCGGTGTCGAAGCCGCCGGCCTCGATCTGGTTGAGCACGGGCTGGGCACCGCTGCGGTAGTCCTGCAGGAACTTCAGCGCCTCAGTCGCGGCGGCCTTGTTGTCCTGCTGCTTGCCCTGCTGCAGCCCCTGCAGCGCGATCTCGAGGCGCTGGGCCGCGGCGCCCCAGCGCTCGCGGAACTGCTTGACCTGCTCGGGCGTCTCGTAGGCGATGACCATCTCCTTCTCCTCCAGCCTCACGTCGGCCAGGGCCTGGCGGATGGTGGCGAGGTTCTGCAGATCGCGCGTCGTGTGGGTGGTGACCTCGACGTTGAGTGCCATCAGCTGGCGTCCGCCCAGCAGGCCGGTCAGGCCCAGAGCCGCGAACATCAGCAGCACCATGGCGATGGCCCCGTGCATGCGAGTGCGGATCGTGAAACTGCGCATCCAGGTGGCGACATTCATGGACTTGTCTCCTTGCCGGACCGCTACTCGCGGTCTCCTCGTCGGCATGCTAATGAATCGATCAATGCTGGCAAGTGTGGTCAGGCCCTCATCAAACTCGGCTTCAATAATCACCCAACCCCCGCATCCCGGCCATGATGCGGATCAAGCCCTGCCGCCGCCGCCGGCCTCCGAGGAGTCGCGCCCATGAAATCCATCACGCTGGTGACCGCGGCCCTGCTGGCCGGCTGCAGCGACAGGCCGCCTGCAGGCTGGACGGGCTATGCCGAGGCCGAGCCGGTCTACATCGCGCCACCGGTGGCCGGGCGGCTGACGATGCTGGCCGTGCGCTCGGGCGAGGCCGTCGCTGCGGGCCAGGTGCTGTTCGAGCTCGACGCCACGCCCGAGCTCGCGGCCGACAGCGAAGCCGAGGCCCGCATGCAGGGTGCCATCGCCCAGGCCCGCGACGCCGACAAGGGCCGGCGCGCCCCCGAGGTGGCCGTCACCCGTGCCCAGCTGGACCAGGCCCGCGCCGCCGAGCGCCTGACCGGCACCGAGCTCGCGCGCCAGCAGCAACTGCTGGCCCAGGGCTTCATCGCCAAGGCCCGCATGGACGAGGCCGCGACGGCCCAGGCCCAGGCACGTGCCCGCGTCGCCGAGCTGGAGGCCGCGCTGGCAGTAGCCCATCTGCCCGCGCGCGAGGACGCCCGCAGCGCCGCGCGGGCGCTGGCCGACGCCGCCCGCAGCAGCCGCACGCAGACGGCCTGGCGCGTCGAGCAGAAGCGCCAGAGCGCGCCCGTCGCGGCGCGCGTGCAGGACATCTTCCTGCGCCCCGGCGAATGGGTGGGCGCTGGCCAGCCGGTGCTGGCCCTGCTGCCGCCGGCCGGCCGCAAGGCGCGCTTCTACGTGCCGCAGTCGGTAGTGGGCAGCCTGAAGCTGGACGCGCCGGTGAACCTGCGCTGCGACGGCTGCGGCGCCGCCATCCCGGCGCGCATCAGCTTCATCGCGGCCGGGCCGGAGTACACGCCGCCGGTCATCTACTCCAACCAGCAGCGCGACAAACTAGTCTTTCTCGTCGAGGCGCGGCCCGTGAAGGCCGAGGACGCGGAGCGGCTGCATCCGGGCCAGCCGCTGGACGTCAGGCCATGAACGCAAGCCCCTCGCCCGGTTCCGCCCCGCTGAACGCGGGCTCGCCCGGTCGGTCCCCCGAGGGGAGGGTGATGCCCGCGGCCTCGAGCCGCGAGCACATCGCCGACCGGGCCGGCTTGGGACGGCCCGGCGCTCGGCCCGAAAACGCGGCGGCGCTGGCTATTGACGTCAAGGGGCTGAGCAAATCCTACGGCGGCCGCCGCGTCGTCGACGGCGTCGACATGCAGGTCGCCGCCGGCCGCATCGTCGGCTTCCTCGGCCCCAACGGCAGCGGCAAGACGACCTCGCTGCGCATGCTCTGCGGCCTTCTGACGCCGGATGCCGGCGAGGGCCATGTGCTGGGCCTGGACTTCCGCCGCGAGGCCGCCGAGGTCAAGCGCCAGGTGGGCTACATGACGCAGAAGTTCGGCCTCTACGAAGACCTGTCGATCCGCGAGAACCTGGACTTCGTCGCGCGGCTGTTCTCCATGCCCCGTCGCCGCGCCGCCGTCGACGCCGCGCTGGAGCGCCTGGGCCTGGCCACGCGCCAGCAGCAGCTGGCCGGTGCGCTGTCCGGCGGCTGGAAGCAGCGCCTGGCCCTGGCCGCCTGCCTGCTGCACCGCCCCCGCCTGCTGCTTCTGGACGAGCCCACCGCCGGCGTCGACCCCAAGGCCCGGCGCGAGTTCTGGGACCAGATCCACCAGCTCGCCGGCGAGGGCATCACCGTGCTCGTCTCCACGCACTACATGGACGAGGCCGAGCGCTGCGACGAGCTGGTCTACATCGCCTACGGCCGTGTGCTGGCGCGCGGCACGGCGGCGGCCATCGTGCAGGCCGCGGGTGCCAGCGACCTCGAGGACGCCTTCGTGCGCCTCGTCGGCCAGGCCACCGACAACTTCAGCGAGGCCGCCTGATGCAGGCCCTGGCGCGCACCTTCGCCATCGCGCTGAAGGAAGTGCAGCAGATGCTGCGCGACAAGCTGACCTTCGCGATGGCGGTCGGCGTGCCCATCCTGCAGCTGGTGCTTTTCGGCTACGCGATCAACACCGACCCCAAGGGGCTGCCCACGGCCGTCGTGGCGCAGGACACGAGCCCGATGGCGCGCAGCTTCGTCGCGGCGCTGCAGACCAGTGGCTACTTCCGCGTCGTCGAGAGCGGCATCGCGGAAGCCCGTGGCGACGCACTGCTGCAGCGCGGCGACATCCAGTTCCTCGTCATCGTGCCGGCCGACTTCGGCGCCCGCATCGTGCGTGGCGAGAAGCCGGCCGTACTCATCGCCGCCGACGCGACCGACCCGTCCGCCTCCGGCAACGCCATCGCCGCGCTGGGCCAGCTGGGCCAGACCGCGCTGAACCGTGACCTGCGCGGCGCTCTGGCCGGGCGCGCGCCCCAGACACCGCCCTTCGAGGTGCGCATCCAGCGCCGCTACAACCCCGAGGGCCTGACCCGCTACAACATCGTGCCCGGGCTGGTGGGCACCATCCTGACGATGACCATGGTGATGCTGACGGCCCTGGCCATGACGCGCGAGCGCGAGCGCGGCACGATGGAGAACCTGCTGGCCACGCCGGTGCGTCCCATCGAGGTCATGGTGGGCAAGATCCTGCCCTATGTCGTGCTGGGCTATGTGCAGCTGGGCGTCATCCTGGGCGCGGCCTGGCTGCTGTTCAGCGTGCCCATGGTGGGCAGCGTGACGCTGCTGCTGGCCATGATCGGCGTCTTCATGCTGGCCAACCTGGGCGTGGGTTTCACGTTTTCGACGCTGGCCCGCAACCAGCTCCAGGCCCTGCAGCTGACCTTCTTCTTTTTCCTGCCGTCCATGCTGCTGTCGGGCTTCATGTTCCCCTTCCGCGGCATGCCGGTGTGGGCGCAGTGGCTGGGCGAGACGCTGCCGCTGACCCACTTCCTGCGCATCGTTCGCGGCGTCATGCTGAAGGGCTCGGGCGCGGCTGAGCTGGCGCCCGAGCTGTGGCCGATGCTGGCTTTCCTGGCAGTGGCCGGCGGCGTGGCGCTGCTGCGCTACCGCCAGACGCTGGACTAGGGCGCGCCGCAGAGGCAGTGAACGGCCGCGGCCTTGTCGAGCTGGCCGCGCGCCGCGACCCTGGACAGCTCCTTCAACACCGCAAGCTCCTCGACGACAGGCGCCGGCAAAGCATCCAGCCCCAGCGACTGCCCGACGGCCAGGGCCAGCGGCGGCGCCAGCACGTCGGTCAAAGAGGCGAGCAGGCGCTCGCCGCGGCTGAGGTCACGCTCAACGTAGGCCACGCGCGGCTTCTCACCGGCCTTCACCTCCAACCTGGCCAGCTGCACGGCTGCCTGCAGCGCGTCGTCGAAGCTGCCGGTCCGGTCGACCAGGCCGCGTTCCCTGGCCTGTGCGCCCGTCCAGATGCGCCCCTGGGCCACGCCGTCGATCTTCTCCGGGGTGCTCTTGCGCGCCTGCGCCGCGAGGCCGGTGAAGCGGGCGTAGATGTTCTCCACGCCGGCTTGCACCGCGGCCTGGTAGCGCGGGTCCAGCGGGCGGCGCGGGTCGTAGCCGCCGGCCAGCCAGGCGGTCGTGACGCCGCCGGTGTGCAGCGACAGCTTGTTCATCAGGCCCTCGGCCGTGGGCAGGATGCCGAACACGCCGATGCTGCCGGTGATGGTGCCGGCGTCGGCAATGACGGCGTCGCTGGCCATGGAGATCCAGTAGCCGCCCGAGGCCGCCACGTCACCCATCGAGACGACGACGGGCTTGCCGGCCTGGCGCGTCAGCTCCAGCTCGCGGCGCACGATCTCGGACGCGAAGGCGCTGCCGCCCGGCGAGTTCACGCGCAGCACGACGGCCTTGATGGCCTCGTCCTCGCGTGCCTTGCGGATCAAGCGGGCGGTGGAGTCGCCGCCGATGCGGCCCGGGCCGGCATCGCCGTCGACGATCTCGCCCTCGGCCACGACGATGCCCACGCCCGGCTGCAGCTTGTTCGGCGCGCTGCCCTCCTTCACATAGGCCAGGTACTGGGCCAGCGACACCTGGCGGAAGCTCTTGCTCTCCTCGTCCCTGGCGCCCTTGGCGATCAGCAGTTCGCGCATCTGGTCGCGCGTCTTCAGGCCGTCGACCAGCTTTGCCTGCAGGGCCATCTGGGCGGCGTCGCCCTTCACGGCGACGAGCAGCTGCGGGATCTGGTCGATGCTCCTGCCGATGCTGCCGGCCTCCAGCTTGCGCGCCGTCTCGACGGCGGTCGTGAAGCCGCTCCACAGCTCGCCGTAGACCAGGCCCTCGGCTTCCAGCGTCGCGGGGCTGGGGCCGTTGGCGGTGTAGGGCTCGGCAAAGCTCTTGTAGGTGCCGACCTTCATCACATGGGCCGTGACGCCCAGGCGGTCCAGCGCATCCTTGTAGTAGGTGCGCCAGCGGCCGAAGCCCTCCAGCATCACCAGGCCCATGGGGTGCAGATAGACCTCGCCGGCCTGAGCCGCAAGGTAGTAGCCGCGCTGGCTGTAGCTGTCGGCATAGGCCAGCACGGGCTTGCCGCTCTTCCTGAAGCGCTGCAGCGCGGCGCTGACCTCATGCAGGCCTGCCAGGCCGGCGCCGCTCAGGTCGTCCACGTCCAGCAGCACGGCGCTGATCTTGTCGTCCTTCGCAGCCTGGTCGAGCGCCGCCAGCACGTCGCGCAGCCGCGTCTGCTTGGGTGTGCCGCGGCCCTGGGCCTGGGCCAGCAGCTGCTCGCGCGGGCTGCCGGAGAACTGCTCGACGAGGCTGCCGTCGAGCTTGAGCACCAGCGTGGTCTTGTCGGCCAGGGGCTTGGGGCCGCGCGTCAGCAGGGCCGTCACGAAGACGACGACGAGCAGCAGCACGAAGAGATTCATCAGCGCACGGCGCGTGCCGTCGAGCAGCCACCAGGCCTTGGTGAACAACCAGCCGATGGCGGAGAACAGGGACTTCATGGGTGGCGACCTCGAGGGTTGATGCGGGCGATTGTGGAGGCCATCGGGCTTAGCATCCGTCGGTCACGTTTGTAAGGACTCTGCATGCTTGCCTGGCCCGGCTGGATGCGACGCATCAATGAGCACTTCCCGCTGCGCTACCTGACCTGGATGCTGTGCGGCCTGCTGGCGCTGTTCTTCGCCGTCGGCTGGATGGGCGGGCTCAGCGACGGCGTGCTGACCCTCGTCTTCCTAGCGCTGACGCTGCTGGGCCTGCGCGACGTGCGCCAGCAGCGCCACTCCATCCTGCGCAACTACCCCGTCATCGGGCATCTGCGCTTCCTGCTGGAGTTCATCCGCCCGGAGATCCGCCAGTACTTCCTGGAGGG
Source organism: Roseateles sp. GW821-FHT03B02 (assembly GCF_059421025.1). Lineage (NCBI taxonomy): Bacteria > Pseudomonadati > Pseudomonadota > Betaproteobacteria > Burkholderiales > Sphaerotilaceae > Roseateles > Roseateles sp. GW821-FHT03B02. Next base: position 474,127 of record NZ_JBWKUV010000003.1, read on the forward strand.
CGACAACGACGCCGCACCCTTCTCGCGCGCGCAGCGCTCCATCGTCTACCAGCGCGCCAAGGGCGAGGCCGACCAGCGTCCATTCGGCACCCAGCTTGATGTAGGCGCGCGCGGCTACGAGTGGATCAACCATTCGCTGGCACCGACGCATCTGACCAGCCACGACTTCCGCATCACCATCGGCGCCGAGCGCGCCCAGCCCTACTCGGCCAGCGTCTTCAACATCTCGGCGATGAGCTTCGGCGCCCTCAGCGCCAACGCCATCCTGGCGCTGAACAAGGGCGCGAAGACGGGCGGCTTCGCCCACGACACCGGCGAGGGCTCGATCAGCGTGCACCACCGCGTGCATGGCGGCGACCTGATCTGGGAGATCGGCTCGGGCTACTTCGGCTGCCGCAACGACGACGGCTCGTTCAGCGCCGAGAGATTCGAGGCCGGTGCACGCGACCCGCAGGTCAAGATGATCGAGCTCAAGCTCAGCCAGGGCGCCAAGCCGGGCCACGGCGGCGTGCTGCCCGGCCCCAAGGTGACGGCCGAGATCGCCGCCGCGCGCGGCGTGCCGGTGGGCCAGGCCTGCATCTCGCCGGCCCGCCACAGCGCCTTCTCGACGCCCATCGAGATGATGCAGTTCATCGAGCGGCTGCGCACGCTGTCCGGCGGCAAGCCCACCGGCTTCAAGCTCTGCATCGGCCACCCCTGGGAATGGTTTGCCGTCTGCAAGGCCATGCTGGAGACCGGCATCACGCCGGACTTCATCGTCGTCGACGGCGCCGAGGGCGGCACGGGTGCTGCACCGCTGGAGTTCACCAACCACGTCGGCGCGCCGGTGCAGGAGGGGCTGCTGCTGGTCCACAACACGCTGATCGGCCTGAACCTGCGCGACAAGGTCAAGCTCGGCTGCGCCGGCAAAGTGACGACGGCCTTCGACATCGTGCGCCTGATGGCCCTGGGCGCCGACTGGTGCAACTCGGCGCGCGGCTTCATGTTCGCGCTGGGCTGCATCCAGGCCCAGGCCTGCCACACCGGCCACTGCCCGACCGGCGTGACGACGCAGGACCCGCACCGCCAGCGCGCCATCGTCGTGCCCGACAAGGCCCAGCGCGTCGCCAACTTCCACGAGGGCACGTTGAAGGCCTTGAAGGAACTGGTGGAGGCCGCCGGCCTGTGTCACCCGCAGGAGATCACGGCCCAGCACATCGTGCACCGGCTGGACAAGCACGAGGTGCGGCTGCTGGCCAACCTGCTGCCCTTCGTCGAGCCCGGCGCCGTGCTGCGCGGCGAACTCACGCACAACACCTTCCGCATCTACTGGCCGCTGGCCAGCGCCCACAGCTTCGCCCCCCAGGGCGCCATCGAGCGCACGCACTGAGGCAGGAACGAGAACAGCGCCTGCGCGCTGTTCGACGCCTGCCGAAGGACATGCGGCCTGCAAGCCGGATGGCATGAGGCGGCGCGCTTCGCCACTGACGCGCCCTGCCGACCTCCCCGCGGTACGCCAGCCGCCGCCAGGCCCGCGGCCGTCGTGCGCTAGAGTCAACCCTGGCGCGGCGCCACGCCGCCCACGTCGCTCGGACGGTTCCGGGCGCTCACGTGACACTGCCATGACCTCTTCCTCCGCTTCCGGTGGCAAGCGCCGCTTCGCGCGCATCGACCGCCTCCCTCCCTACGTCTTCAACATCACGGCCGAGCTCAAGCTCGCGGCCCGCCGGCGTGGCGAGGACATCATCGACATGAGCATGGGCAACCCCGACGGGGCCACGCCGGCGCACATCGTCGCCAAGCTCGCCGAGGTGGCCCAGCGCCCCGACACCCACGGCTACTCCGCCAGCAAGGGCATCCCGCGCCTGCGCCGCGCGATCTCGCACTGGTACCAGCGCCGCTACGGCGTGGCCATCGACCCCGACACCGAGGCCATCGTCACCATCGGCTCCAAGGAAGGCCTGGCCCACCTGATGCTGGCCACACTCGACCGCGGCGACACGGTGCTGGTGCCCGACCCCAGCTACCCCATCCACATCTACGGCGCGGTGATTGCCGGCGCCGACATCCGCGCCATCCCCGTCAGCAGCGAGGTCGACTTCTTCGCCGAGCTGGAGAAGACCATCCGCGGCAGCTACCCCAAGCCCAAGATGATGGTGTTCGGTTTCCCGTCCAACCCGACGGCGCAGTGCGTGGACATCGGCTTCTTCGAGCGCGTCGTGGCGCTGGCCAAGAAGCACGACATCCTCGTCGTGCACGACCTGGCCTACGCCGACATCGTCTTCGACGGGTATGAGGCCCCGTCCATCATGCAGGTGCCCGGCGCCAAGGACGTCGCAGTCGAGTTCTTCACGCTCAGCAAGAGCTACAACATGGCCGGCTGGCGCGTCGGCTTCATGGTCGGCAACCCCGACCTCGTCGCCGCTCTGGCCCGCATCAAGAGCTATCACGACTACGGCACCTTCACGCCGCTGCAGGTCGCGGCGATCGCCGCGCTGGAGGGCGACCAGCAATGCGTGAAGGACATCGCCGCCAGCTACCAGCGCCGCCGCGACGTCCTCTACAAAGGGCTCATCGAAGCCGGCTGGCAGGTCGACTGCCCCAAGGCCAGCATGTACATCTGGGCGCGCATCCCCGAGCCCTACCGCGAGCTGGGCTCGCTGGAGTTCGCGAAGCAGTTGCTGGAGAAGGCCAAGGTCTGCGTGTCGCCCGGCATCGGATTCGGCGACCACGGCGACGGCCATGTGCGCTTCGCGCTGATCGAGAACGAGTCGCGCATCCGCCAGGCGGTGCGCGGCATCAAGGCGATGTTCAAGGCGGATGGGGTGCTGAAGCCATGACGACGGCGCCTCAAGCCTGCATCATCGACCTCGACGGCACCCTGGTGGACACGCTCGGCGACTTCGTGGCCGTGCTGGACCTGACGCTGGCCGACCTGGGCCTGCCTGGCGTGAGCCGCGAATTCGTGGAGCACACCATCGGCCGCGGCGGCGAGAACCTTGTGCGCCAGACCCTGGCCCACGTCGGCGCCGAGCCGGGCCTCTTCGACCACGCCTGGAAGCTCTACCAACAGCACTACGCCGCGGTGAACGGCGCGCACGCCGCCGTCTACCCGGGAGTCGTCGAGGGGCTGGAGCAGCTGCATGCCGCCGGCCTGCCGCTGGCCGTGCTGACCAACAAGCCCGCCGCACCGGCGCGCGAGCTGCTCAGGCGCAAGGGGCTGGACCGCTATTTCCGCCACGTCTTCGGCGGCGACGACTTCCCGCGCAAGAAGCCCGACCCGCTGCCGCTGATCAAGACCTGCGAGGCGCTGGGCAAGCCGCCGTCAGCAACGTGGATGGTGGGCGACTCGCGCAACGACGCCGAGGCGGCGCGCGCGGCCGGCTGCCCGCTGGTGCTGGTGACCTATGGCTACAACCATGGCGAAGACATCCGCGCCGTGCCCGCCCTGCAGCACCTGGGGCGGCTGGACCAGATCAGGATCCGCGGCGCGACTTCTTGATGCCGAGCAGGGCGTCTTTCAGGCCGTCGTCGGCCGGCTTGTCGCCCAGCCAGATGCGCAGCAGCGCGGTGAAGAACTCGGGCTCCTTGATCGGCTCCGTCATCAGCGGCTTGCCGTTGAGCAGCAGCGTGGAGCCGATGCCGGGCACGAAGTCGACCGAGAAGCTGTCGCCGCTGTTGAGCTGCTTGCGGCTGGCGAAGACCTCGCTGAGCTTGAGCACGCCGTTGATGGACTTGACGAACTCCTCGCGCGGGGCGTTAGCCTCCATGCCCTTGGTGAAGAGCTTGCCCAACTCGTTGCCATCGATCTCGCGCAGCATCTGGATGTGAATGCGCTTGGGGCCGGGCGCCGTCAGCACCTCCTGGGTGGTGCCGGCCTTGTGCGTCAGGTAGAGCCCCGCCGTGTAGACCTTGACGACGAACTTGTAGCGGATGCCGGCGCCATTGAGCTGCAGCTTCTGGCCGGCCAGATCCATCGTGGTTTCGTACTTCACGTTGGCCACCTCGACCGTTTCGGCCCAGGCCCCCGCCCCCCCCAGACTGCCCATGGCCACCAGGGCCGCGACGATGAATGCGCGCATGTCTCGCTCCGTTGTCGTGCCGCGATGGCGGCATCTTCGTGAGCCGAAGTATGGCGCGACACGACGAAAACCCGGCTGATACACTGACCCGATCATGTTCATCACGCGGAAGTACATCACGGGGTCGAGCGACCGGGGAGCCTGGCCCTGGCGTCGCTGGTTCACTGCCGACTGATGCTGCTTGGCGCGCCCTGACGCGCTGTTTTCCGCGTTGCCCGTGCTCCATCGGGCTGCACGCCAAGCCCTGAAAACCGTCTTTTCAAGGTTTGAAACGTGATCACCGAACTCGAATTCCAGAGCCTCGCCGCCGAGGGCTACAACCGCATCCCGCTGATCAGCGAGGCCTTCGCGGATCTTGAAACCCCGCTGTCTCTCTACCTCAAGCTCTGCGCCGGCTCAGGCCATGGCCGCAACAGCTTCCTGCTGGAGTCCGTCGTCGGCGGCGAACGCTTCGGGCGCTACTCCTTCATCGGCCTGCCGGCGCGCACGCTGATCCGCGCCACCGGCCATCTCAGCGAAGTCGTCACCGACGGCGCCGTCGTCGAGACCCACGAAGGCAATCCGCTGGACTTCATCGCCGCCTACCAGGAGCGCATCAAGCCCAAGGTCCCCGCCGGCCTGCCACGCTTCTGCGGCGGCCTGGCGGGCTACTTCGGCTACGAGGCCGTGCGCGCCATCGAGAAGCGCCTGGACCGCGAGCACAAGGGCGAGGGCCTGGGCACGCCGGACATCGTGCTGCTGCTGTCCGAGGAAGTGGCCGTCATCGACAACCTCTCCGGCCGCCTCTACCTCATCGTCTGGGCCGACCCGCGCCAGCCCGAGGCCTTCTTCCGCGCCACCAAGAGGCTCTCGCAGCTGCGCGACAAGCTGACCTACTCCGTCAGCGTGCCACGCGTGCCGCGCAGCGAGGCCCACCCGGTTCACCGCGGTTTCGCCAAGGCCGACTACTTGGCCGCCGTCGCCAGGGCCAAGGAATACATCGCCGCCGGCGACCTGATGCAGGTGCAGGTTGGCCAGCGCATCTCCAAGCCCTACAAGGCCGAGCCCATCGCGCTGTACCGGGCACTGCGGGCGCTGAACCCCAGCCCCTACATGTACTTCTACGACCTGGGCGACTTCCAGATCGTCGGCGCCAGCCCCGAGATCCTCGTGCGTGAAGAGCACTCCGGCGACGGCAGCCGCAAGGTCACCATCCGTCCGCTGGCCGGCACCCGCCCGCGCGGCGCGACGCCAGAGCGCGACCTGGCGCTGGAAGCCGAGCTGCAGGCCGACCCCAAGGAACGCGCCGAGCACCTGATGCTGATCGACCTGGCGCGCAACGACATCGGCCGCATCGCCCGCACCGGCAGCGTCAAGGTGACGCAGGCCTTCGTCGTCGAGCGCTACTCCCACGTCATGCACATCGTCTCCAACGTTGAGGGTGTGCTGCGTCCCGAGGTCGGCCAGCTCGATGTGCTGAAGGCCACCTTCCCCGCCGGCACGCTGACCGGTGCGCCCAAGGTGCGCGCGATGGAGCTGATCGACGAGCTGGAGCCGGTGCAGCGCGGCATCTACGGCGGCGCCTGCGGCTACCTGAGCTTTGCCGGCGACATGGACCTGGCGATCGCCATCCGCACCGGCATCATCAAGAACGGCACCTTGTATGTGCAGGCGGCAGCCGGCGTTGTCGCGGATTCGATTCCGGAAATGGAATGGCAGGAAACAGAGGCCAAGGCGCGCGCCTTGCTCCGTGCGGCTGAACTCGTCGAGGAGGGCTTCTAAATGCTGTTGATGATCGACAACTACGACAGCTTCACCTTCAACCTCGTGCAGTACTTCGGCGAACTGGGCGCCGACGTGAAGGTGGTGCGCAACGACGAGATCACCGTCGCCGAGATGGCCGCGCTCAACCCCGACCACATCGTCTTCTCGCCCGGCCCCTGCACGCCCAACGAGGCGGGCGTCTGCGTGGAGGCCATCCAGCATTTCATCGGCAAGAAGCCGCTGCTGGGCGTGTGCCTGGGCCACCAGTCCATGGGCCAGGCACTGGGCGGCAAGATCGTGCGTGCGCAGCGCCAGATGCACGGCAAGGCCAGCACCATCACGACCGACCAGCGCGGCGTCTACACCGGCCTGCCCAAGGACTTCTCCGTCATCCGCTACCACTCGCTGGTCATCGAGGAGGCGAGCTGCCCGGCGGCGCTGGAGATCACCTCGCGCAGCGACGACGGCGAGATCATGGGCGTGCGCCACCGCGAGCTGGCCGGCACGGCCACGCCGATGGAGGGCGTGCAGTTCCACCCCGAATCCATCCTCAGCGAGCATGGCCACGCCATGCTGCGCAACTTCCTGGAGCTGCGGGCATGAGCGATTACGCCCCGTCCTCGGGAGGCGGTGGCGATGCCATCGTCGACCTGCGCAGCGACACCGTCACCCGGCCGACGCCGGCCATGCGCGAGGCCATCGCCCGCGCCCCCGTCGGCGACGACGTCTTCGGCGACGACCCAACCGTCAACGCGCTGCAGGAACGCGTCGCAGCGCTGCTGGGCAAGGAAGCGGCGCTGTTCATGAGCAGCGGCACGCAGAGCAATCTCTGCGGCCTGCTGGCGCACTGCGGGCGCGGCGACGAGTACATCGTCGGCCAGCTGGCCCACACCTACCGCTACGAGGGCGGCGGCGCGGCGGTGCTGGGCGGCATCCAGCCCCAGCCCGTCCCCAACCAGCCCGACGGCACGCTTGCGCTGGCCGACATCGCCGCCGCCATCAAGCCCGACGATCCGCACTTCGCGCGCACGCGGCTGCTGGCGCTGGAGAACACCTGGAGCGGCAATGTGCTGCCGGCCAGCTACGTGGCGGACGCCTGCGAGCTGGCCCATTCGCGCGGCCTCTTCACCCATCTGGACGGCGCCCGCCTCTTCAACGCCGCGGTGGCCTCCGGCCGCACCGTGGCCGACCTGGCACGCCACTTCGACTCGGTCTCCGTCTGCTTCAGCAAGGGGTTGGGCGCCCCCATCGGCTCCATGCTGGCGGGCACGCGCGAGCTCGTCCACCGCGCCCACCGCGTGCGCAAGATGGTGGGTGGCGGCCTGCGCCAGGTCGGCCTGCTGGCCGCCGCGGCCGACCATGCGCTGACCCATCACGTCGAGCGCCTGGCCGACGACCATGCACTGGCCCGGCGCCTGGCCGAAGGCCTGGCCGCGCTGCCCGGTGTCACGGTCACGCCACCGCAGACCAATATCGTCTTTGCTCAGGTCAGCGGCGGCCGCACGCCGGCGCTGCTGGAGCACCTGAAGTCGCGCGGCGTGCTGGCCACCGGCCTCATCGGCCTGCGCTTCGTGACGCATCTGGACGTCGATGCCGCCGGCATCGACCACGCCATCGCCTCCGCTCGCGAATTCTTCGACAAGAAGGCCTGATATGCCGATCACCGACACCGAAGCCCTGACCCGCGTCATCGAGCACCGCGAGATCTTCCACGACGAGATGCTGACGCTGATGCGCCGCATCATGGCCGGCGAGATGTCGCCCGTCATCGCCGCGGCCCTGATCACCGGCCTGCGCGTGAAGAAGGAAACCATCGGCGAGATCACCGCCGCCGCGCAGGTCATGCGCGAGCTCTCCAACAAGGTGCCGCTGGGCCCGCTGCCCCACCTCGTCGACGTCGTCGGCACCGGCGGCGACGGCGCGCACAGCTTCAACATCTCGACCTGCTCGATGTTCGTCGCCGCCGCGGCCGGCGCGCAGATCGCCAAGCACGGCAACCGCAGCGTCAGCAGCAAGACCGGCAGCGCCGACGTGCTGGAGGCGCTGGGCGCCAACATCCAGCTCACGCCGCGCCAGGTGGCCGCGAGCGTGGCCGAATGCGGCATCGGCTTCATGTTCGCGCCCAACCACCACCCGGCGATGAAGAACATCGCCCCGGTGCGACGCGAACTGGGCGTGCGCACCATCTTCAACATCCTGGGCCCGCTGACCAACCCGGCCGGCGCGCCCAACATCCTGATGGGCGTCTTCCACCCCGACCTCGTCGGCATCCAGGTGCGCGTGCTGCAGCGCCTGGGCGCCGAGCATGCCCTGGTCGTCTACGGCAAGGACGGCATGGACGAGATCTCCCTCGGCGCGACGACGCTGGTGGGCGAGCTGAAGGACGGTGCCATCCGCGAGTACGAAATCCACCCCGAGGACTTCGGCTTCCCGATGGCCAGCAACCGCAGCCTGAAGGTGGAAGGGCCCGAGCAGTCGCGCGAGATGCTGATCGGTGTGCTCGACGGCCAGACCGGCCCGGCGCGAGACATCGTGCTGCTGAACGCCGGCGCGACGCTGTACGCCGCCAACGTCGCAAGCAGCCTGCCCGACGGCATTGCCCGCGCCCGCCAGGCCCTGGACAGTGGCGCCGCGCGCGCCAAGCTGGACGCCTTCGTCAAGCAGACGCAGGAGCTGGGGAAGAGCTGATGGCCGATATCCTGAACCGCATCGTCGAGGTCAAGTGGGAAGAGGTCGCAGCGGCCAAGGTCAAGCGCTCCCTCGCCTCCCAGCGTGAGGAGGCCGAGGCCCGCCGCGGCGAGCAGCTCGGCTTCGAGCGCTCGCTGCGTGCCACCATCGCCGCCGGCCATGCCGGCGTCATCGCCGAGATCAAGAAGGCCAGCCCCAGCAAGGGTGTGCTGCGCGAGGACTTCCAGCCCGCGCTGATCGCCGAGAGCTATGCCCGCAACGGCGCGGCCTGCCTGAGCGTGCTGACCGACGAGCGCTTCTTCCAGGGCTCCATTGCCTATCTGCGCCAGGCCCGCGCCGCCTGCGAGCTGCCGGTGCTGCGCAAGGACTTCATGGTCGACGAGTACCAGGTCATGGAGGCCGGCGCGATGGGTGCGGACTGCATCCTGCTGATCGCCGCCTGCCTGGCCGACGCCCAGATGGCCGATCTCGAAGCCGCCGCCCACGCCATCGGGCTGGACGTGCTGGTGGAGGTGCACGACGGCGAGGAACTCGACCGCGCGCTAAGGCTGAAGACGCCGCTGGTGGGCATCAATAACCGCAACCTGCGCACCTTCGACGTGACGCTGGACACCACGCTCTCCCTGCTGTCGCGCGTGCCGGCCGACCGGCTGCTGGTCACGGAATCCGGCATCCTCGGCGCGACCGACGTGAAGCGCATGCGTGACGCCAACGTGCACGCCTTCCTCGTCGGCGAGGCCTTCATGCGCGCGCCCGACCCGGGAGCCGCACTGGCACACTTGTTCGGATGAACTTCCCGCTGCGCCTGCCCGACACCGACTGGCGGCCCGTCGTCGACGCCTGGGCCGCCAGCCCCGTGGGCCAGAAGCTGCTGGCCTACCTGGCCGAGCGCCACGCCGCGGGCGCCACCATCTACCCGCCCGAGCCGCTGCGTGCGCTGGCCCTGACGCCGCTGGCCAGCACCCGCGTCGTCATCCTGGGCCAGGACCCCTACCACGGCCCCGGCCAGGCCGAGGGCCTGTCCTTCAGCGTGCCCGAGGGCGTGCCCTTCCCGCCCAGCCTGCGCAACATCTTCAAGGAGATCGAGCGCGACCTCGGCAAGCCCTTCCCGCCCACCGGCAGCCTGGTGCGCTGGGCCGAGGGCGGCACGCTGCTGCTGAACGCCGTGCTGACCGTGGAAGCTGGCCAGGCCGCCAGCCACGCCAACCGGGGCTGGGAGCAACTGACCGACGCCCTCATCAAGGCCGCTGCCGAGGACCCGGCGCCCAAGGTCTTCATGCTCTGGGGCAGCTACGCCCAGGCCAAGGCACCGCTGATCGAGGCGGCCCGCCAGGGCCACCTCGTGCTGAAGGCCAACCACCCGTCGCCGCTGTCGGCCCTCAAGCCACCGCGGCCCTTCATCGGCTGCGGGCATTTCTCGACGGCCAAAGCCTGGCTGGAAGAGCGCGGGCGGGTCGCTCCGCGACGTGCAGACGGCGCCGACAACAAATGAAACCGACGCCGAAGCGGCGCTGAAACAGCGGCCACCAACACTGACGGTTTCCAACAAGGAGACCGTCATGCCCCGCCACCACCTGCTTCTCGCCGCACTGGCTCTCGCCGCCGGTACCACCCAAGCCCAGACGATGATCGGCACGCCCCGTGCCTACCCGATCGTCATCGACCAGCCGGGCCACTACCGCCTCGGCACCCAGCTGAACGTGCCAGCCCAGACGCACGGCATCAAGATCACCGCCTCCAACGTGGTGCTCGACCTGAACGGCTTCGCGATCAAGGGCGCCGGCTTCTGCGGCAGCTACTGCCCAGGCTCCGGCCAGGCCAGCGGCGTCTGGATCAACGGCGCCAACGTGACGGTGCGCAACGGCAGCATCAGCGGCTTCGACTACGCCGGCGTGTTCTTCCCCAACTTCCAGGTGGTGCTGGAAGACCTGACGCTGAACGACAACTACCAGGCCGGTGCCTACCGCCACAGCCCGCCCGCAAACGTCAAGACCGACACCATGCCCGCCGTCCTGCGCCGCGTGATGGCCGTGCGCAACGGGGTTGCCGGCGTCTACGGCTACGGCATGACCATCGAGAACAGCTCGCTGTCGCAGAACTTCGGCTCAGGCCTGTTCAGCCAGGGCGCCAACAACCTGTTCGAGAACGTGCTGTCCCACAACAAGCTTTACGGCTACGGCCACCTCGTCGGCAATGCGCCCCCGCCCGACACGATGCGAGCCAACGTGCTGCAGGGCAACAGCCAACCCACGGCCCAGTTCATGCCGCTGAGCCTGGGCGGCAACGTGGGAGGCACGACCGTCTTCTGACGGCGCCGATTGTTCCGCTCCCAGCAACTCGCCGTTCTATCCGGACGGCTTTTTCGCGCCGGGCTGAATATCTACAGTGACAACCTGTCGGCACACCCCATCCCCACCAAGAGGAGAAGGGCGCCGGCCAAGGAGAGTCACCATGAACACCCGATCCCTTTTCACGCTGATCACCGCCGCGACGGCTGTCACGGCGCTGGCGGCGGGCATGTTGCTGGCGATCAGCGCGCCGGTGCCTTCGGCCGAGGACTTCGGCCAGGCGGCCGCCGTCACGGCCAGCAGCGAGCCGGCCTGAGGCCGGCGACGGTTACTCAGTCGCTGCAGCGCAGCTTCACCCCGCCCATCGCCTCGCGGCCGATCAGCTCGACGACCCAGTCGACGAACACCCGCAGCTTGCTGCTGAGGTGCCGGTTGGGCGGGTAGACCACGTAGACGGGCACCGGGTCGGCGTCCCAGTCCTCCAGGATTCGCACCAGCCCGCCGCCGCGCAGCAGCGGCCCGGCCATGAAGCAGGTCACCTGCACCACGCCGAGGTGGGCCAGGCCGGCGTTCAGATAGGCGTTGGCATCGTTCACCGCGATGACGTGGTTGCCTACGATCTCGACCTTCTCCTCGCCGCGCTGGAAGGTGTCGGGCAGGACCTTGCCCGAGCGCGCCGAGAAGTAGCCCACCATGCGGTGCGGCGCCTCGCCCAGCTCGCGCGGGTGGGCCGGCGTGCCGTGGCGGCGCAGGTATTCCGGCGTGGCGCAGGTGATGAAGCGGAACTCGGCGATGCGCCGCGCCACCAGGCTCTGGTCGGTCAGCTCGCCGCCGCGGATCACGCAGTCGATGTTGTCGCTGATGAGATCCACCGTGCGGTCGCTGACGCCCAGCTCGATCTGGATGTCGGGGTACTTGGCGTAGAAGTCCGGCAGGTGGGGAATGATCATCTCGCGGCCCACCACGCCGGGCACGTCGATGCGGATGCGGCCGCGCGGCGTCACGCGCGCCTGGTTCATGCTGCCTTCCAGCTCTTCCAGGTCGGAGAGCAGCCGCATCGCCCGCTCGTAGTAGGCGGCGCCGTCGGGCGTGACGGTCACGCGCCGCGTTGTGCGGTTCAGCAGCTTGGTGCGCAGATGCGTTTCCAGCGTCTGGATCAGCCGCGTGACGGTGGCCTTGGGCAGGTCCAGCGAGTCGGCGGCCTTCGTGAAGGTGCCGGCCTCGACGACCCGGACGTAGGCTTGCATGGCTTGGAGGCGGTCCATGACTTCATTGTTCCACGCGAAGGAAAAGTGAGTCGCTTTCCGAGCCGTTTATCCCTAGGCCGTCAATCTCTATCTTTCGGTCCATGGACAAGATCGCCTCTCCTGCCACCTTGCGACTCGGCCCCGCGCCGGGCCTGGTGGCGCAGGTCTACTCGGCGCGACGCCCGCTGGACGGCGACCGCCGCGCGCTGCTGCTGTGGCTGCATGGCGGCAGCTTCAACAGCGGCTCGCTGGCGTCTGCCCAGGCGCGCAGCGAGATGCTGGCCGATGCCGGCGCCGACGTGGTGACGCTGGACTACCCGCTCGCCCCCGAACACCCCTTCCCCACCGGCCTGAGCGCCGCCTTCGAGGCCTTGCAGACCATCGCCGCCAGGCCTGCCAGGCTGACCGGCTCGACGCACACGGCGCTGTTCGTCGGCGGCGAGGAAGCCGGCGGCAACATCGCCGCGGCACTCGCCCTGATGGCCCGCGACCAGCACGCCCCCGCCCTCGCCGGCCAGCTGCTGATCTCGCCGATGCTGGACCCGCAGCTGGGCAGCGCCTCCATGCGCGAAGGCGAATGCGGCGGCTGCGAGTGCATCTACGCCCAGGGCTGGAAGGCCTACCTGGGCGACTGCATCCGCGCCGACCACCCCTACGCCACGCCGCTGAACGCCAGCCGCCTGTCGGGCCTGGCGCCCGCCCTGGTGCTGAGCCTGGCCGGCCACCCGCTGAACGACGAAGCCCGCCGCTATGCCGCCGCGCTGCGCGAGCACGGTGGCAGCGCCCGCGACCTAACGCTCACCGCCCTCGCGCCCGAACAGACGCTGAACCCCATCCACGAATTCCTGCGCGACGCGGCCCGCCGTGCGCTGTCGCTTCCTGCTTGAACCTTGCCTGTCCCTCGGAGAGAACTCGAAATGCCATCCACCCACCGCTTCAATCGCCGCCTCGGCCTCATCGCCGGTACCACCGCCCTCGTGGCCCTCGGTGCCGTCGGCCTGGGCCAGTTCGGCCAGCCGGCTCAAGCCAATTCCGGCCCCGCCGCGCCGCCGGCCACACCGGTCTCCGTCGCCCAGGTCGTCAGCCAGGACGTGGCGGCCTGGAACGAGTTCTCCGGCCGGCTCGAAGCCGTGGACCGCGTGGACGTGCGGGCCCGCGTGTCGGGCGCCGTGCAGGCCGTGCACTTCCGCGAGGGCAGCCTCGTGAAGGCCGGTGACCTGCTCGTCACCATCGACCCCGCGCCCTACCAGGCCGAGGTGGCCCGCATGGAAGCGCAGGTGACCGCCGCTCAGGCCCGCGTGACGTACACGCTCAGTGAAGCCCAGCGGGCCAAGGCCTTGCTGGAAGAGCGCGCCGTGGCCAAACGCGAGTTCGACGAGAAGGACAACGCCGCCCGCGAGGCCGCCGCCAACCTGCGCGCCGCCCAGGCCGCGCTGCAGACGGCGCAGCTCTCGCTGAGCTACACCCAGGTGCGCGCCCCGGTAGCAGGCCGCGTCGGCAAGATCGAGGTGACGGCCGGCAACCTCGTCGCCGCCGGTGCCGGTGCGCCGGTGCTGACGACGCTGGTCTCCGTCAGCCCCATCTACGCCAGCTTCGACGCCGACGAGAAAATCGTCAGCGGCGCTCTCGCGTCACTTCCGGTGGATCGCCGTGGCCTGGACCGCATTCCCGTCGAGATGGCCGCCGGCAGCGAGTCCCTCACCGGCCGCCTGCAGCTGGTGGACAACCAGGTGGATGCCAAGAGCGGCACGCTGCGCGTGCGCGCCGTGTTCGACAACAAGGACGGCCGGCTGATCCCGGGCCAGTTCGCCAAGCTGCGCATGGGCCAGGTGAAGAACGAGCCGGCCCTGCTCGTCAACGAGCGCGCCGTGGGAACCGACCAGGACAAGCGTTATGTCATCGTCGTCGGCCAGGGCAACCAGGCTGAGTGGCGGCCGGTGACGCTGGGCGCCAGCGTGAACGGACTGCGCGTCGTCACCAGCGGCCTCAAGGGCGGTGAGCGCATCGTCGTCGGCGGCGTGCAGCGGGTGCGGCCGGGTTCGGTGCTTGCGCCCAAGGACGTCGCGATGGACGCAAAACCTGAACTCGCGGCGCAGCAAGCCGCCGCGAAGACCTCCTGATCCAAGAAGCCTAAACCCCACCCGCGAGCGCTGTCTGCGGGCCGGCACCACCGGCCCGCGGGGGGCGTGCTGTTGCCTAAAACCGCAGCGCTCGCGCCAGGAGCCCCCATGAATCTCTCCAAATTCTTCATCGACCGCCCGATCTTCGCGGGCGTTCTGTCGCTGCTGATCTTCATCGGCGGCCTGCTGTCGATCCGCGCGCTGCCGATCTCGGAATACCCCGACGTCGTGCCGCCCTCGGTCGTCGTGCGCGCCCAGTACCCCGGTGCCAACCCCAAGGTCATCGCCGAAACCGTGGCGACGCCGCTGGAGGAAGCCATCAACGGCGTCGAGGACATGCTCTACATGAGCAGCCAGGCCACCACCGACGGCCTGATGACGCTGACCGTCAGCTTCAAGCTCGGCACCGACCCCGACAAGGCCCAGCAGCTGGTGCAGAACCGCGTCAGCCAGGCCGAGGCGCGGCTGCCCGAGGAGGTCAAGCGCCTGGGCGTGACGACGGTCAAGAGCAGCCCCGACCTGACCATGGTCGTGCACCTGACCTCGCCCAACGGCCGCTACGACATGACCTATCTGCGCAACTACGCGCTGCTCAACGTCAAGGACCGCCTCGCGCGCATACCCGGCGTGGGCCAGGTGCTGATGTTCGGCTCGGGCGACTACGCGATGCGCGTCTGGCTGGACCCGCAGAAGGTGGCCGAGCATGGCCTGTCGGCCAGCGACGTGGTGGCCGCCATCCGCGGTCAGAACGTGCAGGCCGCGGCCGGCGTCGTCGGCGCGTCGCCGGGCTTGGCGGGCGTGGACTTGCAGCTGTCCGTCAACGCGCAGGGTCGGCTGCAGTCGGTCGAGGAGTTCGGCGACATCATCGTGAAGACGGGCTCAGGCGGTGCCGTCACGCGGCTGCGTGACCTGGGCCGCGTCGAAATGGGCGCCAGCGAATATGCGCTGCGCTCGCTGCTGGACAACAAGTCCGCCGTCGCCGTGCCGATCTTCCAGGCCCCCGGCGGCAATGCGCTGGACATCTCGGCCAACGTGCGCGCCGCGATGGAAGACCTGAAGACGGCCATGCCCGAAGGCGTGGACTACACCATCGTCTACGACCCGACGCAGTTCGTGCGCGCCTCCATCGAGTCCGTCATCCACACGCTGCTGGAAGCCGTGGCCCTGGTGGTGCTGGTCGTCATCCTGTTCCTGCAGACCTGGCGCGCTTCCATCATCCCGCTGCTGGCCGTGCCGGTGTCCATCATCGGTACCTTCGCGGTCATGCACGGCTTCGGCTTCTCGATCAACGCGCTGAGCCTGTTCGGGCTGGTGCTGGCCATCGGCATCGTGGTGGACGACGCCATCGTCGTGGTGGAGAACGTGGAGCGCAACATCGCCGCCGGCCTCTCGCCGCGCGATGCCACCTACCAGGCGATGCGCGAGGTCTCGGGCCCCATCATCGCCATCGCGCTGACGCTGATCTCGGTCTTCGTGCCGCTGGCCTTCATCACCGGGCTGACCGGCCAGTTCTACAAGCAGTTCGCGTTGACCATCGCGATCTCGACGGTGATCTCGGCGATCAACTCGCTGACGCTGTCGCCCGCGCTGGCCGCGATGCTGCTGAAGGACCACCACGAACCCAAGGACGCCCTGACCCGCGGCATGGACCGGGTGCTGGGCCGCTTCTTCGGTGGCTTCAACAAGCTGTTCGCCAACGGCTCCAACAAGTACGGCGGCGGCGTGAAGGCGCTGATGTCGCGCAAGACGGTCATGATGGTCGTCTACCTGGCGCTGGTCGCGGCCACGGCCGGCCTGTTCAAGGCCGTGCCCGGCGGCTTCGTGCCGGGCCAGGACAAGCAGTACCTGATCGGTTTCGCCCAGCTGCCCGACGGCGCCACGCTGGACCGCACCGAGGACATCATCCGCCGCATGACCGACATCACGCTGAAGACGCCGGGGGTCGAGCACGCGGTGGCCTTCCCCGGCCTGTCGATCAACGGCTTCACCAACAGCTCCAGCTCGGGCATCGTGTTCGCGACGCTCAAGCCCTTCGACGAGCGCAAGACCAAGGACCTGTCCGCGGGCGCCATCGCCGGCAAGCTGAACGCGCAGTACGGCGCCATCGAGGACGCCTTCATCGTCATGTTCCCGCCGCCACCCGTGCAGGGTCTGGGCACGACGGGCGGCTTCAAGCTGCAGCTGCAGGACCGCGGCGGCCTCGGCTACGAGGCGTTGGACGGCGCGCTCAAGGCCTTCATGGCCAAGGCCTACAAGACGCCAGAGCTGGCCGGCCTGTTCTCCAGCTACCAGGTCAACGTGCCCCAGCTGTTCGCCGACCTCGACCGCACCCGCGCCCGCCAGCTCGGCGTGGCCGTGACGGACGTGTTCGACACGATGCAGATCTACCTGGGCAGCCTGTACGTCAACGACTTCAACAAGTTCGGCCGCACCTACTCGGTCCGCGTGCAGGCGGATGCCGCCTACCGCGCCCGGGCCGAGGACATCGGCGCGCTGAAGGTGCGCTCGTCGTCGGGCGAGATGGTGCCGCTGTCGGCGCTGATGAAGGTCACGCCAAGCTTCGGCCCCGAGCGCGCGCTGCGCTACAACGGCTTCCTGTCCGCCGACATCAACGGCGGCGCCGCGCCCGGCTTCTCGTCGGGCCAGGCCCAGGCCGCTGTCGAGCGCATCGCCGCCGAGACCCTGCCCCCGGGCATCGGCTACGAGTGGACCGACCTGACCTACCAGGAAAAGATCGCCGGCAACTCCGCCGCGTGGGTGTTCCCGCTGGCCATCCTGCTGGTGTTCCTGGTGCTGGCCGCGCAGTACGAGAGCCTGACCCTGCCCATCGCCATCCTGCTCATCGTGCCGATGGGTCTGCTGGCGGCGATGACGGGTGTGTGGCTCAGCCATGGCGACAACAACGTGTTCACGCAGATCGGCCTCATCGTGCTGGTGGGCCTGAGTGCGAAGAACGCCATCCTGATCGTCGAGTTCGCCCGCGAGCTGGAGTTCGCCGGCCGCACGCCGATGCAGGCGGCCTTGGAGGCGGCACGGCTGCGGCTGCGCCCCATCCTGATGACGTCGATGGCCTTCGTCATGGGCGTGCTGCCGCTGGTGCTCAGCGCCGGTGCCGGCGCCGAGATGCGCCAGGCCATGGGCATCGCGGTGTTCGCCGGAATGATCGGCGTGACGCTGTTCGGCCTGTTCCTGACGCCGCTGTTCTACGTCATCGTGCGCCGCATCACCGGCAACGCACCGCTGCGCCACCACGGTGGGCAGGTGGCCACGCCGATCGCTTCCGAACTCCCCACGCAGCACGTCGCGCCTATCGCAGACGCCCTGCCGCAACGAGGCAAGTGAACATCATGAAATTGAACCTGACCCCACTTTTCGCAGCACTGCTGCTGGCGGGCTGCGCCTCTAGCGGCAGCGTCGACCCAGCCCAGCTGCCGCGGGCGCCCGCTGTCTACAAAGCCGCTGGCGCGAACGGCACCACCACGCTGACCGCCAGCTGGTGGCAGCCGTTTGCCGACCCCGTGCTGGACGACCTTGTCGCCCGCGCCATGGCCGCCAACACCGGCGTGCAGGCCGCAGCCAGCCGGCTGGCGCAGGCGCGCGCCGCGCTGGGCTCGGCGCAGGCCGCGCGGCTGCCACAGCTGGGCCTGTCCGCGGGTGCCGGCCGCGCGGCCGACCCGGGCGCGCAAGGCATCACGCAGTACAGCGCCGGCCTGAACCTGGCCTACGAGCTGGACCTGGGCGGCCGCCTGCTGCACGAGCGCAATGCCGCCGCGCTGGACCTGCGGGCCCGCGAGCAGCTGCTGGCCGACGCCCGCCTGCTGGTGCAGGCCAACGTCGCCCGCGGCTACCTGGCGCTGCGCGCGCTGGACGCCGAGCGCGACATCGTGCAGGGCACCGTCGCGGCCTACGCCGAGACGCTGGCGCTGACCGAGAAGCGCGCCCGCGCCGGCGACGTCGCGGACCTGGACCTGGCCCGCGTGCGCGCCGAACTGGCCGCCAACGAGGCCGAGGCGCTGTCGCTGGACCGCCGTCGCATCGAGCTGGAAACGGCGCTGGCCGTGCTGCTGGGCGAGCCGGCCTCCGATTTCCGCCTGACGGCGACGAACTGGACGACCACCCTGCCCACGGTGCCGGCCGGCCTGCCCTCCGAGCTGCTGCAGCGCCGCCCCGACCTCGCCGCCGCGCGCAGCCAGCTCGAAGCGGCGCAAGCCCGCGTCGGCGAGGCGCGCGCCGCCTGGTGGCCCAGCTTGGCGCTGACGGCCCAGGGCGGCGGCGCGTCGAGCGAGCTGTCCAACCTGCTGAAGAGTGGCGCCAGCACCTGGGGCATCGGTCTGCTGGCGGCCCTGCCGATCTTCGATGGCGGCCGACGCGAGGCCGGCGTCAATGCCGCCAAGGCGCAGCTGGACGGCAGCTCAATCGCCTTCCGCGAGCAGTTCCTGCTGGCGCTGAAGGATGTGGAGGACCAGCTCGGCGCTCTGACGCTGTTGCAGCGACAGGGCGAGGCCAATGCCCGCGCCGTCAGCGCGGCCGGCCAGGCCCTGAAGCTGTCGGACACGCGCTACCGCAACGGTCTGGTCAGCCAGCTCGAACTGCTGGACGCGCGCCGCAGCGAGCTCGCCAACAAGCGCGCCGCCTTGCAGGTCCGCTCGGCCCAATACCAGGCCACGGTGGGCCTGATCCGGGCCTTGGGTGGCGGCTGGAGCGAGACAACGGCCGTCAAGGTGGCTGGCGTTTGAGGACGGCGATGTTCACCGCCGCACGTGTGACGAAGCCGAGGCTGTCGTAGAGCGCGATCGCGGCGGTATTCGTCGCCCAGGCGTGCAGGAAGGGCTGCTCGCCGCGGCGCTGAATGTCGGCCGTCACGGCCGCCGACAGCCGGCGCGCCAGCCCGCGGCCGCGGAAGTCGGGGTGGGTGCAGACGCCGCTGACCTCGACATGACCGGCAAAGCGCATGCGCTCGCCAGCCATCGCGGCGAGCCGCCCGTCGATGCGGATGCCGATGAAACGACCCATGGTGTGGGTGCGTGGCAGGAAAGGCCCAGGCTCGGTCAACGTCGCCAGGGCCAGCATCTCGGCAGCATCGGCATCGCTGAGCATTTCCAGGCTCTCATCGGCTTCAAGCGGGCGCGTTGCCACCATCTGCACGCCCAGCGCCTCCTTCACGGCCAGCAGACCCGGCGGCACGACGACAGGCGGCACCTGGGCCAGGAAGACGGCGTCATCGCCCGGCTGAACCAACGCAGCGAGCGCTGCCAGGCTGGCTGGACTCTCGTCGGGCGTCGCGGCAAAGCGATTGATGTCGCACTTGAAGCGCCGCGCGCGCTCGTCGCCGATGCCCCAGTGCGGCTGATGCTGCAGGCTGGCCCAGACGGGACGGTCGAGCCCGCTCATGACGGCACCCGCTGCATCAGCGGTGCTTCGATCAATGCATCTTCCAGCGCCGCAAGTTGGGCCAGCAGATCGCTTTCCAGCCCCGCGCAGGCCTGGGCAACGGCCGCCTCGATGGCGGGCCAGGCTTCGCGCCGAGAGCGCTCCACCAGCTTCTGCCCCTTGCCGCTGAGGGCGACGCGGCGCACGCGCCGGTCTGCTTCCGAGGCCTCGGAGCCGACCAGCCCTTCATGCTCCAGGCCTTTCAGCGAACGCGTAACGACCGGCTGGCTGACGCCCACCGCCTGACTCAGCTCGCCCACGCTCAGCGGCCCGAGCCGGTCCAGTGCCGCCAACAGCGGAAACCAGGCCGCCGGCTGCTCGAAGCCATGCGCGGCCAGCACCGCCTGCGTCTGGGCCTGCAGCATCTCGCCGATGCGCCTGAACCGCGTACCCAGGCTCAGATATCCCAGCTCCCTGACAACGTCCTCGACCACGACAACTCCCGTCATCCGATATGCATACCATGCTATACATTGACTGACGGCTTGTCCAGGGTGGACCTAAAACGGGAATTCAGGGGCGGCGGGACAGCGGCCGCGACGGACGCGGCCTTCTCGGGGAGGTGCCGGCTAGGGCAGGGTCTTGCAGTTGGGTTTGCAGACCACCTCGTTGCGGCCGAGCAGCCGGATGGACTGCAGGCTGGCCGGCGCGCGGTGCTTGCCGCACTTGAAGCAGGAGCGGGTATGGCCGCTGCCGAGGAAGGGCGAACCGCCCACTTTCGACTGGTAGCGCAAGCCATCCTGGCGGACCGCGGTGACGGTGTCTTTGCTCATTCTTCGGCACAGGTCGGGACGAAAGAAGAATTGACGCACGGCGAAGATGACAGCGCCATCTCGCAAGCCCTTGGTTGCTGACGAAAAGCCGTCAAACCACGGGCTTTCCCTGCCCCGATCCGCGGGATCGGCCAGCGAGGACAATGCCGGTCCGTTCGCAACGACCCACATGGCCAAGCTCTTCTTCCGCTACGCCGCGATGAATGCCGGCAAGTCCACCGCCCTGCTGCAGGTGGCCCACAACTACGAGGAACGCGGCCACCGCGTGCGCATCTTCACGGCCCGCCTGGATGACCGCTACGGCCGCGGCTTCGTCACCTCGAGACTGGGCCCGCAGCGCGAGGTGGAGCAGTTCGATGCCGACACCGACTTCCTGGCCCTGATCGGCGAAACCCCGGGCATTGCCTGCATCCTCGTCGACGAGGCCCAGTTCCTGACCAAGCGCCAGGTGCAGCAGTTGCACGAGATGGCCCATCTGCGCAACCTGCCGGCCATCTGCTACGGCCTGCGCACCGATTTCCAGGGCGAGCTCTTCCCCGGCTCGGCCACGCTGCTGGCCCTGGCCGACGAGATGGACGAGATGAAGACCATCTGCGACTGCGGGCGCAAGGCGACGATGAACATGCGGGTGGACGCCAGCAACCGCAAGGTCACCGAGGGCGCCCAGGTGGAGATCGGTGGCAATGCACGCTATCGCTCCGTCTGCGGCCGCTGCTTCCGCCAGGGCTGAAAACAAGAAGGCGCCACCATGGGATCGGACCCGTGGCGGCGCCTGGTCGTTCATGGCCCTCGCGCAAGGCGTGGGCCGCCAGCCTCACTTGGCTGCGATCTGGGCGTCGAGTTCCTTGCAGGACGGCGAGCAGACGGGCTGGGACTTGCCCAGCAGCTTCTTGGACTTGAGCATCGCGCGAGGGCGATGCTTGCCGCAGAGGAAGCACGACATCGTCGCTGCGCCGAAGGAGGAGGTTGCCGCGAAGGGCGAACCGGGGGCTTTGGAGCGGTAGCGCAGACCATCCGCTTCGATGGTGGTCTTGGTGGTTTCTTTGGCCACGCTGGTCCTGTCGAAGAGTGTTTAAAGGGGGGCGCCGGGCAGGCGTCGAGGCCCCGTATTTTCCACGATGTGGCGAAAGCCCCGGCCTAGGGCTTTCAACCCCCCTTGAATTGCGCCGGTCTTTTGCCCGCCCAGGCCGCCTGCCCCTCGACAAGATCGGCCGAATCGCGGGCACGAATGATGTCGGCGGCGAGCTGCGCCGCATCGAGCCGACCGGCCGCAATCGCGTTCAGATGCTGCTTCATCGGCAGCAGGGCCAGAGGCGCCATGCCGAGCAGTTCGCCCGTCAGGGCCTGCAGCGCCGCGTCAAGCGTGTCGACATCAGGCAGCAACTGGTCCAGGTAGCCACAGCCGAGCAGCGCCGAGGCATCCAACGTGCGCCCGGCCAGCAGCACCTGCTTGGCCGTCGCCAGGCCAAGCCGATCGACGAAGCGCTGCAGGCCGCCGGCATAGAAGTGCAGGCCGATGCGCGCCGCCGGCACGAACATCTCGACGGCCGGCGCACCGAGTCGGAAGTCGCAGGCCAGGGCCAGGTCGGCGGCCCCACCGTAGGCGCCGCCATGCAAGCGGGCGATGGTGATTGGACGGGCGACTTCCAGCGCGTCGGCCAGCTCGCCAAAACGCGCACCGGCGTCGATGGCGCCCAATGCGCCGAGGTCGAAGCCGCTGCAGAAGTGCCGGCCCTCGCCGGCCAGCACGAGCACACGCACCGCGTCGTTCGCGTTGACCTCGTCGAGCAGCCCGCGCAGCACGGCAAGGTCGTCCACGGCCAGGCGGTTGGCCTGGCGTGGCCGGCGCAACGTGATGCGCGCAACACCGCCGGCCACGTCCAGCAGGGGCGCCTGGCCGCTGCTCATGGGCGCGCGCAGCCGCCGTCGAGGGCGGCTGCGGGATGGAAGTGCTCTGGCTCGGTCATGGCTTTACAAACCGGACATTGTGACGACGTAAGCTCGCGCTCCCGCTGACACAAAAACGTCATGTTGCACACCCGCCGCCATCTGCTGGGCCTGGCCCTCGCCAGCCTCCTCGCCGCCTGCACGACGACCCCGCCGCCCGCCGCCGCGCCGCAGGCGCCCAAGCTGCTCGTCCTCGTCGCCATCGACGGCCTGCCGATGCGCCAGGTCACCGGCTACCGCGACCAGCTCGCACCCGATGGCTTCGCGCGCTTCCTGGACCACGGCCGCTGGTTCGCGGACGCCCACTACGGCCATGGCCACACGGTCACGGCCGCCGGCCATTCGGTCATGCTCAGCGGCGCCTACCCGCAGCGCAGCGGCATCATCAGCAACGAGTGGCGCAACCCGGCCACCGGCGAGCCGGTCTACAACACCGGCGACGCCGACTACCAGTACATCGACAGCCCCACGGCGCCGCTCTCCGGCACCAGCCCGCGCAACCTCAAGGTCGAGACGCTGGGCGACGTGCTGCGCACGCGCTCGCCGGCCTCCAAGGTCATCGGCATCTCCGGCAAGGACCGCGGCGCCATCCTGCCGGCCGGGCACAAGGGCACGGCCTATATGTACATGACGGAGACGGGCCGCTTCGCCTCCAGCACCTACTACATGGCCGCCCATCCGCAATGGGTGACCGACTTCAACGCCGCGAAGCCGGCGGACGCCTTCTTCAAGAAGACCTGGGTGCCGCTGCTTCCCGAAGCCGCCTATGCGCGATCCGTGCCCGATGGCCAGTCCTGGCAGATCGCCAGCGGCAACGGCAACCGGCTGCCGGCCGTCGTCGGCGACAAGATGGACGGGCCCGGCCCGCGCTTCTATGGCAATCTGCTGGCCTCGCCCTTCGGCGACGAGCTGACGCTGGCCTTCGCCCGCGCCGCCGTGCAGAACGAGAAGCTGGGCCAGCGCGGCGTGCAGGACATCCTGGCGGTCAGCCTGTCCAGTCACGACTACATCAACCACGCCTTCGGCCCCGAGTCGCGCCTGTCGCATGACCACACCCTGCACCTGGACCGCCATCTGCAGGCCTTCTTCCAGTTCCTGGACCGGCAGGTGGGGGCCGGCAACTACGTGCTCGCGCTGACGGCCGACCACGGCTTCACCGACACGCCGGAATGGGCCGCCACCCAGGGGCGCGACGCCGGCCGCTTCACCAACGGGCCGTCGCTGGCCGCCGTGAACGCCGCGCTGGCCGCCCGCTTCGGCGTGGACAAGCTGGCCTGGAACTTCTCGGCCTCGGGCCTGCTGCTCAACGAGAAGCTGGCCGCCGACAAGGGCCTGAACTTCGCCAACGTGCAGGCCACTGCCCGCGACGAGCTGCTGAAGCTGCCGGGCGTCGCCGCCGTCTTCACGCGCGAGCAGCTGCTCGGCAGCGACGCCGCGACGCCCTATCTGGAGGCCATGCGCAAGTCCTTCGACCCGACGCGCGCCGCTCAGCTGCAGATCGTGCTGAAGCCCCACTGGATCTTCAGCTACCGGGCCGGCGGCAGCACCCACGGCAGCCCGCACGACTACGACACCCATGTGCCCCTGCTGTTCTGGGGGCCGGGCTACGTCGGCCAGGGCGAGGTGATGGCGCGGGTGGAAGTGGCCGATCTGGCCCCGACGCTGGCCGCCATTGCCGGCCTGCCCGCGCCGGCCCAGGCCCAGGGCCGCGACCTGAAGCTCAGGCCCTGAGGAGCAGGGCTGCCGCCGTCTCGCCCCAGACGGCCTCGGTCAGCACCAGCACGCCGAGCCGGGCTCCGAGCGCGGCCGCCTGGGCCGGGCCGGTGGCCGGCAGCATGACGAGCAGGCGGCCGTCGTCCAGGCGCATGCAGCCGTCCTCGCCGCGGATGCGGGCCAGCAGCTCGACGGGGTCGGACCCGGGCGGCAACGTCGCGACCGACAGCGGCCAGGCACGCGGGTCGGCCAGCAAGGTCTGCAGCAGTTCGCGCCCCGCCTGGACCGACAGCAGCTGCCCCGTCAATGGCCGCGGCCCGGCCAGCGCGCTGATGTCCACGCCCGTCAATGCCAGGCCGCCATCTGCCGTGCGCTGCTCCACCCACCACAGCCGCCGGCCATCGCGCCAGGCCTGCTCGTAGCCGCGCTGGGCGATGCGGCTGCGCCGCTCGGGGGTGTCGGCCGGGCCGATGCCGACGCGGCGCGCCGCTTCCACCATCTCGGCCCAGGCCGGCAGCGCGTCGGCATCCAGGCCCCAGGCCTGGCGATAGGCCGCATTGGCACGCTGCAGACGGTCGTCCGCATCGAACAGGGCCAGCAGCAGCGGGCCGGCCGTCAGCGTCTGCCACCAGAGGTCGTCTTGGTTCACCACGGCCCGATTCTGGGCCGCCGGGCTCACCGGCGATGGATCTCGCCCGAACCGCTGACGCTTTGGCGCAACTGCGGCCGGCCGGCGTAGCTGAGGTCGCCGGAGCCGCTCAGTTGCGCATCCAGCTGTTCCGTCACGCCCAGGGCCACGTCGCCCGAGCCGTGGATATTGACCTTGGCCACACGCCCGGCCAGGGCGCGCGCATCGACATCGCCCGAGCCGCTGACAGTCCAGCTCTGCTGGTCGGCCCGGCCGGCCAGGCGCACGTCGCCCGAGCCGCTGAGGCTGACGTTCAGGTCCTTCAGCTCGACGAGACCGAACTGAACATCGCCCGAACCGACGACGTTCAGGCCCAGGCTGTCGGCCTTGAAGGTGTCGACGCTCAAGTCGCCCGAGCCGTGGATGGCGATGGCCTGCAGCGCGCGGGCGCTGATGCGCACCGTCGGCGCCGAGCGCGTCGTGAAGCCGGCGTCGCGCTTCATGCGGATGACGAGGGCGTCGCCCTCGACCACCGTCTCGACCAGGGGTTCGATGTTGTCGTCGGCGACGACGGTGGCCTGGTCGCTGCCGGCCTGGGCCAGCTTCACGTCGAAGGGGCCGTCGATGCGCAGCTTGCTGAAGGCCGCCAGGGTGCGCTGCTTCTCGACCTTGACGCCCGAGCCGCGCACGCGGTTCCTGCTGCTGCCGTAGTCCATCGGACCGCTGAAATGTGCCGACCAGCCGTCGGACTCCTTCTTGATGCGCAGATGCCAGTCGTTGTCGCCGGCAAAGGCGGCAGAGGTGGCGAAGGCGGCGGCAAGGGTCAGCAGGGCGAGGCGCTTCATGGCGGGCTCCCGGTTCGTCGATGGGGCGGCAGTGTGGCCAGCGACAACCTCTTGCACCCGCGGCAGGCGATGGACTGCGCTTTTGCGGTCATGGGCCGTAGGATGGGCCGACCAGCAGGAGAACCAGCATGAAGTGGGAAGGTCAGCGCGAGAGTGACAACGTCGAAGACGCGCGGGACGGCGGCGGCCGGGGCCTGCCGATCGGAGGGCGTGGCCTCGGCCTGGGCGGCATCGTCGTCGCGCTGCTGGCCTCCTGGGTGCTGGGCGTGAACCCGCTGACGATGCTGGGCCTGTTGAGCGGCGGTGGCGGCGGCGCGCCGGTTCAGACGCAGGCCGGCGACTCCCATGCGCAGGATCCCGCCTACCGCTTCGTCAAGGTCGTGCTGGCCGACACCGAGGATGTCTGGGGCGCCTACCTTCAGCGCAGCGGCCAGCAGTACCCCGCGCCCAGGCTGCGCGTCTTCCGCGGCAGCGAGCCCACCGCCTGCGGCACCGGCGAGGCGGCCATGGGCCCCTTCTACTGCCCGGCCGACCGCAAGGTCTACATCGACCTGGGCTTCTACGACACGCTGCGCCAGCGCCTGGGTGCGCCTGGGGACTTCGCCCAGGCCTACGTCATCGCCCACGAGGTCGGCCACCATCTGCAGAACCTGATGGGCACGACGGCCAAGATGGATCAGGCCCGCGGGCGGGTCTCCGAACGGGAGATGAATGCCATGAGCGTCAGGCTGGAACTGCAGGCCGACTGTTTCGCGGGCGTCTGGGCCACTCTGTCGCAGCGCGGCAAGGGCTGGCTGGAGCAGGGCGACGTCGAGGAAGCGCTGAACGCCGCGTCCCAGATCGGCGACGACACGCTGCAGAAGCGCTCGCGCGGCAGTGTCGTGCCGGAGAGCTTCACCCACGGCAGCAGCGCCCAGCGGGTGCGATGGTTCAAGCGGGGCTTGGAGGCCGGCGAGCTGAAGGCCTGCGACACGTTCGGCACTGCGTCGCTCTGAGGGAGGTTGCCGCCCCGGGGGCGGCACCGGAATCCGGCGGTCACGCCGCTGCGTCAGGCCTCACCGGTCTCGGCCACCTCCGCGCGCTTGCGCATCCAGGCCTTGCGCACGAGATGACGGATCAACAGGCCCGTGGGCATGCGCAGCGAGTGGGACCGCACATAGATCCGCTGCCGGGCCCATGCCGCGCGCAGGCTCACGCCACCTCCGAAGGGCTCCAGCAGGGCGGCCTCGTAGGTGGGCAGCCAGCGGCTCCAGGAATTGGGCGACGCCAGCGAGGCTTCGAGGTCGCTCACCAAAGAGGCCGGCAAGGGCGTGCCAAAAAAGTGTGCAACGAGTCGCAGTCCCAGGGCCACCGGCCCGGCCAGGTCGTTGCCGGCGGCGACGGCCTGCAGCCGGCCCCAGAAACCCGCCTCCTCCGCGAAGCGGCGCAGCATCTGGTCGGCATCGTGCAGGTCGCGCAGTCCGTTGTGCAGCTCGCCCTCGTGCAGCAGGTGCGTGAGGCAGTGCACCAGCAGGTCCTCGGGGCAGGGGATGCGAAGCGCTGGCAGGTCCGGCAGCGGCTGCGACCGTCCGATGATGGCTGCGGGGCTGGGCGCGTTGCGGGCCGTAAGCGGCAGGATGTTGTGATGGACGTCGAGCACCGTTCCGCGATGAACATGGCTCATCGGCGGCAGCTCGTGCATCCACTCGCGGTAGTAGCGCTGGTCGTAGGGATCGTTCTTGGCGCTGACCCAGCCATGCAGCATCAGGCGGCTCTCGACGTCGCCCAGCGCCTCCCTCGGCACCAGGATGTCGACGTCGCCAAAGAGGCGTCCGCGCCCGATCTCGGGGTAGGCCATGACGTAGGCGCTGCCCTTGAGCAGCACGACGGGCATGTCGAGCGCGCCCAGCGCCGACTGCAGCTGATGCGCCTCCCAGCGGATCGACAGATGCTGCCGCTCGCCCATCCTGCGCACACCCTCCAGATGCAGCTGGGCCTGCGCGCAGGCTTGCACGCCGGCGGCATCCAGCCGCTTGGCCAGCGCGCCGAGCAGATTGGCGTCGCGCGCAGCGGCCACCAGATCCGACCAGCCGGCGGGGGAGAGCATCCGCGCGCGCTGCGGCTCACGCAGCGTCTGCAGCAACGCGATGCGCGGGCTCATGAGGCGCAGATCCGTCGGATGCCCTCAAGACCTTCGGCCGTCGACCCATAGACCAGCTCGTGGCAGGTGACGTGGTCGAACATTGCGCACAAGGCCTCGAAGCCGGGTGCGCCCATGCGCTCACCATTGAACGACTGCTCGGAGATCAGCGTGAAAGCCTCGACGCGGCTGAGCGGTTCCACGTGCAGCGAGGCGCCTGCCTCGAACCGCGGGAAGACGATCCACGCGGCCCGCGCGCGCTCCCCAGCGTTCGCCATCGAGGTCGGTGGACAGGCTGCGTGGGTGATCGTTCCCTTGCGCGTGTCGCGGTAGATCGGGCCGAGGTGCGCTCCCGGGAAGGCGGCGACGATGTCGATTGAGGCGTTCTTCAGGCTGATCGGCCGGGGGTGAGGCACCAGCAGACCGTCGCCGGGATCCAGCACGGTGAGTTCGTCCGAGAGCAGCCGCCAACCTTCGATGAATGCCAGCGACGCGCACAGAGTGCTTTTGCCGGCGCCCGGAAAGCCGGGCATGACGAGCGCGGCGCCATCCCGCGCCAGCACGGCCCCGTGCATGACGAGCCAGCCCAGCGGCCGCTGCGCGACGCACCAGTTCATGCCCCACTCGAACATGGGTGCAGCCTGTGCAGCAGGCAGCGGGAAGAACGGTTCAGTACCGTCCAGCAGGAAGCGCACCTGGGGCCGCCAGAACCTGCGCAACCCTCGCCCCGGAACAATCTCGACGTCAAAGTCGACGAAGGTGGACCGGTCGGGCGGCAGGATGGCCTGTGGGTAGAAGGTTTCCACGTGCCGGCGCACGGCCGCCAACGGCGAACGGAGCCGGACGTTGAAAGGCGGAATGTGCAGGGTGGCGTCGAACACCGTCACTCAAGGGGCGGATGCATGCACCGGTTGTATCAGCCCCGCCTCGAACAGCCGCGCGAGCGCTGGCTCAAGATCGTCCACGTCGCTGCTGAGTCCCGGCACCTGACCGCGCTCGACCTGCAGTTGCACGGTCGATTGAGCGCCTGCGTCGAGCAGGCACCGCACCACACGATGGCCGAGGGCATCGAGCACCCAGTAGTCGCCCGAGCAGGCATCAAAGGCCAACCGGTCACTCGACTCCGGCCAGTCCGGCCCGAAACGAAGCAGACGCCCCGAGCGAATGGCCCAAAAAGCCGGCTCAGAAGCGCTCTGATCCGCTATTGCTTGCACAGGTTGTCGACAGGCGCATTCACGTCATACATGTTGCTGATGTACGTGATCACGTCGGTAGCCGTCCACGGCTTGCTGCAGGTAAGGGAGCCCGGGCAGTACGTGCCCTTGGTGTTCAGCTGCACCCACATGTCGACGACCTGAGCCTTTGTGAGCGGGTATTTGGCGGTGGAATTCTGGAAATAGCCGGCGTTCAGCCAAGCGCAGCTCAGGTGCCGCAACAACTGGCCCACGCCGCCCGGCCCGCCGAACATGGCGTCATTGGGCGCATTGATGGCCCACCAGATACTCGCGGGGCCCTGGTAGGAACTCTTCGAGACCCAGCCCGTAAAGATGCTCTGGATGGTCGTTCCCTGGCTGGTGATGTCGGTAAACACAACCTTGTTCAGGCTCGTCGTGCAGAGGACGACCTGGCCGTTGAACTGCGGGAAAACGCCGCCGGCAATCGCCCAGTTCGGCGAGTGCTGAGGCTGGACCCAGTAGCCAGGCGAGAGGCCGCCGGAGCAGGTGGTGCCAGTCCCTGGCCGCGGGCTGGTGTTGCCGCTCATCATGGCGGAAGGGCTCTGACAGACTCCGCCGCCCAGCGCCGACTTGGCACTGACGGCCAGCAGCACACCGGCTCCGCCGCCGACACCACGGAACAAGCGCCGACGCCCGACGTTCACGGACGTCGCCAATGCGGCGCCGGTAACTTGCGGCTGGCTGGGCGGCGAACCCAGATCACCTTCGAGCCGATTCTTGTTCATGCAATTCCCCTGCGTGCCTTTGGTGTGCAAGCCAAGCGCTCGCGCTCAAATTATCAGTTGGAGTCCCGCCAGACGCCCCCCCCGAATCAGGGTGAAAAGGCGCTCCGGTTCAAAGGACGTGCGATAGGCAGGTACGCCACGTACCTGCGACCCAGGCCTTGGCGATGTGCCGCGCGACAGGGAGCCTGACCTGGCTTCCCGGATCTTCAAGCCGGCCGGCGCGACAGCCAGCTCAGCGGCGACTCCTGCATCATGCGACCCGACTGAGACTCCAGTAACTCGCTCGGCGGCTGGCTGCGGTACTCGCTGATGTCGCCGCCATCTAGGCAGGCGTCAAGCCCGAAGGCGGTCCCGAGGTCGGCCGGATCCGGCTCGCTGCGCGCAGCGACGTCACGGCGGAAAAAACGCAGCGCTGGAACGAATCGCATGGCAGACCCCTCTGGCTTGACGATGCCAACAACCACATTGGCATCGCGGACTCAGTGTGAGGGATTCATGTGACAAACGGATCTCTTATCTGTGAGTAAATATTGCCTCCACTGGCATTACCGCACGGGCGCAAGGCCTGCTTTTCCCAGCGGTGGCAAGGCCTTCCGGCCTGCGCCCCTCAATTCGAGGGGGCGTTGCTGTTTTGCAATTCTTTTCCCCCGCTCCCTAGAGCTGAGGATAGGGTCAGAGGGTTCGCCGCTTAAGCTGCGCCACCTCCAAGCCCCCCCCGGCTCCTGCATGAGTTCAGAACTGTTGAAATGGATCGCCAGCGGCCTGATCGCCGTCGTGCTGGCGAGCACGTTGTGGATGGCCCACGCCATACATCCCGAACAGGGCAGCCCCAGCCTGATGCTTGCCCAGGTCGCGCCCGCCACCGCAGCGTCCGCGCCAGCCACCGCCGCGCGCTGATCAGGTCAGTGCGTGGCGGGCCCCCTCCGCGAGGGCCTGACCGATACGGTCCAGCAATGCATCCCGCCCCTGAAGCTGCCATTGATGCCAGTACAGGGTGACGTCGACGCCGACCTCGGGCCTCAGCACGACCAGCTGTCCGGCCTTGACGAGGGGCCGAACCTGGATCTCGGGCGCGACGCCCACGCCCCAGCCCATCGTGGCTGCGCGCACATAGGCCTCGCTGGAGGGCACGAAGCGCTCGCGCAAGCGCGGCAAGCGCACGCCGAAGGCCTGTGACACCCACTGTGACTGGCTGTCGTCCTTGCGGTTGAAGACGAGAAACGGCACATCGGCGAAGTTCCCTGCATGCAGGCCCTCGGGCAATTGCGCCGCCAGAAACCCCGGACTGGCCACCGCAACATAGCGCATGACCCCCAGGGGCTGCACGCGGCAGCCCTGCAGAGCCTCTGCCACGGTCGACACGCACCCCAGCACCGCCCCCTGGCGCAGGCTGTCGTGGGTGAAGTCCTGGTCATCCACGACCAGTTCCAGCCCGTAGCCCTCGCGCAGCCCCTGCTGCACCAGGCCGTCCAGCGCCGGCAGCACCCAGGTGGCCAGGCTGTCGGCATTGACGGCGATGGCCAGGCGCGACTGCGGCGCCACGCGCTCGCCCAGTTCGCGGGCGACGTCCACGCGCAGGGCCTGCAGTTGGCGGGCAAAGCGCAGCAGCACCTTGCCCGCCTCGGTCAGCCGCAGAGGCCGCGAACGCACGACGAGGGGTTGACCCACCTGCGCCTCCAGCGAGCGCAGCCGCTGCGACACGGCGCTCTGCGTGATCGCCAGGCGCTGCGCGGCGCGCTCGAACCCCAACTCGTCAGCCAGTGCGGCTAGGCAGTCCAACGCGGCGGGGTCGAATTCATTCATAAGTAAATTTAATGCACTGCCAATAATATTAATGCCATTTCTTAAATCCAGGGTGGCTGCGGAGAATCCGCCGATGCCCGCCTTCGCCCTAGCCCCAGCAACTGCGCCTGCCGTGTTTGCGCAGGGCTGGGTCATGGGTGCCGGCCTCATCCTGGCCATCGGCGCGCAGAACGCGCTGGTTTTGCGCCAGGGCCTGCGGCGCGAGCATGTCGGCGCCGTCGTCGCGGTCTGCACGCTGTCGGATTGGCTGCTGATCGCGCTGGGCGTCTTCGGGCTGGGTGCGCTGATCCAGGGCCGGCCCTTGCTGCTGGAGTGCTTCCGCTTCGGTGGTGCGGCGTTTCTGCTGGGCTATGCCCTGCTCGCAGCGCGACGTGCCTGGCGGCCGACCTCCGGGCTGGATGCCACCGACAAGGCCAGCAGCCTGGGCGCGACGCTGTCGGCCGCCTTCGCCTTCACCTATCTGAACCCCCACGTCTACCTGGATACCGTCGTACTGCTCGGCGGCCTGGGCGCGCGCCAGCCGCCTGAACTGCGCGCGGCCTTTGCCGCCGGTGCAGGCCTGGCGTCGGCCATGTGGTTCGGCCTGCTGGGCTTCGGCGCGGCGGCCGCCGCGCCGCGGTTGCGCAGCGCCCACACCTGGCGGGTCATCGATGCGTTCGTCGCTTTGCTGATGACCGGCCTGGGTCTACAACTCCTCCTGCAACCCCTCTAAGAACTCGAAGGACAGCCATGAAGATCGTCGTTCTCGGCGCCGGCATCATCGGCATCGCCACCGCCTGGTATCTGCTCGACGAGGGGCACGAGGTCATCGTCGTGGACCGCCAGCCCGACGCCGCGCTGGAAACCAGCTTCGCCAATGGTGCGCAGATCTCGGTCAGCTTCTGCGAGCCCTGGGCCAATGCCAGCGCCCCGTTCAAGGTCGCGAAATGGCTGCTGCGCGACGACTCGCCGCTGCTGTTCCGCCCGCGCCTGGACCCCAACCAGTGGCGCTGGGGCCTGGCCTTCCTGATGCAATGCACGAACACCGCCTTCGAGCGCAACGTCGAGGAGCTGGTGCAGTTGGGCCGCTACTCGCACGCCTCGCTGAAGGAGCTGGTCGCGCGCACCGGCATCGAGTACGACCGGCTGGAGCGCGGCATCCTGCATTTCTTCTCCAGCCAGGCCGATTTCGACAGCGGCGCGGCCGGCGCCGAAATCATGCGCCGCCACGGTGTGGACCGGCGTGTGCTCAGCCGCGAGGAGGTGCTCAAGGTCGAGCCCGCGCTGGCCAGCTTCGGTCCCAAGGTCTTCGGCGGCACCTACACGCCCAGCGACGAAAGCGGCGACGCCAAGGTCTTCACGCAGAAGCTCGCCCAACGCTGCGCCGAGCGCGGCGCGCAATTCCTCTACGAACACGACATCCTCGGCCTGCAGCGCGCGGGCGACGTCATCGAGTCGGTCCAGATCGCCCACGTGCGCAGCGGCGAGCGCAAGACGCTGAAGGCCGACGCCTTCGTCGCCGCGATGGGCTCCTACACGCCCGAACTCGTCAAGCCGCTGGGCGAGTGCCTCAACATCTATCCCGCCAAGGGCTATTCGGCGACGCTGCGCCTGAAGAAGCCCGAGGCCGCCAGCGTCGTCAGCCTGCTGGACGACACGCGCAAGATCGCCATCTCGCGCCTGGGTGACCACATCCGCATCGCCGGCACGGCCGAACTGTCGGGCTTCGACCTCACCCTCGAATCCGCGACCGCCAAGGTGCGCTGCGCGGCCCTGGTGCGGCGCTACGAAGAGCTCTTCCCCGGCGTGGCCGACCTCTCCGAGCCCAACTACTGGACCGGCCTGCGCCCGAGCACGCCGACCAATATCCCCTACATCGGCCGCAGCAGGAAGGCCCGCAACCTGTGGCTCAACGCCGGCCACGGAACGCTGGGCTGGACGCACGGCGCAGGCTCGGGCCACGCAATGGCCGAGCTCATCGCCGGCCGCCGGCCGGACATGGCCTTCGGCTTCTACGGCGACGTGGCCGAGCGCTGAAGCCTGCGCTCAGAGCGACTTCAGCAACGCCTGCACCTGCGCCTGCTGCGGCAGCTTGGAGCCCTGCTTGGCCAGGCTCTCGAGCTCGATCCTGGCGGCCGCCTTGTCGCCCGACTGGATCAGGATCTCGGCCAGGTTGATGCGGTAGGCCGCCTGGTCGGGCTGCTCGCCGACTAGCTGGCGCTGCTGGCTGATGGCCTTGCCGAATTCCTTCTCGTTGGCCAGCACCGTGGCATAGGTGTCGCGCAGCGGTGCGTACTCCGCGTTGATCTTGAGGCCGCGCTCGGCCAGCTCGCGTGCGCCGGGCTTGCCGAGCCGGCTGCGCAGCCAGGCCACGTTGTTGAGGACCGGCAGCACGTCGGGGCTACGCAAGAGCAGGGCTTCATAGCGCGCCAGCGCCGGCTCGAACTCGCCGCGCGACAGCAGCACGTCGGCCGCCGCCGCGGGGAAGGCCACGTCCTGAGGATGCGTCGCCAGCCACTGCTTCTCGAAGGCAAGCGCCTCGTCGCGCTTCTTCTGCGCCAGCAGCAGCGTGAACAGGCGCGGCGCGGCATCCGCCGGATCGCGCAGCGCGGTGGCCTTGCGCAGCGCGGCAACGGCGACGTCTTGATGCTGGCGGCCAGCCTCAACATCGGCCTCCGCGATCAGCGAATAGGCCTCCTGCGGGTACTTCTTCTGACGCTCGCGCAGCGCGGCCAGCCCTTCGTCGACGCGGCCCTGGCGGATGGCGAGCTGGATCAGCAGGCGTTGCGCCAGCACCGAACTCGGCTCGGCCTCCAGCGCACGCTTGACCTCGCGCTCGGCACCGGCGTAGTCCTTCTCGATGAAGCGCAGCTGGCCCAGGCCCATCCAGCCCGAAGCGCGCGTCGGCGCCAGCACCGTCAGGC
Organism: Roseateles sp. GW821-FHT03B02; assembly: GCF_059421025.1. Classification (NCBI taxonomy): domain Bacteria; kingdom Pseudomonadati; phylum Pseudomonadota; class Betaproteobacteria; order Burkholderiales; family Sphaerotilaceae; genus Roseateles; species Roseateles sp. GW821-FHT03B02. The sequence goes on from NZ_JBWKUV010000003.1 coordinate 508,395, forward strand.
GCGAATAGGTCTTGGCCGCCTGGGACTTGTCGCCCGACGCCAGCTGGCTGCGCCCCAGGCGCTCCAGCAGGTCCGGGTTGAGCGGCAGGGCCACCGAAGCCTCCTGCGCCGCCTGGGCCGCCTTGGGCGTGTCGCCCTGACGCGTATGGTGGTCGATCAGGGCCATGCGCAGGCCGGCCTCGGTCGGCTCCTCGCGGATGCCGGCCGACAACACCTCGGTGATGCGTCCGGCCGGCGCGCCCGTCCGGGCCAGCATGTCGGCGAGCGCCAGGCGGGCCTGCGCCGAGCGGGGCTGGCTGGCCACGAAGCCCTCCAGGCGCTTGACGGCGGCATCACTGCGGCCCTCCTGCGTGTCCAGCGCCACCAGGCCCAGCAAGGCCGGCAGATAGCCTGCATCGGCCTTCAGCGCTGCCTCGAAGGCCGCCTGGGCGGCGGCGGTGTCCTTGCGTGCCAGATGGATGCGGCCGCGCAGGCCATCGGGCACCGGGCTGCCCTTCATCTTGGGCGCGAGCTTGTCGATGGCAGCCAGTGCGGCCGGCAACTCATTGCGGCGCATCAGCGCATTGACCAGCATCAGGTCGTAGTTGCTGCCACTGTCCTTGGCTGCGATGTCGCGCAACTGGGCGACCGCGGCATCGGCCTTGGCGCGGTTGGCGCCGCCGGGCGCCGTGCCGTCGCGCACGATGGCCGACAGCGCCAGCGCGGCGCCGGTCTTGGCATCGTCGGGCCGCAGCTTGGCGGCCGCGCCGAAGGCCTGGTCGGCCGCCTCGAAATTGCCCTGCATCAGCTGCGCCTTGCCGGCCAGCAGCAGGGATTCGGCGTCGGCCTTGCCAGAATCCAGCACCGGCCGCAGCGTTTCCAGCGTCTTGGCCGGCGCACGCCGTTGCAACTGCAGGCCGGCGAATTGGCGGCGCAGCGCGAAGTCCTCGGGGGCGAGCTTGAGGGCCTGATTGAGCAGGTTCTCCGCATCGGCCAGTTCGCCGAGCTGCTGGTGGGCACCGGAGGCCAGCCTCAGCAGCGGCAGGAAGTTGGGCATCTGCTTGACCAGCGGCAGCGCCAGCTCGCGCGCCTTGGCGGCGTCGCCCTTGGCCAGCGCCAACTGGGCCTGCAGGAAACGGCCCTGCGGCTTCTTGGCCAGCGCCGGCGGCATCTCGTCGACGAGCTTGGTGGCGACATCGAGCTTCTGCTGACCGAAGGCCATGCGGACCAGCAGAGAGCGCGCCTCATAGGAGTTCGGGTCCAACGCAAGCACATCCTTGAGCAGCGGTTCGGCCTCCTCCAGCTTGCCGCGCGACAGCAGCACCTCGGCCTTGAGCTGCAGCGCCTGAATCGCCTTGGCGTTCTTCAGCAGCAGCTCGTCCAGTGCCGCCAGCGCCTCGTCGGCAAAACCCGCGGCGAGCTTGACGCGGGCGCCGACGATGACGGCGTCCTCGGAATCAGGCTTCAGCTGCAGGGCGCGCGTCGATGCCGCCTTGGCCTCGCTCAGATTGCCCTGGGCCAGGAAGGCCAGCGCCAGGTGCCGCTGCATCGTCGACATGGCCGCCGGATCGGCCAGGCTCTGGTCGCTGAACTCGCCAATCACCTTGCGCGACTGACCCGACTGCAGCAGGGCCTGGGCCAGCAGCGGTGCCAGCTCGTCGCGCGGCGCGCCCAGCTCCCAGGCCCGGCGCAGCTCGATCTCCGCGCCCGCCAGGTCGCCACCGTCCAGCAGCGACTTGCCCAGCAGGTAGCGGCCCGTGGCGTTGTCGGGGTTCTGCTGCAGCAGGTTCTTCAGCTCGATGACGGCGCCGGCGACGTCCTTCTGCTCCATGCGCTTCTGCGCCGACGCAAGCAGATCCTGCTCGGAACGTTGTCCGCAGGCCGCCAGGGCGGCGAGCATGATCAGGGCGAGGGCACGGCGCGATTTCATGGGGTCTCCTTGTCGGCGCGGATTGTGTTCCTAGAATCCGCGCCCCCTCTCAGGTATGGCCCCAAGGCCGGTAATTTGCATGACTGCCCCTCCCCCCTTCTGCGCGATTGACTTCGGCACGTCCAACTCCGCCGTCGCCGTGCCGGATGCCGCTGGCGAGATGCACCTCATCGAGCTGGAGCCCGGCCAGCGCACGATGCCCACGGCGGTCTTCTATTTCACCGAAGGCTCCCACGACGCCGACGGCCCGCCGCGCGCCTTCGGCCGCGCCGCCGTGGCCTCCTACGTCGACGGCCACGACGGCCGGCTGATGCGCTCCATGAAGAGCATCCTCGGCTCTCCCCTCATCGACCAGACCACCGACGTCGGCGGCGGCCGCGGCGCCAGGTATTCGGACATCGTCGCCGGCTATCTGAAGCGGCTGCGCCGCCTGGCCGGCGAGCCGGAACGGGCAGTGCTGGGCCGCCCCGTCTTCTTCGTCGATGGCGAGCCCGAGCGCGACGCCGCCGCCCAGGACCAGCTGCAAGCCTGCGCGCGGGCCGCGGGCTTCAAGGACGTGCAGTTCCAGTACGAACCCATCGCGGCGGCTTTCGACTTCGAACAGCAGGCCACGCGCGAACAGATCGTGCTGGTGGCCGACATCGGCGGCGGCACCAGCGACTTCTCCATCGTGCGCGTGGGCCCCGAGCGCATGCAGCGCCTGGCGCGCCGCGACGACATCCTCGCCAGCCACGGCATCCACATCGCCGGCACCGATTTCGACCGCCACATCGAGCTTGCCGGCATCCTGCAGGCCTTCGGCTACCGCGCCACCGGCCCGAGCGGGCGCGAGGTGCCCAGCGGCCTGTACTTCGACCTCGCCACCTGGCACCTCATCAACACTTGCTACGCGCCGCTGCGCGTGGCCGAGTGGCGCGGCATGAAGAGCTGGTTCAACGACGTGCGCCAGCACGCCCGGCTGATGACGGTGCTGGAGGAGCGCCTGGGCCACGAGCTGGCCGCGCGCGCCGAGGGCGCCAAGATCGCCGTCTCGGGCGGTGCCGACACGACGGTGGACCTGGGTCATGTCGAGCCCGGCCTCGTACTGCCGCTCAGCGAGAAGACCGCCGTGGACGCGCTGCGCACTGACCTCGACCGCATCATCGCCACGGCCCACGAGACGGTGGCACTGGCCGGCCTCAGGCCCGGACAGATCGACGCCCTCTACTTCACCGGCGGCTCCACCGGGCTGCGCCTGCTCGTGGACGGCATGGCGGCGGGCTTCCCGCAGGCCGCGCGCGTCAGCGGCGACCGGTTTGCCTCGGTCGCGACCGGCCTGGGCTTGCACGCCCGGCGCCTGTTTGGGGCTTCAGCGGCCTAGAGACATCGGCCAGCATCAGCACCGCGCTGACCAGGCCCTCCACCGCTTCCTCCAGGTCCGCCGGCGGCTCCAGGGACTCGATCTCCTCCAGCAGCGCGTCGGCATCCTCCAGGTCGTCCGGGTCCAGGTGCAGGTAGATGGCCGCCAGCGGCTCCAGCAGCGGTTCCTCGGGCAGGCGCATCAGGCCGGGATGGGCGTCCAGCGCGTGGGCAAAGCCGGCCACCCAGGGCAGCACCGTCTCGCTGGGCTCGGCGTCGTCGTCCAGTTCGAAGATCCAGGGGTCGAACCATTGCCGGCCTGCGATGGCGACGTTGAGCTCCTTGTGGCGACGGCGCAGCAGCGCGAGCAGCTCATCGTCCACGCGCGCCGGCGTCGGGTGCCCCTCGCTGTCCAGCAGCGGCGGCAGCCAGGCAGCCAGCGGCACGGGCTCGGGCTGCAGCAGCACGCCGCAGAGATAGCCATCGGCCATGCTGACGTCCAGCGGCTCCAGCGGCGCGGGCAGGGCGTCGAGCAGGGCCTGCAGGCGCTCCAGGTCGACTTCGGACAGGGCTTCGGGCGGACGGTGCGCGGGGTGGGGCATGACCGGATTATCGGCAGGGCGCCGTGAATAGTGCCCACCACATCGCGGGCCGACGGCCTACAGTCGATTCATCCCAACGACGCCCTCGACCCCGAGGGCTTCAGGACCCGGCAGCTTGCTGACCGGGTCTTTTTTTGCCGGTCACAGGGCCCCCGGCGTGGCGCGAGGCCGGTCTTTCAGACGGCCATGCGCTCGGGGGCGACGTAGAAGCGGCGGAAGGTCTCGAAGTCCAGCGTGTCGGCCGCCTCGATGCGGGCCTGCTCGGCCAGCGACTCGGCCGCCAGTTTCTCGAAGCGCTGCTGCAGCGCATCCGGGAAAGGCAGGGCCAGCAGGGCCGCCCGCGTCGCGTCGCTCTGGCGGCGGATGAAGCCCACGTAGCTGTCGTCGAAGTCCTGGGCCATCACGGTCAGCACGCGGGCCGAGGGGCAGAGCTCCGGCCGCTGCAGGCGCTCTGCCACGCGGCGCAACGCCGCGCGGTAGGCGCCGCCGCCATGGGCCGCGTCCAGGGCCTCGGCCTGCACCGCGCAGGCAGCCAGGATCTCGGCCGCCCAGTCGGACAGGGCTCGCTCGCCGCCGCGCCAATGCTCCAGCATCAGGCCCGGCTCGCGGCCGCGCGCGGCCACGCTGTGCTGGTTGCGCGCATTGGCGGCGATCTCGGCCGGCGTGTCGTCGGGGCTGTCGCTGTTCAGGCAATGCAGCAGGAAGGCATCCAGCACGCGGATGGTGTCGGCGCCGATGCCGACCGGCTCGAAGGGGTCCAGGTCCATCAGCCGCACCTCGATGTACTCGACGCCGCGCTCGCGCAGCGCGTGCAGCGGCCGCTCGCCGGAGCGGATGACGCGCTTGGCGCGGATGGTGCTGTAGAACTCGTTCTCGATCTGCAGCAGGCTGGTGGAGAGCTGGTTGTAGTCGCCGCCCGGCGTCTGCACGCCGATGGCCTCGTAAGGCCCGTAGGGCCGGCTCAGCGCGGCCTGCAGCGAGGCGGCGTAGCTTTCCAGGCAGTTGTAGCTGACGGCGATGCTGGCCTGGGCGTCGCTCTGGTAACCCAGCCGCCCCATGCGCAGCGAGGTGGCGTGCGGCAGGTAGAGGGTGTGGCCCGAGAGGCGCTGCAGGCCGTGCTCGCGGCCGGCGACGAAGCTGTCACACAGCGCCGGGCTGGCGCCGAAGAGGTACAGCAGCAGCCAGCCCTCGCGGCGGAAGTTGCGGATGGCACCGAGGTAGCCGTCGGTGCCCACGCCGGGGATGGACCAGTTGTAGTGGATGCCCGAGATCGTCTGCATGCGCCGGCCGTAGCGCTGGCCCAGGCCCATGCGGTAGATGCTCTTGGCACGCCCGACGTTGCTGCTGCCGTAGCGGCCGATCGGGATGGTCTCGTCGGCCGGCAGGCCGCAGGGCATGGAGCCCACCCACAGCCGCTCGTCGGCCAGAGCGCGGTAGACGGCCTGGTGGATCTCGGTGAGCTCCTGCAGGCAGTCCTCGACGCCGGCATGCACGCCAGTGATGAGCTCCAGCTGCGACTCGCTGTAGTCGGTCGTGATGTGCGGATGCGTCAGCGCCGCACCCAGGGCCAGCGGATGCGGCGTCAGCGCCAGGCCGCCCCCGGGCAGGGCGCGCAGGCTTTCCTTCTCGATGCCGCGGCGGATGCCGAGCAATGTCTCTTTGTCGTTCATGGCGTCCGGGGACCACTGATTGGGCCGGAACGGTAGCAGAACGTGGCTACAGCTGCCCGGGAGCGTCGTGGTCAGCCAGGCTGGGCCTCAGGGCATGTTCGCCGGCCTGGATGCCCTCGTGGTGGCTGAGGTAGAGCGACACGTCGTAGCGCTCCAGCCAACCCACGGCCTTGAGCTTGTCCAGCACCGGCCCCTTGACCTCGGAGAACTCCAGCCGCAGGCCCTCGGCCGCCAGCGCCGAGTGCAGCTCCTGCAGCGCCGTGAGGCCAGACACGTCGATGTGGTTGACCGGCGCCATCAGCATCAGCACGCGCTGCGGCCTGCCCACCTGCTCGCGGTGCTCGCGCACGCGCGCCAGCACCGCGTCGCCCAGGCCGCGAGCGTTGGTGAACACAAGGCTCTCGTCCACGCGCAGCCCGACCACCTCGGGCCGGCACTCGACCGCGTAGCGCCCGACATTGCGGTAGTGCTGCGTGCCCGGCACGCGGCCGATGCGGGCCACGTGGGGGCGTGCCGTGCGCTGGATCAGCAGCGCCACGGAGCCGACGACGCCGATGGCCAGCGCTGCCGCAATGCTCCACAGCAGCACGGCCGCCGTGACGGCCAGCATCAGCAGGCCTTCCGCCGGCGCGTAGCGCCAGGCCTCGCGGTAGGGCTGCAGCGAGAAGCCGCCCAGCACGGCAACGACGATGGTCGCCGCCAGCACCGGCTTGGGCAGGTGGGCCAGCGGCTCCGCCAGCATCAGCATGGCCAGGAACATGAAGACGGCCACGAAGGCCAGGCTCCAGCGGCTGCGCGAGCCGGCCTCGTGCAGCAGGATGCTGCGCGAGAAGCTGCCTGCCACCGGCATGCCGCCACTGACCGACGCCACCAGATTGGCCGCCGCCAGGCCACGCAGCTCGGCCGCCGGCAGCAGCTTCTCGCCGCGCCTCTGGGCCAGCGACTCCGACACCGCGAGGCTGGACACGAAACCCATCAGTGCGACCAGGGCCGCCGGCGGCAGCAGCTGCAGCCACAGCGCCACGTCGAACCGCGGCAGGCCCAGCGGCAGGGCCAGCGAGGGCAACGCCCCCACCTGGGCCACGCCGCGGGCGGCTGGCGTCAGGGCCGACAGCCCCATCGCCGCCACCAGCAGCAGCAGCGGCGCCAGCCGCGCAAGCAGGCGCGAGCCGGCGCGGCGCGAGGCCAGCAGCAGCACGATGGCCGCCCCGCCCCACAGGGCGCTCGTCCACCGCCAGCCACAGTGCACGGCCGAGGCCAGCAGGTCCGGCAGCGTGAAGCCGGCGGCGGCGCTGCCCAGCAGCACCGGCAGCTGGCCAGCCGCGATCATCAGCGTCGCCCCGTTCTCGAAGCCACGCAGCGCCGGCACCGACAGCAGCGAGGCGAGCGCATCCAGCCGCAGCAATGCCGCCAGCGCCATCACCAGGCCCACCTCGGCGGCCAGCACGAGGGCGCCTTCGGTCGCCGTCACACCCGCGGGCAGCGCGCCCAGCGCCTGGGCAATCATCAGCGCCAGCACCGCCACGGGCCCCAGGCCCAGCACCGGGCTGGAGCCGAACGCGGCGTAGGCCAGCAGCGGCAGCAGGCTGGCGTACAGCCCCACCTGCGGCGGCAGGCCGGCCAGCATCGCGTAGGCCAGGCTCTGCGGGATCAGCAGCACGGCCACGACGGCGCCGGCCATCAGGTCGGCGCGCCAGGTGGCGGGGAGCTTGGGCAGCATGGGCGAGCGAAACCGGCCGGATCAGTCGACCTTGGCGCCGGACGCCTTCACGACCCGGGCCCACTTGGCCGTCTCGGCGCCGATCAGTGCGGCGAACTCGGCCGACGAGCCGCCACCGGCCACCGCGCCCTGTCCCGCCATGCGCTCGCGCAGCGTCGGCGTGTTCAGTGCCGCGGCGGCCTCGCGCTGCAGCCGCGTCACCTGCTCGGCCGGCTGGCCGGCGGGCGCCAGCAGGCCGAACCAGGAGCTGGCCTCGAAGCCCTTCAGGACCGCACCGCCCGCCTCCGCCACCGTCGGCAGCTCGGGCACCGCCGGGCTGCGCTGGACGCTCGTCACGGCCAGCGCCAGCAGCTTGCCGGCCTTGATGTGCGGCAGAGCCGACGGCAGGTTGTCGAACATCAGGTCCATGTTGCCGGCCATGAGGTCCAGCAGCGCCGGGCCCGAACCGCGGTAGGGGAAGTGCAGCATGAAGCTGCCCGTCATGCTCTTGAACAGCTCGCCGGCCAGGTGGATGGAGGTCCCGTTGCCGCTGGAGGCCATGTTGAGCCTGCCCGGGTTGGCGCGCGCGACGCGGATCAGGTCGGCCACGCTGTGGATGCCGTAGCGCGCCGCGTTGGCGGGATTGAGCACCAGCACGTTGGGCACGGCCGCGACCAGCGTGATGGGCGCGAAGTCCTTCACCGGGTCATAGGGCAGCTTCGGGTAGAGGGCTGCGTTGATGGCATGCGTGCCGACGGTGCCCATCAGCAGCGTGTGGCCGTCGGTCGCCTTGGCCACCTCGGCCGAGCCGATGTTGCCACCGGCACCGGGCCGGTTGTCGACGACGACGGCCTGGCCCAGGCGCTGCTGCAGTTCGGGGGCCATGGCCCGCGCCAGCAGGTCGGTCGTGCCGCCCGGCGTGAAAGGCACGACCAGGCGCAGCGGCTTGGTCGGCCAGGGGCTTTGAGCGGCGGCCGGCAGCGCGAGGCTGCCGGCCCAGGCGGTGACCTGGCGGCGATTCAGGCTCATGGCGGTCTCCTGTCGTTGCGGGCGGCTCAGCGGTCGACCTTGACGCCGGACAACTGCACCACGCGCGCCCATTTCTCGGTCTCGGCAGCGATGAGGGCGGCGAACCCGGCGCCACCACTGCCTTGCGCAAGCATGCCACGGCTCGTCAGCCGCTCGCGCAGCGCGGGGCTGGCCAGCGCGGCCAGGCTGTCGCGCTGCAGACGTGCGAGCTGCTCGGCCGGCTGGCCGCCGGGCGCGAACAGGCCGATCCAGGCACTGGCCTCGTAGCCCTTCAGCACCGGGCCGCCGGCCTCCTCGACGGTGGGCAGCTCCGGCAGGCTGGGGCTGCGCCGCGCGCTCGTGACGCCCAGGGCCAGCAGGCGGCCGGCCCGGATCTGCGGCAGGGCCGATGGCAGGGAGTCGAACATCAGGTCCATGTTGCCGGCGATGACGTCCTGCTGGGCCGAAGCCGTGCTGCGATAGGGGAAGTGCAGCATGTAGGTCTGGGTCAGGCGCTTGAACAGCTCGCCGGCCAGGTGCGAGGGGTTGCCGTTGCCGCCCGAAGCGATGTTCAGGCGCCCGGGCTGGGCGGTGGCCGCGTGCAACAGGTCGGTCAGCCGGCGCACGCCCAGGCTCTGCGCCACGGCCGGGTTCATGACCAGCACCAGCGGCACCGTCGCCACCAGGCAGACGGGCGCGAAGTCCTTCACGGCGTCGTAGGGCAGGCGGCGCGACAGCAGCGGGTTGATGACGTGGGTGCCGACGCTGCCCATCAGCAGCGTGTGGCCGTCGATGGCGCCGGCGACCTCGGCGCTGCCGATGTTGCCGTCGGCGCCGGGCCGGTTGTCGACGAGGACGGGCTGGCCCAGGCTGCGCTGCAGCTCCGGCGCCAGCAGCCGTGCGGCGACGTCGGCGGCGCCGCCGGGCGCATAGGGCACGACGATGCGCAGCGGCCGCCCCGGCCAGGGCGGATTGCCGGGCTGGGCGGACGCCGACGATGCCGCCAGCCAGAGCAGCAGGCCGCGGCGTTGCAGGTGGACGGTCATGCGGGACCGGGCAATTGTCTGAGTTGCACCTGCCCGTTGATGCAGGCAGCGTCGAAGTCTTGCAGGAGGGCGGCGAGCATATCCGCGTCGGGGGCCTCGACGGCCGTGATGCCGACGCCGCGGTTGCGGCCCTCGGCCTTGGCCTTGTAGAGCACCATGTCGGCCCAGTTGACGGCCTGCTCCCAGTGCAGATGCAGGCCCGGCCCGCCCGCCCCGCCGAGGGGGAAGCTGGCGAAGCCGATGGAGGCCGTGATGCGCAGCGGGCCTTCGGGCGTCTCGACGGGCAGACTGCCGATGCCTCGCAGGATGCGCTCGGCCATCAGCGCCAGGTCGTCGCCGGGCAGCGCGGGCGAGAAGACGAGGAACTCCTCGCCGCCCCAGCGCACGACAAGGTCGGTGTCGCGCACCGCCGAGCGGATGCGGCGCGCCACCTCGACGATGACAGCGTCGCCGGCCGCGTGGCCATGCCAGTCGTTGACGTTCTTGAAGTGATCGATGTCGATCATCATCAGCGCGCCGCGGAAGCCCGCGCCGGGCTCGTCGCGGGTACGCTGGTCCATGACGGCCAGGAAGTGGCGGCGGTTGGACAGATCGGTCAGCGGGTCGCGCTCGCTCTGGGCGCGCAGCAGGCTCTGGTTGGCCGTCAGACGCGCCTGGGCGCGGCGCATGCGCACCAGCGTGACGCCCACCAGCGCGATGGACAGCAGCAGCAGCGCACCGACGGCGAAACCCACCTTCTGCGCCAGCTGCTGGTTGGCCAGCTGCTGATCCTTGAGCTGGCCGTCGCGGGCCAGCAGGTCGAGGTCGCGCTGCTTGGCCGCGCTGTCGTACTTGCGGCCCAGCTCCTCCAGGGCGGCGGCGCGGTTGCGCTCGTTGGCGCGGGCGTTGAGCTCGCGCTCGGCGTGCAGGGCGCCCAGCGCCTCCTTGTACTGGCCGGCCTCGGCCCAGGTATCGGCCAGCTCGCGCAGCTCGCGGGCACGGTAGACGAGGTCGGCCGGGTCGGCGCCGAACTCGCCGACGCGGGCCAGCTCCTGGCGCGCCTGGTCGAACTGGCGCAGCTTGATGTAGGCAACGGCGAGGTTGTGGTGCAGGCTGCGCTCGTAGAAGCGGTCGCCGAAGCGCTGCAGCACGGGCATGGCGCGCTGGCCGGCAGCGAGGGCCTCCTTCAACAGCCCGAGGTGCATGTAGGAGTCGACGAGGTTGGAGCGCAACTGCGCAGCAAGGTGGGGCGCATCGGCCTGCTCGGCCAGCAGCAGGGCCGCCTCGAAGGCGCTGCGGGAGGCCACCATGTCGCGGGCACGGCGCTCGATGGCGGCCTCGTAGCTGCGCACGCGGGCGCCGGCCACGAGATCGCCTGCGGCCTCGGCCTCGGCGGCGTGCAGCTCGGTGCGCGCGGCGTCCAGACGCTCCTCGGCCTGCAGCGTGAAGGCCAGCATGCCCAGGCTGATGGCGACCAGATGCTTGTCCTCGCCGGCGCGGGCCAGCGCGAGGGCTCGCCGGGTGCTGCCCTCGGCGGCGACGAAGGCCCCCTGCACATACTGCTCGCGCTGCAGCAGGCGCAGGGCCTCCCAGGCGCTGCGGAAGTCGCATCCCAGCTCCCGCACGGCGCGCTTCTCGTCGCCAGTCGGGCAGCGCTTGTTCAGGCCGTTCAGCGCACGCGTGGCCAGCGCGCCGGCCGACTTGCCGGCCCGCTCCTGGGCCAGCCCGCGCAGCAGCCAGCTGCGGTCCACGCCGTCTTCGCGCGCCATCAGCTGCCCGGCCACGGCATCGGCGGCCTCGACCTGGCCGGCGTTCAGCAGTACGCGGCCGCGTGCCATCAGCCAGGCCGCCTCGCGCGGCTGGCCGGGTTCGGCGTGGGTGGGCCAGCGTTGGCGCAGCTCGGCCAGCATGGCCTCGGGGTCATCGAAGGAACGGCGCGTGATGTTGGCCAGCAGGGTGTCCTCGGACGCCGGGTCCGGCGCCGTCACGGGCGCCGCCCGGGCCGCGGCCAGACACAGGGCCAGCAGCAGGGCGAGCGGCAGCCTCGTCATGTGCTGACCTCGGTCGGGCGGCCGACGCCGGGGCCGCTGAGCACCTGCAGGCCCACCCGTCCTTCGCTCCAGGCGGCCTCCAGGCGCGCCGTCAGCTGGGCAGCGGCCAGCGAGTCCTCAGCGTCGATGCGCTCGACGCCGTAGGCCTTGTTGCGGCCATGAGCCTTGGCGATGTACATGACGGTGTCGACGAGGTCGATGGCGCGCTCCCACGACAGGCGCAGCCCATGCGGCGGCACCGGCAGGCTGACGAAGCCGATGGAGGCGGTGACAGGAATGGGGCGACCGTCCTGCTGCACCGGCTGGCTGCCGATGAGGTCGAGCAGGCGCTGCGCGAGCTGGGGCGCGAACAGCCCCTCGTGGCTGCGCGCGACGATGAGGAACTCCTCGCCGCCCCAGCGCACGATGAGGTCGTCGTCGCGCACCGCCTGGCGCAGTCGCCCGGCGATGTCGACGAGGACGGCATCACCGGCGGCGTGGCCGAAGCTGTCGTTGATACGTTTGAAGTGGTCGATGTCGATGAGGAAGACGCTGGCGGCCAGGCCCTCGCCGTTGGCCAGGCTCTTGATGGCGGCCTGGAAGTGGCGCCGGTTGGCCAAGCCCGTCAACGGATCGGTCTCGCTCTGGCGCTTCAGCGAGGCATTGCTGTGGGCCAGCGCCTCGTTGGTGCGGCGCACGCGGCGGAAGGCCTGGTAGAGCAGGCCCAGCGACACCAGCACGCAGCCGCCCAGTGCCGCCCACAGCACAAGCGCGAGGTTGCGCTGGTGGACCTGCTCGGCCTTGAGCGCGTTGTCGCGATTGAGCAGCTCGATGTCGCGCGCGCGCTGCTCGGCGTCCTGGCGCTCCTGGGCTTCCAGCAGCAGCTTGCGGGTTTCGTCGCGCAGCACGCGTTCGCTGACGCGGCGGTGCTCGCGGTAGGCCGTCACGGCGCCGGACAGGTCGCCGGCCTTCTCCAGGTAGCCGGCCAGCTCCTCCCAGCCGGCCGAGGCGTAGGACAGTGCGCCCTGCTGCTCGTCCAGCGTGATACCGGCGCGCACGTCGTCGCGGCCCTCGGCCAACCGGCCCATCGCGATCTTGGCCAGGCCGATGTTGGAGCGGGCCACGCTCTCCGCGCCGATGTTGCGCGTGGCGCGCGCCAGCGGCAGGGCCTGCTCGGCCAGCTCCAGCGCACGCGCCCAGTGGCCCTGGCGCAGGTGGTAGTCGGCGAAGTTGGCCAGGCCCAGCGCGCGCACGGAATCGGCGCCGGCCCGCGTGGCCTGCTCGAGCGCGTCGGTGTTGGCCTGCAGCGTGATGCTGGAGTCGCTGTCGCCCGAATAGACGATGCCCCGCATCGTGTAGACGCGGTTCAACGTCATCGGGTCGGGGTCTTTCTGCGCCTCGGCCAGCGCCTGGGCGATGAGCTGGCGCGCGCGCGCCGGCGTGTCGGCGCGGTCGGAGGTGAAGGCCAGGTCCACCAGCGTCAGCGCCACCCGCCAGGGCTGCCCCAGTTGCTCGGCCAGACGCTGGGCCGTGTGGCCGTAGTTCAGCGAGGCGTCGAGCTCGCCGGTGTCGCTGCTGATGGAGGCGAGCTGGTCGTAATAGCGCCAGCGGAACACCGGCGCGGCGGCATTGACCTGGGCGGCCTCCACGGCCAGCAGCGTCTTGCGCGCTTCGCGCAGGTCGCCGTGTGCACGCAGGTATTCCGCGCCGGCCGTGGCGGCCGCGACGACGGCGGCCGCGCGCAGCTCGCCGGCCGGCCAGTCGCGCAGCTGCTGGCCGATCTGCTCGCTCAGCGCGCGGTCGCGCGCCAGGGCGGCCAGCCAGCCACGCAGGGCCAGCACGTCGAGCGCGGCGGCGCTGCCGGCCACCAGGGCCTGGCTGCGCGCGCGCAATTCCAGTTCGAGCTGGGCCGGCTTGGCGCGGGCTGCGCGTTCGATGCGTTCGAGGTCGTGCGCCAGGCTGTCATCCAGGGCCGCCGAAGCCGACGACGCCGGCGCGTCCGCACCCCCGCCCGGCGAGCAGGCGCAGAGCAGCGCCAGCGCGGCCAGCGCCGCGCACAGCGTGGATCGTGAAGCCAGAAATGGGTGCATCAGGTCGAGAGCGGGGTGCTTGTACCGCCCGCCGGCGAGATTTCAGCGCGGTTCATCGGCCCTGTCGCGGATGCCACGCCCGAGACCGTTGAAATTGCACGCTAGCCCGGTCAGGCAGCCGGGGCGGCAGCCCCGCTGTAACCGCGCGGCACGGCCCCCAGCAGCCGGCGCGTGTATTCCTCACGCGGCGCCTTGATGAGTTCCTGCGTGGCCGCCTGCTCGACGACGTCACCGTTCTGCATGACCAGCACCTCGTCCGAGATGAATTTGACGACGGCCAGGTCGTGGCTGATGAAGATGTAGCTCAGGCCGAACTCGTCCTGCAGATCCTTCAGCAGATTCAGCACCTGGGCCTGCACCGAAACGTCCAGCGCCGACACGGCCTCGTCCAGCACCAGCACCTCGGGCTGCAGCGTCAGGCAGCGCGCGATGGCGATGCGCTGGCGCTGGCCGCCGGAGAACTCGTGCGGGTACTTGCCCATCGCCGAATCGTCCAGCCCCACGCGCTGCAGCAGCGCCACGGCACGCGCCTCGCGCTCGGCCGTGTCCTTGCCGATGCCGTGGATGTCCATCGGCTCGCGCAGCGTCTGGCCGATGGTGAAGCGCGGGTTCAGCGAGGCATAGGGGTTCTGGAACACGACCTGGATGCGGCGGCGCATCTGCTGCCAGTCGTGGCCGCTCATCTTCAGGAGATCCTTGCCCTCGAACAGCACCTGGCCGCCGGTCGGTTCGTGCAGGCGCAGCAGCGTCAGGCCCATGGTGGTCTTGCCCGAGCCGGACTCGCCAACGACGCCCAGCGTGTGGCCCTTGCGCAGCTTGAAGCTGACGCCCTTGACCGCCTGGAACTCGCGCTTGCCGAACAGGCCTTCCTTGAGCCAGAAGCTCTTGCGCAGGCCGGTGGCTTCCAGCACGACGGGCGCGTCGGCGTCCTTGGGCTTGACAGCGGCGGCGGCGGCGCGGCCGGCGATGTGGTCGTCGATGACCATCAGCCGCGCCGGGTTTTCGGTCAGCGACGGGCGGCAGGCCAGCAGGGCCTTGGTGTAGGCGTCCTGCGGGTTGGCGAAGATCTGCGCAACCGGGGCGTTCTCGCGCACCTGGCCGTGGCGCATGACGACGACCTGGTCGGAGATCTCGCCGACGACGCCGAGGTCGTGCGAGATGAACAGCAGGCTCATCTTGTGAGTCTGCTTGAGCCGGGCCATCAGCTCCATGACCTGACGCTGGATGGTCACGTCCAGCGCCGTCGTCGGCTCGTCGGCGATCAGCAGCTTCGGGCTGCAGGCCAGGGCCACGGCGATCATGACGCGCTGCTGCTGGCCGCCGGACATCTCGTGCGGGTAGGCCTTCAGGCGCCGCCGGGGCTCGGGGATGCCGACCTCGTGGAGCAGCTCCTCGGCCCGCACCAGGGCCTGGCGGCGGCTCATGCCCATGTGCTTCATCAGCGGCTCGCAGATCTGCGTGGCCACGTCGAAGACCGGATTGAGCGAGCTCATCGGGTCCTGGAAGACGCAGGCGATCTCCTTGCCGCGGATGGCCTGCAGCTCGCGAAGGCCCGTCTGCAGCAGGTCGCGGCCCTGGAACAGGATGCGGCCTTCGCGCTCGGCGTTGCTGGGCAGCAGGTTGAGCACCGACATGGCCGTCACGCTCTTGCCCGAGCCGGACTCGCCGACCAGCGCCACCGTGCTGTTCTCGGGCACGTCGAAGCTGATGCCCTTGACGGCCAGCTGGCGCTGCATGACGCCGTCGACCTTGCCCATGCGGAAGGCGACCTTCAGGTCCTGGATCGAGAGCAGCATGGTCACTCCAGGCCTCGCAGTTTCGGGTCCAGCGCATCGCGCAGCGCGTCGGTGAACAGCGCGAAGGCGGTGACGAAGACAGCCATGAAGGCCGTCACGGCGGCAAGCTGCCACCAGTAGCCCAGGATCATCTCGTTCTGCGCCTCGGCCAGCATCGTGCCCCAGCTGACCTGATCGACCCCCACGCCCAGGCCGAGGTAGCTGAGGATGACCTCGCTCTTGATGAAGCTGACGACATGCAACGACAGCTGCACCAGCGCCACGTGCGACACATTGGGCAGGATGTGCTTGAACATGCGCGACCACTGGCTGGCGCCGATGGCTTCGGCCGAACGCACGTATTCGCGCACGCGGTGCTTGATGAACTCGGCGCGGATGAGGCGGTAGATGCCCGTCCAGCCGGTCAGCGCCAGGATGCAGACGACGGCGCCGATGCCACGCGGGAAGATGGCCGCGAACGCGAAGATCAGCAGGATGCTGGGGATGGCGGTGAAGACGTTGTAGACCCACTCCAGCAGGTCGCCGACCTTGCCGCCGAAGAAGCCGGAGAAGGCCCCCAGCACGGTGCCTATCAGTGTCGCCACCAGGGCCGCGGCGAGGCCGACGAAGATGGACACCTCGGCGCCCTTGACCACCTTGGCCAGCACGTCGCGGCCCAGGCGGTCGCCGCCCAGCGGCAGCGTCTCGGCCTTGACCAGCTCCTCGGTCTTGAAGCTCTTCGCCCGCTCGGCCCATTCGGCGTAGCGCGGCGCGAGCGGGTCGATGTCGGATAGGTCCACGTTGGGGCCCTTGGGCGCGGCGATGACGCCGGTGTCCTCGGCCGGCTGCGGGCCGAGCAGGGTCGGCGGCGCGTTCGGGACGCCGATCTCCTTCTGCCAGCCGGCGGCGACGAGATTGGTCGCCGCCAGCAGCACGAGCACCAGGAACAGGGCCACGACGGCCATGCAGGCCATGCCGACGCGGTCGGTCTTGAGGCGGCGCCAGGAGGCGGCCCAGACACCGCCGGAGGAGTTGGAGACCGCGCTCATTTCAGCACCACGCGCGGATCGACCAGCTTGTAGAGCAGGTCGACGAGGAGGTTGAAGCTCATCGTCAACGCGGCGAGATAGATCGCGAAGGCCTGCAGCACCGGGTAGTCGCTGCGGTTCACCGCCAGCAGCAGCTCGCGGCCCAGGCCGGGGATGGAGAAGAAGACCTCCAGCAGGAAGGAGCCCACCAGCACGCCCGGCAGCAGCACGGACACATTGGTCAGGATGGGGATCATGGCGTTGCGCAGCACATGCTTGAGCAGCACCGTGCCCTCCGTCATGCCCTTGGCGCGCGCGGTGCGCACGTAGTCATGACCGATCTCGTCGAGGAAGAAGCTGCGGTACAGGCGGATCTGCGGCGCCAGCGACACCGCCACCGCCACCAGCACCGGCAGCGGCGCGTAGGTCGTCAGGTTGGTCCAGTGGTTGCCCGTCCAGCCCTGCACGGGGAACCAGCCCAGCCGGAAGGCGAAAACGTACTGCGCCAGGATCACGTAGACCAGCAGCGAGATGGACACGGCCACCGTCGTGCACACCATCAGGGCGCGGTCCGTGAGGCTGCCGCGCACGGTGGCCACCGCCAGCGCGAACGGGATGGCCAGCAGCACCTCCAGCACCAGGATGGGCACCGTGACGGTCAGCGTGGCCGGCAGGCGCGTGGCGAACAGGTTGGCCACCGACTCGTTGGTCACCCAGCTCTTGCCCCAGTCGAAGGTGACGATCTGCTTGACGAAGATGTAGAGCTGCTCCCAGACCGGCTTGGTAAGGCCGAGCTGCTCGCGGATGGATTCGATCTGCTCCGGGCTGGCGTTCAGGCCGCCGAGGACGACGGCCGGGTCGCTGCCGAAATACTTGAAAAGGAAGAACACCAGCAGCACGACACCCAGCAGGGTCGGGATCATCTGCCACAGGCGTCGGACGAGATAGGCCGCCATCGGGGCTCCATAAAACTGCAAACCCCGCAGCAGGTGCGGGGTTACACCGAGAAACGGGCCGGAGTCTATGCGAGCTGACTTCAGCTTTGCCCTGACGGTTTCACTAGACTCCGCGACTTTCCCGCCCCCCTCGCACCGCGATGAAGTTTCCCGCCCTGCTGACGGCCCTGCTGCTGGCCTGCACGTTCACCTCCGCCCAGGCCCAGGACAAGGTGCTGCGCTATGCCTTCAAGGTGGCGGAGACGGGCTTCGATCCGGCACAGATCACCGACACCTACTCCAAGGCCATCGCCGCCGGCATCTTCGACGCACCGCTGGAGTACGACTTCGGCGCCCGCCCCTTCAGGCTGCGCCCGGCCACGCTGGCCGAGATGCCCGAGGTCAGCGCCGACTTCAAGACGATCACGATGCGCGTGAAGCCGGGCATCTACTTCAACGACGACCCGGCCTTCGGTGGCAGGAAGCGCGAGCTGACGGCGGCCGACTACGTCTACAGCGTCAAGCGCCACTACGACCCGAAGTTCAAGAGCGGCAACCTCTACATCCTGGAGAACGCCAGGATCCTCGGGCTCTCTGAGCTCCGCAAGGAACTCATGAAGGCCAGGAAGCCCTTCGACTACGACCGCGAAGTCGAAGGGCTGAAGGTGCTGGACCGCTACACCCTGCAGATCAAGCTGGGCGTGCCCGACCCGCGCTTCGTCTACCAGTTCAGCGACGCCGGCTTCCTTGGCGCTGTCGCGCGCGAGGTCGTCGAGTTCTACGGCGACAAGATCATGGAGCACCCGGTCGGCACCAACGCCTGGCGGCTGGCGGAATGGCGGCGCAGCTCGCGCATGGTGCTGGAGAAGAACCCGAACTTCCGCGACGTGCGCTATGCCGAGACCGCGCCGCCCGACGCCAGCGACAAGCTCCAGGCCGAGGTGGCCGCGCTGCAGGGCCGGCGGCTGCCTCTGGTGGACCGCGTCGTCATCGACATCATCGAGGAGGCCCAGCCGCGCTGGCTGTCCTTCCTGCGCGGCGAGGCCGACGTCATCGAGGAGGTGCCGATCGACTTCGCCGGCATCGCCATGCCGGGCAACCACCTGGCACCCAACCTGGCCAAGCAGGGCATCACGATGACGCGCTACCCGCGCGCCGACATCTCGGTCAGCTACTTCAACATGGAAGACCCGATCGTCGGCGGCTACACGCCGCAGAAGATCGCGCTGCGCCGTGCGATCAACCTGGCCGTGGACCTGGACAAGGAGATCCGCCTGGTGCGCCGCGGCCAGGCACTCAAGAGCCAGGGTCCCATCCCGACCACCGTGTTCGGCTACGACCCGGCCTTCAAGTCCGAGATGACCGAGTTCAACCTGCCCAAGGCCAAGGCCCTGCTGGACATGTACGGCTACAAGGACGTGGACGGCGACGGCTGGCGCGAGCAGCCCGACGGCAGCCCGCTGGCCATCGAATACTCCACGCTGGCCGACGGCGAACGCCGCCAGCTCGCCGAGCAATGGCAGAAGAACATGGCGGCCCTGGGCATCCGCATGAGCTTCAAGATCGGCAAGTTCCCCGAGCAGCTCAAGGCCGCCAACGCCGGCAAGCTGCAGATGTGGGGCGTGGGCTGGGTGGGCACCACGCCCGACGGCGACACCTTCCTCGCCCTGGGCTCCGGCAAGGCCAAGGGCCACGCCAACAAGCCGCGCTTCGAGCTGGCCGCCTTCGACGCCATCTACGAAAAGCAGAAGGCCCTGCCCGACGGCCCGGAGCGCCAGGCCCTGATGGCCGAGGGCCAGCGCCTGCTGGTCGCCTACGCGCCCTACAAGTTCCACGTCCACCGCATCTGGACCGACATGGCCCAGCCCTGGGTGAAGGGCTACAGCCGCAACATCTTCGTGCGCGACTTCTGGAAGTACATCGACGTCGACCCCGCCGCCCAACCCAAGGCCAAGTGATGAAGCAACTGCTCGCCGCCGTCGCGGCCCTCGCCCTCAGCCTGGGCCTGTCCACGCCCATGGCCCGCGCCGCGGAGCCGGTCAAGACCCTGCGCTACGCCTTCCTGGTCGCCGAGACCGGCTTCGACCCGGTACGGCTGTCCGACATCTACTCCCGCTCCGTCACGGCCCACATCTTCGAGTCGCTCTACACCTACGACCCGCTGGCCCGACCGACCCGCATCGTGCCGCTGATCGCCGACGGCGAGCCCGAGATCAGCGCCGACTACAAGACCTTCAGGATCAAGGTCCGCCCCGGCATCTACTTCGCCGACGACCCGGCCTTCAAGGGCAAGAAGCGCGAGGTCACGGCCCAGGACTTCGTCTACGCCATCAAGCGCTACGCCGACCCGGCCAACAACGCCCAGGGCTGGATCAGCTACGAGGACGCCGGCCTCGTCGGCCTGGGCGAACTGCGCAGCCAGGTCATCAAGAGCAAGAAGCCCTTCCCCTACGAGCAGGAGGTCGAAGGCGCGCGCGCGCTGGACCGCTACACGCTGCAGTTCAAGACGGTGGAGCCCAGGCCGCGCCTGGTCGAATCCATCCTCGCCGGCAACGACCTCTACGGCGCCGTGGCCCGCGAGGTCGTCGAGTTCTACGGCGACAAGATCATGGAGCACCCCGTCGGCACCGGCCCCTTCATGCTCAAGGAATGGCGGCGCAGCTCGCAGATGGTGTTCGAGCGCAACCCCGGCTACCGCGAGCGCCACTACGAGGCCCAGCCCGCCCCCGACGACGCCGAAGGCCAGGCCATCCTGGCGAAGTTCAAGGGCCGGCGCATCCCCATGGTCGATCGCGTCGTCGTCGACGTCATCGTCGAGCGCCAGCCGCGCTGGCTGGCCTTCCTGAACAACGAGCACGACTTCATCGAGCGCGTGCCGGAGGAGTTCATCACCCAGGCCGCTCCCGGCGGCAAGCTCGCACCCAACCTCGCCAAGCGCGGCATGCAGGCCGTCTTCACGCTGGCGCCGGACATGACCATGACCTCCTTCAACATGGAGGACCCGGTGGTGGGCGGCATGGCGCCCGAGAAGGTGGCGCTGCGCCGCGCGATCTCGCTGGCCTACGACGTGCAGCGCGAGATCTACAACGCCCGTCGCGGCCGCGGCGTGCCAGCGCAGGCGCCGATCGTGCCGCACACGACGGGCTTCGACCCCGCCTTCAAGAGCGAGATGGGCGACTACGACCCGGCCCGCGCCAAGGCCCTGCTCGACATGTACGGCTATGTCGACAAGGATGGCGACGGCTGGCGCGACCTGCCCGACGGCAGCCCCCTGGTCATCGTGCGCAACAGCGAGCCCAACTCGCTGAACCGCTCCATCGACGAGCTCTGGGACAAGGCGCTGCGCGCCATCGGCATCCGGCTGCAGATCAAGATCCAGCAGTGGCCGGAGAACCTGAAGGCGGCGCAGGCCGGCAACTACCAGATGTGGCAGGTCGGCTCCACCGCGGCGCAGCCCGACGGTGCCGGCGCGCTGCAGCGCTACTACGGCCCGGCCAGCGGCACGCAGAACTTGCCGCGCTTCAAGGACGCCCGCTTCGACGCGCTCTACGACCGCATCCAGGCCATGCCCGACGGGCCGGAGCGCGAGGCCCTGTTCAAGGAGGCCAAGCGCCTGGCCGTCACCTACATGGCCTACAAGATCCACGTGCATCGTCTGCTGACGGACATCGAGCAGCCCTGGATGAGCGGATTCCGCCGCCCGCTGTTCTGGCAGGACTTCTGGCAGTTCGTCGACATCGATCCCGCCAAGCAGCCTGTCCGGTGATTTCCGCGGCGGCATGCCACGATTTCAACCGACTGTCGCAAGGGGATGGCGAGCCAGCGGCCAGTCGCTAGGCTTCGCTTCATCAACACCGAGAGGAGCCCGACATGAACGACGCTGAAGAACTCAACAAGCTGGCCGATCTGCATGCCCGTGGCGTGCTGAGCGACGAGGAGTTCGCCAAGGCCAAGGCCCGCGTGCTGGGCGGCCAGGCTGCCTGCGCCTCGGGTGCCACGGCCGGCCCCAACGTCGGCGCCGTCAACGGCCTGCGCCGCGCCCGCGTGGACCGCTGGATCGGCGGCGTCTGCGGCGGCATCGCCCGCGCGACCGGGCTGGACTCCTGGGTCTGGCGCCTGATCTTCACGGTGCTCTT
Source organism: Roseateles sp. GW821-FHT03B02 (assembly GCF_059421025.1). NCBI lineage: Bacteria > Pseudomonadati > Pseudomonadota > Betaproteobacteria > Burkholderiales > Sphaerotilaceae > Roseateles > Roseateles sp. GW821-FHT03B02. The sequence continues at coordinate 529,640 of NZ_JBWKUV010000003.1, forward strand.
CCTGGCCTTCGGCAGCGGTGTGCTGCTCTACATCCTGCTGTGGATCTTCGTGCCGGAGGAGTAAAGCCCACCCCCTGCCGGCTTCGCCGGCCCCCTCAAGGGGGCGCCGCTGGAGGGGTCGGCCCTGTAGGGCCTCCTCAAGTCGGACAGGTATGCTGCCTCGACAACACGGAGACGCCCCGATGAAACAGCTCGCCGGCCTCGACGCCAGCTTCCTGTACCTGGAAACGCCGCAGATGCCGATGCATGTCGGCGCCCTGCATCTGCTCCAGCTGCCCGTCGGCTACGACGGCGACTTCGTCGAAGACCTGCGCGAGCACATGCGCGCCCGGATGCCGCTGCTGCCGGCCCTGCGCCGTCGCCTGCTGGCCATGCCGCTGGGCCTGTCCAACCCCGGCTGGGTGGACGCCGATCCCGACCTCGACGAGCACATCGTCGAGATCCCGCTGCACGAGGGCAGCGGCATGGCAGAGTTGGAGGCCCAGGTGGGCGCCCTGCACCCCGTGCTGCTGGACCGCAGCCGCCCGCTGTGGAAGTTCCACGTCTTCACCGGCCTGGAATCCGGCCCCGAAGGCCAGCCGCGCGTGGCGCTGTACACCCAGCTCCACCACGCCGCCGTCGATGGGCAGGCCGCCGTCGCGCTGGCCCAGGTCATCCTGGACCTTAGCCCCGAGCCGCGCGCCATCGACACCATCGCTGCGCGCGGCAAGAAGCGCGGCCAGCTCGGCACCGTCGGCATGCTGCGCGCGGCGGTGTCGCAGCAATGGAAGCAGACCGTCAAGCTGGCCCGCTCGCTGCCCAACGCAGCCACCATCCTCGGCGGCATGGCGGTCAAGTCCCTCGGCGGTGCGGCGGCCGAGGCCTCGGTGGACAAGCTGCGCGCGCTGCTCTCCAGCGTGGCCGAGCAGACCACCGCCGTCGTGCGCGGCAGGAAGGCCGTGTCCAGCCTCGGCCCGGCGCCGCGCACGCGCTTCAACGTCAGCCTGTCGGACACGCGCTCCTTCGCCGGCGTCACGCTGCCGCTGGCCGAGCTCAACCGCACCCGCAAGCGCCACGGCGCCAGCCTCAACGACGCAGTGCTCTTCGTCATCGGCGGCGCGCTGCGGCGCTACTTCGCCAAGCACGGCCCGCTGCCGCGCAAGAGCCTCGTCGCCGCGGTGCCCGTGTCCACGCGCGCGGCCGGCGACACCACGTCCAACAACCAGGCCACGATGACCTTCATGAGCCTGGGCACCCACCTCGCCAACCCGGGCGAGCGCCTGGCCCACGTGATGGCCTCCAGCCGGGCCATGAAGGCACAGATGAGCGAGCTCAAGAGCCTGATGCCGACCGACTTCCCCTCCCTGGGCATCCCCTGGCTGATGCAGGCCGGCGCCATGCTCTACGGCCGCGCCAGGGTGGCCGAGAAGCTGCCCGTCATCGCCAACGTCGTCATCTCCAACGTGCCGGGCCCCCAGGTGCCGCTGTACCTGGCCGGCGCCGAGATGCTGACCAACTACCCCACCTCCATCGCCGTGCACGGCCTGGCGCTGAACGTGACGGTGCAGACCTACAACCAGTCGCTGGACATCGGCCTGATGGCCTGCGGCGAGGCGCTGCCGGAGACGGCCGAGCTGGCGGCCTACGTGGAGGCGGCCTTCATGGAGTTCCAGGCCTTGCCGATGGCGCAGGCCGTGGAAGCCGCGCCGGCACCGGCAGCGAAGAAGAGGGCCGCGGCGAAGAAGGCACCGGCCAGGAAGGCTGCCGCGAAATCCACCGCCACCCCGGCCCGGCGCCGCACCGCCAAGGCGGCATGAGCGACGCCCTTCGCTGCGAGGGCTGCGGCACCGCGCTGGCCAGCGCCGATGCCGTCTGCGCGCGCTGCGAGGCCGAGTTGTCCGCGCCGCCCTCGTCGCCGGGCCGCTACGTCTGCCCGCACTGCCAGGGCCGGTTTTCCTCCCTCGCGCCGGTGCCCTGGCCGCCCAAGGTGCCCTGGTGGCGGCCCACGACGATGCGGCTGCAGTGCCCACACTGCGACACGCCGCTGCGTGACCGCCACGCCAGGCCCCTGCCCGGGTGGCTGGTGCTCGCAGCCTTCGCCGGCGTCATCGCCGTGCAGCTGTTCACCGCGGGCTGGCCGCGCCTGCTGCTGGGGCTGGCGCTGGTCAGCCTGCTTTACGCGCCGCTGCTGCGCGCCGCCTGGACAAGCCGCCAGGACGCGGCCAATCCGCACCGCTACATCATCGGCACCGCGCGCTTCTGGGCCCAGGGCAACGACGACCTGGCGCGGGCGGTGGAGCGGGTGCGCGGGCCGCACGAACAGGGGCCCGCGCGCTAGCGGCAACGTCACCCACGCGACACCACCGCCCCGGGCAAGCACGCTCCGGGCAGCCGCCCGGCCTGGCTAACAATGACGGGGCTGCACCAGACCCCATCCTCCGCATGTCCAGCCTCCGCTCGCCGCGCCCATCCTCCCGTTTCCTGCGCTGGCAACAGTCCTCTGCGCAGACCCAGCCCGACTGGTCAGACCTGCGCGCCCCCAACGCCTGGCTGCTGATGCTGGAGGGCCGCGCGCCCTGGGAGTACGCCGCGCTGCTGGCCGCCACGCCCTGGCTGCGCAAGCTGCCGCACGGCGACGGCCACCCCGTCCTCGTCTTCCCCGGTCTGGGCGCCAACGACCTGACGACGGCGCCGCTGCGTGCCATGCTGGATTCGCTGGGCTACGCCACCCAGCCCTGGGGCCAGGGCTTCAACTTCGGCCCGCGCGCCGGCGTGCTGGAGCAGATGAAGCACGACCTGCAGACCCTGTACCGGCGCCACCACCGCAAGGTCAGCCTGCTGGGCTGGAGCCTGGGCGGCATCTACGCCCGCGAGCTGGCCAAGGAGTGCCCGGAGCTGACGCGCTGCGTCATCACCCTCGGCACGCCCTTCACCGGCCATCCGCGCGCCACCAACGCCTGGCGCTTCTTCGAGCTGGTCAGCGGCCATGCGTCCAACGACCCCGATCTGATCGAGGCCATCCGCCAGGCGCCCCCGGTGCCGACGACGTCCATCTACTCCAGGACCGACGGCGTCGTCGCCTGGCGCTGCAGCGTCAACGAGCCCTCGCCGCTGGCCGAGAACATCGAGGTGCAGGCCAGCCACATCGGCCTGGGCGTGAACCCCATCGCGCTGTACGCGCTGGCCGACCGGCTGGCCCAGCCCGAAGGCGAGTGGCAGCACTTCGAGCCCAAGGGGGCGCGCAGGTGGTTTTACCGCACGCCCAAGAGCCACGCGTAAACAGCCTGTATGGTTGCGGCTTGAACCCGCAAGGACCCGACATGCAACACCACACCCTCGCCGCCGAAGACAAGGCCGCCAAGAAGGAAGCCCCCGAGAAGATGGAAGAGCAGCTGCTCTTCAAGGGCCGCTTCGTGATGATCTTCGGCGAGATCGACGACAAGATGGCCCATGCCACCTGCCGCCGCCTGCTGGCGCTCGCGCAGGATTCCGACGCGCCGATCACGCTGCTGATCTCCAGCCCCGGCGGCCATGTGGAGAGCGGCGACGCCATCCACGACATGATCCGCTTCGTGCGCGCGCCGGTGAACGTCGTCGGCACCGGCTGGGTGGCCAGCGCCGGCACCCACATCTACCTCGCCGCGCCCAAGGAGCGCCGCTTTGCGCTGCCCAACACGCGCTTCATGATCCATCAGCCGGCCGGCGGCGCCGGCGGCCAGGCCAGCGACATCGCCATCCAGGCCCGCGAGATCATCCGCACCCGCGAGCGCATCGCCGCCACCATCGCCAAGGAGACCGGCCAGCCGCTGTCGCGCGTGGCCGTGGACATCGAGCGCGACTTCTGGATGAGCACCGCCGAGGCCATCGAGTACGGCCTGGTCTCGCGCGTGATCGAGAAGCAGACCGACCTGGGCTGATGCAGGTCTCCGCCAACGGCGTCCAGATCGAAGTCGACATCCAGGGGCCGGCCAACGGCGAGCCCCTGCTGATGATCATGGGCCTGGGCATGCAGCTCATCGCCTGGCCCGATGGCTTGGTGGAGCAACTCGTCGACCGCGGCTTTCGCGTCATCCGCTTCGATAACCGCGACGTGGGCCTGTCGCAGTCCTTCGACGGGCTGGGCGTGCCCAACATTCCGCTGGCAGCGCTGCTGCACACCTTCCGCCTGCCCATCAAGGCGCCCTACCAGATCGCCGACCTGGCGCGCGATGCCGTCGGCGTGCTGGACGCGCTGGGCATCGCCAGGGCGCATGTCTGCGGCGCGTCCATGGGCGGCATGATCGCCCAGCACCTGGGCTTCGCCCACGGCCAGCGGGTGAAGAGCCTGGCGCTGATGATGACCACCAGCGGCCATCGCAGCCTGCCCGCGGAGAGCTTTAAGGTGCGCCGCGCCATGCTGTCGCGGCCCCGGCCGGCCGCCACGGCCGAGCAGAAGTTCGAGAACATCCTCGACCACTACGTGAGCCTGTACGGCGTCATCGGCAGCCCCGGCTATCCACCCGAGCCCGATGCCCTGCGCGAGCGCATCGCGCGCGGCGTGAAGCGGGCCTTCCGGCCGCAGGCAGTGGCGCGCCAGCTCGTCGCCATCGCGGCCGACACGCACCGCGCGGAACGGCTGCCACGCATCAGCACGCCGACCCTCGTCATCCACGGCAAGGACGACGCGCTGATCCCGGTGGCTGCGGCGCATGACCTCGCCAGGCGCATCCATGGATCGCGGCTGGAGATCATCCCCGGCTGGGGGCACGACCTGCCCGAGCCGCTGTGGCCGCGGCTGGCCGGCGCGGTCGGCGCCATCGCCGGCCAGGCCTGACCCGGTTCAGCGCTGCGCGTCGGCGAGAGACGCGATCGTCTGGTAGGCCTGCAGGGCCTCGTCCAGGTTGCTGCCTCCCTCCAGCAGCGCTTTCTGCAGGGCGGCCTGAGCCGCCTCGGTCTGCTGCTCCTGCGCCGAGACGGTGCCGTCGCGGTTGACGTCGGCGCTGGCGTGAACGATGCCCGTCGCCACCTTGGCCGAATCCTGCGAGGCGGCCGCACGCGCGCCAGCGGCCGACACCGTGACGACGACGGCCGCCGCCTGGCCCACCTCCGCCCGACGCAGTGGCGCAGCACCGCTCCCCGCGCCGAAGGCGGTGGGGACATTGGTGGCGAGGTTGATGGCGTTGACCATGGCGGGTTGCGGGGGCTCGTCTGTGCAATCGGCAGACGGGCCGCGAACTTGAGCGATTTTTACGCCGCTGCTGGCCGCCCGCCGCGGCGCCCCGGGCCTGCGGCGAGTCGGCCTCGATGCGGCACGTCGCCGTGCGTCAGCGCGCCTGCGCCCTGACCTCGATGGTCGTGCGCTGCTTGTCCTCGCCCTCGACGGTCAGCGTCAGCGGCACGGTCTCGCCGGCCTTGATCGGGTTCTTCAGGCCCATCAGCATGACGTGGTAGCTGCCCGGCTTGAGCGCCACGGCCTGGCCGGCCGGCAGCGCCAGCGCGTCGACGGCGCGCATCTTCATGACGCCGTCGTCCATCTTCATCTCGTGGATCTCGACCATGGCCGCCACCGGTGAGCTGGCGGCCACGACCTTGGCCGGCTTGACCGAGGTCAGCTGCATGAAGGCGCCGGTGGCCTTTTGCGGCGCCACGGTGGCGCGCACCCAGGGGTCGTCGACCTTGATTTGCGCCTGGGCGGCGAAGGACAGGAACACGGCGGAGGCAAGCAGCAGGCGGCGCATGGCGAGGAAGAAAAAGCAATGACGCCCGCATTGTGCGGCGCCGCGCTTGACGCCGCTCACCCATGTGTACTATCGTACTAGTACACATTGGCAGTAAAGATGAACCCGACCCACTTCGTGCAGATCAACACCGGCTCGCCCGAGCCCATCTACCGCCAGCTCATCGAGCAGGTCAGGCGCCGCGTGGCGGCCGGGCAGCTGAAGGCGGGCGACGAGATCCCCTCGGTGCGCGAGCTGGCCCAGGCGCTGGCCGTGCACCCCATGACCATCTCCAAGGCCTATTCCATGCTGGAGATGGAAGGCGTGCTGGAGCGCCGGCGCGGCCTGTCCATGATCGTGGCGGCCCAGCACCGGCGCGCCCAGTCGTCGGCCTCTCGCATCGAGCTGCTGCGGCCCACGCTGCAAAAGGCGGCCGACGAGGCGCGCCAGCTCGAACTGCCCGCGGCCGAGGTCATCGGCCTGCTCACCCAACTCCTCGACGAGACGCAAGCATGACTGCCCACTTCCCCCACACCGAGACCGCCAGCGCCGCCCTTGACAACGTGACGCTGCAATACCCCAAGGGCCCGACGGTGCTGGACCGCCTCGACTGGCAGCTGCTGCCCGGCCAGGTGGTGGGCCTGCTGGGCCGCAACGGCGCCGGCAAGACGACGCTGCTGGAAACCCTGCTGGGCCTGCGCGAGCCGGATGCCGGCACGGTGACTCTGCTCGGCCAGGATGCCCAGCGACTCGACGACGCGGTGCGCGCCCGCATCGGGTACGTGCCCCAGCAGAGCGACCTCTTCGAGGGCTTCACGCCGGCCCAGCTGCTGGCCTATTTCCGCAGCTTTTACCCGCGCTGGAACGAGGCCAAGGTGGAGGGACTGATGTCGCGCTGGGAGATTCCGCGCGACCAGGCCATCCGCAAGCTCTCGGGCGGCCAGAAGCAGCGCCTGTCCATCATCCGCGCGCTGGCCCACGAGCCCGACCTGCTGGTGCTGGACGAACCCGTGGCCAGCCTGGACCCCGCCGGCCGGCGCGACTTCCTGCGCGAGCTGGTGGGCCAGGTGCTGGACCGCGGCGCCACGGTGGTGTTCTCCACCCACATCCTGTCCGACCTGGAGCGCGTGGCCTTCAACGTCGCCTTCCTCACGCAAGGCCGCATCGCGCTGCAGGCGCCGCTGGACGAGTTGCTGGACCAGGTGCGCGCCTTCACCGGCAGCGTCACCGAGATGGCCACGCTGATGGGTCGCCTGGGCGCCGAGCCGCTCAAGCGCACGCCGCTGGAAGCCGGCCGCGAGCGCGTGCTGGCAAGGCTGCCGGCCGACGCGGCACTGCCAGCCGGCGTGGCGGCCGACCGCGTCAACCTAGATGACCTGTTCACGGAGCTGACCTGATGAACACCGCCCAGCTCTCCCAGACCCTGCTGGCCGCCTGGCGCCAGCGCGACCGCGCCTCACCCTGGGGCCGCTGGCTGATCGCTGCGCTGGTCGTCCTGTCCACCATCGCCAGCCTGATCCTGCTGCCAGGCCCGGGGCGCGGGATCGTGGCGATGGCCATCCTGCTCGTCGTCCTCTACGGCGCATGGATGGTGGTCGGCGCCAGCCTGCAGGAACAGAACCACCCGACCGCCGCGCGCTGCGTGCCCGGCCACCTGCGCGCCTTGCGATGCGCCGGCCTGCTGGGCTGGGCGCTGTGCACGGCCGTGGGCACGCTGATGCTGTGGGCCACGCTGCCGCCGGGGCTCACATGGCAGACGCTACTGCTGGGCAATGCGGTGATGGCGGCCTTCCTGCTGTGGTCGATCCGGGCCTGGTGGCTATGGCTGGGCATGGCCATCTACTTCCCGCTGCTGGGCGCCTTCAGCAAGACCGTGGCGCCCATGCTGACAGCGGCGCGCTCCCTGTGGCAGGCGCAGACCGATGGCCTGCTCGCGCTATCTCTGCTGGCACTGGCCGGCCTGGTGGCGGCCGCCTTCGGCCGCGGCGGCGCCCGCCATCGCAAGAGCTACGAGCGCCAGCGCCTGGTGCGCCAGGCGCAGCGCCTGCAGATGGAGGGCCGGCTGGCCACCCCCGCCCAGGCCTTCGGCTGGCTGGAAAGGTTCAGCCGCCCCTTCGACGTGCTGCTGTCGGCCTGGCGCCGCCATGTCGTGAGCCGCGCCGACAACAGCCGCCGCGCCAGCGTGCTGGCGCGGGCCGAGCTCGTGCTGCACGGCAGCCAGCACTGGACCTACCAGCTGCTGACGCTGATCTCCGTGGTCGTGCTGGTCGCCACGAGCCTCGCGCTGGTGGTTCACTTCACGCCGGCCTCGCTGGCCCAAATCCTCGAACACGGCGCCTGGGGCATGGGCATCGGCCTGGCCAGCATGGCCGTCAACCCGACGCTGGCCCGCCCCATGCTGTGGCAGACCCGCCGCGAGCAGGCCCTGCTGCGGCTGCTGCCCGGCATGCCGCAAGGCCCGGCGCTGAACCGGGCGGTCGCCTGGCTGGGCCTGCGCCACGCGCTGCTGGCCGCCCTGCTGACGGGCGCGGCGCTGTTGCCCCTGGGCTGGGCGACGGACAAGCGGCAGCTGCTGTGGCTGCCCATCGTGGCCATGCCCTGGGCGATCTGGACCATGACACGCTCGCCGGCGCGGATGCGCGCGCCAACGGCGTTGACCACCCTCGTGCCGCTCATGGCCTTCTACCTGACGGCCGGGCTCGGCCACCTGGCCTGCGTGCTGCTGGCGCTGCCCATGCCCGCCCTCGCCCTGCCCTTGCTGGCCGCCACGGCGCTCTGGGGCAGGTGGCGCTGGCGCCGCCTGGACACCCAGCCCACCGCGCTGCCAGCCGGCCGGCTGGCCTGAAAGCGGCCCTCGCGGCCGACACCAGGCGCCAGGCAACTACTGCTGGATTTCCGGCTCGGCCAGCTGGGCCAGCAGCGTCAGCGACTCCTGCCAGCCCATGTAGCAGGCCTGGGCCGGGATGACGGCCGGGATGCCGCTCTGCTCGACGCGCATCTCGGTGCCGCAGAACACAGACTCCAGCCAGACCGTGGTGGTCATCTCGCCGGGCAGGTTGGGATCGTCGAAGGTAGCCGTGTAGCGCAGCTTGCGGCCCGGCTCCAGCTCCAGGTAGCGGCCGCCGAAGCTGTGGCAGTTGCCGGTGGTGAGGTTGGTGAAGGACATGCGCCACTCGCCGCCCACGACCGGGTTCATCGCATGCACAGTCGCGTAAAAGCCGTGCGGCGGCAGCCACTTGGCGAACGCCTCGGGCGTGGTGAAGGCGCGCCAGATGCGCTCGGGCGGGCAGCGCAGCACGCGGTGCAGGGTGATGGTCTGGGTGGCGCTCATTGGAATTCCAGGGGGATGGGCAGAGGACGACCCTCTGCCTGCACGACGATCAGAGCGCAGCGGGTTCGACGGCGCAAACCCCGAGCAAACCCGCAGTCAGAGCGGCAGTTCGGTGAAATAGCGCCCACCGTGGAAGATCAGCGGCTGGGCACCCGGCCGCGCCGTGCAGCGCTCCACCTCGCCGACGAAGATGACGTGGTCGCCCTCCTCGTACTGGCTGCGGTTGGCGCACTCGAAGGTGGCCACGGCGCCGTCCAGCACGGGCGCGCCGCCAGCGCCCTCGCGCCAGGGCACGCCGGCAAAGCGGTCGATGTCGCGCATGGCGAAGCGCTGGGCGAGCTGCATCTGGTCGGCGGCAAGGATGTTGATCGCGTAATGTGTGCCGCGCGAGAACACCGGCAGCGAGCCGGCGCGGCGCGCCAGGCTCCACAGCACCAGCGGCGGGTCCAGCGACACGGAGTTGAAGGAGTTGGCGGTCAGGCCCACGAGGCCGCCGTCCGCGGAGCGCACAGTGACGATGGTCACGCCGGTGGCGAACATGCCGAGGGCGGCGCGGAATTGCTGGCTGTCCATGGCACGATTGTCGCCAGTCCCGAGCCGCCGTCTGGTCGCCGTCTTTAAAGTCGCTTCGCCAGACAAAAAGTCGTTTCCGATGCGGGGCGCGACAAATAGTCGTTTCGGCGGCAGCCAGCCCAAGCCTCCGAGCTGCCAATAAAGGCGTTTCGAATTGAGGTGGGAGTCAATGCTATAGCGCGACGCCGCTTCCAGCGTCGCTCACAGCACTTTCCTCGCACACCCACGTGCACCACCCGCCGCGGCCGGCCGGCACTGCCCCTTTCAGGCAGCCCACGCACCAGCGAATTGGTGCCCTCCAACATCCATGCGGGTTTGCGCCTCACGGTGACAAAAAGTCGATTCCGATGTCGCCCCCAAGGACAAAAAGTCGTTTCCAACTGGTCTGGAGACCCCGCTACATCGGGCATAGCACGGAGCGCCATGGTCAATTTCCCCTCGAAGGCCGGCTCCTTGCCAAGCATCCCCTTAGAAAATGTCGCGCCCTGTTTGGAGTAAAGATGACGTTGGACTGGTCCCTGGTCACGCCCGAAGCCTTGGAATCGCTGGACGTTGAAGCGCTCTTGGCTGCCTCGACGGAACGGGAGGCCCTGGCCTACAGCACGGTCTTGGCCCCAATGCTCGCGGACGAGAAGCGTTGGCAGCCTGCACAGTTCGCCTGTATCGGGTTCCTGCAGGGGATGCTCCAGATGGTGTTGAGGCATGCCAACGCTCTCGAACCCTACGGGCCGATGTTCGTGCTCGGAGGACAGCGGTCCTGGATTCCGGCCGACATGCCGAAGGACATGCTGCTTCGCATCCACCCTTGGGCGGAAAAGGTCATAGACCCAGAGCTGCGCGCCAGGACTCTGGACGTCATCTGGATGCAGGCCCGCCACTTTCCGGCCGCGCAGGGCGCCGTCCGTGCCTATGTGGCCGCATCCAAGCTCCACCCTACCGCCGACGACTGGTTCCAACGCGAGGCGCGCCTCGAGCGCGGCCTTCGCTTGGCAGCGAGCCTTGGCAAGGGCGGCATCGCACTCAAAGATGAGGTGTTGACCGAGATTTGTGACGTCGTGGCCCAGCCAGACGATGGCACCCCGCTTAGGCGTCGGCTCATTGGCCTGCTGCTTGAGTTCAACCACGGCGACCCCGCAGCGCTTGGGAACCACGCAGCCGCCATCGGAACTGCAGCCAGCGCGAAAAGCCACTTCTTCCAAGCCAAAGACGCCCACTCCCTGGCTGCAGATTGCTTCGCCAAAGCCGACGACAGCGCCTCATGCGCACAGGAGCAGCGGGCCGCCGCGGAGGCCCTTGCCAGCGAAGCAGAGGCGGCCTTCCTGCGGCCGAGCCAAGGCGCCATAGCCGCAGCTTCCATCATGGGCGATGCCGTCACCGCCATGCGCCAGGCCGGCGGCTCCGCGCGAGCTGCCCAGATGCACGACCGCATGCTCGAATGGCAGACCCAATCGCTGGCCCAGCTGGGGATGGTCTCAACGCGACTGGACGTGACGGACCTGACTCGCCGAGCCATCGAGGCCGTTCGCGGGAAGCCCTTCCGTGATGCCGTCCTGACCCTTTGCCGCCTTGTGGGCCCGCCAACAATTGGCTCCCTCAGAACCCAGGTTAAGGAGACAGCCAAGGTAGCCATCCTTGGAAGCATGATGCCCTTGAGCGTGATGAACTATCGCGGGCGCACCGTCGCAATCATTCCGCCGCTTGACGCTGACGCCCAGGACATCAGCGACGACGGGCTGCGCGGCCGCATGTTCCACGACGCGCGCAGGCAGCGTGACCTCAACGTTTCCGCCATCCTTGTTCCAGCGTTGCGAGAAATCTGCGAGGAGCACCGCCCAACGCGTCACGACATCGCGGAGCTCATCCGATACAGCGCCGCCATCCCGAAAGGCCACGGCGAAAGCTTTCTCCGCGCCCTGCTCGCCGGATTCGATGGTGACATGCTCTTGGTCGCGCACCTCGTGCCGCCAAAGTTCGAGGCCATGCTCCGTCACATCATGGAGGGCATGGGAGCGGATACCTCCATCCTTGGTCCCACGGGACTGCAGCCCGAGCGCATCTTCAAGCCGCTCCTCGAACTCGAGGAAGCAAAGACGGCCTTCGGTGAAGACGCGGTCTTCGAGATGATGGACGTGTTTGTCGACACGCTGGGTGCCAACCTGCGCAACGAGGCCCTGCATGGCCTGATGCCGGACAACGCCATGTTCAGCACGGAGGTCTTCTACGCCTGGTGGCTCCTCCTGCGCTATTGCGTCGGGTCGACCCCTTTGGCTCAACAGCAGCTGAGAAGCCAAGCTCAGCTGCCGGCGCCGGAAGCGCCGACCGCAGCACCAGCCGAGAAACCTGACGAAAGTGCCGATGACGTGCCGCCGCAGGCGCCAGAAAACGGGTGAAGGGAGACGGCTGAAGACCGCCACCGGTGCCGGCCGCCACGGGGGCCGACAAAGGTGTGAAAGGCTCAACGGCTACCCCGGTGGCCATTCCACAAATTTCCGTCGCCGCTAAGCGCTGACGCACCACAGTTCCCAGAGACCTAGACTGATGAGCAAGAGTCGAAAGAAGTCAGCCCCAGACGAGCTGGATGGAGGACTGCGCCATTACTTCTTCTTTGTCCCGGCGAAGGGGGAACCCGGCCGAATTCATGTGCAATGGGACGAACCCGCCGACAGTCCTCCGAAATTCAATCTCAACTACATCGACGACTCCATCGCCCCCGCAGATTGCAAGCATCGCGTCGTGGCATATCACGTTGGCCACGACCATGGTTTCGGTTTTCGGCACAAGCACCACTTCTCCGAGACCGAGAGGCTTGATGACTCCCACGACTGGGATAAATGCACACCGCTATTCTTCGATGACGTCTCGGTGGAGGTCATGAAATCTGGCCGGGTGCCCTCGCCGTTGCTAGACGCATGCACCTTGCCTGCCTACATGACACAGCCATGAGCAATAACCTCGCCGAGCCATCCCCCCCTCGTTTTGTCCGCATGGGCAACAGCGACTCTCGCATCGTGGTTCCAGAGGACTGGGCCGACGAGGCCCGGGCGGTGCTATTTGCGACACGCGTGAGTGAGCAGCCGTTCGTTCGATTGAAGAGTTTCGACACGAGCACGCTCAACCCATTGTTTGGCTTGCCTATTCGGCATGTTCGAGACATCGCCTTCAGCGAGGACGTGAAGGCGCCCTGGCTCGAGGGTGACGTTGACGTCCTAGGCACGATGGTGGGGGTCTACAGCTCACGGCGGCAGCACGCCGTTCCGACGCTTGTGCTAAAGCTGGCCAAACCGATGATGCATGTCGCCTTGTTGGCGCAGCTCTGGGCTTGGCGGAAGCGCTGGAAGCTGCACTTGCAGCCGCAAAACGACCGATTGGCGGGTTTCATCGAGACGCCTGACGCGCCAGGGTTTGGGTTCGAAATTGACCTGCCCGACGACGACGCAGTCCTTGTTGCCAATGCGATGGTCAAGGGCGCTCTTGCTCCGGGTTTACTTGCCTTGCCGAACACCTACGACTTCTTCTCAGCAATACAGGTGGGCTCGGCCATTCCAAACGGGATGAACGTTCTGGAGAACTCGCTCTTTTTTGGGTTCAGCGGGTTGTCGGTCATCGAGCCGAAGGAGATTGCGGCAGACGGTGAAGCGCGCTTCGTCACCGCCAGGGAGATGGCCTCGATGCTGGGCTGACTGATGCGTCCGGCCAAATATGGAGATACGGAGACCTTCTGAACACCCTTGAGAAAAGGGGCCACCCATACTGGGCAGCTTGCGGCTTCGTCACGGTGGTGGGCGAAGTCGTGGTGGTGGCCAACGACTTGCCGAACATCCCCCGCTGAGGAGCGCGACCAGCGGCGGGTCCGTTAGAGTGTTCGACAAAGGGGAGGCGAGCCCAAAAGAAGCGAGGTTGCGCCAATAAGACGGAGACTCACTTGGCGCTGCGTTTGGACTTCAAGAACATTCGTGAGCATCGAGGCTCGCAGAACGGCGGCTTCGAGGAACTCTGCTGCCAGCTGGCTGCCCTGGAAGACCCCGCGAGAGGGTCGAGCTTCCTTCGAAAAGGGCCAGGGCCTGACCAAGGCCTTGAGTGCTACCGCACCTACGCAGATGGGCACGAGGTCGGGTGGCAGGCCAAGTACTTCATCAACGGCTTCGGGGAAGGGCAAGCCTCCGACCTCAACGCATCGCTTCAGCGTGCTCTCAAAGCCCATCCTCGGTTGACGACATTCGTCGTTTGCCTACCAATTAACCTCAGCGACAACCGGTCTGGAAAGAAGGCCAGTGAAGCTGAACGCTACGAACGGTGGCGCGCAAGGAGCATCGCGGCTGCCGCCCAGGCCGGTCGTGAACTTGACATCCAACTGTGGAGCGATTCGACCATCGTCGAGCGGCTCGGTCGCGACAGCCCCGCCTACTCAGGACGGGCCCGCTACTGGTTTGACGCGCAGACGTTCAGCACGACCTGGCTCCGTGACAAGCTAGAGGTGCAGCGCCGCAACCTGGGTGACCGCTACAGCCCAGAGAGCCACGTCGAATTGCCTATCCAAGAAGCCCTGCAATCAGTGGCGCGCGCCCCTGAGTGGCTCACAAGACCGGCTGCCTGGGCGGCAGAGATTACCTACGTGCTGGACGGAGCGACTGGCCGCTTGCAGCTAGAAGGGCTGTCGGCTTGCGCTGCGCAGGTTCGCGAAACCTGTGGATTGCTGCTGCAGGCCCTCGGCGCATCTCCAGTGACCCTGGATGCACAAGTCCCTCTGGAGACCTGGGCGACCCTCACCGCTTCAGCGCTCGATGTCATCTACGAAGCACTGAAGGAAGTCAAAGACAAGGTTCCAGAGCAGAGCCGAGGCCGGGTTCGCCAAGACCTCGTTGACCTTTATTCAGAGGTCGACCATGTGCGCAAGGAACTTGCCAACAAGCGCTTTTGGCTGACGAATAAGCGCGAACTGTTGATTACCGGTCCTGGTGGCATCGGAAAGTCGCACCTCGTCGCCGACTTTGGACACAAACAGTTGGAAGCCGGGCGCCCCTTCATCCTGATTCTCAGCGGCACGCTGACGGACGGCGACCCTTGGGCGCAAATTCGGGGCCAGCTGGACCTAGCGCGTCTCTCCAACGACGAGTTTCTGGGTGCGCTCGATGCCGCGGCCGAGGCCGCTGGATGCAGGGCCGTGCTTGCAATCGACGCCCTCAACGAAAGACACGGCGTCGCTCTCTGGAGGCCTCGGCTTCAAGGGTTCGTCGGCGATGTCCAGAGGTTTCCTCGGCTCGCGCTGGTGCTGACGGTGCGCAGCACGTATCTGCACTACCTTCCCCTTGCAGGCCTTGAGCAGGTGGCGCACCGTGGGTTTGCGGGTCACGCGGGCGCCGCAGCCAAGGCGTACCTCGACCGAAGAGGCATCGCCCGCCCAAGTTCGCCTAACCTGGCACGCGAATTCGAGAATCCCCTCTTCCTTCGAACCTGCTGCGCGTACCTCGACGCACAGAAGCTTAAGCAGCTGCCCAAGGGCATGGATGGCGTCACCGCCGTCTTTGACTTCTACCTGAACGCGATAGCCAAGAAGGTGGAGGAGGAGCTGGGGCTGGTTCCGCAGCTGAAGATTCCTCGGAAGGCGCTGAACCGCTTTCTGGATGCCTGCAGCGCCAGCGACGACGGCGGAAGTCTGTCGCTGGAGGACACCATCGAGCTGCTCGAGGGCGTTCACAGTTCAGGCCACTACGCGGATAAGAGCCTCTTCTCGGCATTCCTGTCGGAGGGCGTCCTTTCCCAAGATGTCGAATGGCAAGACGACGACACCCACCAGGAAATCGTCAGATTCACTTTTGAGCGGCTGTCGGACCACCTGCGTGCGGAAAGGCTGATAGGCCAGATTGACCGGGCGGACATCGAGGGCTCCTTCCGTCGAGAACCGCTGGCCGCCTACTTCGACCCGTTTGAGAGCTGGCAATACGCAGGAGTCATCGAAGCGCTCGCAGTCCAGCTGCCTGAAGAGTTCGGGGTCGAACTTTTCGACGTGCTCCCGAAGGAGGCCATCGAAGACCAGTCGCTATGCGACGCATTTGAGAGCTCTCTGGCCTGGCGGGCACCTAAGGCCTTCACGGGCCGCACCGCTGGATGGATAGAAACGCTCTGCAAGCTCTCTGGGCGCTCGACCTACGGGCTCATGCTGTTGGTGAGCACTGAGCCCGAGAACTCGTTCAACGCGAAATGGCTTCACAAGCACCTCTGGGCTCTCCCGATGCCGCAAAGGGACGCGACATGGTCCGTCTTCTTGGCCCAGGACAACTTGAGCGAGGGTGGCTCCGTCGAATCCCTAGTGGACTGGGCTCTAGAGGCTGACGCCAAAGAAGTTGATGAGCAGCGCCTGTGGCTAGCGGCCGTCACGCTTACCTGGTTCCTCTCGACAAGCAGCCGGGCAGTGCGCGACCGCTCGACGAAGGCACTGGCAAATCTCCTGACTCACAGACTGGGCCACGCTGCTGCACTGGTCGACCAGTTCGCCGAAGTGGACGACCCGTACATCTCCGAGCGCCTGCTGGCGGCTTGCTATGGGGCGGCAATGCAGGGCATGGACCAGGCGGACTGCAAGGTGCTGGCCGCTTCGGTCTGGAAGAACTACTTTTCTGACGACCGGCTGCCGCCTCTGAACGTCCTCGCGCGCGACTATGCGTGGGGCATCCTCGCTTACGCCAAGGCCACTGGACAGCTGCCCACTGAGGTTGACCTCGATGCATGCAAGGCCAAGTTCAGGTCTGCATGGCCGCTGGAAACCGTCACGGAAGAGGACCTCAAGCAGTACAGCGGCAGGGGGTACGGGGACGCCATCTGCTCATCAACGGACCAGCACGGCGACTTCGGCCATTACACCGTCCGAGGCTGGCTGCACGACATCGTCACCGTGCCCCGGGCGCTTGCTGGCAACACAACCGAGGACCTCTTTGAGCACTGGCAAAGAGCGTTCTTTGATTCGGCAACGTATCCGCAGCAGACGTCGCGTCTAGAGCTGATGCGCCTGGCGCTCGATTATCGGCAGCGCCCCCGAGGAGATTGGCTCGACGGAGGCACGAAGGAGTCCGATGACCTGTGGGGCGAATTCTGTAAGGCGCATGAGGCCTTCAAGGCCCTGCTGTCGGCTGAGCAGCTGGCCGAGTACACGCCCTTCGCCGAACACCATTTCCTCGAGTCGACACGCATGAGCAGGGACACCGTCCGGCCGCGAGATGTTGACCACGGCCCCGTGAGACGATGGATTTGCGACCGCGCGCACAAGCTTGGGTGGACTGAGGCGTTGTTCGACGAGTTTGAGAGCAGCGGGCATATCAGCCACGACCGCATGGGCAACCATCGTGTGGAGCGCATCGGCAAGAAGTACCAATACATCGCGCTTTCGGAAGCCGTCGCACGCCTGACGGACAACCTTGCAGTCTGCTCGTTTGACGACGAAGGGATGCTGCGGGAGTTCGAGTACGGCCCGCATGGGCGCGACATGAAGGATGACCTGGACCCGTCGCTACTTGTCCGCAGCACAAAGGAGTCCGGCTGGGCTGCGACGCCCATCACCTGGTGGAACCCATCAGCTCCGTGGCTGCCGTCCGGAAACACCGATTTGCTGCTTGAATGGGTGGCTGTCGAGAGTGACCTGTGCAACGACGCCAATCAAATTGAGGTTGTCGACCCTGACGACCACCGCTGGCTGAAAGTGCATGGTTCACGCCGTTGGTCCGTCCCGGGCCAGAACAAGCGCAACCACGCCGATGCTTGGTCGACCATCACATGCCTGGTCGCCGCCAAGGGTACTGGCGAAGCGCTTGCGAAAGAGTTGCTTGCCGAGCACCGAGGTGACGCCACGCGGCTCCGTGACAGTGGAAGCCTTGAGGTCTTCCTAGGTGAGCATGGCTGGCGAAACGCGCGCGACATCAAGCTGCGCAGGAACACCAGCGCCGGCATCACGACGCGATACGCGGGCATCGTGGATTCCTTTAGCGCCGAGAGCAACGGCAAGGACAACTCTGTCGATGCCACCTTCTCGCTTTACCTGCCATCTTCCGGCGCCATCAAAGCGCTGGGCCTGCACCTGCGCAGTGGAAAAGTCCCCGAGTACGTTGATGTCAACGGTCTCGTCAGGTGGCAGGACCCGTCGCTTCATACGCGCGGCGCTGGAGCTGCCCTAGCCTCTCGCGACTACTTCCTCGAAAAACTTGGGAGCGCCGACCTTGAGCCCGTTTGGGTTCTGGCTGGGGAGAAGAATGTCTATGGAAATATGGACCTGGGCGCGTCGCTCGGCGGATTCGGCGGCTGCCTCCATCACACCACCGTCTTTGCGCTGGACGCAGGGACGTTGAAGGCGCTTGGCACAAGGACCGAGTTCCAGCCTCCAACCCAGGAGCAGCTCAAGAGCCTAAAGGGCGGCTGAGGCCGCAGGTCGGCTGCTGCCACCTAGCGTCCAAACGTTGAAGACTCTCTGGCCTTCCAGTCCGACGGTAAAACTGCAGCGTTAGTTGACCCACGACGCTCGAAAATTCTCGGGTCGTGCAGCAAGGACACAGTGGCCCCAGATGGCTTCACATCTAGGGCGATGACAAGAAGGTCCTTGTGATAGATGGCCCGAGTCTCGATGCTCACGGCGGGATAGGCTTCATCTTGGACCTTTGCTCGCAGCGCACCCATGTAGCGGTCGAAAACAGATGGGGCCGCCTTTTCACTCGCCCACTTGGCGATATGGTCGGCCGTGCCAAGTATCTGGCAGTCGTCGGATACGCCGAAGTAAATCGTGCCGCCCTCGGTATTGGCAAACGCAGCGACGGTCCTCAGCACCTGCTGAAGCTTGCTCTTTTTGTCAGGCGGGGTTGCAGACTTCGGAATGTCCAAGAATTCCTTGAATTCAATCCGAAGGCCCTCGCCTGCTCGTACGTCCTTCAGCAACTCCGAGTCCGCTTTCTTGGAGCGCCGCCCGGCGAGCAGGGAGCGACTACCGTTCGAATACCCGACCTCTTCCTTGTGGAAGTCGTAGACGACACCTTCCTCGTCCACTATCAACAGCTCGAGTCGTTCCGCCTGCTCAGGAATCTCCAGGGCCGCACGCCCATCTAACAACCGAGCAGTGAGGTGGCTGATGCTCTTGCCTGCCCACCATGCGCCGGAGATGCGAATCGCACTGGAACCCAAAAGGCTGCCACCGACCACCACCTCGAGCCTGTCGTCCTTCAAGCTCAGTTCTTTGAAGTACGCCCTAGCTTCAGGGACCAGGACCACTAGATGGCCACGATTTCCATCTGACGAACCGTGATGCTCACGGATGCCAAGCCAATCCCGTGCCGCCTCAAACGCGTCCGGGTAGTAAGGCTGGTCGACACCGACCAGCCGCTCTTGAAGCGAGACGTTGACTTGTGGATGCACCTGTATGTCGTACACGACCCCAGCCTCCGCCATCCAGTAGTTCTCGATGGAGACCTGAATCGAGCTGCTCGATTTCACAGCTGCAAAATTGATTTGCTGGCCGAAGAGGCGGACGTAGCCGGTGGAAATTGGGCTCAGCAGCTCGAGCACTTCTTGGGCAGTCATCGGCATCGAGGCCAATATCGCCTGCGGGTAACTGCGAGTCGAGCGCTCGACGACTACGTCTGGCGCGGGTCGTACCACTGCTCCCAGAACGCTCCATTCCTGCGTCACCACGTCTTTAACCAAGACCGCTTTGAGGGAGAACGTCGCAGCGCTGTCTTCCATCAGCAGTTGCTGAAGGGGCGCGGGGACCGGGGCGTTGTGATAGGTTGTGAACATGGAGCGATTGCCTGAAAACTTTCGAGCGTCAGAAGCTCATGAAGGACGGCGCCGAGGGAAGCGCGTGCTTTCCCCAGAGCAGGCGATTCTTGGCGTCGGTGAGGCTCCACGTTCCCCTATGCAATCCGGCGATGACGTTCATCTTGAAGTTCTTTGACAGCGCAGAAATCATCTTTGCATGAAGGCGACTGGGCGCGCCGCCGACGAACAACGTCGGCGCCAAGTGCCCAGCTTCGTTGGTGAGCGTCACCTCAGCTTCATCCGGGTGCCAGGCGTGTGCAGTCACGAGCATGCCTATGAAGGAGACCAGGAGCTCCGGAAACACATTTGTCGACTTGCATTCGTGGGCAGCCACGACATCCTTGCTATCCACGACAAAGAAGGCCCGCTTGCCACCGGCATAGTCCTCGTTCTTATCACCGCCGATTGCCGCACCGCTGCGCAGCACAAGCATGTCCGGCGTGAAGCGGATTTCCGCATCCAGGTGCGACTGCACCCTGACTTGTTGGCGAAGTTCGAAGCTGCCGTCATGGCCATGCAGCTCAACGTACGAGAAGTTCGCGGGGTTGCCAGTGGGGGCTGTCAGGTACCGATACGCCCCGCTCTCGAGATTGCACAGCGTTGCGGCATAGCCTTGGCGCTCGTAGAAAGTAAGCACGGCATGAAAGCATCCAATCTCAAAGGACGCCGAGAGTTCACGCTCGGTCCGACGAAGGACCAGGCCATGGTTCGCTACGAAGTCGGTGACCGCCTTCTCGACGGACTCCATCTGTCATTGATCGGCGTAATCCGGCCACTTGCGATCGGCATTTACCGGCCACTTGAGCCTGAGCCGAGGGGCGTCTCG
>NZ_JBWKUV010000004.1:0-508000 GCF_059421025.1 Roseateles sp. GW821-FHT03B02
GTCACGGGCGTCGAAATGTTCCGCAAGCTGCTGGACCAAGGTCAGGCAGGCGACAACGTCGGCATCCTGCTGCGCGGCACCAAGCGTGAAGACGTCGAGCGCGGCCAGGTGCTGGCCAAGCCCGGCACCATCAAGCCCCACACCCACTTCACCGCTGAGATCTACGTTCTGAGCAAGGAAGAGGGCGGCCGCCACACCCCGTTCTTCAACAACTACCGTCCCCAGTTCTACTTCCGCACGACGGACGTGACCGGTGCCGTGGAGCTGCCCAAGGACAAGGAAATGGTCATGCCCGGCGACAACGTCGGCATCACCGTGAAGCTGATCGCCCCGATCGCCATGGAAACCGGCCTGCGCTTCGCCATCCGTGAAGGTGGCCGCACCGTCGGTTCGGGCGTCGTCGCCACGATCCTCGAGTAATCACCGCGTGACGTGCGCCGGGCGGACTCCGTTCGGCGCTCACCCCGCTCTTTAAGGAATCGTCATGCAAAAGCAAAAGATCCGCATCCGCCTGAAGGCGTTTGATTACAAGCTGATCGACCAGTCGGCCCTCGAAATCGTCGAGACCGCGAAGCGCACCGGCGCCATCGTCAAGGGTCCCGTGCCCCTGCCGACGCGCATGGAGCGTTTCGACATCCTGCGTTCGCCCCACGTCAACAAGACGAGCCGCGACCAGTTCGAGATCCGCACCCACCAGCGTCTGATGGACATCGTCGACCCGACCGACAAGACGGTCGATGCGCTGATGAAGCTCGACCTGCCCGCGGGCGTCGACGTCGAAATCAAGCTGCAGTAATTCCCAGGCCTTCGGGCTTGCGAAATCAAGGCCCCGGCCCTGTCTCGACAGGCCGGGGTCTTGTCTTTTGTGCTGTCTGAGGTGCTAACGCTTGCATCAGGGCTATCCCGCAGGCTATACTCGCCAGCTTTTCCGGGTTGGCTCCTGCCTGCCCGGTTATTCGCGCGGTGTTTCGCAAGAGATATCGCACAGGTCAGCCCGGCCAATCGATGTCGGGTGTTCGCAATAGCTTCCAAGGCGAAAGCCGACGGGGCTGGAGAAAAACATGAGTCTGAGCAACCGTCTCGGTTTGCTGGGCCGCAAGGTGGGCATGATGCGCATCTTCACGGACGATGGCGATGCCATTCCCGTGACGGTGCTGGACGTGTCCAACAACCGCGTGACCCAGGTCAAGACCCAAGAGACCGACGGCTACAGCGCCATCCAGGTGGCGTTCGGTACGCGCAAAGCTTCGCGCGTCACCAAGCCTGAAGCCGGCCACCTCGCCAAGGCGGGTGTCGAAGCCGGTGAAATCCTCAAGGAATTCCGCGTCGAAGCCGACGTCGCTGCCCAGTACAAGGCTGGCGCGACCGTTCCGGTGACGTTGTTCGCCGCCGGCCAGCTGGTCGACGTGCAGGGCACGTCCATCGGCAAGGGCTTCGCAGGCACCATCAAGCGCCACAACTTCAGCTCGCAGCGCGCGTCGCACGGTAACAGCCGTTCGCACAACGTGCCGGGCTCGATCTCCATGGCGCAAGACCCGGGTCGTGTGTTCCCGGGCAAGAAGATGACCGGCCACATGGGCGACGAAACCGTCACCACCCAGAACCTGGACATCGTGCGCGTTGACGAAGCTCGTCAACTGCTGCTGGTCCGCGGTGCGGTCCCGGGTTCCAAGAACGGCCACATCGTCGTTCGCCCGGCCGTCAAGGTCAAAGTCAAGAAGGGAGCCAACTGATGCAGCTCGAGCTCCTGAACGAGCAGGGTCAGGCCACCAGCAAGGTGGACGCGCCTGACACCGTCTTCGCTCGCGACTACAACGAAGCCCTGGTGCACCAGGTGGTCGTGGCCTTCCAGGCCAACGCCCGCCAAGGCACCCGCGCCCAGAAGGACCGTGAACAGGTCCATCACTCGACCAAGAAGCCTTTCCGCCAGAAGGGCACCGGCCGCGCTCGCGCCGGTATGACCTCGTCGCCGCTGTGGCGCGGGGGCGGTCGCATCTTCCCGAACATGCCTGACGAGAACTTCTCGCACAAGCTGAACAAGAAGATGTACCGCGCCGGCATGGCTGCCATCCTGTCGCAGCTGGCCCGTGAAGGCCGCCTGGCCGTGGTGGATTCGATCTCGGTCGAAGCCCCCAAGACCAAGCTGCTGGCCGCCAAGTTCAAGGCCATGGGCCTGGACTCGGTGATGGTCATCTCCGACATCGTCGATGACAACCTGCTGCTGGCTTCGCGCAACCTGGCCAACGTGCTGGTCGTCGAGCCGCGCTACGCCGACCCGCTGTCCCTCGTCTTCTACAAGAAGGTGCTGGTGACCAAGGCTGCGGTCGAGCAACTCAAGGAGATGCTGGCATGAGCGCCCCCAAGTATTCCGAGGGCCGTCTGGCCTCCGTGCTGCTCGCGCCCATCGTGTCCGAGAAGGCCACGCAAGTTGCCGAGAAGCACAACCAGGTCCTGTTCAAGGTCCTGCGCGACGCCACCAAGCCCGAAATCAAGGCCGCTGTTGAACTGATGTTCAAGGTTGAGGTCGAGTCGGTCAACGTCGTCCAGGTCAAGGGCAAGACGAAGCGCTTTGGTGGCCGTGCCGGCCGCCGCGACCACGTCAAGAAGGCCTACGTGGCCCTCAAGGCCGGTCAAGAGCTCAATTTCTCCGGGGAGGCCGCGTAAATGGCCATCGTCAAAGTCAAGCCGACTTCGCCCGGCCGCCGTGGCGTCGTCAAGGTGGTTCACAAGCATCTGCACAAGGGCGCGGCCCACGCAGCGCTGCTTGAGCCGCAGAAGCAGAACTCCGGCCGCAACAACAACGGTCACATCACGATTCGCCACAAGGGCGGTGGTCACAAGCACCACTACCGCGTGGTCGACTTCAAGCGCAACAAGGACGGCATTCCGGCCAAGGTCGAGACCATCGAGTACGACCCGAACCGCACCGCCCACATCGCGCTCGTGGTGTATGCCGACGGCGAACGCCGCTACGTGATCGCCCCGCGCGGTCTCGAAGTTGGCGCAACCCTGCTGAGCGGCTCGGAAGCGCCGATCAAGGCTGGCAACACGCTGCCGATCCGCAATATCCCGGTGGGTTCAACCATCCATTGCATCGAGCTGCAGCCTGGCAAGGGTGCCCAGATGATCCGTTCGGCCGGCACCTCCGCCGTCCTGATGGCTCGTGAAGGCGTCTACGCCCAGATCCGCCTGCGCTCCGGCGAAGTCCGCCGCGTGCACATCGACTGCCGCGCCACCATCGGTGAAGTGAGCAACGAAGAGCACAGCCTGCGCCAATACGGCAAGGCCGGCGCGATCCGCTGGAAGGGTATCCGTCCGACCGTTCGCGGTGTGGCGATGAACCCGGTGGATCACCCGCACGGTGGTGGCGAAGGCCGCACCGGCGAGGGCCAGGTCCCTGTGTCGCCGTGGAACACCCTGACGAAGGGCTACCGCACTCGCAACAACAAGCGCACGCAGACGTTCATCGTCTCGCGTCGCAAGAAGTAAGGGCTAGGCCATGACTCGTTCGCTGAAGAAGGGCCCCTTCGTTGACCACCACCTGATGGCCAAGGTCGACAAGGCTGTTGCCATCAAAGACAAGAAGCCCATCAAGACCTGGTCGCGCCGCTCGACGATCCTGCCCGAGTTCATCGGTCTGACGATCGCCGTGCACAACGGCAAGCAGCACGTGCCGGTCTATGTGTCCGACCAGATGGTCGGCCACAAGCTGGGTGAATTCGCACTGACCCGCACCTTCAAGGGCCACCCGGCCGACAAGAAGGCCGGGAAGAAGTAAGGACTAGAGACGATGGAAACCAAAGCAATCGTCCGCGGCGTCCGCCTGTCGTGTGACAAGGGCCGCCTCGTGGCCGACATGATCCGCGGCAAGAAGGTGGACCACGCCCTCAACATCCTGACCTTCACCCAGAAGAAGGCTGCCCTGATCATCAAGAAGGCGCTGGAAAGCGCCATCGCCAACGCCGAGCACAACGACGGCGCTGACATCGATGAACTCAAGGTCACCTCGATCTACGTCGAACAGGGTGCCACGCTGAAGCGCTTCTCGGCTCGCGCCAAGGGCCGCGGCAACCGCATCAGCAAGCCCACCTGCCACATCTTCGTGGCTGTCGGCAACTAAGGCGCAAGAAGACTATGGGACAGAAAATCCATCCGGTTGGCTTCCGCCTTCCTGTCACCCGTAACTGGGCTTCGCGCTGGTACGCGAACAACCAGAACTTCGCCACCATGCTGGCTGAAGATCTGCAGGTTCGCGACTACCTGAAGGCCAAGCTCAAGAACGCCGCCGTCTCGCGCATCCTGATCGAGCGTCCCGCCAAGAACGCCCGCATCACGATCTTCTCGGCTCGTCCGGGCGTCGTGATCGGCAAGAAGGGTGAAGACATCGAAGCGCTGAAGGCTGAGCTGACCAAGCGTCTGGGCGTGCCCGTCGCCGTCAACATCGAAGAAGTGCGCAAGCCTGAAGTCGATGCCCAGCTGATCGCCGACTCGATCACCCAGCAGCTCGAAAAGCGCATCATGTTCCGCCGCGCCATGAAGCGCGCGATGCAGAACGCCATGCGTCTGGGTGCCCAGGGCATCAAGATCATGAGCGCAGGTCGTCTGAACGGCATCGAAATCGCGCGTACCGAGTGGTATCGCGAAGGTCGTGTGCCCCTGCACACCCTGAAGGCCGACATCGACTACGGCTTCTCCGAAGCCAAGACCACCTACGGCGTCATCGGCGTCAAGGTCTGGGTTTACCGCGGTGACCGCCTGGCCAATGGCGAGGCTCCGGTCATCAACACCCCCGCAGGCGCCGAAGACGATCGTCGCCCGCGCCGTAACGCCCGTCCGGGCGCTCCCGGTGGCCGTGGCCGCCCGGGTGGCGACCGTGGCCCGCGTGACGGAGCAGATCAGCCCGCTGCCGCCGCCCCCACGGGTGACGCAGCCAAGCCCGCTGCCAAGCGCGTGGTCCGCAAGGTCCCCGCAGCCGGCGGTGAGGCCAAAGGAGAATAAGCATGCTGCAACCCGCTCGTCGTAAATACCGCAAGGAGCAGAAGGGCCGCAACACTGGTGTTGCGACCCGAGGTGCTGCGGTGTCTTTCGGTGATTTCGGCCTCAAGGCCACCGAGCGCGGCCGTTTGACGGCCCGCCAGATCGAAGCGGCTCGCCGCGCGATCTCGCGCCACATCAAGCGCGGCGGCCGGATCTTCATCCGCGTGTTCCCGGACAAGCCCATCTCGCAAAAGCCCGCCGAAGTCCGGATGGGTAACGGCAAGGGCAACCCCGAGTACTACGTCGCCGAGATCCAGCCGGGCAAGGTGATCTACGAGGTCAACGGCGTTCCCGAGCAACTCGCTCGTGAAGCCTTCACGCTGGCCGCAGCCAAGTTGCCCCTGCGCTGCACCTTCGTGGCCCGCCAGGTCGGTACCTGAGGAAGGACACCATGAAAGCATCTGAACTCCGCGCCAAGGACGTCGCTGCCCTCGAGAAGGAAGTGACCGACCTGCTGAAGGCCCACTTCGGCCTGCGCATGCAAAAGGCCACCCAGCAGCTGACCAACCACAGCCAGCTGGGCAAGACCCGCCGCGACATCGCGCGTGCCAAGACTGTTCTGGCACAAAAGAAGAAGGAGGCCACGAAATGACTGAGGCCCAAGTGAAGAACACCCGCACCCTGGTGGGTCGCGTGGTCAGCGACAAGCGCGCCAAGACGGTCACCGTCCTGGTCGAGCGTCGCGCCAAGCACGAGCTCTACGGCAAGATCGTGGCCCGTTCCCGCAAGTACCACGCCCACGACGAAAAGGGCGAGTACAAGATGGGCGACGTCGTCGAGATCAGTGAGGGCCGTCCGATCTCCAAGACCAAGAGCTGGGTCGTGACCCGCCTGGTCGAGAAGGCCGAGATCGTCTAAGAAGACACCGGTCGCATGACCGCTGCACAACCGGCGCGCTGGGCAACTGGCGCGTCGGTTTTTCATTTTCAGAACACTCAATCAGGAGCGACACCATGATCAAGGTTGGCGACAAGCTGCCCGCGGGCAGCCTGCAGGAATTCATCGAAGTGGAAGGCGAGGGCTGCACCCTCGGCCCCAACAGCTTCGACATCGAGAAGGCCACGGCCGGCAAGACCGTCGCCATCTTCGGCCTGCCCGGCGCCTACACGCCGACCTGCTCCGCCAAGCATGTGCCTGGCTACGTCGAATCCGCAGCGGCCCTGAAGGCCGCCGGTGTCGACGAGATCTGGTGTGTCTCGGTCAACGACGCCTTCGTCATGGGCGCCTGGGGCCGCGACCAGAAGACGGCCGGCAAGGTCCGCATGATGGCCGACGGCAGTGCCGCCTTCGCCCAGGCCACCGGCCTGACGCTGGACCTGACGGCCAAAGGCATGGGCCTGCGCTCGCAGCGCTACTCCATGCTGGTCAAGGACGGCGTGGTCAAGACGCTGAACGTCGAAGGTCCCGGCAAGTTCGAGGTCAGCGACGCGGGCACGATGCTGAGCCAGGCCAAGGCCGGCTGATCTGACGACCGCTGGGGCTCGCAAACCGGCCCCAGCAAAAACTTCTGCGACAGGCATTGACGGCCCAAGGGTTCTCACTGCATAATGCGCAGCTTCGCCGAACGCCAGTGCTCTTGCTACGCAAGGGCCCATGCTGGCTTCGGATCCGCCCTCAACCGTTGGGCAGCAAGTGGCGCAATGCCCCGAGCTGTTTGACTTACGGGCCCAAGACTGACCGACGCGCAGCTCAGCTGCAACTCGGGGCAAGTTGGGGACAGACATGATCCAAATGCAATCGCGGCTTGATGTCGCGGACAACACTGGCGCCAAGTCCGTTCAGTGCATCAAGGTGCTGGGCGGCTCCAAGCGTCGCTATGCGCACATCGGCGACATCATCAAGGTCAGCATCAAAGAAGCTGCCCCGCGTGGTCGCGTGAAGAAGGGCGAGGTCTACAGCGCCGTGGTCGTTCGCACCGCCAAGGGCGTTCGCCGCCAAGACGGCTCGCTCGTCAAGTTCGACGGCAATGCCGCCGTGCTGCTCAACGCCAAGCTGGAGCCCATCGGCACCCGTATCTTCGGCCCGGTCACGCGTGAACTGCGTACCGAGCGCTTCATGAAGATCGTGTCGCTGGCGCCCGAGGTGCTTTGAGCCCCCACTGTCTGAGGTAAGCCATGAACAAGATTCGTACCGGCGACCAGGTCATTGTGCTGACCGGCCGCGACAAGGGTAAGCGCGGCACCGTGTCCGCCCGCACTGACGAAGACCATGTGGTCGTTGACGGCATCAATGTCGTCAAGAAGCACGTCAAGCCCAATCCCATGAAGGGCACCACCGGCGGCGTTGTCGACAAGACCATGCCCATCCATCAATCCAACGTGGCGATCTTCAACGCCGCCTCCGGCAAGGCCGATCGCGTGGGCGTCAAGCTCGTCGACGGCAAGCGGGTGCGCGTCTACAAGTCGACCGGCGAAGAGATCAAGGCTTAAGAGGTCCGACATGGCTCGTCTTCAAACGCATTACCGCGAAAAAATCGTGCCCGGCCTGACCGAAAAGTTTGGCTACAAGTCGGTCATGGAAGTGCCGCGCATCACCAAGATCACGCTCAACATGGGCGTGAGCGAGGCTGTCGCCGACAAGAAGGTCATGGACCACGCCGTGGGCGACCTGACCAAGATCGCCGGCCAGAAGCCGGTCGTCACGAAGTCCAAGAAGGCCATCGCCGGCTTCAAGATCCGCGACGGCGTGCCCATCGGTGCGATGGTCACCCTGCGCGGCGTCCAGATGTATGAATTCCTGGACCGCTTCGTGACGATCGCGCTGCCGCGCGTTCGCGATTTCCGTGGTATCTCCGGCCGCTCTTTCGACGGCCGCGGCAACTACAACATCGGCGTCAAAGAGCAAATCATCTTCCCCGAAATCGA
The DNA here is from genome assembly GCF_059421025.1 of Roseateles sp. GW821-FHT03B02. NCBI lineage: Bacteria > Pseudomonadati > Pseudomonadota > Betaproteobacteria > Burkholderiales > Sphaerotilaceae > Roseateles > Roseateles sp. GW821-FHT03B02. The sequence goes on from NZ_JBWKUV010000004.1 coordinate 7,902, forward strand.
GTACGACAAGGTGGATGCTCTGCGTGGTCTGAACATCAGCATCACGACGACTGCCAAGACGGACGACGAAGCCAAGGCTCTCCTGGCTGCGTTCAAGTTTCCGTTCAAGAACTGAGGTGACCCGTGGCAAAACTCTCGATCAAACAACGTGAGCTGAAGCGCGAGGCGCTGGTCGCCAAGTTCGCCAAGAAGTACGCCGAACTGAAGGCCATCATCGACGACAGCAAGAAGTCCGAGGAAGAGCGCTACGCCGCCCGCCTCGAGCTGCAAAAGCTGCCCCGCAATGCCTACCCCACTCGCCTGCGCAATCGCTGCGAGCTGACCGGTCGTCCGCGTGGCACCTTCCGCAAGTTCGGCCTGGCCCGTAACAAGATCCGTGAACTGGCCTTCAAGGGCGACATCCCTGGTGTCGTCAAGGCCAGCTGGTAATCGGCTGATAGGAGATATCGCAAATGAGCATGAGTGATCCCATCGCCGATATGCTGACCCGCATCCGCAACGCGCAGATCGTCGAAAAGACGAGCGTTGCCATGCCGTCGTCCAAGCTGAAGGTGGCGATTGCCAAGGTCCTGAAGGACGAAGGCTATATCGATGATTTCGCCGTCCGCGGTGAAGCTGCTCGCCCCGAGCTGGAAATCGCGCTGAAGTACTACGCCGGCCGCCCGGTCATCGAGCGTATCGAGCGCGTCAGCCGCCCCGGCCTGCGCATCTACAAGGGCCGCCACGACATTCCTCAGGTCATGAATGGCCTGGGCGTGGCGATTGTGACGACCCCGCAAGGCGTCATGACGGACCGCAAGGCCCGCGCTGCCGGTATCGGTGGCGAGGTCCTCTGCTACGTCGCCTAAGCGAAGGAGTAGGAACAATGTCCCGCGTTGGAAAAATGCCGGTCAACGTCCCGCAAGGCGTGGATGTGACCGTCGCTGCTGAATCGATCAGCGTCAAGGGCTCGCTCGGCACGCTGGTGCGTCCGTCGAACAAGCTCGTCACCGTCAAGAACGAAGCCGGCAAGCTGAGCTTCGTGCCCGTGAACGAATCGGCCGAAGCCGATGCGATGAGCGGCACGATGCGCGCCCTGGTGGCCAACATGGTCAACGGCGTCAGCAAGGGCTTCGAGAAGAAGCTGAACCTGGTCGGCGTGGGTTTCCGTGCCCAGGCCCAGGGTCAGAAGCTCAACCTGCAGATCGGTTTCTCTCACCCGGTGGTGAAGGACATGCCGGCCGGCATCAAGGTCGAGTGCCCCACCCAGACGGAAATCGTCATCAAGGGTGCTGACCGCCAGGTCGTCGGCCAGATCGCCGCTGAGGTGCGTGCCTTCCGTCCCCCCGAGCCGTACAAGGGCAAGGGCATCCGTTATTCGGATGAGAAGGTCACCATCAAAGAGACCAAGAAGAAGTAAGGAGCAGCGCCATGATGACCAAGAAAGAACAACGCCTGCGTCGTTCGCGCCAGACCCGCGCTCGCATTGCGATCCAGCGCGTGGCCCGTCTGACGGTGTTCCGCTCCAATCTGCACATCTACGCCCAAGTCGTCTCGGAAGATGGCGACAAGGTGCTGGCTGCAGCCTCCACCGCCGAGAAGGCGGTTCGCGAACAGTTGAGCAGCAATGGCGGCAACGTCGCTGCCGCCACGCTGGTCGGCAAGCTGATCGCCGAGAAGGCCAAGGCTGCCGGCGTCGAGAAGGTCGCTTTCGACCGCTCGGGCTTCGCCTACCACGGCCGTGTCAAGGCCCTGGCCGAAGCGGCTCGCGAAGCCGGTCTGCAGTTCTGACGCATAGGAATACGAAATGGCAAAGTTTCAACCCCGCGGCGCCCAGGCTGAAGGCAACGACGACGGCCTGAAGGAAAAGATGATCGCGGTCAACCGCGTGACCAAGGTTGTGAAGGGTGGCCGTACGCTGTCCTTCGCCGCTCTGACCGTGGTCGGTGATGGCGATGGCCGCATCGGCATGGGCAAGGGCAAGGCCAAGGAAGTGCCGGTCGCCGTGCAGAAGGCCATGGAGTCGGCTCGCCGCAATATGGTCAAGGTCAGCCTGAAGAACGGCACCATCCACCACAACGTGGTGGGCGAGCACGGTGCTGCTCACGTCATCATGGCTCCGGCTCCTGCCGGTACTGGCGTCATCGCCGGCGGCCCGATGCGCGCTGTCTTCGAAGTGATGGGCGTGACCGACATCGTGACCAAGAGCCACGGTTCGACCAACCCGTACAACATGGTCCGCGCCACGCTGGACGCCCTGAAGCGTTCGACGACGCCGGCCTCTGTCGCTGCCAAGCGCGGCAAGACGGTTGAAGAAATCTTCAACTGATCGCGGAGCACAACATGTCTGACAAGAAAACCGTGACGGTCAAGCTGGTGCGTAGCCCCATCGGCTGCCGCGCCTCGCACCGTGCCACCGTGGTCGGCCTGGGTCTGCGTCGGCTGAACAGCCAAAGCACTCTGGAAGACACGCCCGCAGTGCGCGGCATGATCAACAAGATCGCCTATCTGGTGCAGGTGCTCTAAGCACGGCACGCAAAGGACAAGACGATGGAACTCAACACGATCAAGCCCGCAGAGGGCTCCAAGCATGCCAAGCGCCGTGTCGGCCGTGGCATTGGCTCGGGCCTGGGCAAGACCGCAGGTCGCGGCCACAAGGGTCAGAAGTCCCGCGCTGGTGGCTACCACAAGGTCGGCTTCGAAGGCGGTCAGATGCCGCTGCAGCGTCGCCTGCCCAAGCGTGGCTTCAAGTCGCTGACGCTGAAGTACAACGCCGAGATCACGCTGTCGGACCTGCAAGGTCTGGCCGGCGACGAGATCGACGTGTCGACACTGAAGGCCGTCGGCCTGGTGCCTCAGCTGGCCAAGTCGGTCAAGCTGATCCTGTCCGGCGCTATCGAGCGCAAGGTCACGCTGAAGGGCGTGAACGCCACGAAGGGCGCCAAGGCGGCCATCGAGGCGGCTGGCGGCTCGGTCGCCTAAGTCAAGCGCACAAGGAACTGACTCAGCGTGGCTACCAACGCGAATCAGCTGGCCAAGAGCGGCAAGTTCGGCGACCTGCGTCGCCGGCTTGTGTTCCTGCTGCTGGCTCTGGTCGTCTACCGCATCGGGGCACACATCCCCGTGCCCGGTATCGACCCGAACCAGCTGGCCCAATTCTTCAAGGGTCAGGCCGGTGGCATCCTGAGCCTGTTCAACATGTTCTCGGGCGGTGCGCTGTCGCGCTTCACCGTGTTCGCGTTGGGCATCACGCCCTACATCTCGGCTTCCATCGTTCTGCAGCTGATGACCTACGTCGTGCCGACGCTGGAGCAGCTGAAGAAGGAAGGCGAAGCCGGTCGCCGCAAGATCACCCAGTACACGCGCTATGCGACGCTGGGGCTGGCTCTGTTCCAGAGCCTGTCGATCGCGCTGGCGCTGGAAGGCTCTGCCGGCCTCGTGCTGAATCCGGGCTTCGGCTTCCGCCTGACCGCGGTGTCCAGCCTGGTGGCCGGCACGATGTTCCTGATGTGGCTGGGTGAGCAGATCACCGAGCGTGGCCTGGGCAATGGCATTTCCATCCTGATCTTCGGCGGTATCGCTGCAGGTCTGCCGGGTGCGATCGGCGGTCTGTTCGAGCTGGTGCGTACCGGCGCGATGGGTTACGGCTCGGCGCTGGTGGTGATCTCGCTGGTCGTGCTGGTGACCTACGCCGTCGTCTTCGTCGAGCGTGGTCAGCGCAAGATTCTGGTGAACTACGCCAAGCGCCAGGTCGGCAACAAGGTGTACGGCGGCCAGTCGTCGCATCTGCCGCTGAAGCTGAACATGTCGGGCGTGATCCCGCCGATCTTCGCGTCGTCCATCATCTTGCTGCCGACGACGGTGGTGAGTTGGTTCGCGACCGGTGACGGCCTGCGCTGGCTGAAGGACCTGGCCAGTATGGTCAGCCCGGGCCAACCGATTTATGTGCTGCTGTACTCGGCTGCCATCGTCTTCTTCTGCTTCTTCTACACGGCGCTGGTGTTCAACAGCCGTGAGACCGCAGACAACCTGAAGAAGAGCGGCGCCTTCATCCCGGGCATCCGACCGGGCGAGCAGACGGCCAAGCATATCGACAAGATCCTGTCGCGGCTGACGCTGGCTGGTGCGATCTACATCACGCTGGTCTGCCTGCTGCCGGAATTCTTGACGCTGAAGTACAACGTTCCGTTCTACTTCGGTGGCACATCCCTGTTGATCATCGTCGTCGTGACGATGGACTTCTGGGCTCAGGTGCAGAGCTACATCATGAGTCAGCAGTACGAATCGCTGCTGAAGAAGGCCAGCTTCAAGCCCAACTGAGGGGCAGCGAGCTGATCGTTAACCAAGATTGAATTCAACAACCCACTCCTAGACGTACGGCATGGCGAAAGACGACGTCATTCAGATGCAGGGCGAGATTCTCGAGAACCTCCCCAATGCCACGTTTAGGGTCAAGTTGGAGAACGGGCATGTCGTTCTCGGTCACATCTCCGGCAAGATGCGTATGCACTACATCCGCATCCTGCCTGGCGACAAGGTGACCGTGGAACTGACACCCTACGATTTGAGTCGTGCTCGCATCGTGTTCCGGGCGAAGTGAGCTGTTTGAACCCCCGGGAACGCGTCAAGAGCGCATAAGAGTTAGGCCAAGGAGCAGACCATGAAAGTTTCGGCATCCGTGAAGCAGATGTGCCGCAATTGCAAGATCATCCGCCGCAAGGGCGTGGTGCGTGTGATCTGCACCGACCCGCGCCACAAGCAGCGCCAGGGCTAATTGGCCGCACGACAGGACTAGAGGACCACCATGGCACGTATTGCTGGTATCAACATTCCGCCGCAAAAGCACACTGAGATCGGCCTGACCTCGATCTACGGCATTGGCCGTACGACCGCTCAGAAGATCTGCACGACCTGCGGCATTCCGTTCGAAAAGAAGGTCAAGGACCTGACCGACGGCGATCTCGAAAAGATCCGCGATGAAGTCAACAAGCTGACCATCGAGGGCGATCTGCGCCGTGAGCAGTCCATCAACATCAAGCGTCTGATGGACCTCGGCTGCTACCGCGGTTTCCGTCATCGCCGCGGCCTGCCGATGCGTGGCCAGCGCACCCGTACGAACGCCCGCACCCGCAAGGGTCCGCGCAAGTCGGCTGCGACCGGCAAGAAGTAAGCTGCCCGAACTGAAAGAAGGTCAATATGGCAAAGGCTCCCAACAATTCGGCGGCTCAGCGCGTTCGCAAGAAGGTCCGCAAGAACGTTGCTGACGGCATCGCGCACGTCCACGCCTCGTTCAACAACACCATCATCACCATCACCGACCGTCAAGGCGGCGCCCTGTCCTGGGCTTCGTCGGGCGGCCAAGGCTTCAAGGGTTCGCGCAAGTCGACGCCCTTCGCAGCCCAGGTGGCGGCTGAAGTGGCCGGCCGTGCCGCTCAAGAGCAAGGCATCAAGAACCTCGACGTCAAGATCAAGGGCCCGGGCCCGGGTCGCGAGTCGTCGGTGCGTGCTCTGGCAGCGCTGGGCATCCGCATCAACTCGATCTCTGACGTGACGCCCGTGCCGCACAACGGCTGCCGTCCGCAGAAGCGTCGCCGCATCTAAGCTCCGGTATCTGAGTCCGTTCACCTTCAGGTGACAGGGATATTGCAGATTCGGATGACGGTGCGATAATCGCTCGTTTTCCCGGAGCCGGCGGGCACTTTGTGCCGCGCCGGCTTCAGTCTTGAGTCGGCTCCACTTTGGAGTTGCGCTCATAAGCCCACCGTCCAAGCCCATAAAAACACCGGCTGGACTCGCGTCAGGCAACCCCTGGCGTCAGATTGAACAAGGACACTCAAAGTGGCACGCTACCTCGGCCCCAAGGCCAAACTTTCCCGCCGCGAAGGCACCGACCTCTACCTGAAGAGCGCCCGCCGCGCCATCAGCGACAAGGCCAAGTTCGACAGCAAGCCCGGCCAGCACGGCCGTACCTCGGGTCAGCGCACGTCTGACTTCGGCCTGCAACTGCGCGAAAAGCAGAAGGTCAAGCGCATGTACGGCGTGCTGGAGCGTCAGTTCCGCCGCTACTTCGCCGAAGCCGAGCGCCGCAAGGGCTCGACCGGCGTGAACCTGCTGCAACTGCTGGAATCGCGCCTGGACAACGTCGTCTACCGTATGGGCTTCGGCTCCACCCGCGCAGAAGCTCGTCAGCTGGTTTCGCACAAGGGCGTGACGGTGAACGGCGAGGTCGTCAACATCGCCTCCTACCTGGTCAAGGCCGGTGACACCGTCGCCGTGCGCGAAAAGGCCAAGAAGCAGCTGCGCGTGACCGAGTCGTTCAAGCTCGCCGACTCCATCGGCCTGCCGGCCTGGGTGGCCGTCGACGGCACCAAGCTCGAAGGCGTGTTCAAGAAGGCCCCGGACCGCGATGAGTTCGGTGCCGAGATCAACGAATCGCTGATCGTCGAGTTGTACTCGCGTTAATCGTTCCCCCCGCCGACCACGCCTGCTATGGGCGCGGTCGGCGTTTCCTCGTCCGGGCATCACAGCCCTTCGAAGGCTCTGCCCGGCTGGTCCTCAGCCTTATCGGTGTAACGAACCGAGGGTATTGAAAGAAAGACCTCATGCAAACCAACTTGCTCAAACCCAAGTCCATCAATGTGGAGCCCCTGGGCGGTCATCGCGCCAAGGTCACGCTGGAGCCGTTCGAACGCGGCTACGGCCACACCCTGGGCAATGCCCTGCGCCGTGTGCTGCTCTCGTCGATGGTGGGTTATGCGCCGACGGAAGTGACGATTGCCGGCGTGCTGCACGAGTACTCGGCCATCGACGGCGTGCAAGAGGACGTGGTTCACATCATGCTGAACCTCAAGGGCGTCGTCTTCCGCCTTCACAACCGTGAAGAAGTGACCCTGGTCCTGCGCAAGGAAGGCGAAGGCCCCGTCACGGCGGCCGACATCCAGACCCCGCACGACGTCGAGATCATCAACCCCGAGCACGTCATCGCCCACCTGTCGCAAGGCGGCAAGCTGGACATGCAGATCAAGGTTGAAAAGGGCCGCGGCTACGTGCCCGGCACGATGCGCCGCTTCGGCGACGAGCCGACCAAGAGCATCGGCCGCATCGTCCTCGACGCCTCGTTCTCGCCCGTCAAGCGCGTCAGCTACGCCGTCGAAAACGCCCGCGTCGAGCAGCGTACCGACCTGGACAAGCTGGTCATGGAAATCGAAACCAACGGCGCCATCTCGCCCGAGGAAGCGATCCGTGCCTCGGCCAAGATCCTGGTTGAGCAGCTCGCCGTCTTCGCCCAGCTGCAAGGCACCGACCTGGTCGACGCCTTCGACCAGCCGGCCCAGCGTTCCAGCAGCTTCGACCCGATCCTGCTGCGCCCGGTCGACGAGCTCGAACTGACCGTGCGTTCGGCCAACTGCCTGAAGGCCGAAAACATCTACTACATCGGCGACCTGATCCAGCGAACCGAGACCGAGCTGCTGAAGACCCCCAACCTGGGTCGCAAGTCGCTCAACGAGATCAAGGAAGTCCTGGCTTCCCGCGGCCTCACCCTCGGCGCCCGTCTGGAAAACTGGCCCCCGCAAGGTCTGGACAAGCGCTGATATTGATTTGAAGAAATGGGTGGCGCGTTGACAAACGCCACCCGGTGCACCCGCCAGTACCTGATCCGGCTGGCGGCATTAACGAAGTGAAAGGAACAGCACCATGCGTCACCGTAACGGCCTCCGCAAACTCAACCGCACCAGCGCTCACCGCGCTGCCATGCTGCGCAACATGTGCGTGTCTCTGCTCGAGCACGAAGCCATCAAGACCACGGTCCCCAAGGCCAAGGAACTGCGCCGCGTCGTTGAGCCCCTGATCACGCTCGCCAAGGAGCCCACGCTGGCCAACCGCCGCCTGGCTTTCGACCGCCTGCGCGACCGCGACATCGTCGGCAAGCTCTTCAACGAACTGGGCCCGCGTTTCGCGAACCGCCCGGGCGGCTACACCCGTATCCTGAAGATGGGCTTCCGCGTCGGCGACAACGCGCCCATGGCCTTCGTCGAACTGGTGGACCGCCCCGAGGGCGAGACTGCCGGCGAAACCGCCGAATAAGCTCAGCCCGCGCTGATCTGCCAAGCCCGCCTCGTGCGGGCTTTTTTGCGTCCGTGCGGCGCAGACAGGCAGGTGGCTCGTGGCGCCGGCGCCCGTTTGCGGGGCGTGCAGGAACTCAAACGCGGCTGCCGATACTCACTGTGGGTGCGACCGCCAGGTCGATGGCAGGCCGCGACCCGGACGACAGGCCTCGTGGACGGCGCGACCCCGCGCCGGCATGCCCGCTGCACCGTTCCGGATCCGACCTTGCTGCCCCAACCCCGCCCCAGCCGCCGACCGCCGTTGCGCAACAGCCCGCAGGCTGTGCTTCTGGTCGCATTGCTTGTTGGCACACCGGCCTGGGGTGCGGGCACGCCGTCCGTCGTACCCACGCCGGCCGAACTGGCCCGCCCGCCCGAGGCCGGGCGCAAGGCGGAGCTGCCACCCGAGCCGCCCGCCGCGGCGCGCGAGCTCGGCAAGCCCGACGACGAGCTCAGGATCGACGTCCAGGCCTACGGTCTGGCGCCCGATGCCCCCGCCGCCCTGCGCGAGGCCCTGCCGCGGCTGACGGCAGCCTTCGTCGGCAAGGATCGCGGCTTCGAGGATCTCGTCAACGCCGCCAACGAGGTCACCCGCTTCCTGCAGCGCGATCTCGGGCTCTATCTCGGCTACGCCTACATCCCCGAGCAGGTCTTCGATGGCAGGACCGTGCGCATCGCCGTGCTGGAGGGCCGGCTGGACCGCGTCGTGCTGAACTGGACTGACGGCCTGCCCGTCGACCGCGAGGTCGTCGAAGCCTATCTTGCCCGCCTCAAACCCGGCGACGTGCTGACCGTGGACGCCGTCGAGCGCACCGTCTTCCTCATCAACGACCTGCGCGGCATCGTCACGCGGGCCGAGGTCAAGGCCGGCGCCAAGCCCGGCACCGCCATCCTCGAGTTCACGCCCCGGGCCGAGGCGCGCTACAGCGGCAGCGTCGACGCCGACCTCAACGGCTCGCGCTACATCGGCGGCCAGCGCCTGGGCGGCCAGTTCATCATGGCCAGCCCGCTGGGGCGTGGCGACGGGCTATCGGCCTCGGTGCTCAGCTCCACCACCGGCGGCCTGCGCTTCGCGCTCCTGGGTTACACCAGCCCCATCGGCGCCGACGGCTTCAAGGCCGGCGCCTCACTGTCGGCCGTGAGCTACCAGCTCGACAAGAAGGAATTCCCCCTCGGCCTGGAAGGCACCGGCACCACGCTCAACCTGTTCGCCCTCTATCCCTGGGTGCGTTCGCGCAACCTCAACCTCTTTGTGCTCGGCGCCGTCGACACCAAGCGCTATGTGGACAAGGTCGCCGCGCTGGCCACCACCAAGCGCGTGGACGACGCCAGCCTCGGCGTCAGCGGCGACTTCCGCGACAGCCTGCTGAGCGGCAGCGTCAACACCTTCGAGCTCAGCCTGGCGCAGGGGCGGCTCAACTTCCCGGCCGGTGCCCCCAGCGGCAGCGACGACGCGGCGCGCTTCACCAAGCTGGGCTTTGCCGCCTCGCGCCTGCAGAACATCCTCAGCAACCGTCTGCTGGCCTACCTCACCGTGCGCGGCCAATGGGCGCCGCACAACCTCGACTCCACCGAGCAGTTCCGCGCCGGCGGTCCCAACGGCGTGCGCGCCTTTGCCCCGGGCGAGGGCACAGGCGACAGCGGCGCCGTGGCCAGCCTGGAGCTGCGCTGGCTGCCGCCGGCCAGCCTGTTCGGGCGCTGGGCCAACGAGCTGGTGCTGGCGGCCTTCTACGACGGCGCCTTCATCCAGTACCGCCACGACCCCAACCTCGTCGTGCGCGAGCCCGGCTATGTCAACCACACGCAGCTGGGCGGGGCGGGGCTCTCCCTGGTCTGGGCCCGCGGCAGCGCGTACTCGTTCCGGATGAGCCTGGCGACGCCGACGACAGGCAAGGCCGGCAGCGAGGCCCGGTCGCGCAAGCTGCGCTTCTACGCGCAAGGCAGCTGGAGCTTCTGATGAAGCGCTTCACTCCCCTCGGCCTGGCCCTGAGCCTGGCGCTCGCCTATCCGGCGGTGGGCGCACTGCCGCAGGGGGCCCAGGTCGTGCAGGGGCAGGTCGCCATCAACCCCGGCCTCATCCAGCAGGCCAGCGACAAGGCCATCGTCAACTGGCAGAGCTTCTCCATCGCCGCGGGCGAAACGCTGCGCGTGCAGCAGCCGGGCGTGAATTCGGTGCTGCTCAACCGCGTGGTGGGTGGCGACCCGTCCCTCATCCTCGGGCAGCTACAGGCCAACGGCCGCGTCTTTCTCGTCAACCCGCGCGGTATCGTCTTCGGCCGCGGCTCGCAGGTCGACGTGGGCGGCCTCGTCGCGTCCACGCTCGACCTGTCGGATACCGACTTCCTCGCCAGCGTCTACCGCTTCTCGGCCGGCCGCGAGGCCGGCGCGCTGCAGGCCGACGGCCGCGTCACCGCCGCCGGCGGCACGGTCGCCCTGGTCGCGCCGCAGCTGAGCGTGGCCGGCAGCATCGAGGCCCGCCGCGTGGGCCTGGCCGCGGCCGGCAGGGTGCAGGTGGACGTCGAGGGCGACGGCCTCGTGCTCTTCAACCTGCGCAACGACGACGACCGCGACGTGGCGCTGAAGTTCAGCGGCCGCGTGCTGGCAGAAGGCGGGGCCGTGGGCGGCAGCGCCGAGCTGCGCGCCCAGGCCCGCGCCGGTGCGGCCGGCCAGGTGCTCAACATGGACGGCCTCGTGCAGGCCCGCGGCCTGCGACAGCAGGGGGGGCGCATCGTCATCGACGGCGGCCCGGCCGGCATCACGACCGTCAATGGCAGCGTGGACGCCAGCGGCGACACCGGCGGCAGCATCACCGTGCTGGGCCAGAAGCTGGCGCTGCTGGACGCCGCGCGGCTGGACGCCTCCGGTGCCCACGGTGGCGGCAGCCTCCAGGTCGGCGGCGGCTTCCAGGGCCAGGGCACGGAACACCGCGCCGACCGCGTCTGGATCGCTGCCGGCGCCGAGTTGCGCGCCGACGCCACCGAGCAGGGCGACGGCGGCCGCGTCGCCGTGTGGGCCGAGCAGCGCACCGACATGCTCGGCAGCATCTGGGCCCGGGGTGGTCGCCTGGGCGGCAACGGCGGCATGGTCGAGACGTCCGGCCGGCTGCGGCTCAACGTGCTGGGCAAGGTCGACGCCAGCGCGCCGCGCGGCCTGCCGGGCCAGTGGCTGCTGGACCCCAACGACCTCAGCATCGTGCCCACCGGGCCGGGCAACAGCAACGTGGGCGCAGCCCCGAACTTCTCCAGCACCGACGACAGTGCCGTCGTCGACGTGCTGGCGCTGAACACCGCGCTGTCCGGCGGCACCACGGTGACGGTGCAGACCACCAACAGCAGCAGCGGCCCGCCGAGCACCCAGTCCGGCAACATCGACGTGCAGGCCGCGATCGTGCCGACAGGCGCGGCCACGCTGAACCTGATCGCGCTGGGCAACATCGGCTTCAGTGGCGGCAGCATCGGCGCCGGCGCCGGTGCACTCAACGTCAGCCTGCAGGCCGGCGGCAGCATCACTGCGACCACCATCGACACCGGCGGGGGCACGCTCAGCGCCTCCGGCGCGGGCGCCATCAACCTGGGCACGGTGACAGCCGCCGGCCTGACCATCAACGGCGGCACCGGCACCGTGACGCTGCCAGGCGGCAGCGTGACCGGCGCACTCAACGTCACCACCAACGGTGCCATCGCCCAGGGCGGTGCGCTCTCGGTCGGCGGCTTCTCCACGCTGTCCACCGGCGCGGCGGCGGTCACGCTCGGCAGCTTCGACGGCCACGGCCTCAGTGTCACGACGACGGGGGGAGCGATCACGCTGGGCACCGGGACCATCACCGGCAGCCTGAGTGCCACCAGCGGCGGCATGCTGATCACGCAGGCCGCGGGCGGCCTGACCGTCACGGGTGCGGCCGGCCTCAATGCCGGCGCCGGCGCCATCACGCTGGCCGAGTCCAACGACCTGGCGGGCACCGTCACGCTGACCGGCGCCGCCGCGCAGATCGTCAGCACCAAGACCTCGACGCGCGAGCTCAAGCTCGGCAGCAGCACGCTGGGCGGAAACCTGATCGCGACGACCGGCGGCGGCGCCATCACGCAAAGCGGCACGCTCACGGTGAGCGGCACGGCGACCCTGGACGCCGGCAGCGGCGCCATCACGCTGGCCGGGCTCAGCACCGGTGCGCTGACGGCAACGACGACGGCCGGCAACGTCGTGCTGGGCACGGGCACGGTGGCCGCGCTCAGCGCTTCCACCGGCGGCAGCGGCACCATCGGCCAGGCCTCCGGCAGCCTTGCCGTGACTGGCGCTGCGACCCTGTCCAGCGCCAGCGGCGCCATCACGCTGGGCAGCTTCGGCAGCAGCGGCAACGTCGGCATCAGCGCCACGAGCGGGGCCATCACCCTGGGCACCGGCAACGTCGGCGGCACGCTGACGGCCAGCACGGGCGGAGCCGGCGCCATCACCCAGGCCGCGGGCGGCCTGACGGCGAGCGGCCTGGCCACGCTGACGGCCGGCAGCGGGGGCATCAGCCTCGCCAGCTTCGACAGCCATGGCCTCGCCGCCACGGCCACGGGCGGCGGCGTGACGCTGGGCACCGGCACCATCACCGGCAACCTGAGCGCCACCAGCGGCGGCTCGCTGATCGCGCAGGCCGCGGGCGGCCTGACCGTCACCGGCACGAGCACACTGAATGCGGGCGCCGGCGCCATCACGCTGAACGCGGCCAACGACCTGCAGGGCACGGTCAGCCTCACCGGTGCCACGGCGACCGTCGTCAGCAGCAAGACGGCGTCCAGCCCGCTCAAGCTGGGCAGCAGCACGCTCAGCGGCAACCTGATCGCCACGACCGGCGGCGGTGCCATCACGCAGACCGGCACGCTGTCAGCGGCCGGCAGTGCGACGCTGAACGCCGCCGGCGGCGACATCACGCTGGGCGGCTTCAGCAGCGGCAGTCTCAGCGCGACCACCAGCGGCGGGGCGTTGCGACTCGGCACGGGCACCGTCACCGGCACGCTGGCGGCGGCGACCGGCGGCGGCGCCATCACCCAGGCCGCGGGCGGGCTGACGGTCACCAGCACATCCAGCCTCAACGCGGGCGGCGGCGACGTCACGCTGGATCAGGCCAACGACTTGCACGGCGCCATCACGCTGACCGGCCGCGCCGCCCAGCTCACCAACGCCGGCGCCAACGCGCTGACGCTCGCCAGCGTGAACACCAGCGCCAGCCTGGGCCTGGCCACTGGCGGCGGCGCCATCGCCATCGGCCCCGGTTCGGTCACCGGCACGCTGACCGCCGGCAGCAGCGGCGGTGCCATCACGCAGACCGGCACGCTGTCGGTCAGCGGCCTGGCCACCCTGAATGCCGGCGCCGGCAGCATCACACTGGACCGCTTCGGCAGCGGCGGCCTGAGCGCGACGACGGCGGGCGGCGCGCTGACGCTGGGCACCGGCACTCTCAACGGCACGCTGACGGCCGCGACCGCCGGCGGCATCGTCGACCAGTTGGCGGGCGGCCTCATCGTGATGGGCAACGCCAGCATCCATGCGGGCTCCGCCACGATCACGCTGAACGATGCCGCCAACGACTGGCGTGGCACCGTCGCGCTGACCGGCGGCGCGACCCAGCTCACCAGCGCGCGCACCGGCAGCACCACGCTGACGCTGGGCGCGCTGGCCACCGGCAACCTGACCGTCCGCACCGCTGGCGGCGCGCTCAACCTCGGGCAGGGCACGGTCAACGGCACGCTGGACGCCGGCAGCGCGGGCGGCGCCATCAGCCAGACCGGCGCGTTGTCGGTCAGCGCCGTCGCGACGCTGGATGCCACCACCGCCGGCAACGTCACGCTGGCCGACACCGGCAACCAGTGGCATGGCGTCAACCTCACCGGCAACGCGCTGGACCTGCGCTCGTCCGGCGACATCAGCATCCTCAGCCTCACCCAGCCCGCCAACCGCGCGCTGACGCTGTCGGCCGGAGCCAACCTCATCCTCGGTCCGGCCGCCAGCATCGACACCGGCACCGCCGACCTCAAGCTTGCCAGCCTGGGCGGCAGCTTCACGGTGGGCGGCGTGCTCAAGGGGCACGACGTCGAACTGCAGGCCCAGAGCGGCCTCAGCCTGAGCCAGAACCTGACCGCCACCGGCAACCTCAAGCTGACGACGGCCAGCGGCGGCGTCACGCAGACGACCGGCGCCCTGCTCGTCACGGGCACCACCACGGTGGCGGCCGGCAGTTCGCCCATCAGCCTGGCCGGCACGGGCAACGATTTCGGCGGCGCCGTCAGCCTGACGGGCGGCGCCACCAGCATCACCGACCTGAACGTGCTGACGCTGGGGACACTGGCGACCGGCAACCTGGCCGTCTCGGCCACCGGCGCCCTCGACCTCGGCAAGGGCACGGTCGCCGGCACGCTGAACGCCAACAGTCATGGCGGCACCATCTCCCAGGCCACGGGCGCAGGCAGCGGCCTGACGCTGAGCGGCGCAACGACCCTCAACGCCGGCACCGCCGACATCACCCTCACCGAGACCGGCAACGACTTGGCAGGCGCCATCACCGCCACCGGCGGCGGCGTGTCACTCCACAGCGGCCACGACCTCAACCTCTTCGCGCTCACGCAGCCGGCCAACAAGGCGCTGGTGCTGGAGGCCCTGGGCACGCTGACGCTGCCCTCGGGCACCACCAACATCGACACCGGCACCGCGGCGCTGACGCTGTCCAGCGGCGGGGTGTTCGCCACCTTCGGCACGCTCAAGGGCGGCAACATCACGCTCAAGGGGCAGTCGGCCACGCTGGCCCATGACATCACCGCCAGCGGCAACCTCGACCTGCGCACCACCGCCGGCGCCATCAACCAGACCGGCGGCCGCCTCAGCGTCACCGGCACCAGCCTCTTCAACGCTGCCACTTTCGGCATCACGCTCAACCGGCCGCTGAACAGCTTCCAGGGCGCGGTGAGCCTGACGGGCTCGACGGCCCAGATCCAGGGCCAGGGCAGCCTGACGCTGGCCGGCATGGCCGTCGGCAGCCTCACCGCCCAGGCCGGCAGCGCGCTGCAGCTCGGCACCGGCACGCTCAGCGGCGCACTGATCGCGACAGCGGGCGGCGCCATCACCCAGGCCGCCGGCGGCCTGCGCGTGACGGGCACGTCCAGCTTCAGCGGCAGCGGCGGCATCACGCTGCTGGACACGGCCAATGCCTGGACGGGCGCCGTATCCCTGAGCGGTGGCGCCGCACAGCTGCGGGGCAGCGGTGCCGTCGTGCTGGGCGCTGGCAGCCTCGGCTCGCTGGTGCTGACCAGCGGCGGCGCGGTCAGCCAGAGCGCCGCCGTCACCGTCAACGGCGCGCTGACGGTCAACGCCGGGGGCGGTGCCATCACGCTGGGCAACGGCGGCAACCAGCTGAACGGCACGGTCACGCTGACCGGTGCCGCCACGCAGCTCAGCACGGGCGGCGCGCTGAGCCTGGGCACCTTGTCGGTCGGCGCGCTGACGCTGCAGTCGAGCGGCAACCTGAACCTGGGCCAGGGCACGATTGCCGGCAACCTCGTGGCGAACAGCGGCGGCGGGGCGGTCACGCAGTCCGGCCTGCTCAACGTCGGCGGCACGGCCAGCATCCAGGCCGGCGGCGGCAGCATCACGCTGACCCAGGGCGGCAACCAGTGGGGCGGTGTGCTCAGCCTGGGCGGTGGCGCCGCGCAGGTCACTAGCAACAGCAGCCTCAGCCTGGGCACGCTGGCGCTGGGCGCGCTGACGGTTGATGCGGCCGGGACGCTGGGCCTGGGGCAGGGCAGCGTGAACGGTGGCCTCTCGGCCAGCAGCCATGGCGGCGCGATCACGCAGAGCGGCGCGCTGGACGTGGGCGGCGCGGCCAATCTGCAGGCCGGCGGCGGCGGCATCACGCTGACGCAGGCCGGCAACCGCTGGGGTGGCACGGTGCAACTCGGCGGAGGCGCCGCGCAGATCACGGGGGCGGGTGCGCTGCGCCTGGGCCTGCTGGCCACGGGCAGCCTCGATGCGGTCTCGACGGGCGCCCTCGTCCTGGGCCAGGGCGACGTCGGCGGCAACCTGCTGGCCAGCAGCGGCGGCGGCGCGATCACCCAGGCCGGTGCGCTGCAAGTGAGCGGCAGCGCCACCATCAACGCCGGCGCTGCCGACGTCACGCTGACGAACACCGGCAACCGCTTCCTTGGCCCGCTGAGCCTGACCGGAAATGCCGTGGCCATCTACAACCAGCCCAGCCTCAGCTTCGGCACGCTGAGCTTCAACAGCCTGGACGCGACCAGCAACGGCAGCATCACGCTGGGCAGCGGCAGCCTGAGCGGCGCGCTGACCGCGCGGGCGCTGGGCGGCTCCATCACGCAGATCGCCGGCGGCATCACGGTGGCCGGCGCGACGACGCTGCAGGCTGCCGGCGGCATCACGCTGACGCAGGCGGCCAACCGGCTGCAGGGCAAGGTCACCCTCAGCGGTGGCGCCACGGCGCTGACCACCGCCGTCGACCTGAGCCTCGGCCAGATCGCCACCGGTGCGCTGACGCTGAACGTCGGCGGCGCGCTGAGCTTCGGCGCGGCGGGCAGCGTCGGCGGGCCGCTGAGCGCGGCCAGCGGCGGCGCCGTCACGCAGGCCGCCGCGCTGACGGTCAGCGGTGCCAGCAGCTTCGATGCCGGCAGCGCCGCCATCACGCTGGGCCAGTCAGGCAACGCCTTCGGCGGCGTCGTCAGCCTGCGCGGCGGCAGCGCGCTGCTCAGCAACGCCGGAGCGCTGCGCCTGGGTCAGCTGAACGTCGGCGACCTGAAGGTCTCGGCGAGCGGTGCGCTGCAGCTCGGCACGGGCACGGTCGGCGGCGAGCTGAAGGCGAACAGCGGCGGCGCGGCGATCACGCAGGCTGCGGGCGGCCTGGCCGTCGGCGGCACGGCCACGCTGGACGCCGGCAGCGCTTCCATCCAGCTCGGCGACGCGGGCAATGCCTTCGCCGGCCTCGTCAACCTGAACGCCGGCGACGTGACGTTGGCCAACGCCATCGCGCTGCGGCTGGGCAGCTTCACGGCGCACGACCTGCTGCTTAGCGCCGGTGGCGACCTGGACCTGGGCGCTGGCAGCGTGGGCGGCAGGCTCAGCGCCGGCACGCGCGGCAGCCGCATCGTGCAGACCGGCGCGCTGACCGTGCAGGGCAGCTCGACCTTCATCGCCGACGGCAGCCTCGTGGACCTCGTGCTGTATCAGCCAGGCAACCAGCTGCTGGGCGCCATCCAGATGCTGGGCGTGAACGGCGGCAGCTTCATCAGCGCCAGCTTCAGCAGCGCACTGGACCTCAGCTTCAGCGGCGACGTGCAGACACTGACGCTGGCCAGCGGCGGCCGGCTGACGCTGGGCGGCGGCCGCAGCACGACGCTGACCGCCGCGGCGAGGAACGGCATCGTGCAGACCGGTGCCCTGGAGGTCAGCGGCCAGACGACGCTGATCGCCAGGGGCGGCGCGGCCATGGGCGCGGACCTGAGCCACGCCGGCAACGACCTCAACCGCGTGGCGCTGCAGTCCGAGGCCGGCGGCAGCTTCGGCCGTGTGCAGCTGCGCGACGGCGACGCCAGCAGCCGGCACGACGGGCTCAGGCTCGGCGGCGATGCGGCCAGCCTGGAACTCGGCTCGGCCGGCGCGCTCGACCTCGCCGGTGGTGGCTACGCCAGCCTGCTGGCCGACACGTCCGCCGCCGGTGCGGCGATCACGCAGAGCGGGGCGCTCACGGTGAGCGGCCTCACGACGCTGAAGGCCGGCAGCGGCAGCATCACGCTGACCCGGGCCGACAACAGCCTGGCGCAGCTCGCCATCGGCAGCGCCGGTGTCGCCAGCCTCGTCAGCGCGGGCAGCTACACGGTCAACGCGAGCAACGTGTCGACGCGGCTGGAGCTCGGTGGCCCGGGGGCCATTGCGCTGGCCGGTCCGTTGTCCGGCAGCGGCGAACTGGTCATGAGCGGCAGCGGCAGCCTCACGATCGCCACCGCGCACGGCTATGGTGGCGGCACGCGCGTCGCGGCTGGCCGTCTGGTGTTGCAAGGCCCGCAAGCGCAGCCCGGCAGCGGTGCCGTGCAGCTGGGGGCCGCAGGCCAGCTGGACCTGCGCGACGGCGCCACGCTGCACGCGAGCCTCGTTGCC
The DNA here is from genome assembly GCF_059421025.1 of Roseateles sp. GW821-FHT03B02. NCBI lineage: Bacteria > Pseudomonadati > Pseudomonadota > Betaproteobacteria > Burkholderiales > Sphaerotilaceae > Roseateles > Roseateles sp. GW821-FHT03B02. The sequence goes on from NZ_JBWKUV010000004.1 coordinate 26,126, forward strand.
CAGGGCGGCAGCGTGGCCGCCAGCTCGGGCAGCGGCACGCTGGCCGGCGCCGTCACGCTGCAGGCCGACACCAGCTTCCTGCCCGGTGCCGGTGGCCTGACGGTCAGCGGTGCGATCAGTGGCCAGGGCGCGGGCCTGCGGCTGGGCAGCAGCGGCGTGCTGACACTGGCCGGTACCAACAGCTACAGCGGCATCACCGACATCGTGGCCGGCACGCTGCGCGCGACCGGCGCGGGCGCGCTGCCGGCGACGAGCGCTGTGCAGCTCGCCGGCGTTGCCGAGCTGGCGCTGGGGCAGGACCAGCGCATCGGCTCGCTGGCCGGTGCGGGCCGCGTCGAGCTGGGCGGCTTCACGCTGGCCAGTGGCGCCGATGGCCGCGACACCGGCTTCAGCGGCAGCATGAACGGCAGCGGTGGATTCACCAAGCTCGGCAGCGGACGCTTCGCACTGGCCGGCAGCGGGGCCTACACCGGCGCGACGCATGTGGCCGGCGGCGAGCTGGTGCTGGCGAGCGACACCGCGCTGAACGAGACCACCGCCGTGACCGTGGATGCCGGTGCGCTGCTCACGGTGCAGCACAACGCCAGCCTCGGCTCGCTCGCGGGCGCGGGCTTGGTGGACCTGCAGGCCGCACGGCTCGGTGTAGGTGCCAACGGCGGCAGCACGCGCTGGGATGGCACCATCACCGGTAGCGGCGGCCTGGCCAAGCTGGGCGCCGGCACGTTCACGCTGGCCGGGCACAACACGCTGGCGGGCGATCTGCAGGTGGACGCTGGCACGCTGCAGCTCGACGGCGGCGGCGTGCGGCCTTTTGCAGCCTTCGCGGCATTGGCGGCAGGCGCGACGACGGGGCCCGTGATGCCAGCGACGGCGGGCATCAACGTGGCCGGCGGCGCGACGCTGGAGCTGCTGTCCGACCTCGACCTCGGCGCGCTGACGGGCGGTGGCCAGGTGCTGCTCAACCCCTGGACGCTGACGCTTGGCGCCAGCGGACGCGGCGGCCGTTTCGACGGCGTCATCCGCGGCAGCGGCGGGCTCGTCAAGCAGGGTTCCGGCACGCTGACGCTGGGGGGCGCCAATCTCTACACGGGCAGCACCCTCGCGGACGGCGGCATGCTGGTGCTGGACGCGCCGCAGGCCCTGGCCGGTGCCAGCGCCCTCGTCGTCGGCGCACCGGCCGTCGTGCAGCTCAACGCCGCGCAGGCGGTGGCCTCGCTCAACGGCACGGGCAGCCTGGTGCTGAACGGCGCCTCCATGGCCAGCGGTGCCGACGGCAGCGACAGTCGCTTCGACGGCGTGGTGAGCGGCAGTGGCGGCCTCATCAAGCAGGGCGGCGGCGTGTTCACGCTGACGGCCGCCAACAGCCATGGTGGCGGCACGGTCATCGAGGCCGGCGCCATCAGGCTCACCGGCCAGGGCAGCCTAGGTGCGGGCGACGTCCAGAACCGCGGCCAGCTGCTGCTTTCACGCGACGACGCCTTCACGCTGGCGCCCGCCGTCACCGGCAGCGGCAGCCTCGTCATCACCCAGGGGCAGGTGACTCTGGCCAATGCCGGCAACAGCTACAGCGGTGCCACGCAGGTGCTGGGCGGCAGCCTCGTCACGACGGCGCCCGAACGGCTGCCCGATGCCAGTGCCCTGCAGCTCGCTGCCGGCGCGCAGTTGCAACTGGGCGGCAACGAGACCCTGTTCTCGCTGCAGGCCGCCGGCAGCGTCGTGCTCGCCGGCAACCTGACGACGCGCGCCGAGCAGGTCTACACCGGCAGCCTGGCGCTGTCCAACCCGGCCGGCATCACGCTCGCCGGCACGCTGATCGACGCCAGCCGCAGCACCAACCGGTTTGCCGGCACGCCGCTGGGCCTGTCGGGAGGCCAGGCCCTGGTCACGGTGAAGGAGACGCTGAGGCTGGGCGACGTCGTGCTGAGCAACGGTGGCCGCATCGAGGCCGAGCGCCTGGTGCTTGAGGCCAAGCTGCAGCTCAGTGGCGGCAGCCTCGCACTGGTGGCGACGGCCGCGCCCGACGACGCCAAGGCCATGCTGCTGGGCACGGCCCAGGTGCCGGTCGCCGGCCAGCCGCTGGCGGTCGCCGAGGCCACCGTGCAGCAGGGCGCCGGCGGTGCGATCACGCTGGCCGAGGCTGCCAGCCTGCAGGTGACGGCCGGTGGCGGCGGCTCGGTGCTGCTGGACCGCGATGCCAACAGCTTCAAGGGCCAGCTGGCTGTGCTCAGCGGCGCCGCCTACAACGCGGCCTGGGCGCCCAATGTGAAGGGCGCGCAGGCCGTGCAGTCGCTGGTGCGCGTGGCCGGCCAGCAGGTGCGGGTGGGCGGCGGCGGCATCGAGGCCGACATGGTCTACATCCGTGCCGACCAGCTCGCCACGGCGGGAGGCGCCGCCCTCGTCGCGCGGCTGCCGTTCGATGAGATCGTGCTGGGCCGCGCACTGTCGGCGCCGGGCATGACGCTGGAGCTGGCGCCCGGCGCCTTCGGCCTGCCCGGCAGCTTCGGCGCCGTCAACGGCCAGCCCGTCCAGATCGCCGTGGGGGCCGCCGCAACCGGCGGCCGCGCGAGCGGCCCCAACGCCGGCTACCTGACCGTGCTGCCCAAGGGCGGCGCGCAGGGCGCCACGGCCGTGGTGCTCGCCGGCCCCAAGGTGGGCAGCGTGCCGGCAGGCGGCAGCGGCACGGGCTATCGCTTCTTCCACGATGGGGCCAGTCAGGCAACGGAGATCCCGGTGGTCTATAACGGAGTCCTGCCGCTGACGCCGGCGGCATCAGGCGCCATCTCCTCCATCAACGGCGACGCCGAGGACGCCCGCCGTGCCCGCTTCCAGGAAACCGTGCGGACCGAGAACGTGACGGTGCGCCTGCGCTCCGGCGTCATCGCCGAGGTCGGCCCCGGGCGTGCCTCCACCCAGGGCAGCGAAGGCGCGAAGCCGCCCGAGCTGTGCGACCCTGCCGAGAAACCCGCGCTGAGCTGCAAGCCATCGACACCGACGCCATGAGCCGCACCCCTGTCCCGACTAACGCACCCGTCGCGCGCCGCCGCTTCCTGTGGGGCTCGTTGCTTGGAGCCAGCCTGGGGCTGCACGCGGCCGGCGCGACCGCGGCCGATGCCCGCCCGCCCAGCCGCGAGGTGCGCCTGGCCCTGCTGATGGGCAACCGCAGCTACCCGCAGCCCTTCGACCTGCCACCCATTCCCAAAAACCTGCGTGACCTGGAGGCGGTGCTGGAGCAGCGCGGCTTCAAGGTCACGTCGGCCCTGGACCTGGACCTGCCCGCCGCCCGCCGCGTGCTGGAGCAGTTCATTGCCGAGGCCGCTGCCAGCCCGGCGGACGCCACGGTGTTCTTCTATTTCAGCGGCCATGGCGTGCAGGTGGATGCGTCCAACCTGCTGCTGCCCGCCGGGCTCAACCCCTCGTCCAAGGGCGAGCTGCTGCAGACCAGCAGCGTGCAGCTGCTCAGCGACGTGGTGCGCCGCCTGCCGGCGCGCCGCGACGGCATGATCATCGCCGTCGTCGACGCCTGCCGCACCGGGCTGAAGGCGGGCGAGGTGGTCGGATTGAACCAGGTCGAGGCGCCGCCCGGCTGCCTCATCACCTTTTCCACCGGCGCCGGCAAGCCGGCCATCGCGCCGGCCGTCGAGACGCAGAACACCTTCTACACGGGCTCGCTCGTGAAGCTGATGGGCAGCGTGTCGGACCAGACCACCTTCCCCGAGCTGATGCAGCTGGTGCGCAGCGACGTGCGCGAGACCATGCTCAACCACCCGGTCGCCGCCATCCGCCAGCTCGCGCAGGACCCCTTCATCGCGGACCACACCCGCGTGCGCCTGACCGTGGAGCCCCGGCGCGAGGGCGCTGCCGCGCCGGCCGTACCGGACATCGACGAGGAAGCCGAGCTCAAGAAGCTGGAGCGCCTGGCCTGGCCGGCCGAGGTGGTGCAGGTGGCCGAGGCTTTCCTGAAGGCGCGGCCCGACAGCCCGTTCGCGCCCGGCGTGCAGGTGGCGCGCGATGGCGCGCGCGCAGCGCTGAAGGCGCTGCAGCGCAGCGATGTGCGGCTGTTCCGCGCGGCCTTCGCTTACAGCGACGACATGCCCGCCGAGCAGCGCCAGGACCTGCTGCGCTGCGGCCGCGGCGACAAGGACGCCGCCGCGCGCATGGCCTGGCGTTTCCGTGGCCAGGGCGGCGGCAGCTTCGGCTCGGGCTACGGTGCATCGGCTGCGCAGTCCCGCTACGAGGGCTGGCTGCAGTTCGCCGTGGCGCTGGGCAACGGCATCGCCAGCTACGAGCTGGCCCTGCACTTCCGCAACACCGGCCAGCCGCTGCTGGCCTCGCAGTTCGAGTCGCGCGCCCGCGACCTGGGCTACACGCCGCCCCCCGACCTCGACAACGTGAGGAAGTAGGCGCGGGCCATCCACGTCTTCGCGGGTTTGCCGGTGCAGTCGTGTCGCTTCGCGCCCCCTGACGTCGTCTGACACACAAGGGCGGCACTGCGGCAGGGAACTGCCAGTGCCGCCGCGTCACTCACCGCACTACCACGCAGCGCCTGGCCGGGGTGCGGCGACGCACACCTTGGTGACGATCAAGAAGGACCCGAACGATGCCTCAAGTCAACCTGCCCATGACGCTCAGCGTCGCGTACTGGGACAAGCAGAAATCCGCGCTCGCGAAGGCCGCCAAGGCGCCGGCGACCAAGCTGCCCGACGAGCTCAAGCAGCTCGGCAAGCTGCACCTGGCCATCGACTGGGATGCCTTCGGCGTCGACAAGGCGGCGGATGCCGATGACGTGAAGGACAGCACCGGCGCGCTTGACAGTGCCGCCAAGGGCAGCATCAAGACGCTGCTGGCCCAGGCCCAGACCATCGAGACCTCGGCCACCAAGTTCGAGGCCGAGGCCAAGAAGGACAAGGCATTCCCTAAGGACGTGCTGACGGCCGTGGCGGCCGTCATCAAGGCTGCCAAGGAGTACCGGGCCGAGGTGGACGGGGCCGTGGAAGGCGCGCGCAAGGCACTGGCGGCCAAGGCCCAGGAGCTGGCGGCCGCGCAGAAGAAGGCGGGCGGTGCACCTGATCCCAAGCTCGTCAAGCTGGCCAGGGGCCGGCTGCTGTCGGCGGTGGCGCTGCTCGTCAAGCCCGGCGGCGCGCCCAAGCCCATGCGCTTCATGATCGTGCAGGGCAAGAAGGGCACCGGCCTGGCGCTGAGCTATGCCGTCGGCCCGGCGCAGGAGAAGCTGCTGAAGAGCCTCATGCCCGGTGAGGCGCCGTTCAAGGTGCTGAAGGACATCAAGACCCAGGTGGTCTGGGAGAACAAGGCGCTCACCTTCGTCAGCGACAAGCTCTCGGGCACCGTGCTGAAGAAGATCCAGGCCTGGCTGAAGAAGCAGTTCAAGCTCAGCCTGAAGATGCGGGTGCGCAAGTCCGACGGCAAGGTCGAGGAGACCGACGACGGCGACGACATCCCCGCGGACCTGCTGAAGCAGGCCACGGCGGAGGCCGGCGTCACGACCCAGGAGGTCACCGCGCGCCTGGCCGACCTGCAGGGCGACATCAGGAAAGGGCTGGCAGGCCCGGCGCAGGCCCAGGTCAAGTCCTTGCTGGCCAGCATCATGCAGCTCATCAAGGCAGGCAAGGCCGACGACGCGGATGCCGAGCTCGACGAGATGGAAGCCCTGCTCCAGGGCGATGACGGTGGCGGCAACGACGTGCTCGACGAGGAAGTCGACGAGGAGGAAGCCGAGGAGGATGCCCAGCAGGTGCCCGCGCCGAAGCCGGTGCCGGAAGGTGGCGGCCGCGAGGCCTTCGCCAAGCGGGTCGCGGCGCTGCAGCCGCAGATCAGGCAGGGCCTGGGTGGCGACGCAGCGGATCGCGTCAAGCAGCTCGTCGACGGCGTCATGAAGCTGGCCAAGGCCGAGCGCTTCGGCGACGCCGACACCATGCTCGACGGGCTGGAGAAGCTGCTCAAGGGCGGCGGCGGCAAGCCCCAGGCGCCGGCGCCGGAGCAGCCGCCCAAGCAGGCGGCGGACCCGGCGGTCGCGTTCAACACCCGCCTGGCCGCGGTCGTGCCCAAGGTCAATGCGCTCAAGGCCGGGGGCCATGCGGCGCTGAAGGACATCACGCTCAAGCTCAGCGAGGCCGGCGCGCTGGCGCGCAAGAAGGACTTCGCGGCAGCGGCCAAGCTGCTGGACGAGGCCGAGCGCCTGCTGGCGTCGGCCGGCCCCGAGTCGGAGCAGGAAGAGGCCGAGGACGAGGAGGGCGGCGGCGCGCGGCTGGGCGAGCAGGACTTCAAGAAGCAGTGGCCGGCCGTGAAGGCGTCCTGGCTGGATGCCGTCGACACCGTCAACGGCCAGATCGCCAAGCTGCAGGCCGCGCTGAAGAAAACGGGCGATGTCGAGCTGATCGAGATCGCCGAGTTCGGCCTGAACGGCGTGACCGGCAACTTCAAGACGCCGCTGATGGCCGCCATCACGGACCTGGAAGCCGCCAGCGGGCCGGCGCTGAAGACGGCCGCCGGCAAGGCCGCCAAGATCGCCCGCGCCTTCAACGCCTACCTTGCCTCCGAGGAGACGGTCGAGGTCACCGACGACAACGAGTTCGGTGTCCAGGTCACCATCCGCGCCAGCCTCGGCGGCGCCCTGCGTCAGATCGAAAAGCTCACCGCCCAGTTGCGCTGAGTCCTGCCAACTTCTACTGAGCCCACATCATGTTCGAGAAATTCAAGGCAGCCTGGAAGGTCAAGCGCGGCACCGACTACGAGCGCCGCAAGGGCAAGGTCGAGGCCGCGCTGCACGACGTCATGAAGGCCGCCGCGTCGCTGGAAGTCCTGGGCAAGAACGGCAACGAGGGCGCGCAGCTCGCGTTCAACGCAGCCGTGTCCAGCCATAAGGCCCTGCAGGACCGCATGGCGCAGGCAGACAAGCTCGTGGCCACCAAGCCCGGCGACGCCTACGCGCTGCTGGAGGACGTCAAGAAGCAGGCCAAGCTGGCCGCCCAGGCTGCGAAGACGGCGCGCGAGGAAAAGGTCTTCCAGGACCCGACCTCCCGCATCCAGCTCGACATGGGCGAGGACTGGGACGGTGAGCCGCCCCGCGTCCACCCGGCCAGCATCAAGGGCTTCGAGAAGCTCGGCAAGGAAGAGATCGAGGAGGCCACCAAGGAGATCGGCAACAAGATCAAGAACGGCAAGCGCCTGCTCGACGATCTGCTGCTGCACCCCGAGGAGTACCTCGACAAGGAGCCCGAGCTGAAGGAGATCACGGACCTGATGTGGTATCTGCGGAACAAGGCCGAGGAACTGGTGGGCCAGCCTTTCGAGAAAGGCGCGTTGAGCCTGCCGGACAACGGCAAGCTGCTGCGTGGCTATCTGGACCGCTGCCAGGAGGTCTACAACCGCTTCTCCAGCCACATGAAGGACCAGCAGAAGAAGGTTGGCGGCTCGGCCCGCGCGGTCGACTTCTACGAAGGCGACATCAAGACCAATCCGGACGGCCTGCTGCCCTACGGCATGAACACGATGCTGGTGCAGTCCATGACGATGGACGACACCGGCGAGGAACGGCTGTACGTCAAGCTGGAGACCGAGAGCGCACGGCTCGGCGCGCCGAGCATGGGCAAGATGCTGGGGGCCTACCGGCAGCACGGCCTGGACGTGGACCCGCAGCTGGCGCAGAGCCGCGGCGATGTCGATTTCGCCACGCTGCCCAAGAGCCGGGAGCGCACGCCGGAGGACATGCACCGCACCATCGAGCACGGCAAGAACCTGGTGCGCAAGCAGAAGTCGCGCATCAAGGGGCTCAAGCGCTTCACCGAGAACGAGATCGACGGCAACAAAAAGGCCGTCACCAAGGAACTGCTGCCCAGGTACGAGGCGATCGCCAAGGCCGCCAAGAAGATCAAGATCCCCTTTGACGCGCTGGAGCAGGGCGCCTACAAGAAGGAATTCAATGTGATGGTCTCGAACATCGAGGCCTTCACGGCGGTGGTCGCGGAACAGGCCATCGACGGCGAGGAGGAAGACCTGCTCAACGCCGCGCTGGACGCCTTCACCGATTACTGTTTCTCCAAGGGGCTGCACCAGAACGCGGAGAGCCGCGTAATGACCGAGGCGGTGCTGACGACCGACTTCCTCAAGCCCAAGGGCCTGACGGCGGAGAAGGTGGCGTCCGAGCTGCGTGACCAGCTGGCGCAGCTCAGGCGCCGCGTCGACGACGAACTGGGCGCCGCCAAGCTGCAGGCCCTGGCCAACGGCGCGCGCCGCAGCATGCAGAAGGCCGGCAACTTCATCAACGTGAAGGCCGTCAAGGATGCTGCTGACGCCCTGCAGGCCGAGACCGACAAGATCATGCGGCAGATCAAGGACCTCAAGGCCTTGTCGCCGCTGACGGCCCTTGACAGGCTGGGTGACCACGTCACCAAGCTGGAAGACATCAGCGAGCGCGCCATGTATGTCGACGCCAGGAACTTCCCCAAGTCGAGCGAGGCCCAGGCCGCCTTCGACGCGGCCAGCCACACGGCCTTCAACATCGGCGAGATGCCGCATTTGAGCGACAACGTGCCCGTGCAGAAGGCGCTGAAGGAGTTGACCGACGCCCTCGAAGAGTTCGGTGACGTGATCGAGGTCATCGAAGCGCAGGAGGAGGACCTGGGCGCAAGCAGCCAGACGACGCCCTCGACGACCACGCCGCCGGGCAAGACGTCCGGCGGTGGCAAGCAGGCCCCGGTCAAGCCGCGCCAGGAGCTGCCCGTAGCAGCCCCCATCGCCTATGGCGGCCTGGGCAGCGCGAACCCCACCCTGTATTTCCAGGACAACCGCGACGGCGATGTGAACTTCCGGGTCGACTCGGCGGTGCCGGTTGGAGACTGGGTCAGGGTGGAGCAGTTCTGCGCCTACCTCGCCACCCAGTGGCTGCTGGGCGGTGCGGCCTCGGGCGGGCTTCGCTTCGACGGCCTGGGCAACAAGGATGCCGCCGTCAACGTGGTGAAGGACTGGGCAGGCAACGGCGGCGCCGCTGGCCAGGTGGGCTATGCGGCGGGCAAGATCGGCGGCACGTCGGTGCCCCAGGGCACGGTGCTGGCCAAGGTGGGCGACAAGAAGAAGCCCTATCCGCCCGGCACCCGCATCTGGTTTGGCACCAACGCACACGCCATGGCGGCACTCGTGCTGCCCAACGGCCGCTATCGCGTCTATGACCCGAACACCGGCGCGACCACCGAGGTCGACGCCGCCACGTTCGCGGGGAACCCCCACGGCGCCAACGTCTTCGTCGTCGCCTGAGGGCGTGCGCCGGCCGGCCGGGCAGGCCGGCCGCCAACGCGGCGAAGGTCGCCCCGGGCCGTCAGCCCAGCGACTTGAGCAGCGCGTCGAGTTCCGCGTCGATGTCGCTGTCGCTGCCCGGCTCGCTGGGCGCTGCTGCGGCGGCGCTGTCGTCGCCGAGGCTGGCGAGCAGGGCGTCCAGATCGTCGGCATCCGGGCTTGCCGGCGCGCTGGCGGCGGGCTTGTCGTTGGCCGGGCTGTTCAGGCCGGCCAGCAGGGCATCGAGGTCGTCGGTGCCGTCGCCGGCGACCGGGGCCCCGTCCTCACCAGCTGGCGGGGCCTTGGCCGCCTTGGGCGGCGTCTTGGGCGCCGCAGGCTTGCGCGCCTCGCGCTCGTCCGGATCGGCCAGCTGGCTGCGCACGGCCATCTCCACGCCCATGCGCGCGGCGGGCCTGGCAGCGCCGGCGGCGGGCGGCGTGAAGACGCCGGCCACGGTGTCAGGCCCTGTCAGCTGCACCAGCGGCTCGCCCTTGTGGGCCATCAGCGCCTTGACGCCATAACGTGCCAGCTCGGTGGCGATGGCGGTCGAGATGAAGCGCTCGGTGCAGGGCAGGGCCGTGCTGTCGCCGTCGGCGTCGACGAAGTGGTGGAAGGGCAGGTCGCCGACATTGGGTGCGCCGTTCTGGCCGGCCAGAACGGTCAGGGCCAGCAGCGCGGGGTGGCCCCACAGCAGGGCGCCCAGGCCGTCGGCCATCGTGAACTCCTCGAAGGCGAAGGACGAGATCGGGTCGCTGCGCTTGCCGTAGGGGTGGCGCAGCAGGAAGCGCGGGCCCAGCAAGGCCAGGCGCCTGGACTCGGGCAGGCCACGCAGCGCTGCGAAGGCGTCCACGACGAGCTGGTGGGGCGGGTTGCGCGGGTTGCCGAGATCGTCCACCGCCATGGCGGTGAAGAAGGTCGCGCCCGCTGCGTCGGCCACCTTGGCCATGCGGCCCAGCAACTCGGTGTGGGGCGGTGTGGCCTCGAACTGGTAGAGGCCGGCGATGTAGGTGTAGCCGCCGTCCTTGGCCTCGGCGGGTTTGCCGACGAGCAATTGGTAGAGGCCGCTGTCGGTCAGGTCGTCGCCGGCACTGAGGTCGGCGGCGAATTCCTCGGCGCTGATGTCGATGAGGTGGACCTGCAGCATCGGCCCGGTCTCCAGCCGGCGCAGCAGAAAGTCCACGCCTCGCCACAGCGACTCGGTGGTCTGGAAGTCGGCCTGGTGCAGCACTGCGCGCATGCCGTCGGCGATCGCATCGTCCAGCACCTTCAGCAGCCCCGCCTTCTCGGGCTTGGCCGCCGGCACGACGAAGGGACCGAGGACGTTGCGCAGCAGGGCGTCGATGTTGGCCCCGCTGTCGGGCGCGCTGGTGCGCCCGGTCAGGCGGGCGAAGTCGCTCAGCCGGGCGCCGGCTGACGGCGCCGCGCCGCGGGCGCGTACGCCATGGGCCGTGCGTGAGGCCTTGCGGGCGGCGCCGCCGCCCATCCTGGTGACCTCGGCCGCAGCCTTGTCGAAGGTCGCCGTGTTGTTGAGGCGCTTGCGCAGGTCATGGAGCTTCCTGAACAGCTCCAGCTCACGGAACAGGGTGTCGGGGTGGAAGGACTCCAGATCGGCCAGCGCGATTTCGACGGGCGCGCCGTCGGCACCGACCGGCAGGTTCAGCGTGATGTTCTGCTGGCCCAGCCAGTCTTCGAGCGAGTCGAACTCGACGCTGCGCGGCTTGCGGCGTGCGAGCGCATCGCCTGTGTCCAGGCGGCCGGCGGCGGCGCCCGCGCCGAAGTCGCCGAGCAGCGCGATGCGCATGGGGCGCTTGGCGGCCCACACGGGCGGCTTGGCGGCGAGTTGGCCGTAGTCGGGGGTCCAGTCACTCATGGTTTCAGCTCGGTTTGAAGAGGGCGGCGAAAGCCGGGCCCGTGGGCAGGGCCGCCTGCACGCTGGGGACAGCGCCGTCGTTGAGCCACAGGCTGCAGCCCTGCAGGCCGTCCCAGGCGGCCTGGCTCAGCAGGGCGGCCAGCGGCGCGGGAACGGCGGGGCCGGCGGCAAGGAAGGTGGGCAGTGGCGTGCTGGCCAGCGCAGCATCCAGCGCCTCGGCACTCCAGTCGTCCTGCAGGGCCTGGACGGCGATGTCTTCCAGCTGGCCGGCCCAATGCCACAGCGCGGCGACCTGGGCGCCGTCGACAGGACGCGGCAGCGGTGCGCTGACGACGACGAGCGGAAAGTAGCGGCCGACGCGGTCCACCGAAGGCACCAGCACGCCCACGCGCAGCCCCTGGCCCGACCCATCGGGCAGCGACCCCGGCAGCAGCGCGAAGCGCCAGGCGGGGCTGGCAAGGTAGTTCTCCAGCCAGGTGTCGGGCGCCGTCTCGCGCAGCTGGTGCAGGCCGGTGGCGAGCCAGGCATCCCATTGAGAGATCCATTCGGGGGCCAGGCGGCGCGAGGCGAAGTCGCCCAGCGCCGGAAGCTTGCCGTACCAGCCAGGGACTTCGCTCACAGCGCCCCCGGGCAGCGGAACTGCTGCAGCTCGCGCAGCCGGAAGGGGTTGAAGACGCTGCTGGCCGTCACTTCCAGGCGGGCGCGGTGGCCGTCCAGGTTCATGACGACGATGAAGCGCTCGGGCTGCTGCGGCGAGCCCTGCACCTCGAAGCGGTCGAAGAGCCGGAACAGCGCCCAGGGTCCGTCGAAGGTGATGGGCGTGCCGCCTGGCTGGCCGGTCAACTTGATCTGCGAGGACAGGCGCGCGCCGGGCCACTGCAGGCTGACGGCCTGGTTGCTGCCGGCGGTGAACTTGCTCACTTGGCCGTCGATGTCCAGCGTCAGCTCCTTCAGGCCGTCGCCCAGCTCCAGGGCGCGCACATCCACACGGAAGGCCGGTGCCTTGCCGCCGCCGCGGAAGAAGACCTCGCGCACGCGGGTGGCGCGCTGGAAGTCGGCGAGTGCCGCCGGCGAGACCGGCTTGCTGCCGTCGCCCGTGGGCCGGAAGCTCCAGGGGTTGGTGCCCACGTCCACGAGGGGGCTGAGCTTGCGGGTGAAGAAGTCGTCCATCATGCCGCCGGGGGCGAAGAACTGGCCGAAGTCCTCGGGCAGCACGTCGACCTTGGAGCCTTGTGCCACGGGGTAGCGGCCGGCGATGGCGCGCGAGCAGAACTCGCTGACGGGCTGCAGCTCGCCGGTCAGGCTCTGGCGCTCCACCAGCCGGCTCTGGTTGTCGGCGGCCTCGGCCAGCGTCTCCAGCGCGCCGCGCAGCGGCTCGGGCTGCTGGCCGGCGGCGGCCTTGAGCTTGCCGCCGCCGCCGCCGGCGGGCGGCGGCGACTTGCTCTTCAGGGCCTCCTGCACGGCGCTGAGCTGCACATAGACCTCGTTGAACATCTTCATCACGTCATCCAGCGGCGGCGGCGTGCCGGTGACGAGGCGGCGCAGCGCGGCGAAGTGATCGTCGACGATCTTCTCCAGAGGGCCATCGCGCGAGATGGACGTGGGCGCCTTGGCCTGGTTGCCGGCCAGGCGGGCCAGCTCGCCGCCCTTGGCAAAGACGGCGTCGTCGGCGCGCTTGTTCAGCTCCTTGCCGATGCTGTTGTCGTTGCTGACCGGGTCGATCAGCGTGGTCTCCCGGGAGGCCGCACGCAGGAAGGCGGCGAGCGGCGAGTCCACGGCCGACACCAGGCGCGACACGGCAATGCCGCGGTCCAGCCCGTTGAGCTTCACGAGGCGCACGTCGGCGAGGTAGTTGTCCCAGACCTTGACGTATTCCTCCAGGTACAGGCGGCGCACGCGGTCGACCAGGGTCTTGTCCTCGGCCTGGCGCTTGGCCGTCGCGGCGTTGGTGCCCAGCACCCAGGCCTCCTCCTCCGCCAACTGCCTGGCGGTGCGGTCCACGGAGGTCTGGAAGGCCTTCTTGTAGCCGTCCCTGGTGAACATGCCCGGGATGCCTTGCGTGAGCGGCGCACCGCTGGCGCGCACGAAGACGTTGGGGCTCTGAGGGCCGGCCGCGGCGGCCACGGTGAAGGGCGGCAGGTCGCCGTCGATCTGGGCGCGGCGCAGGCGGCTGAAGATGCGGTATTCGAGCGGGTAGGCGCCCAGCATCTCGCGCACGCTGGACACGAGCGTCTTGTCCATCGGCTGGGCCACCTCGAATGCACCGCGCGACAGCAGCGCGTCGAGGTGGTTCTTCAGCAGGGCCACCTTCTCCGCACCGAGGCTGCCTTCGAGGTTGGCGTCCCAGTCCAGGCCGACCCAGGCCTGCAGGCCGGGCTTGTCCAGATGCTCGGGCGTGTAGAGCATCAGGTAGGCCTTCAGTGATTCGTAGGCGAACTCCAGGTTATCGCGGTTGGCGGTGCGCAGGCGTTCCTCCAGGCGCGCCGCGACGCGTGGCGCCAGGGCGCGCTGCAGCAGGCGGTGGTAGGAGACCTGGGCGCCGGCATCGAGCTTGTCGCCCTGGAAGAGGCCGAAGCCCAGCCGCAGCGGCGGGTCGTTCAGCGCGAAGCCGGGGGGCTGGGCTGCGTCGCGGATGGCGGCCAGCGCCTCGGGCAGGGCCGAGGGGTCGCTGCCGCTGGTGGGCGGCAGGGCCGTGACGGTGTCCTTCAGCGCCGGCAGCTTGGCCTCGATGTCGGCGATGTAGCGCTGGTTGCCGAAGTAGCTGAAGCCCCAGCCGACGAGCAGCGTCAACGTGACGACGCCCAGCGCCGCGAGGCCGGCCAGGCGCAGCCGCGCGCTGCGCCGCTCCACTTGGGCGTTCTGCCCCACCAGGCCTTGTTCGACGAAGACGACCTTGCGCAGCAGGTGGTTCAGGAAATAGCTGCGGCCCTTGGCCGCGGCCGGCGGGGTGAGCCGCCGCTCGACGCCGAAGGTGCGTGCCAGGGCGCCGAGCACGCGGTCGATGGGCGTGCCTTCCTGCGTGCCGCTCGTGAAATAGACGCCGCGCAGGCGCGGGGCTTCGTCCAGCGCACCGCCGCCGCCGAAGACGGTTTCCAGGTAGCCGCCCAGCAGACCCTTGAGGCCGCCGAACTGCTGAGGGAAGGCGAAGAGGGTGGCGCGCTTGAGCGTGTCGCTCTCGGCTTCCATGCGCTCGATGAGGCGCTCGCGCAGGCGCTTCTCCAGCGAGGCGAATTCGCCGCCAAAGTTGGCCAGCGTCTCCTCGCCCGGCTGGGTCGCCAGCGGAAAGGTGAAACCGAAGACCTGGTCGCGCTCCTCCTTGCCCATGGGGCCGAAGGTCTCGTTGAAGCCGGCCAGCAGGTCGCACTTGGTGACCATCACATAGACCGGCACCTTGACGCCCAGGCGCTGTTGCAGCTCCTGCATGCGGCCGCGCATGCGCGAGGCCTGCTCCTTACGCTGGTCGGGCGGCAGGGCCAGCAGGTCCTGCACGCTGATGGTCAGCAGCACGCCGTTGATCGGGCGGCGCGGGCGCGCACGGCGCAAGAGCCCGAGGAAGGTGTCCCAGGCCGCGGCGTCGGTGTCCTTGTCGGAGTCCTGCGTCGCGTAGCGGCCGGCCGTGTCGATGAGGACGGCCTCGTCGCTGAACCACCATTCGCAGTTGCGCGTGCCGCCCACGCCGCGCACGCTGGCCTGGCCCAGCTTCTCGGTCAGCGGGAAGTTCAACCCGGCGTTCAAGAGTGCCGTCGTCTTGCCCGAGCCCGGCGCGCCGATGAAGACATACCAGGGCAGCTCATACAGCGAGGTGCCGGTGCTGAACAGGCCCTTCTTCGCGCCCGGGGCCTTCTTCAGCAGCGCGATGGCCTGGCCGAAGCGTTCCTGAAGCACCGCCTCTTCCTTGGCGGCGGCAGACGGGCCGGCGTTCATGCCCTTGACCAGGGCGGCGTTGATGCGGCGCCGGCGCAGCTGCGACCACACCAGGCGCAGCACACCCAGGAGCCAGACGATGGCCAGTGCGATGCCGCGCGCCAGCACGGTGTCCAGCGGCCGGTGCTCGCCGAAGGCGATCAGCGGGCCGACCCACCAGACCAGGGCCGAGACGACGAGCAGGAAGAACACGCCCAGCGTGATCGGGTGGAAGAGGATGGACAGGAATTTCTTCATGATCAGCGGTCCTGCACCATCAACGTCACCTCGACGCGGCGGTTCTTCGCGCGGCCGGCGGGGGTGGCGTTGTCGGCCACGGCTTCGGCGTCCGCGCGCCCCTCGGCGCGCAGGCGGCCGATCTCGACGCGCTCGGCCAGCAGGTTGCGGAAGGCCTCGGCGCGCGCCTGCGACAGATGCCAGTTGGATGGGAAGCGCAGCGAGCGGATGGGCTGGTTGTCGGTGTGGCCGGTGACGAGTACCGAGCCCTTCATGCGCTGCAGGGCCTCGCCGATGCGCAGCACCAGCGGCCGCAGCTCGCTCGACACCTCGGCGCTGCCGGGGCCGAACAGGCCGTCGCCCTTGATGATGACGATGGAGCGGTCTGCCAGGTCGTTGACCTGCACCAGGCCGGCCTTGATGTCGGCGTCCAGCAGCCCGGCCAGGCGCGGCGCCGCGGGCGGGGGCGTCGGTGCGGCGACCGCGGCGGTCTTCACATCGAAGCCCCGCAGCGCGGTGAACACCTCGTCGGAAGCGCCGTTGATGCCGAACCGCAGCACCACGTAGGCGACGAGCAGCGCCAGCGCCGTGGCGGCCGTGATGGCCCACAGCGGCAGCTGGTGGCGCAGGCCACGCTCGGCGGGCTCGGCGCCCTGCCAGCGCGGCGACAGCGCCGGGTCGGGGGTCTGTCCCTGGCGCAGCATCTGTGCGAGGCGGGCTCGCACGCCGTCGAGCTGGGCGCGGCCGTTGTCGATGACGCGGTAGCGGCCCTCGAAGCCGAAGGCCAGGCAGACGTAGAGCAGTTCCAGCAGGTGGCGGTTGGCCGGCACGTTCTCGGCCAGCTTGGCCATCAGCGCGAAGACCTTCTCGCCGCCCCAGGACTCGTTGTGGAACTGCACCAGCAGGCTTTGCGCAGCCCAGGCGCCCGAGCCGCCCCAGGGCGTGCTGGCGGCGGACTCGTCGAGCAGCGTGCACAGGATGTAGCGGCCGGCGATGACCTGTTCGTTGGGCAGGCCCTCGGCCCGCGCCTTGGCCTCGAAGGCGCGCACGCCTTCGGCCAGGGCTTCCTTCAGCCCCGCCGGGTTGGGATGCTGGGCGCTGTGCCGGATGCGCGGCGCCGCCGACAGCAGCGGCATGGCGGCGGCAACGAGCGGGTTGAGGCTGGCGGTGGTCAATGCCTCCAGCGCCATCGGGGCCTCGCGCCCGGCCGGGCCAGCGGGCATGCCGGCCGGTGGGTTGCCCATGGGGGCCGCCGGCGCGGCCGGCTTGGCCGGCTGGTGGATGCCCGTCGTCGGCCGGCCCGCGCTGGGCTTGATGACGGTGCGGTCCTGCCCGAAGGCGGCAAAGGGATCGTCGTTGTTGGGATCGCTCATGGGGAGGACCGATCAGGATGGGTCAGGCACGGATGGCCCAGAACTCCAGCTCAAGGCCGGGGAACTCGCCGGCGATGTGCATGGCCAGGCCACCCGAGGTTTCGAGCTGCTTCCACAACTCGTTGCCACGGGTCTCCAACTCGAAGTAGTTGTGCCCTGCGTGGTAGGGGATTTGGCGCGGCGCCACCGGCAGCGGCCGCAGCGTGACACCGGGCAGCTGCAGGTTGACGAGGTCGCGGATGCGCTCGACCGGGCCGATCTTGACCTGGGTGGGGAAGCGGGCGCGCAGGGCGTCGCCTGGCAGCTGGGCCGACACCGCCAGCACGAAGGTGGCCGTGCGCTGCAGGCCGACGTCGGGGATGAGTGCCACGCGCACGCCGTAGGCCCGGTCCTGCAGCTCGATCGGGATGGCGGTCTGCTCCATCACCATGGACAGCGACTGGCGCAGGTCGTCGATGACCGGCTTGAACGTGGCCGCCAGGTCGTCGTGCACATAGGTGGCGTAGGCCGTGGGGCGGCGGCTGTCGCGGAAGGTAGCGAGGTCGCCGGCCAGCGCCAGGCAGTCGCTGTACAGCCGCTCGGGGTGCAGCAGCGACACCGTGCGCAGGTGCTGGAAGGTGGCCTGGTTGCGGTTGACCGCTTCCAGCAGCAGGAAGTCGGCGATCTCGCCCACGCCGCCGCGGCCCGGCGCGGCCAGTCGTGCGGCCAGGGCCTCGCCGCGCTGGTTGAGCAGGCCGCAGAGCTCCCGCACATAGCCGTCCAGCACCGGGTGGGCGGGGGCGTGCAGCAGCGGCGGCACGTAGGCCGGGTCCAGCACGACGCGGTTGTCGGCGCGGCGCTCGACGACCCGGGCCACGCCCAGCGTCGCATAGCCTTCGCCGGCGTCGCGCTGCAGCATCAGGCGCAGGTTCAGCCGGCCGATCTGCAGCGGCGCGTCGCGGTCGATCTGGGCGTTGCTGTCGGCCACGCTGACCTCGGTGGCCGTGAAACGCGGGCCCATGGCGCCGGCGGCGGCCTCGGCATCGGTCTCGACGACGCCAGGGCGCTGCAGCGTGACGGCCAGCACGACGATCTCGTTGCGGGCGTCAGCCGGGATGTCCAGGGCTGCCGGCGTCGCGTCGCCGCCGGGCGCCGAGAAGGCGGTGCCGTCGGGCAACAGGCCCTGGGCGGCGGCCAGTCCGACCTTGCCCAGGGTCAGCGAGGCCTCGTCCAGGCTCAGGGCCGTGAAGCCCCAGGCATAGGCCACGGCCTGCTGCAGGCGTTGGCGCCACTGGTGCTCCCAGTGGCGGTCGTGCTGCTGGAAGTGCTGCGGCTGGAGGAACATGCCCTCCGTCCAGATCACTCGGTCACGCCAGGTCATGTGTGGAATTGCCTCAAGAGGAGCATGGAAAACGGACAGGGGCAGCCGAGGCAGCCTGCGATCAGGCAGTGAGTGACTGCTGCGCCGGCTTGGTTCCCCGCTCCGTCGGGAACCATTCGACGCCGACGGTCACTCAGATGGCGGTTCTTTCCCGCCGACCAACGAATGCCCGTCATGAAGCAGTTTCGCCCCCTCCTGGTTCATTCCTTGTGCGGTCTCACCCTGAGTGCGGCCGCCCAGACGCCCGAGATCCCGCCGCCGGCGGCCTCTGCGGCCGAGGCCGTCGACCTGGGCAAGACCGTGCCCACGGCGGAGTCCATCGCCGAGGGCCTGTTCCCCGACGACAAGTGCAAGGAGCTGGAGGCCTCGGGCTTCAAGTGCATGGGCTTCAAGCCGGCCATCAAGTATTCGCTGCCGGCCACCTCCTTCAAGGTGGGTTCGGCGGAGCTGCCGGCCCTGCTGAAGAAGCAGCTGGACGTCTTCGCCGACGTGCTCAGGACCAAGAAGAATGCCGACCGCAAGGTGCGCATCATCGGCCACGCGGACGCCTCGGGCACGCCCGCGGCCAACCAGGCCCTGTCCATCAAGCGCGCCGAGTCGGTGCGCAACTACCTCGTCGGCAAGGGGACCGACCCGGCCCTGCTGGTGACCGAGGGGGTCGGCTCCAAGGACCTGAAGAACCCCGCCCGGCCCAACGCCGACGAGAACCGCCGCGTGGAAATCGGCCGCAAGTGAGCGGCAGCACGTCCCATCACCCTCCCGTGAGGTAAGCCATGCCCACCAGCAAGGACATCCTGAACGACGCGAAGAAGGACCTGGACAAGAACTCCACGGCCGAGATGGCGCTCAAGGACATCATGGAGGCCGGCCAGAAGGACCTGGCGACCTATGCCAAGGCCAAGGCCGAGTTGCGCACGTCCATCAACTCGATGAACGACATGACCGAGCTGCTGGAGAAACGGCTCAGGCAGCTGATCAGGGATCTGGCCGACTTCGAGAAGACGGAGCCCGTCATGAAGGCGCCGGCGGATGCCAAGATCTACACGGCCCTGGTGGCCGCCTTCAAGGCCGAGATGAAGCAGTCCCGCGACTACCAGCTCAAGATCGACGCGCTGGTGAAGAAGGCCGAGACCCACATCTGAGCCGGCTGCGCCGCCTCAGGGCGTCATCTCGGTCGCCTGCCCGGGGTTGGTGATGGAGACGACGCCCGCATAGGCGCAGGTCAGCTTGGAGGTGTTGTTCAGCACTGGCAGGTTGGCCAGCATGAAGGTCGGCGTGCCCGGCGCCCAGGGCGCGGGGAAGACCGGCACGCAGGGCATGGGCGTCAGCGTGAACACCCCCTGCGCGGCGGCCGTCGCAGCGGCCGTGGCCGAGGCCACCGTCGGGTTGGCCATGCTCTTGCATGCGCCGAAAGACGGGATATTCACCATGGGCACGTTGTCCATGATGTTGGCCGCTGCCATGTTGCTGGTCATCATCTTGTTCTTGGGCAGCACGTTCAGCGTGCTCGGCGCGGCGCCCATGGTGCAGGTCATCATCGCGCCGGTGCAGACATGTTGAGGCATGGCTCGCTCCTCAGTCGACGCCCAGCCACAAGGCCAGGGCGGTGAAGTTGTCGTGGCTGGGCTTGTCGGCGGCGGCCAGGCGCACGCGCTGGCCGAGGTCGTTCAGCCAGGCCTGGGGATCCGCCGCGAAGGACAGGGCGGCCGCGATCTCCTCGTCGCTCACCCATTCCCACAGGCCGTCGGTGCACAGCATCAGCGCCTCGCGGCCGAGCAGCGGCCAGGGCTGCTGCTGCACGCTGATGTGCAGGTCTTCGCCCTGGGTGCCGAGAGCCGAGTAGAGCTCGCTGCGCTTGGGGTGCACGCGCGCGCCGGCCTCGTCGAGCAGGCCGCCGTCGATGAGGGACTGCACCAGGCTGTGGTCGCGCGTGCGCTGGGCGAGCACGCCGTCACGGAAGGCGTAGAAGCGCGAGTCCCCGCAGTGGCCCCACAGCGCATGGCGCTCCTGCAGGTCGATGGACAGCACGACCACCGTGGAATGCATGTTGCGCAGCTGCGGGTTGGCGGCGCGCTGGGCCAGCAGCTCGCGGTTGGTGTCGGCCAGCAGCGCTTCCAGGGCTTGCGGGTGGTGGGCGGGCAGGCTGGCATAGCCCTGCAGCACATGGCTCACGGCGAGCTTGGACGCGATGTCGCCGCCGCCGTGGCCGCCGGCGCCGTCGGCCAGCACGCAGCACAGGTAGCGCTCGGAATGCCAGTGGCCGCAGGCATCCTCGTTGTAGTCGCGGCCGCCTTGTTCCGACATCAATGCGAGCTCGATTTGCACAAGGCTCCTTCTAGCGTTGTTCCGACTGCAGAGCGTCGAGCTGGGCCTCGTAGGCGCGCAGGAACTCGCGCCCGAAGACCTGATGGAAGTCGTCCGACAGCTCGCCCGCGATCTGCTGGTATTCCTGCTGGAAGACCGACCAGAGCTGGGCCTTGCGCGCCGCCGGCAGCAGGCTGGAGAGCACCGATTTCTGCGTCAGCCGCGACTCCAGCTGGGCGGGGTCGAAGCGCTGAAGCAGGCCCTCCAGCGCCGCGCGCATGCCGGCCAGGAAGGCGAGCTGGTGGGCGCGCAGGTCGTCGAAGGCGTCGCGCATGGCGCGCTGTGGTTCGATGAAGCCGCGCACCGCGGGCCCGAGCAAATGGCCCAGCGCCACCTCGGCCGTCGGCGAGAACTTCAGCGGGTTGTTCTCCTTGGCGACGATCATGGTCGCCTCGGCACGCACCTCGCGCTTGAGCGCGGCGCGGGCGACTAGCAGGTCCACGGTGCCGCGGGCCGACTCGTGCACGATCTGGCCCAGCAGGCGCATGAACTCGGGCGTCAGGCCGCCGGCCGGCAGATGGGGCATGCCCAGCCCTTCGCGGAAGGCCGCCAGCAGCGCGGCCTGGTCGGCGGGCACGGCCGGTGCCGGGCTGGCGAGCGGGGCCGTCGGCGGCGGCACCGAGGGGGCGGGCACCGCGGCCATCGGGGCCACAGGCGCTGTGATCGGCGCAGCGATCGGCGGCGCAACGGTGACCGGCGCAGCAGCCTCGGGCTTCTTGCCGGCGCGGATGATGGTGCGGCCCTCACCGGCACTGTCGTTCCAGGACACGACGGCGCCCGACAGCGTGCCGGACGGATCGAGGGCATTCAGCGCGGCCATGGAAGCGGCGGGTGGCCGCGGGCGCTGGCCGGTCGTCGCCGAGGACGCAGGCGCGTTCGGCGGGATGAAGGGCCGGTTCAGCTCCGAGGTCGTGTCCGGCAGGGCCTGGCCCGCTGCGGCCGGCAGCATGCCCAGGGCCTGCATGGGGTCGGCGTGGCCGGCCATGTTCGGTTGCGCGACGGCCTCGCCCAGAAGGGATTGGGCCAGCGGGTTGCCGGCCGGCGCGGGGCCGCCCAGGCCGAAAAGCACGTCCAGCGAATCGCCGCCGGCACCGCGGCCACCGCCGCCACCGGGCAGGTCGGGGATCAGCGGCGCTGGGGCGCCGGCCCCCAGGTCCAGGCCGAGTGCGCGTGCGCCGGCGGAAGGGGCAGGAGTCGCTGCCTGCCTGGGCGGGGCCACGGGGGCGAAGGGGTCCCAGTCGGCCGGAATGCCGCCCATGGCCGCGGGTGGCGGCGGCGCGTAGGCGGGCGCGGCGGGGGCGCCGCCGCCCGTACCTCCCTGGAGGCCGAGCGGGTCGGCCGCGATGGCATCGCGGCGGATGGCGGGCTGGGTGGCCGAGGCCGGTGCGAGGCCGAAGAAGTCGGCGAAGGGGTCTCCCGCGCCTGTGGTGGCGGTGGCCGCCTCGACGACCAGCAGGTAGCCGCCGATCTGGATGCGGTCGCCCGGCTTGATGGCCGCCTCGCGGCCCTTGCCGAGCTGGATGCCGTTGACGCTGATGGCGTTGCTGCCCTGGTCGACGATGCCAAAGCCGCCGTTGGCGCGGAACAGCACGCGGGCATGCACGCGCGAGATGGTGCGTTCGGGGTCGGGCAGCACCAGCTGGTTGGTGTCCGCGCGGCCGATGTCGCCGCCGAGTTCGTCGAACTGGGCAAAAAGAGGCTGGTTCAGCGGCAGGCCGTTGAAGGTGGAGACGGTGAGGCGGATCATGACGTCGATTCTCTGCGCGAGTTCGAGATGATTGGACCAAGCGGCCGCCGTGGAGCCGGCTTTGCCGGGCCACCAGGGGCGCCCCCTTGCGGAGGAGCGCCGAAGGCGCTTCGGGGGTGGGTCATCTCAACACGTAGACCTTGCCTTCGATCAGGGTCAGCCGCAAGGGCCAGGCGATGTTGCCAAGCTTCGCATCATCGTTCTGGCTGCCGAGTACCGGCATGCCCGTTGGATGGAGGCATTCCAGCAGCCGGTTGCCGGCCACGCCGCGCAGCAGCAGGGTCTCGGCCGTGGGCGGCTGCAGCGTCGCCAGCGCGCCGGCCTGCCAGAGCTGCTGCACCTGCTCGCGCAGGGCCGCGGCACCATGGCCGGCGGGGCGCTGGTAGGCCTGGTCGACCTCCTCCAGCCGAAGGCGGCAGGCGGCGAGCAGGCTGTCGGGGTTGCCGCGCGACAGGTCGAAGGCGATGCGCTGCAGCGCAGCCAGCACGGTCTGGCGGTCCAGCGGGCCGGGGGTGAGCACGGGCGCATCCAGCCAGCGCCAGCGCGGGAACCCGACTGGCAGCTCCAGGTCCTGGTGCACGGCGGTGGGGGCGTCGAAGCTCGTGCCCTCCTCGACGGCCCAGACCACCTCGGCCAGCACGCGCACGGCTTCGTCCGCCAGGCTCTTGCCCTGGCGCAGCAGCACCAGGCGGGCGCGCGCCTGGGCCGAGCGGGCGGCCATGCGCGGCTGGGCCGGCGCGTCGGGCGCGGCCACGGCCTGGGCGACGGGGGGCGGCGCCACCACCAGCGTGATGCGGTTGCTGCCGTTCTGAAGGTACTCGTGCACCGTCACCGACTGGCTGCCAGCCCCGGCGCGCAGGGCCAGCACGGGGACGCCGTTGACCCAGACCTCGACGGGTTCGCCGCTGGTCTGGACGTGCAGGCACATGAGGCGGTCCATCAGCGCCGCCCGGCCGCCCGCAGGCGCTGATGGACCCCGCCGAGGGGCCGCGAATGAAGCGAGCGTGGGGGCCGCATGTTCAGCCTGCACTCCAGTCGATGATGGTGATGGCGGGCAGCAGCTCGCGCAGCTGGCGCTGCGTGCCGCCGACCGGGTCATGCCTGAGCAGGCAGACATGTACGGGCTCCACGGCCAGGCGGTAGAACCACTGGTGGCCGCGACCGTCGGGCCTCGGCCTCAGGCCGCATTCGCCGACGACGGCGCCGCGCAGGTCCTCCGCCAGCGGGCCGGCCGACAGCAGGGCCGGCTGGCCGGTGGCGATGGCTTCGACACTCAGCGCGAAGGGGTGGCGCCAGGCGACCTTGGCCGGGTCCAGCCCGTCGCTGCCGCGCAGGTCGAGGTGGCTGCGCCACTCGCTGCGGCCCTGCGCGCGCAGGCCGACGCGGGCGCGGGCGCCGGCCCAGTCCAGCTCGCCGCTGAACTTCAGGTCCAGCACCAGGGCGGCAAAGTCGATGGCGGCCTGCACCCGCAGCGTGACGGCGCCGTCGGGCTCGTGCTGCCAGCCCCAGGCGCAGCCGGCCTGACCGACCAGCGGCGACAGCTCGGCCTCCAGGCGCCCGCTGGTGCCGTCCATCGGGCGTGACCAGGCGTTGAAGAGTTCTTCGAGGCCGGCGCGCGTCAGCGGCTGCAATCCCTGCCAGGCCTTCAGCCAGGCCGGGGCCGGCTCGGCGTGGCCGTCGGCTTCCAGGTGGCAGGCGGTGCCGGCCGTCGGCAGGGCCGCCGCCTGGCCTTCCACGGGCCAGGCCTGGGCGGGCAGGGCGCCATGGCGGATCTCGACGAGGCGCTGCGTGGCGGCGTGCACCTGCAGGCCGAGTTCGAGGCTGCCCAGCGGCGCACCGGCGTCCCGGATGCCGCAGCTCGTGATGCACACGGTCTGCAGGTCCGGCGGCTCGCCATGGCCGATGCCGGCCGGGCCGAGCCTGGGGTCGGGCGGCAGCGCCGGCGGCGCGTGCAGCGTGAGGCTGAGGCGGGCGGTGTCGGCGCCGCGCCAGGCCAGGCGGCCGGCGCCGCTGGTGTGCAGCACCTCGGGGTGGTGGGGGCCGCAGCTGGCCTGGACGCTGACGGCGAGCTGCAGCCGCGCGCTGGCGCCGGCACCGGCGGCGCGGCTGAGCGCGGGCAGCAGGCGCGGTTCGTCGAGCGGCGCGGCGAGGGTCTCGGGCTGCGGCGTCCAGGGCGCCAGGTCGATGCGGCGCCAGGTGCCGTCCTGGCCCTGGTAAGCCTGCAGCGGCTTGGGCTCGGCGACGGCGAAGCTGATGCTGGCGAGGTCGCAGGCCTCGGGCCGCGGCGCTGGCGGCCGGTCGAGGAAGATGGCGCGGCCGCGCGCGGCGTGGGCCAGCCCGGCCTCGACGGCGGCCAGCGCCTTGTCGAAGCCGGCAGGTGTCAGTGCTTCGCCGGTAGGTGCAGCCTTGGCGGCACGGCGTACCAGCTCTGCGCGCGAGCGGTGGGTGAGCTGGTGCAGGCGCAGCGTGGGGCTCAGGGCCGGATCGGCCGCGATGGCTGCGGCCCATTCGAAGCGCTGCTTGGCCTCGAAGCTCGCGCCCCACAGGCAGCACAGCGAGGCATACCGGGCCAGCTCGGCCACGCTGCGCAGGCCGAGCTGGCCCGCGCGTTCCAGGGCCGCGTCGACGAAGGCCGGCCAGCGGGCCTGGAGCTGCTGGGCCACCTCGGGCCAGGCCTTGCCCAGCAGCTGCAGCAGTTCGGCCGCGTCGCGCCGCAGCTGCAGGGCTTCGACCTGGTCGAGTTGTTCGGGGCTGAGCTGCAGCATCAGTTCACCCGTTCGCGGAGCTGCTGCACCAGCACGCCGTCACGCCGGCGCCACCAGGTCCAGCTCGGGGAGCCGGGGCAGACCAGCTGCTGGCCGGCGGCAAAGAAGGCATCGAGCTGCGACGGTGCGAGGCCGGGCAGCAGCAGGGCGAGGAGCTCGGGGTCCCACCAGCGCCAGGGGCGGCGGCGGCCGTCGGGGCAGCGCACCTCGGCGAGGTCGCGGCTGTGCTCGCGCATGGCCAGCAGGGGGCGGGTGGAGCTCATCAGCACCCCCCAGCCCGCGAAGGCGGTGCAGGCCTCGCCGAGCAGCCAGCCGGTGAACTCGGCCTCGGGCTGGAGCTCGACGATGTAGGCGGCCTGCGCGGCAGCCTCGGGCCGGAGGGCGCCGCGCTGCAGGCAGTCCCAGCCGGCGGTGCGGGCCGCCTGCAGCCGCTGCGGCAGGCCGGGGACGACGCTGCCGTCGACGACGGCGTGCACGCGCGCGTCAGTCCGGTCCCACAGTGCCGATCGGATCTGGGCCGAGGCCAGGGGCGGAGGGCTCAAGCCGCCCCTCCACTGCCCTCGGGACTTGCGGCACCCGGCTCGGGTGCATCCGCGGCGGCAGCGGCCTCGGCGGCCGCCCGGGCTTGCGCCTGCATGGCTGCCGCATAGGCCGCCTCGGCCTCGGCGAGCACCTGCGCTGCCGTCTGGCGCGGGCCTTCGCCTTCGGCCGCAGCTTCGGCCTGCTTGGCGGCCTGATAGGCCGCCTCGGCAGCGGCCAGGGTGGCGCCGATCTCGCGCGCCGCGGCCGCGGCCGCGTCACGCTCGGCCTGCTGTTCCTCGGGCGTCTTCTCCACCGGCAGGCGGGCCCGGGCCTCGGCTTCGCGGGCTGCCCGCTCGTTGGCCTCGGAATCGGCGATGACCTGGTCCCGCGCGGCATTGCTGTCGTCCGCTTCTTCCTCGGGCTCGTCGCCACCCGGCAGGCCGAGCGCGGCGCCGCCGGCCACGGCCATGGCTGCCGCACCCGCTGCGGCCAGCAGTCCCGCGCCGGCAGCGAGGGAGCCGGCGCGCAGTGCCGACGGGCGTGCCGCAGCCCCCGCCCCACCGGCCGCAGCGCCAGCGCCGCCGGCCCCGGCGGTGCCGGCGTTGTCGGCCAGCGGGTCGGCGAAGAGCTTGTCGTAGTCCTCGGCCTTCGCCGGGGTCAGCAGCTCCTCGTTCTTGGCGTCTTCCGGGGCCTTGGGCTCGGCTGCGGCGGCGCTCTCGGCGGCGCCGGCCGAGCCGCCGCCACCACCGCAGTTGACCTTGACCATCGGTCCGTCGATGGTGACGCCCGCCGGCCCCAGCGTGATGACGGAGCCGCCGCAGACGATCTTGATGCCGGCCGAGGCCTCCAGCACGATCTCGGCGCTGCCCTTGGCCTTGATGTTGGTGGCCTGCATCAGCAGGTCGGCCGCGGCCTTGAGCGAGACCTTGGCGCCGGCCTCGCCGACGAGGTTGCCGGTGGTCTTGAAGTTGCCCGCGCCGCCGCTCTGCAGGTTGATGTCACCGCCGGCCTTGACGGCCGTCTTGCCGGTGATGTCCAGCCCGTAGTCGGCGCCGACCTTGGCGCTGTAGTCCTTCTCCAGCTTGAGCTGCCAGGTGGCCGCACCGGTCGTGAAGATGTCGCCGGCGACCTTGGTGTGCAGGTCTTTGCCGAGGTCGTGCATGACGTCCTTGCCGACGTTGACCAGCCAGTTCTCGCCGACGACCTCCTGGCGCGTGAGCTTGACCTTCCTGTTCTCGTTCTTCTCGATCCAGTCGAAGGCGTCTTCCTTGACGTGGCGGTGGAAGTTCTTCTGCGACTGCAGCCAGATGTACTCGCTGTCCTTCTTGTCGTCGAAACGCAGTTCGTGGCGGGCGTCGGCCGCGCCCTCCTTGGTGGAGTGGGTGCGCCAGCCGCTGATGCCGGAGTTGGCCGGCAGTGGGTAGGCGGGGATGTTGACGTCGTTGTGGACCGAGCCGGTGATGAGGGGGCGGTCGGGGTCGCCACCGATGAAGCTGACGACGACCTCGTGGCCGACGCGCGGGATCATCCACAGGCCCATGCCCTTGCCCGCCCAGGGCTGGGACAGTCGCACGAAGCAGGAGCTGTTCTCGTTCCTGGTGCCGACGCGGTCCCAGTGGAACTGCACCTTGATGCGGCCGTGCTTGTCGGTCTCGACCTCGTTGCCCGAGGCGCCGACGACGATGGCCGTCTGCGGGCCGTACATGACGGGCCGTGCCGTGCGGCGCTGTGGCCGGAATGGGTTGCCGCCGGTGGGAATGCACATCACGCTGGCCAGCAGGCCGTCGCGGCGGCCCTGCGAGGCCGCGATCTCCTCGATCGCCTCGTGGTCGGCGAACTCGGCGCTGAAGCTCATGCTGACGACGAGATAGCTGTCCTCGTCGTCGCTGTGCAGGGCGTCTTCGAGGTCGAAGGTGGCACCCACGGTCAGGTCGTTGCAGTTGGTGGTGCCGGTGTAGACCTTCTGCAGCGACTGCAGTTCCTCCAGGCGCATCTTGGCGATGCGCGTGGCGGCGGCCGTGGCGGACTGGGCGTCGGGCTTGACCTGGTTCTGCACCGCTCGGGCGGGGAACTCGTAGACCTCGGCCGTGCCCAGCTTGGTGGTCTCGCCCGTCGACGTCGCGCTGTGCGTCTGCTCGATGGAGGTTGCGGTGGCGAGGTAGTCGAAGTCGCGCACGACGGCCTTGACCGAGTGCACCTCCTCGGCCATGTGCCACTCGACCATGCTGGCCTTGCCGGCATCGAGCTTGTGGGACCACTGGATGGCCGCCTCGCCGCTCTTGGCCTCGTGCTTGCCCATCGAGTCGATCAGCACCAGGGTGTGGGTGCTGTCGTCGTGCTCGAAGAAGTAGTAGATGCCTGCCTCCTCCAGCAGGCGGCTGACGAAGTCGAAGTCCGACTCCTCGTACTGCACGCAGTACTCCAGCGGCTTGTAGACGGAGGCGTCCTGCAGCCGCCAGGCGAAGTCGGCACTGTAGGGCGTGAGGACGGCGGTGACGATGTCCTTGACGCTCTTGTTCTGGAAGACCTTGGAGTTGCGCGTGCGCGTGGCGAACCACAGCCAGGGCCGCATCGTGATGCGGTAGCCGTCGAAGCGGCCGCGGCGCTCGCCGCGCTGGGCCTCGGTGATGTAGGCGTTGATGTGGCGCTCGGCGCCATGCGCGATGGTGACGGTGGCGCTCTGGCCGAGCAGTGCATGCAGATCGATGGATTCACGCACACCCAGCAGGCTGACGTTGCCCACCAGGTCGACATGCCATTCCGGCAGGGCGCCGAGCTGCTCCTTGCCCTCCATGCGCAGCACCAGCAGCTTGTCGGCGTCGGAGCCGACCTTGATGGACATCGCTTGCGTCATGTGACCGTCTCCGCGCCGCGCCGGGCTTCAGTCGAAGGCATAGCTGAAATCGCCGTCGGCCACGCCCAGGCCGACGCGCTGTAGCGGCTGGCCGGAGGCCGTGCGAGACAGGTATTCCACCGAGATCTTGGGCAGGACCGTGTTGGTCAGGATGGCGTCGATGATGCGCCCGCCGGACTCGGCGTTGTTGCAGCGCTTGACGATGAGCTCCACCGCCGCGTCGCTGTACTCGAACGGGATGCGGTGGTTCTCGGCCACGCGCTTGACGATGCGGCCGAGCTGCAGGCGCACGATGCGAGCCAGCATCTCGTCGGACAGCGGGTAGTAGGGAATCGTCACGATGCGGCCCAGCAGCGCCGGCGGGAAGACCTTCTGCAGCGGCTCGGTCAGTGCCGTGGCCAGCGACTCGGGGTCGGGCAGCAGCTCCGGGTCGCGGCACATGTTCATGATCAGCTCAGAGCCCACGTTGCTGGTCAGCAGGATGATGGTGTTCTTGAAGTCGATGAGCCTGCCTTCGCCGTCTTCCATCCAGCCCTTGTCGAAGACCTGGAAGAACAGCTCGTGCACGTCGGGGTGGGCCTTTTCGACCTCATCCAGCAGCACGACGCTGTAGGGCCGGCGGCGCACGGCCTCGGTCAGCACGCCGCCCTCGCCGTAGCCGACGTAGCCCGGAGGCGCACCCTTGAGCGTGGAGACGGTGTGCGACTCCTGGTACTCGCTCATGTTGATGGTGATGACGTTCTGCTCGCCGCCGTACAGCGACTCGGCCAGGGCCAGCGCCGTCTCGGTCTTGCCGACGCCCGAGGTGCCGCACAGCATGAAGACGCCAATGGGCTTGTTGGGGTTGTCGAGCTTGGCGCGCGAGGTCTGGATGCGGCGCGCGATCATGTCCAGGCCATGCTGCTGGCCGATGACGCGCTGGCCCAGTGTGGCGCCCAGGCGCAGCACGGCTTCCAGCTCGTTCTTGACCATGCGGCCGACCGGGATGCCGGTCCAGTCGGCGACGACGCTGGCCACGGCCTGGGCGTCGACCGAGGGCAGGATCAGCGGGGCATCGCCCTGCAGCTCGGTGAGCTGGGCCTGGGCGGCATGCATCTCGGCGAGCAGGGCGTCGCGGTCCGGCTGGGCCGATTCGGGCTCGTCCACCGGCTGGCCGTCGCCCCGCAGCTTGGCGCGCAGCGCCAGGATCCTGGCAACGACATCCTTTTCCTGCTGCCAACGGGCTTCCAGCGCCGCGAGGCGCTCGCGCTCCTGGGTCAGCGAGGCCTCGACGCTGGTGCCCCGGTCGCCGATGGGCACGCCCACCTGGGCCTCGCGGGCGATGATGCCCTGCTCGATCTCCAGCGACTCGATGCGGCGCTTGCAGTCCTCCACCTCGGCCGGCATGGCGTGCTGGCTGACGGCGACGCGGGCGCAGGCCGTGTCCAGAAGGCTGACGGCCTTGTCGGGCAGCTGGCGGGCCGGGATGTAGCGGTGCGACAGCTTGACGGCGGCCTCGATGGCCTCGTCCAGCAGCTGGATCCGGTGGTGCTTCTCCAGCACCGTGGCCACGCCGCGCAGCATCAGGATGGCCTTCTTCTCGTCGGGCTCCTCGACCTGCACGGTTTGGAAGCGGCGGGTCAGGGCCGGGTCCTTCTCGATGTATTTCTTGTACTCGGCCCAGGTCGTGGCGCCCACGGTGCGCAGGTTGCCGCGCGCGAGAGCTGGCTTGAGCAGGTTGGCCGCGTCGCCCGTGCCGGCGGCGCCACCGGCGCCCACCAGCGTATGGATCTCGTCGATGAACAGAATGATGGGCGTGGGGCTGCCCTGCACCTCGTCGATGACCTGGCGCAGGCGCTGCTCGAACTCGCCCTTCATGGAGGCGCCGGCCTGCAAGAGGCCGATGTCCAGCGTCAGGAGCGTGACGCCCTGCAGCGGCGGCGGCACGTCGCCGCGGGCCAGCCGCAGCGCGAAGCCCTCCACCACGGCCGTCTTGCCGACGCCGGCCTCGCCGGTCAGCAGCGGGTTGTTCTGGCGGCGGCGCATCAGGATGTCGACGATCTGGCGGATCTCGTCGTCGCGGCCGGTGACGGGATCGATCTCGCCCTTGCGGGCCTTCTCGGTCAGGTCGACGGTGAACTTCTTCAGCGCCTCCTGGCGGCCCATGGCGGCCGGGGCCATCGCGCCTTCGGCCTGGCCGGGCTGGGCCGAACCCAGCGCGCTGCCATCCGTCGCGCCCAGGCCCGCCTCGCCCGTCTTGCCGATCAGGCTTTGGAGCTTGTCGGCCAGCTCGTCGGCCTTGATCTTCTCGAACTGGCGCGAGATGCCGAACAGCGCTTCGCGCAGCGTGCGCGTGGAGAGCAGCGCCAGCAGCAGGTGGCCGCTGCGCACCTGGGCCTCGCCATACATCAGCGTGGCATAGACCCAGCCCTGCTGGATGGCGTGGGTGATGTGCTCGGAAAAGTCGCTGATGGACGTCGAGCCGCGCGGCAGCCGGTCCAGGGCCGTCGTCACGTCGCGGGCCAGGGCCGCGGCGTCCAGGCCGTAGTGGCGCACGATGGCGGCCAAGTCGGACTCGTTGTTCTCCAGCAGCTGGGTGATCCAGTGCACCAGCTCGACATAGGGGTTGCCCCTGAGCTTGCAGAAGACGGTGGCGCCTTCGATGGATTTGTAGGCCAGCGGATTGAGCTTGCCGAACAGGGCTTGGCGGCTGATGTCTGTCATTTCCAGTTCTCCTCGGTGCTGAGTGACCGGGGCCGCCGTTCGGTTCCGCCCTGTGAGCGCTACATCTGATGCTTGGGCGCCAGGGAGGGGCCGAGGGGCTCCCGGCAGATGCTTTCGACGTTCATGACCAGCTGGTCGGCGCGCTTGCGCGGGCGCTGGCTGTTCAGCCAGGCGCTGCGGCCCAGCATGCCCACGCCGGGTTTGCGGCCCAGGGGCCAGGCCGGCACCTCGGCGGGCTTCAGGCGCAGCCGTACATCCCAGGCGAATTCATGGCCGACGTACTGCCTGACCATGGCCTGCAGGGCCTGCAGGTTCTGACCCGAGGGCAGGAAGGCCTGGAAGGCCGGCCAGCTCAGGGGGCCGATCTCGATGCGGAACTTGTGCTGCACGTCCCAGACCTGGCGGCCCAGCACGGCGCCGCGGCCCAGGCCCACGCCGTCGTGTCGCACGAGGCGGGTGCGCTCCTCGGCCTCCAGCGGCATCCAGTGACCGCTGAACTGCTGCACCTGGGCGGGCACGCGAAAGCGCAGCGCGATCCAGCTCTGCAGACCGTCGGCGTCGCGGGCCGAGCGGGCAAGCCGGCCGGCGAAATACAGCTTGGGAAAGTCACCCAGCGCGTCGCGTTCGCGCAGCGCGGGCTCGGCCAGGCCGATGAGGGCGCCGACGTGGCGCACGATGGGGGCGTCGCGGCTGCGGTCCAGGCCCACCACGGGATGGGTTCTCACCCAGGCCCGGTAGAAGAGCAGGCCGAAGCGGTGCAGCAGCATGTCGGCAAAGGCCGCGAAGGTGCGGTCGCCGTGGTGCAGGGCCCGCTCGCGGGCGTATTCGGTCAGGTGGGTGGGCAGGGCGCCGTTGGGGCCGAACAGGCTCAGCACGCGCTGCACCAGGCGCGGCGGGCCATGCTCGTTGGCATCCAGCCGGGTGATGGGCGTGGGCGCGAAGTTCAGGGCCGGCTCGCTGGCGAAGCGCACCGGCTCGTCGCCCGGTCGCAGCGCCTCGCCCAGGCGCGGCTTGTCGGCGTGTGCTGCCTCGATGCGGCGCAGGGCCTGGAAGAGGTCGAAGCGGCCCGGACGCGCGGCGAGCACGTCGAAGATCGGGGGCTCGGGCCGGGTGCTCACAACACGGCTCGCGCGCCAGGCAGCGGCTGCCAGCGCTTGAGCTCGCCGCGCGTGCGCGAGACCAGCAGCGTCTGGACAAAGCTGTTCATCGACACATGGCGGCTGAAGTAGTGGTGCAGCACGGCACCGAGCAGTGCCGCACTGCCACCCTCGAAGGAGAGTTCGTCGATGGTCAGCTGCACCTCCAGTCCGCGGCCGAAGGCGATGGGGCCGGGCGCCGGATGGCGGCGCACGACGGGCCGGGTGGCGACGGAGCGCACGCCTTCGATCTGGCGCAGCAGGCCGGCGTCCGAGCTCTGGCCGAACAGGCCCAGCAGTTCGCGCAGGGCCAGGGCGCCGCGCTCAGGGTCCTCGTCCACCAGCGACAGGTAGTTCAGCGACAGCAGCGACAGCAGCCGCCAGGCCAGCGGCCCCTCGCGGCTGGCGCTGCAGGGGCGCGAAGGGCCCGCCACGACGCCGATGCTGTCCACCGGCGCGCGGGTCTCCAGCGTCAGGCCGCCGTGGTCGCGGCCGCCGGGCATGAAGAGGGGCAGGTCGCGGTTGGTGCAGCGGATCTTGGCGGCCAGCTGGCGCAGCTCGGCCCGGTAGGGCGCGCGTTGCAGGTCGACGAGGGACAGGAAGACCTCGCTGCCGACGTAGGCCGAACGCGGCCCCTCGCGCCGGGTGCGGTCGCTGGCCAGGCGTGGCTCGCGCAGCAGGCTGAAATAGCCTGAGGCGCCTGCCGGGTCGGCATGGGGCACGTCGAACAGCGGCAGGAACTGCAGCTCGTCGGTGTCGCTGGAGAAGCCGGTGACCGAGGCGACGTCGAAGACCTCGAAGTCGGCCCCGGCCAGGCGGTCGGGAATGACCTGGAAGGCGGTGGCGCTGTCGTCGACGTTGATGCGCTCGGCGCGGCGCTCGAAGAGATTGATGGCCGGCACGCAGTTCAGGCTGAAGTTGGCCGGTTCGCCGCCGCCCTCCAGGCTGGCCTCGTAGCGGTCGAACAGCAGCACGAGCTCGAAGCTGTTGCCGCCGCAGGCCGCGAAGTGGGGGCGCAGGCCGCCCACGTCGATGAAGAGGAAACGCTGCGGGAAGGCGAAGTACTCCTGCATCAGCCGCGTGCCCGACAGGCCGCGCAGCGTGACCGGCAGCATGGCCTCGTCGTCGGCCAGGCCGACATGGCGCACGCGGCTGGCCGGGATGAACTGCCGCCCGGCGGCGGCATCCCTGCCGCCCGGCCCGGCCAGAACGCCGACGCAGCGGCAGGTGGCCAGCTCGTGCAGCTTCAGCGCCACGTCCTGCAGGCCGCCCATGAAGAAGCGCAGGCTGTCCAGCGGCAGCTTCGCGAAGCTCATGCCGGCGGGCAGTTCCAGGCGCACGCGCACGCCGCTCTTGGGGCGCTCGCGCAGCGGCAGGCCGCTGAAGTTGATGTCGGTGGCGCTGAGGAAGTATTCGACCTGGCTGACCTTGATCGGCGTCAGCGTGACGGGCTGGGCCGTGCGGAACTCGCAGCGCGTGGGGCCCAGCGGCGTCTTCGCGCCCATCAGCGCGCTGCCGCGCGGCAGCGTGAAGCCGGCGATCAGGTTGGGGTCCTGGGCGGGTTCGAGCCGGGCCACCAGCATCGAGGGGATGGGCGCACCGAGGTTGGGGCAGACCATGTCCAGCAGGGCCTGGGCCAGCTGGGGGAACTCGGCGTCTTGCTTGAGCTGGACGCGGGCAGCCAGGAAGGCGCTGCCTTCGAGGAGGCGCTCCACGTAGGGGTCGGCGACTTCCAGGCCTTCCATGCCCAGCCGCCCGGCGATCTTGGGAAACTCGCGTGCGAATTCCGCACCCATCTCGCGGAGATAGCGCAGTTCCTGGTTGTAGTAGCGAAGCAGCCGGGGGTCCATGGAGCAGAGTGTCTCAAGCCCTCAGGTCGCGCACCGCTGCCTGGCCGGTATCGACATCGACATCGGCGCTCAGCAGCAGCTCCAGCGGCACGGGCTGGTTCCACATCTGGCCCTTGATGGTCAGGCGCAGGCTGGTGGGGCGGATGCCGGTACTCATGTCGTTGGCGATGCGGACCTCGACGGTGGCCGGGTCCAGCCGGGGCTCGAAGCGCACGATGGCCTGGCGCACCTGGGCCTCGATGAGGGGGAAGTTGTGGATGGTCATGGTCTGCCCGGTCAGGGGCAGGATGCCGAAGTTCAGCACCGAGTCGCAGGCATGGGGCACGCTCTTCCACAGCGCGGTGCGCTCGGGGTCATTGCGGTTGCCGATGTCCGGCTCCTCGCAGACGGCGTTGAACAGCCAGGACAGGTCGCGCAGCACGGCCTCGCGCAGCTGCTTGCGGCTCAGCACGCGGGCGTCGAGGGCTTCGACCTTGGAGCCGGGGTCGTGGTCGGTGAGCCGGTCCAGCAGCGAGGGCTGGAGGCGGTCCTGGGCGCCGAGGCCGGCCATCAGCCGCCTTCGCCGGGTGCCGCCTCGCCGGTGTCGAAGACGATCTCCCGGATGGCCATCAGGTCGTGATCGGCGATGTCGCTCGCCAGCACGCGCTGGCCGAGGCCGGCATAGCGTTCCTCGCCCGGCAGCGGATGCCACTCGGTCTTGCGCGCCAGGTTGATGAGGCCGTCGGCGCTCTTCTCCGAGCCGCAGTAGCGCGTGGGCACCAGGGCCACGCTGTTGCCGCCATTGGTGAAGCTCAGCTGGGCCGGCATCCAGACGCAGTCGCGCAGGTCCTCCGGTGCGTCGAAGTGGATCTTGGCCAGGTGCTTGAAGGGCACCCAGGTGTAGTGGCCGTTCAGGCAGGTTTCCAGCACCGGGCCAAGGCGCGAGTCGGCGTCGGCCAGCCACTCGAAGCGCTGGCCGTCGAGGCTGCCGGCGCTCGCCGGGGCGGCCTCGAAGGCCTTGGCGGCGAGGTTGGCGGCGAGCTGGTCGTTGCCCTCGCCCTGCTGTTTGAGCGACTCGATGAGCTGGGCCACCCAGGCCTCGGGCTGGCCGAAGACGACGGGCGTGCGCCTGCCGGCGAAAACCTCGGCGCGCAGCAGCTCGCAGCGGATGGCATGGCCGACCGTCTCGCGCATGGGAATGGCGAGCTTGTCCATGTCGGCGACGACATTGAGCTGGGTGTGGGCCCGCTCCCACTGGCCCAGCACGCTGAGCAGCTGGGCCAGGAAGGTGCGCAGCTTGGGGTCGGCCGGCCTGGCGCGCACGGCCTCGGTCAGCTTGGCGAGCGCGGCGCGCGGGTCGCCAGCGCGGAGAAGCTCTTCGGCGGCCTGTTGGGGAGCGAGATCAGAAGCCATGGCCGCAGTCCGTGCAAAAACGCGCCTGGCGCGGGAGGGTGACGCCGCAGGCCGGGCAGCTCTTGTGCGTGCTGGCCATGTCGAAGCCGCATTCGTGGCAGAAGCGGCCGCCTGCGCTTGGCGTTTGGCAGTTGGGGCAGGCCGAGCCGCCGCCGCTGGCCGCGCCCTGGCTGCCGGGGCCGGCGTCCAGGGCCGCCCGGGCGGCGCAGTCGCGGCAGCTGCCGCTGCCGCTGTTCCAGCACTCGCGGCCCACCCATTTGCGGCAGCCGGGGCACTTCTCGTAGAGCGGCGCCGCGGCGGCCATGGCTTCGGCCAGGGCCTCGGCCTTGGCGCTGCCGCCGCCGGCCTCGGCGAAGGCGCCGGTCGCGCGGCTGGCCTTGTTGAGGTCGTAGAACATGAAGGCGAAGCGGCTCAGCCAGCCCGTGATCTGGCCCTTGCGATAGGGCTTGAAGGCCGAGCGCGAGCTCTCGCCGCACTTCTCGCAGAAGAACTCGAACTGGAAGCCGGCCGACACGTCGCTCATCGACGTGCTGATGTCCCGGTAGTTGGTGAGCGCCATGGGGTCAGATGGGGGAGCCGATGTTCTTCATCGTGAAGGCGCGCATGGTGCCCTGCGACAGCGTCTTGGCGGCCGCCTGGCCGGCATTGCCGTGGACGTAGTGCGACGGCGGGTTCTTGTAGACATAGGCCAGCGCGCCGAACTCGCAGGTCCACTCCTCCATCATCTCGGTCATCGTGTCGGTGACGGCTACTTGCACCCGGTAGTCGGTCAGGCGGATCTTCTGGATGGTGAACACCAGGGACGTGCCTTCCATCACGTTGGTCGAGCGCCTGTGGATGGTCAGCGTGCCGGAGGGAAAGATATCGCCGGCCTTCATCGAGTTCAGCATCTGCGTGCTGGCGATGTCGACACGCTTGGTGAAGGTGAACTCGAAGCTGGGGTTGCGGTCGCCCGCGGTTTCGCTGCCTTTGCCGCCCGCCTTGTCCTTGCCGCCCGTCTTGCCGGCGTCGCCCAGGGCGGAGGCCTGCGTCATCTGGCGCTGCGCCTCGTCCATGGACTTGTTGAGCCACTTGTCGTGCTTGTCCTGCAGGGCGGTGCGCTCGGTCTCGTTCGCTGCCCGGCCCAGCTCGCGCTTCAGCGAGGCCTGGGCCCGGGCCAGGTCCTGGTTGAGGCTCTTCATCATGGCGGCCGGGTCGTCGCCCTTGATGAGGCTGCCCTTGCCGCCCTTGGTGCCGCTGGCCGCGCTCTGCAGCTTCTCGTCCTCGTTGTGCAGCGTCCAGTTCAGGCTCTCCAGCAGGATCTGGCCCTGGAAGAGATGCGATACCGCCTCGCCCGCCACCGGCACCCGGGTGGGGCGGAGCAGGATCAGGTAGATGTCGGCGCCGTTGGTGGAGTGGGACATCAGAGCAGTGCCACGGGATGGAGGAAGGGCGGCGTGGGCAGGTTGTCCTTGCCGAGAGTCTTCAGATACATCATCTTGATGCTCTTGAAGTTCAGGGTCCAGGTCTCGGTGACTTCCTTGGTCATGCCGCTGTCGGACACGTCCAGCGTGCAGTCGGCGAAGTGGCCCATGGTGCAGGCGAGCACGAAGCCCGGCTGATGGATGGCGCGGCCCTGCTGCTTGATGTGCAGCACCGTGATGGTGGCGCTGACCACGGGCAGGTGGTTGTCCAGGCAGAAATGCATCTGCGAGGAGCCGACGTCGAAACGTTTCTTGAAGGTCAGCGGCTGCATCTGGATGGTGACCGTGCTGCCCAGCCCCGCCATCGATGCCGCCGCGGCGGCCACGCCGGCCAGGCCGCCGGCCCTGGCCTTGGGGTCCTTCAGTGCCGTCATGCCCCAGCCGAACTCCAGGATCTCGACCGAGCCCTCGAAGCCCTCGAGCAGGCCTTCGCCCACCACCGGCCCGGCGCCGGTGACGAGTTGCATGAAGATGTTGGAGCGACTCATGGCGCCGGGGTCGTTTCAGTGCATCAGGCCGAGGGCGAGGCAGTGCCGGCCGGGATGTCCCAGTTGTAGGTCTTGGGCGCGCCCAGCTTGCCGGACTTGTTGTCCTGCGGCTTGTATTCGATCTTGACGGTCTTGAAGACCATCTCGACCTTCTGCGTGACCGAGCCTTCCTCGGTGCCGTTCTGCTGCACCTTGGTGATGAAGCAGCCTTCCATGGTCATCGTGAAGTAGGTCTCGGGCGTGGCCGAGCCGGTGGTCTTCATCATCTGCAGCTCGACCTTGGGGAAGGCCTTGCCGGTACAGATGTAGCCGAGGATGACGGTCGACGAGGTGTCGAAGTAGTGCTCCCAGTTCATCTTGCCGGGGTTGGGCTTGCCGACGGAGGCGCCGCCGCCCTTGGTCCAGCTGGTCTCGGCCTCGACTTCCCAGTCCCAGCCCTGGATCTCGATCCACTTCTCCTTGCCCTTCTGGATGGACTCGCCATCGGCCTTGTCGAAGAAGGTGAGGAATGCATTGACTGCCATGTTGATATCTCCTTAGGGGTTCAAAGCGCGGGAATGGTGGTGATGTGAGAAGACCCGTCCTGCTCCCGCGCCGGGCGAGTTCTCCGAACTGTTTAAGCCGACTTTTCGGACGGCAGCTTGGACACGAGCCGCAGCGACACGGTCAGGCCTTCGAGCTGGTAGTGCGGCTTCAGGTAGAACTTGGACTGGTAGTAGCCCGGGGCGCCTTCCACCTCGGAGACCTCGACCTGGGCGGCCGCGAGCGGTCGCATGGCCTTGGTTTCCTCCGACGAGTTCATCGGGTCGCCGTCGACGTAGTTCAGGATCCAGCTGTTGAGCCAGTCCTCCATCGCGTCGCGCGACTTGAACGAGCCCACCTTGTCGCGCACGATGCACTTCAGGTAGTGGGCGAAGCGGTTGCAGGCGAAGAGGTAGGGCAGGCGGGCGGCGAGCGCGGCGTTGGCGGTCGCGTCCGGATCGTCGTACTCGGCGGGCTTCTGCAGCGACTGGCCGCTGATGAAGGCCGCGAAGTCGCTGTTCTTGCGGTGCACCATCGACAGGAAGCCGTTCTTGGAGAGCTCGGCCTCGCGGCGGTCGGAGATGGCGATCTCGGTCGGGCACTTCATGTCCACGCCGCCGTCGTCGGTCGGGAAGGTGTGGGTGGGCAGGCCCGTCACCGCGCCGCCGGACTCGATGCCGCGGATGCGCGAGCACCAGCCGTACTGCTTGAACGACTGGTTGATGTTCACGGCCATCGCGTAGGCGGCGTTGGACCAGGTGTACTTGCTGTGGTCGGCGCCCTCGGTGTCCTCCTCGAAGGCGAACTCGTCGACCGGGTTGGTCTTGGCGCCGTAGGGCAGGCGCGACAGGAAGCGCGGCATGCAAAGCGCCAGGTAGCGCGCGTCGTCGGACTCGCGCAGCGAGCGCCAGGCGGCGTACTCGGGCGTCGTGAAGATCTTGGTGAGGTCGCGCGGGTTGGCGAGTTCCTGCCAGCTCTCCATCTGCATGACGCTGGGTGCCGCGCCGGCGATGAAGGGGGCGTGGGCCGCGGCGGCGATCTTGCTCAGCTCGCCCAGCAGCTCGACATCGGGCGGCGTGTGGTCGAAGTGGTAGTCGCCCACCAGGCAGCCGTAGGGCTCGCCGCCGAACTGGCCGTACTCCTCTTCGTACATCTTCTTGAACAGCGGCGACTGGTCCCAGGCCGTGCCCTTGTAGCGCTTGAGCGTCTTGCCGAGATCGGTCTTGGAGACGTTCATCACGCGGATCTTGAGCTGCTCGTCGGTCTCGGTGTTGTTGACGAGGTGGTGCAGGCCGCGCCAGGCGGACTCCAGCTTCTGGAAGTCCTCGTGGTGCATGATCTTGTTGATCTGCTCGGTCAGCTTGCCGTCGATGGCTGCGATCATGGCCTCGATGGTCTTGACGGCGTCGTCGCTGAGCAGCTGGGTGTTGGACAGGGCCTGTTGGGCCAGCGTCTGCACCGCCTGCGCCACGGCGCCGCGCGCCTCGTCCGTCTTGGGCTTGAATTCCTTGTTCAGCAGGGCCGCGAAGTCATTGCCTTCGAAGGTCACGCCTGCCAGGGCCGATGCTGACTGTTCCGCTTGGGTCATGTTGAAACTCCGGTCGTGTTCTTGGTCTGCGGCTTACTCAGCCTTGGGCGCGTCGGTCAGCGTCTTCAGCAGCGTCGGGTCGGCCAGCACCTTGGCGATCAGGTCACCGGCGCCGCTCTTGCCGTCCATGTAGGTGATCAGGTTGGACAGCTGCTGGCGGGCTTCAAGCAGCTTGTTGAGCCCGTCCACCTTGCGCGCCACGGCGGCGGGCGAGAAGTCGTCCATGCTCTCGAAGGTGATGTCCACAGGCAGGCTGCCCTCGCCCGTCAGCGTGTTCTCCACGTTGAAGGCCACGCGCGGCTTCATGGACTTCATGCGCGAGTCGAAGTTGTCGACGTCGATCTCCAGGAACTTGCGGTCCGACACAGGCGGCAGCGGCTCCTCGGGCTTGCCGGAGAGGTCGGCCATCACGCCCATCACGAAGGGCAGCTGCACCTTCTTCTCGGCGCCGTAGAGCTCCACGTCATACTCGATCTGCACCCGCGGGGCCCGGTTGCGGGCGATGAACTTCTGGCTGCTCTTGCTCATTTCAATGCTCCTTG
Source organism: Roseateles sp. GW821-FHT03B02 (assembly GCF_059421025.1). Lineage (NCBI taxonomy): Bacteria > Pseudomonadati > Pseudomonadota > Betaproteobacteria > Burkholderiales > Sphaerotilaceae > Roseateles > Roseateles sp. GW821-FHT03B02. The sequence goes on from NZ_JBWKUV010000004.1 coordinate 66,090, forward strand.
CGGACGGGATTCAGGGTTCAAGGTTGGTGTGCCACGAAAGACTGCTGGCGCTCTACTTGAGAAGACGACATTGCGACGTCTCATGCGACTATTGCAGGCTGTCCGGGTCCACGCCCAGCATACGAGCGACCTCGCCAACGGCCTCGGGGGCAAACTCTCGTACCAGCTGCAGGAAGTTGCGGTCGATGAGGCGCTGGGCGCGGCGCAGCAGGTCGGCTGCCGGGTTGGTGGGCTCGTTCTTTTCGAGGTAGGCGCAGACGAGGTCGATGGCGCGCACCGCGTCGGCCCGGCTCTCGATGGCACCCAGGCCGCCGCCGCCAGCGCGGGTGCGGCGAGTTGCGGGCGCGGGCGTGTCGTCGCCGGCGTCGGAGCCTTGGGCGATGCCCAGGTCGCTGAGCATGCCGGCGAGGTCGTCCGCGGCGGCATCGATGCTGGCCGGGCGCGGCGAGACGGCGACGACGCCATCCAGCATCGTGCGCAGCGCCGAGAAGTCGGGCAGCTCGCCGTAGCCGAGGCGGCTGGACAGACATTCGACCAGCGCGTCCAGCGCGGCGACGGCCGCTGTCGCCTGCGTGGCGAGCTGCGGATAGCCGGCCACGGCATCGGCCAGCATGTTCTCGATCTGGCCGCGCGAGGGCACCGACTCGTCGTCGCGGGCCGCCAGGGCGCCCATCGCGATCTCGATGTCGCGCACGCTGATCTGGCCGATGCCGCGGTCGTCCAGCACCAGGCTGGCCCGCACGTCGCCGAGCGTCGAGTCCAGGCTGGTCAGCTCGTTGAGGATATTGACCCGCGCGAACGCATCGCCGTCCTCGGGGCGGGGGTGGAGCTCGTCCCACCAGCGCGTCAGCAACTGCTCGAACAGGCGCAGGCCGGGGGCCAGCACGGCGAAGCCGTCCAGTCGCAGCCGGGCGCGCAGCAGCAGGTTGGCCACGCGCAGGTCGCGGCTGCGGCCGTTGATCTGCTCGGCGAGGCTGCGCACCGAGCGCCAGTCGGGCGGCTCGGCCGGCGCGAACTGGGTTTCGGGTTTGCCCGCGGCGGCCTGCGTCAGGGCGAGGAAGTCGTTGTCGTATTCCAGATCGGGGCCGCAGGCGTCCTCCTCGGACACGGGCTGCAGCCACGGCGCCAGCACGGGGTCGCTGCCGAGCGACGGCGTGGTGTCGGGCTGTGCGTCGAAGGGATTGCTGTCCATGGGTGTCCGGATTGGGGCCTGCTGACGGCAGCAGACGGGAGTTCGGCCGGTAAGTAACTGGGGCCGGCGCTTAGTTCCCATTGCGGGGCCGGCTGGCCGATCACGGGAACGGAATGCCGTGCGGTGACACTCAGCATCCTGGACGTCCCGCCTGTACGATGAACTCCACCAGCGACCCGGAAGACAACGACGCAACCATCATCCGGCCCGGTGGTCCTGCCGCCGCGCCCGCGCAGCCTCCTGCGCGGGTCGACCGGGGGGAGGGCGGCAATGCCTTGCCCGTCGGCAGCCGCCAGGCCGAATTCGAGATCACCCGGGTGCTGGGCGAAGGGGGCTTTGGCATCGTCTACCTGGCCCGCGATCACGCGCTGGAGCGCATGGTGGCGCTGAAGGAATACATGCCCGCCGCCCTGGCCCTGCGCGGTGACGCCTCCCAGGTGCGCGTGCGCTCGGAGCGGCACCGCGACACCTTCGAGGCCGGCCTGAAGAGCTTCATCAACGAGGCGCGGCTGCTGGCGCAGTTCGACCATCCGTCGCTCGTCAAGGTCTACCGCTTCTGGGAGGCCAACGGCACGGCCTTCATGGTCATGCCTTTCATCGAAGGCAAGACGCTGAAGGACACCCTGAAGGAAATGCCGGAGCCGCCGGGCGAGGCCTGGCTGATGGATCTGCTGGCCCCGCTGACCGAGGCCTTGCTGGTGCTGCACGGCGAGCATTGCTATCACCGCGACATTGCGCCCGATAACATCATCCTCGTGGCCGGCAGCGGTCGGCCGCTGCTGTTGGACTTCGGCGCCGCGCGCCGCGTCATCGGCGACATGACGCAGGCGTTGACCGTCATCCTCAAGCCCGGCTACGCACCCATCGAGCAGTACGCCGAGGTGCCCAGCATGAAGCAGGGGCCGTGGACCGACGTTTACGCGCTGGCTGCCGTCGTCTACTGCGCCATCACCGGCCGCACGCCGCCGCCCAGCGTGGGGCGCATGGTCAAGGACGACTACGTGCCGCTGGCTCAGCTTGCCCAGGGGCGCTACAGCGATCGCCTCGTGCGGGCCGTGGACCGGGCGCTGCAGGTGCTGCCGGAGCAGCGCACCGCCTCCATGGCCGAATTCCGCGAGGACCTCGGGCTGGCGGGGCAGTACACGCCCCAGTCCGGCCAGATGGCAACGTTGATCCAGGCGCCGGCCGCGTCGCCGGCGGCTGCGCCGGCCCGCCCCGCCGGCAGCCGCCTGCCGGTTTTTGCCGGCCTGGGGTTGGCGATGCTGGCTGTCGCCGGCGCCGCGGCCTGGTTTGCGACGCGCGCGCCGGCGCCCGCCGTGCCTGTGGAGACAAGCGCCGCAGCGCCGGTGGTGGCTGCCGCGCCACCGGCGCCGGCCGAGCCGGCCCCGCGTGATCTGTTGAGCCAGTTCCGGCAGCTTGTCGCCCGCCACAGCGAAGGTTTCGACGTGCAGGCCCAGTCCGAGCGTGCCCAGTTGCGCATCGACCGCGATGAGCTGCGCTTCAGCGTCAGCGCCTCGCGCGAAGGCTATGTCTACGTGCTGCTGGCGGGGCCTGACGGCAGCCTGGTCCAGCTCTATCCCAACGACCGCGCCAAGAACAATCACATCGGCGCCAACGAGACGATGCGCCTGCCGGGCGCCAACTGGCCACTCAAGGCCAGCGACCCTCCGGGGCCCGAGCATTTCTTTGTGCTGGTTACCGCGGAGCCGCGCAGCTTTGCGCCCTGGTCCGGCGAGAAGGACCCCAGCTACGGCTTCCTGACGCTGCCCGCCCAGGGCCCCGCCGGCGGCACACCCCCTGGTGCCGCCAGCTGGCTGCTGGGCCAGCCGGACTGCGGCCATGCCAACTGCGCGGCGGAGTACGGCGCGGCGGTGTTCAGCGTCGAGGCCGTGAAATAGCTGATCCGGATCAAGCGGCAGGCATCTGGATGGAACCCGGCCGACATCCCTGTTACCTACGGATACCGGCAGGTTTGCAGCCGCGAACCCCAGCCAGGTGTCATCGCCGACCTCTGGATCAAGCCCTGAATCCCATCCAAGCTCCGGCCGCCGCGCCAGCTGCGGCGTCCTCGTCCGACAAGCTGGACGCCTTCCTCGGCGCGGCAACCGCGGGTCCGCTGCTCTGGGCGCGCTGGCTGGACGGGCGGTTGGAGGTCTGCGGCGGCGCCTCGCCCACCCAGCCGATCTCCAGCGAGATCGGCCGGCTGTTCGTCGCGGCGCTGCGCGAGCGCTTCGGCGAGGCGGCCAGCGCCATCGCGGAGCGCGAATGGCGGCTCGGCCCGCAGCCGCGCCGCCTGTTGCCGGCCCGCACTGTGCGCCGTGCGGTCGCCTGCGCGGAATCGGCCTTCAGCCTGCTGATGGCGCAGACCCATCTGATGCAGATCGAGTTCTCGGCCGTCATGCTGGGCTGGCGCTTTCGGCGCGTCGCCGAGACCTTGGGCCTGGATCCGGCCACGCTCGGTATGGAGCGCCGCCAGGCCCTGGATCAGTTGCTGGAGGCCGAATTCAGCGCGCTTGCGCCAGCCGACGTCGACGCCGTGAGCGAACGGCTGCGCAGTCTCCTGACGCAGGGGATGCATTGATGGCCGTGATTTAGTTCACGGCTGCTCGGGTTAACCCATGCCCGCGAATGCGGGGAGGGGCGTGTCTGCCCTGTCGCAGCCCGGGGCGCCGCGGCGTCTGATCAGACAAGGCGGCCACATCTGGCCGCATCACCGCGCGGAGCCAGCCATGCAGCCCCAGTGCCCTCAGATCCGTCACCCGGCCGTTGCCGACCCGAACATCATCTTCTCGGAGCTGTTCGGCGAACACCGTGACCGCCTCTACCGCTTCGTGCTGCGCCATATCGGCGACAGCACCGAGGCCGAGGAACTGGCCCAGCAGGCCTTTGTCGAGGCGGCACGGACCTTCGAGCAGTTCCGCGGCGAGTCCCAGCTGTCCACCTGGCTCTATGGCATCGCGATGAACTTGGTGCGCAACCATCTGTCGCGCGCCCCCTCCCGGCTCTACCGTTTCGAGGACGAGACCGCGCTCGACGCCACACCCTGCCTGCACGCCAACCCCGAGCAGCAATGCCACCTCAACCAGTTGATGGCCCTGCTGCAGACCGAGCTCGACGGCCTGATGCCAGAGATGCGCGAGGTGCTGCTACTCGTGGCCATGGACGACATGAGCTACGAAGACGCTGCCGCATTGCTGTCCGTGCCCATTGGCACCGTGCGCAGCCGTGTGTCGCGCGCGCGCTCGCACCTGCGCACCCGTCTTCACGCCCGCGGCGCCGAGTTGCCTTTCTGACTCCCCGGGTAAGTCTGCGCCGCGGGCGCCTGGTGGCGCTACCAGAATCGCGGCCCATGACTACCCTGCGCGCGCTGGCCTTCGGCATCGCACTCGCTTGCAGCCCGGCCCTTGCCGCACCTGTCGGCGGCCCGCACACCGACCCGCTGGGGCGCATCGCCGTACTCGTCGGTCAGACGCGGGATGGCATCCGCGACTACGTGCTTGGCAGCCGGATGCCACTGCCCTGGGGCCTGACGATGTATGTCGCGCCGACGCTGGATTCCGGCGGCTTCACCCTCGCCGATGGCCGGCGCAGCCAGACCGCAGTCTGGTATGCCGAGGGTTTCGGTCCCCAGGACCTCGGCTTCATCACCGGCACGAAGGAACTGCAGGGCACGGCCATCGCCGTGGGCTTCTGGCTCGGCAACCAGATCGACGTCGACCTTGCCACCGGCAGCAACCGCAGCGGCAGCAATGAAGGCAACCGGCTCTGGGCCAACACGCGCCGCATGATTGCCGATCTCGGCGCCACCGGCCGGCCCGTGCTGCTGCGCATCGGCTACGAGGCCGAGGGTCCGTGGAACGGCTACTGGCCGCCGGCCTACAAGGCGGTCTGGTCAAAGATCCGCGCCGAGATCCGCGCCCAGAAGGCGGACAACATCGCCACCGTCTGGCAACTGGCGGCCCTCTGCCCGGCCCACGACGCCTGGAACGCAGGCATCACGCCGGGCCGGCTCATCGCGGCAAGGCCGCTGTCATCGGATGGTCGGACCCGCGGCACGGTGCAAAACGTCGATGCCGCCGACCCTGGCGCCGTGCTCGACGCCTGGTATCCCGGCGAGGACGCCGACTGGACGGGCATCTCCGTTTTCGAGCCCCGCGACTGCGTTGGTGGCTACCGCACGCTGCAGGCTGTCGTCGACTACCTGAAGACCAAGGGCAAGCCCATCCTTGTTGCCGAGGCCGCCGCGCGCGGCTATGACTACGACGCTGCGATCGGCCGCTATGCCTACCGACAGACGGGCAAGCCTGTCCGCGAAGGCCTGGCGCCAGAGCAGGTCTGGCACGAATGGCACGCGCCGTTCCTCGCCTTCGTGCGCGCCAACCGCGATTCGATCCGCGCGGTGGCGATGATCAGCGATGACTGGCAACGTTACACGCACTGGCAATGCCGGCTGGACGCCACGGGTGCCAAGGTATCGGGCTGCGACGAGGGAAACTGGGGCAACACGCGTCTGGACGTCAACCCCGAATTGCGTGCGCTGTGGCGAGCCGAGCTGAGCGCGGACGGCAGGTTCCTGGTCGAGCGGTCCGCGGCATCTCCTGCGCCCTGAGTGCGCTGGGGCATCAATTCGCCACGAACGCCAAATCTCGTGTATACTGCTAGCTTCAGTCGCGGGGTGGAGCAGTCTGGTAGCTCGTTGGGCTCATAACCCAAAGGTCGTCGGTTCAAATCCGGCCCCCGCAACCAAATACAGAAAACCCGCTGAGTTGCAAGGCTCAGCGGGTTTTTTCATGCCCTGTCGTCGCGTGCTAGGGCTGTCCTTATCCATTGCAAGCCCGCGTTATGCGTCGCCGGGAGTCGGTCGCGCGACGGGGTCTCGGTGCTGGTGAAGGCATGAAAGCACGCTGATGAGTTCGCCGTCCACGACGTAGAACAGCGAGTAGGGGAAGCGGCGCAGGTTGGCCCGGTGGATGGCCGGATCGGCCTCGGGGTATAGCAGGGGGTTCAACCGGATGAACCGCTCGACGCGCTCCAGCTCGGCGAGAAAGGCCTCGCCCTGGCGGATGGTCGGTTGTTCGTACCATTCGAAGGCGTCGGCGATCTCCGCCTCGGCCCGAGGCTTGAATTCCAGGCTGAAGCTCATGCGCGGGCGCTGAGCAGCTTGGCTTTTAACTCCTGCATGGTGACGCCACGCTCGCCCGGGTTGGCCCGATGGTGGGCCAGGCGTGCGCGCAACTCGGTGCGCTGGGCGTCGGTGAGCTGGGGCGGGCCGTCTGCGTCTGCCTCGGCGCTGGCGATCAGGGCTTCACCCAGCTCGCGCTTCTCAGCGGGGCTCAGGTGGATCAGCTCATCGGCGAGTTGTGCGCGCATGGTGCGAATGGTAGCGCGGCAGGCCCTGGGCTGTCGTCTGCTGGGCCTGCTTCACCTGGGGAAATAGATGCGTCTCCGGGAATGGTTGCGAGCCCCCGCAACCAAATACAAAAAACCCGCTGAGTCGCAAGGCTCAGCGGGTTTTTCCATTTCTGCCCAGGTCGCGCCCGTGTCGGCGTCGCGGACGATCAGCGCAGGGCCGAGCATGTTGGCCATCTTGTCAGTGTTTACGAGAAAGCGCGCTGTGTCTGTCCGCAGAAGTGCACGCTGAACCGCAGCGCTCGACTTCCAACATAGACGAGTGCTTGCCTTTGCCCGTTACGTCCGAGATCCCTGCTTAGAGGTTTTTCCTCACCGACAAAAAAGCAGGCTTTAAGACCGGCGTTGCGTAGTCCCGCCCTACCAATGCTCGGGCGAAAAGGTAGGCATTGCGCATGCGCTCACCAAAACCGTCCAGGTCGATTTGACCCGCAGCGTCGCAGGGAAACGAAAGGTCGCGACCTGCGGTGGTTAGCGACTTGAAGTAGATTTCAAAGGCGTTGTGCCGGCTAACTGTGGGCGGGTGCATTGATCGCTCCCGAGGGTGGCTATCGAGAAACTTTAGGAAGCCAAGGCCTCTGGCGCTGTAGCTCCTGGCCGGCGTAAATCCCAGCAGCCTGACTGCCCCGCGCACCGGACAGCCAGGCTCCGAATCGGGCAGTGCCCTTCTACTTTGCAGCGCTGCTGACAATCTCGTACCGGAGCAGTCCAGCTTTGCTCTTATCGGACCCGCCGACAGCGACGTAGAGCAGATTGAGAGACGGCACCAGAAATGAGGTTTTTGCTCCGTACTCAGAAGGTACCCGTTCGAGCTCTTCGTAGTGATCGGCATCGATCTGGCGGAACACCGCGACGTAACCGTCACCCGCTGCATAGATCCTGCGATTGCGGGCGTCGAAGGTCATCCCGTTCGTGCGCGGGGGGGCGTCAAAGCTGGCGACGGTCTCGCCGTTGGCGGAATTCAGCACGAGCAGCTTGAACGGTTTACGCGTGATCACGAATAACCGCTTGTTCTTCTCGTCCAGGTCCATGGCCGAGTTGTTCTGGCCTTCTTTGATGGGCCAGGTCGCGAGCAGCTTGCGTGTCTTCTTGTCGAGAACGGCAATCTCGCTCTTCCCCGCGACGTTGACGAACACCCGCGAGCCGGATTGCTCAGCAACGATACCTTCGGTGAAGTCCGTGTCGAACTTGACCTCGCCGAGCACCTTGCCGCTGCGCGCATCGACCTGAGACAAGATCGTGGTGCTCATCTTCTGAGTGGCGTTCTTGCCGCCCGTGACGAACCAAAGCTGCTTGGCCGACTGGTCGTAGGCCATCACGTCTGCGCCCGGCGTCAGCTTGATCGTGTCGACAACCGCGTACGTGCGGGCATCCAGGACCTTGCTCATGCCATCGCCGCTGTTGCTGACAATCAGGCGGTTCTTCTCCGCCTGAAAGTGAATGGCATGCGGGGTCTCCATGCCGGGGACGCTCGTGATCCGCGAACCCGACTTCAGATCGAAGACCTCCAGCGTGCCGCCGTCCTCGCCGGCGAGGAAGAGACGGTTGCCCTTGATGTCCGCGCCGAAGTGGTCGAAATCGCCCTGGTAGGTCGGCATGTCGGTGCGACCAGCCAAGCGCAGGGTCTGCTCCGCGCTGGCCTGGGAGGGAAACAAGGCCTGTGCGGCGAGTAGCGCGGCGCCAAGCGCCGCCATGGAGATCTTCATCTGAACCTCTGGATGTTGAAGCTGGCGGGCTTACTTGGCTTCGTCGAACAGCGCGTTGTACGAGGGGATGCGCTTGGCGAGTTCATCGCGTAGCACCGTGGCCTTCTTCAGATAGACCAGCTCCTGCTCGCTCGTGTGCGGATTCGCCGGGGGGTTCTTGAAGGCATAGACGACGAGGCCGACGTTCTCGCCCTTGGCATCGCGCATGGGCATCAGGATGACGACCTTCTTCGGGTTGTCCTTGACGCGCTTCCAGCGCGGGTCAACGATCGTGATGCCCTTCTTGATGACGTCGATGTCGTCCGGATCGTCGGGATTGCCGACGCGCTCGGGGAAGGAGCCCGCGAACATGGTGTAGACCTCGCTCAGCCCAGGTGGCGTGCCGTGCAGCGTGATGCTGAGGAGCTCAGGGTGGGCAGCCATGGTCTCGTCGGACAGCTTCTGGCCGTAGATCTTGTGGCTGGGCGGGGTCCAGTTCTTGGCGGGCGCATCGGCAGCCCAGGCGGGGCTGGCATTCAGCGTCAGCGCGGCGGCCACGGCGAGCGCGCATCCGAACAGCTTCTTCATGGTGTCTCCTGTTTCGAGGTTGGGTAAAAGCGTGGTGGATTCTGGAAACCCACCCTGTACGCTCCCTGTCTCGATTCTGAAAATCTATTCAGCCTTCGTCGACAGGGTTTCACTACCATTCGTCGCCATGAGGTCGATCGGCAGCCGCATCACGCTTTGGTACGTTGTCACTTTGACAGTGACGTTAGCGTGTCTTTTCGTCGCCGGGCATTACCTGCTCGAGAGGTATCTGATCCTGCAACTCGACAAGCTGACGGAGACGCAGTTCAAACATCTCGCGGCGACGCTGGGTCGGGACTACGCGAGCCTGACGCCGCAGGTGATCGATGAGCGCATACGGGAAGCCACGGAGTCGGCCTCGTCGCTGTTCTACGTGGACATGCATGGCCCCATGACGAACCGCTTCTTCAAGTCGCACAACCTCCACGGCCTGTCGATCCCGGACATCGTGGGCGAGAAGACTTATTCGATCGCGGTGGAGGGCATCGGTGAGGTTCGAGTGGGCGAATACGTCCTGCACCCATTTGACGTGCTGATCGCCACGCCACTCGCACCGGTGCGGGACCTGATGGCCGGCTACAGGCGAGTCTTCTTCGGGCTGCTGGGCACGGCTCTGGTACTCAGCATCGCCATCGGCTATGGCCTGAGCGAGCTGATCCTGAAGCCGGTCCGGGTCATGCAGAAGACGGCGATCCGGATCCGTTCGGACAACCTCAACGAGCGCATCCCGGTGGCGGATGTGCGCGACGAACTGTCGCAACTGGCGAACTTCCTGAACCAGATGTTCGATCGCCTCGAGGGCTCCTTCTCCGAGATCCGGCATTTCGCGGCGGAGGCCTCGCATGAACTAAAGACGCCGCTGTCCCTGGTGCGCCTGCACCTGGAGCGGCTGCTGGTCGACGACGGCTTGACGACTGCGCAGCGCGAGTCGGTGGCGGTGCAGCTTGAGGAGATAGGCCGCGTTAACCGCATCATCGACGAGCTGCTGTTCCTGTCGCGGGCGGATGCCGGGGCGGTGATGGTCGACCTGATGGTGCAGTCGCCCGAGCGGCTGCTGGCCGCGTTCGCTCAGGACGCCATCGTGCTCGCCGAGCATGGCGACAAGCGCTTCGAATGGTCGCACCATGGCGCGGGCAGCGTGGCCGTGGACGAGAAGCGCATCCGGCAAGTCCTGCTGAACGTGCTGACCAATGCGTTGAATGTCTCGCCACCCGGCAGTGTTGTGAGCCTGTCGTCGACGCTGTCCAGCGAGCTCTGGCGCATCAGCATCGTCGATGAGGGTCCTGGGCTGGGGCCTGAGGAGTGCGAGCGCATCTTCGACCGCTTCGTGCGCTTGGGCCAGGGGGATTCGCGCGGCAGCGGTCTCGGGCTGCCGATCTCGCGCAGCATCGTGACGATGCACAAGGGACGCATCTGGGCAACGAGCCGCGACGTGGGTCGCGGGCTGCGTGTCGTCATCGAGATTCCGGCCCGCGATGGCGCGGCGCTGCAGGCCAGCGCGCCCAGCGCGATTTCAGCCTGAACGCAGATTCAGACAGAGTTCACTCAGCAGTCAGGTCGCACTTCTAACGTTAGGTCATCGTGATCGGCAATGGACGCCGCACGACAACCTTCTTAGAACTGGAGACAGACTGTTATGAACGTCAAACACAAGCTTCTGCTGTGCGCCAGCCTGGTTGGCGCTCTGACGGCCTCGACCGAGGCCATGGCCGCCGACAAGATCACTTTGATGGTGGGTGGCTACGAAAAGATCATCTACCTCCCCGCCAAGCTGGCCGAGCGCCTGGGCTACTTCAAGGAAGAAGGCCTGGACGTCGAGCTGCTCAACGAGGCCTCGGGTGTCGATGCTGAGAACGAACTGCTCACGGGCGCTGTCCAAGGCGTGGTCGGCTTCTACGACCACTGCATCGACATGCAGTCCAAAGGCAAGCTGATCGAATCGGTCGTGCAGTTCAGCCATGCGCCGGGCGAGGTGGAACTGGTGTCCAGCAAGCACCCCCAGGTGAAGAGCATGGCGGACCTGAAGGGCAAGACGATGGGCGTCACCGGCCTCGGCTCCTCGACCAATTTCCTGACGCAGTTCCTGATGGTCAAGGCGGGTGTCAAGCTCGGTGAGTTCACGTCGCTGCCGGTGGGCGCCGGTACCACCTTCATCATGGCGATGCAGCAAGACAAGATCCAGGCAGGCATGACCACCGAGCCGACCATCTCGCGCATGCTCAAGACCGGTGAGGCGCGCGTCCTCGTCGACCTGCGGACGCCGGAGAAGACCAAGGAGGCCCTTGGCGGCACCTACCCGGCAGCGTCCCTCTACATGGCTAACGCCTGGGTCGAGAAGAACAAGTCCACGGTGCAGAAGCTGGCCAATGCCTTCGTGAAGACGCTGCGCTACATCAACACGCACAGCGCCACCGAGATCGCCGCCAAGATGCCCAAGGACTTCTACGTCGGCGACGAGGCGGCCTATGTGAAGGCGCTGGAGCAGGGCAAGGGCATGTTCACCGCCGATGGTGTGATGCCGCAGGGCGGCCCTGAAACGGTGCTGTCGGTGCTGAGCGCCTTCTCCAACAACGTCAAGGGCAAGAAGATCGACCTGTCCAAGACCTACACGACCGAGTTCGTGTCCAAGGTGAAGTGATCATGGGCGCCGCAGCACACAACAACAGCCCGGCAATCGAGCTCATCAATGTCACGCGGCGTTTCCTGACGCCGGATGGCAAGTCCATGACCGCGCTGCGCGACTTCACGATGACCGTGGAGCGTGGCGAGTTCGTCGCCGTCGTCGGCCCGACGGGTTGCGGCAAGTCGACCACGCTGAACCTGATCACGGGCCTGGCCGCGCCTTCGGCGGGGGAGGTCCGGCTGTTCGGCGGCCCGGTCAACGGCATCGACAGCCGCATCGGCTTTGCCTTCCAGACCGACGCGCTCTTCCCCTGGCGCAGTGTCATCGACAACGTCGTTGCCGGCCCGCTGTTTCGCGGGGTTCCCAAGGCGGAAGCCTATGAAAGTGCGCGCCACTGGCTGGCCCGGGTCAACCTGTCCGGCCACGAGACCAAGTACCCGCACCAGCTCTCCGGCGGCATGCGCAAGCGCGTAGCCCTGGCCCAGACCTTCATAAACGGGCCGCAGATCCTGCTGATGGATGAGCCCTTCTCGGCGCTCGACGTGCAGACGCGCGTGCTGATGCACGATGAGCTGCTGCGTCTGTGGTCGCAGTCCAAGGCTTCGGTCGTCTTCGTCACGCATGACCTGGAGGAGGCCATCACCCTGGCCGACAAGGTCTACGTGCTGACGTCCGGCCCGGCCACGGTCAAGTCGATCTACCCGATCGACATCCCGCGACCGCGCGTCGCCAGTGAGATTCGCTACGAGCAGCGATTCATCGATATCTCGCACACCATCTGGAACGATCTCAAGGCCGAAGTGCTGCGCGGTGCGTCGCGCGAAGAGGCTGAGATCGCGAAGGCTGCAGCATGAATGACACCACCATGAGCACCAACCCGATCACATCCGCGGCGGCCACGCCGTCGCGCGGAACCTCAGAGGCCGAGATCGAGGCGGCGGCCGCGAATGCGGCCACCAGGCGTCGCCGCACGGTCTACTTCTGGCGCTACTTCATCCTCTTCGCCTTCCTGGGTGGTTGGGAGATCCTCTCGGCCACCAAGGTGATCGACGAGTTCTTCTTCTCCAAGCCTTCCGACATCGCGTCGCGGCTCTACACCTGGGTCACCGAGGGCACGGCGGAAGGATCGCTGTGGTACCACCTGTGGGTGACGATGGAAGAATCCATCCTGGGCTTCGTCGTTGGCTCGGCCGCGGGCATCCTCGCGGGCATCGCACTGGGCCGCAACCGCATGCTGGCCGACGTGTTCTCGGTCTACATCAAGCTCATCAACTCGGTGCCGCGGGTGGTGCTTGCACCCATCTTCATCATGATCTTCGGCCTGGGTCTCACCTCCAAGGTGGCCCTGTCCTTCGTGATGGTGTTCTTCGTCGTGTTCTCGAACGCCTTCCAGGGCGTGCGTGAGGCGGACCGCAACCTGCTGGCCAATGCGCAGATCCTGGGCGCACGGGGCTGGCAGCTGACACGGTCGGTCGTCATCCCGTCGGCGATGAGCTGGATCTTCGCGTCCCTGCACGTCAGCTTCGGCTTCGCCATCGTGGGCGCCATCGTCGGCGAGTTCGTCGGCGCCCGCTACGGCATCGGCCTGCTGATCAACATCGCCAAGGGCTCCTTCGACGCCGCCGGCATGTACGCCGCCATCGTCATCATCATGGTCGTTGCGCTGGCGGCCGAGTACCTGATGACCATGGTCGAGAACCGCCTGGCGAAGTGGCGCCCGGCACCGTTGCACGACTCGCACTGACACGGAGGCCGATCATGGAAAAAACTGTCATTCGCGAGGCCGTCCGGGGCGTGGCGCTGATCGGCGCCTTGCTGACCACGTCCCTGGCGGCACTCGCCCAGCAGGTGCCGGTCAAGATCTATGCCCAGGAGCTGGTCGATCGCACCGTCGCGCAACACCCGGACTTGCGTGTCGTGATGATGCACGTAACGCCGCCCAAGGCGAACGCCAACATCGTCATCGCCTCGAGCATCGGGCGCATCGGCAACTCGGCGGACGCCAACGATCTCGATGTCGTCTCGACCGGCGTCACGCGGGTGTCGATGGACCAGGGCAACAAACGCATCGAGGTGAACCTGCCGCTGCGCGATGTCGGCGGCACCACCATCGGTGCGCTGGGCCTGGTCTGGCGGCTGCCGGTGGGCGGCTCGCGCGCGGAGTTCGAGCGCAACGCGGTCGCCATCCGCGACGCGCTGTCGCGCCGCATCCTGAGCCTGGCCAATCTGATGGACCCGTATCCCTACGAGCCCATCGCGACGACCAAGACGCGTGCCCAGACCTTGATCGATGAGGCGCTGCTGCGCCATCCGGAGGTGACGGTACTGGCGCTGCGTGCGCGCATCCAGGGCGAGCTGGTGTTGCTGGGCTCGACCTTTGGCCGCCATGGCAAGAAGGGCGATGCGGATGATGCCAAGGTGCTCGAGAGCAAGGCACCCATCACCGGCGTCTATTCGAACGGCCATCGTTTCGGTGTCGACATGGCCCTGCACGACCGCAGCGGAACGCCGATCGGCACGATGAACGTCGGCTATGCCTTCCGCAACGGCCAGGACGCCAAGCCGCTGGTGGCGCAGGCCCTCGCGCTGCGCGACGAGCTGCAGCAGAGGATCGCAGCAACACCGGCCCTCGAGGAATTGGACCCCTGAGGCAGGTAGCGCAGCCGCCTGCGACGCCGGCCTTGCCCGCCATCGCTGCTGCCTGGAGCGGTAGCGATGGCGTCGTCACGGGCGGGGCATGTTGCTGCCTCAGGCGCCGTCCACAGGCTCGGCCTGCGGCCATGGCGTGAGCGGCCACCTGGTCCGGCAAGGTTTTTAAGGGGGGCTCTCGCGGTGCTGACACGAGCCGGATTGGTCATCAGCTCCGTTTCGAGGGCATCAGCAACCTACTGAAGAACAGGCGCTGTGTCGAGGCGGACGTCATCGATGGTCGACGCGTCCGCGTGTGCTCCGTCGGCCCCCGGGGGGCGAGGCCTACACCACGGACTGGCATTGCCTGATGCTGCGGCAGCTTGACTGAGCGAGATCCTGTCTCGCGCGCGTTCCCGGACCCAGGTGACACCCGCCCTCTCGTCGGCCGATGCATTGAGGCATCGGCGCTCATTCCACCGCTTCGTCAGAGCAGCTGATAGCCCACGCCGCGGACGGTCTTGAAGAGCTGGCGGCCCGGCGTTTCGAGCTTGGCGCGAAGCCGGCTCATGTACACGTCGAGCAGGTTCGTGTCGACGTCGTAGTGGGACGACCAGATCTTCTCCGAGATCAAGGTTCGCGGCAGGATGCGCCCCTGGTTCTGCATGAAGACCTCGAGCAGCGCGTATTCGCGGCTGGTCAGATCAACCGATTGGCCGTTCATCTGCACGGTATGGCTCAACAGGTCGAGCCGGATGCCGGCATGCTCCAGGACCACCTGCTTGACCGTGGACTGGCGCCGCACCAGCGAGCGCACGCGTGCGAGCAGTTCCTCCAGGCTGAAAGGCTTGGGCAGGTAGTCATCGGCGCCCAGATCCAATCCCTTGACGCGGTCCTGAACGCCGTCGCGCGCGCTCAGGATCAGCACCGGTTCCTTGAAACCGCTGGAGCGCCAGCTGCGCAGCAGATCGAGGCCATCGCCATCCGGCAGCCCCAGGTCGAGGACGATGGCGTCGAAGCCGGTCTCGGCCAGTGCGTCCGATGCATCCGCGCAGGAGCGCACCCAGGTCACGGTGTACGAGCACTCGGACAGCCCCTGCTGCAGAAATCGCCCGAGCCGCTCTTGATCTTCAACGACCAGAATCTTCATTGCTGTGTCTCCAAAACCTGTCGAGCCTCGCACGGGCGCTTGCGCATCAATCAATTCTGCGTCACGTCCTTGATCGTAGGCGGCTCTGCGGAGCGCCTGGACCAGCGGACTTGCCGGCACCCTATCGGATGGCGCTGACCTCATCCTGAAGCCATGCTGAAAATTCATTCAGGTTGGGCATTGCGACAGAGCCGACCGCACCCGGGAGAGCATGCCGATGCTGGCTTGAGTTCTCACGCTGTCGATCGAGACAAACGTCGCCTTGCCCGGTTTGTTCAGCGGTTTCCCTGGCCGATCCGGCTCTTCCCGAGCATGCCGAGCTGAAGAACTGGAGCGGCCGCCCCTTCGATCCTCGGGCCTTCGACATCGAAGAAATCAATGCTTGGCTAAACGCCCGCGAGTGAGCCGTTCAACAACGGCCGTCACCGGACTTTCGGTGAAGGTCTGGGGGCGCGAGTTCCAAGCCCACTATCCCGGGCTGCGATTCGAGGCCATCCAACCACAGTGCGCTTCTTGAAAAAACGTTCAGGCAATGTTCAGTCGGCGTTTAGCCGCCGTGCATATTGTCTGCGCAGCCTAGAGTGGATCCAAAGCAGAAAGAACACAGGAGACAAGCGATGAAGAGAACCTTGCTCGCAGCTGCCGCACTTGCAGCGCTTGGTACAGGATTTGGTGCCATGGCGCAAACGAAGGATGCGCCCGAAGCACCGGCTGCAGATTCGAAGGCAGCGCCCGCTCCCGAGGCAGAAACTGCCCAGACCATCGAGAGAGTGACCGTGCTGGGACGCTTCCTCGCTGCCGGCGCCAAGAGTGCGATGAAGCTGGACGTGCTGGTGCGCGACACGCCGTACACGGTGGAGAGCTATTCAGGCGCCTTCATGAAGGCCATCGAGACCGCAAGCGTGTCCGACCTCTACAACTACATGAACGGCGTCAAGAAGGCGGGCAACACCGGCTATGACCTGACGCTGCGCGGCTTCCAGAGCAGCGGCACCGACCGCAGCGCCATCATGGTCGACGGCCTGCCGGGCCTGACCGGCCGCTTCGGCTCGCCGCCCACCATCGGCGTGGAGCGCATCGAAGTGGTCAAGGGCCCCATGTCCCTGCTGTATGGCCAGATCCAGCCCGGTGGCTTCGTCAACATCGTCAGCAAGAAGCCGCAGGGCAAGCAGCGCGGGGTCATCGACATCAAGGGCACGAGCTACGCGGGGCAGGGCATGGGCTTCGGCGACCGCAACGGCCTGAACGTGGCCGGCGACATCACCGGACCGGTCGGAGACAACAAGGATCTGCTCTACCGCGTCGTTGGCGAGGTGAGCGACCGCAAGGGCTTCCGCAATGAGACCTACGAGAGGGGCTTGTACTTCGCGCCCAGCATCAAGTGGAGCATCAACGACGACAACACACTGACCGTGCAGGCCGAGCACCGCGAAACCAAGAGCTCCTTCGACATCGGCCTGGCTGCCTACAACCGCGACATCACCAAGGTGGCCGACATCACGACGCGCTACCAGCAGCCCAGCGACTTCCGCAAGGAGACGGGCGACACCGTGAGCATGGCGTTCGAGCACGCCGTCAATGACGAGTGGAACTGGAACACCGGCTTGCGCCACGTCAAGAACCGCAGCAACCAGGAAGAGTTCTCGACCATTGGCTTTCGCAACGCCACGACGGCCACACGCCGGGCGCGCATCCTGGAAATCAACCGCACCTACGACTTCATCGACTCCAATGTCACCGGCGAGTTCGCCACCGGAGGCATCAAGCACAAGCTCATCCTGGGCGTCAACGGCGGCCGCGATACCGACGACGAGAACCGCACCAAGTTCTACAACAGCGGCCCTTGCCCCGGCCCGACCTGCCTGGACATCAACCTCTACGCGCCGGTCTACGCGAACACGCCCGACATCCACTCGCTTCCCGACTACCTGCCCGGCCAGGCCAACCTGCTGACCGATGCCTATTTCGAGTCGCGTTCTTATGGCGTCTATGTCTCCGACCTGCTGACGCTCAACCAGTACTGGAAGCTCAGCCTGGGCGCACGCAAGGCCCACGAGAAGCAGATCATCTACGACAAGCGCATCGCCACGGTGCCCACCACCATCAAGGTCACGGACAAGAGCCCGCTGGCCACGACCGGCCTGATGTTCCAGCCCGACAAGCAATGGACCATCTACGGCAGCTACGCCACGTCCTTCGTGCCCGCGCCGGCCAACTCGCAGGACACCACCGGCAAGAACCCCTTCCTGCCCACCGAGGCCAAGCTGGTGGAGACCGGCGTCAAGGCCGAGGGGCTGCTGGACGGCCGCTTCAACGGCACCTTCTCCATCTTCAAGATCGACCAGAAGAACACGCTGCAGAACTTCAGCTGCACGCTGGGCACCTGCCAGTCACAGGTGGGTGCGGCGCAATCCAAGGGCCTGGAGCTGGAGACCAACTTCCGGCCCATCGAGGGTTGGCAGCTGACCTTCAACTACGCCTACACGGACGCCAAGATCAAGACGGCCGTGGACCCTATCCAGGTCGGCGCGCGCCTGACCAACGTGGCCAAGCAAAGCGCCAACCTCTGGTCACGCTATGACTTCACCGGCGGCGCATTGAACGGCCTGGGCGTGGGCGTGGGTCTGGTCTATACCGGCGACCGCATGGGCACCCTGCCTACCACGGCCGGCACCGCCAACACGACGACGGGGCCCAATGCGCTGGTGCTGCCGGCCTACACGGTGGCTGACCTGGCCTTCTATTACCTCTTCGACCGCTACGCGCTCAACCTGAAGATCGGCAACGTCTTCGACAAGCGCTACTACGAAAGCGCCGGCCAGACCGGCACCGTTCAGGTCGCGCCCGGTGCGCCGCGCAACGTCACGGTTTCGATGCGGGTGAACTTCTGATCGCGCCCGTGACACCGCTCCGTGATTCGATGAGGATGGGTGTGGACAGGCGCAGGCTGCTGCTGGGGACCGCGGCACTGGCATGCAGCCGCCTGCATGCCGCCGAGGGCATGGGCACCGCATCGGAGTTCGCCCGGGCCCAGGTGCTGACCCTGGCGCCCTATGCGCCACGCCAACGCGTGACCGGCACCGTCTCGCTCTGGGGGCATGGCAGCTTCAAGCGCGACTTCATGGGCAAGCTGGTCGCCCGCTGGATCGGCGAGTTCCAGCGCGACCAGCCCGGTGTCCGGTTCGAGTACAAGATGTACGGCACGGCCTCGGCCATCGGCGCGCTGTATTCGGGGGCCGGCAACGTCGCATTGCTCGGCGAGGAGATCAGCCCGGACGCCGCCGCGGCCTTCAGGCGCGCCAGGGGCTATGGCCCCACCCAGATCGAGGTGGCGACCGGCAGCCTGGACGTCAATTTCTTCGACTATGCGCACATGGTGTTCGTGCATCGGAGCAACCCGCTGCAGGCGCTGACGTTGCGGCAACTGGACGCAATCTTCGGCGCGGAGCACCGACGCGGTGACCGCAACATCCGCCTGTGGGGCGAGGCCGGCCTCTCGGGCGCCTGGAAGGCGCGGCGGATCAAGCCCTATGGGTGGAAGGTCGATGAGGACTTCGCGCTGTTCTTCCGCGAGGCCGTGTTGGAGAACAGCCACCGCTGGAACCCGGAACTGCAGGAGCGCGTGCATGCCCGTCGGCCGGACGGATCGCAGTACGACCATGGCCAGCAGATCCTCGATGACCTGGCGCGCGACCCTCAGGGCATCGCTGTGTCCAACGTCCGCTACGCCAACGCCGAGGTCAAGGTGCTGGCCCTGGCGCGCACCGAGGCGGGCGGCTTCCACCTGCCTACGGAGAGGACGCTGATCTCCCAGGAATACCCCTTGGTACGCATCATCCCGGCCTTCATCGATCGAGCCCCAGGGCAACCCGTCGAGCCGGTGGTCCGCGAATTCCTGAGCTTCGTGCTGAGCCGGGCCGGGCAACTAGCCCTGATCGAGGAAAGTGGTTATCTGCCCCTGGGCAAGGCGGCCATCGATCATCAACTGGAGAAGTTGCTGTGAAGCGCCGCATCCTGATCGGCTCGCTGTTCGCGGCGGCCGCCTCCTGCCAGGCGATCGAGGTCGTGAAGCCGCCGTACCAGCAACGCGATGAGATGCGTGGCGTCGTGCGTGTCTGGGGTCATCCCGAGCTGGCGGCGATGGCTCTGCGCTGGCAGCAGGCCTTTCGACGCAGTCATCCCGAGGTGAGCTTCGAGAACCGTTTCGACGGCAGCGATGTCGCAATGGCCGGGCTGTACACGGGCAAGGCCGACATCGCGCTGATCGGCCGCGAAGCCCGGGCGCCCGAGATCAAGGCGTTCGAATGGATCTATCGCTACCAGCCGCCTTCGGTACAGGTGCTGACCGGCAGCCTCGCGACGCCGGGCCGATCGCCGGCGCTGCTGGTCTGCGTTCATGCGGACAACCCGATCGCCGAGATCCGGATGGATCAGATCGACGCCTTGTTCAGCTTCGAGCGCAAGCTTGGCCTGGCAGGCCCGGTCGCCACCTGGGGTGACCTGGGGCTGACTGGCGCCTGGAAAGGGTTGCCCGTCAATCTGCACACCGTCGACACCGAGTCGGGGATGGGGCGCTTCTTCCGGGCCGTGGCGCTCGGCGACAGCCGGCAGCTGAATTGGGAACGCATCCGGGAATACGGCTCGGCGGAGGCTGGCCACCCCGGTTCCGACGTCGACTCCGTGAAGGCGCTGGATGCGCTCGGCCGCGATCGCGTTGGCCTGGCCATCGTCACGGGGCCGGTGCCTTCCGGGGTTCGCGTGCTCGCGGTGCAGGCCCGTGACGGCTCCCCCGTGCTGCCTACGGTGAGCTCGGTGCAGTCGAAGCGGTATCCGCTCTCACGCGAGGTACGGGCCTATTTCAACCGCAAGCCGGGTGAGGTGCTGGATGCGCCGACCGCGGGCTTCCTGCGCTTCGTCCTGGGCGGTGGCGGCCAGCAGACGGTCTCCGATCGCGACGGCTATCTGCCACTGTTGAAGGAGGTTGCGACGTTGGAGATCGCTACGTTGGACTAGGTTGTCATCGGCCGAGCCAATGCAGCGATCGCTGAACCTGAACAAGATTTCAGCGTCGTTACAGGAAGGGTAAAGGATCGACAAATAGGCTTCGACACAGCTTGCAGGGGTGCTCACTTTGGGCGACCGCAATGCCAATACAACAAGTCGGAGACAGCATGATCAAGTCCCTCCCGCACAAGGCCGTGCCGGCCTTTGCACGCACCACCCTGATCGCCGCGGCAGCACTGCTCGCCACACACACCTACGCAGCGCCGGCCGACACGGCGGCGCCCGTTGGCAACAAGGAGGCCGCAGCCTCAAATCGTAGCGAGGCCGCCACGCAGCAGGAGGGCGGCTCGCAGCTGATGTCCAAGGCTGTCGTGTCAGGCCAGGCCCTGGAGCAGGCCAGCCAGGACGGCTATGCGGAGGCCGTGCGCGGCGTGGCCGGCGTGTCGCCGGCCAATTCCAAGGGCAGCGCCAACGACTCCATCAACATCCGCGGCATCAAGCTCAACCTGTTCTCCAACTACCGCCTCAATGGCGGCCTGCCCATCGCCGGCGTCAGCACCGTGCCGACCGAGGACAAGGCGCGCGTTGAAACCTTGAAGGGCGCCAATGCGCTGATGTTCGGTGTCGCCAGCCCGGCGGGCATCATCAATCTGGTGACCAAGCGCGCGGGCCGCGCTGATGTCGGCAGCGTGGCGCTGGCCGGCAACAGTTTCGGCCAAGTCGGCGCGTCGGTGGACTTCGGGCGCCGGCTTGGCGAGGACAAGCAGTTCGGCGTGCGCCTGAATGCCTCGGACACCCACCTGCAGAACGGCGTCGTGGGCGGCAATGGCCGCTTCGTCAGTCTCGGCGTGGACTTCCAGGTCAATGAACGCCTGAGCCTTCAGGGCGACTACGAGTACTACACCAAGAACGTTGCGCAACAGGCCGGCATCAGTCTGCTGGCAGCGGTCAACGGCGTCGTGCCCATCACGCCGATCCCCAACCCGCGCAAGCTGCTATCGGGGGCCTGGTCGCGCCTCGACGCCCATACCGAGAACAAGCAGGTCCGCGCCGACCTCGTCGTCAGCGACCTGCTCAAGCTGATGGCCGAGGTCGGTCAGTCAGACTCCGACCGCAACAACTTCACGACCCGCATCGGCCAGTACAACATCTCGACCGGTGCCGGCGGTGTCGTCACCGTGAACACGGCGACCCAGGAATACCGGAACCGCTTCGGCCGCGTCGAGTCGCGCTGGGCCTTCGACACGCTGGGTCTCGGCCATGACCTGACGGTCGGTGTGTCGCGCACGGAGCGTGATGCCAACACGCTCGCGCAAAACCAGGTCGTGCTGACGCAGAAGCAGAACATCTTCGACCCGATCGAGCTGGCCGCGCCGGTGTTCACCAAGGCACCGACCTCGCAGAACCAGATCAGCAAGGACAGCGCCACCTACGCCTACGACACCATCTCCATCGGCTCGAGCTGGAAGGTGCTGCTGGGCCTGCGCGACACCAAGGACACGGAGACCGGCACCAACCGCAGCAAGACCACCACCGTGACGACACCAGCGTTCGGTGCGCTCTACGATCTCACGCCCGATGTCACGCTGTTCGCCAGCGTGATGCGTGGCCTCGAGGCTGGTGGCATCGCACCCGCCACGGCCGTGAACGTCAACGAGATCCTGCCTTCGGCGGTGTCAAAGCAGAAGGAGGTTGGACTGCGCCTGCGCCACGGCAAGGACATCTCGTTCAACACCTCCTACTTCGAGATCACCCGGGCCAATGCGGTGACCGACCCGGCGACCAAGATCTTCGCGAACAGCGGCGAGCTGCTGTACAAGGGGCTGGAAGCCACCTTGAGCTGGCAGCTGGCCCAGCGTTGGACGGCCACGGCAGGCGCCCAGTTCCTGAACGCCAAGCAGGTGTCGCCCGATCCGACCTTCAACGGCTATTCGCCCGAGAACACACCCAAGTCGGTTGGCAGCCTGTCGCTCGCTCACCGGACCGAATGGGTCAAGGGGCTGACGCTGTCGGCGGGTGTGTCCGGCATCTCCAAGCGCTTCGTCAACAACCAGGAGCAGGCCACCATCCCGGGCTACTCGCTTTACTCGGTGGGTGCCAACTACACGACACGCGTTGCCGACAAGCGCGTGGCCTTGCAGCTCAACGTCGACAACGCGACGGACAAGCGCTATTGGAACTCGGTCCAGACCGGGACCTATGGCATCGGTATGGATCGAAGCGTCAAGCTGAGCCTGCGCGTCGACGGCTTCTGAGGTGAAGCCCCGGGCGGCGATGGAGAGAGGGCGAGCAGGCATGAAGCCACGGGTTGGTCTGCTTCACTTCCATCGCTGGCTTGGCGTGCTGCTCGCGCCATTCGTGTTCTACATGGTGATCACGGGTCTGGCGCTGCTGTGGCGTGAGCAACTCGATCCACTGATCAATCCGGAACTGCACATCCGCTCCGTCTGTCAGCGACCCCTGAGCCTTGACCGCGCGGTGGAGATCGCGCGCATCGCGCACTCGTCCAGTCCGGTTGCACAGGTGGAGCTCCGGCGGTCGAGCGGCGAGCCGGTCATGGTCCGCTTCCGGGACACTGTCGGCATATACCTTGACCGATGCTCCGGGCTTGTGCTGGGGCAACGGTCGCGGTGGGGTGGTGTCCTCGGTTCGATTGAGAGCCTGCATCGTTTCCGCTTCCTCGGTCTCACCGGGCTCAGCGAGGCCGTCGTCGGCACGATCAGCATGGCGCTGATCGTTGGCATTCTGGCTGGCGCATTGCTATGGTTGCGACGCTATCGAACTCGTCTGGCCTGGTCGCTGAGCCTGTGGCGTCAGCCCAGCCGGGTTGCGAGAGAGTTGGTGTGGCACCGTCTGGCAGGCTTGTGCGCCGCACCGATCGCGCTGCTCGCCCTGACAGGTTCGCTGGTGCTGGCGTTCGACTGGGCGCGCAACGTTGTCTACCTGCTCACCCTCTCGGAGGCGCCGCGTCCCAGGCCCAGCCTGCCCGCGGCAGACGTTTCCTCCATCCCGCTGGACCGTCTGTTCGGCTGGGTGGTCGCCCTGGTTCCCGACGCCGACCGCGTGGTGCTGGTGCTTCCCAAGTCGGCGACGGCACCGGCCGAGGCGCAGGTCGTCGGCCGCGACGAGTTCCATGCCAACGCCAGAACGACGATCTACTTCGACACGATGGCGGATCGCGTGCTGAGGGTCGAGCCCTATGCCGGCAGCTCGCTGGGCCACAAGACCTATCGATGGCTGGTCAGCCTCCACACCGGTGAAGTGGGCGGCTGGGTCGGCAAGCTCCTGCAAGCCACGGCGATGCTGATGCTGCTCGTCGCGACCGGCATCGGTGTGCAGCGCCTGCTCCGGCGGGGCCGGCAGCAAAGGATGGCGGCGCATGACGCTTCGCATTGGCCGGCCGGGCTGCCCTCGGTGCAGCGGGAGCGGCCGCCGCTGGGTTAGCGCGTTTCAACGACGGATGAGCCGCCTCCCGGTCTGGCGCCATGGGCACAGGAAGCCTCGATTGAGATTTCTTTCAGATTGGTTTCAGGTTGCCTGTTTAGCTTGCTGCACCTCCAACTGATCGAGCAGCCATGTCACTGAAGATCGTGCGCGAAGCGATGCATCGAAGGACCTCGCCCTGGACGTTTGCGGCCGCCCTGCTGTCGGCCGGCGGCCTGGCGAACGCCCAGTCCGCCTTTGAGCCGAGGCCGGTCCAGCCGTCCAGGCATGCGGGCTACGTGCTGCCCGATGGCAGCGTGCAGATCGTCGGCTGGGAGGATCTCGCCGGCATCTTCGCGCGGCTGAACGATCTCTTCGAGAAGACGCATGCCGGCACGCGGATGCGCTTCGTCGGCGGCAACCTGGTGGCGCCCCAGCACTCGCTGATCTTCGACGAGACCGCCTTGGCGCCCACCGGAGCGCAATGGAACACGGGGCTGAACACGGCCTACAAGCCGATGGTGAAGGCGCCGACCTTCAGCATCCGCATCGCACATGCAGCGGTCAGCGGCGACGCCAAGATCGCGCCACTGGCCTTCATCGTGAACAAGGCCAATCCCGTCGACCGACTGACGCATGCGCAGCTGCTGCACATCTTCACCGTGGGCGGCCGTGCGCCCGACATCCTGCAGTGGAAACAGGCCGGCCTGAAGGGTGAATTTGGCGAGCGTGACGTCCATGCCTATGGCCTGCCGCCGGCCGACCATTACCCGTCGGCCGACCCGGGGTTCGGGCCGCATCTGTTCCGCGATGTCTGGGGCTATGCGCACGCCGCGCGCGGCTACCGCATGCAGTCGACCTATGCCGAGGTGACGCAGCGGGTGAGCGAGGACCCGGCGGGCATAGGCATCACGGCCCTGAACCGGGTGACGCCGGACGTCAAGGTCCTCGGCGTGGCGCCGACGGGTGAGTGGGGCCAGCCCATGCGGGGCAGCCGCGAGGACATCGCGAGCGGCCGCTATCCCTACGACCGCTTCGTCTACGTCTACGTGCGCCGCGCGCCCGAGGCCGCCATCGATCCCTTCGTCAAGGAGTACCTCCGCATGATCCTGTCGCGCGAAGGCCAGCAGGCCATCGCCGACGATCCCAAGGGCTATATCCCCCTCAACCCCGCCGAGCTCGCCGCCGAGCTCGCCAAGCTGGAGTGATGCGATGAAGTCGCTAGTTGCAACCCTGGTCCTCGCGTTGGGCTGCGGCACGGCGCTCGCTGCCGGGACCGCGCAGGAGGCCCCGGCGTTGAAGGCCTATGTTCCGGGCAAGGTGTCGCCGCCCCGGGACGCGAAATACCTGCGCGCCGACGGCACGATCCTGATCGCCGGCAACGACCTGATGGTCCCCTACATGGAGAGGCTGACCGCGCTCTATCGCAAGACTCATCCCGACTTCCGCTTCCACATGGAGCTGCACACCTCGGGCCTGTCGGTGAGCGGCATCAACTCGGGCAAGTCGGCGCTGGGGCCGATCGCGCGCGACGTCACCTTCCAGGAGCGCGAGGCCTTCAGCTCGCGCCATGGCTACGAGCTCACCGACATCCTGGTCGGCTGGGACAACACGCCCGATGCCGACCACCAGCCGCCCGGCAAGTACCCGCCCGGCGTCTGGGTCAACGTGAAGAACCCGACGCTGTCGCTGACGATGGCGGACATCGCCGCCATCTTCACCACCGGCACCGGCAAGGGCGACATCACGTCCTGGGGGCAGATCGAGGGCCATGAGGGCTTCATCGGCGGCAATGGCGCCGACTACTCCAAGCGCGAGATCCACGCCTACATGCCCAAGCTGGAGCGGCTGCCCATCCTCTCGTCGATGCGTTATGCCCTGGGCGGCGCGCCCTGGTCGCGGCGCGTCGAACACGTGCCGATGATGGAGGATGTCATCAACGCCGTCGCCAACGACCCTTTCGGCATCGGCCTCATCGGCTGGTGGCCCACCGACGAAGGCTGGGACCGCACTATCGAGCTGGGTGACAAGGTGCGCTTCATGCCCCTGGCCCTCGACCGGCATTCGCGGCCGTCGCGGGGGCGGGTGGGTGACGTCTACCCGCTGGCCGGTGGCCTGCGCTTCCTCGTCGACAAGGCGCCTGGCGAGGCTCTAGACCCGTGGATCAAGGACTTCCTGAGCCTGGCGCTGTCCAGGGAAGGGCAGGCCCTGATCGCTTCGATGACGGTCTCGCATGGCTTCGTCCCGATCGATGCGCGCGAGGTGCCTCGCGAACTGGCGAAGCTCGAATGAAGGGCCATGCGTACAGAGCCGGGTGCTGGCTGGCCGGGTTGCTGGCCGTCGGCGCCGCGATCGCCGCGCCGGCCGGGGAGCCGGATTTCGACCTCTCCGCCCTGCCCAGGTACCAGTGGCAGCCGGGGCCCGATTATGAGCGGGGCCTGCACTGCCACAACGACAAATGCGATGGCGAATGGGGGGTGATCCGTATCCACGGGTCGGAGCTTCAGCAGGCCCTCATCCATCGTTGGCAGGAGCGCTTCAACAAGCTCCATCCCAATATTCGCTACAACCTCTATACGGTACCGAACGGCTTTGGCGGCATCACGACCGGCACTTCGGAAATTGCCGTCGTCGGCCACACGGCCTGGCGCTCCGATCTCAAGGCCTTCGAAGGCGTGCACGGCCATGCGCCGCTGGAGATCATGTTCGCCACCGGCGGCTTCAACCAGCGTGTCGGCAACACGCCGGGCGCCATCGTGTTCGTGCACAAGGACAACCCCCTCAACGGCCTGACGCTGCAGCAGCTCGACGGCATCTTCGGCGCCCAGCGTACCGGCGGCTGGAAGGGCAGCACCTGGTCGACCGAGGCCGCGCGCGGACCCGAGGGCAATATCCGCACCTGGGGCCAGCTGGGCCTGACCGGCGAATGGACCCAGCAGCCAATCCGCGTCTTCGGCATCGACGCGACGCTCAGCAACTGGTCCGACCTGTTCCAGCGCATCGTCTTCAAGGGCGGCGACAAATGGAATCCGGCCCTGCAGGAGAAGGTGCGCGGTGGCGTGAAGGCGCCTGCCGACATGCAGATCGTCCAGGGGGTGGCGAACGACCGGTTTGCCATCGGATTCAACCTGATGCGCGTCGTCGAGAAGGAGCCGCGCGTCAAGCCCCTGGCCATCGCGTCAGAAGCGGGCGGCCCCTATGTGAGCCCGACGCGCGAGACCATGCAGGTCCGCAGCTATCCGCTGTCCAACGCCGTCTACCTCTACATCAACCGGGTGCCCGGGCAACCCGTGCCATCGCGCGTGAAGGAGTTCATCGCCTACGTGCTGTCGCGGGAGGGCCAGCAGGATGTCGTCGACGACGGCATGTATCTGCCGCTGACGGCCGACGCCGCTCGCGCCGAACTGGAGAAGCTCAGGTGATCACCAGACGCCACGCCATGGGCGCGACGCTTGCGCTCGGGGCCGGCGGGCTCGGCGCGCAGACCGCCGCCAGCCTGCCCGAGTACAGACCCGAGCAGCGCATCACCGGGGCGATCCGGGTCTGGGGTTCGGACCATATGTCCGCACTGCTCGACGCCTGGGAGCAGGGCTTTCGCCGGCATCACCCCGACGTCGTCTTCGTCAAGACGCTCAAGGGCACGGCCTCGGCGCAGTTCGCGCTGCACACCAATGTCGCCGACATCGCGCTCTCGGGCCGCGAGCTCTATCCCTATGAGTACTACGGCATATTTCGTCGCTCGCAGCTCTATCCGCTGGCGTTCGAAGTTGCTACCGGCAGCCTGGACGCACCCGGCAAATCGACGGCGCTGGGCGTGTTCGTGCATGCAGACAACCCGCTGGGCCAGCTCACCCTGCAGCAACTCGACGGCATCTTCGGGGCCGAGCGCACGGGCGGCTGGAAGAAGATCGTCTGGGACGAGGGCGCCGCGCGCGGCCCCGAGGGCAATATCCGCCGCTGGGACCAGCTCGGGCTGGGCGGCGCCTGGGTCGGCCGGCCCATCGTGCCGTATGGCCCGCCCGGCATTCACCCGGGCGGCATCTCCTTCTTCCAGATGCGCGTGCTGGGCGGCGCGGACACGCGCAACGAGGAGTTGCTGGAGTTCGCGGACCGACCGGCCATGATGGCGGCGCTGGCCGCCGACCGCTACGGCGTGGCCTACGCACCGGTGACCTACCTCAGGTCCGGCGTCAAGCTGCTGGCCATCTCCGAAGGGCCTGCCGGCCCGTTCGTTCTGCCCACGCGCGCCTCCCTGTCCGACCGCAGCTATCCCTTGGCGCGCAGCGCCTACGTCTATGTGGCCCCGGACACGCTCACGGGCGACCGGGCGCAGATGGACGCGAAGGTCCGGGAGTTCCTGCGCTACATCCTCAGCCGCGAAGGTCAGCAGAACGTGGCCCGTGAAGGAGACCATCTGCCGCTGCCGCCGGCCTGGACCATGGCGCAGCTGAGCCTGGTCGAACGGTCGCGCTGACTGCTCCGGGCGACACCCGCCGCGGGGCAGGCCTGCCTGAACTGGAATTCAGAATCGTTACAGGGCAGGTTCAGGTACGGTTCCTAGCATCAGCCCCATACAAGAGTTCCCGCCAACGCCCCGCTTTGGTGAAGAACGAGGAGACATAACATGCCGAGCACTGTGGCCCTGCGCTGGCCTCGACACCTCATCCGCTGCGCGGGCGCCCTGGCTTCCTTGCTGGCCCTGCTGCCCGCGGCGCGCGCCGACGAAGCCCTGCCGAAGTACGTTCCCGAACAGGAGGTTCGGGGCACCATCCGCAACTTCGGCTTCGGCCTCGGCGGCGTGCTCAAGCTCTGGGAAGAGGAGTTCCGCAAATTCCACCCGGCGGTCAGGTTCGACGACAACCTGCCGACCAGCGATGCGGCCATTCCCGCGCTGGTGACCGGCGTCACCGACCTCGCGCCCGACGGCGGCGAGGCGACGCTGACGGAGAACCTGTCCTTCTTCGAGGTCTACGGCTACCCGGTCACCGAGATCACGGTCGCGTCGGGGGCCTTCGACGTCGAGGGCAAGTCCAACGGGCCGGTCATCTTTGTGCACAAGGACAACCCGATCGCCTCGCTCAGCCTGCAGCAGCTCGACGGCATCTTCGGCTCCGAGCGCACCGGCGGCATGCGCGGCTTCAAGTGGACGCCGTCGGATGGCCGCGGCCCTCAGGCCAATATCCGTACCTGGGGCCAGCTGGGCCTCACCGGCGAATGGGCGGACAAGCCCATCCAGACCTACGGCCATGCCCCCTCCGGCACGGCGCGCTTCTTCCAGTGGAAGGTGCTGGGCAACGGCGACAAGTGGAACCCCAACTACCGCGAATACGTGGAGACGGGCAGCAAGATGATCGCGGACGAGGACAAGGCCGAGCAGCGCCTGGGCGTCCAGCACATGCTGCGCAAGGAGCTCTCGAATGATCGCTACGGCATCGCCTGGACCGTCATGCCGCAGGCCAAGGGCGTCGACGGCATCAAGGTCATCGCGTTGTCGACCGCCCAGGGGGCGGTGATGCCGACGGCGCGGACGTTTCAGGATCGCAGCTATCCGCTGGTGCGCAGCATCTATATGTTCCTGAACCGCAAGCCCGGCACACCGCTGGATCCCAAGCTGCGCGAGTTCCTGCGCTATGTCCTCAGTCAGCAGGGCCAGGCCGTCGTCGAGAAGAACGGCAGCTATCTGCCGCTGCCCACCGAAGTCGTCAAGGCGCAGCGACTGAAGCTGGATTGACCTCATGCCCGTGTCAGCTGCGGGCAACCCAAGAAGTGCAACCGATGAAGGTTCTCAACATGCAATCTAAGCTTTCCCGATCACAGGGCCAGGCCGCGACCTGCTACCGGATCGCCACTGGCGTGTCGGCGCTGCTCGCGGCGGGCATGGCATCCGCCGCGCCGGCCGCAGCGCCGCTGGTGGACCCTGCGATCCCCGCCTATCAGTCCACCGCGGTCACGCTGAACAAGTCCGCCGGCTATGTGCTGCCCGACGGCTCCGTCCAGATCATCGGCTGCGATGACATGGACGGGATCATCAAGAAGGTCAATGCCCTGTTCATCAAGGCGCAGCCCGGTTTCAAGTTCACCACCGTGATGAAGGGCAATGGCCCGGCCTTCCCCGGCATCACCTACCAGGCATCGCTGCTGGCGCCCATGTGCGGCGAGGCCACGCTGCTGCAGCAACTGCCCTACGAGAAGATCATGGGCGGCTCCAAGGCCGAACCCGTGGCGGCGCTGGGCATCAAGGTGGCGCATGCGTCGCTGAACCCCAAGGCCAAGCTCGGCCCGATGGCGCTGGTGGTGCACAAGTCCAACCCCATCAAGGCCCTGACCCAGGAGCAGGTCACCAGCATCTTTGCCTACGGTGCCGGTGAAGGCGACATCACGTCCTGGAACCAGCTCGGCGTCGGCGGCACTCTGACCGGCCAGGCCATCCACCCGGCCGGCCTGAACGAGGACGCCTACAACCGGCCCGAGGACCTGGGCATGGGCGAGTACATGACGTACCAGAAGCTGGGGCCCTTCCCGGGCCGCCCGTTCTCGCCCAAGTACGAGCGGCTGCAGCGCTACAGCGAGGTCGTGTCGCGCGTCGCGTCCGACCCGGCAGCCATCGGCCTGGTGGCGCTGAACAAGGTCACGCCGGCGGTCAAGGTCGTGCCCATCGCGGGTGCCGACGGCACGCTGACGACGGGCAGCCGGACCGACATCCAGGCAGGCCGCTACCCCTACGACCGCTTCCTCTACGTGTACGCACGGCGAGGTGTGGGTGAAGCCTTCGATCCGGTGGTGAGGGAGTACCTCCGCCTGATGCTCTCCAAGGAAGGGCAGCAGGCCATCGCTGCCGATGCCAAGGGCTATCTGCCGCTGAGCGCCAAGGAACTGGCCGAGGAGCGCGCCAAGCTGGACAAGGCCGAAACCTGGGCGCCGCGCTCCAAGCAGGGCCCGATGCTGAATTTCCCCTTCCCGTCGCCCACGCCCTGAGGAGCAGGCACATGAAGAAAGCACATGACATGTCTCGAGTGATGTCTCACCTGGCGAAGGCCGCCCTGGCGGTTGCCACTGCCTGCCTCGCGAACGCGGCGATGGCCTTCGACATTCCGAGCGAGATCACGCCCTATGTGGCCAAGCCCATCGCACCGCCGACCGAGTACCGCGCCTACATGGCCGACAAGGACACCATCATGGTGGCCGGCAATGACGTCCTGATCCCGCTGTTCGACAAGCTGCACGAGCGCTTCAAGGAACTGCATCCCAACATCAAGTTCAAGATGCTGATGTGGGGCTCGACGCTGGCCGTCGAAGGCGTGGTATCCGAGAAGTCCGCCTTCGGACCCATCGGCCGTGAGAACCGACGCGTCGAGGCCGACTACTTCCGTGAGCGTTTCGGCTACGACGTCACCTACTTCAAGATCGGCTACGACCACAACCCCAACGACAAGCTGTCGACCGGCATCTGGGTGCACTCCAGCAACCCGATCAAGCAGCTGACGAAGGACCAGGTCAAGCGCATCTTCTCGGCCGGCAACGGCAAGGGCGACATCACGCACTGGCGCCAGCTGGGGGTCACGGCGGCGGAGTGGGCGGACTTGCCCATCCACGCCTACATGCCGCGCGACACCCAGGGCATCCTGGCCATGATCGACGAGTTCCGCGACTTCATCGGCGGCGTGGCCTACACGCCGCGCATCGAGTGGCTGCCCAACGGCAACAAGGTCATCGACGCCGTGGCCCAGGACGCGTTCAGCATGGGCCTGATGGACTACTGGAACAACGCGCTCGAGATGCGCGGCGTGACCAAGTGGAAGCGCATGGAGGAGTTCGCCACCAAGGTGAAGTTCGTGCCCGTGTCCTGGGAGGAGGGCTCGCCGCCTTCCGATGGCACGCTGACCGGCATCCGTCACCCCTTTGCCAGCCCGATCGGCATCAACATCAACAAGGCGCCGGGCAAGCCCCTGGACCCCTGGCTGAAGGCCTATTGCGAGTTCCTGGTGTCGCGCGACGCGCAGGAAATCATCAACTCGCAGGCCATGGCCAAGTTCGGCTTCCGGCCACTGGAGCCAGGTGACCTGGCCATCGAACTCAAGAAGATCGAGTGAAGGACTCCACGATGAAGACTTTGAACCGATTCGGCATGGCCGTGTTGCTGGCCTGCAGCGCCTCGCTGGCCCAGGCCCAGGCCCCCAGCCTCAACGACATCCCGCCCTACAAGAAGGAGCTGGAATGCGAGGGCGGCGGCGGCCTGCGCCTGGTGGGCAACTGGATGCGCGGCAACATGATCAAGCTGGTGGATGCCTTCAACAAGCTGCATCCCGAGTGCAAGGCCAGCGCGAACTTCATGACCAGCAGCGAGGGCGGCATCGCGGCCCTGATGTTCGGTGTGGGCGATCTCGCGCCCATGGGCGACGACGCCAAGATCACCGACATGATGCCCTTCTACGAGGCCTACAAATACGTGCCGACGGAGATCTCCATCGCCACGGGCGGCTCGGAGAACCGCGGCACCTTGTGGCCGGCCGTCTTCCTGGTCCATAAGGACAACCCGCTGACCCAGCTGACCACCGACCAGCTGGCCCGCATCTTCGGCGCGTCGCGCACCGGGGGCTGGGAGATCGGTGCCGAAGCCAGCAACGGCCTGCGCTTCACCAGCAAGTACGCGCGCGGCCCCGAGATGAACATCCGCACCTGGGACCAGCTGGGCCTCAAGGGCGAGTACGCGGGCAAACCCATCCAGACCTATGGCTATGTCTCGCCAGGCTTCAAGATCTATCTCGAACGCAAGCTGAACCACTGGTCGCAGAAGTGGAACGAGAACTACAAGGAGTACGTCGAGACCCAGCAGGCGACCAAGGATGACGCGGGCTACAAGGTGGCCAGCGAGCGCATGCTGGAGGAGCTGTCCAAGGACAAGTTCGGCATGGGCTGGGGCGCCTGGCTGCACGCCAAGGACTACCCCAATCTGCGCGTGCTGGCCGTCGCGGCGAAGGAGGGTGGCCCCTACATCCCCTTCACGCCAGACAACGTGGCCAACAGGTCCTATCCGCTGGTGCGCGACTACTACCTCTACTTCCGTCGTCCGCCGGGCGGTCAGGTCGAACCCAAGGTGCGTGAGTTCCTGCGTTTCTGCCTGAGCCGCGAGGGCCAGAAGGTCATCGCCGACCACGGGGCCTTCTCGCCGATGCCGATTTCCTACATCAACGAGCAGCTGAAGAAGCTCAACTGAGCCATGGGCACGCTGCGGTCATTGACCTCGATCGTCGTCTTCGCCTGCGGGGCGGCTTCGGCCGCGCCTTACGCGGCGCAGGCGGCCATCGAGGGGCCGATTCGCATCTGGGGCAGCCCGGCGGATGCGGCGCTGCTGCAGAGCTGGCAGGCCGCCTTCCTGCGCCACCAGCCGCGCGCTCAGGTCAAGACCGAGCTCCATGGGCCGGACTCCGCGATGGCGGGCCTCTACACCGGCGTCGCCGACCTGGCCTTCATCGGCCGGGAGCTGCGGCTGCCTGTCGAGAGCATGGCCTTCGAATGGGTCAGGCTGCGCAAGCCCACGGTCGTCGACGTGGCGAACGCCGGCAACGGCCTGCTGCGCGTATCGGGCAACCTGGCCGTGTTCGTGCACCTGAGCAACCCCCTGGCCGGGCTGTCCCTGCAGCAGCTCGACGCGGTCTTCGGTGCGGAACACCGGCGCGGCGACACGATTGCCCGCACCTGGGGCGACCTGGGCCTGACGGGCGATTGGGCCAGCCACCCGATAGCCGTCGTGGCGCCGCCGGTGGACAGCGTCAACGCCGTGCATTTTCGGCGTGTGGTGCTGCAGAACAGCTTCAAGTGGAACCCGGCCCTGGAGGAGATCGACGGTGACGCGCTGGTTCTCGAGCGACTGGCGCGCAACCCCTACGCGATCGCCTACGCACCCAGGGCCGCGGCGACGGCGGCGGTGCGGGCCTTGCCACTGGCTGCCAGCCCCGGCGGCGCCCTGGTGCCGCTGACCGACGCGACGGCGGCAGACCGCAGCTATCCGCTGGCCCGGGCCGTGCACATCGCCTTCGACAAGGCGCCCGGGGCTGCGCCCAGCGCGGCGGTGCGGGAGTTCCTCAGCTTCGTGCTGTCGGACGAGGGCCAGGCCCTCATCAGGAGCGACGGCGCCTACCTGCCGCTGCGCCCCGCACAGGTGGAACTCGCGCTGAGGAGTCTGCAGTGATCGCGACGCTCGCCCGGCTGCTGCTCGCCACCGCCCTTGCCGCCACCGGTCTGGGCGCCGTGGCCGACACGCCCGATCTGCCACCGCCTTACAGGCCTTCAGGTAATTCATTACATGGGCGTATTGTCATCTGGGGCCATGGCGCGCTGGCCGGTCGCTTCGACTTCATCGAAGGGCTGGTGAAGCAGTGGGAAGCCGGCTTTCAGCAGCTGCACCCGGGCGTGCAGTTCGAGAACCGCCTGCATGGCACGGCCTCGGCCATCGGGGCGCTCTACACGGGCCAAGGCGACCTGGCGCTGATGGGGCGCGAGATCTGGCCGATGGAGGTCAGTGCCTTCAGAGAGGTCAAGGGCTATGCGCCGACCGGGCTGGGCGTCGTCACCGGCAGCTACAAGACCCGCAACCGGGGCTATGCCATCGTGGTCTATGTCCACAAGGACAACCCCATCCAGGGGCTGACGCTGAAGCAGCTCGACGCGGCCTTCGGCGTCGCGCGCAAGCGCGGCGGGCCGCCGGTGGTGACCTGGGGCGACCTCGGCCTGGGCGGCGAATGGGCCGGCCGGCCGGTCCACCCCCATTCCTTCTCGCTGGCGCGCGGCTTCTCGGAGTACCTGGAAGACGCCGTGCTGGCCGGCAGCAAGCGCTGGCGCCCCGATGTGCGCGAGTACGCCGACCTGCCCGGATCGCTGGGTGGCGCGACCGACGGCGGCCAGCTGATGCTGGATGCGCTGGCCAAGGACCGCGACGGGCTGGCCTTCTCCGGGGCGCTCTACGGGCACGCCGATGTCAGGCCAGTGCCCGTGGCCGTGGACGAGGCTGGTCCCTTCGTGGCGGCCTCCGAGCGCACGGTCATGGACCACTCCTATCCGCTGACCCGGATCATTTCCCTGTTCATGGACAGGGCCCCGGGCAAACCGATGCCCGCCCATCTCGACGCCTTCGTGCGCTATGTCCTCAGCCAGCAGGCGCAGGCGGCCGTGCTGCGCGATGGCGGCGGCTATCTGCCCGTCCTTGCAACCGAAGCCGCACGCGAGCTTCAGAAACTGGAAACCCAACCATGATTCCTCGTCCTGCCGTTCTCGCGGCCCTGCTGGCTGTCGCCTGCGTGGCGACCGTCGGCCCGGCGCTCGCCCAGAGCTCGTCGCAATCCCAGCCCACGGAAGAGTCCCGCAAGCTGCCGGTGGGCTCCCACGCCGAGCGCAAGGCACGCATGGCCAAGCGTGCCAGCAGCCAGGCCTACACGAAACAGTTCGACCTGTCGGGCCTGCCGGCCTATGTGCCGACCGAGCATCCCAGCGGCACGCTGCGCCTGTGCGGCAACAACTACGTGGGCGATTCGCCGCTGGGCGGTTGGTGGAAGGAGGCCTTCGAGAAGTTCCAGCCGGGCATCAAGGTCGAGCTCGATCAACTCGAGACGGCAGCGACCGCCATCCCCTGTCTCTACTTCGACCGTGCCGAGATCGGTATCAACCACGACCCGGGCTTCTACGACAGCCTGGCCCATCTGCGGCTCAAGGGCTTCGAGCCCATCGGATTCTCGGTCTTCACCGGTTCGATGGACTACGTCGGCTGGCAAAACAACATGGTCGTCTTCGTCCACAAGGACAACCCCATCGACGGCATCACGCTCAAGCAGCTGGACGGCATCTTCGGCACGGTCCGGGAAGGCGGCTGGGTGGGCACGGAATGGCACCCGGAGTTTGCACGCGGCGCGGACAAGAACATCCGCAGCTGGGGCCAGATGGGCCTGGGCGGCGACTGGGCCACACGTCCCGTCACGCCGCACGGCTATGCGGTGACCTATGCGACCGCGGTCGAGTTCTCGCAGAAGGTGCTTCAGGGCAGCAATCGCTGGAGCGGCGACCTGCATGACTACGCCAACTTCCGCCGCCCGGACGGCACGGTCTATCTCGAAGCCGACCAGATCTTCGACCATGTGCGCAAGGACCCCGGCGCCATCGGCTATGCGCGTTATCACCCGGGCTTCCCCAAGGACATCAAGATCCTGAAGGTGGCGCGCGACGACGGCGGTCCCTTCGTGCCCTACACGATCGAGAACCTGCAGGACCGCAGCTATCCGCTGTGGGGCGACCAGTCGCTGTGGGTCAGCGCCAAGGCGGGCGGCAAGCTCGATCCCAAGGTGCGCGAGTTCATCCGCTTCGCCCTCAGCCGGGACGGGCAGGCGCTGGTGCAGAAAGACGGCAAATACCTGCCGCTGAGCGCGGCGACGTCCAAGGCCGAACTGGCCAAGCTGGCCAGGTACTGATCCAACCCAGGAGACATTCACATGAAGACCAAGACCGTCATCGCGCTGGCCTGCGCGCTGGGGCTGGCTGTGCTCGCCAATGCGAGCATGGCGCAGCAACAGACCGAATCGGGTGTCGCTGCCAGCAAGGCGCAGAACGCACGCAAGAGCATCTGGACCCTCGACGTCACGAAGTTCCGCAAGGAAAAGTCGACGATGGGCGGCTACAAGAAGCAGTGGGACCTGTCGGACCTGCCTCGCTACGAGCCCAGGCAGCAGGTGACGGGCACGCTGCGCATCTGGGGCAGCAACTACCTCAAGGACGGCCCGCTGGGCGCCTACTGGGCCGAGGGCTTCAAGAAGTTTCAACCGGGCATCACCATCGAATACAACCTGCCCACGGCAGGCATCGCGGTGCCGGGTGTGGCCGGCAAAGTGGCCGATCTGGGCGTGGGCCGCCCGGCGACACTGATGGACCACCTGACCTTCGAGCAGGTCTACGGCTTCCCCGTCACGGAGATCACCGCGGCGACGGGCTCCTACGACGTCTACGGCTGGTCGCCCGGTTTCATCATCCTGGTCCACAAGGACAACCCGCTGACCCGCATCAGCATGAAGCAGCTCGACGGCGTGTTCGGCACGGCGCGGGAAGGCGGCTACGACAAGAGCACCTGGCGCAACGACTACCCCTACAAGCGGGGCGCCGACGAGAACCTCCGCACCTGGGGGCAGCTGGGCCTGACGGGCGAATGGGCCAACAAGCCCATCCACACCTGTGGCCAATCGCCGCGCGCCAACATCCAGAACGTGTTCCAGAGCCTGGTGCTCTACGGCAGCGACCAGTGGGTCGAGGGCTACCGGTCCTTTGCCAACTACGCGACGCCCGAGGGCAAGATCAACCCCTGGAGCAAGCAGGTGCTGGCGGCACTCGAAAGCGATCCGCAGGCGATCTGCATCGCCTCGCCTCTGACGCTCGAAGGCACCAATGTGCGCGAGCTCGCCGTGCAGGGCAAGAACGGCGGGCCCTTCGTGCAGCGCACCCTCGAGACCACGCGGGACCGCAGCTATCCGCTGATCAACGAGATCTACTTCTACGGGGTCAAGGCGCCCGGCAAGCGCATGGAACCCAAGGTCGAGGAGTTCCTGCGCTACGTGCTCAGCCAGGAAGGCCAGAACGAGATCCAGCGCGAAGGCCGCTACACGCCGCTGACCGGTGAGGTGGTGAAGGCCATGCTCGGCAAGCTCGAGCCGGGCGCCAACCCCTGAGCCGGCAATGAAGCGGCGTCATGCAGCCTGGGCCGTGGCGCTCGCCGGCCTTTCAGCCCGCGTCCTGGCGGCGGTCCCGCCCGCCGCCAGGCTCACGCCCCCGCCGACGCTGGAGTCGATCCCGCCGCGGCCGGCCGCGGCGGACAGCGAAGAGGCCCGGCTGGTGGCGACGCTGCCCGCCTACCGCCCCGAGGCGGCGGTCGGCGGCGTGATCCGGCTGTGGGGGCATGGCAATGCCAAGCTGCCCTGGATGCGCCATCTGGTGGCGCTGTGGGAGCAGGGCTTCCAGCAGTTCCACCCCGGCATCCGCTTCGATTACCAGATGCACGGCACCTCCTCGGGCGTGCCAGCGCTGTTCACCGGCATCGGTGACGTGGCCATCCTGGGCGAGGAAATCCTGCCCGAGGCCGTGCTGGCCTTCGAGCGCGTGCGGCATTACCCACCGCTGGGCATTGAGATCGCGACCGGCAGCCTGGACGTGCGCAACTTCGACTACGCGCAGCAGTTCTTCGTGCACCGTGACAACCCGCTGACCCGCATCTCGCTGGCGGAACTGGACGCGCTGTTCGGCACCGAACGCCGACGCGGCTGGCCCGAGGACATCCGCCGCTGGGGGCAACTGGGCCTGAAGGGTGCCTGGGCCGATCGTCCCATCTCCCTGTACGGCTGGGCCATGGACGACAGCTTCGGCGCCTTCATGCAGGAGTACCTGCTGGGCGGCAGCCACCGCTGGAACTGTGCCCTGCACGAGTATGTGCATCGCCAGCTGCCAGATGGTTCGATCTACGACCACGGCGCGCAGATCCTCGACGCGCTCGCGCAGGATCGATTCGGTCTGGCCGTCTCCAACATCCGCTATGCCGTGCCCGAGGTCAAGCCGCTGGCGTTGGCACGCCGGCCTGGCGAGGCCTATGTGCACGCCAGCAAGGCGTCGCTCATCGATCAGCGCTACCCCCTGGCCCGAACCATTCCTGCCGTCATCGACAGGCCGCCCGGCATGCCCATCGAACCCAAGGTCAAGGCCTTCCTCAGCTACCTGCTGAGCCGCGAAGGCCAGGAGGCCGTTAACCGAGACGGCCGCTACCTGCCGCTGTCGCCCGAACTGCTGGCCGAACAGCGGCGCAAGATCGTATGAAGCGTCGCAACTGTCTGCCTCTGCTGCTGCCCACCTGGGGAACGCCCCGAGCTATCGCGGGCACTGAGCCCGCTGGCACCGCGCCCGTGCTGCGGATCTGGGGGCCTGCGGCCATGTCCGGCATCGTGCAGCGCTGGAGCGAGGGCTTTCGCGCCGAGCATCCGGAGATCCGCATCGAGCCGCGCCTGATGGGCTCTGACACCGCGGTGCCGGGCCTGTACGCCGGCCTGGCCGATATCGCTCTGCTGGGGCGCGAGCCCGGCATCACCGACGAGAACGGATTCCTGCGGCCCAAGGGCTATCGCTTCACCCGCTTCGAGCTGATGAGCGGCAGTCTGGACGTGGTCGACCATTCCCCGGCGCTGGCGGCCCTCGTGCATCGCGACCATCCCCTGCAGGGCCTCAGCCTTGCCCAGCTCGCCCAGGCGGCGGGCTGCAGCGCGCGACACGGCGGCGCGCTGCGCTGGGGCGACCTGGGGGCGAGCGGCCGCTGGGCCTCACTGGCGGTGCGCGTCTTCCTGCCGGACCTGGACAGCGGCACCGGCCGCTTCTTCGTCCATCGCGTGATGCGCGGCAGCTACCGCCTGGACTGGCAGCGGGTGCGCGACTTCAGGGATCAGCGGCGCGCTGACGGCTCGACCTGGAGTGCGAGCGCCCAGTGCATGGCGGCCCTGCGCGAAACGCCGGGCGGCCTTGCGCTGGCCCATCTGCGCGATCTGCAGCCGTGGAGCAGGCCGCTGGCGCTGGCCGCTGCCGACGGCGCCGCCTTCGTCGAGCCCACGCGCGACAGTGTCAGCGCGCAGCGCTATCCCCTCGCCCGACGCACCTGCGCCCTCGTCGACCGCCCGCCGGGGCAGCCCATCGCGCCCCATGTCCATGCCTTTTTGCGCTTTGCGCTCAGCGAGGCGGGGCAGGGGCAGCTGCTGCAACTTCCTGGCTATCTGCCCGCACCAGCGGAGCGACGGCTGGCCCAACTTGCCGAGCTGGCCTGACTCGGCCGCCGGCTCTTCACACCCCCGCACGCCATGAGACCCATTGCCTCTTTCGCCGGCGTCGTCGCCGCGCTGTTCTGCCTGACCCTGCACGCCGCCGAGCCGGCGGACACCCGCGATGCCGCGGCGCTATCCAAGGCCCGCGCCATCGGCACCAAGACGCGCGCGCAGAAACGCTACTACGACAAGAGCTTCGACCTGTCGGGCCTGCCGAGCTACCAGCCGCGGCAGAAGGTGGCGGGGGTCATCCGCCAATGGGGCAACAACTACATCCAGGACAGCCCGCTGGTGAAGGTCTGGGAGCGCGAGTTCCAGGCCCACCATCCCCAGCTGCGCTTCGAGGACAACCTGTCGAGCTCGGCTGTGGCCTTCCCGGGCCTGATCGCCGGCGTCGCCGACCTTGCACCCATGGGTCGGCAGGCGTTGTGGGACGAACTCAAAGGCTTCGAGCGCGAGGGCGCTGCGGGCGGCAGCGAGGGCAGTTCTTCCGTCGAGATCGTCGAGATCGTGATGGCCACCGGCTCCTACGACGTGCGAGGCTGGACCTTTGCCCTCGGGGTGTTCGTGCACAAGGACAACCCCCTGTCGAAGCTGACTCTGGAACAGCTGGACGGCATCTTCGGCGCCGAGCGCTCCGGTGGCTGGGATGGCCTGGAATGGCATCCCGACTTCGCACGCGGCCCCGAGAAGAACCTGCGCACCTGGGGTCAACTGGGCCTCACCGGCGAGTGGGCAGACAAGCCCATCCACGTCTACGGCTACAACTTCAAGTACCACTTCACCGACGAGATCGACAAGAAGGTGCTGAGGGGCTCCGGCAAGTGGAACGAGGGCCTGCGCATGTACTCCAACATGGCCGGCCAGAAGGCCGACGGCTCGCTGACGGGCGCCGGCGAGTTGATGATGCGCGACCTGTCGAACGACCCCTACGGCATCGCCTACACCGGCATGCCGTTCAAGACGGCACAGACCAAGCCGCTGTCCCTTGCCGCCAAGGCGGGGTCGCCCTTCGTCGAACTGACGCTGGACAACGTCCAGGCGCGCCGCTATCCGCTGCTGCGCGACGTGTACTACTACCTCAAGCGCGAGAAGGGCCAGCCCATCGACCCCAAGGTCAAGGAGTTCCTGCGCTATGTGCTGAGCCGGGAGGGCCAGGCCGCCGTGCAGGCGGATGGCAAATACCTGCCACTGACGCCCGAGGCCGCCGCCGCCGAACTGCGCAAGCTCGACTGAGACCCCGAGGAGCCCCACCATGCCGTCATTCCGCCGCCCGTCCCCGCTGCAGTTCGTCGTTCTGGCCTGCCTGGCCAGCAGCATGCTCCCCGCGCTCGCAGCCGACGCGCCCGGGTCGCAGGACCCCCTGGAGATGCAACGCGCCCGCGCCGCCTGGCTGGCCGCCAAGGTCAACAAGGTTCACTACGCGCCGGATTTCGATCTCTCGGCCCTGCCGGCCTATCGCACGGAGCGGGCCCTGAGCGGCACGCTGCGGCTCTGGGGTTCGAACTATCTGGCGGACAGCAACCTTGCCAAATACCTTGAGGAGGGCTTCCGCAAGTTCCACCCCGAGGTGAAGTTCGAGAACGCGCTCAAGAGCACCTTCATCGGCATGGCCTCGCTGTACATGGACCGGGCCGACGTGGCGGCCATGGGGCGCAAGGCCACCTGGGAGGAGACCCAGGCCTTCCAGCGCGTGCTGGAGAGCCAGCCCGTGGAGATCGCCATGGCCACCGGTTCGCTGGACATCCCCGGTTGGACCTGGGCGCTGGTGCCCGTGCTGCACAAGGACAACCCGCTGAGCCGGCTGACGCTGGCGCAGCTGGACGGCATCTTCGGCGCCCAGCGCGATGGCGGCTGGATGGGCAACCGCTGGGACGCCGGCCAGGCGCGCGGCCCGGAGAAGAACCTGCGCACCTGGGGCCAGTTGGGCCTGACCGGGGAATGGGCGGACAAGCCCATCCACGTCTACGCCTACAACCTCAATTACCATTTCCCGCGCGACTTCGCCGAGAAGGTGTTCGGCGGCGGCTACAAGTGGAACGAGACGCTGCGCGAGTTCAGCAACGCCGCGGCGCCGGACGGCAAGTCGCTGATCAGCGCCGGTGACCAGCTCATCCAGGCCTTGTCGAACGACAAATACGGCATCACCTACACCAGCCTCAAGTACATGGGGCCGCAGACCAAGACAGTGCCGCTGGCCAAGACCGACGCAGGCCCCTGGGTCATGCCCACGCTGCGCACGGTACAGGACCGCTCCTATCCGCTGACGCGTGAGGTCTACCTCTACACCTACCAGCGCCCCGGCCAGGCCATGAACCCGCTGACCCAGGAGTTCCTGCGCTTCGTGCTCAGCAAGGAGGGCCAGGAGGCCGTGCAGCGCGACGGCAAATACCTGCCGATGACGGCCGAGTTCGCAGCCGAGCAGCGCGCCAAGCTGGAGGCAGGCGGGCGTGCGGCTGCTGCGGACGGCGGCTGATTCAGCCACCCGCGCATCCTGAACGAATCTTCATCGCCGAGACAGGCTGGCTACAGGCGCAAGCCAAAAAATCTGTCGCGGACATCGTTTTGGTTCGATGCCGCCGCTGGATTGTTGGAACGAGAACGTCGCATGTCCGGTGGCCACAGCGAGCGGCTCAATCCCTGACGTTCTTTGAGGGGAGCTGTCGAGGCAACGGCACGAGACGACGGACGGTCTCGAGTAGCGTGAAGAACAAATGGCTATCAGTGTGAGCAGAGTCGAAATTGCCGCGGGGACCTTTGCGTTGGCAGCGCTGACGGCCGTCTTCTTGATCGGCAATTTCCAGGTCGAACTCTTCGACGCTGCGCTGAAGGGCAAGTCAGCGGGCCCTGCACCCGCCGTGGTGTCGGTTGAACGGGTCAGCCGCGCAGCCCTGCCTGTCAAGGTCGTGACGCAGGGCCATGTCGTGGCGCTCAGCCAAGTCGATGTGCGGCCTTTGATGACGGGCACGATCCTCAAGGTGCACTTCAAGGAGGGCGATCAGCTGCGTGCTGGGCAGCCTCTCTTCACCATCGATGCTGTCGACCTGGAAGGGCAGCTTGCCAAGGCCGAAGCCAAGTACGCCGAAATCGAGGCGCAGGTCGATGACGCCGAGCGCGGGCTGGCGAGAACGGAGCAGTTGGCGAAAGCCAAGTTCTATTCCTCCAGTGCGGTCGACACGAGCGCCAGCCGGCTCGAGGTCCTCCAGGCACAGCAGAAGGCCGCGTCGGCCGAGGTGAAGCAGACCCGCGCGATGCTGGATCGGGCCCTGATCACCGCCCCCATCTCGGGCTACTCGGGCGCCATTGCCGTGCATGCGGGCAGCATTGCGCAGGCTGGCGCGGGTGCGCCGCTCGTCAACATCGTTCAGCTCGACCCGATTGGCGTGGAGTTCACCATCCCTGAGTCCTATCTGGCGGGCGTGCTGGCGAGCCGGGAGAAATCCTCGACCCGCATCGAGATTCAAGACGAGGACGGCCAGCGTCTCCAGGGGCGGCTGTCATTCGTCAACAACATCGTGAATACCGACAGCGGAACGATCACGCTCAAGGCCGAATTTCCGAACGCTTCGAGGCGGTTGTGGCCGGGTGGTTTCGTCAAGCTGGAGCTCGCCATGGCGACCACGGCAACAGTTGTGACCGTGCCGCCGCAGGCTGTTCTGGAAGGGCCGAACGGCAGGTTCGTCTATGTACTGGATGAGCATGACGTGGCGCAGGAACGCGCCGTGGCCATGGTGCGGCTGCAGGATCAGCGTGCCATCGTGACTGGACTGAACAGCGGCGAGACCGTGGTGGTGGAGGGACAGGCCAATTTGCGACCCGGTGGAATCGCAAAGATTGCCAAGAGTCAACCCCAGCCCCTCGCGATGCAACAGTCTCCCCAATGAGCCTCTCGGCCCTGTGTCTTCGGCGGCCGATCGCCACGCTGCTGTTCTGGCTCAGCGTTCTCGTGGCCGGCCTGTTCTGCTGGGCCCGGCTGCCCATCTCGGCGCTGCCGAGGTACGACACGCCCACCATCGAGGTGAGCGTCAAGCTGCCCGGCGCCAGCCCGGAGAACATGGCGAGCTCGGTGGCGACGCCGCTGGAGAAGCAGTTCTCGGCGATCCCGGGTCTGGCGCTGACGACCTCGTCGAGCGTCCAGGGCGAGACCCGCATCATTCTCGAGTTCGATTCGAGTCGCGACATCGATTCCGCCGCTGCGGACGTCCAGGCCGCGCTGTACCGGTCGACGCGGTCCCTGCCGCCCGAGCTTCCCGCCCCGCCGTCGTACAAGAAGCTCAATCCTGCCGATGCGCCCATCATCCTGATCGGCATGAGCTCGCCG
The DNA here is from genome assembly GCF_059421025.1 of Roseateles sp. GW821-FHT03B02. NCBI lineage: Bacteria > Pseudomonadati > Pseudomonadota > Betaproteobacteria > Burkholderiales > Sphaerotilaceae > Roseateles > Roseateles sp. GW821-FHT03B02. The sequence goes on from NZ_JBWKUV010000004.1 coordinate 109,937, forward strand.
TCCATGCCGCTGGCGACGCTGAATACCTACAGCGACAACATCGTCGTGCCGGCCATCGCGTCCATCCCGGGCGTGGCCCAGGTATTTGTCGGGGGACAGAAGCGCTACGCGGTCCGCATTCGAGCCCATGCGGAGAAGCTGGCGGCCATCAACCTGACGCTGGACGAACTCGCGACGACCTTGAAAAGCGCGAACTCCAATTCGCCGGTCGGTCAGCTCGACAACGATCGTCAGACGCTCGCGGTGCAGGTCACCGGCAAGCTCCTCAAGGCCGCCGACTTCGAAAAGACGGTCGTGGCGCGAAGGCAGGGCCGCGTCGTGAGGCTGTCGGATGTGGCCGAGGTGGTCGACAGCATCGAGAACACGCAGAACATGAGCTCGATCAACGGGGTGCCGTCGATCATCCTGTTCGTCCAGAGGCAGTCCGACGCCAACACCGTCGCGGTTGTCGACTCGATCCGGTCGCTGATCCCGAAACTGAAGGCGACCTTGCCCGCGTCGATCGCGATACAGACCCGCAGCGACCGATCGATCTCGGTGCGTGAATCGATCCGGGACGTGAACTTGACCATGTTGCTGACGATAGGTCTCGTCATCCTGGTGATGCTGCTCTTCCTAAAGAAGCTGAGCGCGACCCTGATCCCTGCCGTGAGCGTGCCGCTGTCGCTGGTCGGCACCTTCGGGCTGATGGCGGCCCTGGGGCTCAGCCTGGACAATATCTCGTTGATGGGGCTGACGATTGCCGTCGGCCTGGTCGTCGACGACGCCATCGTGGTGCTGGAGGCCATCATGCGCCGCATCGAGGCCGGCGCCGACGCTGCCGACGCCGCCGTGGCGGGTGCCACCGAGGTCGGATTCACCGTGATGTCCATCTCGCTCACGCTGGTCGCGGTCTTCGTGCCGATCTTCTTCATGCCGGGCACCATGGGCCGGCTGTTCCATGAGTTCGCCCAGGTCGTCACGCTGGCGATCCTGGTGTCGGCCGCGGTGTCCCTGACGCTGATTCCCATGCTGGTGCCGCTGGTCAGCCGCTTCATCCATCGGTCGCGACCCGAGCCGCGCTGGGCGCGAGGCTTCGAGGCGCTCTACGAGCGGACATTGAGCTGGTATCTGTCCATGCTTGAGGTCGTGCTGCGCCGGCGAAAGTCGACGCTGTTCGTGGGCCTGCTGACCTTGATCGCCACCGTGGCGCTGTATGCCAGTGCTCCCAAGGGGTTCTTCCCGCGCGAGGACCTCGGGCAGATCGTCGTGACCGTGAAGGCGCCGGAGGACATGTCCTTCGTCGGTCGCCTGGCCGTGGTGCGGATGCTGGAGAAAGCGCTTCAATCGGATGCCAGCGTTGCCGCCGTCGCCAGCAAGGTGGATCACGACACGACCCAGTTGGTGCTCGACTTGGTCGAGCGGGGTTCGAGACCGCCCATGGATCAGGTGCTGTCGAGCTTGCGATCCAAGGTGTCCATCGTTCCGGGCGTGCGCGTCTTCCTCAGCCCGGTGCAGAACCTCAAGGTGGGCGGCAGGTCTTCGCCGAGTGCCTTCCAGTACACGCTGCAGGCTGTGGGCTCTGCTTCGATCGAATCCTGGGCCGAGCGTCTCGTTGCGGAGCTGCGGAAGTCGCGCGTGCTGACTGGCGTCAGCAGCGACGTTCGGATGGGGGGCTTGGACGCGCGTCTGTCTGTCGACCGTGACAAGGCCGCACAGCTGGGCGTCGAGATGGCCACGCTGCGCAGCACGCTCTACGACGCCTTTGGCGGTCGCCAGGTGTCAACGGTCTATGCACCCGAGGACAGCTACCAGGTCATCCTCGAGACGGCCCAGAACGGCAGGCAGGACGAAACCAGCCTGCTCGCCCTGGAGGTGCGCACCCCATCCGGTGCGGTGGTTCCGATCGGAGCCTTTGCAACGGTCAGCCGGGGGCGCGGCGTGACCGCGGTCAATCATCAGTCCCAGCTGCCGTCGGTGACGCTCTCCTTCGACCTGGCAGACGGAAAGTCGCTCTCGGACGCGGCCGAGGAAATCCGGCGCGCCGAGCAGGCGATCCAGCTGCCCGCCACCATCTATGGCTCATTCAGCGGCGAGGCGGCTCTGTTCAGCCAATCCCAGTCGACGCAGGTCTGGCTAATCGTCGTTGCGGTAGCTCTGATCTACGTGATTCTTGGCATGCTCTACGAGAGCTGGATTCATCCGCTCACCATCCTGATGGGCATTCCCTCCGCTGCCGTGGGCGCGCTGCTGGCCCTCAAGGTGTGCGGACTCGAGCTGACCTTCATCGCCATGATCGGGATCCTGCTGCTCGTGGGCATCGTGAAGAAGAACGCCATCATGATGATCGACGTGGCCGTCGAACTGCGTCGCGAGAAGGGGCGCGATGCCGAGGGGGCCATCCGCGAGGCATGCCGATTGCGCTATCGACCCATCATGATGACCACGCTTTGCGCATTGATGGGCGCGCTTCCGATCGCGCTGGGGCTTGGCGCGGGTGCCGAGTTGCGTCAGCCCCTCGGGGTGTCCATCGTCGGGGGGCTGTTGTTTTCGCAGTTCGTCACCCTGCTCCTGACGCCGGTGCTCTATGTGTGGTTCGATAGCCTGAGGATCGGCCGCGGCGTCGGTGTCGACCAGTGCGCCGGTGCCGCGACGCCGACAACCTGAGCTGCCGCTGGTCCGAGCCGTCCAGATCGAAGGGCTTGAGGGCGTGGCCGTCCGTACCTCCCCATGCGGTCTTGCACGGTGCCCCACCCGCGTCACAGGTCCATGTGTCGAAGGCATGGGCGCTTGCCGGCAGTGCTCGGCTCGACCTCACGATGTGGCGCCTCCTTAATCGGAGGTACAGGTTGGGGTCATGCAGCGTACAGGTGCGGCAAGAAGAATCGTCCGCAACGAAGGGCCGCAACGGCAGTGCAGGCGATGACGCCAACCGATGCCGGTCCTTCGCTCCGCGCTTCAGCGCCTTCACGCAACGTCAGCCTACGCCAATGAGCTTCACTTTTCGCCGCTTCGCCATCCCCGAGCATCTGTTTCGCCGCAGCCTGGTCGCCGTCGCGATCGGCTGGAATGCGCTTGCCGCTGTCGCCGCAGGAGGCCCGCCGATGGTCACCGACGACCCGGAGACACCCGGGGACGGAAAGTGGGAGATCAACGCTGCACTGGTGGCCAGCCGAAGCTCGGGTCAGCGCGAGCTGGCGATGCCGGACCTGGATATCAACTACGGGCTGGGTGAGCGGATTCAGCTCAAGCTCGACGTACCCTGGGTCCGGCTTTCGCCAGCAGGCTCGCCGACTCGCAGTGGACTCGGCGACGCGGATGTCGGCGTGAAGTGGCGCTTCTACGACGACGAGGATTCGGGGGTGTCGGCGTCGATGTATCCCCAATACAGCCACGCGCTCACTCACGGTTCGATCCGGCGTGGAACGGCATCGCAGGGACACGAGTTCTTCCTGCCGCTCGAGGTGGCGGGGGAGATCGCCGGCGTGGGCCTGGTCGGCGAGGTCGGCAAGAACTTCGTCCAGGGGCAGAAGGGGCAATGGATCGCCGGCGCGGTCGCCTCGCACGCCTGTGGTGACGGCAACGAATGCATGTTCGAGGTTCGCCGGGCACAGGGCGATTCGCAGCACGAGACCCTGTTCAATCTGGGCTTCCATCGCAAGCTAGACGACTCCCTGTCGCTGCTTTTCGCGGCCGGCACGGAGCGAGGTACGCGATCGGACGAGCGGCGCCAGGCCCTGGTTTACCTGGGCCTGCAGTTCACGCACTGATGGCGATCGAGATCCCCATGTCGATTCGAATACCCGCCACGCTCATCCCGGGAGACGGGATAGGTCCTGAAATCGTCGATGCCACGACCACCGTGCTCGAGGCCCTGGGCGCACCCTTTGCCTGGGAGCGCTGTTCGGCAGGGCTCGCAGGCGTTCGCGAGCATGGCGATCCGCTGCCTGGGCAGGCGCTGGACAGCATCCGACGAACCCGCCTGGCCCTCAAGGGGCCTCTGGAGACGCCGTCCGGTGGCGGCTACCGGTCTTCCAACGTCCGCCTGCGCGAGGAGTTCGGTCTCTTTGCCAACGTGCGGCCGGCGCGAACCATCGTTTCCGGCGGCCGGTTCGAAGACATTGATCTCATTGTCGTCCGAGAAAACCTCGAGGGGCTGTACATCGGCCACGAGCACTACATTGCCATCGGCGCGGACCCCCACGGGGCAGCCATCGGCACGGGCGTCAACACGCGTGCTGGCAGTCTGCGCGTGCTGGACTATGCATTCCGGCTCGCGATCGCCGCCGGCCGCAAGAAGGTCACCGTCGTCCACAAGGCCAACATCCTGAAAGCGTTGACGGGGCTGTTCCTGGAGACGGCGACGCAGCTTTGGGAAGAGAAGTACCGCGGGCAGATCGAGTTTGAATCGGTGATCGTCGACGCCTGCGCCATGAAGCTGGTGTTGAACCCGCACCAGTTCGATGTGCTGGTGACCACCAATCTCTTTGGCGACATCCTTTCGGACCTGGCTGCAGGCCTGGTGGGCGGACTCGGCATGGCGCCGGGCGCCAACATCGGTGCGGAGGCGGCAATCTTCGAAGCCGTCCACGGATCGGCGCCTGACATCGCTGGCATGGGTGTCGCCAACCCGACGGCGCTGCTCCTTGGCGCGGCCATGATGCTGGAGCATGTCGATCTGCACGACAAGGCGAGGCGTCTTCGTTGCGCTATCGACGAGACCTTGAACGTCGATCGGATCCGGACGCCCGACTTGTGCGGGAGCGCGACGACGCAAGTCTTCACGAAGGCGCTTATTCGGCGTATCGGCAGCCCCTAACTTTGTTCTTAGGCGGTTGAACCGAGAAGTTGCTGCTGGCGCCGAGTACCAACGACAACCCAGGTCATCGATACCCATCTCGCCTGGTTCAGCAGGGCAGGGAAGGCCCGTGGCATTGATGTCGCATAAGCGTTAGCCGCTCAAGTGCGTGGCGACTGGTGGCGGACGAAGTTCGTCGCCCCGCCATGGCGCCGCATTAGCGTGGGCGGGTAGTGGCACAACCGGAGGGCTGGCAGAGGCCACAAGCAAATACTGTTAATACATACAGTATTATTGCGTCATCGACCTTGTCGAGCCGTCGAGCTGAGGGGCGTGACAACTGCCACGAGCCGCATCTCCGGCGCGCCAGGGGTACTGATCCGCCCCTGAACCATGTGCTCGAACTACGAACCCATCACGGACAACGATCGGTTGCTGGCCAGCTTCGGCGTCACCCTACCTGAGGGGGCGGACCCGGCACCTTGCTGCAGTGCGGGCGTCATGGCGCCATTCATTGTGTCCGCCGAGGTGAAGTTGCCGGATGTGCTGGGCGATGCCAGGTTCGGTCTGCTGGGCCTGCTGCCGCGCTTTGCGACCGACGTCGGCTTTGGAAAGCACACCTACAACTGCCGCACCGAGACGATGAAGTCCAAGCCGGCTTTCCGGGAAAGCTGGTGGGCAGGTCGGCGCTGCGTGATCCCGGTGAAGCTGATCTCGGAATGGAACTTTGAATCTGGCCGGCCGCAGATGTGGAATATCCAGCGGGCTGACGAGGAGCCCATGGGCCTGGCGGGCCTGTGGAACGAATGGACCAGCCCGGCGGGCGAGAAGCTGCTGTCGTTCAGCATGCTGACCGTCAACGCCGATGGGCATGAGGTCTTCGCGCGCATGAATGCGCCCGACCATGAGAAGCCCATGCCGGTCATCCTGCCGGTCAGCGCGCAGGAGCTGTGGCTCTACGGCTCGCTCAAGGACGCCGAGCGTTTGCTGGTGCGCTATCCGGCGGAGCAATTGCAGGCCGGCCCGCGGGAGCCGTCGGCCCCGGCGCCGCGCGAGCCCAAGAGCTGGGCGGCTGTGCCCGACATGTTCGCGCCCGAGTGGCATGCCCTGGCGGTAGAACAGCCACGCAAGCGTGCGACCCGCACGCCGCGGGCCCTGCCGCCCAAGCCGCCCGAACTGCCCGGCCCGACGACGGGCGATCTCTTCTGACTGGAGTCGACATGCAACTCGACGTGAACAGCGTGGACACCAGCGACGAGCGCCGACGGATCCGGCAGCGCAGTGTCACGACGGGTTCTGGCGGTGTTCTACCAATGGCTGCTGGCGCAACGACAGTTGGCGCCACCCGGCTCCGCGACCGATCAAGGCGATCGGCTACAGCTTGAAGGGCTGAAAGAGCTGACGCACTCCGTGAGCGACGGCGACGTGCCGATCTCGAACAACTGGGTCGAGAGCCAGATCCGCCCGATCGCGGTCGGTAGATCGAATTGGCTACTCGCCGGCAGACTGCGCGCGGGTAAATGCGCTGCCGCCGTCGTGAGCCTGCTGCACTCGGCTCGCATCAATGGGCGTGACCCGTACGCCTGCCTACATGACTTGGTGGATCGCTTGCCTACTCACCCGGCCAGCCGGATCGACGAGCTGCTGCCGCATCGCTGGTCACCCACAGCCTGACGCCATCCTCGCCAGCCGTGGTCGTCAAGGTGTGTTGGGCGGGCGGCCGCTTGCATGCAGCCGAACACTCAGGCTGATCTACCTGCCAACTCCCGCAACCTGCTGATTCCAACGGGTTCTTCGGCTAGCAGCGGCACCAGTGCGTACCGGTGTGCATGCTGCTTCGCAACTGCGTCGATGAACGTCAACTCCTTGGCCGCCCGTGCGCGCAGCAGTGGCGAACTCACGCCTGTGGCCGCCACACTGTTGTTGATGACCCAGGCCCAGGGTTCGATGCCCGCGCGGCGAAGGTCGCCTTGCAGCACCGCCGCCTCCTGGACCGGCGTGTTCTCGGCCAGTGTGGTGATCAGCACCTTGGTCCGGTTCGAATCTTGCAGCTGCATCATGGGTGTCGTGAAGTGCACGCCCGAGGCGGACATCTGCCTGGCAATCTCCCGGTGGTATGCGCCGGTGGCATCGAGCAGCAGCAGGGTGTGGCCGGTCGGCGCCGTGTCCATGACCACGAACTTGCGGCCGGCCTCACGGATGACGCGCGAGAACGCCTGGAAGACCGCTATCTCTTCGGTGCAGGGTGAGCGCAAGTCCTCTTCCAGCAGTGCGCGGCCCTGTGCGTCGAGGTTCTTCCCTTTGCTGGCCAGCACCTGGTCGCGGTAGCGCTGTGTCTCGATCTGCGGGTCGATCCGACTGACGCTCAGGTGCTCCATCTGGCCTGCCAGCGTGTCGGTCAGATGTGCGGCCGGGTCCGACGTCGTCAGATGCACCGGCAGACCGCGCAGCGCCAGCTCGACCGCGATGGCTGCAGCCAGTGTGGTCTTGCCCACGCCGCCCTTGCCCATCACCATGATGAGTCCGTGCCCCGGCTCAGCGAGACCGTCAATCAACTGGGCCAAGCTCGGCGCTTGAAGGGGTTGCGCCCCTCCGGATGCGGTGTGTGGGAACGGCGGCGAGGGCTCGAAGAACCGGCGCAGCGCCTCCAGGCCGACCAGGTCAAAGGCCTTCAGCGGCACCTGGTCCGTGGGCAGCTCGCGCAGGACCTCGGGCATGGCCGCGAGCGCGGCCTGCTCGCGCCTGACCACTGCTGCCGCCAGCGGATCGTGTGCAGCCTCAGTCTCCGGCATGACGCCGTTGACGACCAGGTGCTGGCGCGTCAGCCCGATGCGCGCAAGCTCGTCGTGCGTGCGCGCTACTTCCTTCAAGGTGGACGCCTGCGCCCGGGCCACCAGGACCAGGCGGGTGCGCTCGGGGTCAGCCAGGGCGTCAACAGCAGCCTTGTACTGGGTGCGCTGCTTCTCCAGGCCGGCCAGCGGCCCCAGGCAGGAAGCATCACCCTTGCCGGCCTCAAGGAAACTGTTCCAGGCGCCCGGCAGCTGCAGCAGCCGGATCGTGTGGCCGGTGGGAGCGGTGTCGAAGATGACATGCTCGAAACGCGCCACCAGTGCTTCGTCGGTCAGCAGACCCGTGAACTCGTCGAAGGCGGCAATCTCGGTGGTGCAGGCACCGGAGAGCTGCTCCTCGATGCCCTTCACGACATCGGACGGCAGTACGCCGCGAACCGGGCCGACGATGCGGTCGCGGTAGCCCTGAGCCGCAGCCTGCGGGTCAATCTCGAGCGCCCACAGGTTTTGTACGGTGGGAACCGCCGTGACATCGTTGCCGATGTGGATGCCGAAGACCTGGCCCACGTTGGAGGCTGGATCGGTGCTGACCAGCAGCACGCGCTTGCCTGCATCCGCCAGCCTGACGGCCGTGGCACAGGCCAGCGAGGTCTTGCCCACGCCGCCCTTGCCGGTGAAGAAGGAGAAGCGTGGCAGCCCGTCGATGAACTTCATGGCGTCACGCGAATCAGCAGCACTTGCCGCCGCTGCAGCAACTGGAAGTGCCCGCAGCCACGTTGGGAGCATCGATGCCTGCCCACTGGCTCAACTGCTGCCGGCTGGGATAGCGGCCCGCCAGCACCACCCGGCCATCCAGAACGGTGATGGGCAAGGCATCCTGCCCGGAGCGTTCCAGGAGGTCGCGCACCGTCTCGTTCTGGGCGAAGACCAGCGGCTGCTGCGCCAGGTTGAAGCGCTCGATCTGCGCACCCAGGCCCTTGGCCCAGTCGATGTCGGCCGCTGCCTGCAACAGATGTGCGTCAACGTCCTGACTGCAGACGCCGCTGCTGCAGCACAAGGCGGGATCAAAGATCTGAATCGCGGACATGGGGTACTCCTTGCTTGGGCGATGCGTGGGAACTGTCATCCGAACGTTGCAAGTCTGGTATTTGGTGTGTGCGGTGGACTTGTTTTGCATCAACATTTCCAAGTTTATAGAAGCATGCAAGCATGAACGAGAAAGTCGCCCTCCGTTCCTTCGGCGCCTTGGCCCAGACCCTGGAGCTGCCGGTGGAAACCCCCTCCTGCCACCTGTAGGAATTGAGCCATGGAGGCCAGGTGGGCCAGCAAGGCATCAGCCGCCAGATGGTCTGCCGGGCGGTGTTCGATCACATGAACGAACTGCTGGCCTATCCCGCCGAGAACTGCTGCCCAGGCGTCACCTGCACCACCGCAGACAGCACCGTGGCCAGTGCCTGCCGATGAACATCTTCAGCGGCCTCGTCATCTGAACGGGCAACTCGGCGCGCGCCGTCATCGCCGATGGCCTGATGCCGGAGCCACCCTGTCCGCCCCGGTCACCAGCCCAGCTCGGCCGCCAGTGACCGGGCGGCTCAACTTGCTCCGAGTCCAGCCCTGCGCCGCCGATGAACGAGATACCAGGCCGCCGGGATGACCAGCATGCTGAGCAGCGGCGCCGTCACCATGCCGCCCACCATCGGCGCCGCGATGCGCGTCATGACTTCCGAGCCTGTACCGTGGCCGAGCAGAATCGGCAGCAGGCCCGCCATCACGACGGCCACCGTCATGGCCTTCGGTCGCACGCGCATGACCGCGCCGTCGCGGATGGCCGCCAGCAGCGTCGCTTCGTTGTCTGGCTCGCCAGCGGCCAGGCGCTGCTTCCAGGCGTTCTGCAGGTAGACCAGCATCACCACGCCGAACTCGGCAGCGACGCCGGCCAGGGCGATGAAGCCGACGGCCGTGGCGACCGAGATGGCATGGCCGAGCGCCCACACGAACCAGAAGCCGCCCACCAGCGAGAAGGGCACCGCCGCCATGACCAGGGCGGCATCTCCCGCGGAACGGAACAGCAGGTAGAGCAACACGAAGATGACGGCCAGCGTGATGGGCACGACCAGCTTCAGCCGCTCGGTGGCCCGCTCCAGGTATTCGAACTGGCCGGACCAGGACAGCGCATAGCCCGCCGGCATCGCCACCTGTTTGCCGACCACCGCCTGCATCTCGTGCACGACCGAGCGCAGGTCCCGGCCACGCACGTCCACGTAGACCCAGCCCGAGAGGCGCGCGTTCTCGCTGCGCACCATGGGCGGCCCGTCCTCGATGGCGATGCGGGCCACGTCCTGCAGCAGCACCGTGGCCCCCTTCCCGGACACGAAGGGCAGTTGGCGCAGGCGTTCCAGCGAGTCGCGCACCTCGCGCGGGTAGCGGACGTTCACCGGGAAGCGCTCGCGCCCCTGGATGACCTCGCCGACGTTGTCGCCGCCGATGGCAGTGGCGACGACCGCCTGGACGTCGGCCACTGACAGGCCGAAGCGGCCCGCCGCGCTGCGGTCCACGTCCAAGTCGATGTAGCGCCCGCCCGTGAGGCGCTCGGCCAGTGCAGACGACACGCCCGGAACGCCTCGCACGGCGGCTTCGATCTGCACCGTCAGCCGGTCGATGGTGCCCAGGTCGGCGCCGGCGACCTTGATGCCCACGGGGCTCTTGATGCCGGTGGCCAGCATGTCGATGCGGTTGCGGATAGGCGGGACCCACACGTTCGACAGCCCCGGCACCTTGACGATACGGTCCAGCTCCTCGACGAGCTTCTCCGGCGTCATGCCGGGCCGCCACTGCTCGCGCGGCTTGAACTGGATGGTGGTCTCGAACATCTCCAGCGGCGCGGGGTCGGTCGCTGTGTCCGCCCGGCCGGCCTTGCCGAACACCCGCTCGACCTCCGGCAGCGTCTTGATGAGCCGATCCGTCTGTTGCAGCAGCTCGGCCGCCTTGGACACGGGCATGCCGGGCAGCGCCGACGGCATGTACAGCAGGTCGCCTTCGTCCAGCGGCGGCATGAACTCGCCGCCGAGGCGGGCCACGGGAATCGCCGTGATGGCCAGCACCAGCGCCGCGGCCAGCAGCGTCAACTTGGGGAAGCGCAGCACAGCCTCCAGCGCCGGCCGGTAGAGGGCGATGAGAACGCGATTGACGGGGTTCGCCGTCTCCCTGGGGATTCGCCCGCGGATCAGGTAGCCCATCAGCACGGGCACCAGGGTGATTGAAAGCCCGGCGGCCGCGGCCATGGCATAGGTCTTGGTGAAGGCCAGCGGCGCGAACAGGCGGCCCTCCTGCGCCTCCAGCGTGAAGACCGGCAGGAAGGACAGCGTGATGACCAGCAGCGAGAAGAACAGCGCCGGACCGACCTCGACAGCCGAGCCCGCGACCAGCGCCCAGCGCTCGGCAGTCGTCGGCTGGCGCCCCTGCGCCGCCTCGAAGTGCTCCAGGTGCTTGTGGGCCGCCTCGACCAGCACGACCGACGCATCGACCATCGCCCCCAGCGCGATGGCCACGCCGCCCAGTGACAGGATGTTTGCACTGACGCCCTGCCAGTGCATCACGACGAAGGCCGCCAGCACGCCGATCGGCAGCGTCACCACGGCCACCAGGGCGGACCGCAGGTGGAACAGGAAGACGGCGCAGACCACCGCGACGACGATGAACTCCTCTACTAGCTTCGCGCGCAGGTTGTCGATGGCACGGTCGATGAGCCTGGAGCGGTCGTAGGTCTCGACGATCTCGACGCCGCTGGGGAGGCTGGGCCGCAGCGCTTCCAGCCTGGCCTTGACGGCGGCGATGGCGGTGCGGGCGTTCTTGCCCGAACGCATGATGACCACACCGCCCGTGACCTCGCCCTCGCCGTCGAGCTCGGCGATGCCGCGGCGCATCTCGGGCCCCAGCTGTACCGTGGCCACGTCGCGCAGCATCACGGGCGTCGCACCGCTCACGGCCAGCGGGACGCTGCGGAAGTCATCCAGCGTCTTGAGGAAGCCGCGCGAGCGCACCATGTATTCCGTCTCGGCCATCTCGACGACCGAGCCACCGGACGACTGGTTGGCCTGTTGCAGCGCCTGGGTCACCTGGGCCAGCGTGACGCCCAGCGCGCGCATGCGGTCCGGGTCCAGCACGACCTGGTACTGGCGCACCATGCCGCCGATGCTGGCGACCTCGGCCACGTCCGGCACGGTCTTGAGCTCGAACTTCAGGAACCAGTCGTTCAGCGCGCGGAGCTGGCCGATGTCGGTGCGGCCGGTCCGGTCGACCAGGGCGTACTCGTAGACCCAGCCCACGCCCGTGGCGTCGGGCCCCAGGGCTGCCGTCGCGCCCGCGGGCAGGCGGCCCTGCACCTGGTTCAGGGACTCCACCACCCGCGACCGGGCCCAGTACGGGTCGGTCTTGTCGTCGAACAGGACGTAGACGAAGGAGTCGCCGAAGAAGGAGTAGCCGCGCACGGTCCTGGCGCCAGGCACGCTGAGCAGGGTCGTCGTGAGCGGGTAGGTCACCAGATCCTCGACGACCTGCGGCGGCTTGCCGGGGTAGGTCGTCCGCACGATGACCTGCACGTCGCTGAGGTCGGGCAGCGCGTCCACCGGCGTGCGGGCCGCCGACCACAGGCCAGCCGCCACCAGGAAGGCGGTGGCGATCAGCACCAGGAACCGGTTGGTGATGGACCAGCGGATGAGGGCCGTGATCATGGGGCACCTCCCGAGGCCGCGGAGGCCGGCCGCGCCGCGGCCATGGCACCCAGCACCGATTTCAGCCGCGCCTCGGAGTCGATGAGGAACTGGCCGCTCACCACCACCTCATCGCCCTCGGCCAGGCCTTGCGCCACCTCGACCTGCTCGCCCAGGTCCACCCCCAGCGTCAAATCACGCGGCTCGAACGCGCCTGCGCCCGTTCGCACCAGGGCCACGGCGCGCGTGCCCGTGCGGATGACGGCTTCGGCGGGCACCACCAGGCGGGCGCTCGTCGCGCCGATGACCTGCAGGCGCAGAAGCATGCCGGGCATCAGCCGGCCGCCACGGTTGTCCACCTCGAAGCGGGCCTGCAAGGTGCGCGTGTCGGCGCTGACCTGGGGCAGGATTTCCTTCAGCTCGCCCGCGAAGGTCTGCGAGGCGTCGGCCTGCAGCGTGGCCCTGACCTTCTGGCCGCGCACCAGCCGAACCGCCTGGGCCTCGGGCACCTCCACGACGGCCCAGACCTTCTCCAGCCCGGCGATGCGGAACAGCGTCATGCCGGGCGACACCTGCACGCCCTCGCGGACGCCCAGCTCGGCGACGACGCCACTGACCGGTGCTGTCAGCGTGAAGCGTGCCTGTGCGGTCCCGCTCTCCTCGCTCTGGCGGATGAGGCCGTCGGGGATGCTCATGGCGCGCATGCGGTCACGCGCTGCGGCCACGATGTCGGCCGACACGCCCGCTCGCTTGAGCGCCAGCCACTCGTTTTGCGGCGCGAGCCATTCCGGCGCAAAGACGACAGCCAGGGCCTGGCCCTTGCGCACCTGCTCCATGGGCGCGCGCACGGCCAGGCGTTCGACGTAGCCGGCCACACGGGACTGGACCGCCGCGCCAAGCCGCTCGTCGAACTGCACCGTGCCCACGGCATCGAACGAGGTGCCCGCGTCCACGCGCCTGACCGTCGCCGTGCGCATGCCCAGGTTCTGCTGCACGGCGGGGCTGATCTTCACGCCGCCGTCGGCGGCCTCGTCGGCATAGACCGGCACGAGCTGCATGTCCATGAAGGGCGACTTGCCCGGCTTGTCGAAGCGGGGCCCTGGCGTCATGGGGTCGTGCCAGTAGAGCGGCCGGCGCTCGCCGGCAGAGGCGGCGGTGGCCGGCGCCGCTGCGCTGATTTGGCCAGGGGCGGCCGAGCGCCCGAGCCAGAAGCCGCCAGCGGCGAGCAGCAGGCCGGCGGCTGTCAGCGAGACGATGCGTGCGGGGCGGTTCATGGGGTGCCTCCCTGGGCGAGCGGTCTGAAGGTCAGCTGGGCCTGGGCTCGGGCCAGGTCCCGCTGCAGCGCGAGCAGCTTGCGTTGAGCCTCCACCTCGGCATGGCGCGCCTCGAACAGCGCGGGCAGTGGCAATTGGTTGGAGCGGTAGGCTGCCAGGGCCGCCGCCGTGCGCTGCCGGGTGGGCTCCATGACGGAGGTGGCGTAGCGGTCTATGCGTTGCTGAAGGCGCGTGGCTTCGCCACTGAGGGCCTGGTACTCGCCACTGGCGGCACGGGTCGCTTCCTCAAGCTCGGCTTGCGCCTTGTCCACGAGCCTCAGTTTGGCCGCGGTCTCGCGGTCCTGACGCTGGCCGGGTGCAATCTGCAGCGGGATGCTGATGCCCACGGAGACCAGGTCCGAGTAGCCGGTGCGCTGGCCATAGGCCACCTCCCAGGTCCAGTTCGGCGAGCGTTCCTTGGCGGCGGCTGCGGCGTTCTGGCGCGCGGCCTCGACCTCGCGTTGCAGCGTCACGATCGCGGGGCTCGTCGCCAGATAGTCCTGCTCGGTGGGCACCTGGAAGGTCGGTGGCGTGGTCAGGCCGTCGGGCAGAAAGCCCACCCAGCGCCTCACGCCGGCCAGCGCCGTCGCCTGTTGCTGGCGGACCTCGGCGCCGTCGTCTTCGGCGACACCGCGTGCGGCGGCGAGCTGCAGGACTTCGGCGCTGCTGCCGGTCGCCGCGGCCAGGCGTGCCTTGGCGGCGGCCAGCTCCTCGTGCAGATGGTGTTCGGCCTGGTTGGTGAGATGCAGCGCCTCGGCGGCGTACCAGGCCTCCACATAGGCCAGTGCCACCTGCAGCCGGGCCTCCGCCTCGGCGACGCCGGCCTGGATGGCTTCGCGCTCGGCCATCGCCCGGGCAACACGCTCGCGGGCGGCGCGCTTGTCGGCCGGGAGCCACTCCTGGCTGACGCCGATGCGTTTCATCGTCATCGACTCGCGGGTCGTGCTGAAGCGGTCGGCGCCAGTGACCGGCAGGTTGTCTATGCCGGCGCGCAGCACCGGGTCGGGCAGCTGGCCGGCAGCCCGGGCGGACTCGTTGGCGCTGGCGGCGGCCGCGCGGCCCGCCCGGGCGGCTTCGGACCGTTGAACGGCCAGGCTCAGCGCCTGGTCGAAGGACAGGGGCTGCGCCGCGACCACCAGCGGCAGCAGGAGCGCGGCAGCCAGTGCGACCGGGCGCGGGAACATCGTGGACATGGGAACTCCGAGGACGAGCGAGAACGCTGCTGGCGAGCGGGCAGGCCGCACCAGCGCCGATCGGTCGACGCAGGGATCAGACCCGGAGTCTGAGCGTGGAAAGGAACAGCGGGTCGGGAGGCGCAAGGGCCTCGGGGGAGGCTGCGGGCAACGCAGCCTGGCCGGCCTCGGCATCCAGCAACAGCGGCAGCTCCAGCACCTGGATGAGCGCCGGCAGCGATGCCGTCGGCAGCTTGATCGCCTCGAAGGTCTTGCCGGAGTCGGCTGCGTGCTGATGGCACAGGGCCGGTTGCTGCGGGTCCATGCCGTCGCAGGGCAGGCCCGCATCCATCATGGCCGCCATCGCGGCCGGGTCCGCCTGTTGCGGGCAGACGTACCCCGCCAGCACCTGCTGCGAGAACAGCAACGACAACACCACGAGGAACGCGGTGGTCAGGCGGTGGATGCGACGGCGCAGCATGGGCGAGTCGAGTGTATCGGCGGCGCTTGCGGGATCGAGGTCGTCCGGCGGCGCACTTGCCGTAGCTTGACTTGCATCAAGCGGGCCCGAAGAGGGCTTGACCTTCCCACGGGGGGAAGGTCCACAGTTGTTCTGCACGATTGCAAAAGGAGCACACGATGCAAGTCTTCCGAGTCGACGACATGAGCTGCGGCCACTGCGTCGCCAACATCACGAAGGCAGTCCGCGCGGTGGATGCCGAAGCCCGTGTGGACGTGGATCTGGCGCAGAAGCTGGTCCACATTGAACCGGTCCGCGCTGACGCAGCCGAGCTGGCCGAAGCCATCGCCGAGGCCGGCTATACGCCGGTGCCGGTGGCAGCTCCGGCGGCCTCACGGCAGCCAGCCGAACGGCGGCCGGGCTGCTGCGGGTGCCGCGGCTGACGCCCTGCAGCGCCGTGGCGCCCACTCGCATTTCCATCAAAGGAGGCGGCGTCTCGGTTGATCCGCATCAAGCCAGGCCGGGCCCACCGGTGCAACGCTCTACCCAAGTTCACAGGAGGTTCGCATGCGTACCGTTTTCACCCTGATGACTGCCGCCGCCCTGGCAGCTTCCGCTCCCTTCGCGGTGGCGCAGTCGGACAAGGACCACGCGGCCCACCACCCCGAAGGGGCCTCTGCGCCTGTCCCCGCGGCGAAGAAGCCCGCGGCGCCGGCCAAGGCGCCGGCAGCCAGACCGCAGGCGGCTGCGCCGGCGGCGTCCGCGGCGTCTGGCGCGAAGGGCATGGGCATGGGTGGCGCAGACATGAAGGCCATGCACGACGACATGCACAAGCCAGGTGGCATGCATGAGCAGAAGCATGGCAAGGACGGCAGGATGATGGGCGCCATGCCTGCCGCATCCGCGGCCAGCCAGTGAGCCGATCATGGGCGACCATGCCACCCCGCCCTCGCGTTGGCGCTCTCCGCTGGGCGTCTTCATGCTCGTCGCCGGTGCCGTCGGCGTGTACTACCTGTTGACGGAACACCTGGCCCATGTGAGCCAGGCGGTGCCTTACCTCTTCCTGCTGGCCTGCCCGCTCATGCACCTGTTTCACGGCCATGGGCATCATGGGCAGCACGGCCACGAGCACCCGAAAGGCAGCTCCCAGTCCGAGGATGGCCCTGGGCGCCGGTGAGATGACCTCGTTCACACCTCCGGCCGGAAGGTGGGCCCATGGCCGGTGAGCACTCCCATGGCGCTGCCGGGCATGCTCACAAGGCCGGCAGCCATCTGATGCCTGACGGCGCGGTGATGGCGGGCGAGCCCAGCAGCCACGCCGCGCATGCGCACCATGGTGATGGCCACCAGGCGCCTGCCGTGGCCATGACCGCCCCGAAGGACGGCCCGGGCCAGGTCGAGTACACCTGTCCGATGCACCCGCAGGTGCGGCAGATGGGCCCGGGCAACTGCCCCATCTGCGGCATGGCGCTGGAGCCCGTGCTTGCCACGGCCGAGCCTGGCGAGAGCCCCGAGCTGCGCGACATGACGCGGCGGTTCTTGGTCGGCACCGGGCTCACGGCACCGGTGTTCGCCCTGGAAATGGGCGGCCACCTTTTCGACATCCACCATCTCATTGCCCAGAAGTCGTCGAACTGGGTGCAACTGCTGTTGGGCACGCTGGTCGTGCTCTGGGCCGGCTGGCCGTTCTTCACCCGCGCCGCGGCGTCGGTGAGGAACCGCAGCCTGAACATGTTCTCCCTCATCGCACTGGGCACGGGGGCGGCCTGGCTCTACAGCCTCGTTGCGACGCTGGCTCCGGGCCTTTTTCCCGCCACTTTGCGCAGCGAGGACGGTGCGGTGGCGGTGTACTTCGAGGCTGCGGCCGTCATCGTCGTGCTGGTGCTGCTGGGCCAGGTGCTGGAGTTGCGGGCACGCGAGAAGACGTCCGGCGCCATCAAGGCGTTGCTCGGGCTGGCGCCCAAGACGGCCGTGAAGGTCATGGCGGACGGCACGGACGAGACGGTGCAGGTGGATGCCATCCAGGTTGGCGACCGGCTGCGCGTGCGGCCCGGCGAGAAGGTGCCGGTCGACGGCGAACTCGCCGAGGGCAAGGGCAATGTCGACGAGTCGATGGTGACGGGTGAGCCCATGCCCGTTGCAAAGGCTGTTGGTTCGAAGGTCACCGCGGGTACGTTGAACCAGACCGGTGGCTTCGTCATGCGAGCCGAGAAGGTGGGCGCGGACACCTTGCTTTCGCAGATCGTCCACATGGTTGCGGCGGCCCAGCGCAGCCGCGCGCCGATCCAGCGCATGGCCGATCAGGTCGCTGGCTGGTTCGTGCCGGCAGTCATCCTCGTGGCGGCACTGACCTTCGCCGCCTGGCTTGCCTGGGGGCCCTCGCCGGCCTTCAGCCATGCCCTTGTCGCCGCGGTGTCGGTGCTCATCATTGCCTGTCCCTGTGCCCTGGGCCTGGCGACGCCGATGTCCATCATGGTGGGCGTCGGCAAGGGCGCCCAGCATGGCGTGCTGATCCGCGACGCGCAGGCGCTGGAGAAGATGGAGCAGGTCGACACGCTGGTGGTGGACAAGACTGGCACGCTGACCGAGGGACGCCCCAAGGTGGTCGCCATCGAAGCGGCAGCGGGCTTCGCGGCAGAGGAGGTGCTGCAGAAACTGGCCAGCGTCGAGCGCGCCAGCGAGCATCCCCTGGCCATGGCCATCGTGATGGACGCGCAGGACCGCCAGCTGCGGCTGTCACCGGTCGGCGATTTCGACTCGCCGGTCGGCAAGGGCGTGGTCGGGACCGTCGACGGTTTGTCCATCGTGTCGGGAAGCGCCAGGTTCCTGGCCGAGCAGGGCATCGACACGGGCAGCCTGTCCGCAGCCGCGGAGCAGCAGCGGCAGAAAGCGGCCACGGTCATCTTCGTTGGCATGGGCGGCAGGCTGGCGGGCTTCGTGGCGATTGCCGACCCCATCAAGCCGACGACACCTCAGGCGCTGCGAGCGCTGAAGGCGGCCGGCGTGCGGGTCGTCATGTTGACCGGCGACGGCCGGACCACGGCCGAGGCGGTCGGGCGAGAACTGGGCATCGACGACGTGGTGGCGGAGGTGTTACCGCAGGACAAGGCCGCCGTCGTGAAGCGCCTGCAGGCCGAAGGACGCGTCGTCGCGATGGCGGGCGACGGCGTCAACGATGCGCCCGCGCTCGCGCAGGCGACGGTCGGGGTCGCGATGGGCACCGGCACGGACGTCGCCATGGAGAGCGCCGGCATCACGCTGGTGAAGGGCGACCTGATGGGCATCGTGAGGGCCCGGACGTTGTCGCTCGCCACGATGCGCAACATCCGCCAGAACCTCTTCCTCAGCTTCGCCTACAACGTGGCCGGCGTGCCGCTCGCGGCCGGCGTGCTGTATCCCTTCTTCGGCGTGCTGCTGTCACCCGTGGTGGCCGCGGCGGCGATGGCGTTGTCGTCGGTCAGCGTCATCGGCAACGCGCTGCGCCTGCGCGCGGCCAGGGTGGAGTGAGGCGGCGCCAACGAGGCGACGCGGGCACCTCGGGAGCTGCGGCATCGAGTTGCAACGGGAGCCGTGTCGGAGCCAGCGGCTCGAAAGCCATGCCGTGCCCGAGCCCGTGCGACATGGCACACAGCCGGCGTGTGACCTGGCGCGCCTTCCACGGCGGGGCTCGGGCGACGGGCGCTCGGCGGCCCCGCCAGCCCGTACTAGGGTTGTCCCCAGGTCTTTATAAATCCGTGATAGGTAATATAACGATTAACTGATGTTGCTTCGGTGGCATCAGGGACGGTGCTGCGTTGAGGCGCAGCCGCCGGCTGGATGAACAAAGGCCTGGCTCGTGCCAGGCCGCAGGAGACGAGGCTTCCTATGCCGTGCACCGACATTGCGGCGCAGCTTGTGCCGTGCTGGCCACTGGCCGGCGCCTGCCCGACCGCCGGGGAGACGCTGCCTTGAGCCACGATCCCTCCCAGTCGGGCCGCCTGCGCAAGGCGCCCGAGAACTTCCTGACGCCCGACGGCGTGCACACCGTCTTCGACGAGGCCGGCCAGGGCCGGCGCGACTTCGTGCGTCAGGCATTCGCCGCCGCGCTCGCGGGCGGCGGTGCCGCGGCGGCCGTCGCGCAGTCCGCCACTGACGGCGACCCCAACATCCTGACCCTGCCCGAGCACAGCAAGGGCCTGGGCCAGGCGGTCGCCTCCGAGGGCTATGGCAAGCCGTCGAAGTACGAGGTCAACGTGCAGCGCCGCCCCAGCCCGGGCCTGACGCAGACGACGCAGGCCTCGGTGTCCTTCGCGCCGCTGCAGTCGTTGTTCGGCATCGTCACGCCCAGCGGCCTGCACTTCGAGCGCCACCACCAGGGCTGGTGGGACATCGACCCATCCAAGCACCGCCTGATGATCAACGGCAGCGACGCCGCGCTGCTGAAGAAGCCCCTCGTCTTCACGATGGACGAGCTGATGCGCCTGCCCAGCGTCAGCCGCTTCCACTTCATCGAGTGCGGCGCCAACACCGGCATGGAATGGGGCAACGTGGCCGTGCCCACCTGCCAGTACACCCACGGCATGCTGAGCTGCAGCGAGTTCACCGGCGTGCCTCTGCGCGTGCTGTTCGACCTCTGCGGCGTCGACTACAAGCGCGCCCGCTACGTGCTGGCCGAGGGCGCCGATGGCTCCAGCATGACGCGCACCGTGCCGATGGAGCTGGTGGAGAGCGGCGAGGTCTTCGTCGCCTACGGCCAGAACGGCGAGATGCTGCGCCCCGAGCAGGGCTACCCGCTGCGGCTGGTGGTGCCGGGCGTGCAGGGCGTCAGCTGGGTCAAGTACCTGCGCCGCCTGGAAGTGGGCGACCAGCCCTACGGCACCAAGGACGAGACCATTCACTACGTTGACCTGATGCCCGGCGGCCTGCACCGCCAGTACACCAGCACGCAGGAGTGCAAGAGCGTCGTCACGACGCCCTCGGGCGGCCAGGTGCTGCTCGACAAAGGCTACTACCAGATCAGCGGCCTGGCCTGGTCGGGCCGCGGCAAGGTCAAGCGCGTGGACGTGACGACCGACGGCGGCCGCAACTGGCGCACGGCGCGGCTGCAGGACCCCGTCATGAGCAAATGCCTGACCCGCTTCACGCTGGACTGGCAGTGGGACGGCAAGCCCGCCATCGTGCAGAGCCGCGCGATGGACGAGACCGGCTACGTGCAGCCCAGCACGCGCCAGCTGCGCGCCGTGCGCGGCACGCGGTCGATCTATCACAACAACTCGATCCAGTCCTGGCTGGTCGAGGAGAGCGGGGAGGTGCGCAATGTCCAGCTCTCGTAAGCGCCTCGGCATCGCACTGCTGGCCCTGGCCGCCGCCGGCGCCGCCACGGCCCAGAGTGCCTACCCCGGCGTCGGCCGTGTCGCCACCCCGGCCGAGATCAAGGCCTGGGACATCGACGTGCGCCCGGACTTCAAGGGCCTGCCCAAGGGCGCCGGCTCGGTCAACCTGGGCCAGGACGTCTGGGAGAGCAAGTGCGCTTCCTGCCATGGCGTGTTCGGCGAAGCCAACGAAGTGTTCTCGCCGCTGGTCGGCGGCACGACGGCCGAGGACATTAAGGCCGGCCGCGTCGCGCGGCTGAACGACCCCACCTTCCCCGGTCGCACGACGCTGATGAAGGTCTCCACCGTCTCGACGCTGTGGGACTACATCAACCGCGCCATGCCCTGGAACGCGCCCAAGTCGCTGAAGACCGACGAGGTCTACGCGGTGACGGCCTATCTGCTCAGCCTGGGCGGCATCGTGCCCGACGACTTCACGCTCAGCGACGCCAACATCGCCGACGTGCAGAAGCGCCTGCCCAACCGCAACGGCGTGACCACCGCGCATGCGATGTGGCCGGGCAGGGGCATGGGCAAATCTGGTGACTTCGATGTCAAGGCCACCGCCTGCATGAGCGACTGCAACGCCGAGCCCAAGGTGGCTTCGCTGCTGCCCGACTTTGCGCGCAACAACAACGGCAACCTGGCCGAACAGCAGCGCCTCGTCGGCCCTCAGCGCGGCGTGGACACCACCCGAGCGCCCGGCGCACGCCGCGACGGCCCGATCAGCGTGGCCGCCACGCCTGCACCGGCGCCCGCGCCGAGTGGCGCCGCCGCCGCGCTGGCGCTGCTGAAGAAGAACTCCTGCACAGCCTGCCACGGCATGGACCAGAAGCTGGTCGGCCCCGGCTTCAAGCAGGTGGCCGCCAAGTACGCCGGCCGCAGCGACGCCGAGGCCTACCTGGCCGCCAAGATCAAGAGCGGCGGCCAGGGCGTCTGGGGCCCGATTCCGATGCCGGCGCAGCCGCTGTCGGACGCCGAACTCAAGACCATCGCCGCCTGGCTCGCCGCCGGCGCCGCCCCTCGCTGACGTGCAGGAATGCCCGCATGCACGCCACCTCCAACAGCTCTAACGTGGACCACCCCAAGGAGACTCCGATGCTGAACCGCCTGAACCGCCGCATGGCGCTTGCCCGCTCCGCCCAGGTGGCCCTGATGCTCGGCGGCCTGGGCCTGCTGCCCCGCGCCGCGCTCGCCGCCTACCCCACTGCCGCCTTCGAAGCCAAGACCATTGCCGACCTGATGAAGGCCCTGGGCGCCGGCGCCCCGGTGGAGAGCAAAGACATCACCGTCACCGCGCCCGACATCGCCGAGAACGGTGCCGTCGTGCCGGTGGGCGCCTCCACCTCGCTGGCCGGCGCCAAGCGCCTGCTGCTGCTGGTCGAGAAGAACCCCAGCGTGCTGTCGGCGGCCTTCGACGTGAACGAGTTCGTCGAGCCCAGCTTCACGACGCGCGTGAAGATGGGCCAGTCGTCCAACGTGCTGGCCGTGGCGCTGATGGCCGACGGCCGCGTGCTTTACGCACAGAAGGAAGTGAAGGTCACCCTCGGCGGCTGCGGCGGCTGATCGCACCCCGCCCGCATTCCATTCGCACCACGAATCCAGGAGACAGACATGCCCGATCCCATGCGCATCCGAGCCCAGGCGGCCGGCGACAAGACCACCGTCCGCGTGCTGATGAGCCACGAGATGGAGACCGGCCTCCGCAAGGACGCCGCCGGCAAGACCATCCCGGCCTGGTTCATCCAGGAGGTCACGGCCCAGCTCAACGGCAAACCCGTGCTGAGCGCCGAATGGGGCCCCTCCGTGTCCAAAAACCCCTTCCTGCAGTTCATCGTGAAGGGTGCCAAGGCCGGCGACAAGATCGCCGTCACCTGGCGCGACAACCGCGGCGAGAGCCGCACGGACGAAGCCACGGTCTCCTGACCCTCTTCATCCGTTCTCCCGTTCGCCACTGCAGGAGAGCCCCATGCGCTCACGACTGATTGCGTTCGCCGCCATCGCGGCCAGTGCGACCGCCACCCTACCCCTGGTGGCCCAGACGCCGCCGCCGCCCAAGTCCGCCGCGGACGGCATCGCCGAATACCGCAAGATGCTCGAAGACGGCAACCCAGCCGAGCTCTTCGAGGCCAAGGGCGAAGACCTCTGGAAGACGCCCCGCGGGCCCAAGAACGTGTCGCTGCAAGCCTGCGACCTGGGCCTGGGCCCGGGCGTGGTGAAAGGCGCCTGGGTGCAGTTGCCCCGCTACTTTGCCGACACGAAGAAGGTGCAGGACCTGGAGTCCCGCCTGCTGAGCTGCATGCAGACCCTGCAGGGCTTCGACGCCGCCGAGATCGCCGCCACGCCCTTCGACAAGGGCGAGCAGGCCACCGTCACGGCGCTCGCCTCGTGGATCTCCTCGATGTCACGCGGCATGAAGATGGCCCTGCCCCAGAAGCATCCCGAAGAAAAGCGCGCCTACGAGCTCGGCAAGCGGGCCTTCTTCTACCGCGGCGGGCCGATGGACTTCTCCTGCGCCAGCTGCCATGGCGAGGACGGCAAGCGCATCCGCCTGCAGGACCTGCCCAACCTGACCAAGAACCCGGGCGACGGCGTCGGCTTCGCGGCCTGGCCGGCCTACCGCGTCTCCAGCGGCGAGATGTGGAGCATGCAACGCCGCCTCAACGACTGCTTCCGCCAGCAGCGCTTCCCCTACCCAGGCTTCGCGTCGGACGTGACGGTGGCGCTGGGCGTCTACATGGGCGTCAACGCCCGCGGCGCCGAGTCCATCGCCCCTGCACTCAAGCGCTGAGGAGAACGACGATGAAGATCCGCCACCTCACCACCCTGGCGCTGCTCGCGGCGAGCACCGCCCAGGCGCAATCCGCCAGGCAGCTTGACCAGCAGGCCACCGCCATGATGCAGGCCTCTTTCCGCGAGCAGGGCATTGCCAAGATGGACCGCATCGCGCAGGACGACGCGCAGAAGGCCTGCTCCCAGGCGCAGCCGCCCTCGGCGGCCGTCGCGAAGAAGATCGAGGCCGCCCAGCTCGCCACCGTCAAGATGCCGGCCGACGGCCAGTTCATCGGCGACTGGAAGGAAGGCGAGAAGCTGGCCCAGAACGGCCGCGGCATGACCTGGACCGACGCCAGTGCCGCACCAGCCAAGAACGGTGGCAGCTGCTACAACTGCCACCAGATCGACAAGAAGGAGATCTCCTTCGGCACGATCGGCCCCAGCCTCTGGAACTACGGCAAGCTGCGCGGCGTCACCGACCCCGCCGACCCGGCCGCCGCGGCCATCGTCAAGTACACCTGGGGCAAGCTCTGGAACAGCAAAGCCTACTCGGCCTGCTCCAACATGCCGCGCTTCGGCCACGCTGAACTGCTGAACGAACAGCAGATCCGCGACCTGATGGCCCTGCTGCTGGACCCCAAGTCTCCGGTCAACCAATAGGCGCGCCATGTCCCTGTCCAAACGCGATTTCCTGCAGGTCCTGTCCTGCGCCGCGGTGGCCGGCATGCCGCTGGGCCGCGAGGCCGAGGCCGCTACCGACAAGGCCGAGGGCCAGCTCTACGACCTGCCGCCCTTCGGCAACGTCTCGCTGCTGCACATGACGGACTGCCACGCGCAGCTGCAGCCCATCTACTTCCGCGAGCCCAGCGTCAACCTCGGCATCGGCGGCATGCAGGGGCAGATGCCCCATCTGGTCGGCGAGTCGCTGCTGAAGGCCGCCGGCCTGCGCCCCGGCACGCCGGTGGCCCACGCGCTGACGGCGCTGGACTTCGAGACCGCCGCGCGCCGCTATGGCCGCGTCGGCGGCTTCGCCCACCTCACCACGCTGGTCAAGCGCCTGAAGGCCAGCCGCCCTGGCGCGCTGCTGCTGGACGGCGGCGACACCTGGCAGGGCTCGGCCACCTCGCTGTGGACGAATGCCCAGGACATGGTGGACGCCTGCAAGCTGCTGGGTGTGGACGTGATGACCGGCCATTGGGAGTTCACTTATGGCATGGAGCGGGTCAAGGAGATCATCGAGAAGGACTTCGCCGGCAAGGTCGACTTCGTCGCCCAGAACGTGAAGACCGCCGATTTCGGCGACCCGGTCTTCAAGCCCTACACGCTGCGCAAGATCAACGGCGTGCCGGTGGCCATCATCGGCCAGGCCTTCCCTTACACGCCCATCGCCAACCCGCGCTACATGGTGGCCGACTGGGAGTTCGGCATCCAGGACGCCAACATGCAGAAGGTGGTGGACGAGGCCCGCGCGGCCGGTGCCCAGCTCGTCTGCGTGCTGTCGCACAACGGCATGGACGTGGACCTGAAGATGGCCTCGCGCGTGCGCGGCATCGACGCCATCTTCGGCGGCCACACGCACGACGGTGTGCCCGTCGCCGTGCCGGTCAAGAACGCCGGCGGCACGACGCTCGTCACCAACGCCGGCAGCAACGGCAAGTTCCTCGGCGTGATGGATTTCGACGTCAAGGGCGGCCGCATGGTGGACTTCCGCTACCGCCTGCTGCCGGTTTTCGCCAACCAGCTGCGCCCCGATGCCGATATGCAGGCGCTGATCGCCAAGGTCCGCGCGCCCTACGAGGCCCGCCTCGCTGAAAAGCTCGCCGTCACCGACGGCCTGCTCTACCGCCGCGGCAACTTCAACGGCAGCTGGGACCAGCTCATCTGCGACGCGCTGATGGACACGCAGGGCGCCGAGATCGCCTTCTCTCCGGGCTTCCGCTGGGGCACCAGCCTGCTGCCAGGTGACACCATCACGCGCGAGCTGCTGATGGACCAGCTCGCCATCACCTACCCCTACGCCACGCTGACCGAGATGACCGGCGCGACCATCAAGACCGTGCTGGAGGACGTGGCCGACAACCTCTTCAACCCCGACCCCTACTACCAGCAGGGCGGCGACATGGTGCGCGTGGGCGGCCTGAGTTACACCATGCGCCCCAACGAGGCCATGGGCAGCCGCATCGCCGACATGCGCCTGAACGGCAGGCCGCTGGACGCCGACAAGCGCTACAAGGTGGCCGGTTGGGCGCCGGTGGCCGAAGAGGCCAGGAGCGCTCCCGGCGTCAAGCCGGTGTGGGAGCACGTCGAGACCTGGCTGCGCGCCCAGGGCGGGCGCGTGAAGCCGCGCACCGTCAATGCGCCCAAGCTGGTCGCCATGCAGGGCAACCCCGGCCTGCTGGGCGGCTGAACCCGGAGCACCCCATGCGCCATTTGCTGATGCTTGCCACGCTGACCCTGGCCTCGGCGGCCCAGGCTGCCGAGGCGCCGCCGCTGTTCAGCTCGCAGCAGCTGACGCCGGAGACGGCCCTCGCTGCGGCCCAGGCGGCGCTGGCCCACTGCCGCAAGGCCGGCCACCAGGTGGCGGTGGCCGTCACGGACCGCACGGGCCTCGTGCAGGTGCTGCTGCGCGACCGCTTTTCCGGCGCCCACACCGTGGACATCGCGCCGCGCAAGGCCTGGACGGCGGCCAGCTTTCGCATGCCCACCGCGGCGCTGGCCGCCGAGACGCAGGCCGGCCGACCTATGAGCGGCATCCGCCAGTCGGCCCAGGTCATGGCCATCGGCGGCGGCCAGGTCATCGAGGCCGCGGGCGCCGTCGTCGGCGCCATCGGCGTGTCGGGCGCGCCCGGCGGCGAGGCCGACGACGCCTGCGCCGCGGCCGGCGTCAAGGCCGTGTCCGAACTGATCGAGTTGAACGGCTGATTCCCCCACCGCGCCAGGAGAACCCCATGCGCAAGCGCTTCCTGCTCGTCCTCTTCACGATGATCCTCGCCACACCACTCGCCTGGGCCGGCGACCTTGTCGTCTACCACTTCGACAATGCCGCCACGCAAGGGCTCAAGGGCCTGCGCAACATCCGCAACCACCTCGACACCGACCCGACCGCGCAAATCACCGTCGTCACCCACGCCGAAGGCGTGGACCTGCTGATGGAAGGCGCCAAGGCCGCCAACGGCACCGAGTTCGCGCCGCTGGTGTCGGCGCTGGAGGCCCGTGGCGTGCACTTCGAGGTTTGCGAGATCACGCTGAAGAACCGCGGCCTGAAGAAGGACCAGTTCGTGCTGGACGCCAACTACACGCCCTCGGGCGTCGTGCGCCTGGTGAAGCTGCAGAAGGAAGGCTACGCCTACATCAAGCCTTGAGCGGCCTCAACGCGCGCTGAGGCCCGCCGTCGCAGGCTGCGACGGCCATGCCTGAACTGTCCATGCTGCTTGAATCCACCATCGATCGCCTCGGCGAGCCGGGCACGCTCGCCCTCGGCGCAGCCCTGATCGGCGTGCTGTTCGGCTTCTTCACGCAGCGCTCGCGCTTCTGTCTGCGCGCGGCCGTCATCGAGTTCGCGCGCGACCAGCGCACCGGCGGGCGGCTGACCGTCTGGCTGTTCGCCTTCGCCACCGCCGTCGGTGCGACGCAGGGCCTGGCGCTGCTGGGCGCGTTCGACGCCAGCAACGCGCGCCAGATCGCCGCGCGGGGCAGCCTGTCGGGCGCGGCCATCGGCGGCGCGCTGTTCGGTATGGGCATGATCCTGGCGCGCGGCTGCTCCAGCCGCATGCTGGTGCTGGCAGCCCAGGGCAATCTGCGTGCGCTGCTGTCAGGGCTGATCTTTGCCGTGACGGCGCAGTCGGCGCTGACGGGTGCGCTGTCGCCGTTGCGCCTGGCCATCTCCGAGTGGTGGACCATCGACGGCGGCGGCGCCCGCGACCTGCTGGCCCGCACCGGCCTCGGCCACGGCGGTGCGCTGGGTTTCGCGGCGGTCTGGTTCGCCGCCGCCGTTTTCTGGGCGCGGCGCCAGCGCGTGGGCGCCTGGGGCTGGGGCGGCGCCATCGGCGTGGGCCTCACGGTGGCGGCCGGCTGGTGGTTCACCTACGCCGTCTCCAAGCTCGCCTTCGATCCCCACCCCATCCAGTCGCTGAGCTTCACCGGCCCGTCGGCCGAGGTGCTGAGCCGGGTGCTTTTCGTCAGCGACAAGCCGCTGAGCTTCGACGTGGGGCTGATCCCCGGCGTCTTCCTCGGCGCCTTCCTCGCGGCGGCGCTGTCGGGCGAGCTCAAGCTGGAAGGCTTCCAGGGCGGCGCCAGCATGCGGCGCTACATCGTTGGCGCGGTCTGCATGGGCTTCGGCGGCATGCTGGCGGGCGGCTGCGCCGTGGGTGCGGGCCTGTCGGGCGCGGCGGTGTTCACGGCCACCTCCTGGGTCACGCTGGCAGGCATGTGGGCGGCCGCTGCGCTGACCGACCGCCTCGTTGACCAAGGCGATGCATTGCCGGCTGCGACCGAAGCGGGAGCCGCGCGATGAAACGTTTCGTCGCCGCGATGCTGCTGACGCTGTCGTGGGCCGCGGCTGCCCTGGCTGCGCCAGCGCGCTTGCAGCCCGTCGCGCCCAACATCTGGTTCGTGCAGGGCGAAGCCGCTTTGGGCTCGCCGGAGAACCGCAACTTCATCTCCAACGCCGGCGTCGTCGTCACGCCGGCCGGCGTCGTGGTGATCGACGCGCTGGGGTCGCCGGCACTGGCCGAGGAGCTGCTCGCCGCCATCCGCGCGGTCACGCCGCTGCCGGTGCGCTACGTGGTGCTGACCCACTA
The DNA here is from genome assembly GCF_059421025.1 of Roseateles sp. GW821-FHT03B02. NCBI lineage: Bacteria > Pseudomonadati > Pseudomonadota > Betaproteobacteria > Burkholderiales > Sphaerotilaceae > Roseateles > Roseateles sp. GW821-FHT03B02. The sequence goes on from NZ_JBWKUV010000004.1 coordinate 138,082, forward strand.
CCACGCTGACCACATCTACGGCCTGCAGGTCTTCAAGGAGCGTGGTGCTACCGTCATCGCGCACGAGGCCGGGCGCGAGTACCTGCAGTCCGACACCGCGCAGCAGCGCCTGCAGGCCAGCCGCGAGACGCTGGCGCCCTGGGTCGATGCCCGCACCCGCCTCGTGCCGGCCGACCGCTGGCTGCGCGAGGACGAGGTGCTGGAACTGGGCGGCGCGCGCCTGCAGCTGCGCCATGTCGGGCCGGCCCACACGCCGGAGGACCTGACGGTCTTCGTCGAAGACGCGCGCGTGCTGTTCGCCGGCGACCTGGCCTTCCGTGGCCGCATCCCCTACGTCGGCCAGGCCGACAGCCGCGGCTGGATGGCGGCGCTGTCGCGCCTCATCGCCGCCGCGCCCGCTGTCATCGTGCCGGGCCACGGGCCGGTGTCGACCGAGGCGCTGGCCGACCTCAAGCTGACGCGCGACTACCTGCAATACCTGCGCGACACCATGGGCCGGGCCGCCGCCGACATGCAGCCCTTCGACGAGGCCTATGCCGCCACCGACTGGTCCGCCTTCGAGGCCCTGCCGCTGTTCCGCGTGGCCAACCGCATGAACGCCTACAACACCTATCTGCTGATGGAGCGCGGCGCGCCATGAGGCGTTGGGCCCCGCTTGCTGGATTGCTGCTGGCGCTGGGCGTCGCGCAGGCCGCTCCGAGTGCTGAAGATCTGTTCGCCCAATGCGCCGGCGGTGCCCCCAAGGTCGATGTGCGGGGGCGCCCCATCGCCATCGAGACCTGGCGCAATGGCCCGGTACTGGCCGTATTCTGGTCGCCGGACTGCGCCTTCTGCCACCGCCACAACGAGCGGCTCGCCCGGCTGCTGCGCGAGACGCCGGGCGCTGCGGTGCTGGGCGTGGCGGTCGATGGCGCACCCGAGGCGGTGCGCCGCACCACCGAGCGCCGCGGCTATGCCTTTCCCGTCATCGTGGACGGCGGCGGGGCCTGCGCGCTGCGCCCGCAGCTCACCGCCCGCCGCCTTGTGCCCATGACCTGCTGGCTGGGCGAGGCGCCTACGCAGCCGCGCTGCGTGCCCGGCGAGATGAGCGACGACGATCTGCGCGAACTGCTGGAGGCTCAGGCCCGGTCCAGCCGCCACTCTTGAAAACGCAGGCCGAGCCAGGCGCCCGCCACCATGGCGGCCAGCGCGATGAAGCTGCCCAGCGACAGCGTGGACACGCCGGTGATGCCCTGGCCGATGGTGCAGCCCATGGCGACGATGCCGCCCACGCCCATGCAGACCGCGCCGACGAGGTGCAGCCCCAGGTCGCCCACGTTGCCGAATCCTTCCCAGCGGAAGCTGCCGTCGCGCCAGGCCATCAGCGCCGCGCCGAGGACGATGCCGGCCACGGTGGCGATGCCCAGCGTCAGCGTCTTGGACTGGTCGCTGAACATCAGCAGCCAGTCCAGCGCGTAGGCCACCGGCGCGATGGTGCTGAACGACTCCATCCGGCGCGAATTGGTCACCAGGTAGACCGGCTCCAGCGTGCGCGGGTCCTCCGGCAGGAAGCCGAGGTGCCCCGACACCCACCACAGCGCGGAGATCACCAGCCCCACAGCCAGGCCCGCCAGCCCGATGTCCAGCGCCCGGCCCTCGCGCGGCAGCAACGCCGCCGCGAGCAGCACGACCGCCATGAGGACTGCAAGGCCAAGACCCCACGCCAGCGGGCTTCCGCTCAGGCTGGCCGAGAGCAGGCCCGGCAGCGCCTGGCCCGACGGCAGTTCGATGAAGACCTTCTCGACGGTCGCCACGCGCAGCACGGCGGTCACGCCGCGCAGCGTGGCCCCGGCTGCGATCGCAGCCACCGCCAGCACCACCAGCGACTTCAGGTTGCCGCCGCCCAGGCGCACGAGGTTGCGGCTGATGCAGCCCGAGCTCAGCACCATGCCGAAACCGAAAAGCAGCCCTCCCAGCGCCGCCGACAGCCAGAGCAGGCGCGGCCCGGTATAGATGCTGGCGGCCGGGTCGATCAGCCCCAGCGCCGCCTGCGCCTGGAAGCCCAGCATGGCCACGGCGCCGGCCACCATCCACATGCGCGCCCTGCGCCAGTCGCCCATGGCATAGACGTCGGAGATGGCGCCCATGGTGCAGAAGCGCGTGCGCTGGCACAGCGCGCCGAACAGCACGGCAAGGCCGAACGCGGCGCCGAGCACCTGGCGGGTGAGGGCGGGCAAGCTCGATTCGTCCATGGCGGTCAGCGATCTGCAAGAGTTCCGGCCACCGCATTCTCCATTCCCCGGAGCGCACATCGGCGCTTGCTGATACAGTGATTTTCCCGACCCAACCGCCCGCCGCCGTGATGCCCGACGCCCCCGAGGAAGACCGTGTCTTCGAGTCCGCTGCCGAGCTCTTCGGCGTGCTCGCCACGCCCATCAGGCTGAAGATCATCAGCGCCGTCTGCAACGGCGAGCGCAATGTCTCCGAGCTGCTGGAGCAGATCCAGACCACCCAGCCCAACATGTCCCAGCATCTGTCCACGCTCTATCGCGCCGGTGTGCTGGGCAAGCGCCGCGAGGGCACGCAGATCTACTACCGGCTGCAGAGCGAGAAGGTCGCCATGCTGTGCCGCGCCGTCTGCACTCAGCTTGCCGTCGAACTGGACGGCGACGAGTCGGTGCCGACCGAGGAGCGCCTGCTCGTCGGCGGCCTGCGCTGACGGCGCCGAAGTTGTCGGAGCGCTTCGACGCTAGGGTTCAGCGGGCGCGACGAGAGGCCTTGCCCCCCTGCAGGAAGCTGCTGCGCTGCGCTGCCGCGCGCTCCATCTGCCGGCCGATGCTGCCGCAGACCAGGTCACACAGCGCATAGACCGAGTCGTCGGCAATGCTGTAGTAGACCGCCGAGCCGCGCGACTCGCGCGACACCAGCCCCTGCTGCATGAGCACGGACAGGTGACGCGAGATGTTGGCCGACGTGAAGCCGCAGGCCTGCGCGAGCTCGCCCACGTTGCGCTCTCCCTGGCGCAGCAGGTTGAGGATCTGCAGCCGCGTCGGTTCGGACAGCGCCTGGAAATAGGCGGCCACCTGTTGGAGGGCTTCGTCGGGCAGATCCTGCATGGCGAGACATGAGCGGGGAGTGGGGTGCCCATCATGCCCGATTCGCACGCGATTCACCGAATTGCTCATGTTTGTACTTGACTATTTAACTATGTAGCTAAATACTAGTGCAATGCAATTCGAAAGTCACGTCCTGGAGTTCACATGCCCTACCGGTTTCACGCTCTGAAGCGCGTCTGCCTGGCCTTGCTGGCGGCGGCCGCGCCGGTCCTGGCCCGCTCGGCGGACACCTTGGCGACCTGGACGGTGGCCCCGTCGGCCAGCCAGGGCCTGGCAAGCCATGACGGCACGGTCGAAGCGGTGCGCCAGACCGTCGTTTCCGCCCAGGTCGCGGGCGCCGTCGTCGCGCTGCCGGTGAAGGCCGGCGACCGCGTGAAGGCCGGCCAGCTGCTGGCGCGCCTGGACGCCCGCGCTGCCGAGCAGCAGGCCGGCGCCGCCGCGGCCCAGGTGGAGGCCGCCCGCGCCGCGCAACAGGTCGCCTCGCTCGAGGTGCAGCGCCAGCGGCAGCTGTTCGCCAGCCGCTTCATCAGCCAGGCGGCGCTCGACCAGGCCGAGGCCCAGTTCAAGACGTCCACGGCCCAGGCCAACGCACAGCTGGCCGCCGCCCAGGCCGCGCGCACCGAAAGCGGCTACTTCGCCGTCAAGGCGCCGTATGACGCCGTGGTCACCGAGGTAGGCGTGATGCCCGGCGACATGGCCATGCCCGGGCGCCCGCTTCTCACGCTCTTCGACCCGACCGCGCTGCGCGTGGCCGTGGCCGTGCCCGAATCCGCCGCCGCCGCGCTGAGGAGCCGGCTCGCCATGCCGGTGAGCGTGGAGATCGCCGGCCAGCGCACCACGGCGGCCCGCTGGGAGGTGCTGCCCGCCGCCGATCCGGTCACCCACACGGTCACCGTGCGCATCGAGCTGCCGGCCGGCAGCGCCGCGGCGCCGGGCAGCTTCGCGCGCGCCTGGCTGCCGGTGGATGGCGAGGCGGGCGGCGCGCACCGGGTCTTCATCCCGAGCCGCGCCCTCGTGCAGCGCGCCGAGCTCAAGGCGGTCTACGCCGTCGGCGCCGATGGCCGCGCGCTGCTGCGCCAGGTGCGCACGGGCGCCGTCAGCGGCGATCAGGTGGAAGTGCTGTCCGGCCTCAAGCCCGGTGAGCGCATCGCCCTCGACCCGCAAGCTGCCGCACGGAGGCCCTGATGGAACTCGGCATGTCAGGGCGCATTGCCCGCTTCTTCCAGTCGGCCCGGATCACGCCGCTGCTGGCCCTGGTGGCCCTGCTGCTGGGCATCTTCGCCGTGGCGGTCACGCCGCGCGAGGAGGAGCCGCAGATCAACGTGACCATGGCCAATGTGCTGATCCCCTTCCCCGGCGCTGCCGTGCGGGACGTGGAGCAGATGGTGGCCACGCCGGCCGAGCAGGTGCTGTCGCAGATGGCCGGCGTCGAGCATGTGATGAGCCTGTCCCGCCCGGGGCTGGCCGTCATGACGGTGCAGTTCAAGGTGGGCGTGCCGCGCACCGAGGCGCTGGTGCGGCTCTACGACACGGTGCAGTCCCATGCCGACTGGCTGCCGGCCGGCCTCGGCACGGCGCCGCCGCTGGTCAAGCCCAAGGGCATCGACGACGTGCCCATCGTCACGCTGACCCTGCACGCCCGCGATGCCGACACCGGCGCCTTCGACCTGGAGCGCATCGCCCACAGCCTGGAGGCCGACCTCAAGCGCGTGCCCGGCACCCGCGAGGTGACGACGCTGGGCGGCCCGGGCCGGGCCATCCGCGTCGAGCTCGACCCCGCCCGCCTGGCCGCCGCCGGCCTGGCCGTGGCCGATCTGCGCCAGGCCCTGCAGGCCGCCAACAGCGGCGCCGCGGCCGGCCAGCTGCTGGCCGGCGACCGCGCCGTGGACGTCGAGGCCGGTCCCTTCCTGCGCGATGCCCGCGAGCTGGGGCAACTGGTCGTCGGCGCCCGCAACGGCCGGCCGGTCTACCTCGCCGACGTGGCCCAGGTGGTCGACGGCCCGCTGCCGGCGCAGCGCTATGTGTGGCACGGCAGCAAGGCGGGCGAGTCCGCCGCCGTGACGCTGGCCATCACCAAGAAGCCCGGCGAGAACGCCATCGAGGTGGCCGACGCCGTCATGCAGCGCGTGGCCGAGCTGCGCAACACCGTCATCCCGCAGGGCGTGGACGTGGCCGAGACGCGCAACTACGGCGCCACCGCCAACGACAAGGCGATGAAGCTGATCCAGAAGCTGATGTTTGCCACTGCCTCCGTCGTTGCGCTGGTGTTTATCGCGCTGGGCCGGCGCGAGGCGGCCATCGTCGGCAGTGCGGTGATCCTCACGCTCACCGTCACGCTGTTCGCCTCCTGGGCCTGGGGCTTCACGCTCAACCGCGTGTCGCTGTTCGCGCTGATCTTCTCCATCGGCATCCTGGTGGACGACGCCATCGTCGTAGTGGAGAACATCCACCGCCACATGGCCCTGCATCCGGACAAGACCCTCGCCGAGCTCATCCCCGGCGCCGTGGACGAAGTGGGCGGCCCCACCATCCTGGCCACGCTGACCGTCATCGCCGCGCTGCTGCCGATGGCCTTCGTGTCGGGCCTGATGGGGCCTTACATGAGCCCCATCCCCATCAACGCCAGCATGGGCATGCTGTTGTCGCTGGCCATCGCCTTCATCGTCACGCCCTGGCTGGCGCGGCTGTGGCTCAGGCGCAGCGGCCACGCGGGCGACGCCAGCCACGGCCTCGCCGCCAAGCTGGGCCCGCTGTTCGAGCGCGTCTTCCGCCCGCTGCTGGACGAGGCCCGCGGCGCGCGCAACCGCCGCTGGCTGGCGGGAGGCGTGGCCGGGCTCATCGTGCTGTCGCTGGCCCTGCCGGCGGTCGGCCTCGTCGTGCTGAAGATGCTGCCCTTCGACAACAAGTCGGAGTTCCAGGTCATCGTCGACATGCCGGCCGGCACGCCGCTGGAGCGCACCGCCGCCGTGCTGCACGAGCTGGGTGCCTACGTGGCCCAGCAGCCGGAGGTCACCGACTACCAGGCCTATGCCGGCACTGCTGCGCCGATCAACTTCAACGGCCTGGTGCGTCAGTACTACCTGCGCAGCGGCGGCGAGGTGGGCGACCTGCAGGTCAACCTCGTCGACAAGCACCACCGCAGCACGCAGAGCCATGCCATCGCCACCCGCATGCGCCCGGCGCTGCAGGACATCGGCCGCCGCCACGGCGCCAACGTGAAGGTCGTGGAAGTGCCGCCCGGCCCGCCGGTGCTCTCGCCCATCGTGGCGGAGATCTACGGCCCCGACGCAGCGGGCCGCCAGCAGGTGGCCCGCGAGGTGCGGCGCGTCTTCGGGCAGACGCCGGGCGTCGTCGACGTGGACGACTCCGGCATCGCCGCGGCACCGAAGAAGCTGCTGCTGGTGGACCGCCGCAAGGCTGCGCTGCTCGGTGTGCCGCAGACGGCGGTGGTGTCGACGCTGGCCGCGGGCCTGGGCGGCGAGGCCGCCACCTGGCTGCACGACGGCAGCAAGTACCCGGCCAGCGCCTGGCTGCAGCTGCCGGCCGAGCGCCAGGGCGACCTGGACACGCTGCTGCAGCTCGGCGTGCGCAGCGCAGGCGGGGCGCTGGTGCCGCTGCGCGAACTGGTCACGGTGAGCGACAGCCAGCGCGAGCAGCCCATCTTCCACAAGGACGGCCTGCCGGTGCACTTCGTCGTCGGCGACATGGCGGGCGCGCTGGACAGCCCGCTCTACGGCATGTTCAAGATGCGCGGCGCGCTGGCGCAAATCGCCACACCCGACGGCGCCACGCTGGCCGAGACCTTCATCCACGCCCCCAGCGACGCCTGGCGCGGCTACACGCTGAAGTGGGACGGCGAGTGGCAGGTGACCTACGAGACCTTCCGCGACATGGGCGCCGCCTACGCTGTGGGCCTGGTGCTGATCTACCTGCTCGTCGTGGCGCAGTTCGGCTCCTACCTCACGCCGCTCATCATCATGGCGCCCATCCCGCTGACGCTGGTGGGCGTGATGCCGGGCCACGCGCTGCTGGGTGCACAGTTCACGGCCACCAGCATGATCGGCATGATCGCGCTGGCCGGCATCATCGTGCGCAACTCCATCCTGCTGGTGGACTTCATTCGGCTGGAGGTGTCACAGGGCCGGCCGCTGAAGCAAGCCGTCGTCCACTCGGCCGCCACGCGAGCCCAGCCCATCGTGCTGACGGGCCTAGCGGCCATGCTCGGCGCCTTCTTCATCCTCGACGACCCCATCTTCAACGGCCTGGCGATCTCGCTGATCTTCGGCATCCTCGTCAGCACGCTGCTGACGCTGGTGGTCATCCCGCTTCTGTACTTCGTGGCCTACCGCCGCGAGGCCCCTGCATCGTCCTCAACTGAACCAAGGAGTGCTCCATGAGTTCCTGGCAAATCGTGCGCCTGTTCGCGGGCAGCTTCATCCTGATCTCGCTGCTGCTGGGCGTGCCCGGCAGTCCTGCCTTCATCAGCACCTGGTGGCTGGCCTTGACGGCATTCGTCGGAGTCAACCTGTTGCAGAGCGCCGTGACGCGCTGGTGCCCGCTGGAGATCGTCCTGCGCAAGCTGGGTGTACGGGGTGGCTGCTGAGTCGTCGCGAACCGCCCTGGGCCTGCGATCCGCGTCCGGCGCGGCTGCCTGAACCGGCTGGCATGGACATGGCGCATCGGCACGGCATCCGGGTCAACCTGCAGCAGTTCCTGCATCAGCTGTTGCAGGTGCTGCTGGTGGGCCTGACCCTCGGCATGATGCGCACCGTGGTGCCGGCGCTGGCCGAATCCGAATTCGGCGTGCCCAGGACATCCTTCCTGCTGCTCACGGCCTTCGTGATCGCCTTCGGCGTGGTCAAGGGCGTGATGAATTTCGTGGCGGGGCGGCTGTCCGAACGTGTCGGACGAAGGCGAGTGCTGCTGCTGGGCTGGCTCGTGGCCCTGCCTGTCCCCGTCATGGTCTGGCATGCGCCCAGCTGGGGCTGGGTGGTCGCCGCGACGGTGCTGCTGGGTGTGAACCAGGGCCTGACCTGGTCGATGACGCAGACCGCCAAGCTGGACATCACGCGCCTGCAGGAGCGTGGTCTCACGCTGGGTCTGAACGAGTTCGCGGGCTATCTGGGCGTGGCCCTCGCCGGCATCGTGACCGCATGGCTGGCCACCTGGCTGGGGCCGCGCCAGGCGCTGCTGCTGTTCGGGCTCGTCGTCGTGCTGGCTGCACTGGGCCTCACGCAACTGTGGGTGCGCGAAACCCTGCCGTGGGCCAAGGCCGAGGCAGCGCGGCATGCGGCGGGCGGTGAGGCCTCCGTGGTGCGGCCGCGCTATCCGCGCGACATCAGCGCCCATCCTTCCACCTGGGAGGTGTTCACGCTGATGAGCTGGCGCGATCGTCGGCTCCTGGCGCTGAGCCAGGCCGGGCTGGTGGAGAAGTTCGTCGACGCGCTGGTCTGGGTGTTCTATCCGGTGTATCTGTACCAGCATGGCCTGAGCCTCCCCCAGGTGGGCTCGGTCATCGGCGTGTATGGCCTCACCTGGGGCGTCTCGCAGTTGTTCACCGGCCGCCTGTCCGATCGCATCGGCCGCCACCGGCCCAATGTGTGGGGCATGTGGCTGTGTGGCGCCGGCGTGGCATTGATGCTGCAGGGCGAGGGGCTGGTCTGGTGGTCAATGTCCGCCGCGCTGTCGGGCTTGGGCATGGCGCTGCTGTATCCGAATCTCTCGGCCGCCGTGGCCGATATTTCGCACCCCGGCTGGCGCGGCTCCGCCATCGGCATCTACCGGTTCTGGCGTGACCTCGGCTACGGCGTCGGCGCGCTGGGCCTGGGCCTGTCAGCGCACTTGAGCGGCCATGTCGAAGCCGCGTTCTGGTTCGTCGCACTCTCGATGGGTGTCTCCGGCACGCTGCTGTGGTGGCTGGGTGAAGAGACGCACCCCAGGCTCAACCCGGAGCCGCCGAGCGCACCGCAGGCCGCGCGGTGACCCCGATGCCAGGGACTCGGGTTGAACGGCCCCGCCCCCGACGGACAGCTTGTTGAAAGTAATTCTCAAATATGATTGAGAATCATTTGCAATAACAACCCGGAGCGCGCCTCCGGTTCGACGGTGGCGACATGCTGATCTGGCGTTCATCAGGAAGATGGCTGGGCCTGCTCGCGGCAGCGGCCCTGCTGGCTGGCTGCGGCGGCGGTGGCGGCAATGCATCGGCAACGGCCAGCGCGCCCGAGGAGGCCGCGTTGTCGGCCCAGGCGTCGCTTGGGGAGAAGATCTTCAACGATGTCTCGCTCTCGGCCTCCGGCCGGCAGTCCTGCGCCAGCTGCCATGACGCCAGCCAGGCCCATTCGCCCACCAATGCGCTGAGCGTCCAGCTGGGCGGCCCCTTGCAGGACCTGCAAGGCCGACGCAGCACGCCGTCGATCAACTACCTGTCGCTCAACAGCGCCTTCCGCTTCGCGGCGGACGGCACGCCCACCGGCGGCTTCTTCTGGGACGGTCGTGCCGCCTCGCTGCAGGAGCAGGCCGGCGGGCCATTCGTCAACCCCTTCGAGATGGCCAATGCCGACGTCGCCGCCGTCATCGCACGGCTGGCCAAGGCTGCCTATGCAGACGAGTTCAAGCGCGTCTTCGGCGCCGACATCCTGAGCCGGCCCGCCGACGCGATGGACCGCATGACGCTGGCGCTGTCGCAGTACCAGAGGGAGGACGCCGACTTCCGGCCCTTCTCCAGCAAGTACGACGAGTTCCTGCGCGGCAAGGTCGCGCTGACCGAGCAGGAACTTCGCGGCCTGGCGCTGTTCAACAGCCCGGGCAAAGGCAACTGCCAGGCTTGCCACCCGTCGGCCAAGGCGGCGGACGGCAGCTTCCCGCTGTTCACCGACTTCAGCTACGACAACCTGGGCGTGCCGCGCAACGCCGCCATCGCGCGCAACGCCGACCCGGCCTACTTCGACCTCGGCCTGTGCGAGCGGGCTGACCTCGCCGCGCGCAAGGACCTCTGCGGCGCCTTCAAGGTGCCCTCGCTGCGCAACGTGGCGCGTCGCCAGGTCCTCTTCCACAACGGCCGCTTCACGTCGCTGAAGGAGGCGCTGACCTTCTATGTGCAGCGCGACACCAGTCCCGAGAAGTGGTACCCGCTCAATGCCGATGGCAGCGTGCGCAAGTTCGACGACCTGCCCGAGGCCTACGCCGGCAACGTCAACACCACCGAGGCGCCCTACAACCGCAAGCCGGGCGACGCGCCCGCGCTGACCGACGCCGAGATCGACGACGTCATCACCTTCCTGCGCACGCTGAGCGACGGCTACGCGCCGCGCTGAGCCGCCCCATGTCTTTCCCCATCCTCGCCAGAACCATCATGACCCCATCCCGCACGTGGGCCTTGCCCGTTCGCAGCCTGCTCGCCACCGCCCTTGCCCTGACCCTGGGCAGCGCCCAGGCGCAGACTGCCACCGAGGCCGAACTGGCCCGCAAGCTCGACCAGCTCGCCAGCGAACTCGCCGCCGTCAAGTCCCAGCTCGCGCAAATGCAGCAGCAGCGTGCCGCCCAGCCCGCGCCGGCCGCGGCACCGGCTCCGGTCGCCGCGCCCGCCAGCGCTGCCGAGGCGCCGCGCGCCGAGCCCGCTACCGTGTTGACCAGCTACGGCGAGATCAACTACAACCGCCCGACCAAAGCCGGCCAGAACGCCCAGGCCGACATCCGCCGCTTCGTGCTGGGCTACCAGCACCGCTTCGACGACAAGACCAAGGTCGTCACGGAGCTTGAGGTCGAGCACGCGGTGTCTTCGTCCGGCGACCCTGGCGAGGTGGCGATCGAGCAGGCCTACATCGAGCACCAGATCAACCCCAGCCTCGCGCTGCGCGCCGGCCTCTTCCTGATGCCCGTGGGCCTGCTCAACGAGAACCACGAACCCACCGCCTTCTACGGCGTGGAGCGCAACTTCGTCGAGACTGCCATCATCCCCAGCACCTGGCGCGAGGGCGGCATCCAGCTCGTCGGCGCGTTCGACAACGGCCTCACGCTGCAGGGCGGCCTGACCACCAGCTTCGACCTGACCAAGTGGGATGCCACGTCCGGCGAAGGCCGCGAGTCGCCGCTGGGCTCCATCCACCAGGAGATGGCCCTGGCCAAGAGCCACGACGTGGCGATGTTTGGCGCAGCCAACTGGCGCGGCATCCCGGGCCTGCTGCTGGGCGGCTCTGTCTTCAGCGGCCAGGCCACGCAGGCTCAAGCTCCCGCCAAGTCGCGCATCACGCTGTGGGACGTTCACGCCCGCTGGACGCCCGGCCGCTGGGACTTCGCCACCGTCTACACCCGCGGCAGCATCAGCAACACCGCGGCGCTGAACACGCCGCTGGTCGGCAACGAAACGCTGATCCCGAAGAGCTTCGACGGCTTCTACGTACAGGCCGCCTACAAGCTCTGGTCCAGCGAGGACTACGCGCTGCTGCCCTTCGTGCGCTGGGAGCGCTTCAACACCGCCAAGTCCTATGCGGACCTCGGCGCCGGCCTGACGCCGGACGCTGCGCGCAGCGAGCGCGTCGTCACCGTGGGCGCCAACTTCAAGCTGTCGCAGAACGTCGTCTTCAAGGCCGACTACCAGCGCTTCCGCGAAGCGACCGACGCCAACCGCTACAACCTCGGCGTCGGCTGGAGCTTCTGAACATGCGCGTCACGCTGACCCCGGCCGCATTGATCGCACTCGCGCCGGCCAGCGCGTTCGCGGTCAACTACCTCAGCCCCGAGCAGGCCGCGCGGCTGATGTTCCCCGACGCCGACCGCTTCGACACGCAGACGCTGCTGCCGGCCGGCAGCAGCCGGGCCCTTGGCGTGCGCGTCGCGAAGAAGGGCGATGCGGTGCTGGGCTACGTCGTGCTCGACGACGTCATCGGCAAGGTCGAGCTGATCAGCTACGCGGTCGGCATCGCCACCGACGGCAGCGTCAGGCAGGTCGAGATCCTGTCGTACCGCGAAAGCCACGGTGGCGAGATCCGCTTGCCGGCCTGGCGCAAGCAGTTCATCGGCAAGACGGCAGCGGCGCCCATGCGCATCGGTGAGGACATCGCCAACATCAGCGGCGCGACGCTGAGCTGCACCCATGTCACCGACGGTGTGCGCCGCATCGTCATCGCGCTGGGTGCCGCGCGCCGCGCCGGCACGCTGGGCTGAGCGCGATGCAACGGCGCGCCCGGCCGCTGCTCGGCACGCTGGTCGAGATCGGTGCGCCGCTCGGGCTGGATGCCGCCTTCGACGCCGTTGCGGAGTTGCAGGCCAGGCTGTCGCGCTTCGAGGCGGGCAGCGACATCGCGCGCTTCAACGCGCTGCCAGCCGGCCGCGAGCTTCGGGTCGGCACGCTGGCGGCCGAGGTGCTGGCGGCCGCGCGGTGCCTGCAGGCCGACAGCGGCGGCCTCTTCGACATCAGCCTCGGCAGCGGCCCCAAGGCCTGGCTGCTGGACGGCGACCGGCTGCACAAGCTAGCCGCCGGCGTTGTGCTGGACCTGGGTGGCATTGCCAAGGGCCTGGCTGTCGACCAGGCGGTCCGGGCGTTGCAGGGGCAGGGCGCGGCAGCCGGCTGGGTCAATGCTGGCGGCGACCTGCGTGTGTTCGGTGAGCTGGAGCTGCCCATCCAGCTGCGCGACGAGGCCGGCGGCGGCGTGCGTGAGTTCGCACGGCTGCGCGACGGCGCCTTCGCGACCAGCCATTTCGCGCCCGGCAGCCGTTCGGTATTGAGCCGGCCGCTGCAGGCCCACGTCAGCGTGGCGGCGCCGCTGTGCCTGTGGGCCGACGCGCTGACCAAGGTCGTTGCGCTCAGCGGCCGCTGCGACCACCCGCTGCTGGCCCGCTACGATGCGGCCGCCTGGCGGCACGACGCGCCACGCCTTGCATGACCCGCCAGCATCACCCCCGCGCCCATCCCGCGCATCCCGCTCGCCCGCCGCGGCATCGCCTGCCCCGCTGGCAGCGCCATGCGCTGCACGTCAGCGGAACGCTGCTGCTGCTGACCGGCATCGCCTGGCTGGCCCTGCATTACAGCGTCGGTGGGGGCGTGGGCGAATTGCCGCATCCGTTGGAGGCATGGTGCCTGCGCCTGCATGGCCTCGCGGTCATGGGGGGCGTCTTCGTGCTGGGAGCCCTGGCCGCGGCTCATGTACCCCAAGGATGGCGGTTGAGCCGGCGCTGGCAGCTGAAGCAGCAGCAACTGACCGGCCTGCTGCTGAGCGTGACGGCCGCCTTGCTGGCATTGAGCGGCTATCTGTTGTACTACTTCGCACCTGAGGACTTGCGACCGGCGCTGGGCATTTCGCATGCGGCCATCGGTGTGGTCATGGCCTGCCTGGTGATGTGGCATCGAAGAGGAAGCGAGCGGGGCTCGGTGCCGTCCTCCGGCGCCTGACGCCGGCCCATGCATGCGCAACCACCCGCCCGGCCCGCGGGCCGCCGGGGTGGACTACCGCGGCTCGAACAGCATCAGGCCGGACGCCGTGTTGGAGATCGGGATGTGATAGCCGCGGTGCAGGCAGGCGGCGTGCTCTCCGAGTGCCGCGCGTGTGGCCAGCCACATCAGCAGCTCCACGCCCTGGGTGCCGGCCTTCTCCACCAGCTCTGGCACGCTGAACTGCGCCGCCCAGGCCGGGTCGTCGACGAGGCTGTCCATGAAAGCCAGGTCGAACCCGGGGTTGATGTAGCCGGCGCGCTCGCCGTCGAGCTGGTGGGACAGTCCACCCGTACCGAGCACGGCCACGCGCTGGTCGGTCTTCCAGCTGCGGATGGCGTCGCCCACGGCCTGGCCCAGCGCCAGGCAACGGCGGGCCGAGGGCAGCGGGAACTGCACGGTGTTGATGCAGACCGGCACGATGCGCACCGGCCAGACCTGGCTGGGCCAGAGCACGGCCATGGGCAGGGTCACGGCATGGTCGACGCGCATCTCCTGGCAGGTGGTGACGTCGAAGTCGCGGGCGACGAGCTGGTCGATCAGATGCCAGGACAAGTCCACGTCACCGTCGAAGCCGGGCAGTGGCGGCAGGCCCCAGCCCTCGTCGCCGGTCTCGTAGCGCGGCGCGGCGCCGACGGCGAAGGTGGGCATCTTGTCGAGGAAGAAGTTCAGGCCGTGGTCGTTGTAGAAGACGACGAGGACGTCGGGCTTGTGGGTTTCGAGCCAGGCGTGCACGGGCAGGTAGGCGTCGAAGAAGGGCTTCCAGTAGGGCTCGGCCTGGCTGTTGCGCGCGAGGGCGCGGCCGATGGCGGGGACGTGGGAGGTGGTGATGCCGCCGATGAGTGTGGCCATGGTGGGTGGTTCCGGTGAGCGAGGAGAAGGTTCAGCGCGCGTAGGCGTCGAGCTTGGCCTGGAACTGGGCCTTGGTCAGCCCCGTCTGCTGGGCGCCGATGTCCTGCATGTCCAGGCCGAAGATGCCGGCGAACTTGGCCAGGTAGTAGGCGTTGCCGCCGGCCTGGATGAGCTGCAGCACGTTGCGCGAGCGGATGGCCTCGCGCTGCTCGGCATTGAGCCCGTAGGCGGCGCAGTAGGCGTCCTCGTCCTGCACGAAGGCGGCGCGATTGGCGGCCTCGTTGAAGGAGAAGCACATCTTGTTGAGGGCATAGCCCTTGCGGGCCTGTCGGCCGTCGAAGAGCGTGGTGCCGGGAATGGCGGGGCTGCACATGGCGTGTCTCCGGTCGTTCGGGGTGGGGCGGATCTGACCTGGATCAGAGGTTTGCAGTGTCCGGACGCCGACACTGCCGATCAACGCTGCCGCACTCATCAGACCCATGAGCGAAATCGATCATTTGGACCTCGACGGGCATCTGCTGCGGTTGCTGCTGGCGGTGCACGAGGAGGGCTCGATCACGCGTGCGGCCGCTCGCCTCGGGGTCACGCAGTCGGCGGTCAGCCATCTGCTGGACAAGCTGCGCCGCGTCGTGGGCGACCCGCTGTTCGTCAAGTCGGGCCGCGGCATCGTGGCTACCGCGCGAGCCGATGCGCTGGTGGTGCGTGCCCGGCTGCTGCTGGAGGAGCTGCGCGCCTTCGGCAGCATGGGCCGCCCCGACGCCTTCGAGCCGGCGCGCCTGCAGGTGGAGCTCACCATCGCCGCCAACGACCTTCAGCGCGACCTGCTGCTGCCGCCGCTGCTGCGCCGGCTGCGCGCGCAGGCGCCGGGCGTGTCGCTGCGCGTGATCGCCTCGGGCGTGCCCGAGCCGGCGCTGCTGCGCGACGGCCACTGCCAGCTGCTGCTGACGCCGCGTCCGCCGGACGCGAGCGACCTGATGCACAAGCGCCTGTTCGAGGACCGCTACCTGGTCTTCCACGACCCGGTGCATGGCCGCGCCCCGGCCGACCTGGCCGGCTACCTCGCGGCCGAGCACGTGACCGTGCTCTACGAGCTGCCGCGCCGGCCGCTGGATGTCGATGAATGGCTGGCGGCCCAGGGCCACAGCCGCCGCTTCGCCGCCCGGGTGCCGAGCTTCGCGGCGGTGGCCTCGTTCGTCAGCGGCGGCCCGTGGCTAGCCACGCTGCCGAGTTGGCTGGGCACCCACACGCTGCGCGGCCTGGCCACGGCGCCGCCGCCGCTGGCCTGCCCGACGCTGCCGATGTACGCCGTCTGGCATCTGCGCCACCAGAGCGACCCGCTGCACCAGTGGCTGCGCCGCGAACTGGAGGCGGTGGTGCCGCCGGAGCTCAGAGCCAGCCGAGCTTGATCAGCGCGATCCAGGCGCTCAGGCTGAGGAAGGCGGCCGCCGTGGCGACCATCAGGCAGGCGGCGTTGGCCTGCTGGCGGCCGTAGCGCTGGCCCAGGATGGGGTAGATGGACAGCATGGGCCCGCCGGCCAG
Organism: Roseateles sp. GW821-FHT03B02; assembly: GCF_059421025.1. Lineage (NCBI taxonomy): Bacteria > Pseudomonadati > Pseudomonadota > Betaproteobacteria > Burkholderiales > Sphaerotilaceae > Roseateles > Roseateles sp. GW821-FHT03B02. The sequence goes on from NZ_JBWKUV010000004.1 coordinate 153,997, forward strand.
CAGCAGCGCGGCGTGCTGCTGCGTCGCCGCGAGGGGGCCCGCCAGCGTCAGCAGGCTCAGCAGCCCCAAGACGGCCAGCGGATGCAGCAGCAGCTTGCCCGTGGCCACGGCGCTGACCTGGCCGGCCAGGCCGCGTACCGGCAGCCCCACCAGCACGCCGCCGACGAAGAAGAGCGAGACGGCCGACGAGGAGTTGGCGAGCAGGTCCAGCGCCCGGGTCAGCGGCAGCGGCAGCCGCAGTTCGAGCAGCGCGGACGCGGCACCCGCCGTGATCGCCAGCACCAGCGGGTTGCGGTACAGGCCCAGCAGGCTGCGGCCCAGGGCCCGGGCGAAGGGCTGGGCCGGCTCGCCGGCACGGGGCGCGCTGTCGGCCAGCGCCAGGCACAGCGGCAGCATCACCAGGTTCTCGACCACCATGGTCAGCGCCACGGCCACCGAGGCTTGCGGGCCCACCACCTGAAGAGCCACGGGCAGGCCGACAAAGGCCGAGTTGGAGCAGCACATGCCCATGCCGGTCATGGCCGCGGCGTCGCGCCCCTGGCCTCGGCTGCGCGCCCACAGCAGGCCGGCGGCCAGCACCAGCAAGGAGCCGCCGCCATAAGCCATCAGGTAGCGGGCATTCGGCGCGTTGAGCAGCTCGGCCAGCGGGCGCTGGCTGAGGGCGCGGAAGATCAGCGCCGGCAGCGCGAAGGCGATGACGTAGCGGCCCAGCGCAGGCAGCAGGGCGCGGTCGAACGCGCCGCTGCGCACGGCGACCCAGCCCAGGCCGACGAGCAGGAAGATCGGGCCGGTGATGGCGAGGATTTCAGGCAACGAACTCTTCGGTGTCGATTTCGGCCTGGGTGGCGGCGTTGTAACGGGCGCCGTGGACGGTGTTGCGGTTGATCAGGGCATCCAGCCGCGCCAGCGTCGCCGCGTCGAGGGTGAGCGCTGGGGCGGCCAGCCATTCCCGCAGATGTGCGACCTGCGTGGTGCCGGGGATGGGAATGATGTCCTCGCCCTGGTGCAGCAACCAGGCCAGAGCCAGCGCGGCGGGCGCGCAGCCCAGGCGCGTGGCTTCGGCCGCGAAGCCGTCCAGCAGCGGTAGGTTGGCGGCGTAGTGTTCGGGCGAGAAACGCGGCATGCCGCGGCGGATGTCCTTCGGAGCCAGCGTGCCCACGTCACGCAGCCGCCCGCCCAGGAAGCCGCGCGCCAGCGGGCTGAAGGCGACGAAGGCCGTGCCCAGCTCTCGGCAGGCTTGCAGCACGGCGATCTCGGGGTTGCGGGTCCACAGCGAGTATTCGGTCTGCATCGCGGCGATGGGGTGCACGGCGTGGGCGCGGCGCAGCGTCGCGGCCGACACCTCCGACAGGCCCAGCGCCCGCACCTTGCCCGCGCGCACCAGCCCGGCCATGGCGCTCACGCTGTCCTCGATGGGCACGCCGAAGTCCAGGCGGTGCAGGTAGAGCAGGTCGATGACGTCGGTGCGCAGCCGCTGCAGGCTGGCCTCCACGCTGGCGCGGATGGTGTCGGGCCGGCCGTCGATGACGCGCTGGCCGTTCACGCCGTGCATGCCGCACTTGCTGGCCAGCACAAGCTTCTTGCGGTACGGGGCCAGCACTTCGCCGACCAGCTCCTCGTTTGCACCGAAGCCGTACAGCGCCGCCGTGTCGAACAGCGTGATGCCGGAATCCAGCGCCGCATGCAGCAGGGCCGCTGCAGCCTCGCGCGGCGGTGGTGTGCCGTAGGCGTGGCTGAGGTTCATGCAGCCCAGGCCCAGGACCGAGACCGCGAAGGGGCCGATGCGGCGCGTCTGCATGTTCAACCGTTCTTGAGCTGCTGTTCCAGCTTGTGCAGCACCTGGTAGCAGGGCAGCACCTGGGCCACACTGGCATTGGGCTCGCGGCCCTCGCGGATGGCGGCGAAGAACTCGCGGTCCTGAAGCTCGATGCCGTTCATGGACACGTCCACCTGGCTCACGTCGATCTTCTCTTCCTTGCCGTTGACGAGGTCGTCGTAGCGGGCGATGTAGGTGCCCGTGTCGCCGATGTAGCGGAAGAAGGTGCCCAGCGGCCCATCGTTGTTGAAGGACAGGCTCAACGTGCAGATCGCGCCGTTGGCGGCCTTGAGCTGGATGCTCATGTCCATCGCGATGCCGAGCTGCGGGTGGATGGGGCCTTGCAGCGCGTTGGCTTGCACGATGGGGCTGCGCGCCTGCCAGGCAAACAGGTCAACCGTGTGCGCGGCGTGGTGCCACAGCAGGTGGTCGGTCCAGCTGCGAGGCTGGCCCAGCGCGTTCATGTTGGTGCGGCGGAAGAAGTAGGTCTGCACGTCCATCTGCTGGACGTTGAGCTCGCTCGCCGCGATCTTTTGGTGCACCCACTGGTGGCTGGGATTGAAGCGGCGCGTGTGGCCGCACATGGCGACCTTGCCGGTTTTCTGCGCGACGCTCACGACCTCCTCGCCATCGGCCAGTACGTCGCACAGCGGGATCTCCACCTGCACATGCTTGCCCGCCTTCAGGCAGGCTAGGGTCTGGCTGGCGTGCATCTGCGTGGGCGTGCAGAGGATGACGGCGTCCACCTCCGGCAGCGCCAGGCTGTCGGCCAGCTCGGTGGTGACGTGCTTGACGCCGTACTTGTCGGCGACCTCCCGGGTCTTGTCCAGGTCGCGGCTGATCAGCGAGACGACCTCGACGTCGGCGATGTTGCGGATGCCGTCCAGGTGCTTGATGCCGAAGGCACCCGCGCCGGCCAGGGCGACCTTGATCTTGCTGCTCATTGCGTGTTCTCCAGGATGAGATGTCCCACGGCCGTGTTGGATGCCGGCACGTGATAGAAGCGATGCTTGACGAGTGGTGGCTTGGGGCCGCCGGCGACATCAGCCATGGCGCCGCGGGCGATCAGCCACATGACCAGCTCGATGCCCTCGCTGCCGGCCTCGCGCACGTAGTCGATGTGCGGCGTCTGGCTGCACGCCACGGGGTCGTTGATGAGCTGGTCCAGCCAGGCGTTGTCCCATTCGCGGTTGATGAGGCCGGCGCGCGGGCCCTGCAACTGGTGGCTCATGCCGCCGGTGCCCCAGATCTGCACGTTGAGGTCTTCGTCGAAGCTCTCCACCGCGCGGCGGATGGCCTGGCCGAGCTGGAAGCAGCGGCGGCCGGACGGCACGGGGTACTGCACGACGTTGACCGCGAAGGGAATGACCTTGAAGGGCCAGGCCCCATGTTGCGGATCCTGCTGGCCGCACATCAGCGACAGCGGCACGGTCAGGCCGTGGTCCACGTCCATCTTGTTGACCAGCGTCAGGTCGAAGTCGTCCTGGATGACGCTCTGCGCGATGTGAGCGGCCAGCTCGGGGTGTCCGATCACCTCGGGCACGGGCCGTGCGCCATAGCCCTCGTCGGCCGGCGTGTAGCGGGCCGCCGTGCCCAGCGCGAAGGTGGGGATGAGGTCCAGGCTGAAGGCGGTGGCGTGGTCGTTGTAGACCAGGAAGACGACGTCGGGCTTCTGCTCGGCCAGCCAGTGCTTGGAGTAGTCGTAGCCCTGGAACACGGGGCGCCAGTAGTCGTCGCCGGACTTGCCGAGGTCCAGCGCCGCGCCGATGGCCGGGACGTGGGAGGTGTAGACGGATGCGGTGATGCGTGCCACGGTCAGGGGCCCTTCTTTGCTGTCGTGCCGGCCTGGCCTTGCGGCTGGCGGTGGGACTGGGCGTCGCCATCCTCGCCCACGCGGCGGTTGCCCTCCACCGAGCGGCCGCCACCGACCATCATGTCGCGGTACTCGGCCTCGGTCATGCCCGTCATGCTGCCGGCCATCTGCTGGAAGCTCTTGCCGTCGGTGGCGCCGATCTTGGCCAGGAAGTAGATGTTGCCACCCAGGCGGATGCACTCGTTCAGGTCACGGGCGCGCACGGCGGCCTTCTGGGCGTCGGTCATCGGCCACTCGTCCAGGTAGGCGGCCTCATCGGCCTTGAAGCGGGCGCGGTTGTCGGCCTTCATCAGCGACATGCAGAACTGGTTCAGCCAGTAGCCCTTGCGGGACTGCTCCGCGTCGAAGATGGTGGTGCCGGGGATGTCTTTGTAGGGTTTGTCGAGCGACATGACTCACGCTTCCTCAGGCCAGTAGAGGTGCATCGGGTTGTCCACGAGCAGCAGCTTCTGCAGCTCCGGCGTGGGCGCGATGTGCGGGATGAAGTCCACCAGCAGGCCGTCGTCCGGCATGTGGTCCTTCAGGTTAGGGTGGGGCCAGTCGGTGCCCCAGAGCACGCGGTCGGGGAATTCCTCGACGACGCGGCGCGCGAAGGGCACCACATCCCGGTAGGCGGCCTGCTCGCCAGCCAGCGCCTTGGGGCCGGTGACGGAGAGCCGCTCGGGGCAGCTCACCTTGCTCCAGACGTTGGGATGCTCGCGCATGAACTTCAGGAAGAGCGCGAACTCCGGGCCGTCGACGGGCTTGCTCACGTCGGGGCGGCCCATGTGGTCGACGACGACAGTCGTTGGCAGCGCGGTGAAGAAGTCCCACAGCTCGGGCAGGTCCACGGCCTCGAAGTAGATGACCACATGCCAGCCCAGCCGGGCGATGCGGCCGGCGATCTCCAGCAGTTCGTCCTTGGGCGTGAAGTCCACCAGTCGCTTGACGAAGTTGAAGCGCACGCCGCGCACGCCGGCGGCGTGCAGCTGCTGCAGCTCGTCGTCGGTAATGCTGCGCTTCACCGTGGCCACGCCGCGCGCCTTGCCGCCCGAGGCCAGGCAGGCGTCGACCATGGCACGGTTGTCCGCCCCATGGCAGGTGGCCTGCACGACCACGTTGCGCGCAAAGCCGAGGTGGTCGCGTAGCGCGAAAAGCTGGGCCTTGCCGGCGTCGCAAGGCGTGTACTTGCGCTCGGGGGCGTAGGGGAATTCGGCGCCGGGGCCGAACACGTGGCAGTGGGCGTCCACGCTGCCGGTCGGCAGCTGGAAGCGGGGCTGGCTGGGGCCTTCGTACCAGTCCAGCCAGCCGGCCGTCTTGGTGAAGTCGCCCGTGGTGGGTTTGCTCATGGGTTGGTGGTCCGTGCAGGGATGCGGTTCAGTCCAGTGAAACCTTGGCGCGCTGGATCACGCCGGCCCACTTGAGCGATTCGCTCTGGATGAAGGCGGTGAACTGGTCGTGGGTCACGGGGAAGGTCTCGTAGCCGAAGGTGGCGTAGCGGTCCTTGATGTCCGGCTCGGCCAGCGCCGCGGCGATGTCGTTCTGGATCTTGTCGGCCACGGCCTTGGGCAGGCCCTTGGGGGCGGCCAGCAGGGTCCAGCCCGTCACCTCGTAGCCGGCCGGGCCGCCGGACTCGGCCACGGTCGGCACATCGGGAAAGGCCGGGTGGCGCCTGGGCGCCGTCACGGCGATGAACTTGATCTTGCCGTTGCGCTGCAGCGGGCCGGCGGTGGCCAGCGAGCCGAGGGCGAAGTTCAGCTCGCCATTGGCCACGCCGGTGTAGAGCATCGACGTCTCCTTGTAGACCGCGTGCTGCATCTGGGTGCCCGTCATCGCCTCCAGCAGGGCCGAACCCAGGTGCACCGGATTGCCGACCGACCAGGACCCATAGATCAGCTGGCCGGGCCGGGCCTTGGCGTCGGCCACGATGTCACCCACGGTCTTGTACTTGCTGTCGGCGCCGACACCGACGAAGAAGTAGGTGCGGAACAGCGGCGCAATGGGCTCGAAGTCCTTGACCGGGTCGTAGGGCAGCTTTTTGAACAGGTGCGGATAGGCGACCAGGTGGACGTTGTCGAGCTGGATGAGTTCGTGGGCATCGCCCCCTGCCCGCTTCCAGGCGTCGATGGCGATGAAGCCATTGCCGCCGGGCTTGTTCTCGACGATGACCGGCTTGCCCCATTTCCGCTGCAGCTTCTCGGCCAGCACGCGCACCACGGCCTCCGGCCCCGCGCCAGCCGGGAAGGGCGTGGTGATGCGGACGGGCTTGGTCGGGAACTCCTGAGCTTCGGCGATGCCGGTCAGGGTCAAGGCGGCAATGGCGGCGGCCAGCAGCTGGCGGCGCAGGAACTGAGGCATCGTTGTCTCCCGGTTGGCGGCGATGGGCAGGTCAGTCGATGTATCGCAGGCCGGCCTTCTCGAGCGGCTCGCGCATCTGGTACATGTCCAGGCCCAGCACGCCGGCGGCGAGCTTGGCGCGCTTTTCGCCCTCGAAGCTCTCGCGCTTGCGGGCGGCGGCCAGCGTCTCGACGGCACGCGCGGCCGGCACGCAGACGATGCCGTCATCGTCGGCCACGATGACGTCGCCCGGCGTGACCCACATGCCAGCGCAGACCACCGGGATGTTGACCGAGCCCAGCGTGGCCTTGATGGTGCCCTTGCTGCTGATGGCCTTGCTCCAGACCGGGAAGCGCATTTCCTGGAGCGTCTTCACGTCGCGCACGCCGGCGTCGATGACGAGGGCGCGGGCGCCGCGGGCCTGGAAGCTGGTGGCCAGCAGGTCGCCGAAATAGCCATCGCTGCAGTCGGCCGTGACGGCCGCGACAACGATGTCGCCCGGCTGGATCTGCTCGGCCGCGACATGCATCATCCAGTTGTCGCCGGGCTGCAGCAGCACGGTGACGGCCGTGCCGGACACCTGCACGCCGCTCTGGATGGGCCGCATATAGGGCTTGAGCAGGCCGACCCGGCCCATGGCCTCGTGCACGGTGGCCGAGCCCAGGGCGGCCAGGCCGTCGGCGGCCTCGCGGTCCGCGCGCTGGATGTTTCGGTAGACAACGCCGAGTTCGTACATGGCTTACTTTCCTTGCTTCTTCAGGGCGGCATCCAGGCGCGGATAGACGCGGCGGGCATTGCCCTCGTAGATGGCGTGCTTCTCGTCGGCCGTCAGCTGTGTGCTGGCCTCGATGTAGCGCTTGGTGTCGTCGTAGTTGAAGCCGGTCTCGGGGTCGATGCCGCGCACGGCGCCGATCATCTCGCTGGCGAACAGGATGTTCTTGACGGGCACCACCTTGGTCAGCACGTCGATGCCGGGCTGGTGGTAGACGCAGGTGTCGAAGAACACGTTGTTCAGCAGGTGCTCGGTCAGCAGCGGCTTCTTCAGCTCCTGGGCCAGGCCGCGGTAGCGGCCCCAGTGGTAGGGTGCCGCGCCGCCGCCGTGGGGGATGACGAACTTCAGCGTCGGGAAGTCCTTGAATAGATCGCCTTGCAGCAGCTGCATGAAGGCTGTCGTGTCGGCGTTGATGTAATGCGCGCCGGTGGTGTGGAAGCAGGCGTTGCAGCTGGTGCTCACGTGCACCATGGCCGGGATGTCGTACTCCACCATCTTCTCGTAGATGGGGTACCAGTGGCGATCGGTCAGCGGCGGGCTGGTCCAGTGGCCGCCGGAGGGATCGGGGTTGAGGTTGATGGCGACGTTGCCGTACTGCTCCACGCACTTGATCAGTTCCGGGATGCAGGTCTCGGGCGCCACGCCGGGGCTCTGCGGCAGCATGGCCGCCGGGATGAAGTGCTCGGGGAAAAGCTGGCTGACGCGAAAGCACAGCTCGTTGCAGATGGCGGCCCAGGTGCTGCTCACCTCGAAGTCGCCGATGTGGTGGGCCATGAAGCTGGCGCGCGGGCTGAAGATGGTGAGGTCGGAGCCGCGCTGCTTCATCAGCTTGAGCTGATTCGTCTCGATGGTCTCGCGCAGCTCGTCGTCGCTGATCTTCAGGTCGGCGACGCGCGGCTTCTGCGTTGGGTCCTTGATGCCGGCGATCTGCTGGTTGCGCCAGGCTTCCAGCGCCTTCGGGGCGGTGGTGTAGTGGCCGTGGATGTCGATGATCATGGAAGAGACTCCGGAAAAATTTCAATGCGCGAGCGCTGCGCCGCCACCATCGGTGAAGCGGTCGGCATTGCGCTTGACCCACAGGGCCGCAGCGGCGATCAGGCCGGGGATGGCGACGACCGCGAACACCATGCCGATGCCGACCTGCTGTGCCGTCAGTTGCGCCACCAGGAAGGAGCCGGCAATGCCACCGAAGCGGCCGATGCCCAGCATCCAGGCCACGCCCGTGGCGCGGCCGTTGGTGGGGTAGAAGGACGCGGCCAGGGCAGGCAGCGAGGACTGGGCGGTGTTCATCAGCGCGCCGGCCACGAAGACGCCGACGACGAGGCCGCCCACCTGGCCCACCAGCTGCCCGATGGACCACACGGCCACCGCGGTCAGCAGGAAGCCCACGGCCAGCAGGCGGTTGGGTTCGATGCGGTCCATCAGCCAGCCGAAGAACACCGCGCCCACGCCGCCGAGCGGGAAGAGCGCGGCGATCAGCGTCGCCGTCTTGGGCTCGATGCCGGCCTCCTTGAACAGCAGGGGCATCCAGTTGATCAGCGCGTAGAAGATCACGAGGCCCATGAAGTAGGCCAGCCAAAGCATCAGCGTGCCGGTGCGGTAGGGCCGCGCCAGCACCTGGGCCAGGCCGCCGCGCTCGTTGGTGACGACGCGGGTTTCGCTGAGCGTGAAGCGGTCGTAGTCGTTCACACGCGGGCCGGCGATGCGGGCCAGCGCGGCGCGGATGCGCTCCACCGGCTGGCGGCGCGACACCATGAAGCGCACCGACTCGGGCAGCAGCGCCAGCAGCGCCACTGTCAGCAGCAGCGGCGCGATGCCGCCCAGCAGCAGCACGCTCTGCCAGCCCCACTGCGGGATCATCCAGGCCGCCAGGAAACCGCCGAAGGCCGCGCCAAGCGGGAAGCCGCAGAACATCAGGTTGGTCAGCGTCGAGCGGCGGGCGCTGGGGCAGTACTCGCTCATCAGCGTCACCGCGTTGGGCATGGCGGCGCCCAGGCCCAGGCCGGTGATGAAGCGCAGCGTGCTCAGTTCGGACAGGCCGGTGGCGAAGGACGAGGCCAGCGAGGCCAGGCCGAAGACCAGCACCGCCACGGTCAGCACGCGCTTGCGGCCCAGGCGGTCGGCCGCCGGGCCGGCGGACAGCGCACCGGCGGCGAGGCCGAACAGCGCGGCGCTGAGCACCGGGCCCAGCATGGGCTTGGTGACGCCCCAGTCCTTGATCAGCGACGGCGCGATGTAGCCGATGGCGGCGGTGTCGAAGCCATCCAGCAGCACGATGAGAAAGCACATCGCGAATACCCCCCACTGCCAGCTGGACAGCGGGTGGTCGTCGATGAGGCGCTGTACGTCCACCGAGCGTGCGGCGGTGGCGGGGGTGGGTTGGTACTGCAAGTCGGTCTCCGTGGTTCTTGTGGGGTGTCTCGGGCTCAGCGGGTGGCCTGCATGCCGTGCTGACGTCGGGCGACGTCGGCGGCCGGGCCTGCCATGAAGTCGAGCAGGGCCTGGGCCTCGGCCGGCCGCGCGGCCGCGGCCGTGACGGCGCCACTGAAGCGGCTGACGATCTCGGTGCCCGGTGGCATGCCACCCAGCAGCGTGATGCCGGGCAGGTCCATCAGCTCGCTGAGCTGCTGGAAGCCGAGATCCACCTCGCCGCTGGCGACGAGGCTGCCTACCGGCACGCCAGGGCGGGCCTGCACGAGGCGGTCCTTCAGCGCGTCCGCCACGCCCCAGCGGGCGAACAGCTGCATCAGCGCCGTGCCGCTCGGGCCGGTTGAGTAGCCGATGGCGCGGGCCCGGAGTACGGTGGCCTTCAGCGCGGCCTCGCTGCTCACGTCCGGCACCTCGGCGCCGGCGCGCACGGCGATGGCCACTGTCGAGTCCGCCAGCGCCCGGATGCTGCCCGGGCGCAGACGGCCGGCGGCGTCCAGCCTGGCGATGGCGTCGGCTGCCAGCACGACGAGGTCGAAGGTCTCGCCGGCCTGCACGCGCTGGGCGGCGTCCACGCCCCCCACGGACTCGATGCGCGTGGCCGGGCCGCCGGCCTGCTCATGCGTGGTGGCGAGGGCCGCCAGCAAATGGCGGGTGGCCATGGAGGAGATCAGGCTCAGGTCGGAAGGCATGGACGGCGATTCTTCGCGCCGTGGCTCCATCAAGCTAGTTCTGGCTGGCGCTAGCTGCTATAGCATTTCGGCATGACCCTGAACCAGCTCGAATACTTCATTCAGGTTGCCGAGCACGGCAGCTTCAGCAAGGCCGCGCTGGTGCTGGGCCTGGCCCAGCCGGCGCTGAGCCGCCAGGTGCGGTCGCTGGAGACCGAGCTGCACGAGACTCTGTTCCTGCGCAATGGCCGCGGTGTGGAGCTGACCGAGGCGGGCCGCCGCTTGCTGGAGCATGGCCAGGGCATCCTGCACCTGGTGGCCCAGGCCCGCGACGACCTCTCGGCCCACCGCAACGAGCCGGTGGGTCAGATCGTGGTGGCCATGCCCCCCACGCAGGCGCGGCTGCACACGCTGCCGCTGATCGAAGCCTTCCGCGTCGACTGCCCGCGGGCGCGCCTGGTCATCATGGAGGGCTTCTCCACCCACCTGACCGAATGGCTGGTGTCCGGGCGGGCCGACCTGGCCCTGGTCTACAACCCCGAGCCGCTGCCGGCGCTGGAGATCCTGCCGCTGCGCGAGGAGGCGCTGCGGCTGTTGAGCCCTGCAGGCCAGGCGCCGGCCGGGCCGCTGACGCTGGCCGAACTGTCGCGGCTGCCGCTCGTGATGCCGCAGCGCGGCCAGGTATTCCGCAAGCGCATGGAGGAGGCCGCGGCGATGGCCGGCGTGCAGTTGCGCGTGGACTGGGAGGTATCCAGCGTGCCGGCGATGCTCGATCTGGTCGCCGCCGGCCTGGGCCACGCCGCGCTGGGCGAGGAGGCCTTGCTGGCCTACGAGCACCCGGAGCGCATCGCCGTCACGCCGATTTCGGGCGCTGACGTGTGCGCGACGCTGTGCCTCGTCACGCCGGCGCTCAAGCGCTCCACGCCGCTGATGCAGCGCACCGCGGCGCTGCTGATGCGCCGGGTGCGCGAGGTCTACCAGGGCAGGCCGACGTAGTTCTCCGCCATCACCTGCTGCGCGGCCTCGGAGCGAACGAGATAGTCGCGCTCGGCGCGGTGCAGGCGGGCGTCGATGGCGGGCTCCAGCGGAAAGTGGTGCATCAGGCTGGTGAACCACCAGGAGAAGCGCTCGGCCTTCCAGATGCGCGCCAGGGCGCGCGCCGAGTAGTGCTCGATGCCGGCCTCGCTGCGCTCACGGTAGTGCTCGATCAGGGCCTGGGACAGGTAGTGCACGTCCGAGGCGGCCAGGTTCAGTCCCTTGGCGCCGGTGGGCGGCACGATGTGGGCGGCGTCGCCGGCGAGGAAGAGGCGGCCGAAGCGCATGGGCTCGGCGACGAAGCTGCGCAGCGGCGCGATGCTCTTTTCCAGCGCCGGGCCGGTGACCAGTTTCGCCGCGGTCTCGGGCGCGAGGCGGCAGCGCAGTTCGCCCCAGAAGCGCTCGTCGCTCCAGTCGCTCAGCTGCTCGGTCAGCGGCACCTGCAGGTAGTAGCGGCTGCGTGTCGTCGAGCGCATGCTGCACAGCGAGAAGCCGCGCTCGTGGTGGCTGTAGATCAGTTCGTGCGAGACCGGCGGCGTGTCGCTGAGCAGGCCCAGCCAGCCGAAGGGATAGACCTTCTCGAAGTGCTGGATGGCGCCGGCGGGCACGCTGGCACGGCTGACGCCGTGGTAGCCGTCGCAGCCGGCGATGTAGTCGCACTTCACCTCCACGGCCTCGCCACCCACCGTGCAGCGGGCGCCGGGGCTGTTGCCGTCGAAGCCGAAGAGCTGCACGTCGGCCGCTTCGTACAGCGTGGTGAGGCCGGCATCGGCGCGGGCGGCCATCAGGTCGCGCGTCACCTCGGTCTGTCCGTAGACCAGCACGGACTTGCCGCCGCTCAGGCGCTTCAGGTCGATGCGGTGGTGCTGGCCGTCGAACATCAGGTCGAAGCCGTCGTGCACCAGCCCCTCGGCGTGCATGCGCGCTCCCACGCCGGCTTCGTCCAGCAGGTCGGCCGTCGTCTGCTCAAGCACGCCGGCGCGGATGCGGCTGAGCACGTAGTCGCCGGTCTGGCGTTCCAGGATGAGGTTGTCGATGCCGGCCTTGTGCAGCAGTTGCCCCAGCAGCAGGCCAGAGGGGCCGGCGCCGACGATGAGCACCTGGGTGCGCAATGTCTTCATGTCTCGCTCCGAGTGTTGTGTTGGATGGGCTGAAGCCTAGGCGCCGAGGGCCCGGCAGGGAATGCACTCGTCGAACAGGAAATTGCACAATCCGAACCCGTGAAACCCGCTGCCGCATCGCCCGCCGCCCCGCTGTACGAGCTGTACGGCGAGCTGGGCCGTGACGATGCGCTCGACGGACTGCACCACGAGTCCATCGCCGACCGCAGCCGCTTGCACAATTGGGAAATCCGCCCGCACCGCCACGGCGGCCTGAGCCAGCTGCTGCTCATCGAGCGCGGCCGGGCCGATGTGGAGCTGGACCGGCAGCGTCTGGTGCTGCACGGACCAGCTCTGGTCTGGGTGCCGCCTTTCGTCATCCACGGCTTCGCCTTCGCGCCGGAGACCGAGGGTCATGTCGTCACGCTGGACGACGAGCGCCTGCGCCAGCAGCTCGCGGCCAGCCCGGGGTTGTGGGATGAGCTGCGCCACGCGCGGGCGCTGGTGGTGCCGAAGGCGTCGCCGGTCCTGCCTGGCCTGCTGATGCTGTTGCAGGGCCTGCGGGCCGAGTACCTGTCCCTGGCCCCGTGGCGGGCGCGCATGCTGGAGGGCGCGCTGTCGATGCTGGCAGCGGGCGTGGCACGCCAGCCGCGGCTGGCGCCGGTGGCCACGGCAATGGCCGACGGCGAGGGGCGGGCGATGCTGCACCTGCAGCGCTTTCGCGAGCAGGTGGAGCGCCAGTTCCGCCGCCATCCCGGCCTCGCGGAACTGGCCGCGCCGCTGGGCATCAGCCCCGCGCAGCTGAACCGGCTGTGCCGCCGCCACCTGCAATGCTCGGCGCTGGAGCTGCTGCACCAGCGCCTGCTGCTGGAGGCCAAGCGTGAGCTGGGCTACACCAGCCTGCAGATCCGGCAGGTGTCCGACGGTCTGGGCTTCTCGGACCCGGCCTATTTCACGCGCTTCTTCCAGCGCCTGACGGGGCAGTCACCCAAGGCCTGGCGCGAGCAGGGCGGGCGGGGCTGAGCGATTCAGCCGGCCAGCAGGCGGCGCGCCTTGGCCAGCATCTGCGCGCAGCGCTCCACCGCCGGCAGGCTGCGCGCCAGCTCGGCCATCGGAATCTCGATGCTGATCGGCAGGTCGGCTGGGACCGCGGCCAGCAGCTCGCGCAGCGGCAGGCCGCCGTCGCCGGGCATCAGCCGTGCGGCGCGGGCCTGGTGCAGCAGGCCTTCGACGCTGCTCGGTCGCTCGGCCGGTGCGTCGCAGAGCTGCATGTAGCGCAGCCGGCCGCGCGGCGCTCGGGCAACCTCGGCGGGATCGCCGCCGGCGCGGTCGAAATGGATGGGGTCGAGCAGCACGCCGCCGTTGGCCTGGGCCGCGGCCTCGACGATGCGCAACCCGTCCGCGAAGGACTTGCAGTCCGTCCAGGGCATGGGTTCGAGGTTGGCGCCGAGCCCAAAGCGCGCGGCCAGCTCGCAGAAGGCGGCGAAATTGGCAGTGAGGCGGGCCTCGTCGGGGTCGTTGCCGGCCACCAGGGCCTCGCGGGCGCCGAAGCGGGCGCCGGTAGCCAGCGCCGCCTCGTAGTCGGCCACGCGGGTGTCGGGCCGCAAGCGAAAGATCTCGATGTCCAGGCAGCGCAGGCCGGTGTCGCGCAGCCGCGCCTCGGTCTCGCGCACGAGCGGTGTGTCACCAACAAGCGCGTGCTGCACTTCCTCCGGCGTGGCCGGGAGCAGGCGCAGGCCGACGGCGTCGAAGCCGGCGCGGGCGGCGCAATCCACCATCTCGGGCGGCGTCAGTTCGAGCACGGTCAGCGCGGCGAGGGCGAAGGGATGGGTCATGGCGGGGTGGGAAAGGGAGGACGGGCGGCGGCGTGCTCGCCCGCGATGAAGCCGAAGGCCATGGCGGGCCCGAGGTTGATGCCGCCGGCCGGGTAGTGGCCGCCCATCACGTTGGCCTGGTCACAGCCGGCGGCGTAGAGGCCTTCGATGGCGCGGCCCGCGGCGTCGAGCACGCGGGCCCGGGCGTCGGTGCGCAGGCCGGCAAAGCTGCCGAAGCTGCCGGGCTTTACCTCGATGGCGTAGAAGGGCCCGTCGACGATGGGCGCGACGCAGGGGTTGGGGCCGTGGTCGGCATCGCCTGAGCGGCGGTTGAAGAGGCTGCCGCCGCGGCCGAATTCGGGGTCGTGGCCCTGGGTGGCGTGGTCGTTGAAGCGCGCCACGGTGGCGGCCAGGCCGGCGGCGTCGATGCCGCAGGCCGCGGCCAGCGCCTCGAGCGTGCGGCCACGCTTCAGGTAGCCCGAGCGCAGATAGGGCCAGACCGGCACAGGCCAGGGCTTGACCATGCCGAAGGGGTAGCGGCGCAGGAAGCGGTGGTCGCAGATCAGCCAGGAGCGCGGCGCCTGGCCCGCCGGCACCGCGCGCAGCAGCGCCGAGACGTAGTCGTGATAGCCGTCGGCCTCGTTGACGAAGCGCCGGCCATTGGCCAGCACGGCGATCAGCCCGGGCTTGCCCCGGTCGATGATGTGCGGGTAGAGACCGCTGCGGCCGACGAGGTAGGGCACGACCGACACAGGGCACCAGGCCAGGGGCGCCCCGCCGCGACTGTCGATGCCGGCGCCCACGGCCTCGGCCATGGCGATGCCGTCGCCCGCGACGGCAGTAGGCGGCAGCGCCCAGGCGTCGGCGCCCTCGGGCACGCCGGGCAAGCTGGCCATGCGTGCCGCGTCGTGCGCAAAACCACCGGTGGCCAGCACCACACCGCGGCGGGCCAGGACGCGGCGCGGACCTTCGGGGCTGTCGAGCACGGCGCCGATGACCGCGCCCTGGGCCGTGAGCAGGCTGCGGGCCGGCGTGCAAGTGCGCAGTTGCACGCCCAGGGCCTGTGCCGACAGCAGCAGCCGCCCGACCAGCGCGCAGCCGTTCACCAGCTGCAGGCCGCGGCGGTGCAGCAGCAGATCGCGCAGGTGGCGGGCGAAGCGGCCCGCGACGTAGCGGAAGTTGGGCCAGGAACGCAGCGCGCCGAGGAAGCGACGTAGGTCGGGCCCTGCCATGACACCCATGCCGAACAGCGAGGTCTCGTACTTCTGGGCGCGTAGCTGGCGCAGCAGCTCGGGGTCGAGCTCGCGCCCGTCCAGCGGCTGCGGCGCCACGGAGCGCGAGCCGGTGCCCGCGCCCGGCGAGCCGCCGTGGATGTCGGCGATCCAGCTGCCGCTGACGAACTGCAGCCGCGTGTGGCGCTCGAAGAACGCCACCATGCGCGGCGCGGCCGCCAGGAAGGCCTCGACGCGGGCCTCGTCGTGCTGCGCGCCCAGCTCGTGGCGCAGGTAGGCGCGCACCTGCTCGGGGCTGTCCGTGGCGCCGTCCCGCGCAGAGACGGGGTTGCCCGGCGCCCAGATCCAGCCGCCCGACAGCGCCGTGGCGCCGCCGAAGACGGCGTCCTTTTCCACCACCAGCACCTGCAGCCCGCGCGCCGCGGCCGTGACGGCGGCCGACAGCCCGCCGGAGCCGGAACCGATCACCAGCAGATCGACCTGCTCGGTGGCGCTCATGGCGTGACCTCGGCCCAGGTGCTGGCCGTGTTCGCGGCAGCCTGCCGGGCGGCCTGTTCGCGCGCGCCCAGCGCGGCCGACAGCGCGCCGCACAGGCCGATCAGCCCCATGCCCAGCCAGGCCCAGGCGTCGGGCACATGGGCGAAGACCAGCCAGCCACCCAGCATGGCGAAGGCGATCTGGAAGTAGAACAAGGGCGTCAGCTCGATGGCGGGCGCGCGGTCATAGGCCAGGATCAGCAGGTAGTGGCCCAGGGTGCTGAAGAGGCTGACCAGCAGCAGCGTCAGCCACACCGAGGCGCTGGCGGGCATCTGCCAGGTCCAGGGCAGGGTGAGGCCGCCGATGAGGGCGCCGACGCAGCCGGTGTAGAAGTGCGTCGTGCCGGCCGGCTCCAGCCGTGCGAGTCGGCTGGTGACGAGCTGGAAGGCCGCGAGCGTCAGCACCAGGGCCAGCGGCAGCAGCGATGCGAGCTGGAACAGCGCATGGCCCGGTCGCACGATGATGAGGGCGCCGCCCAGGCTGCCCAGCAGCAGCAGCCAGCGCAGCAGCGCCAGGCGCTGCCCGGCGGCGAGCGCGGCGCCGGCGGCCGTGACCAGCGGCGTGAGCATCATGACGGCCGTGAACTCGCCCACCGGCAGTTGTTGCAGGCCGAAGAAGGTGATGAGGCTGCAGGCCACGATCAGCCCGCCGCGCAGCAGCTGCAGGCCCGGGTGGGCGGTGCGCAGCCGCTGCGGGCCGCCGCGCCAGAGCAGGGCCGCCGTCGTGACCACGGCCTGGAAGCCGTAGCGGAAGGCCACCAGCATCAGCGCCGGCACGGTCAGCGCGATCAGCTTGGTGGCGGTGTCCAGCGCGGCGAAGCAGGCCACTGCCAGCACGACGAGGGCCATGCCCTGGTAGAGCCCGGAGCGGGGGATCACCGGGCCGCGAAGCTGTTGCGGGCGCCGCCGTCCTCCCGGCGCTGCAGGCGCAGCGTGCCCAGCAGCGGCACGGCGCGCTTGAGCACCGTCTCGCCCAGCCACTGCGCCGATCGCAGGCCGCGCGCGGCCACACTGGGCAGCGGCATCTGCTGGTAGTCGTCGTTGAAGACCTCAAAGCTGTAGTCGCCGCGGTAGCCGAGGCGGTCCAGCCGCGTGACGAGGTCGGCCAGTTGCTGGCTGTGCACGCCCTCGCCGGGGAAGACGCGGTGGTGGCGGGCCGTGGTGATCTTCTCCTCGACGGAGCGGATCTCGTTCCACATGAAGTCGGCCAGCTGCACGAGGAAGATGCGCTCGGGGTCGAGGTCGTCCAGCAGGTCCATCGGCGTTCGTGTGGCGAAGATGTGGAAGGAGTCCAGGCCGACACCGAGGTTGGGCATGTCGGCGCGGTAGACCACGTCGGCTGCCTGCGGGAACTCGTTGATGTGGCGGCCCCAGGACAGGGCCTCGAAGGCCACCTTGATGCGCAGCGGCACGGCCAGCATGGCCAGGCGGCGCAGGTCTTGCGCGATGTGGTCGCGGTCGGCGGTGGCGTGGGTGGAGGTTGACGAGCACACCAGCAGCACGCGCGAGCCGACGGCGGCGCACATCTCCAGCATGGAACGGGCGACGTCGAGCTTGTAGTCGCGCAGATGGCCGTCCAGGCCCTCGAAGTCGCGCAGCACCTGGAAGCCCGTCACGCGCAGGCCGCTGGCCTTGACGGCGGCGATGGCCGCCTCCACGCCCTCGGGGTGGCCGACGATGTCGCGCGCCGACAGCATGATCTGCGAGAAGCCGGCGTCGCGCACAGCCTTCAGCTTGGCGGGCAGCGTGCCGGCCAGCGTGATGGTGTCCATGCCGAAGTCGTCGAAGTTGCCGGTCAGGCGGCTCATGATGCGGCTCCCAGCCGCTCGCTGTGCACCAGCTCGAAGGTGACGCTGCCGAGCTGCGTCTCGGTCAGCGCGCCGCGAGCACTGGGGCTGATGGCGCCGCGTTCGACGAAGGCCACGCCGCGGCTGCGCAGGGCGGCCACGGTGGCGGGCACGTCGGGGCAGCCCAGGCCGAGGCGGGCGATGAGTTCGTCGCTTTCGATGTCCAGCAGGCCGGGTTCGGGCTCGACGAGCTGGACGTAGAACTTGCCGCAGGCGCTCTTGAGCAGCCGGCCCTTGGGCATGACGCCGTAGCGTTGGTCGTCGGGGATGGGCGCGAAGCCGAACAGCTCGGCGTAGAACTCGGTCCAGTCCTCGGTGCGCTCCACGCCGATGTACTGCACCACGCCGAAGAAGTGCAGGCCGGTGAGGGCCGGCGGGCGCATGTCCACCGTGGGGATGGGCGTGAAGTCCACGTCGTAGATCGAGAACTCCTTGTAGCGATCGACGAAATAGATGCGGCTGCTGCCCACGCCATGGATGGCCGGGATGTGCAGCTCCATCACCTCCACCTGGATGGGCAGGGCCCAGGCACCGCGCTCCAGCGCGCGGCGGTAGGCGCTGGCGGCGTCGCGCACACGCAGCGCGATGGCGGCGACGACGGGCGTGTCGCTCAGCGGCGCGCCGTCGGCGGCATGGGCGTTGACGATGACGTTCATGTCGCCTTGGCGATACAGCAGCACCTCCCGCGAGCGGTGCCGGGCCACGGGGCGGAAGCCCAGGGTCTCCAGCACATGGCCCAGGGCCTGGGGCTTGGCGGTCGCGTATTCGATGAACTCGATGCCGTCCAGCCCCAGCGGGTTGGCGGAGGCCTCGATGGTTTCGCGGTTCTGCTCGGCAGTGCTCATGGGGGCCTCAGTGAAGTGAGATGCGCTCGCCGCGCTCGGCGGCGTCGCGGATGGCCAGGGTGACGGCCAGCGTTCGTGTGGCGTCGGCCACGCTGACGAGGGGGCGGGCCTCGCCGCGCAGCACGGCGCAGAAGTGGGTGAGCTGGCGGGCGATGGGATCGCGAGCCTGGGGTGGCTCTGCCAGGTTCAGCGTGCGCACGCGGGCCTGGGCCCACCAGGAGGCCTCGCCGGCGTAGTCGGTCACGCGCAGCGTGGGCACGCTGAGTTGGCCGCGCTCGCCGGCCAGCACGTAGCAGTCGTCGCCGGGGTGGTGGTCGTAGCTCGCGTTCTCGCCCGAGGTCTGCTCCCAGCTGCGCGGGCTGGCGGCGGCGTCGCTGAGCATGAAGCTGCCCAGGGCGCCGCTCTCGAAACGCAGGCTGATGGCCACGGTGTCCTCGGCCTCGTGGCCGCGGATGGCATGCGAGGCCAGTGCCTGCACTTCGACGATCTCGCCTGCCAGCAGGCGCAGGCAGTCGACCTCATGGATCATGTTGATCAGCAGCGGGCCGGACTTGCGCCGCCACGGGCCTTCGGCGAAATAGTGGTCGGGCTTGCGGAAGGTGGCACTGCCGCTGACGGTGACGAGGCGACCCAGCCGCCCGCTGGTGACGGCCTCGCGCGCGGCCTGCAGCAGCGGGCTGTGGCGGCGGTGGTGGCCGACGAGGAAGGGCAGGCCGCTGGCCTCGACGGCGCGGGCCAGGCCTTGCGCCTCGTCGAGTTCGTCGGCCACCGGCTTCTCGATCAGAGCCGGCACGCCGTGCTGCAGGCAGGTCATGGCGCCGGGCACGTGCAGGGTGTTGGGTGTGGCGAGGATGACGCCGTCCGGGCCCATGGTGTCCAGCATGGTGTCCAGGCCGGTGAACAGCGGCACGCCGTATTGCGCGGCCACCTCCGCGGCGGCGGGCGAGGGGTCGACGATGGCGACCAGCTCGCAGTCCGACGCGGCGTGGGCGATGGCCTTGAGGTGGGCGCGGCCGATCAGGCCGGCGCCGGCCACGGCGATGCGCACGGCTGGCTTCATGCGGGCACCGCCGGCGCCGCGGTGGTGTGCGCACCGCCGAGGAAGAGGCGTTCGATGTTGGGGTCGGCCAGCAGCTCGTCGGCGCGCTTGTGCAGTACCAGGCGGCCCGACTCCAGCGCGATGGCCTCGTCGGCCATCTTCAGCGCGCTCTTCACGTTCTGCTCCACCATCAGCACGGTGGTGCCCTGGTCGGCCAGCTGGCGCAGCAGCTTGAAGACATCGGCCACCACCATGGGCGACAGGCCGATGGAGGGCTCGTCGATGAGGATGACCTTGGGCCGCAGCAGCAGTGCCCGGCCCACCTCGAGCTGCTTCTGCTCGCCGCCCGACAGCGAGGACGCGGCGCTGTGCAGCCGCTCCTTGATGCGCGGGAAGCGCTCCAGCACCTCGGGGATGCGCTCGTGCGTGGTCTTCATGCCCAGCGTGATGCCGCCCAGCTCCAGGTTCTCGTAGGCCGTGAGCTGTCCGAACAGGTTGCGGCCCTGGGGCACGAAGGCAATGCCGTGCTTGACCAGCAGATCCTTGGCGTTGGCGCCGGTGATGTCCTGGCCGTCGAGGCTGATGGAGCCCTGGCGGATCTTCAGCATGCCGAACAGCGCCTTCAGCACGGTGGACTTGCCCGCGCCGTTGGGGCCCAGCAGCAGTGTGATCTTGCCGCGCCTGGCCTTGAAGGACAGGCCGTTGAGGATCATGAACTCGCCGTAGCCGGCGAGCACGTTCTTGAATTCGATGCAGGTGTCGTCGGACATGACTCAGCTCCCCAGGTAGGCGTCCAGCACCTGCTTGTTGGCCCGGATCTCGGCGGGCGTGCCGATGGCCATCACCTTGCCTTCCACCATCACCATGATGCGGTGGCAGAGGTCCATGACGAAGTCCATGTTGTGCTCGATGACGATGAAGCTGCAGGGCTTCTTGCCGTGGCTGCGGGCCTCGTTCTGTTCCTTCAGCAGCTTGCTGAGGTCGCCCACCAGCTTGGGGTTGACGCCGGCGCAGGGCTCGTCGAGCAGCACGAGGTCAGGGTCGCTCATGAAGGCCATGGCGATGTCCACGAGCTTCTGCTGGCCATAGCTCAGCTCGCCCGCCTTCTTGTGTGCCACATGCCGGATGTGGAACTGGTCGATCAGCGCGTCGGCCTTGGCACCCAAGCCCGAGTCGCCGGGCGCGAGCATGCGGCTCAGCATGCTGCCGTGGTGCTCCTGGGCGGCGACGAGCAGGTTGTCGCGCACCGTCATCTTGCCAAACACCTGCAGGGTCTGGAAGGTGCGGCCCACGCCCCGGCGGTTGAGCTCCATCGGGTTCATGCCGGTGATGTCGCGGCCGGCCAGCTCGATGCTGCCGGCGTCGGGCCGGATCTGGCCGAGCACGCTGTTGAACATGGTCGTCTTGCCCGAGCCGTTGGGCCCGATGACGCCGAAGATTTCGCCGGGCTGCACGTCGAAGCTGACGCCGCCGACGGCCTGGATGCGGCCGTAGGCCTTCTTCAGGTCTTTGACGCGGAGGACGGGCGCGCTCATGCTTGCACTCCAATCTTGGCGGCTTGGGCAGCGCGGGCGGCCGAGGCTTCGCGGGCCTGGCGGCGGGCGCGGATGCGGTCGGGGATGCTGAGCAGGCCGTCGGGCAGCCACAGCATCAGCAGCACGACGGCGCTGCCGAACACGAACAGATACCAGCCCTGGGCGAAGCGCAGCCACTCGGGCAGCAGCACGCCGACGGCGGAGCCGACGACGGGACCGAGCAGATAGCCCGGGCCGCCCACGACGACCATGAGGTACATCATGATGCTGGCGCCGACCGTGAAGGGTGCGGGCTCGATGAACTGCACCAGGGACGCGAACAGCGCGCCGGCGACGCCCGCGTAGACCGCGCCGATGGCGAAGGACAGCAGGGTGTAGGCCTGGATGTTCAGCCCCAGGGACTCGGCGCGGATGGGGTTGTCGCGCAGCGCCGTGAAGGCCTTGCCCCAGGGCGAGCGCAGCAGCTTCCACTGCAGCGCGCCCAGCAGCAGCGTCACGCCGAACACGAAGTAGTAGTAGGGCAGGGCGCCTTCCAGCGACAGGCCGAACAGGCTGGGCCGGGCGATGTTGTTGATGCCGAAGGTGCCGCCGGTCAGCCACTCCTCGTTGCGCATGACCAGCCAGACGGCGGTGTTGAAGCCCAGTGTGGCGAAGGCGAGGTAGATGGTCTGCACCCGCAGCGCCGGGAAGCCCAGCGCCAGGCCGATGACGAAGCAACCGGCCATGGCGACCGGCAGCCCGAACCAGAAGCTGTAGCCGGCCTGCATCAGGATGGCCACGGTGTAGGCACCGATGCCGAAGAAGGCCGCGTGGCCCAGGGACTTCTGGCCGGCGTAGCCGACCGTCAGGTTCAGCCCCATGTTGGCGACGATGTAGATCAGCCAGGTCGTCAGCAGGTAGACGCCGTAGCTCTTGAGCTGGGTCGGCAGTACCAGCAGCAGGGCCAGGCCGACGACGATCGCGATCAGGGAAAGCTTTTTCATGGCGGGCTCCTCAGACCTTGCGCTCGACGGTCTTGCCCAGCAGCCCCTGCGGCTTGAACAGGATCACGAGCATGAAGATGACCAGGGCCACCGCGTCCTTGTAGACCGGTGACACATAGGCCGCGGCGAGGTTCTCGCAGACCCCCACGATGACGCCGCCGAGCAGCGCACCGCGGGAGTTGTTGAAGCCGCCGATGATGGCCGCGAAGAAGGCCTTGGTGCCTAGCGACTCGCCCATGTCGAACTTGGCGAGATAGGTGGGCGTGACGAGCAGCGCCGTCGCGCAGGCCAGCACTGCGTTGATTGCGAAGGTGTAGAACACCATGCGCGGCACGTTGATGCCCAGCACCGTGGCGCTGTCGGTGTTCTGCGCCACGGCCTGCATCGCGCGGCCGGTGACGGTGCGTGCGAGGAAGGCCTGGGTGCCCAGCACCAGCGCGAGGGCCAGGCCCAGCGTGCCGAGCTCGGCCACGGTGATGGTGACGCCGCCGAGGTTGAGCAGCTTGTCCGGGAACAGGCTGGGGAAGGGGTGGGCCTCGGCGCTGTAGCCGGCGCGGATGGCGTTGCGCATCGCGATGGACAGGCCGATGGTGGCCACCACCACGGGCATCAGGCCATGCTTGAGCAGCGGGTCGGCGATGCCGCGCTTGAAGGCCCAGCCGAGCAGGAAGACGGCGACGACACAGGTGGCGACGAAGGCCGGCAGCAGCGGCAGGCCGGCGGTGCCGAAGGCCAGCATCATGAAGGCGGGCAGCATCACGAACTCGCCCTGGGCGAAGTTGATGGTGCCGGAGGCCTGCCACAGCAGCGTGAAGCCGAGGGCGGCGAGGGCGTAGATGCTGCCGGTGGCGACACCGGACAGCAGCAACTGGAGGAAATCGGTCATGACCGGGACTCCTGGAAGGCGGGGATGGGTGGGGACGCGCCGCGGCGCGTCCCGGCGGCTCAGCGCTTGGCGGGGGCGGCCGGTGCTGCGGCTGCGCTCAGCGGCGGCAGCACTTCCTTGACGACCTGGCGGCCGTCCTTGACCTCGACGAGGAAGCTCTCGCGGTCCAGGTCGCCCCTGTCGTCGATGCTGACGTCCAGCAGCACGCCGGGCTCCTTGGCGGCGGAGATCTTCAGGCCGTGCAGGGCCTTGGCGACGGCCACGCGGTCCAGCTTGCCGGCCTTCTCGATGCCGGCCTTCATAAGGTAGATGCTGGTGTAGCCCTTGATGCCGTTGTGGTCAGGGATGTATTTGTAGGCGCGGTAGAAGTTGGCCTTGAACTTGAGCATCAGCGGGTTGGGCGCGTCCACCGTCAGGCCGACGTGGGCGACGGCGCCGTTAGCCGCGTCACCGGCCAGCTCGATGACCTTCTGGCCGGTCAGCGTGGTTTCGCCGACGACGG
The DNA here is from genome assembly GCF_059421025.1 of Roseateles sp. GW821-FHT03B02. Classification (NCBI taxonomy): domain Bacteria; kingdom Pseudomonadati; phylum Pseudomonadota; class Betaproteobacteria; order Burkholderiales; family Sphaerotilaceae; genus Roseateles; species Roseateles sp. GW821-FHT03B02. The sequence continues at coordinate 177,226 of NZ_JBWKUV010000004.1, forward strand.
GCTTGGCAAAGCCCTGCTTGCGCAGCTCGCGCAGCGCGCGGGCCGATTCCTCTTCGTTGGTGTAGAGGAAGAGGGCGTCGGCGCCACTCTGCTTGGCCTTCTGCACCGGCGCGGAGAAGTCGATCTGGCCGGCATCGGTGGAGATGTCGGCAACGACCTTGGCACCCTGCTCGGTCAGCGCCTTGGTGATCATGTCGCGGCCGCCCTTGCCGAAGTCGTTGTTGACGAAGATGACGGCGACGGTCTTGGCGCCCAGCTTGCCGGCGATGTAGCGCGCCACCTTGGGCATGGACGTGGCCTGGCCGAAGCTGGTGCGGAACACGAAGGGATTGCCCTGGGCCGTGATGGAGGCGGCCTCGGCACCGGTGAAGTTGGGTACTTCGGCGCGACGGGTCTCGGCCATGCTGACGATCATGGAGCCGGAGTAGCCGGGGCCGAAGACGGCGAACACGCCGTCGTCCACGGCCTTCTGCGCCAGGCCCTTGGCGACGCCGGGGTTGCTCTGGGTGTCGGCGTGGTTGACCTCGATCTTCTTGCCGAGGATGCCGCCGGCGGCATTGATCTCGGCGATGGCCATGTCCATGCCGTTCTTGAAGTTGTTGCCCACCGTGGCGCCGCCGCCGGAGAGCTCCTGGATGGAGGCGATCTTGATGCTGGACTGGGCGTGGGCGTTGAAGCCGAAGGCCGCCAGCGCAAGGGCCAGCGGGGTGGTGAAGCGGTAGAAGCGGTCGGTCATGTTGTCTCCGTTGTGTTTTGTCTGGACAGAAAGAATCAGCTGGGTATGAGCATGGCGCGTAGGTCGCTGGCGTCGGCGCGCACGGCGTCGGCGATGTGGTTGAAGCCGAAGAAGTCGAGGTACTCGGGCATCTGCTGGATCAGCATCTCGAAGCCGGGCTGGGCGTTGATGCCACGGGCGTGGCAGGCACGCAGCAGCGGCGTGGGCTGGTTCTTCATCAGGATGTCGACGACGGCGGCATCGCCGTCCAGGCGTGCCACGTCGAAGGGCAGAGGGTCGCCCGCCTTCAGGCCCAGCGGTGTGGCGTTGACGACGAGGTCGTAGCCGGCCGGGTCGCTGGTCGCGGGCGTGCCGACGTCGGTGCCGAAGGTCTCGCGCAGCCGGGCCGCCACCTCCTGCGCACGGCCGGGCGTGGCGTCGAAGAGGGCCAGGTGGCCGACGCCGTGCTGGGCCAGCGAGGCCGCGATGGCCACGCCGCCGCCGCCCACGCCGACCACCAGCACGCGCTTGCCCCGGTAGGCGATGCCGTGGTGCTCCAGCGCCTTGACGAAGCCGATGCCGTCGAACAGGGCGCCTTCGACGCTGCCGTCGGCGTTGCGGCGTGCGGCGTTGACGGCGCCGGCGACGCGGCCGGTGGGCTCGCAGGCGTCCAGCAGGCCTATCATGGCCGGCTTGTGCGGGATTGCGAGCCAGAAGCCGTCGATGTTGCGGGCCGTCATGGCCGTGCGGGCGAAGTTCTCGAAGTCCTGGCTGGCCACCTCGGCGGGCACGAGCACGGCGTCGGCGTCGTGCTTCTGGAAGAGGTGGTTGAAGACCTCGGGCGCCCGCACCTGGGTGACGGGATCGCCGAGGATCAGGAAGACGCGGGTGTTGCCGGTGATGTTCATGAAGCCTGCGCTTTGTCTCTCGTGTAGTGCAGTCATCCTAGGCAGCCGACCGGGTTAGCCACAAGGCAGCAAGGGTCCGTTTGCGCGATGATCGCGCGCCCCGCGCGGCTGTCGTGCGCACCGCGGGTTTCACCGGAGCAGGACGTCCGACATGGAAGTTTTTGACCTCAAGGCGGTGCCGCAGGAGATCGACCGCAAGGACCTCATCGAGGGTCTGGGCAAGGGCCTGCGCGTCATCGAGGCCTTCGACGACGAGCACCCGCGCCTCACGCCCAGCGAGGCGGCCCGGCTGTGTGACCTGACACGCACGGCCGCGCGCCGCTACCTGCTCAGCCTGGTGCACTACGGCTACGCCGCGACGGACGGCAAGCTGTTCTGGCTGACGCCGCATGTGCTCAAGCTGGGGCAGAGCTATCTGAACTCCGCGCGGCTGCCGCGGCTGGTGCAGCCCTTCATCCAGCGCGCCTCGATGGCCAGCGGCGAGACCATCAACGTGAGCGTGCTGGACGGGCACGAGATCGTCTACGTTGCGCGCAGCAACAGCCCGCGCGTGGTCAGCATCGGCTACCAGGTGGGCGCGCGGCTGCCGGCGCATGTGGTGACGCCGGGTATCGTCATGCTCAGCGAGATGAAGGACGCCGACCTGCTGGCCTGGGTGGACGAGCACGCCTTCAGCGCGCATTCGCCGCACACGGTGACCGACAAGGAGAAGTTCCTCGGCCTCGTGAAGGATGCGCGCGCGCTGGGCTACTGGGTGACCGAGCAGATGCTGGACGCCGGCCTGCGCGGCATCGCCGTGGCGCTGAAGGACAGGCGCGGCCAGTGCAAGGGGGCCCTGGGCATGACCCTGCCCATGCAGCCGCTCAGCCTGGAGCAGACCATCGAGCGCATGCTGCCGTTGCTGCAGGACGTGGCCCAGTCCCTGCGGCCCATCATCTGAAGCACAAAAGCCGCAGGCCCCGGCGGGGGCTGCGGCATGGAGACCGTCTCACGACGGTCGTTGCGGGCGGCCGGGAGGACCCAGCTCAGAAGCGGTGGACGACGCCCAGTTGCACGCCGCTGATGGTGCGGCCGTTGATGTCGCCCGGCTGCGTGAAGTTGGTCTTCAGGCCGGCCGAGCCCGATGGGCGCCAGCCGCCGTTGGTGTCGTTCTTCATCGTCTCGTACATCGCAATCAGCGTGGTGCGCTTGGAGAAGTCGTAGTAGGCGCCGATGGAGCCGCCGTCGGCACCGCGCTGGCGGCCCGACTTGTCCTTGATCTGGCCCCAGAGTGCGCCGACGCGCAGGCGGTCGCTCACCTTGTAGTCGGCCGACAGCTGCAGGATGTCGTAGAAGTTGTTCAGGTTGGCATCGGTGCCAGCGTTGATGCCGCCGACGTTGGAGACGATGGTGGCGGCGTTGTTGCTGACCGCGCTGGACGTGTTGTTGTTGCTGTGCACATAGGCCAGGTAGACCGTGCCCTTGCCGTACATCCAGTTGACGTAGTAGTTGTCGTAGACGACATCCTTTTGCACCGCGCCGCCGGCCTGGGGCTTGGCGCGCAGGCCCATGTAGCCGATGCGCATCCAGTCGTTCACGTAGTCCAGCGAGGCCTGGATGACCTTGGGCTTGTTGCCGATGGCGGTCTCGGGCAGCGCGACATGGCCCTCGAACTGCACGCCGCCCAGGCGCGGCGAGATGTAGGAGATGTCGTTGTCGTAGCGCGAGGGTGTGCCGAAGTTGTTGATGATGGAGCCCAGCGTGCGGGCCGTGTAGTCGACCGAGCCGCCGCGGGCGAAGATGGGGCCGTTCTGGCGGCCGAAGCGGATCTCCCCATAGCCGGCCTGGCCGATGCCGACCCAGGCCTGGCGGTCCCAGAAGCGCGTCGCGTCGGCCTGCGTGCCGGTGTCGGTGCTGAAGCCGCCCTCCATCTGGAACTTGGCCGACAGCCCGCCGCCCAGGTCCTCGGCGCCGCGCACGCCGAAGCGGCTGCGCAGGTACTGGCCGTCCTCCAGCGACTTGAGGCTGGTGCCCGAGCTGCTGCGCATGTAGTTGAGGTACTGGTCGATGTTGCCGTAGAGCGTCACGCTGGAGCTCTGCGCCGTGGCGGCGCTGGCCAGGCAGGCGAGCAGGGCCGCGGCGCTGATTCGGTGGATGGGGCTCATGGGTGTGTCTCCGTTGTCTGTGTCGTTGTGCGGACGCGCCGCTGCCTGGGATCCGCCCATGCAGCAGCCCGGCTGGATGCCGTCGACGCCGTGGCCGCAGTTGTGTCGTTGGTGCTTGGCGGTGGCTAGGTGCCCACCGTGGATACGGCCGCGCGCAGAGCGAGCAGATAGCTGTCCACGCCGAAGCCGCAGATCTGGCCCTTGACGATCTCCGCGAACACCGAGTGATGCCGGAAGGGTTCGCGGGCGTGGATGTTGGACATGTGCAGCTCCACGACCGGGCAGGTCAGGATGGCCAGCGCGTCGCGGATGCCGTAGCTGTAATGCGTCCAGGCGCCGGCATTGATCAGGACGGCATCGACACCGTCCTCGAAGGCCTGGTGGATGCGTTCACACATCGCGGCTTCGCTGTTGGTCTGGAAGCAGTCCACGTCTGCACCCAGCTCGGCGCCCAGCGCCTTCAGCCGCGCATCGATTTCCTGCAGCGTGACCGTGCCGTACTGGGCCGGATCGCGCTTGCCGAACATGTTGTGATTGATGCCGTGAAGCATGAGGATCTTCATCGCGCCACCGCCGTCTCCGGGCTTTGTTGGAATGTTGTGGTCATCGTAGGCAGCGGGGGGGCGGCGGCACAAGGCGGGTTCGGTGCTGTTGCGCGATAGTCGCGCAAGTCGCACGACAGCTGATCGAAGCGCGGGTTTCCACTTGCGGTGAACGACGCTGGCAGGGGACAAGGTGGTTGCCGCAGCGGGGGGCAGCGGCGCATCCGGCGCGCGCGGCTAGGTCGTCCGAGGCACAAGGCTGTCGCGCCGTGCCAGCGCCGGAAAGAGCCGCCACCACAGCAGCACGACGCCCAGCACGCCGAAGCCCCCCAGCAGCACCGAGCCCACGGGGCCGAGCAGGGCGGCGGTGGCACCGGATTCGAATTCGCCGAGCTGGTTGCTCGCGCCGATGAAGACCGAGTTCACGGCGCCGACGCGGCCCCGCATGTCGTCAGGTGTTTCCAGCTGCACGAGTGACTGGCGGATGACGACGCTGACCATGTCGGCCGCGCCGCTGACGGCCAGCACGGCAAAGGCGACGGGGAAGGAGGTGGTCAGCGCAAAGGCGATCATCATCAGCCCGAACACCGCGACGGCGCCGAGCAGCCAGTGGCCGGCACGGCTGGCGATGGGGTGGCGGGCCAGCCACAGGCCCACGAGCACGGCACCCAGCGCCGGCGCCGCGCGCAGCAGGCCCAGGCCTTCCGGGCCGGTGTGCAGGATGTCGCGGGCAAATATGGGCAGCAGGGCGGTCGCGCCGCCCAGCAGCACGGCGAACAGGTCCAGCGAGATCGCCCCGAGCACGACGGGGCGCTGCCAGATGAAGCGGATGCCCGCCGTCAGCTGGGCCAGATCGGGTGAGGCACGGCGCGGCTGCAGCGGCCGGTGAAGGATGGCGAGCACCGCCAGCACCGCCGCGATCAGCAACACCAGCGACACGCCGTAGACGATGGCCGCACCCCAGTGCGCCGCGATGCTGGCCGAGCTGCTGTGCGCGATGCGGCCGGCCGCCCAGGGCCCCAGCGCATAGAGCACGCCGCCCAGCGCCGGGCCGGCCACGATGGCAGCCTGCATGGTGGAGCTGGATGCGGCCACCGCACGCGGCAGCAGCGTGGCCGGCACCAGCGTGGGCAGCAGCGCCTGCTGGGCGGGCATCTGCAGCGCGCGGGCACAGCCCAGCAGCACGGACAGCCCCAGGATCAGCTGCGGAGCCACCCAGCCGCCTGCGCTTGCCAGCGCCAGGCAGGCCGCCGTGAGCAGCTGCAGCCCGAGGCTAGCGGCCAGCAGCAGGCGGCGGTCATGCTGGTCCACGAGGTGACCGGCAGGCAGCGTCACCAGCAGGGCCGGCAGGAACTGCGCAAGACCGACCAGGCCCAGTTGCCAGGCGCTGCCGGCCAGGTCGTACATCTGCCAGCCCAGCGCCACCATCAGCATCTGGTTGGCGGCTCCGCCCGTCACGCGTGCGCCGAGCAGTCGGAGGTAGTCGCGCTGGTCGCGCAGGCGGGGCAGGGTCTCGGAGCCATCCATCCGGCCGAGTCTAGGGCGCTCGCCTCGAGGCCGTGCAATCGATCATCGGCGGGAACTCCTGTGGATGGCCCGCCAGAGGCTGCAAGGCATGCAGGCCGGCAGGCGTTCATAAAACACGACATTCGTTGACAGGTATGGCGGCGCAGACTGTGCGGACCTTGAACTTCATGGGCTTATGCGCCATGCCACCTCCCTCGCTGAATCCACCGCCCGCAGCGCACGACTGCCGCGTCGTCGAACTGCGCCAGTACATCCTTCACCCGGGCCAGCGCGACACGCTGATCGAGCTCTTCGAGCGCGAATTCATCGACACGCAGCAGGCCGTGGGCATCCGCGTGATCGGGCAGTTCCGCGACCTGGACGACGCTGACCGCTTCGTCTGGCTGCGCGGCTTCGCCGACATGGCCGCGCGCGGCGCGACGCTGCCTGCGTTCTACGGCGGCCCCGTCTGGGCAGCGCATCGCAACGCGGCCAACGCGACCATGGTCGATTCCGACGACGTGCTGCTGCTCAGCCCGGCCTGGCCCGGTGCGGCGCTACCGGCGCAGCCGCGCGGCAACGGCGTTGCCTGTGGCCTGCTGCGAGCGCTGGTCTTGCACCTGAAGGCGCCGGCCGACGAGGATGTGCTTGCGCTGTGTCGCTCGGCGGCCTGTCCCGAGGCCCGCATGCAGGCCTGGTACGTCACCGAACCGGCGCCCAACAACTTCCCGCGCCTGCCGGTGCGCGAGGGCGAACCGGTAGTCGTCGGCCTTGCCCTGCTCGATGAACCCGCGGCCGGCGAACACTGGGCGCGCGATCTCGACGCCCGCCTGCAGCCCTGGCTGGCGCGCCCGACCCAAGCCCTGCGCCTGGCCCCCACCCCCTGCTGCGCCCTGCGCGCCTGAACACCATGCACACGACATCCACACCGCAGGACTTCGACTTCTTCATCGGCCACTGGAAGGTCAGCCATCGCCGCCTCAAGGAGAGGCTGCTCGGCTGCGACGATTGGGAGCACTTCGAGGGCCTCAGCCGCATGTGGCCGCTGCTCGACGGCCTGGGCAACATCGACGACAACGTGCTGGAGCTGCCCACGGGGCCGTACCGTGCCGTGTCCATGCGCACCTTCGACCCAGCCACGCGGCAGTGGGCCATATGGTGGGTGGACGGCCGCCATCCGCATCGCCTGGAACCTCCCGTCGTCGGGGGCTTTGCCGATGGCGTGGGCGAGTTCCAGTGCGACGACGAGCTGCGCGGCCAGCCCATCCGCGTGCGCTATCGCTGGACGAACACCCGCACTGACCGCCCGCACTGGCAGCAGGCCTTCTCGGCCGATGGCGGCCAGACCTGGGAGGTGAACTGGGAGATGGACTTCGAGCGCCTGCCCTGAGGGCTCAGGTCGCGGCGTCCACCAGCGCCTTGACGATGTCGGGATAGACCTGAGCGCCGGTGCTGCGGTTGAACAGGCCCATGCTGTGGTTCTCGGTCGCCGCGCCGGCGTCCCAGTAGACAGGCACCAAGCCGTGCGTCCAGGCGGAGCGGGCGACGTACTTGTCCCAGGCCAGCCGGTAGGCCTCGGCGCCGGCATATTCGGTGCGGCGGATGGCGCCGAACTCGCCGAGGATGACCGGAATGCCCTTGTCGACGTATTTGGCCTTCATGCGCTGGAACTGGCCGTCGACCCAGGCCTCGTCGAAGCCGGCGACCTTGGCCTTGGCATCGGTTGCTCCGGCGCCCCATTGCCAGAAGCTGCTCTTCTCGTTGAGCGCGAAGTCGTAGGGGTCGTAAAAGTGCACCTCCATCATCAGCCGGTCCCTGGCCGTGTCGGTCGGCAGGACGGCGAAATTGATGGTGTGGTCGATGTTGGTGTTGAAGCCCTGCACGACGAGATGGCGCACCGCGTTGTTGCCGCCGGTGGCGCGCACGGCGCTCACGAACTGCTGGTTGAAGCCGTTCTGCACCGTGACGTACTCGACCTTGGGCGTGCCGTAGTCGCCTTCGACCATGACCTCGTTGGTGCCGGCGAACAGCAGCGTGTCGTCGTAGGCCTTGAAGTTGTTGGCGATCTGCGTCCAGAATTTGGTGATGCGCGCATTCGCCATCGCCTGGGCCGCATAGGTGGGTTGCATCCAGCCGCCGTCCCAGTGGATGTTGATGAGGGCGTAGAGACCGGCCGCCTTGGCGTAGTCAACGACCTGGGTCACGCGGGTCATCCAGGTGGCGCTGATGACGTCGCTGGCGTCGGCGTACTGCTTCCACGAGACGGGGATGCGCACGGTCTTGAAGCCGGCGGCCTTGACGGCGGTCATGAAGGCCTGCGTCGTGGCCGGGTTGCCCCAGGCCGTCTCTCCGCCGATGGCTTCCAGCGAGTTGCCGAGGTTCCAGCCGGCGCCCATCAGCTGGGACAGCTGCAGGCTGGTGAGGTCGCGCATGCCGCTGGGGGCCGGCGCCGGAGCGGGGGCAGGCCCTGGGGCCGGTGCGGGAGCGGGCGTGGAAGTAGGTGCGGGTGCGGGTGCCGCGGCTGCAGAGCCGCCACCACCGCCGCAGCCGGCCAGCGGCAGCAGGGCGAGAACGAGCTGGCGGCGCTTCATGCGGCCACCTTCTTCAGGCTCAGCAGCACGACATCGTGGCTGCGCAGCTTCAGCGTGACGCTCGCCTTGCCATCTGCGCCGACCTTCACTTCACGCTGCACGTCGGGCTTGTCGGTCGTCAAGCCTTGCAGCGTCGCGAGCTGCTGGGCATCAAGGTTCTTGGGTGATCCCATCTTCAGATAGGCGGTGTGGGCATCGTTGATCTCGAAGCCGGTGCGGCGCTGCGTGAGCTGGTAGCGGCCCGGCGGCAAATGGCGCAGCTCGACGGTCGCGCTGCCGACGTCATGCGCCGGCCGCGGCTTGCCGAAGTAGCTGCGGTTGCTGACCTTCTGCCCGGTGTTGCGCCAGTCCCAGACCAGGGCCTGCACCTGCTGGCCGTCGGTCGCGGCCCAGCTGAAGCTGTCGCGGGTCGGCACTTCCTGGCCCTGCAGTGCCGCCAGGTAGCGATAGGCGAACCAGACCGGCTTGCGGATGCCCTCGCGCGTCATCAGGCCGAAGCCGCCGTGGAAGGGGGCGTCCGGTGGGCCGGGTTCCTCGAAGAGGTCGCTGTAGACCCAGTAGCTCATGTGCTGGGCCAGGCCCTGGCTCTGCTTCAGCTTGGTCAGCACATAGGCCGCGCTGACGTAGCTGTCGTGCACGAGGTCGCGCGGGTTGTAGCTGGTGCTCCACTCGGTGAAGAACAGCGGCAGGCCCGGCAGGTGCGAGGCTTCGATCTCCTTGCGCACGCGCTTCACGTCACCCACGATGGCGTCGGGGTTGGGCGACAGCATGCGGTCTTCCTTGCCGAACTCGTCCAGGAAGCCCGCATCCACGCCGTAGGTGTGCGTCGTGATGAAGTCCACCGGCGAGCCGGTCGCCTTGGCATGGGCCAGGAACTCCGGCACCCAGGCCGCGCCGGCGGTGGACGGGCCGCCGACGCGCAGCGCCGGGTCGATGGCCTTGATGGCCTTGGCCGTGCGCGCGTAAAGGTCGAAGTAGGCGGCCTGGTCGGCCTTCTCCCAGAAGCCGTCGAGGTTGGGCTCGTTCCAGACCTCGAAGTACCAGCTGCGCACCTCGGCCGCGCCATAGCGTTGCAGGAGGTGGCGCGTGAAGGCCTCGATCAGCGCAACCCAGCCGGTGGGCTCGGGGTGGGAGGTGTTGCCGGCCCAGTAGAAGATCTTCAGGTCCGAGGTCTTGAGCGCCAGCGGCGTGAAGCCCAGCTCGACGAAGGGCTTGATGCGGCGTGCCAGCAGTGCGTCGTAGAGCTTGTCGATGCCGGTGAAGTCGAACACCAGCTGGCCGCTCGCATCACGAGTCACCGTCTTGAAAACGTCATGGAAGATGGCGTGGAAGCGCAGGTAGCGGAAGCCCAGCTCGTCCACCGCCGTCTTCAGCTGGGCCAGGGCGTCCTCGCGGTAAGTCGTGCCGGGATAGTCGGCGCCGACGCAGTGATCGAAGAAGCGGTCCAGCGGCTGCTTCGCCTGCGCGAGGTCGAGCACGATGCGACGCTGGGCCGGCTTGGCATGGGCGAGAAGCGGCATGGCGGCGGCGGCGGCGATGAGTTGGCGGCGCGAGGTCATGCGGGCAGTCCCTTGTAGATGAAGTTGTGGGCGCGGACTTCGCCATTGCCGGCGCTGAACAGCGCGGGCCTCAGGCTGACGAAGCCGCCGAAGACGTTGTGATGCAGGCCTGAGACCTCCATCTGCCAGGGGTGCTGCTTCCAGCTCCTGCCGCCGTCGTGCGAGTAGTGCCAGGTGACGACGTTCTCGCGGTTGACGAGGCGGATGTGGACGCGGCGCGTGCTCATGGTCTCGCGCATCCACGAGTGCTCCTGGCCGTAGCCATAGGTCAGCATCTGCGTCGTGCTGAAGCCGATGCCGACATGACCGCGTTCCTCGTAGAACAGGGCCAGGCCGCCATGACCGTCGCCGCTGATCTGCAGTTCGACCGTGACCTCGTAGCTGCGGTCGCCTGCGGCGCAGGTCAGTGGGGATGAATCGGGCAGGGACTTGCCCTTGCCGCGGATGACGAGGGCCCCGTCTTCGAAGCGCAGGCGTTGGGCCTCATCCGGCCCGGGCGCGTGGAAGGCCCATTGCAGGCCGAGCCTGCCGCTGGAGAAGTCGTCGGACAGCGCAAAGCCTGCCGGACTCGGCTTGCCGCCTGGACCTCTCAATCTGGGCTTGGGCAGGGGCTTGTCCAGCGTGCCACCCCTGGCGCGGAACCAGCCGTCGGCCGTCCACTCGATGGGTTCCAGCAGGGCCTGGCGGCCCAAGGTGCGCATGCCGTTCTCGTAGCCGTGATAAACCATCCACCAGTCGCCCGCCGGTCCTTCGACGACACTGGCATGGCCGCGCGACCACCAGGGTTCGTCGACGCTTTTGGTGCGGACGATGGGGTTGTGCGGGCAGTGCTCCCAGGGGCCGTTGACCGAGCGTGAGCGGGCCACGGTGACCATGTGACTGGTGGGCGGCCCGGCCGTACCGCCGACGGCGGAGACGAGATAGACCCACTCGCCGCGCCTGAACAGCTTGGGGCCTTCGGGCGCGAACATCTCGACGACCCAGTCCTTGGGGTATTGCCAGGGCGTCCAGGCGTTTGACTCCAGCGGGCCGTCGGTCGCGAGGCCGTCGTCCTTGAGCTTCACGCGGCGGCCGCCGTTGACGAAGAGGAAGCGCCTGCCGTCTTCACCCACGACATGGCCGGGGTCGATGCAGCCGGGGATCTTCAGATCGATGGGTGCGCTCCACGGGCCGCGGATGTCGTCGGCGTGGATGACATAGATGCCGGTGCCGGCGTCCTGCAGCACCGGGATGTAGATGAAGTAGCGGCCCTGGTGCTTGATCAGGTCCATGGCCCAGACGGTGCCGATGGGTTGCGTCAGCGCCGCGGTGACGGGCGCCCAGTTCACCAGGTCCTGCGAGTGCCAGATGACGGCGCCGGGGTAGGACTGGAAGGACGAGAACGTCATCCAGTAGTCGGCCCCGTCCTTCAGGATGGTGGGGTCAGCGTGGTCGCCCGGCACGATGGGGTTGCGGTAGGTTCCGTTGCCGAGGTCGGCCTTGCGCTGGCCTTCGGTGCCGGCGGCGAAGCGCGGTGCGGCGACGGACGGCACCGAAGCGCTGGCCAGCGCCATCTGCAATGCGTGGCGGCGCGAAACGGTCATACCTTGCCCCGCGTCGCTTCCAGCCTGCCGCGGATCTCCAGCATGCGCGCCTCGGTCAGCGGGAAGCGCAGGATGGCAATCAGGGCCAGCACGAGGCCGATGACGGGGATGCCCGACAGCAGGATGCGAATCCAGAAGATGGCTTCAGGCGTCTGCGCACCTTGCTTGGCCGCGTCGAAGCCGGTGAACTGCAGGATCCAGCCCGAGGCACCCACGCCCAGCGCGATGCCGACCTTGGAGATCCACGACTGGCAGGCCGAGAACGAGCCCTCGCGGCGCTGGCCGGTCTGGGATTCGTCGTAGTCGACGACATCGCCGATGGTGGCGCCGTACAGCGTCCAGAAGCCCGCGCCGGTGAAGGCGACGAAGCCGCAGGCGAAGAGCTGCAGATAAGGTCGAGCAGGGTCGTACAGCCACCAGTCGCCGATGAAGGCGCAGATGGCCAGGCTCAGCACGCAGGCCAGGCCGGTGCGCTTGCCCCAGCGGCGTGCGATCCAGGAGAAGAAGGGGATGCCCGCGAAGCCGAAGCCCATGCCGGCCAGGCCCATCGCGGTGTTCCACTGCGTCGCCAGCACGATGTCGCCCTTGCAGACGTAGTAGACGGTGGCGTAGTAGCCCAGGGCGCCCACCATGGCCGTGCCGATGCTGTAGGCCAGCGACATGGTGAGCACGGTGCGGAAGGGCTTGCAGCGCAGCGTGCGCCACAGCGTGTCGGCCAGCGGGATGCGGGCCTGCGTGCGCGACACCAGCTTCTCGTAGTAGCGCTCGCGCACCAGCACAAAGATGGCGATGGACACCGCCACCATGATGGCGCCGAGGATGCCGGTGTAGACCTGGGCGCCGCGCAGGATGTCGGGCTTGCCGTTGGCGTCGTGGAAGAAGGACAGCGTCGTGAACTGCGCGGCGAAGAACATCGCCAGCTCGGGGGCCTTCTGGATGGCGTTGCGCACGGCCATGACGCTGGTGCGTTCGTGGTAGTCGGGCGTCATCTCCGCGCCCAGGCTGACCCAGGGCATGTTGAAGCAGCTCATGACCGGCACGTAGATGACCATGCTGACCAGCATGAAGACGAAGTACTGCGTGTCCGTCCAGCCCCTGCCCACGGCGAACATCAGTGGCAGGCCGATGCCGGCCAGCACGCCGCCGACGAGGATGAAGGGGCGGCGGCGGCCGTAGCGCGAGCGGGTGTTGTCGGACAGCCAGCCGAAGAGGGCATCCGAGCCGGCGTCGATGACGATCTTGATCGCCTGCACCGTGGAGATCAGCCCCGGGGCCACGCCCAGGAAGATGTTGAACACCTGGAAGGCCAGCGAGGCGTAGAGCCAGTGCCCCCACATGTCGAGGATGGAGCCGAGGCCGAAGCCGATCTTCTGCTTCAGCGGCAGGCGGTCGGTCGTGGGAGGCGCCGCCTGCGCCATGTGGAGGGTGGTGGTGTTCACAAGACCTTTCGTTCCCGGATGACGTCGGCGTAGTAGCGGGCAGACAGCTTGGGCGTGCGGACCTGCGTCTGGTAGTCGCAATGCACGATGCCGAAACGGCGCTGGTAGCCGTCTTCCCACTCGTAGTTGTCGATGAAGGACCAGAGGAAGTAGCCCTTCAGCGGCACACCGTCGGCGATGGCGCGGTGGGCCTCGCGCAGGTGGTTGCGCAGGTAGTCGCGGCGGTGCAGGTCCAGCACCTCGCCGTTCACCACGGGTTCGATGTCGTAGCCGCAGCCGTTCTCGGTGATGTAGAGGGCCTGGTGGCCATAGCACTCGGCGGAGAAACGCGTGGCCCAGTAGATGGACTGGGGCACGAGGCGCAGCCAGGGGCTGTCGGCGTGCGGGTAGTTCACCGGGTGGGGCAGGGCCTCGTAGGCGGCGCCGTTGCGGCCGGCGCGCACGAAGGTGCCGCTGTAGATGTTGAGCCCGAGGAAGTCGGTCGGCAGGCTGATGAGGGCGAAGTCGCCGGGCTGCACGTCGGGCGCATCGGCGCCCACGCGCTTCAGGAAGTTGTCGGTGTACCTGCCGGCGTGGATGGCGCCGAGGATCTGCGCGTTGCGATCGATGAACCAGGCCTTGGCGGCGGCGATGTCGGCCGGCGTTTCCGTCACGGGCACGGCCACGCTGCAGTTGTCGGTCAGGCCCACGACCGCGCCCTGGCCGCCGAAGGCCCGCACGGCCCGCACGCCGTGGCCGTGGCAGAGCAGGGCGTGGTGGTAGGTCTGGTTGACGACCTTGGGCGCCTCCTTGCGGCCCGGCGCCTTGCCGCCGGTGCCGTAGCCCAGCAGCGTGAAGCACAGGATCTCGTTCAGCGTGATCCAGTGCTTCACGTCGGCGGCGAAGGCCTTGACGACCGTGTCGGCGTAGCGAGCGAAGGCGTCCACGGTGATGCGCGAGGTCCAGCCGCCGCGGTCTTCCAGCGCCTGGGGCAGGTCCCAGTGGAAGAGCGTCACCCACGGCTCGATGCCGTGCTTCTTCATGCTGGCGAAGAGGCGGCGGTAGAAGTCCAGGCCCTTGGGGTTGAGCTCGCCGTCGCCGTTCGGGTAGATGCGCGGCCAGGCGATGGACAGGCGGTAGGTCTTGATGCCCAGCGAGGCCATCAGCGCGAAGTCCTCGTCGAAGCGGTGGTAGTGGTCGCAGGCCACGTCCGGCGTGTGGCCCTGGTAGACCTTGCCGGGGATGCGTGCGAAGCGGTCCCAGACGGACTCGCCCTTGCCGTCCTCGAAGGCCGCGCCTTCGATCTGTGCCGAGGCCGCGGCCACGCCGAAGACGAAATCGGCGGGGAAGGGGCTCGAATACGTCAGCGCTGTCATCCCGGGCGCGGCAAGGCGCTGAGGGGATGCGGCCAGCGCGGCCGGCGCGAGGACCGGCAGCGTGGCGGTGGCAAGGAGTTGGCGGCGGCGCAGGGCGCGGGTCGGGGTCATCGGGTGGGTCCTCGGTAGGCCGCGGGGCGGGCGAAGGGCCGCTGCAGCGCGAGGAATATAGGCGTCACGGTTTCAGCCCGGTTTCAGAGAATGCGGTGCTCGCGCATGACGTCGGCGTAGTAGTGCGCCGACAGCTTGGGCGTGCGCACCAGCGTCGCGTAGTCGCAATGCACGATGCCGAAGCGGCGCTGGTAGCCGTCTTCCCACTCGTAGTTGTCGATGAAGCTCCACAGGAAGTAGCCGTGCAGCGGCACGCCGTCGCCAATCGCCCGGTGGGCTTCGCGCAGGTGGTTGCGCAGGAAGTCGCGGCGGTGCAGGTCCAGCACCTCGCCGTTCACCACCGGCTCATCGTTGTAGCCGCAGCCGTTCTCGGTGATGTAGAGGCTCTTGTGTCCGTAGCACTCGGCGGCGAAGCGCGTGGCCCAGTAGATGGACTGGGGCACGAGGCGCAGCCAGGGGCTGTCGGCGCGCGGGTAGTTGACCGGGTTGGGCAGGGCCTCGAAGGCGGCGCCGTCCTTGCCGGCGCGGACGTAGGTGCCGGTGTAGATGTTGAGGCCGAGGTGGTCGGTGGGCAGGCTGATGAGGTCGAAGTCGCCGGGCTGGACCTGCGGCGCGCCGGCGCCGGCGCGTTCGAGGTAGTCGGCCGGGTAGTGGCCGGCGTGCATGGCGCCCAGCACATGGGCGTTCATCTGCAGGAACCAGGCCTTGGCAGCGGCGATGTCGGCCGGCGTCTCGGTGACGGGGATGCAGACATCGAGGTTGTCCGTCAGGCCGACGACGGCACCGACGCCACCGAACTCGCGCACCGCGCGCACGCCGTGGCCGTGGCAAAGCAGCGCATGGTGGAAAGTCTGGTTAACGACGGCATCGCTCTCCTGCCGGCCCGGCGCCTTGGTGCCGTAGCCATAGGCCAGCTGCGTGAAGCAGCGGATCTCGTTCATCGTGATCCAGTGCTTCACCTCGCCGGCGAAGGCCTTGACGACGGTGTCGGCGTAGCGGGCAAAGGCGTCCACCGTCACGCGCGATGTCCAGCCGCCGCGGTCTTCCAGGGACTGGGGCAGGTCCCAGTGGAAGAGGGTCACCCACGGCGTGATGCCGTGCTTCTTCATGCTGGCAAACAGCCGGTGATAGAAGTCCAGGCCGGCCTGGTTGAGCTCACCGTCGCCGTTGGGGTAGATGCGAGGCCAGGCCAGGGACAGGCGATAGTTCTTCACCCCCAGCGAGGCCATCAGCGCGAAATCGTCGTCGAAGCGGTGGTAGTGGTCGCAGGCGACATCCAGCGTGTCGCCGTCGTGCACCTTGCCGGGCTGGCGGGAGAAGCGGTCCCAGATGGATTCGCCCTTGCCGTCGGTGAAGGCGGCGCCCTCGATCTGCGGGGCGGCGGCGGCAACACCGAAAACGAAGTCGGCAGGGAAGGGGCTGGAGTAGGTCAGAGATGTCATGGAAAGGCTGTTGCCGTCAGGGCGCCAGCATGGGGGTCAGAGTGGTGTCCAGGCTGCGGGCCCAGATTTCGTAGCCTTGCGGGCTGAGGTGCAGCCAGTCGGGCAGGATGTCCTTGGACAGGCTGCCGTCCGGGTTGGTGAGCGCTTTGCCGATGTCGAGGAAGGCGACCTGCTTGCCGTCGGCGAGCTGCGGCAGCAGCGCATTGATCTTTGCGTTGTGCCGGCGCATGAGGTCGTCCGGTTTCTCGCCGCGCGGGAACAGGGCGAGCAGCAGCACCTTGGCCTGGGGCTGGCGCTGGCGGATCTCGTCGAGGTTGCGCTTGATGCCGGCGACGGTCAGCGCCGGGTCTTCGAGACGGTGGCCGGTGTTGTTGGTGCCGATCATCATGACGACGGCCTTGGGCGCCATGCCGTCCAGTTCGCCGTGCTGCAGGCGCCACAGCAGGTTCTCGGTGCGGTCACCGCCGAAGCCGAGGGCCACCGCGTTGTACTTGGCGAAGCTGTTGGTCCAGGCCTGCTTGCCCTCGTTCTCCCAGCCCTGCGTGATGGAGTCGCCGAGGAACACAAGGTCCACGCGGCGGCCGGCCTCCCGGTGCGCCTTGATCTCGGCCAGCTTGGCCTCGTGGCGCGCCAGCCACCAGTCCGTGGCCCAAGACTCCTCCAGGCGTTGCGGCGTAACGGACTCGGTGCGGTAGTCGGGGCAGGCCGTGGCGGCCTTGCCGCGCTTGTTGATGCGCAGCCGGCTGATCTGCACCTCGCCGCTGCCGGTGGCTTCCAGCGTGAAGGGCTGCGGCACGGCGGAGAAGTCGTCGCCCTCGCGCCAGAAGCACTTCAGTGCGAAGGACAGGTGCTGCTTGCCCTTGCCGATCAACTCGCGGCCGGCGAAGAGATAGGGAATCTTGCGCTCGCAGTCGGTGCCGCAGCCGAGCTTGAACTTCATGCCGCCGTGAGCGAGGTCGATGACGTTGAGGTCGAACTCCACGGTGCCTTGCGCGAGATAGTCGTTCAGGTCCAGCGGTTTGCCGCCCTGCCACCGCAGCTGGGCGATCCAGGTGTTGCTGAACTGCAGGGTCAGCGCGCCGTCGTCGCCACGGCGGGCTGCCACGTGGCTGTTGGGTACGCGCGGGTTGGCCGGCTTGGGCACTGCGACGCGGTCGCCGGTCAGCCGGGCCTCGCCTTCGAAGTCGGTCACGGCGATCTGCCAGCCCTTATCGAGGTCGAGTGACTGCGCGGTCAGCGGCAGCGCGGCGAAGAGGCCGAGAAAGAGAAGGCGGTTCATCGTCAGTGAAAGGTTTTGGACTGGCCGGGCTTGAGATGCAGGTCGGTCACGCGGTCGCCGATGCGGACACGGCCGCCACCGGCGCCGGCCACCGAACGCACGGTGGCGCTCGTGACGCGGCCCCGGGCCCAGGCGATGTCGACCTCGAAGCCGCCGCGCGCGCGCAAGCCCTTGACCGAGCCTTGCGGCCAGGCGGCGGGCAGCGCGGGCAGCAGGTCGATCAGGTCGTCGTCCTGCGATTGCAGCAGCATCTCGGCGATGGCGGCGGTGGCGCCGAAGTTGCCGTCGATCTGGAAGGGGGGATGGGTGTCGAAGAGGTTGGGATAGGTGCCGCCCTGGTGCACCTCGGCGCCCGGGCGCGCGGCCTTGGCGCCGGGCTGGGCCAGTAGGCCGCGCAGCAGGCCGTGGGCGCGGTCACCGTCGCGCAGTCGTGCCCACCAGGCCATCTTCCAGGCCATGGACCAGCCGGTGCTGACGTCGCCGCGTGCCGCCAGCGTCTTGCGCGCGGCGGCGGCCAGTTCGAGCGTGCGCGTGGGCGAGATTTGCCGGCCGGGAAACAGGGCGAAGAGATGGGAGACGTGACGATGCGTGTCGCGCGGCGTGTCCAGCACAGTGTCCTTCAGCTCGTCCTGCCATTCGAGCAGCTGGCCCCAGCTGCCCAGACGCGGGCCGGCGAGGCGGTCGCGCAGCGAAGCCGCGTGGTCACGCGCGGCACGGTCGCCGAGGACATTGGCCGCCTGGACCATGTTGTCGAACAGGTCCCACAGGATCTGCTGGTCGTAGGCGACGCCGTCCTGGACGGGACCATGCTCGGGCGACCAGCCGTTGGGTGCGACGAGCCGGCCATTGGGCAAGGCCTTCAGCCGGTCCTCCCAGAACTCTCCCACCTCCTTCAGTACCGGCCAAGCCTGCTCGCGCAGGAAGGTTGGGTCCTGGGTGAAGGCGTAGTGCTCCCAGAAGTGGCGGGCGTACCAGGCGTTGCCGGTCATGTTCCACAGGTAGCTCTGGGCGCCGTAGGGGTTGGTCTCGGTGCGCAGCGTCCAGCCACGCACGGGCTTGCCGGCGGCGGTGAGGAAGGTCTCGATGGGCGGCTGGACCGAGTTGTCCCAGGGCGGGGTTTCAGGCGGCAGCGAGGCCGGGTCCTTCAGCGCCTGTGCCGCCCGCTCGGCGACGGGACGGCGCCACTGAGGGATGAGGCGCTGCACGAAGCGGTGCAGCGGCCGCGCGGCCTCGGCGAGGTTGGTGACCTCGGCCGGCCAGTAGTTCATCTGCAGGTTGATGTTGGAGTGGTAGTCGCTGTTCCACGGCGGCGTCAGGCTGTCGTTCCACAGGCCCTGCAGATTGGCCGGCAGTGAGTCGCGTGAACTGGAGACGAGCAGGTAGCGGCCGAACTGAAAGTACAGCGCTTCCAGCTCGGGGTCGCCGCCGTCCTTCGTGTAGGCGGCGAGGCGCGCGTCGGTCGTCAGCACGCGGCGTTCGGCAGCGCTGGTGCCGAGGTTCAGCTGCACGCGGCCGAGCAGGGCGGCGACGTCGCGCTCATGTTCGGCGCGCAGCTGCTGCCAGGGCTTGGCGGCAGCGACCTGGGCCTGCACACGCGACAGCGGCGGTTGGCCGTCGTCGAAGCCGGTGCCGGCGCCGAGGATCAGGGTCAGCGCGTTGCAGCCGCGGAAAGTCAGCGTGTTGCCGTCGATGGCGACGCTGCCGCCCTCGTTCAGCACGCGCAGCTGGCTCGCATAGGCCAGGCCGTTGGGCAGGCTGCCCACGGCGGTAAGCGTCTGGTTGGCGGCGCTGAGTGCCGCGCCATGGCGGTCGGTCAGCGCGATGCGGCCGTTGTAGCGGCCGGGCCGGTCGGCCGTCAGCCGCCACGCGATGACCTGGGCCGGGTGGCTGGCAATGGCCTCGCGCGTGAATCGCGCGCCGGCCTGCGTGTAGCCGAGGCGGTGGATGGCACGGGCGATGTCCAGCTCGCGGCGGTAGCCGCTGACCGGCGCATCGCCGTCGAGTTCCAGCACCACGTCGCCAAAGGGCTGGTAAGCGCCCATGGCCTGGGCATCGCCCGTCCACAGCGTGATGTCGTTGAACTGCAGCCGGTCGCGCTCGACCTGGCCGAACAACATGGCGCCCAGCCGCCCGTTGCCGATGGGCAATGCCTGCTGCTCCCAGCCCCGGGCCGTGTCCGGCGCCGGCGCGGCATAGCGCAGCGTCAGGTCGGCGGCGCGCAGCGGCAGGACCAGGCTCAGCGCCAATGACAGCAGGACGCGACGCAGCATGGCTTAGCGGGGGCGACCCATCTTGACCTTGAGCATGATGGGCTCGGCCGGCATGTTCAGGCCGTAGTCGACCTGGTCGCCGTTCCAGACGCGCTCCATGACCCAGCGGCCCTTGTCGTCGAAGCGGCCCTGCTCGGCGCGCAGCATCATGCCGCTGGTGCCGGCCGCCGGTTCCATGCGCACACGGACACGATTGCCGATGAGGATGAATTCGTCGGGACCGATCTGGGCCATCGCGGCGCCGCCATTGGGTTCCTCGGTGCCGGGCGCGGGCTTGGCGAACTCGCCGCCCCAGCTGGCCTCGCCGAAGCGGCCGAGGCGGTAGGTCAGCTTGGCCGTCCAGCCAGGGAAGTCCAGCTGCTGGGGCTTGCGGTCGTCCGCTTCTCCCGCGCCTTGCGTCTTGCCATCGAAGGCCCATTGCGCCCACTGCCGCTGGATTGGCGCGAACATGCGGTAGACGCGCTCGAAGGGCTCGACCAGGGCCTTGTCGGTGGCCTGTGTGCCCAGCGGGTGGTTGCTGTAGTTGAAGTAGTCGATGCCGAAGGGCGAGACGCCGATGGCGCCGCGGCCCAGCATGGCGTAGAGGTAGCGGCCATAGGCCGGCTTGGTGCCGATCTCGGGCACCCACAGCGCGTTGTCGGCGCGCTGGAACAGGCCCAGGTTGGCGTTCACCTGCGCGGACTCGGGGTTGTAGATGTCGGGGCTGGCGATGTCGATGGCGGGCGCGGCGGCCTTGTAGATGTCGATGACGTCCCAGGTCGGACCACCGCTGGCGTACTCGCCCTTCCAGGGCTTGGGCGGCTGCTCCAGTGGGTTGCGCAGCGCGTTGTTGACGTACATCGGCAGGTCGTAGACGGCGCGGCCGGCGGCGGCGATGTCGCCGATGTAGCGGGCGATGGCCCAGGCGTGGAAGTACTCGTCGGCGTAGTCGCCGTAGACCTCGCGCCAGGTGCCCGAAGCTGCGGCCACCGGTGTCTTGCGCGCCAGCACCGCGGCGGGCACGGGCTGCTCGAAGGCGGCTTGCGCTGCCTTGCCGAAGTCGCGCACCAGACCGTAGGTGCCGACCTCGTTTTCGACTTGCACCATCAGCACGGTGCGCTCGGTCGAGTCGATCTTCTTCAGGTGGCCCATCAGCGCGACGAAGGCGCGTCTGTCAGCCTTCAGCGTCTCGTCACTGAAGGGCGTCAGGCAGTAGCTCGGCTTGCCCTCCTTGTCGAGCATCGTGGGGAAGCGCTGTGGGTTGAGCTTGACCCACTCGGGCGTGTACTGCGCGCTGGTGTTCTTCCAGGTGGCGAACCACAGGATGACGAGGCGCTTCTTCTGCTCGCGGGCCTGCTTGACCAGCGTGTCGACGAAGCTGAAATCGAAGCGCCCCTCCTCGGGTTCCACCTGCTCCCACGCCACCGGCATCAGCACCGTGTTGGCCTTCAGGTCGTTGGCCGCAGCCCAGACGGGTTTGAGCGCGCCGGGGTAGTTGCTGGAGTTGTGGGCCTGGGCGCCGAGGATGAGGAAGGGCTTGCCGTCGACCAGCAGCGCATGCCGCCCGTCATGGGTCACGAGGCGGGGCAGTTCAGCGGCCTGGGCTGTCGTGAGCAGACAGGCCAGTGCAGCCGCGAGAAGGAATTTGTTCTTCATCGGGATTCCGCGAAAGACCCGGCGACCAGTTCAAGCCGCCGGGCCGGGGCCGAACGTCAGTACGTGAAGCTGGCCTGCACCGAGTAGCGGCGGCCGGTGTACTCCACCGAGCGGGTCATGAAGCCGATCTGCTGCTGCATCAGCTGACGGGGCAGGCTGTTGCTCAGATTCTGGCCTTCCAGGCTGATGCTGAAGTGGTCGTTGAACCGGTAGGTGACGCCGCCGTCCAGCTGGCCGTAGGACGCCTGCCAGGTCGGCAGTGCCCAGGCCACGCTGTCGCCGTTGGCCAGCCTGCCGTCGCCGCCGCGCGTGCCGTTGACGTTGACACCCTGCAGGTACTTGGAACGCCAGCTGTAGGCCAGGCGTGCCGAGAAGGGGCCGTAGTCGTACAGCGCCGCCAGGTTGTAGGCGTGCTTGGACAGGTTCTGCAGCGGCAGGTTGCCGAAGCTGCGGCCGTCGGTGTCGCAACCGTTGATGTTGAGGTTCAGGTTGTCGGCATTGCCGCTGGTGCCGGCGCAATACAGGCTGCTGACCGGGTTGTAGAGTTTGGTCTTGCTGTCGACGTAGGTGTAGTTGGCCTGTACGCCGAAGCCCGACAGCCAGCCTGGCAGCATGTCCAGATAACGCTGGAAGGCGATCTCCACGCCACGGGCATGGCCCTTGGCGCCGTTGACCGGCGAGGTCACGGTGAAGTTGACCGGCGCGTTGGTGGCCGTGTCGCGCAGCGCCACCGACTGCGATTGGTTGACGATGACGTCCTGCAACTGCTTGTTGAAGAGAGCCACGGTCAGCGAGCCGCTCTTGGAGAAGTACCACTCGCCCGTCAGGTCGAACTGGTTGGACTTGATCGGCTTGAGCATGGGGTTGCCGTTGGCCGTGCCGGTCAGGTTGACGTTGTCGATGACGACGGTGTTGCCGACGGTGTGCTGCGTGGTCGTCAGCTCCATCGTCGTGTAGGCCTGCAGCTGCGAGAAGTCGGGCCGCGTGATGGCCTTGCCGAGGGCGGCGCGGAACTGCAGCTCGTTGCTGGCCTTGTAGCGAAGGTTCAGGCTGGGCATCACGTCGACATAGCTCTGCTCGGCGTCGATGGCGCTGTTGAAGTTGGACAGCTTGGGCACCGCGGCGCCGCCCAGCACCTGGCCGGCCTGGGGTACGGTGGCGCTGTTCTTGAACACCGTGTAGCCCTTGGCCTTCATCTCGGTGCGCACGGCGCGCAGGCCCACGTTGCCATCGAGGGGCGTGCCGGAGTCGGCGAAGTCGAAGCGCAGCTGGGCATAGGCGGCCTGCGAGCGCTCATGCTGCTCGTTGGTGCCCGCCGGGTCGGTGCCGAAGGTGGCCGGCGTCCAGGCCGCGCAGCCGCTGCCCCAGCCCTGGGCAGCCGTCTGCTCGGCGCACAGGATGTCGTGGTACTTGTGCAGCGCGGTGTAGCTGTTCGGGTAGTCCTGGGCCAGCGACACGGCCGGCACATAGACACCCGGCACGCTCTGGCCGCCGAAGAAGTTGTTGAAGGGGTGCAGCACCACCGGCGCATTGAAGCGTGGGTCGTTCAGATAGGCCAGGTGGTTGATGTCCCAGCCACGCTGCCAGGTCTGCGTGATGGCGGACCAGTTGTAGCTCGGCGAGGAGTTGATGGTCGTCGCGTTGCGGTCGGCCAGGCGAACGCCGAACTGCAGGTCCTGCAGCACGGGGTGGTCGAAGTTGAACTTGGCGTCACCGCGCCAGACCTTGGAGTCGGCCTTGCTGCGGTCCAGGTGTTCCATCGTGAACGCCCAGTAGTAATTGCCCTTGTCCTGCAGCGCGGCCAGGTCGGCCGCGTCGAAGACGACCCGCGGAATGGAGCCGGACAGATCAAGCGTCTCCTTGGGCATCTGCAGGCCGGTGGCCACCGTGGAGTCGAAGGCCTGGGTCTTGGACTTGACGACCTGCAGGTCGCTGCTCAGCGTCCAGCGGTCGTTGACCTTCCATTTCAGGTTCCAGCCCAGGTCGCGGGTCTTGGAGTCGCGGGTCATGTAGCGCGTGTCGGCGCCGAAGTTGACGCCGCCGTCGGCCGGTGCGGTCAGCGTGCCGGTCAGCAGCTCGCCGTTGGCGCCGTACTTGGCGCCGCTGCCGATGACGAGGTTCCAGGGATTGGTCTGGGCGAACAGCGCGTTCTCGTCCCAGTGCATCTTGTACTTGGACTCGAAGTAGGTGAGCGAGCTGTCGATCGCGTCGTTGCGGTACTGCAGCGCGCCGTAGAGGCCGTCACGCGTGCGGTCGAAGTTGGAGTCGCGCCACTGCGCGCCCTTGGGCACCCAGTGCGTGCCGTCGATCTTGTAGTAGGGCTCGACCTGCCACTTGTCGGTGCGGGTGCTGCTCTCGCTGTGGGCCAGGCTCAGCAGTGCGCCGAACTCGCCAGCGTCGGTCTTCCAGCGGTTGGCCACCAGGCCCGAGGCGGCGGGGCTCCACTTGCCCTGCAGCGCGTTGTAGTTGCCGCTGACCGAGCCCCCGAGCTTGAAGCCGGCGTAGTCGAAGGGCAGGGCGGTGCGCAGGTTGACGAGGCCACCGATGGCGCCTTCGATCTGGGCCGCGGAGGGGTTCTTGTAGACGTCCACGGCCGCCATCAGTTCGGGCGGCACGTCCTCGAAGTTCAACGCGCGGCCGCCGTTGGCGGAGAAGGTGTCGCGGCCGTTCACTTCGGAACGCACATAGGACAGGCCGCGAATGTTGACACTGGAACCTTCCACCGAGGAGTGCTCGGGGTCGCCCTTGGCCATGGTGCGGTCGATGGTCACGCCGACGACGCGCTGCAGCACCTCGGTGATGGAGCGGTCGGGCAGCTTGCCGATGTCGTCGGCGACGATGGTGTCGACGATCTCGTCGGAGTCCTGCTTGTACTTCTGCGCGGACTGCAGCGCCGCGCGGCGGCCGCTGACGACGACGGTCTCGATCTTCTGCGCCTTGGCGTCGGGCGCGGATGCGGCGGCGGCCGGAGCGGGGGCGGTCTGCGCGAAGGCCAGGCCGCTGCATAGCAGGGCGGCCTGGGCGGCGGCCAGGGATACGGCGGTGCGTTGTAGTGTCTTCACTGTGTCTCCTCGTTGTGGTCTGTCTGTGTGGGACTACTGCTGGTTCGGCGGGAAAACGGGCATCAGCAACATCGCCCGCATGGACTGGCATGCCGCTTCGGAGGGAGGGTGCTCTTCATGGCAGCGTTGTCAGTCCGGTCGTGCTGAGGCGGGTTGGGGAAGCAGAGGGGCAGGGTCAGCCGCAGAAGCGGTTGACGAGGTTCTCCAGCACCTCCTGGCGACCCGAGACGGGGGCCACGTCGGTGTTGGTTTCGAGTACCTGGTTGGCGAGGTCGCTCAGGGAGCGGCGGCCTTGCAGGATGTCCTGGCCGGCAGGCGTGTCCCAGCCGGCGTAGCGGGCGTCGAGGGCGGCCTTGAGGCGCCCGTCGTTGATCATCTTCTCGGCGATGAGCAGGCCTTGCGCGCAGACATCCATGCCGCCGATGTGGCCGTGGAAGAGATCGGCCGCGTCGATGGACTGGCGGCGCACCTTGGCGTCGAAGTTCAGGCCGCCCGAGCCCAGGCCGCCGGCCTGGAAGACGTGATAGAGCGCGAGGGCCGTCTCGGGCACGTTGTTGGGGAACTGGTCCGTGTCCCAGCCGAGCTGCGGGTCGCCGCGGTTCATGTCCAGGCTGCCGAGGATGCCGAGCGCGCCAGCCGTCGCAATCTCGTGCTCGAAGCTGTGGCCCGACAGTGTGGCGTGGTTGGCCTCGATGTTGACCTTGACCTCCTTCTCGAGGCCGTAGCGCACGAGGAAGCCGTAGACGGTGGCGGTGTCGAAGTCGTACTGGTGCTTGGAGGGTTCGCGCGGCTTGGGCTCGATGAGGATGGCGCCCTTGAAGCCGATCTTGTGCTTGTACTCGACCACCATGTTCAGGAAGCGGCCGAGCTGGTCCAGCTCCTGGCC
Organism: Roseateles sp. GW821-FHT03B02; assembly: GCF_059421025.1. Lineage (NCBI taxonomy): Bacteria > Pseudomonadati > Pseudomonadota > Betaproteobacteria > Burkholderiales > Sphaerotilaceae > Roseateles > Roseateles sp. GW821-FHT03B02. The sequence goes on from NZ_JBWKUV010000004.1 coordinate 202,253, forward strand.
GATGCGCGTGTTCAGGAGGGTTTCGTAGCCTTCGCGGCCGCCCCACAGCACGTAGTTCTCGCCGCCGAGCTTGAGCGTGGCGTCCATGGCGTCGCGCACCTGCAGCGCGGCCATCTTGAACAGCTCCGGGTCGGGGTTGCTGGCCGCGCCCGACATGAAGCGGCGGTGGCTGAACAGGTTGGCCGTGCCCCACAGCAGCTTGAGGCCCGTGGCCTGCTGCTTCTCGCCGAGCAGGTCGACGATGCGCTGGAAGTTGTCGTGGCTCTCGCGCGGCGTGGCGCCTTCGGGGGCCACGTCACGGTCATGGAAGCAGTAGTAGGGCACGCCGAGTTTCTGGAAGAACTCGAAGGCGGCGTCCGCCTTGGCGCGGGCCAGCTCCATGGGCGTTCCGCCCTGGAACCAGGGGCGCTCGAAGGTGGCACCGCCGAAGGGATCCAGGCCGGTCCAGACGAAGTTGTGCCAGTAGCAGGCGGCAAAGCGCAGGTGGTCTTCCATGCGCTTGCCCAGGACGATGCGGTCCTTGTCATAGTGCTTGAAGGCCAGGTCGCTCTGGCTCTCGGGGCCCTCGTAGCAGATCGGGGCGATGTGGTGGAAATAGCTCGTCATGGTCTGAGGTCAGGCACCGCGCAGGCGGCGGTAGAGGTCACGGAAGCGCGCCAGGCGGGGAGCCAGGCGGGCATGGCGTTGGGGGTCGGGAGAGAAGAGGGCGGCCACGGGCGGGCGGGTGCAGACGGCGTCGACGCTGCCGCCGGCTGCCAGCCAGCCCAGGCGCGCCGCACCGAGCGCGCCGCCGGCTTCGCTGCCGGTGTGCAGCACGACGTCGACCTTGAGCGTGTCGGCGATCAGCTGGGCCCAGAAGTGGCTGCGCGAACCGCCGCCCACCAGCGACAGCTGATGCACCTCGGTGCCGGCGGCGCGCAGCGCGTCCAGGCCGTCGGCCAGGCCGAAGGTGACGCCTTCGAGCACGGCGTAAGTGCAGTCGGCACGGGTGGTCTGCGCCTTCAGGCCGTGGAAGACGCCGGGGGCGAAGGGGTCGTTGTGCGGCGTGCGTTCGCCGGCCAGGTAGGGCAGGAAAATGGGCGCGTTGACTGCGCTGTCATCTGATGCAAGTTCAGCCAGCAAAGTGGCTTCATCGGCACCGACGAGCTGGCAGAACCACTTGAAGCAGCTCGCGGCCGACAGCATCACGGTCATCTGGTGCCAGCGCTGCGGCAGGGCATGGCAGAAGGCGTGCACGGCCGACGCGGGGTTGGGTGCAAAGCGGTCGTTGACGACGAAGAGCACGCCGGAGGTGCCGAGCGAGATGAAGCCGTCGCCCGGCTGAGTGGCGCCGATGCCGATGGCGCTGGCCGCGTTGTCGCCCGCACCGCCGGCGATGATGACCTCGGGGCCCAGGCCCCAGGCCTGGGCCAGCTCGGGCTTCAGCACGCCGCTGGCCTGATTGCTTTCAACGAGGCGCGGCATCTGCCTGCGTGTCAGGCCGCAGGCCGCCAGCAGTTCGTCGGACCAGTCGCGCCGGGCCACATCCAGCCACAGCGTGCCCGCCGCGTCCGACGGGTCCGAGACCTTGTCCCCGCTGAGCTGCAGGCGCAGCCAGTCCTTGGGCAGCAGCACGCTCTTCAAGCGCCCGAACACCTCGGGCTCGTGCTTCCTCACCCACAACAGCTTCGGGGCGGTGAAGCCGGGCATCGCGAGATTGCCGGCGATGTCGTGCAGGCGGGGCGCGGCGGCTGTCAGTTCCTCGCACTCGGCATGGCTGCGGCCGTCGTTCCACAGGATGGCGGGGCGCAGCACGGCGTCGGACTCGCCGAGCAGTACGGCGCCATGCATCTGGCCGGACAGGCCGATGGCGCGCACGGCAGCAAAGGCCATGGGGTGGGCCGCCCGCAGTTGGGCGACAGCGGCCTCGGTGGCGCGCCACCAGTCGCAGGGCGCCTGCTCGGACCACAGGGGTTTGGGCGACGACAGCGTCAGCGCGCTGCCCGCCGTGCCGACGATATGCCCCTCGACGTCGAGCAGCAGCAACTTGACTTCCGACGTGCCGAGATCGATGCCGAGGAACATCAGTGGGCCTCCTCGGCTTCGGCGACCACTGCGCCGCTATCGGCCAACGGCAGCGCGGGGCGGGTTAGGCGATAACGCGCCAACGCCGCGGCGCCGACGGCGACCGCATTGGCGCCGAACATCGACGTGCGCACGCTCGGCGGCGGCAGGCTGGCTGCCGTGGCGTAGTCGAGCAGGGTGTCCAGGGCCGGTTTCAAAAACGGCTCGCCCAGCTCGACGACGCTGCCGCCCAGCACGATGCAGGCGGGGTCGTAGGCGGTGGCGAGGTTCTGCAGCAGCACGCCGAGATAGCGGCCGGCGGAGTTCACGGCCTTCAGCGTCTCGGCGTCTTCATCGACGAGATGCGCGCGCACTTCGGCGAGCGAGCGCAGGGCTGCTTCATCGCCGCTGCCGTGCAGCATGGCGCGCGTGGCGATCAGCGCTTCGGCGCAGCCGCGGCGGCCGCAGGAGCAGCGTGGGCCGTTCAACTGCAGCACCATGTGGCCCACCTCGCCGGCAAAGCCGCGGCTGCCGGTCAGCAGCCGGTCGCCGACGATGACGCCGGCGCCCAAGCCCTGGTTGATGGAGACGTAGAGCAGCGGGTCGGAGGCCGGCGCGGGGTTGAACTCCATCTCGCCCAGGGCCGCCACGTCGGCTTCGTTTTGAATGAAGAGAGGCACGCCGGCCAGCGCGGTGTCCTGCAGCTTCTCGGCCAGCAGGGCACCGAAGGGGATGTCGCGCCAGCCGAGGTTGGGTGCAAAGTGCAGCAGGCCGCGGGCCTCGTTGACGCCGCCGGGCAGGCCGACGCCCAGACCCAGGATCTGCTGTTTGCTGTCAAGCTGCTTGCCGAGTTTGATCAGCGCGTTGGCCAGCGTGGTGATGCAGGCCTTGGCCGTGCGGCTGGCACCATAGTTGGCGACCGTGCAGGCCTTGACCTCGCCGGTGAGGGACGTGGCGACGACGCGCACGGATTCGATGCCGACCTCGGCGCCTAGCAGCAGCAGGCGGTCGGGGTCGATGAAGAGGGGCGTGGGGCGGCGGCCCAGGTCGCCGGTGGCGACGACCTCGCGCTCGATGAGCCAGCCCTCGGCGATCAGCTCGCGCGTCAGCATGCTGACGGTGGACTTGGTCAGGCCCACGGCACCGGCCAGGTCGGCACGCGACAGCCCCGGGTGGGCACAGAGGTGCCTGACCAGCGCCATGCGATTGATGACCTTGAGCAGCTGTTGGCTGCCGGCGGCTTCGGCCTGCATTTGTCTCCTGTCGATCCTGGTGTTGCCCATGCTTCGATGAGCTTGGAGGCCATATTAGTTCGGCCATCGAACGAAGTAAATACGGTGTTGACCCCTATCGCGATGCGGCCAGCCTCGCCGAAGATCGCGCCGCCCGCCGGTGACGCGGTGAGGCCCCATAAAAACTGGCCCGAGACAGCCAATGCCTGATTCCCCCATCCGCAAGATCGTCATCGTCGGCGGCGGCACCGCCGGCTGGATGTCCGCCGCGCCGCTGGCCCAGCGCTTCGCGCAGGCCGGTCAGGGCGCCTGCGAGATCGTGTTGGTGGAGTCGCCCGATATCGGCGCCATCGGCGTCGGCGAGGCCACGCTGCCGCCCATCCGCGCCTACAACCGCACGCTGGGCCTGGACGGCGCGGACTTCGTTAAGAAGACGCAGGGCAGCTTCAAGCTCGGCATCGAGTTCCGCGACTGGGGCCGCGTCGGACATCGCTTCTTCCACGGCTTCGGCGACTTCGGTCCCGCCATCGAGAACCGATCCGCATGGCAGCACTGGCTGCGCCTGTCCCGCATCACCGATGGGCTGCCGGGCTATGAGGACTGGTCAACCTCCACCGTCATGGCGCGGCAGAACCGCTTCACGCCGCCAGAGGGCGGGGCGCCGTCGGCGGCCAATGCGTATTCCTTCGCTTACCACTTCGATGCCGGCCTGTACGCCGCCTACCTGCGGGACTACGCGATGGCGCGCGGCGTCCAGCGCATCGAGGGGCTGATCGTCGATGCCGAGCTGCGGCCCGACGACGGCTTTGTCGCCGCGGTCAAGCTGGCCGATGGCCGTCGCATCGAGGGCGATCTTTTCGTCGACTGCTCGGGATTTCGTGCCCTGCTGATCGGCGGCGCCATGCAGTCGCCCTTCGAGGATTGGAGCGCGCTGCTGCCCTGCAACAGCGCCCAGGCCGTGCCGAGCGAGCGCGTGGAGCCGCTGACGCCCTACACGACGTCGACGGCCAAGGCGGCGGGCTGGCAATGGCGCATCCCGCTGCAGCACCGCACGGGCAATGGCCATGTCTATTGCAGCCACTTCATCAGCGACGACGAGGCCGCGAGCACGCTGCTGGCGGGCCTGGACAGCCAGGCCCTTGACACGCCACGCCAGCTGCGCTTCACGACCGGCCGGCGCAAGCAGGGCTGGGTCAAGAACGTCGTCGCCATCGGCCTGGCCTCGGGTTTCCTGGAGCCGCTGGAGTCGACCAGCATCCAGCTCATCATGGACGGCGTCGGTCGCCTCATCCAGTTCTTCCCGGACAGGGCCTTCAAGCCGCATCTCGCGGCAGAGTTCAACCGCCTGATGGCGCGCCAGTACGAGTCCATCCGCGACTTCATCGTGCTGCACTACAAGCTGACGGAGCGGCGCGACTCCGAACTGTGGCGCTACTGCGCGGCCATGCCGATACCCGACTCGCTGGCCCACCAGATCGAGCTATTCCGCAGTGCGGCCCGCGTCGCCATCTACGACCCCGACGGCTTCTCCGAGCCGTCCTGGGTGTCTCTCTTTCTCGGCCTGGGCCTGCAGCCCGAGAGTTACGACCCCTTCGTCGACCACGTCGACCCCCAGGCCCTGCTGCAGCATTTCGCACGGCTGCGCCAGGCCATTCACCAGACCGTGGACGGCATGCCCGGCCACGGCGACTACATCCGCCGCCACGTGCAGGCACCATCCCTTTGAGGAGTTTGAGACAGCCATGAAGTTCACCGACGGACAGTGGATGCTCCAGCCGGGCGTCGCCGCGCATTACGCGGCCGAGGCCTATGCGCTCGAGGTTCATGAAGACCGCCTCGTCGTGCTCGCCACGACCCGCCCCATCAAGCACCGTGGCGACACGCTGCAAGGCCCGACGCTGACCGTGACGCTGAGCTCGCCGCTGCCGGGCGTCGTGCGGGTCAGCGTCGAGCACTACACGGCATCGCAGGCACCGCGCCTGCACATCCCCATGGTCGGCGCGGGCAAGTACCCGGTGCAGATCGTCGACGGCGACACCCAGGCCACGCTTACTTCTGGTGCGATCTCGGTCGACGTGAAAAAGGGCGACGGCTGGAGCCTGACGTTCCGCGAGGGTGACCGCGTCCTGACCAGGAGCGACTGGCGTGGCCTGGGCTATATCCAGTGGGGCGCCAAGGGCAACCATGTGCATGAGCAGCTCTCGCTGGCCGTCGGTGAGAACGTCTACGGCCTGGGCGAGCGCTTCACGCCCTGGGTCAAGAACGGCCAGATCGTCGAGAACACCAATAAGGACGGCGGCACGGCCTGCGAGCAGGCCTACAAGAATGTGCCCTTCTACCTGACGAACCGCGGCTACGGCGTGCTCGTCAACGAAGCCGGCCCGGTGTCCTTCGAGGTCGGCTCGGAGAAGGTGGCCCGCGTGCAGTTCAGCCGCGAAGGCGAGAGCCTGGACTACTGCGTCATCGCCGGCCCCACGCCCAAGGATGTCGTGTCCCGGTTGACAGCGCTGACAGGCCGCGCGCCGCTGCCGCCGGCCTGGAGCTTCGGCTTGTGGATGACGACCTCGTTCACGACGAAATACGACGAGGCCACGGCCACCCACTTCATCGACGAGATGGCCAGGCGCGAACTGCCGCTGTCGGTCTTTCACTTCGATTGCTTCTGGATGCGCGAGTTCCAGTGGTGCGACTTCGAATGGGACCGCCGCGGCTTCCCCGAGCCCGAGGCCATGCTGCAGCGCCTGCATGCCAAGGGGCTGAAGATCAGCTTGTGGATCAACCCCTACGTGGCGCAGAAGTCGCCGCTGTTCGCCGAGGGCGTGAAGCAGGGCTACTTCATCAAACGCAAGGGCGGGCCACAAGACGGCCTGACCTTCCAGACCGACCAATGGCAGCCCGGCATGGCCATCGTGGACTTCACGAACCCCACCGCCAAGGCCTGGTACCAGAGTCATCTGCGCCGCCTGCTGGCGACGGGTGCCGACTGCTTCAAGACCGACTTCGGCGAGCGCATCCCGAGCGAAGGTGTGAGCTACTTCGACGGCTCCGACCCCGTCGAGATGCACAACCTCTACGCGCTGCATTACAACCAGGCCGTGTTCGAGCTGCTGGAAGAGGTGCAGGGCAAGGATGCCATCGTCTTCGCCCGCTCCACCTATGCCTCGGGCCAGCGCTTCCCGGTGCACTGGGGCGGCGATTGCTGGAGCACGTTTGAATCGATGGCCGAGAGCCTGCGCGGCGGCCTGTCGCTGACGAGCTGCGGCTTCGCCTTCTGGAGCCACGACATCGGTGGCTTCGAGGGCAATCCGCCACCGGCCGTCTACAAGCGCTGGATCCAGTTCGGCCTGATGTCCTCGCACAGCCGCCTGCATGGCAGCAGCTCCTATCGAGTGCCATGGCTGGTCGACGAAGAGAGCTGCGACGTGCTGCGCGTCTTCACGCGGCTCAAGCACCAGCTCATGCCCTATCTCTACGCCAAGGCTCACGAGGCGACAGAGACGGGTGTGCCGCTGATGCGCCCCATGCTGATGGAGCACCCGCAGGATCCCGCCTGCGCAACGCTGGACCGGCAGTACCAGTTGGGCGAGAGCCTGCTCGTCGCCCCCGTCTTCACCGAAGGCGGCGAGGTGGACTTCTATCTGCCTGGATCGGAAGGTTCGGGCAAGTGGACTCATCTGCTGTCCGGCGAGAAGAGGCAGGGCGGCCGCTGGTACCGCGAGACGCATGGCTTCCTGAGCATGCCGCTCTATGCCGCGCCGAACAGCGTCATCGCCTGGGGCGCCGAGACCGAGAAGCCGGACTACGACTACGCCCGTGGCACCGTGCTGCGCGTGTTCGAGCTGGACGACGGTGCAAGCGCGGCCTTCACCGTCGTCGGTGTGGACGGCAAGGTCGCCGCTGGTGGCATCGTCAGCCGCCAGGGCCAACGCTACGCCGCCGAGGTGACCGAAGGTGCGCTGCGTGACTGGTGCCTGGATGTCGACGGCCGGCGCAGCCCCGTGCAGGGCGACGGCGCGGCGCTGTACTGGACGACGGCCTGATGCGGCGCCTGCTGCTGTCCCTGGCATTGACGGCGGCAGGCGCCGTTGATGCGCAAGGCATCGCTCTCAACCAGCTCGGCTATCTGCCCGGCGCGGCCAAGGTTGCGGCCGTATCGCCGGGCGAGGCTACGGTTTTTCGCGTCGTCGAGGCCGACACCGGCCGCGTCGCGCTGAGCGGCCACCTCGGTGCCACGGCGCGTTGGGAACCCTCGGGCCAGGACGTGCGTCTGGCCGACTTCTCCGTGCTGACGCACCCCGGTCGCTATCGCCTGCAGGTCGATGGCTTGCCCGATTCGCCGGCCTTCGACATCGCTGCCGATGTCTATGCGGCGGTGAATGCCGCAAGCCTCAAGGCCTACTACTTCAACCGCGCCAGCACGCCGTTGCTGGGTGTCAACGCCGGCCGCTGGGCGCGCTCCGCCGGCCACGCGGACGACCATGTTTTCGTGCACGCCTCTGCCGTTGGTCCGGGCCGGCCGGAAGGTGCGGTCATCAGCGCCCCCAAGGGCTGGTACGACGCCGGCGACTACAACAAATACATCGTCAACTCCGGCATCACGGTGTACACGCTGCTGGCCGCATGGGAGCATTTCCCGGAAGTCTTCAAGGCGCAGCGCCTCAACATCCCCGAGACTGGCAACGGCCTGCCCGACGTGCTGAACGAGGCGCTGTGGAACCTCGAATGGATGCTGGCCATGCAGGACCCGGCCGACGGCGGGGTCTATCACAAGCTCACCAACAAGGGCTTCGACGGCGTCGTCATGCCGTCGGATGCCAAGGGCGAGCGTTACGTGGTGCAGAAGACCACCGCCGCGGCGCTGGACTTCGCTGCCGTCATGGCTCAGGGCAGTCGCGTCTTCGCGGCTTTCGAGAAGCAGCGGCCTGGGCGGTCCGCCCGCATGCGCGCTGCAGCCGAGCGCGCCTGGACCTGGGCGCAGGCTCATCCCGACGAGGTTTACAAGCAGTCGCCCGACATCCGCACCGGCGGCTATGGCGACGACAAGCTAGATGATGAATTCGCCTGGGCCGGCGTGGAACTCTGGATTGCGACCGGCGATGCGCGCTACCGACCCGACCTGAAAAAGCTCGCCATCAGCGTGCCCGGCTGGGGCGATGTGAAGGGCCTGGCATGGGTAACCCTAGGCCAACATCTGCGCCGCCTGGGTCAAAATGACAGCGTTGTCGTCATGGATCGAATCTTGGAACTTGCGGATGAACTCGTTGCGATCTGGAAGGGCTCGGCCTACCGGGTCGGGATGCGTTCGCACGACTACGTCTGGGGCAGCAACGCCGTGGTCCTGAACCAGGCGCTGATGCTGATCCAGGCCTACCGCCTGAGTCCCAAGCCCGACGCCCTGGCCGCCGCACAGGCCTTGTTCGACCATGTGCTGGGCCGCAACCCGCTGGGCCAGTCCATGGTGACGGGCTTTGGCAGCAAGCCACCGCTGCACCCGCATCACCGGCCGTCCGAGGCCGACGGCGTGGAGCCGCCCGTGCCGGGCTTCCTCGTCGGCGGGCCCAACCCGGGGAGGCAGGACCAGAAGGGCTGCCCCGCCTACCCCTCCGCGCAGCCGGCCATGGCCTATCTCGACCATTTCTGCAGCTATGCCAGCAACGAGATCGCCATCAACTGGAATGCGCCGCTGGTCTATGTGTCCGCAGCCCTGCAGGCGCTGACGCCCAAGCCTCACTGATCCCAAGAAGAAACATCACGGAGCCCCCATGTCCTCGACCTCTCGCCACCCGCTCGTCTGGGTGCCCTCGCTCTATCTCGCCATGGGCCTGCCCAACGTCATGGTGGGAGTGGTCGCGGCAATCATCTACAAGAACCTCGGCATCTCCAACGAGGACATCGCCCTTTACACCTCGCAGATGTACCTGCCCTGGGTGCTGAAGCCGCTGTGGGCGCCGCTGCTGGAGACCTACCGCAGCAAGCGCTTCTGGGTCATCAGTATGGAGTTCACGATGGCTGCGGCCCTGGGACTCGTCGCGCTGTGCCTGCCGCTGGCCGACTTCTTCAAGCTGTCGCTGGCCTTTTTCTGGATCGTCGGCTTCGCCTCAGCCACGCAGGACACCTGCGCCGACGGCGTCTTCATGACGACCGTCTCTAAGACCGACCAGGCGCGCTACTCCGGCCTGCAGGGCATGTGCTGGAACATGGGCGCCGTCATCGCCTCGGGCCTGCTGGTGTCGCTGACAGGCTATCTGCACAACCACCAGGGCATGAGCTGGGTGCAGTGTTGGGTCGTCGTCGTGTCGCTGGCCGCCGCGGCCATGGCGTTGTTCGGCGTCTACCACCTGCGCGTGCTGCCGCCCGGCTCGCCCTCGCATCTGCACGGTGCCGGCCTGGGTGGTGGCCTCAAGGCCACGGCCGAGGCCTGGATCACCTTCTTCCAGAAGCCACAGATCTGGACGATGCTGGCCGTCATCTTCTTCTACCGCTTCGGCGAAGGCTTCATCGAGAAGTTCGGCCCGCTCTTCCTGCTGGACGCCCGCGAGGCCGGCGGCCTGGGCCTGGACAACGAATCACTGGGCCACATCAACGGCACGGTCGGCACGCTGACCTTCATCGTCGGCGCCTTCCTCGGCGGCTTCTTCGTCGCCAGGCGCACGCTGCCGCGCAGCTTCTTCCTGCTGGCCCTGGTGCTCAACATCCCGCATCTGACCTATTTCTACCTGGCCCAGACCATGCCGGTGGACACGACCACCATAGCCGTCGTCGTCGCCCTGGAGAAGTTCGGCTTCGGCATGGGCTCGGTCGGCCACATGCTTTACATGATGCAGCAGATCGCCCCCGGCCCCTTCCGCATGGCCCACTACGCCATGGCCACCGGCGTCATGGCTCTGACCAAGTGGGGCACGGGCAGCGTCAGCGGCATGCTGTGGAATGCGGTCGACCACCACTACGTCGGCTTCTTCGGCTGGGTGCTGGTCTTCTCGATCCCGCCTGTGCTGCTCGCCTGGCTCGCGCCCTTCCCGCATGACCACGAGCTGGCGCCCGAGGGCAACGAAGCCCCGGTCGGCGCTCACTGACGACGATGAGCCTGCTGCTCGCCATGGCCCTGGCCGCCTCCGAACCCGCCTGCCCGCCTGACGCGCTGGGCACGTCCCGCACGCTGACGCTGAAGCGCGAGGCCGCTTCGTGGGGCCAGGCCCAGCACGCGGCCTTGCCCGGCTTGGCGCCCAAGGAAGTCGTGCTCACCTTCGACGACGGCCCGCGCCCCGAGTCCACGCCCGTCGTGCTCAAGGCCCTGGCCGACCAATGCGTGAAGGCCAGCTTCTTCATGAACGGCGAGCCGCTGCGCCAGCACGCCGCGCTGGCTCGCCAGGTGCGCGATGCCGGCCATACGGTGGGCATGCATGGCTATCGGCACCAGCACTTCTCGCAGCTGCCGGCGGGAGCGCAACTGGCCGACCTGGACGCGATGATCGCCACCTACCGCGCCGCCCTGGGTGCCGAGCCGGCGGCCTACAGATTTCCATTCCTCGAAGAGACGCCCACGCTGCAGCAGGCGCTGGGCGAGCGCCGCATCGCCGTCATGTCTATCGACGCCGGCGCCGAGGACTGGCTGCCCGACCAGACGCCGCAGATGCTGGCCGACAAGCTGTTCGGCGAGTTGGCCAAAAGCGGCGGCGGCATCATCCTGCTGCACGACGCCCAGGACCAGACGGCGAGGGCGCTGCCCTTCCTGCTGCAGACGCTGAAGGCCAAGGGCTACCGCGTCGTCCATCTGAACTGGCAGTGACAACCTAGGGTTTGTCCGCCAAGAAGCGGTGTGCCCAATTGCTTGACGTGTGAACTATTGATTTCTAAAGTGGTGCGATGCGCATCACCTGCATCGGCGGCGGTCCTGCCGGCCTCTACTTCGCCCTGCTGATGAAGAAGGCCGACCCGGCCCACCAGGTGCGGGTGCTGGAGCGCAACCGCGCTGGCGACACTTTCGGCTGGGGCGTCGTGCTGTCCGACCAGACGGTGGACGCGCTTCGCGAGGCCGACCCCGAGACGGCTGAACAGATCAGCGACGCCTTCAACCACTGGGACGACATCGCCGTCCACTTCAAGGGCTACCGCATCGTCTCCGGCGGCCATGGCTTCTGCGGCATCGGCCGCAAGAAGCTGCTCAACATCCTGCAGGCGCGCTGTGAGGCCCTGGGCGTCGAGCTGGTCTACGAGACCGACGTGCCGGACGACGCCGGCATTGACGCCGATCTCATCATCGCGGCCGACGGCCTGAACAGCCGCATCCGCCAGAAGTACGCCGCCACCTACCAGCCCGACATCGACCTGCGCGCCTGCCGCTTCGTGTGGCTGGGCACGACCCAACTCTTCGACGCCTTCACCTTCGACTTCCAGCAGACCGAGTGGGGCTGGTTCCAGGCTCACGCCTACCGCTTCGACGCGACCCACTCGACCTTCATCGTCGAGGCGCCCGAAGACGTCTGGCGTGCCGCCGGCATTCAGGACATGAGCAAAGAGGAGGGCATCGCCTTCTGCGAGCAGCTGTTCGCCAAGGTGTTGGACGGCCACCCTTTGATCTCCAACGCCAGCCACCTGCGCGGCTCTGCTTCGTGGATCCGGTTCCCGCGTGTCGTCTGCAAGACCTGGGTGCACCGCAACGACCGCGGCATTCCGGTCGTGCTGATGGGCGACGCCGCCCACACGGCCCACTTCTCCATCGGCTCGGGTACCAAGCTTGCGCTGGAAGACGCCATCGATCTGGCGCGCGACATCGAGAAGCAGGGCGATCTGACAACGGCGCTGGACGCCTACCAGGCCACGCGCAGCATCGAGGTGCTGCGCATCCAGAACGCGGCGCGCAACTCCACCGAGTGGTTCGAGAACGTCGAGCGCCATGCCCGCCTGGCGCCCGAGCAGTTCGCCTATTCGCTGCTGACGCGCTCGCAGCGTATATCGCATGAGAACCTGAGATTGCGTGACGCAGCCTACGTCGGCGAGTTCGAACGATGGCTGGCGGGCAGGGCCGGTGTGGATGCTCAGGTGCCACCGATGTTCACGCCCTTCAAGCTGCGCGGCGTCACGCTGAAGAACCGCGTCGTCGTCTCGCCCATGGCTCAGTACAGCTGCGAGGACGGCATCCCCGGTGACTACCACCTCGCCCACCTCGGCGCACGGGCGCTCGGCGGCGCCGGTCTGGTCTTCGCCGAGATGACCTGCGTGTCGCCCGACGCGCGCATCACGCCCGCCTGCCCCGGCCTGTGGAACGACGCCCAGGGCGCGGCCTGGCAGCGCATCGTCGAATACGTGCATACCCACAGCAGCGCCAAGATCGCCATGCAGCTCGGCCACGCCGGCCCCAAGGGCTCGACCCGCGTGCCCTGGGAGGGCGAAGACCACCCGCTGCCCGACGGCAACTGGCCGTTGATCTCGGCCTCGCCGCAGCAATACCTCGACGGTATCAGCCAGGTCACGCGAGCGATGACGCGCGCCGACATGGACCGCGTGCGCGAGGACTTCGTCGCCGCCGCCCGCCGCGCAGCGGATGCGGGCTTCGACTGGCTGGAGCTGCACTGTGCTCACGGCTACCTGCTCTCGGCGTTCATCTCGCCGCTCACCAACCATCGCGACGACGACTACGGCGGCTCGCTGGAGAACCGGCTGCGCTACCCGCTTGAAGTCTTCACCGCTCTGCGCGAGGTCTGGCCGCTGGACCGGCCGATGTCGGTCCGGATCTCGGCCCACGACTGGGTGCCCGGCGGCACGACGCCCGAGGACGCCGTCGCCATCGCCGCTGTGTTCAAGCAGGCCGGCGCCGATCTCATCGACGTGTCCTCCGGCCAGGTCAGCAAGGCGCAGAAGCCGGTCTATGGCCGCATGTTCCAGACGCCGTTCGCGGAAAGCATCCGCAATCGCGTCGGCATTGCCACCATGGCCGTCGGTGCCATCTCCGAGGCCGACCACGTCAACAGCATCATCGCCTCGGGCCGCGCCGATCTCTGCGCCATCGCGCGGCCTCACCTGGCCAACCCTGCCTGGACGCTGACTGAAGCTGCACGCGTCGGCTACCGCGGCCCGATCGGCCTGGACTGGCCCAAGCAATACCTCTCGGGCAAGGGCCAGCTCGAGCGCGAGTTCGAACGCCAGCGCTCGGCAGGCGTGGCCGCGGCCGAGCAGGCGAACAAGGCCCTGGGCGTATGAAGCACGCGGTCGTGACGGGTGGGGGCAGCGGCATCGGCGCCGCGGTGGCCCGGCGGCTGATGGCCGGCGGCCTGCGTGTCACGCTGATGGGGCGCAGCCTGGCGCGCCTTCAGGCTCAAAAGTCGGCGCTTGGCGAGGTCGCCATCCAGGTTTGCGACGTGTCCGACGAGGCCAGTGTCGCGGCAGCCTTCGCGGCCGTCGGCGAGGTGGACGTCCTCATCAACAACGCCGGCCAGGTCGATACCGCGCCGCTGCACAAGACCTCGCTGGACCTCTGGCAGCGCCTGCTCAACGTCAACCTCACCGGCACCTTCCTCTGCAGCCGTGCCGTGCTGCCCGGCATGCTGGCACGCAAGCAGGGCCGCATCGTCAACGTGGCCAGCACCGCGGCGCTCAAGGGCTATGCCTACGTGGCTGCCTACTGCGCCGCCAAGCATGGCGTGCTGGGGCTGACGCGGGCGATGGCCCTGGAAGTGGCGGCCAGGGGCATCACGGTCAATGCTGTCTGCCCCGGCTACACCGAGACGGATATCGTCGCCAACGCCGTCGACACCATCGTCGCCAAGACGGGGCGCACGCCGGAGCAGGCCAAGGCCGAGCTGGCCAAAGCGAATCCGCAAGGCCGCCTGATCCAGCCCGAGGAGGTGGCCGACACCGTGGCCTGGCTGGTCCATGCCGCGGGCGTCAACGGCCAGGCCATCGCCGTCTGCGGTGGGGAGACGATGTGAACGACCTCGACCTCGAAACCCGCCTGTCCGACGACGACCACCAGGCGCTGAGGCTCTGGCTACGTCTGTTGTCCTGCACGACGCGCGTGGAAGACCAGATCCGCCAGCGCCTGCGCGCCGACTTCGGCACCACGCTGCCGCGTTTCGACCTGCTGGCCCAGCTGGAGCGCCACCCCGACGGCCTGACCATGCGCGAGCTGTCCAAGCGCCTGATGGTGACGGGCGGCAACGTGACGGGCATTACCGACCAGCTCGAAGCCGAGGGCCTGGTGCTGCGCGAGACCCGCGCCGACGATCGCCGCAGCTTCATCGTCAGGCTCACTCCCCTGGGCCGCCGCCAGTTCAAGCGCATGGCCGCCACGCACGAGGGCTGGATCGTCGAGCTGTTCGCCGGCTGGACGCCCGCGCAGAAGACGCAAGTCCACGAGCTGCTGGCGCTGCTGAAAACCCATTTGAAGGACATCACCCCATGACCCCGCACCTGGCCTCGGGCAACCACAAGGGCCTCGCTGGCTACGCGCCCCAGCACTTCCTCTGGCAACAGCAGGGCCCGGTCGGCCTCATCACGCTGAACCGCCCGGAGCGCAAGAACCCGCTGACCTTCGAGTCCTATGCCGAACTGCGCGACCTGTTCCGCCGCCTGGCCTACGTGGACGAGGTCAAAGCCATCGTCGTGCAGGGCGCCGGTGGCAACTTCTGCTCCGGCGGCGACGTGCACGAGATCATTGGCCCGCTGACCGGCATGAGCATGCCGGACCTGCTGGCCTTCACGCGCATGACGGGCGACCTCGTCAAGGCCATGCGCGCCTGCCCGCAGCCCATCTTCGCGGCCATCGACGGCGTGTGCGCCGGTGCCGGCGCGATCATGGCCATGGCATCGGACCTGCGCGTGGGAACGGCTCGCAGCAAGATGGCCTTCCTTTTCACCCGCGTCGGGCTGGCCGGCTGCGACATGGGCGCCTGCGCCATGCTGCCGCGCATCGTCGGCCAGGGGCGGGCGTCGGACCTGCTCTACAGCGGCCGCAGCCTGGGCGGCGATGAGGCGCTGAACTGGGGCTTCCTGAACCGCATGGTGGAGCCCGAGCAGCTGCTGAACGAAACGCTGAAATGGGCCGGTGACATCGCCAGCGGCCCCAATTTCGGCCACGCCATGACCAAGCGCATGCTGCACCAGGAATGGTCCATGGGCGTGGACGAGGCCATCGAGTCCGAGGCGCAAGCCCAGGCCATCTGCATGATGACCAAGGATTTTCATCGCGCCTATGAGGCCTTTGTGGCCAAGCAGAAGCCTGTCTTCCAGGGAGATTGACCATGTCGTCCCACCTCGACTGGCCTTTCTTCGATGCCAAGCACCGTGAGCTGGCGACGGCGCTGGATGCCTGGTGCGGCGAGCATCTGCAGCATGTCGACCATGAAGGCGATGTGGACGGTGAATGCCGGCGCCTCGTCGCGCTACTCGGCAAGGCCGGCTGGCTGAACCACGCCGTGGCCGGTGAAGGCCAGGCCATCGACACCCGCGCCATCTGCCTGATCCGCGAGACGCTCGCCAAACACGACGGCCTGGCCGACTTCGCCTTTGCGATGCAGGGCCTGGGCTCGGGTGCCATCTCGCTGCAGGGCACGCCGGCCCAGCGCGAGCACTATCTGCCGCGCGTGGCGCGGGGCGAGGCGCTGCCAGCCTTTGCGCTGTCCGAGCCCGAGGCCGGCTCCGACGTGGCGGCCATGCAGTGCAGCGCCACCGAGGATGGCGACGCCTATGTGCTGAACGGCGAGAAGACCTGGATCTCCAACGGCGGCATCGCAGATTTCTATGTGCTGTTCGCGCGCACCGGCGAAGCGCCCGGCTCGCGCGGCATATCGGCTTTCATCGTCGACGCCGGCTTGGCCGGCTTCGAGATTGCCGAGCGCATCGACGTCATCGCGCCCCATCCATTGGCCCGGCTGCGCTTCACCGACTGCCGCGTGCCCAAGAGCCAGATGCTGGGCGCGCCCGGAGAAGGCTTCAAGCTGGCGATGCGCACACTGGATGTCTTTCGCACCTCCGTCGCTGCCGCGGCCCTGGGCTTTGCGCGCCGCGCCTTGCAGGAAGGCTTGAAGCAGGCCAAGGAGCGCCCGATGTTCGGCGCCCGCCTGGCCGACCTGCCGCTCACGCAAGCCAAGCTGGCCGACATGGCCTGCACGGTGGATTCATCGGCCCTGATGGTCTATCGCGCCGCCTGGCTGCGCGACCAGGGCAGGACCATCACCCAGGAGGCCGCCATGGCCAAGCTGATGGCGACCGAAGGCGCCCAGCAGGTCATCGACGCGGCCGTGCAGCTCTTTGGCGGCCGCGGCGTGCGCCGGGGCGAGATCGTCGAATCCCTTTATCGCGAAATCCGTGCGCTGCGCATCTACGAGGGCGCCAGCGAAGTGCAGCAGCTGATCATCGGTCGCGAGCTGTTGAAGGTCTGAACCATGCACCCATCGGCCCATCTGGATACCTTCGCAAGAGACCACCTCCCGCCGCAGGACCAGTGGCCGGAGCTGGTCTTTGATCTGCCAGAACTGCAGTTCGGCCCCAGACTGAACGCGGCGACCGAGCTGCTGGACCGCTGGGTCGAGCAGGGGCAGGGCGGCAGGCCCTGCGTGCAGGGCGCGGGTGTGCGGTGGAGCTATGCCGAGCTGCAAGCCGAAGCCAACCGCATCGCCAACGTGCTGGTCCATGAGCTGGGTGTCGTGCCCGGCAACCGCGTGCTGCTGCGCGGCACCAACACGCCGCAACTGGCGGCCTGCTGGTTTGCCGTCATCAAGATCGGCGCCATCGCGGTGGCCACCATGCCGCTGCTGCGCGCCGTCGAGCTGGGCAAGGTCGTCGCCAAGGCCGAGGTGACGCATGCGCTGTGCGATGCGGCCCTGGCCGATGAACTCGCGGCGGCCCAGCTGCAGAACCCGGTGCTGCGCAGCATCTGCCACTTCCGCAGCAGTGCACCGGATGGCCTGGAAGCCCGCGCGGCTCGCCAGTCCGCCACGTTCACGAACGTCGACACCGCCAGCGACGACTGCGCGCTGATCGCCTTCACCTCGGGCACGACGGGGCAGCCCAAGGGCACGATGCACTTCCATCGCGACGTCATCGCCATCTGCCGCTGCTGGCCCGTGCATTGCCTGAGGGCCCAGGCCAGCGACGTCTTCATCGGCAGCCCGCCGCTGGCCTTCACGTTCGGCCTGGGCGGACTGCTGCTCTTCCCGATGAGCGTCGGCGCGTCGACGGTGTTGCTGGAGAAGGCCCCGCCCGACCTGCTGCTGAAGGCCATCGCGGAGCACCGTGCGACGGTCTGCTTCACGGCACCGACGTCCTACCGCGCCATGGCGCCGCTGGTGGCCCAGCATGACGTCGCTTCCCTGCGCAAATGCGTCAGCGCCGGCGAAGCCCTGCCGGCGGCCACGCGCGCGCTGTGGAAGCAGGCGACGGGCATCGAGCTCATCGACGGCATCGGGGCCACCGAGCTGCTGCACATCTTCATCTCCCACACGGAAGAGAACGCCAAGGGCGGCGCCACGGGCAAGCCCGTACCCGGCTACCAAGCCTGCATCCTCGATGACGCCGGCCAGCCGCTGCGCGCCGGTCAGGTCGGTCATCTCGCCGTCAAGGGCCCGACCGGCTGCCGCTATCTCGCCGACGAGCGCCAGCACCAGTATGTGCAGGACGGCTGGAACCTGACCGGCGACGCCTACCTCATCGACGACGACGGCTACTTCGTCTACCAGGCCCGCACCGACGACATGATCATCTCGGGCGGTTACAACATCGCCGGGCCGGAGGTGGAAGCCGCGCTGCTCGGTCACCCGGCCGTCGCCGAATGCGCCGTCATCGGCGTGCCCGACGAAGAGCGCGGCCAGCTTGTCAAGGCCTTCGTCGTGCTTCGCGAGGGCCACGCCGGCGATGTGAAGGTCTTGCAGGCCCATGTGAAAGCCACCATCGCGCCCTACAAATACCCGCGCGCCATCGAGTTCCGCACCAGCCTGCCGCGTACCGAGACCGGCAAGCTGCAGCGCTTTAAGCTCAAGGCCTGACCCTTTCACCGGAGAGCCCGTTCATGAAGAAGACCCTCGCCGCCGTTGCCATCGGCCTCGCCCTGCTGCCAGCCGCCCAGGCCGCGGACAAGCTCAAGGTCGGCTTGCTGAGCACGCTGTCCGGCCCCGGTGCGGGCCTGGGCGTGGACATCCGTGACGGCTTCGCGCTCGGGCTCAAGCACAGCGGTGGCAAGCTCGGCGGCTTGCCCGTCGAGGTGGTCACGGCCGACGACCAGCAGAACCCCGAAGTCGCCAAGCAGAGCGCCGAGCGCCTGATCAAGCGTGACAAGGTCGACTTCATGACCGGCATCGTGTTCTCCAACATCATGCTGGCCGTCGGCCCCGCGGTCTTCGACGCCAAGATCCCCTATGTCAGCGCCAACGCCGGCCCGTCGCAGTACGCCGGCGAGCAGTGCAACCCGTATTTCTTCAACGTCGCCTGGCAGAACGACAACCTGCACGAGGCCGTCGGCAAGACGGTGACCGAAAAGGGCTTCAAGAAGCTGGTGCTGCTGGCGCCCAACTACCCGGCGGGCAAGGACGCCATGACGGGCTTCAAGCGCTACTACAAGGGCGCCGTCGTCGAGGAAATCTACACCAAGCTCGGCCAGCTCGATTACGCCGCGGAACTGGCCCAGGCCCGCGCCGCCAAGCCGGATGCGATGTACATCTTCCTGCCCGGTGGCATGGGCATCAACTTCATCAAGCAGTTCGTCGGCGCGGGGCTGTCCAAGGACGTGACGCTTTTCGGCCCGGGGTTCTCGGCCGACGAGGACGTCATCAAGGCGGTGGGCGAGCCCATGCTGGGCATGTTCAACAGCTCGCACTGGGCGCACGACATGGACAACGCGGCCAACAAGAAGTTCGTCGCCGACTTCGTCAAGGACTACGGCCGCCTGCCGTCCCTCTACGCCAGCCAGGGCTATGACGCGGCCCTGCTGATGAATGCCGCGGTGCGCGACGTGAAGGGCAAGACGGAGGACAAGGCGGCGTTGCTGAAGGCGATCAAGGCGGCCAGGTTCGAGTCGGTGCGCGGGCCCTTCAAGTTCAACAGGAACCAGTACCCCATCCAGGACTACTACCTGCGCGTCATCACCAAGGACGGCCAGGGCCGTGTGACCAATCGGACGCTGGGCAAGATCTTCACCCAGCATGAGGACGCCTACGCGGCCTCCTGCAAGATGAACTGAACACGGCGCCGTGGACTGGATCCTGGTCACCGAACAGGCGCTCAACGGCCTGCAGTTCGGCCTGATGCTCTTCCTGCTCGCCGCAGGGCTCACGCTCGTGTTCGGCATCATGGACATGATCAACCTGG
The DNA here is from genome assembly GCF_059421025.1 of Roseateles sp. GW821-FHT03B02. NCBI lineage: Bacteria > Pseudomonadati > Pseudomonadota > Betaproteobacteria > Burkholderiales > Sphaerotilaceae > Roseateles > Roseateles sp. GW821-FHT03B02. The sequence continues at coordinate 221,824 of NZ_JBWKUV010000004.1, forward strand.
CTCATGGTTCGCTCTACATGGTGGGCGCCTATCTGGCGGCAGCGGTCGCGGCGGCCACGGGTTCCTTACTGCTGGCGGTCGCCGCGGCCCTCGTGGGTACGGCCGCGCTCGGCATGGCCCTGGAAGTCACGCTGCTGCGCCGCCTCTACGGCCGTGACCACCTCAGCCAGGTCCTCGCCACCTTCGCGTTGATCCTGATGCTCAACGAAGGCGTGCGCATCGTCTGGGGTGACCAGCCGCTGATGCTGAACGCGCCGGCTGCGCTGTCCGGTCCCGTCGAGCTGCTGCCGGGCTTGTTCTACCCGGCCTACCGTCTGCTCATCATTGGCGTGGGCCTGGCGGTCGCGCTGCTGCTGTGGGTGCTCGTCACGCGCACGCGCTACGGCGCCTGGGTGCGTGCCGGCGCCTCCAACCGCCAGATGGCCACTGCCATGGGCGTCGACATCCGCATGCTGTTCACGGCCGTGTTCGGCTTCGGCGCGGCGCTGTGCGCGCTGGCCGGCGCCCTGCTCGGCCCGCTGCTGGCCGTGCAGGTGGGCATGGGCGAGAGCATCCTCATCCTGGCCTTCGTCGTCATCGTTGTCGGCGGCATCGGTTCGGTGCGCGGCGCGCTGGTGGGCTCGCTGCTGGTAGGCGTCGTCGACACGGCCAGCCGCTCGCTGCTGCCAGCCCTGCTGCGCGAGCTCGCCTCGCCCGAGGTCGCGGCCAACCTCGGCCCGGCGCTGGCATCCATCCTCATCTATGTGCTGATGGCGGCCATCCTGTTCTGGAAGCCTCGCGGCCTCTTCCCCGCCCATGGCTGAAGCTGTCAGCCTTCACCATCGGGGTCCGGGCCGTGGGGTCTGGCCGCTGTTGGCCGCACTCGCTGCCCTGCCACCACTGCTGCAGGCCGTGGGCCTGGAGTTCTACACCGTCGTCGCGACGCGCATCCTGATCTTCGCCATCGCGGCGTCCAGCCTGAATCTCATCCTCGGCTTTGGCGGCCTGGTGAGCTTTGGTCACGCGGCCTACATCGGTCTGGGCGCCTACACGGTGGGCGTGCTGATGGATGCTGGCGTCACCTCGGCCTGGGTCGCCTGGCCTGCGGCGATGCTGGTGAGTGCCATGGCCGCCGCGCTCATCGGCGCCGTCAGCCTGCGCACGCGCGGCGTCTACTTCATCATGATCACGCTGGCCTTCGCCCAGATGTTCTATTTCCTGGCCGTATCGCTCAAGGCCTATGGCGGCGACGACGGCCTGCCGCTGGCGCAGCGCTCGGTGATTGGGCTGGGGCTCGATCTCAAGGACGACGCGATCTTCTACTGGGTGGCGCTGGCGCTCTTCGCCATCGTCATGCTTGGGCTGCAGCGCCTGGTGAATTCGCCCTTCGGCTGGCTGCTGCAGGGCGCGCGCGAGAACGAATTGCGCGTCGCCGCCGCGGGCGGCCGGGTGCTGGCCTTGCGCTGGCAGGCCTTTGTGCTCGCCGGCGCCATCGCCGGCCTGGCGGGGGCGATGCTGGCCAACCTGAACGGCCTGGTGTCGCCGCACCTGATGCACTGGTCGCAGTCCGGCCAGCTGATGGTGATGGTCATCATCGGCGGCGCGGGTGCGCTGTGGGGTGGGGCTCTTGGCGCCGCGGCGCTGCTGCTGCTGGAGGAACTGCTGTCCGGCTACACCCTTCACTGGCAGCTGGGCCTGGGCGTCTTGTTGCTGCTTGTCGTGCTGTATGCGCCGCGTGGCCTGGCCGGAGTCTGGCGCCGTGCTTGAGGTCAAGGGACTGGTCAAACACTTCGGCGCGCTGGCCGCGACCGACGGTGCGAGCTTCGAAGTGCGTGCGGGCGAACTGCATGCGCTGATCGGCCCCAACGGTGCCGGCAAGACGACGCTGATCCACCAGATCTCCGGCTCGCTGGCGCCCGACTCGGGCCAGATCTTGTTCGACGGTCAGGACGTCACGCGCCTGGGTATCGCCCGCCGCGTTCAGGCCGGCCTTGTGCGCAGCTTCCAGATCACCAGCCTCTTCAAGCCCTGCACGGTACGAGACAACCTCGTGCTGGCCCTGCTGGCGAGAGACGAGCGGGCGCCCTCATGGTGGCGTCCGGCGCGGGCCGATGCCGCCGCGCATGCCGAGGCGGATCGCCTGCTGGCGCGCGTCGGCCTTACCGCACAAGCCGATCGAATCGCCGGCGAGCTGGCCCATGGCGAACAGCGCCAGCTCGAAGTCGGCCTGGCCCTGGCCGCCCGGCCGCGCCTGCTGCTGCTGGACGAGCCGCTGGCTGGCATGGGGCCGGATGAGTCGGCGCGTATGGTCGAGCTGCTGCAGGCCTTGAAGGCCGAGGGCCAGACCCTGCTGCTGGTCGAGCACGACATGGACGCCGTCTTCCGCCTGGCGGACCGCATCTCCACGCTGGTCGGCGGGCGCGTCATCGCGAGCGACTCGCCGGAGTCCATCCGCGCGCACCCTGAGGTCAGGCGGGCCTACCTCGGCGACGAGCTGGAGGCCGCGGCATGAGCGCTTTGCTGGAGATCGACAACCTCGACGCCGGCTACGGCGCCAGCCAGGTGCTGTTCGGCATGCAGATGACGATGCAGCCCGGCGAGGTCGCCACGCTGCTGGGCCGCAACGGCATGGGCAAGAGCACGCTGCTGCGCTGCCTGTGCGGCTGGCTGGCTCCCACGGCCGGGCGCATCCACTTCTGTGGCGAGGACATCACCGGCTGGCCCGCCGACCGCATCGCCCGCCTGGGCCTGGCCTTGGTGCCCGAGGGGCGCCAGGTCTTCCCCAACCTCAGCGTGCGCGAGCACCTGGACGCCTTCGCTGCCAATCGCAGCGGCACGGCCGAGCCGTGGACGACGGCGCGCGTCTTCGAACTCTTCCCGCGGCTGGTCGAGCGTGCCGGCCACTCTGGCCAGCAACTGTCGGGTGGCGAGCAGCAGATGCTGGCCATCGGTCGCGCCCTCGTCACCAACCCCCGGCTGCTGGTGCTGGACGAAGCCACCGAAGGCCTGGCGCCGCTGGTGCGCGAGGAGATCTGGCGCTGCCTGGACCTGCTGCGTGCCGCGGGCCAGACCATCCTCGTCGTCGACAAGTACGTGCAGCGCCTGATCCGCCTGGCCGACCACCACACGCTGGTGGAGCGCGGCCGCGTGGCCTGGGCTGGCACGTCCGCCGAGCTCGCCGCCGAGCCGGCGCTGTGGCAAGAGCATCTGGGAGTCTGACGATGAGCGGCTTTGCCTTCCAGCGTGAACAGCTCGTGCGCTTCGGCCATTGCGACCCGGCCGGCATCGTGTTCTACCCGCGCTATTTCGAGATGCTCAACGAGCTGGTCGAGGACTGGTTCGCCGATGCGCTGGACCTGCCCTTCGACGAGCTGATCGGCCGGCGCGATACCGGCATGCCCACGGCCCAGCTCGACACGCGTTTTCTGCGTGTCAGCCGGCATGGCGACCGGCTGGTGCAGTGCATCCGCATCGAGCGCCTGGGCGGCAGCTCGGTCACGCTGCACATCACGTTCGACGGTGACGATGGCCCGCGCGTCGAGTTCAAGCAGGTGCTGGTCTGTACCTCGCTTGCCACCCACAAGCCCCAAGCTTTTCCCGACGATCTGCGTGCCGCGCTGGAGCGCTCGTTCGCCGCACAACAGGAGACAGACCAATCATGAGCAGCAAGCAGATCCTCCAGCCCGCCGGCTGGGCCCAACCGCGCGGCTATGCCAACGGCGTGGCCGTCAGCGGCCGCCAGGTCTTCGTCGCCGGCCAGATCGGCTGGAACGAGCGCTGCGAGTTCGACAGCGACGACTTCATCGCCCAGGTGCGCCAGACCCTGCTCAATATCCGTGCCGTGCTGGCCGAGGCCGGCGCCGCGCCCGAGCACATCGTGCGCATGACCTGGTATCTCATCGACAAGCACGAGTACATCGCCCGCGGCCGCGAGGTGGGCCAGGCCTATCGCGATGTGCTGGGCCGCGACTACGGCATCGCCATGAGCGCCGTGCAGGTGTCGGCGCTGATGGAGGACCGGGCCAAGGTCGAGATCGAAGTCACGGCCGTGGTGCCGGGGGCAGCCGCGAGCCTTTGACCGCCGCGTCGCCGCGCGCAGAATCGGTGCCATGACCGCAGACCTTCGGGATGCTCATGACGTGCGGCTTGGGCGCCGGGCGCTGCTGTTCGGCGTCGGTGGCGCCTGTCCGGGGTTGGCGGCCGCGGCGGGGCCGGGGGTGATCGAGGCGGTCTACCCCCGCATGCCCGAGCGGCCCGTCGAGGCCTATCCCTTCAAGCTGCTCAAGCTCGCGCTGGAGGCTTCGGGCCGCGCCCACCGCCTTCGACTTACCGAGGGCTCGCTGCCGTCCATGCGCGCCTTCAAGCAGCTCAGGGGCGGCGAGTTCAATGTTATGGATACGGGCGCCGCGCCCAAGATGGCAGCGGGCGCCCGCATCCTGCCCTTTCCGCTTGACCTCGGGCTGAGCGGTTACCGCCTGCTGCTGGTGCGGCGCGACCGCCTGCCGCAGCTGCGTGCGCTGCGCGAATTCGGCGACCTGCGCCAGCTGCGCTTTGGCCAGGGGCCGGACTGGGTGGACGGTTACATCCTGCGCGCCGCGGGCCTGCGGGTGGTGGAGGCCGAGTTCATGGCCCTCTTTCGCATGCTGGAGGCGGGGCGCTTCGACGCCTTTCCCCTGGGCGCCGACGAGGCAGCGCTGCTGCTGGAGCGCTTCCAGCGGCAGGCCCCGTCAGCCGTGCTGCTGGACGCCTGGTGCCTGCACTACCGCTTCGCCCGCGTCTTCGCCGTGCGGGAGGACGAGGGCGCGCTGTTCGACGCGCTGCAGGAAGGCCTGGCCCGCATCTTCAGCGACGGCCGCGCCCAGGCCATCCTGGCCCGCGATCCTCAGGTCGGCCCGCTGGTGGCTGGCCGGCGTGGGCTGCCGCCGCGGGTCTTTGAGATGGACAACCCGCAGTGGTCGGTGCCGTATCAGGGCATCCCGGAGGAGTTGTTCTTCAGGCCGCATTGACAGCCGGCTGCGCCAGCCAGCGCGAACTAGGCCAACACCACCTCAATCCCCCGCCCCCGCAACTGATCCACGATGGCCTGATCCGCCCCGCTGTCGGTGATCAGCACATCCAGCTGTTCCACCGGCGCGATGACGGAGAGGTTGCGCTTCATCAGCTTGGACGCGTCGGCGACGGCCACGACCTGGCGGCTGATCTTCATCATCTGGGCGTTCAATTGCGCTTCGAGCAGGTGCGGCGTCATCAGCCCGATGTCGGGGTCCAGGCTGTCGACGCCGAGGAACAGGCGGTCGGCGTGCAGGCCCTGCAGCGCGGCGACGGCTTGCGGGCCTGACAGCGAATACGAGTTCGGCCTCAGTTGCCCGCCCGGCATGATGAGGTTGATGTGGGGCACCGTCGCCAGCAGGGCGGCGATGTTGAGCGCGTTGGTGATGACGTTCAGCGAGGTCAGGCGCAGGCCGCGGATCTGCTTGGCGATCTCCTCGGTCGTGGAGCCCGAGTCGAGCAGGATGGTTTCGCCATCCTTGATGAGCTTCACGGCTTCGGCGGCGATGCGGGCCTTCTGCTCGTGGCGCAGCTTCTGCTTGACGCCGATGGGCACTTCCTCGGTGTCGCGCTGGGCCAGCGCGCCGCCGTGGGTGCGCAGCACGGCGCCGGTGGCAGCCAGCGAGTTCAGGTCGCTGCGGATGGTGACGACCGAGGTGCCGAAGCGCTCGGCCAGCTCGTCCACCGTCACGCGGCCCTGGCTCTGCACCAGCTCGCGGATCAGCCGGCGCCGCTCGTCGATGAGCAGCGGGCTTTCGGTTTTCGCGGGCGATGGGGCAGTGGCGGGCATGCGGAGGCAAAAGCGGCGGAGCGGCTTTCGAATGATATCGATGTGCCTAGCTTTCCAGTTTCGCCAGCGCCGCCGGCGACAGCGGCCGGCCGCCCAGGCGGGCCGCATACAGGGCGGCGCCGAGTTCAGGGCCGAAGCGGGGCGTCTTTAGCACGGCGCCGGGCAGGCGGCGGGCCAGCGCCGTCTGCAGCGGGCCCAGCACCAGCTCGCCGGCCGCGAACACGCCGCCGGAATAGGACACGGGCACGGCCTGGGTACCGGTCAGGCCGAGGTTGCGCGCGACGCCTGCGGCCAAGGCGGCGAGTTCGTCGCCCGCGCGCACGAGGAGCTGGCGGGCCTGCGCATCGCCTGCCAGCGCGGCGGCGGTGGCCAGGCGGGCGATCTGGGCCAGCTCGCTGCGGGCGGCGCTGCCGTTGATCTCACCACAGAGGTCGAGGTCGTGCTTCAGCTCGAAGTGCTCGCGCACCAGGCCGAGCAGCGGGCCGGGCTCGGCGCGGCCGTCGGCCATGCGCGAGAACAGGGCCAGCACTTCGCGGGCCAGCCAATGGGCCGAGCCCTCGTCACCGAAGACTTCGCCCCAGCCGCCGCAGCGCGCGCCGCGGCCCATCCACTCGCCATAGGCGATGGAGCCGGTGCCGGCGACGAGGCTGATGCCGTCGGCACCGGCGAGGGAGCCGGCCCAGCTGCAGACCATGTCGTTGCCGATGGTGCTGTGCGGCACGACATCGGCCAGCAGGCCATCGAAGGTGGCGAGCAGCTCGCCGTCCTCGCCATGGGCGGGGAGGCCGGCAAAGGTGTGGGCGATGTCGCTGGTAGGCACGCCGGCCAGGCGCAGCACCGCCTGTACGCCGTCGTGCAGCAGGGCACGCAAGGCGTCGAAGCCGATCTCGATGTAGTAGCTCGTCGTCGATTCGTGGCGGGCGAGCAAGCGGCCGCCCTCGTCGATGAGGACGAAGGCGGTCTTGGTGCCGCCACCGTCGATGCCGAGGAAGAGGGCGCTCATCGCTGCTGTTGTTGCTGCGTCAGGGGGTGGATGGTGACACCGCTGACGACGCGGGTCACGGTGCCCGAGGCGCTGGGGTTGTCGGGCGTGATGTCGAGCCGCAGCGAGGCGAGCAGGGCCAGGCATTGGGCGAACACCAGTGCGACAGGCGCCAGGGCCAGGTCGGGCGCGCTGGCGGGCAGGGCTAGATGCACGTCGTCGGTATGCGGCGCCTCGGCGCCGTTCAGCGCAGGCGTGCGCAGGGCCAGCACGCGGGCCGGGCCCTGGCGGCGCAGCTCGCGCAGCAGGTCGAGGTCGTACTGGCGCGTGTAGGGGTCGTTGGACAGGATGATGACGACCAGCGTCTTCTCGTTGAGGATGGTCTTGGGGCCGTGGCGGAAGCCCAGCGTCGAGTCAGCCATGGCGACGAGCTTGCCGTCGGTCAGCTCCAGCATCTTCAGCGCGGCCTCGCGGGCCAGGCCCAGCAGGGTGTTGCTGCCGAGGAAGACGACGCGCTCGAAGGGCGTATCGGTGAGGGCGTAGAGGCGGTTGGCCTCGGACGCGGTCAATGCGGTGGCGGCCTGGGACAGCACCGTCACCGGCGCCAGGGGCAGGTCGAAGGCCCAGGCGGCGGCCAGCAGCATGCCGCTGAAGCTGGAGGTCATCGCAAAGGCGCGGTCGTTGGTCTCGTCGGGCAGCAGCAGCACTTGCGCACTCGACTGGCCGGCCATGCGGCGGTTCAGCGTGCCGTCGGCGGCGCAGGTGATGACGAGGTGGTGGCAGGTCCTGACGAAGCGGTCGGCCAGCTCGACGGCGGCCAGGCTCTCGGGGCTGTTGCCGGAGCGGGCGAAGGAGACGAGCAGCGTCGGTACTTCGGGCTGCAGGCATTGCTCGGGGCTGGAGACGATGTCGGTCGTCGCCACGGCCTCGACGCGGATGCCGGGTCGCTGGCTGAAGCTGCGCAGCAGGGCCGGTGCGAGGCACTGGCCGATGAAGGCGGAACTGCCGGCGCCCGTCAGCACGATGCGCAAGTCGGGCAGGGCGAGCAGCGGGTTGAGGAAGGCGTCCAGGGCCGGGCGCTCGGCCTGGAGCTGGGCGTGGACGGTCTGCCAGACGGCGGGCTGGTGGGCGATCTCGCGCGCCGTGTGCGTGGCACCGCGGTGATCGAGGTCGGAGGGGTCGAGGTGGAGAAATGTCATGTCGGGATCAATCAAGCCGCACAGGCGTGGAGATAGGGGCGCAGCGCCTGGACGGTGCCGTCGCGCAGGAGCGCGTCCGTGTGCGTGGAAATCCGGCCGTCGCGCACGGCTTCGTACTGGCGCGGCAGGTACTGGCTGAGCAGGGTCAGCGGCGGCGGTGTGGCGTCGAGGCGGGCCAGCATCGTTTGGCAGGCTTCGCGCACGGCGGGGTGGGCCCAGTAGTAGCGGATGCGGTCGCTCAAGGAGTAGGCGAGGTCGACGTCCAGCCGCGCCGGGTCCTGGTAGTAGCCGCGCCAGTGCTCAGGCTCGGCGCGCATCACGCCCAGCACGGTGTCGACAAGGCCGTCGCCTTCGCCAACCCATTCGCGCTCGACGGCGGCGAGCGCCCACAGCGTCTCGCGCAGAGCGAAGGTCACGCCGGGGCCCACCTTGAGGATGGCGAAGTGGTCGCGGGCCAGCTGGGCCAGGCGCTCGGGCGTCTGGTAGTCGGTGGAGTGGGCTTCGAAAACCAGGCCGGGCTGGCCCTCGATGAATGCACTCAGGGACCGCGCCTTCTCCGGGCGGTAGTCGATGACCTTGTGGTGATCGAACTCCACGCCGGGCTGCACGACCATGGCGATGACGCGCTCCCAGGCCGACTCCAGGCCGGCGCGCTGGAAGGCGACGTGGTGCAGTTCCAGCGTGGAGGCGGCGGCGTCGGGCGAGGTGACGGCCAGCTCGCCGAGGTCTTCATGCGCGCCACCGGGCACGGGCACTTCGGTACCGATGACGTAGACCGGGGGCTCGCTGCGCTGAGGGGCCTGCAGCCAGGCCATCTCGGCCGCTCGGCACAGACGCACGGCGCGGGCGGCGATCTCCAGCTCGGGCAGGGGCACCGGGTCGCCTGCGCAGCTCATCGAGCAGTCGAGATGGATCTTGCGAAAGCCCGCGACCACGTACTGCGCCACCATGACCTCGGCCTTGGCCATGGCGGCCTCGGCCGGCAGTTTGCGCCAGGCGTTGGGCCCCAGGTGGTCGCCGCCCAGCAGCAGCAGCTCGGGTGCCAGGCCTTCATTGGCGGCCAGGTCCTTGACGAAGCGGCGGAAGTCCAGCGGCGTCATGCCGGTGTAGCCGCCGTCCTGGTTGACCTGGTTGGATGTGGCTTCGATGAGGGCCGGCCGGCCCTGCGCGGCACATTCGCGCAGCGTGGCGGCGATGACGACGGGATGGGCGGAACAGACCGAGGGAATGCCAATGGCGACATCACCTTTGGCCGCTCGCTTGTGGCGGCGCACGAGGTCGAGCATGAGCTTCATGCGGCGTCTCCTTGAACGGGTTGGGAAGAGGAAGAGGGCGTCTCGGGTTGCAGGGCCAGCAGCAGCGCGGCCAGCAGGGCCAGTGCCACGCCCAGCAACTTGCTGCCGCTGGGCGTGGCGCCGCTGAGGGCCATGGACAGCACGGCCGTCAGCAGCGGCGCGCCGGCATTGACGAGGGGCGACACGACCATGGCCTTGCCGTAGCGGAAGGCGTAGACGAGGGTCAGCGCGCCGACGGCATTCAGAACCTGAGTCACGGCAGCCAGGCCCGGGCCCTGCCAGCCCCAGGTGATGGGTTGGGAAAAGTCGGTCATCGCCAGCGCCACCGGCACGCAGGCGAGGGCGCCCACAGTCATGTAGAAGAAGATGCTTTCGGCGCTGCTGCCGGCGTTGGCCAGCTTGATGAAATAGGCCTGCAGGCCCCAGGCCGCCAGCACGACGAGGGCCAGCAGAAACCACAGGCCGACGGTCTGACCCGCTTGCCCGCCCTGGCCGAACTGCAGGTCGAACAGCGGCAGCGAGCACAGCGCCAACGCGATCCCCGCCACGCCCAGGCGCCCGGTGCGCTCGCCCAACAGGCCAAACGACAGCGCGATCGTCAGCGCCGGCGACAGCGACACGATGGGGAAAATCAGATAAGCGGGCCCCGACTGCACCGCGCGGAACAGCAGCATCTGGCCGCCCGCGCCCAGCAGGCCCACGGTCAGACCCAGCACGACGGAGCGGCGGTCGCGCTCGATGCGCCAGCCGGCGCGGGCCAGCACGAAGAGGGCGGGCGGGATCATGGTCAGCGCCCAGACGACGTAGATCAGTGTGTCGGGGAAACCGTGCTCGGACGGCAGGCCGGCGAAGGCGCCCCACACACCCCAGAGCAGGGTCGTGACGAGGGCATGGAAGAGCCAGTTGCTCTGCATGGGCAGCATCTTTCGGGTTGCGCAAGCCAACGGCGTCGGCTTTCGTGTGAAAGCATAAACGAACGAAAACGAAAACACAACGACGAAAACACCTTCGTATGTCAAATTTCGATGGCCACCTCGAATTCCCCGTATAGATTGACTGGAGTCGGTGTTGTCAGCCGGGAGGAAGCCTTTCGTGGCATGATTCATCGAAAGTATTCGGTATCAGTGAAAACCATATACGAAATCAAACGAAAGAATTCGTTGACTTGCGTCAAGCCGGTTCGGGGCACCTCTCGGGGCCGGCACACCGCACCGGGGGAGAGCTGCCCCGGCATCCACAAGCAGATGACATGGCGCTGCCCTGACGGCAGCCCCGACACAAAAAAGGAACCGTTTGATGAGTCCTCGACTGCAACCCCGTTTCGCGCTGCACCCGCTCGCGCTGGCTGGCCTGATGGCCTTGGCGACCGCCGGTGCGGCCACCCCTGCCTTCGCCCTGGAGGCCGCCAAGACCGACAAGGACGTCACCGAGCTGGACCGCGTCGAAGTGACCGGCACCCGCGCCAGCCTGCAGAAGTCCCTGGCCCTGAAGCGCAATGCCGCCGGCGTGCAGGACAGCATCAGCGCGACCGAGCTGGGCCGCTTCCCCGACAACAACGTGGCCGACTCGTTGAGCCACATCACCGGCGTGTCCATCTCCCGCACGGCGGGTGGCGAAGGCCAGAAGGTCAGCATCCGCGGCCTCGGCCCCGAGTACACGATCACGACCTTCAACAACCGCCTGCTGGGCACCGACAGCGCCGGCCGCTACTTCGCCTACGACGTGCTGCCCGCGGACGTCATCAGCGGCGCCGACGTCATCAAGTCCACCCAGGCCTCGCTGATGGAAGGCGCGATCGGTGGCCTGGTCAATCTGCGCTCGGCCAGCCCCTTCGACCAGAAGGGCCAGCGTGGCCTGCTGCGCGTGGAGGCCGACCGCAACCAGATGAGCAGCCTGAACGGCCAGAAGCTCTCGGGCACCTACAGCAACACCTTCGGCGACACCCTGGGCGTGCTGCTCGGCGTGGTCTACGCCAACCGCGACGTGCGCACCGACACGGCCGGCAACGACGGCGGCTGGAGCCGCAACCCCGCGCCCAACAAGCCCGAGCTGTTCTGGCCCTGGGGCAACACCTGGGGCGGCAACATCGACCCCAACGGCAACGGCCAGCTGGACCTGAACGAGGAGGGCCTGATCGGGCCGGGCCAGTTCCGCTTCGGCACCATCATGGAACACAAGAAGCGCCTGGCGCTGTCGGGCAAGGTGGAGTGGCGGCCAAGCAGCGACCTCAAGGTCGTCGTCGACGGCTTCAAGACGCGGCTGAACTCGCCGCAGGTCGGCTACCAGATGTCGTTCTACCCACTGTATGCGCCGGGCCGCTGGTCCAACATGCAGATCACCAACGGCGTGGTCACCGACCTGACGCTGGCCAACCCGGCCGCGGACATGCGCCTCAACCCTGAGCTGCTGAACAAGACCGAGTACCGCGTCGTCGACACGGCGATGTATGGCGCCAACGCTGAATGGAAGCTCTCGCCCACGCTGAAGGCGACCGGCGACATCTACGAGTCCACCTCCAGGCGCCACTCCGGCGGCAACGACAGTTATGTCGTGCTGCGCATGAACCAGCCCAATGTCACCCGCATCCAGCTGACCGGCTCGGCCGTGCCCGACGTGAAGACCACCTTCGCCGACGGCCGCGACCTGCAGACCGGCCTGGCGCAAGGTCTGTTCACCGCCAAGGACTTCAACACACACTACTTCAGCCTGGCCGGCGACAACATCGACGACCGCATCAACGGCGCCAGCGGCAACCTCGAATGGAAGCTGGACCGCTTCTACATCGACCAGTTGAAGTTCGGCCTCAGCCAGACCAACCGCAAGAAGTCGCGCGACCTCATCAACAACGCGTTCACCGCGGGTGACGGCCACTACTCCGGCGCCAACGCCATCAACGTCGGCGCGCTGGGCGGCAACGTCATCAACCAGACGTTGAGCCCGTCCGGCTTCCTCGACGGTGTCAGCGGCAACTTCCCGCGCAGCTTCCTGGGCTTCGACATCAACAACTACCTGCAGGCGCTCAAGAGCTATGACGGCAAGCCCCGCCCGGGCGGCGGCGTCTACGACTTCAGCAAGGCCGCCCCGGCCTGGAACCCGCTGGAGAGCTACCGCGTGACCGAGAAGACGACGACGGCCTTCGTGCAGGCTGACCTGTCGGGCGACGGCTGGAACGCGGACGCCGGCGTGCGCTTCGTCAAGACCAAGACTACCTCCCAGGCCTGGGACGCCAAGATCGTCGACATCATCGAGAACGGTCCCTGGAACTACACGGCCGTCTACGCGCCGCCGTCGGTTGTGCAGCAGGAGTCCAGCTACAACTTCGCACTGCCTTCGGTCAACTTCACCTGGCTGATCACCCACGAACTGCAGCTGCGCCTGGGCGCGGCCAAGACCATGGCGCGTCCGTCGGTGGACAAGCTGGCGCCGACCAGCACGACCAACAGCATCTCCTGGGGCGACTTCACCCAGCTCTTCGGCGGCAACGCCGAGCTCAAGCCCTACAGCGCCCGCCAGGCCGATGCGTCGCTGGAGTGGTACTACGCCAAGGACTCGGCGCTGAGCTTCGCCGTCTACCAGAAGAACATCAAGAACCAGATCACCAGCGAGTGGCTGACGGGCCAGAACATCGGCGCACCGGGCGGGCGGCTGTTCAATGTCAGCCGACCCATCAACGGCGACAAGGCCACCGCGCGTGGCTTCGAGATCGGCCTGCAGCATCTGTTCGACAACGGGTTCGGCGTGCGCGCCCAGTACACCCGCAACAAGTCGCGCAGCTGGGTGGGCGGCGAGGAGCGCGCGCTGGAAGGCATCGCGCCGGCCACGTCGTCGGTCGGCGTGCTGTACGAGAAGGGCCCGTGGAGCCTGAGTGCCACGGCCGACCACACCGACGCCTTCGTCACCGCCACCAACGTGCTGGGCGCCGGCTTCAATGAGCGCGCCAAGGCCGTGACCTGGCTGACGGCGCAGGCCGCCTATGAGGTCAACAAGTGGCTGCGCATCAGCATCGAAGGCAGCAACCTGACCGATGCGACGCAGGAGTACACGCTGGGCAACGACAGCGTGAAACTGCCGCAGGGCTATTACCGCTACGGCCGCTCGTTCACTCTCGGCGCCAGCATCAAGTTCTGATGACTTCTCTTGTCTCCTCCGTTGCCGCCCTGCTTGCCGGGGCGGCCTTTTTGCCCGCCGTGGCTGCCCAGTCCAGCTACACGATGGCCGACTACGGTCGCGTGGCGAAGGTCGACGTCCACCTGCACCTGCACAGCCCATCGCCGACCTTCATGGAGGCGGCGCGGCGCCAGAAGTTCAAGGTACTGACGATCAACGTCGACTACCCGGACTTCCCGCCGCTGGACGAGCAGCAGCGGGTGGCCATCGCGCTGAAGCAGCAATTCCCGAAGGACGTGGCCTGGGCGGCGAGCTTCCCGGTGGACGGCTCCGACAAGCCCGAGTGGCTGCCGGCCACGCGCCAGCGCATCGCGGCTGCAATGAAGTCCGGCGCCGTCGGCGTGAAGGTCTGGAAGAACATCGGCATGAGCCTGTGCGGCGCCGACGAGAGCCTCGTAATGATCGACGACGCCCGCTTCGCCCCGTTGTTCGAGGACTTCTCGAAGCAGGGCATTCCGTTGCTGGGCCATCAGGGCGAGCCGCACAACTGCTGGCTGCCGCTGGAGCAGATGACGGTCAACAATGACCGCGAATACTTCAAGGCCCACCCGCAGTACCACATGGCCCTGCACCCCGAGATGCCGAGCTGGGAGGCCCAGATGGCCGCACGCGACCGCATGGTGGCGGCCCACCCGGACCTGCGCTTCGTCGGCGTGCATCTGGCCTCGCTGGAGCGGGACGTGGATGAGCTGGCCGCCTTCCTCGATCGCTTCCCCAACGCCGTCGTCGATGTGGCCGCGCGCATCGGTCAGCTGCAATACCAAAGCCAGCAGGACCGCGAGCGCGTGCGTCGCTTCTTCATCAAGTACCAGGACCGCGTCATGTACGGCAGCGACATGTCACAGGCGCCCGAGCAGGATGGAGCGACGCTGGGCCAAGAGGCGGAAGGCGTGTGGCGCATGCACTGGCGCTACTTCAACACGGCCGACAGCTTCAAGGTGGCCGACCTTGACCAGCCGGTGAAGGGTCTGGCGCTGCCCAGGGCGGTGGTGGACAAGCTCTATCGCAAGAATGCCGAGCGGACCTTCCCCGGCGCCTGGAGCGGCAAGCGATGACGGCTCGGCGGGCGTTTCTCCAATGGCTGGGCGCGGCGCCGCTGGCGACCCAGCTGCCGCTCGCGCGGGCGCAAGGCCGCGGCCATGTGCGGCTGCAGGACTCCGTGCTGTCGCTGCAGTTCGACGGTCAGATGCGCTGCCGCATTGTCAGCCTGGCTGGCCGGCAGCCCGTGGAGCTGACCGGCTTCGACGCCAGCGAGCATGTCGTCGTCCGGGGCCGCGAGGTCACGCGCTTTGCCTTGCAGCAGGCCGAGCCCGGCGAGGCCTCGACTGCCTTCGGTGCTGGCCAGCGGCTACGCCTTGTCGGCCGATCCGCCGAGGGCCTGGAGAAGCGGCTCACGGTGACGCTGCTGGACGAGTACCCCGGCGTCGCGCTGCTGGAGGTGCTCTACGTCAACACCGGCGGCAAGCCCGTTGTCATCGACGCCTGGGTCAATGCCGCCCATCGTCTGGTCGCCGCACCGCGCCATGCCGGTGGGTACTGGACTTACTCCGGCGCCAGCCACGCCGACCGCCGCGACTGGGTGCAGCCCGTCAGGCGCGGCTTCGAGCAGCGCAATTTCATGGGTATGAACGCGTCGGACTACGGCGGCGGCACGCCCGTCGTCGACGTCTGGCGTCGTGAGGTTGGTCTGGCCGTCGGGCATCTGGCAAAGCATCCGTGGCTCGTCGCGCTGCCCGTGAAGGCCAGCGGCGATCAGGTGGACGTCTCCCTGCGCGGAGATGCACCACAGACGCTGGCAGCCGGCGAGTCGTTGACGACGCCACCCACTTTCCTCGCTGTGCACCGTGGCGACTTCTTCGTGCCGCTGGACCGCTACCGCCGCCTGATGGCAGCCCAGGGCATGGCCGCGCCCCAGCCGCCGCAGAGCGCCTACGAGGCGCAGTGGTGCGCGTGGGGCTACGAGCGTGACTTCTCGCTGGACTATGTGCGCGCCACGTTGCCCAAGGTGCAGGAGTTGGGCTTCAAGTGGGCCGTGCTGGACGACGGCTGGCAGGTCAAGACCGGCGACTGGACACCCGACCGCGCCAAGTTCCCGCGCGGCGAGGACGACATGAAGGCCCTGGTCGGCGACATCCACGCCCGCGGCATGAAGGCGCGGTTGTGGATCGCGCCGCTGGCCGTCGCGCCCGGCAGCGATGAACTGCACGACCACACTGACCTGCTGCTGCTGGACAAGGACGGCGCGGTGCAGAACGTGACGTGGTGGAACGCGTTCTACCTGTGCCCGGCCTATGCCAAGACGCAGCAGCGACTCGCCGCTACGGTGAAGAAGATCATCGGCGACTGGGGCTTCGACGGCCTCAAGGTCGACGGCCAGCACCTCAACGGCGTGGCGCCCTGCTTCAACCCGGCGCACAAGCATGCGCGGCCGGAGGATGCGGTGGAGAAGCTGGCGGACTTTTACAAGGTCATGCACGCCTCGGCCCACGCGGCCAACCCGGAAGCGGTGGTTGAGGTCTGCCCCTGCGGCACCGGCTATGCCTTCCACAACATGCCCTTCATGGATCAGGCGCCGGCGTCGGACCCGCTGTCCAGCTGGCAGGTGCGCCACAAGGGCAAGACGCTGAAGGCGCTGATGGGCCCGTGGGCCGCCTATGCCGGCGACCATGTGGAGCTGAGCACCGGCGGGCAGGACTTCGCCTCCAGCGTCGGCATCGGCGCCGTCGTGGCCAGCAAGTTCACCTGGCCGGTGGACCCCAAGCCCAAGGATTCCTTTTTGCTGACGCCCGAGCGCGAGCAGCATTGGCGCCAGTGGGTGGACGTCTACAACCGCCAACGTCTGGCCGAGGGGCGCTACCGCGGCGAGCTGTACGACCTCGGCTTCGACAAGCCCGAGGTCCATGTCGTCGAGCAGGGCGGGGCGCTGCACTACGCGTTCTATGCCGAGCGCTGGGACGGCCCGGTCACGCTGCGCGGCCTTGGTGCCGGGCGCTGGACGCTGCGCGACGTTCTGAGCGGCCAGGCCCTGGGCACGGTCAGTGCCGACGAGCCGATGCTGCCGCTGCGCTTCACGCACAGCTTGTTGATCGAGGCGCGCCCCGAAGCGACCGACGCGATGCCGGTTGCCCTTGCGGGCCGCGTGAAGCAGCTCGGCGCCGACGGCTTCCCGCTCGCATCGCAATGGGCCGAGGCGCCCGCCACCTTCTTCCGGCACGATTGGCAGGGCAAGGCCCTCGCCGGCCCGCAGTCCACCCGCGTCCAGCTGTTGCGCGGTGCGGACCAGCTCCATCTACGCTTCATCTGCAAGTACGAGGCGCTGACCACCTTCGACCGAGCAGCCTCCGCGACCGACATCTGGCCGCTGTGGGAGCGCGACGTCGTCGAGGTCTTCCTGCAGGCGCCGGACCGCGCGGGGCTGAAGAGCTACCGCGAGGTGGAGGTGGCGCCCAACGGCCTGCTGCTGGAGATCGCCGTGGAGGCCTCGGGCAAGAGACGCGTCGTCGGCGAGAGCCGCGCCCGCACCCAGGTTGATGCCAGGCAAAAAGTCTGGACGGCCGAGCTGACCGTGCCGATGCGCGGTGCCGAGGAGGGCTGGCGGCTCAACCTCTTCCGTGTCGAGGGCCAGGGCAAGGACCGCGTCTATTCGGCATGGAGCCCGACCCGCACCGCCGCGCCCGACTTCCACATCCCGGCCGTCTTTGGCCGCCTGCTGCCCGCGTCATGAAGCTGATCGCAGTCACCCTGGCGCTCGCCGCGCTGTCGGCCCAGGCTCAGCACTCGCTCGCGCCCACCGGCCGCTGGCAGCATCAGCCGGTCGGCTCGGCGCCGACGCCGCCCATGGGCTGGTCGAGCTGGAATGCCTTCCGCGTCGACATCACCGAGCAGAAGGTGCTGGCCTCGGCCCAGGTCATCGTCGACGCAGGCCTGGCCGCGGCCGGTTATCGCAGCATCAACATCGACGACGGCTGGTGGCTGAAGCGCCGCACCAGCGATGGCCGACTGCAGGTACGCACCGGCCTGTTCCCCAGCGCGGCCACGGCGGGCGACTCGTCGCTGCGCCCCTTCACCGACCGCATCCACGCCATGGGCCTGAAGGCCGGTCTCTACACGGACATCGGCCGCAACGCCTGTTCCCAGGCCTACGACGCCGACAGTCCCAACCTGCCCGAGGGCACGCTTGCCGAGCGCGAGGTGGGGCTGATGGGCCATGTGCGCCAGGACCTCGCGCTGTTCTTCGGCGAGTGGAACTTCGACTACCTGAAGGTGGACGGCTGCGGCCTGTCTTCCTATGGCCGCGACCGCCCCCATGTCGCCTCGGGGCAGTACCGCGAGTACAAGCCCACCATCGTCGAAGGCAATGTCAACCAGTCCGATGCCGAGGGCACGAGAAAGCTCTACGCCGGGGTGAAGCAGGCCCTGCACGAGGTGAGGCCGCGCGGCGACTTCGTGCTGTCGGTCTGTCTGTGGGGCACGGTGAACGTGAGGAGCTGGGGCCAGGACGCCGGCACGATGTGGCGCACCAGCCGCGACATTGCCAACACCTTCTCGCAGATGGTGCACAACTTCGACACCGTCGCCACGCGCGAGTTCTATGCCGGCCCCGGGCGCTGGAACGACCCCGACATGCTGGAGATCGGCAACGGCGAATTCGACGGCAGCCATCTGCTCGAGGCCCGCACCCACATGGGCCTTTGGGCCATCGCCGCGGCGCCGCTGATGATCGGCACCGACCTGTCCAAGGCGTCGCCCGCTCTCATCGACATCCTGAAGGCGCCCGAGGTCGTGGCCATCAACCAGGATCCCGCCGGCCATCAAGGCGTTCTCGCCTATGCCGACAGCGACCGGCAGATCATCGTCAAGACCTTGGCCGACGGTCGCAAGGCCGTATTGCTGTTCAACCGCACCGAGGCGCCCGCCAGGTTCACGCTGACTGCCGAGCATTTGAAGATGGACGCGACAGCGCCGATCGCGCTGCGCGACGCCTGGGCGCGTGCCGATGCGGGCACGTTCACCGGCCAGCGCCAGTTCCAACTGCAGCCGCGCGAGGCGCTGCTGTTCACCGCTACCGGCCAGCACCTGCTGCCACGCGGCTACTACGTCTCCGAGCGACCCGGCGGCGTCTACGTCGCGCGCGACGGCATCCGCGCGCTGGAGCAGGACCCCATCGGCTACCGCGCTCTGGCGTCGTGGTCCACCACCGACAACGGCGGCACCCGCCCGGCCTATGCCGGCTGGGGCGCGCCGCGCGCCGACTCGACGCCCTACGACCAGGGCTTGAGCGTGCAGCGCCAGCCTTTGCGCCGCGGCATCGGCGCGCTGGCCGACTCCCGCCTGCAGGTGCAGGTGGCACCCGGCGCGCAGCGCTTCGTGGCGCTCGTCGGTGTGGACGACTCGACGCGAGGCAAGACCGCCGCCGTCAGCTTCGAGGTCTGGGGCGACGGACGCCGCCTCGCCAGCACTGCACCCATGAAGTTCAACCAGCCGGCGCGCGAACTCAGCGCCGACCTGCGCGGCGTGAAGCTGATCGAGCTGATCGCGCGTCAGCACGGGGCGGATACCGCCGGCCCCGTTGTCGTGACCTGGGGTGAAGCTCGCATCGAGTAGCACCGCCCCGTCAAACCATCCCGTCCTCAATCCCCTGAAGGCACCCCAGGCCGGTGCCCGGGCGCGCTCGCCTGCGCGTTTTCCCAGGCGCACGGAGACTCCGGAAATGAAGCGTTTAAAGACCCTGCTGGCCGCGCTGGCCCTCGCCACCGCCGCGCCCTTCGCCTCGGCCATCGAGATCATCGTGCCAGCGTATTTCTATCCGTCGTGGATGCCTTCGCTGAACGAATGGCATCAACTGAGCTGGGCGGCCAGCCAGGGCGCGAAGTTGACGGCCATCATGAATCCGGGCAACGGCCCCGGCACCGCGTCCAACAGCGACTACGTCGCCGCCGTCAACGAGCTTCGCGCGGCGGGAGGCCGGGTGATCGGCTACGTCTACACCTGCTACGGCGTCAACCACTGCACGCCCGAGGTGCCGCCCACGCGCGCGACGAGCGAGGTGCTGGCCGATGCGCAGAAGTACGCGAACTGGTATGGCGTGGACGGCGTCTTTCTCGACGAGATGGCCACGCAGGCGGGCGTGCTGCCGTTCTACCAGACCGTCAGCAACACCCTGCGTGCGGCCTACCCTGGCTGGGAGATCGTCGGCAACCCGGGCGTGGCGCCAGCCGCCGGCTACACGGCGGTGGCCAACACGCTGATGAGCTTCGAGGGGGCGTATGACGCCTTCGTCAGCGGCTCCTTCCTGAGCGGGCTGACGAACGCCGCCGCCGCCGGCGCCATCGTGCACGGTGTGGCGACAGTGGAGCAGATGCAGCAGGTGATGGGACTGGCCAGGCAGTACGGCCTGGGCGCCATCTACGTCACCGATGGAACGATGGCCAGCGGCAACCCCTATCTGCACCTGCCCAGCTACTGGGCCGCGGAGGTGGCCGCCGCTGCGGCCGTGCCGGAACCCGGGCAGGCCGTTCTGCTGGCCGGCGGGCTTGCGCTGCTGCTCGCGCTGAGGCGCCGCCAAGCCGACCAGCCCTTCGTTCAAGTCGACCCGTTCCAGCAACGCTGAGCCCGAAGGTTCGGCCGCGCAGGGTTTGGTGCCAACGTCGATGCCACTCGGAGCGACCTCTTAGCGAAATACCTGATCTCTTTCCCCGGCGCGGCGATGGTGGTGCCAGACGACGAGTTGGAGGCGGTGGGCCGCGACGCGCATGCCGTGATCGAGCAGGCCAAGGCGGCCGGCGTCTATGTCTTCGCCGGCGGTATGGACGAGGGCGTGCCGCCGGTGGGGGTGTCGGCCGACGGCGCGGTCGCCCAGAGCGGCTACCCATGGGCAGCGCCGCTGAACGGTGGGTTCACGGTGCTCGAACTGCCGTCGCACGAAGAGGCCGTCGCCCGGGCTGCGCGCCTGGCGGCGGCCTGCCGCTGTGATCAGGAACTGCGGGTCTTCGGACTCGACCCGCGGGCCTGAGCGCAGAGAGGGAGGGGCGCCACTCCTCCCCTCGGATCAGGCCGCCAGCGCGGCGGCCCGCGCCGGCACTTCGGCGTAGTGGCTCAGCTGCATCGTGAACTGCGCGCGGCCTGAGCTGATGGCGCGTAGATGGCTGATGTAGCCGAACATCTGCGCCAGCGGCACATGGGCCGTCACGACAGTGGCGTTGCCGCGTGCGTCCTGGCCCTGCACCTGGCCACGCCGGCGCAGCAGGTCGCCGATGACGTCTCCGAGGTCCTCGCCCGGCGTGGTGACCTCGACGGCCATCACCGGCTCCAGCACCATGGGCGCCGCCTTCAGCACGGCTTCGCGCAGTGCGGCCGCCGCGGCCAGCTCGAAGGCCAGCGCCGACGAGTCGCGCACGTGAGCGCTGCCGTCCACCAGCACAGCCTCGAAGTCCACCAGCGGGTGGCCCGCGAACGGGCCCGACCTGGCCGCGCGGCGGATGCCCGCCTCGACCGCCGGGATGAACTCGCGCGGGATGGCGCCGCCCACCACGGTGCTCGTGAAGCGGATGCCTTCGCCTCGCGCCGCGGGCGTCACGCGCAGCGTCAGCTCGGCGAACTGGCCGGGGCCGCCGCTCTGCTTGCGGTGCAGGTGCTGCACCTCGGCCGCCTGCGCGATGGTCTCGCGGTAGGCGACCTGCGGGCGGCCCACCTGCACCTCCACGCCGAAGCGCGAACGCAGCTTTTCCACGGCAACCTCCAGCTGCAGCTCGCCCATGCCGGACAGCAGCGTCTGGCCCGAATCGGCATCTTGCCGCAGGCGCAGCGACGGGTCCTCGCGAACGAGCACGCCCAGACCCTTGGCCAGGGCCGTGGCGCCTTCCTGGTGGCGCGCCTCGATGGCCACGTCGATGACAGCCTCGGGCACGGCGATGCTTTCCAGCACCGGTGCGTGCTTGTCCGACGCCAGGGTGTGGCCGGTCAGCACGTCCTTCAGGCCGACGACGCCCGCGATGTCGCCCGCGACGAGCTCGTCGCGCTCGACGCGGCGGTCCGCGTGGATCTCGTACAGGCGCGACACGCGCTCGGCCTTGCCGGTGCTGGCGTTCCAGAGCGTGTCGCCACGCTTCAGAGAGCCGCTGTAGACGCGCACGAACACCAGGGCGCCGTGGTCGTCGGCGGTCAGCTTGAAGGCGAGTGCCGACAGCGGGCTGTGCAGGGGCGCAGCGCCGGGCGCCTCACCGGGCGCGGGCAGGTAGGCCACGACGGCGTCCAGCAGCGGCTCCACGCCGCGGTTGCGGAAGGCCGAGCCGGCCAGCACAGGCACGATTTCATTGGCGACGGTGGCGGCGCGCAGGCCGGCACGCAGCGCGTCGACCGACGGGCTTTCGCCGCGCAGCCAGGCCTCCAGCAGCGCGTCGTCGCGTTCGACAACGGCTTCGACCAGACGCGCGCGAGCGGCCTGGGCCGCGGCCAGCAGCTCGGCGGGGATCTCGGTCACGCGCGGCGGCGCCTTGGCGTCGTCGCGGTCCCAGACCAGCGTGCGCATGGCCAGCAGGTCCACCACGCCGCGGAACTCGGCCTCGGCACCGATGGGCAGCTGCAGCGGCAGCACGCGCGCGCCCAGGCGCTCCTGCATCATCGAGACGACGCGGGAGAAGTCGGCGCCGGTGCGGTCCAGCTTGTTGACGAAGGCAATGCGCGGAACGCGGTACTCGTCCGCGAGGCGCCAGTTGGTCTCGGTCTGGGGCTCCACGCCGGCCACGCCGTCGAATACGACGACGGCACCGTCGAGCACGCGCAGCGAGCGCCTGACCTCGAGGTTGAAGTCGATGTGCCCGGGCGTGTCGATCAGGTTGATCTGCGTGCCCTGCCAGTGCACGGTGGTGGCCGCGCTGTGGATGGTGATGCCGCGCGCGCGTTCCTGGGGGTCGAAGTCCATGACGGTGTTGCCGTCGTTGATGTCGCCGATGCGATGGTTCTCGCCCGTGTAGAACAGGATGCGTTCGGTGGTGGTGGTCTTGCCGGCGTCGACGTGGGCGATGACGCCGATGTTGCGTAGTTGGCGGAAGGTGTTCGAGTTCATGGTGGTTCCTGATTCGGGAGACTGTTGCCAGCCCCGGGTGGAACCACGGGGCTAGCGCGAAGGCAGGACGCCGAAGCGCGCACGCGACAGGCAGGGCCGAGCCGCGCTCCGGCGCTCGGGAATCGTGGCGATCAGCTTGTCGAAGGTGCGGGCGAACATGGTCGAACTCGAAAAAACGAAACCCCGGGAGGAACGAGCCTGCCGGGGTTGGGTGGACCGGAAGGCGGGCGCCTTCCGAACACGGTCGAAGGGCGCATCAGTGGTTGAGGCGGGCTTGGGTCGTGTGATTGAGCTTCATGATGGGCGTGATTGTGAGCCGGTCAGGATTCTGGGGTGCCGTGTGGGGATTTCAAGCCCGCTGCGGCGTGGCGGCCAGTTGCGCCGTCGTCGCGTTGCGATAGGGCGCGCAGAGCTGCTCGACATAGGCCTGGTGCTGGGGCAGGCCGGCCACGACGCGCGAGACCTTGGTCTGGATGTCGCCGAGGAAGTTGCTCAGCTCCTGCGGGCCCATCAGGTCGGCCACCGGGTGGTAGTGCTCGGGGGTGATGCCCTGGCCCATCATGACCTGCACCCAGGAGTTCTCGGCAAAGAGCTCGTCGCTGGGGCGGAAGACACGGCCTGTTTCGCGGAACAGGTCGATGCGGTGGCGCAGCGTGGCGGGGATGTCCATCTCGCGCACGTGCTTCCAAAGGCCTGAGTCGGTGCGGGCGTTGACGTGGTAGTGCAGCACGATGAAGTCGCGGATGTGCTCCAGCTCGCGCTTGGACTGCAGGTTGAACTCGTCGATGTCGCCCTGGCTGATGCCGCCGGCCGGGAACAGCTGCATGAGCCGGATGGCCGAGCGCTGGATGAGGTGGATGCTGGTGGACTCCAGCGGCTCGACGAAGCCGCTGGCCAGACCCACGGCGACGCAGTTGCGCTCCCAGACCTTGTGGCGCTGGCCCGGCGTGAACTTGATGACGCGCGGCTGGATGAGAAGCTCGCCCTCGACGTTCTTCTTCAGCACCTCGGGCGCATCGGCGTCTGAGAGCTCCTTGCTGCTGTAGACCAGGCCGTTGCCGACGCGGTTCTGCAGCGGGATGCGCCACTGCCAGCCGAAGGGGTGGGCGATGGAGCGCGTGTAGGGCCAGGCCTCGCGGACCGGGGCGGTTTGCACCGCCACGGCGCGGTCACAGGGCAGCCAGTAGGACCAGTCCTCGTAGCCCACGCCCAGGGTCTCGCCCAGCAGCAGGGAGCGAAAACCGGTGCAGTCGATGAAGAGGTCGCCGTCGATGCGCGTGCCGTCCTGCATCTGCAGGGCGGTGATGTCGCCGTCCTTCCCCTGCGGGCCGTCCATCAGCACGGCGGCGATCTTGCCCTCGATGCGCTGCACGCCGTGGGCCTCGCTCATCGCGCGCAGGAACCTGGCGTAGCGGCCGGCGTCCAGGTGGTAGGCGTAGTTCAGGCCGTTGCGCGGCACGTGGGCGAAGCGGTTGGCGAAGGCGGCCACCGTTTCGGGGTTGTAGTCGGTGTAGGTCCTGGCGATGCCTTCGGCGCGGCCCTTGAGCCAGAAGTGCTGGAAGCCGGCGCTCCAGTGGTCGTTTCCCGTCGTGCCGAAGGAGTGGAAGTAGTCCTCGCCGATGTCCTTCCAGCCTTCGAAGCCGATGCCCAGCTTGAAGGTGGCATTGGTGGCGGCCATGAACTCGGCCTCGTTGATGCCGAGCAGGTTGTGGAAGGTGTGCAGGGCCGGGATGGTGGCCTCGCCGACGCCGACGGTGCCGATCTCCTCGGACTCGACCAGCTTGATGTCCAGGCGCTTGCCGAGCAGCTTGCTCATCAGCGCGGCCATCATCCAGCCGGCGGTGCCGCCGCCGGCGATGACGACGCGGTTGAAGGGCTTCATGGAGGTGTTCATCGCTTGAGTTGGGTCAGGAGTTGCGCGCGGGCCTGGCGCGACAGGGTGTCGTCGATGGGACCGAGCAGGCCGCGGGCGGCCTCGGGGATGTGGGCCCAGGTGGTGTCGTCGGCATCGAAGACGAAGTGCTGGAAGTGGTGCTGCCAGACGCGCCGCTCTTTCTCTGGCAGGTCGCGCAGCGTCATCAGCGCCAGCCGCAGGGTGGCCAGCGGCGAGTCGACGTAGTCGGGTGTCTGCCGCCACCAGGCGTTGATGAGCAGATTGACCGGCGCCAGGCCTTCGACGTGGTGGAACCACATGCTGGGGATGAAGAGGGCGTCGCCGGGCTCCATCTCCACCGTCTCGCCAGCTTCCAGCGCCTGGGCGAAGCGCGGAAAGCGCTCGAAGTCGGGCGCAGCGAAATCGACGAGGCTGACGGGCTGCCCGGCCGGCGTCGGGTCGAGCGGGCCGACGTAGAGGTTGTGGATCTGCTCGGGCGGGAAGAGGGTGAAGCGGCGGCGGCCGGCGGCCACGACGGCCAGGTTGTCGGGCAGGTCGTAGTGGGCGGCGATGCGGGTGCGGTTGCCCAGCCACAGGCTGACGAGGGCGTCGCGCGCGCCCAGGCCCAGCACGTTGGCATCGAGGAACTCGGGCATCACGGCTTCCACGGTGGTGGAGCCGACGTAGAGCGCCGGTGGTTCGGGGTTCTGGGCCACACCCAGCAGGCCGGCGAGCACCTGGTCCAGCGTGGCGGCGTAGCGGTTGAAGTTGAAGCTGCTGAGCGTCTCGTCGGCGTAGAAGACCCGGCCGCGGGCCTCGGGGGCGAGCTGGAAGAGGCCGACGCGCACGCCGTTGTAGAGGCCCATCAGGTAGCGGGCCAGGGCCTCGTCGGATTGGCGGGCGGCCTGTACCACCGGCCAGTGCGCAAAGCCGCCCCGCATGACGTAGGGACGCTCGGCCATCAGCAGCTCGGTGGGGAGTGCGTTGGGGTCGAAGGACCCGGTCCAGGCGGGTACTGCGCGCATGACAGGATCAGCGGCGAGAGGCGCGTTCGAGCAAGACAGGCAGTTGAGCCAGCGAGGCGATCTGCATGTAGATCGGCAGCAGATGTCCCTCGCGCGCCAGCGCCTCCAGCGTGGCGCCGGGCAGGGCGGCCAGCCGCTCCTCGTTGATGGTGAAGAGGCCGGTCAGCCGGGCCTGCTCGCCGCCGGGGGTCTCGATGTCGATGACGAAGGGCTCCAGCAGCTGGTAGCGGGTCAGCGCCTCGATGAAGACGGGCAGCTGCTGGGCCTGGGCGTGCAGATGCTCCATCAGCTGCACGACGTGGTCGAGGTGGTCGCTGAAGCCGCCGTGCGGCATGAAGAGGGCGATGCCGATCTCGCCCTGCTCCGGCCGCACGATGCGCGGGCTGTCCATGTCGATGTGCAGCTGCAGGCTGTCGTCGGCGGCGCGGCCAATCATGAAGGGATCGCGCTGCAGGGCCATGGGCACGACGGGAGCATCCCAGCCGGCGGCGGTCAGGAAAAGGTTCTGGCCTTCCTCCAGGCCGAACAGGGCCACGGGCTGGAAGCCCACGTCGCCTTCCACCAGCTGGAAGACGATGGGGAAGTGGGCCTGCAGCTGGCGGAACTCGGCCGGCAGGGCCAGCACCGACTGGCGGGCGTCGCCCAGGGCGGCGGAGCGCTCGGTGTGGATGCGCAGGTGGCGGTGGGTGACGTTGTCGAGCAGGGCGGGTTTCATGTCTCGGTATTTCTAATGTGGTCGACGAGGCTGCGGTGACCGGGCAGGCCGGGCACGAGGCGGCGCGCCTGCCGGGCGGCTTCGTCGAAGCAGGCCTGGGCGGCCTGCAGTTTGGCGGCGGAGAGAGGTTGCACGTCAGGGCGGAAACCCATGCCGTACAGCACGTACTGGTAGCTGGCCGAGGGGAAGACCTCGTCGATGCGGCCGAAGTCGTGCCGCGCCGGTGCGCGCAGCCGCCACTGCGGCAGCAGCTCGCGCAGGCGCTCGGGCCAGGTGGCGGGGGCGCGGTGTGCGCGCCAGTAGTCGCTGTCATCGCGGCTGCTGAGCGCGTAGTGCAGCTTCAGGAAGTCGATGACGCGGGCCCAGCGGTAGCTGAAATCGTCGTTGAAGCGGTGGGCGACGGCGTCCATGCTTGCGCGCGCCAAGGGCAGCTCGTCGCACAGGCGTTGGGCCGACAGCTCCACCATGGCCAGGGCCGAGGCCTCCAGCGGTTCGATGAAGCCCGAGGACAGGCCGATGGCGACGCAGTTGCGCACCCAGAACTTCTGGCGGTAGCCGGGGTCGTAGCGGATGACACGCGGCGCCGGGCGCTCGGCGGGAGCGCCGGTGGCATCGAGATAGGCCTGCAGTGCGGCCCGGGCTTCGTCCTCGCTGGCGTGGGCGCGCGAGAACACGCAGCCGACGCCGCGCCGTTCGGGCAGGCCGATGTCCCAGATCCAGCCCTTGGCCCAGGCGGTGGCGATGGTGACCGGCGCCAGCGGCGCGTCGGGCGTGGCATAGGGCACCTGCACGGGCAGGGCCGCGTCGTTGAACAGCACCTCGCGCTCGCTCTTCAGCGGCACCTCGAAATGCTGACCGATGAGGCGGGCGGCGAGGCCGGAGCAGTCGATGAAGAGGTCGGCGCGGAGTGCGCCGTGTTCGCGGGTCTGCAGGGCGGCGATGTCGCCGTTTTCGTGCGAGAGCACGTCATCGACATGGTCGATGACGTGGTGGACGCCGAGCTTCTGGATGGCGTGCTCGCGCAGCATCTGGCCGAACAGGCCGGCGTCGAAGTGGTAGGCGTAGTTGGCGACGGCACCGAAGTCGGGTGTCTGCACCTGCCTGGGCGCGCGGCCGGCTTCGCAGACCTGGATCGAGGGGCTGACGAGGTCGGCAAAGGGACGGCCGGGCTGGGTGGCCAGCCAGGCCTGGACCAGATCGGCATCGCCGTAGCCGACCGGCAGCATGAAGGGGTGGTAGTAGCGGTCGCCCTCGGCACCGGCCTGGCCGCGAGCCCAGCCGTCGAAGCGCGAGCCCTGCTTGAAGCTGACCTGGCAGCGGCGGATGAACTCGGGTTCCGAGAGGCCGATGCGGCGCAGGGTGTCGCGCATGGACGGCCAGGTGCCCTCACCCACGCCGATGGTGGGGACGTCGCTGGATTCGATGAGGGTGATCTTCAGATCGCCGTGTTCAGCTGCCAGCAAGCCGGCCACCAGCCAACCCGCTGAGCCCCCGCCCAGCACCACCACTTCGCGCAGTCTGTCGTTCACGATCCGGTTCCCAGAAACAAAAAGGGCCGCTCGCGCGGCCTCGCCAAACGGCGAACAAGGACGGTGCCCCAGAGCGCAAGCACCGCCGAACCAGACTTTGCCTCACAAGGGGAAGCCGGAGAGTCCCGACTTCCCCCGAGGCTTCCCGCTCATGCCGCGCCGCTTGCGGGCGGCGCGGCCTTCGCCGGGCGTCGGACAGGCCGCAGGGCCTGTCCTTGGTCCCGGCTCAGAACTTGTAGCGCGCGCCGATCATGATGCGACGGCCCAGCTGGGTGACGGCCCCGATCTGGTTCTCGTTGCGCAGATGCGTGCGGGTGTACTCGTCCGTCAGGTTGATGGCCTCGAACTGGAAGCGCAGATTGCGGTTGAAGTTGTAGCCCAGGCTCAGGTCGAGCTGGCCGAAGGGCTCCACGAACAGGGGTTGCGCGCCCTCCGCGCCGCCGAAGTTGGCCGCGAGGAACTTGCCGCGCCAGTTGTAGGCCAGACGTGCCGTGTAGGTCTCGTTCTCGTAGAAGCCCACCAGGTTGCCCGAGTTGCCCAGGCCGACCAGCACGTCGGTCTGCGCACCCGCCTTGTTGACGTCATAGGTCAGGTTGGAGCGCACCTTGGTGAAGTTGGCCGACACGCCGAAGCCGCTGTTGCCGAAGATGTGCTGCGCGTTCAGCTCGATGCCGTTGAGCTTGCTGGTGCGCTGGTTGTTCTGATAGGTGCCCATCTGGAACACCAGCAGCGGATCACCCGGTTGGCCGGTGATGATCTTGTTCGCAGCGTCGACGCCCGGCTGGCCGGCGAAGTTGGCGAAGATGTAGTCGCGGATGCAACCCGAGTCGTTGCCTGCGCACTTGCCGACCTGGATGGCCTTCTGGTAGTACGCGCCGCCGATCGGGGTGGTGATGCCGGGAATGGTCTGCGGTGTGACGACGGCTTCGTTGTAGTCCTTGATGGACTTGCGGAAGTAGCTCGCAGCGATGTAGCTGCTCTTGGCGTAGTAGTGCTCGGCCGAGAAGTCGAGGTTGGTGGACTGCAGCGGCTTCAGGTCGGGGTTGCCCACGGCGCCCTGGCCGCCGTCGATGCGGGCCAGGCCGTTGAGGGTGCGGCCGCCCTGGATGGCGTTCCAGCCCGGACGACCGATGGTCTTGCCGAAGCTGGCGCGCAGCTTGGTGTCGCTGGTGACGTCGGCGCTCCAGTCGATGGAGGGCAGGGCATAGCCGTACTTGCCGTCACGCGAGGCGTTCGTCGTGCCGTTGAAGGTGATGGG
The DNA here is from genome assembly GCF_059421025.1 of Roseateles sp. GW821-FHT03B02. Taxonomy (NCBI): domain Bacteria; kingdom Pseudomonadati; phylum Pseudomonadota; class Betaproteobacteria; order Burkholderiales; family Sphaerotilaceae; genus Roseateles; species Roseateles sp. GW821-FHT03B02. The sequence continues at coordinate 250,749 of NZ_JBWKUV010000004.1, forward strand.
GATCTCGTTGGCGGACACCCAGCGCACGGCCGAGGGGACAGACTCGACGCTCGGCGAATGCACCTTGGTGCGCTCGTAGCGCAGGCCGGCGGACAGGTCCATCGGCACGCCCATCTCCCAGGAGAGGTTGTACTGGCCGAAGAGGGCTTGCGACTTCTCCGTGGTCCGGTAGTCGTCCGTGTAGTTGAACGAGGCCTTCAGCAACGCGTCGGAACCCAGGGCCTTGATGGCCGCGGCGCGCAGGTCTTCGAAGTTGAAGTAGAAGAAGTTGTTGAACAGGCGCGGATCGCCCGAGCCGGGGATGCGGCCGAAGTACTTGCTGATGGAGTCGGCGTGCCAGATGTCGTCCGGCATGGCGGCGGGGCCGCCCGCGGCGCCGGCGCCCCAGGTGTCGCGCTGCACGTTGGCGAAGGCCGAACGGTTCTTGACCTCGGTCAGCGAGAGGCCGAAGTCCAGGCTGCTGTCGCCGTCGATCTTCCAGTTGCCCTTGGTCTGCAGCTGGCTGACCTGGTTCTTCTGGTAGCTGTTGCCGAAGACCGAGCCCTGCAGTTCCTGCAGCTTGGGATCGAGGGCGCCGCCCTTGATCATCAGCACCGGGAACTTGTTGCTGAAGTCGACCGAGGTGTCGCCACGGTTCATCGAGGCGGTGGCCAGCGTGACGCTGGTGCCCAGCGGATCGTTGGCGCCCGAGGTGGCCGTGGAGTGGTGGGCGTCGAGGTCGAAGCTCAGCGCGTCGGTGGCCTTCCACTTCAGGTTCAGGCCGATCTGCTGGTTCTTGTTCTTGGTGTTGATGCGCGACGCGCCCATGGCGACGTCGGAGCCGGTCATGTGCTCGCCGTAGATGATGGGCGAGGAGGGCGAGCCGGTCTGGTATTCGCCGAACTGGCCGCCGTAGTTGAACCAGGCGGAGATGTCGTTGCGGCGCTGGCGGAACTTCTGCTCCGACATGACGAAGTCCAGCGTGGCCAGCAGGTCCTTGGTCGGCTTGAGCTGCATCACCAGCTGGCCGTTCAGGCGCTCGCGGTGCACGCCGGTGAACGAGTAGTTCAGGTTCTGCGGCACGCTGTAGATGGAGCCGGCGGCCGGGCGGTTCTTGATGTCGCCCGACGAGGCCGGGGGCAGGCCACCCCAGGCGGCATGCGAGCCGCCCCAGTCGTTGTCGACGATGCCGTCGAAGGTCTTCCAGCCGCTGCTGATGTTGGCCTGCGAGTAGCCCGAGTCGCGCACCTGGTAGGTGCCCATCAGCGAGATGCCGAAGGTGCCGTCGGCACTGGCGGTGCTGTAGATGCCGCTCAGCTCGGGCGTGGCGTTCTTGCCCTGTTCCTCGCCGGGCAGGCGGCGGGCGGACTGGTCGCTGACCAGCTTGACGCCGACCTGGGCGACGGTTTCCTTGGTGTCCAGCGGGCGCGGGGTGCGGACGTTGATGGTGGCGCCCATGCCGCCCGTGGGGCTGCTGGCGCGGCTGGTCTTGTAGACCTCCAGGGCCGCGACACCGTCGGCCGCGAGGTTGGAGAAGTCGAAGGAGCGCGAGCTCGGCGCGCTGCCGTCGAGGCTGGCGCCGGGCATCTGGCGGCCGTTGAGCAGCACCAGGTTGAAGTCCGGGCCCATGCCGCGCACGGTGATGCGGGTGCCTTCGCCGTTGGCGCGATCGATGGACACGCCGGAGATGCGGCTCAGCGATTCAGCCAGGTTGGTGTCGGGGAACTTGCCGATGTCCTCGGCCACGATGCCGTCCACCAGGCCCGACGAGGAGCGCTTCAGGTTGACCGAGGTTTCCAGGGCCTTGCGGATGCCGGTCACGATGACCGTTTCCAGCTGGGTCGTGCTGGCCAGCGCCTGCGGCACCGAAGTGGCGGGGGTCGGGCCGCCGTTGGGGCCCTGTGCGGGGCCTTGGCCGGGGCCGCCTTGGGCCAGCGCGGCGGCACCGGCGAACAGCAGGCCGCTGGCGGTGGCCAGCGTCGTGAGGCGAAGGGCAGGACGAGGCTGTCTCATTCACTTGTCTCCAGAGTTGTGATCTTGTCGAGTGATGCTCGATGACGAGCTGAAAGCGCTTTCAAGCATATGTCATTGGCAGCGCTTTCAACCTAGGCAACACCCTCGGTCCGCAGCTTGGCTGCAACGCGCGGCGAGGATGGCAGACAACTGCGCCGGCACCAGTCTTTGTGAACGCTCCCATGGGAGAACGTTCAGAAATCAGGCGGGCTCAGGGTAGTCCTGGGTTGAAAAGCGATGACTTGACGAAAGCGATGAAAGCGCTTTCAAACAATCATGCGTCGCAGCCCGGAGGTCGGCCACATGGTTTACCCGCGCCGAGCAACAGTCGTTGATCTGGCGGGTGGCGGTTTCGGGCAAAGGCGGCTACGGCCTGTCGCCGCAGGCAGGTGCGCGCCTCAGCGCTGCATGCGCCGCGTGCTCTCGCGCACCACCAGTTCGGGCCCGGGCAACTGCGCCTTGGGCTTGCCGCCGCGCAGCATCTCGAGCATGGCGGTCGCGGCTTCAACGCCGATCTCGTAGACCGACTGGCGCACGGTGGTTAGCGGCGGCATCGAGTAGCGGGCCATGATGAGGTCGTCGAAGCCGACGAGCGAGACGTCGTCCGGCACGCGCAGGTTGCGCCGGTGCAGGCCCAGGCAGGCGCCGATGGCCATCTGGTCGTTGGACGCGAACAGCGCCGTGAAGTGGGCGTCGCGCTCCAGCAGGCGCGTCACCGACAGCATGCCACCGGCCTCGGTGTAGTCGCTCTGCACGATGAGGTTGGGGTCGACGGCAATGCCGGCCGCGGCCAGCGCGTCGAAATAGCCGTTCTGGCGCTCCACGGCGTCGTCGTGCATCAGGTCGCCGGCCACGAAGGCGATGCGGCGGTGGCCCTGGTCGATGAGGTGCTGGGTCGCCAGGCGAGCGCCCTCGCGGTTGTCGAAGCTGAAGCTGAACAGCTGCGGCCCGTTCAACTGGCGGCCGACGACAACGACGGGCAGGCTGTCGGCGACCTTGGCCAGTTCCGCATCCGAAATGCGGCCGGCCAGCACGATGACGCCGTCCACCCGGCGCGATAGCAGGGTCTCGATAGCCTTCTTCTCGTCGTCCTCATGCCAGTTGCCGGACACGAAGAGGGGGACATAGCCGGCACGCTCCAGCTCGCGTTCGATGCCCAGCAGGGCTTCGCCGTAAAAGGGGCTGGAAATAATCTGCGTGACGACGCCGATGGACAGCGTCTTGCCGCCGGCCAGGCCGCGCGCCACCGGGTTGGGCCGGAAGCCCAGTGCCTGGATGGCGGCCTGCACGGCGTCCTTCTTTGCCTGGCTGACCGCCGCCGTGCCGTTGAGAATGCGCGACACCGTGCTCGGCGACACGCCGGCCGCCTCCGCGACCTGCTCCAGCGTGACGACGCCGTCCGGGCGGCTTGAAGGCGCCTTCTTGGCGGGGGGGAGCTTGGCGTTCATCGTTGCTGGGAAGGCGAAGGCACGAGTGTAGGCGTGCCCGCATCTGGGGCATTCCGGGCCGAGCGCCGGGCCGCTCCCAAGCCGTCCCCTCGGGGGGGGCGACCAGCCTGACTTGCGTTCAGCGGCCAGGCTGGGCGAGGGGTCAAAGTTTGGTGAACTTGATCCAGTTCACATTCCAGCCGCCCTGGGCCGCGTAGACGCCGACGTTGTAAGTGCCGGCGTTGATGTTGACGGTGTGGGAGATGGTGGTCCAGTTCTGCCAGCCGCTGGTGCTGGGCACGCCCAGCGAGCCCAGCGGGATGCTGCCGGCATTCAAGTCCAGAGACAGCGTGCCGCCTCCCGTGCTGGCCACCCGGTACTCGACCCGGTAGCTGCCGCTGGTCGGGAAGTTGATGCCGTTGTAGGCCATCCAGTCGCCGGTGTCGATGTAGCCCACGTTCAGGCCACCCTCGGTGCAGGCCTCGGTCTGCACGCCGGCCATTGCGCTGAAGGACTCGGCCTCGATCTGGCGCGACCAGGCGGGTGCGGTCTTGGACACGATGAGGGACGTGGCGCGGTCGTTGAAGGCCTGGTCGACGAGGCAGCCGGTGTCAGCGGTGCGCACGACGCTGGCGCCGCTGAAGTTGTCGCCGTCGAACAGTTGCACCTGGTAGCCCGCACTCACGCGCAGTGACGACAGGTCGTTGTCCCTCACGCCGCGTGCCTGCAACTGAGCCAGCGTGTAGCTGCCCTCGGGCAGGCCCACCGCGTAGCCGGCGTAGTTGCAGTCCTGGTAGACCGTGGCCGCACCGGTCGGCGCGGGCGCGTAGACGCGCACATAGTCCACATACATCTTGGCGGGCAGGGCCGCGGTGTTGACGTTGAAGCCCGGCCAGTTGCCGCCGATGGCGAAGTTCAGCAGCAGGAAGAAGTCCTTCTGGAACTCGTCGGTGCCGTTCACGCTGTTGGCGATGTTGGCCTCGTGGTACTTGGTGCCGTCCACATACCAGCGGATGGCGCTCGGGTCCCACTCCACGGCATAGACATGCCAGTCGGTCACTGTGGTGGCCGTGTTGCCGCTGTAGGAGGCGTACTGGCCGTTGTTGTCCTGCCAGTGGATGGTGCCGTAGACCTTGTTCTCGTCGTTGACGTGCTCCATCACGTCGATCTCGCCCGAGGCCGGCCAACCCACTTGCGGCAGGTTGGCACCCAGCATCCAGAACGCCGGCCAGGCGCCGAGGAAGGAGGGCAGCTTCATGCGCGCTTCCATGCGGCCGTACTTGAAAGTCTTGAGACCCTGCGTCTTCATGCGCGCCGAGGTGTAGGCCATGCCGCCGAAGTTCTCGCGCCTGGCCGTGATGACCAGGGCGTTGTTCTCAATGGTGGCGTTCTCGCGCCGGTAGTACTGCAGCTCGTTGTTGCCCCAGCCGCCGGCGCCGGTCTCGAAGACCCAGCTCCGTCCGATGCTGCCGTTGAACTCGTCGCTCCAGACGAGCTGCCACTGGGCGTGGGCCAGGCTCGCGGCGGCCATCAGCAGCCCGGCCAACGCGGGCCGGATGAGGGATCGAAACAATTTCATGCATGTCTCCAACAAGTGGTTGTGGTGCCCGCGCCTGTTTCGGCGACTTGAAAGCGCTTTCAAATTTAAGCGGGCCAGCCCCCGAGATGCAACAGCGCCGTGTGCCAGAACTCAGGGACGGGAGGACCCGGGCATGCGTTGTCCGGTCCGGGTGGGGGAGTGGAAGCGCGAGGGCAAAAAAAGGCCGCCGCCCGTCGTGCCGGGGCGGCGGCCGGGCTGCCCTACTTCCAGGGCGCGTTCTGCAGCGCCGGGTCGTCGACGAGGTTGAGCAGGCTGGCGGCCTTCTTGCCGATGGCGCCCGGCGAGGCCAGCGGCGCGCTGCCGCAACTGCCTGTGGCGGTCTTGAGCGCCTGCCACAGCATGGCGCCGTCGCGCGGGTTCTTGTTGGCCGAGGTGCTGGTCACGACCGCGTTCAGGTAGCGCTCCACCGAGTACGGCTGGTTGATGTTGGCGCCGTAGCTGTTCTGCAGGATGACCGAGCCGGTGCACTGCGCGTCGGCGTTGCTCACCACCAGTTGCCCGCCGCTCCAGCCCTCGGGTGCGGTCTCGAAGCCGATGGACACGATGGTGCTGCTCGGGAAGAGCTGGCGGTAGGACTTCCAGGCCGTCACGCCATCGTAGTGCTCGAAGCGCGCGTCGTAGCTCATGATGTTGACGATGTTGAACGCCGTCTTCAGCGCGGGGTAGGCGTTGACGAGCAGACGTTCGCCGCCGGCCTTGCCGCCCCAGTAGCTGACGCCCACCCCCGCGCACTGCGGGTCGTTGGCGGTGGCGCCGGTGCAGTCCGAGCCTGAGGACCAGGCGGCCACCGTCAGGATGCGCCCGCCGCCGGCCAGGTCCACCGCCTTGCGCATGGCCTTCACGGCGCCGGCATAGGCGTCGGTGGTGATGCCGTCGACCTCGTAGTCCACGTCCAGGCCATCGAAGCCCACGTCGTTCATGAGGTTGGCCAGCGCCGTGATCGTCGGTCCGCTGCCCGCATGGCCTTCTGCCGACAGCGTGCCCCAGCTGTTGTACGTCGCGCCACCCACGGCCAGGATGACCTTCATGTTGCGGGCGTGCAGCACGTCGATGGCGGCCTTGATGTCGGACGGCCGGCCGTTGAAGTTGATGCCGGTGCCCGACCAGTTGTTGGCCGCCATGCCTCCCCATGTGAAGTTGGGCTGGGCGAAGGCCGCCACCACATGGGTGTAGTTGGCCGGGATGCGCGCGAAGTTGCTTGCCTGGAAGACCTGGTTCATCGACTTGCCGGTGGCATCGAACCAGTTGTCGCTCCAGCTCGGGTAATAGACGGTGTAGGCCCGGCCGTTCTGGTTGGCCGACTTGGCGGCCGGGTCGCTCAGGCCGGGCGCCGGGGCGGGCGAGGGGGCCGGGCTGGGGGCGGGGCTGGGCGATGGTGAGGGGCTGGGGGACGGGCTCGGCGCGGGGCCGGTCGTGCAGGCGCCCTGCGAAGTCCAGGGCTGGCCGCTGCCGGTGGGGCCGCTGTTGGTGGCGGGATCGTTGCCCTGGGTCCACCAGTTGGCCTTGTAGTTGGTGGTGCCCTGGCTGGCGATCTCGCCGCCGTTGTAGGCCTTGGTGCTGGACCACGCCGCCGCGCAGCTGCCGCTGGGGGCGGGCGCGGGGGACGGCGCGGGCGTGGGCGCAGGCGTCGGTGCGGGGGTGGGGGCCGGGGCTGGCGCGGGCGACGGCGCCTGGCCGGAGGCCGGGCCGACGTCGGTCCACAGCGACGCGTTGGTCGGGTTCCAGCCGGTGGAGGCGTAGTCGGTCTGGTTGACGGTGGCGCGGTAGAGGCGGCCGTTGTAGGTCACGACGGTGCCGGCCGTGTAGTAGACGTCGGGAGCCCAGGCGGGGTAGCTCTGGGCCAGGGCGCTGGTGGCGGTGGCGCCGAGTGCGAAGGCGGTGGCGGTGATGGCGGCAAGGCGGCGCAGCTGGTGCGCGCAGATGCCGGTGGAGGGCTGCTTCATGAGGCGGTCCTTTGCAATGGCAAGGGGCTCGTTGAAAAGGAGAACCCCTCGGGGCTCTCCGGCGGCGGGCCTGCCTCTCCGTGCAGGCTCTTGGAGCTGGTTCCAACTGGTATGCATCCAGTTTGCGACTACTACCACCTTTTAAATACCACTTTGCAAACCAATGCCGGAAGCGTCAGCGGTGAAAACCCGAGTTCGGGTGACAAAACGTTGCCGCGCCGGGGTTTCCAGGGTGGCGGAGCCTTCGTCACGGGTTGTCCTAGGGTTTGTGCTGCTGGGGCGGTGCGTGGCTTGACGCACAATCATGAAAGCGCTTTCAAAACCATGCGAGACAAGACTTCCCTTCCCCGTCGTCACCTGCTGGCGGCCGCTCTTGGCGGCGCGGCTGGCCTGGGCGAAGCCAAGGAGCAGTCGCCGTTGACGGTGGCGGCCTTTCCGCTGGTGGACGTCATCGCCAAGGACCTGCTCAAGGGCTGGAGCCAGTACCACCCCGAGATCCGCACGCAGGTCATCAGCCGCCAGTACGACGACCATCACACGGCGATGACGACGGCGCTGTCGACCTCGGGCCACCTGCCCGACGTCATCGCGCTGGAGACCAGCTACCTGGGCCGCTTCTCGCTGGGCTTGGGCCTGGAAGACCTGTCGGCACCGGCCTTCGGCGCCGAGCGATTCAAGGACCGCTTCGTGCCTTTCGCCATCGATACGGCGCGCAACCGCGAAGGCGCCATCGTCGCGATGCCCACCGACATCGGTCCCGGCTCACTGTTCTATCGCACCGACCTGCTGGCCCAGGCCGGCCTGAAGGAGGCCGACCTGACGCGCTCGTGGGAGTCGTACGTCGACGCCGGAACCCAGCTCAAGGCCAGGACGGGCGCCTACCTGATCGGCGATGTGCGCCTGCTCAAGGACATCATCGTGCGCGGCGGCACGCCGGCGGGCGAGGGCCAGTTCTTCGACAACCAGCAGCGTCCGCAGATCACCTCGCCGCGCTTCGTGCGGGCCTTCGAGCTGGCGAAGAAGGTGCGCCGGCAGGGCCTGGACGCCCGCGTCGAGGTCTGGATGAACGACTGGGCCGAGATGCTCAAGCGCGGACGCCTCGCCACCGAGATGTCCGGTGGCTGGATGGCCGGCCAGATGGCCAACTGGGTGGCGCCCGGCACCGCCGGCAAATGGCGGGTGGCCCAGCTGCCGGAGAACACCTTCTGCTCTTACGGCGGCACCTATTACGCCATCCCGCGCCGCTCGGCGCCGGAGAAGAAGCAGCTGGCCTGGCAGCTGATCCAGGAGATGACGCTGGACCGCCAGCGCCAGCTCGATGCCTTCCGCTCGCAGGATGCCTTTCCGGCGCTGCTGGCCGCCCAGGACGACGCCTTCTTCGACCAGCCCGTGCCCTTCCTCGGCGGCCAGCACGCCCGCGTACTGTGGCGCGAGGCGGCGCGCCGCATCCCCGTCGTCAAGATGCACCGGCAGCACAAGTTCGCCGACGAGGTCGTCAACGCCGAGCTCGACAACGTGCTCGAGTACGGCAAGCCCATCCCCCAGGCTCTGGAAGACGCCCAGGCCCTGCTCGTCCACAGGGCCAACCGCTGATGAGACTGCGCATTCCCTCCGCCTGGGCGCCCTACATCCTGGTCAGCCCCTTCCTGATCCTGTTTGCCGTCTTCGGCCTGTTCCCGCTGCTGTTCTCGCTGTGGCTGGCCTTCCAGTCCTGGGAGCCCACGAGCGGCATGGCCTCAATGAAGTTCGTCGGTCTGGATAACTTCGTCTTCGCGCTGACCGACGGCTGGTTCTGGAAGTCGCTGCGCAACACGCTGTGGCTAGCGGTCGTCTCGGGCGTGCCTCAGCACCTCGTCGCGCTGCCGCTGGCCGTCTTCCTGCACCAAGCCTTCGGGCGCTGGCGCGGCCTGTTCTCGGGAGCCTACTTCCTGCCCTACATCACCTCCACCGTCGCCATCGCGATGCTGTTCGGCTCGCTGTTCTCGACGGATTACGGCATGGTCAACCAGGCCCTGGAAGCGCTGTTCGGCATGGAGCACATCAACTGGATGCGCTCGCCCGATGCCGTCAAGCCGGCCGTGGCCATCATCGTGTTCTGGCGCTACGTGGGCTTCAACCTGGTGCTGTACCTGGCGGCGCTGCAGACGCTGCCCCACGATCTCTACCAGGCCGCCAAGCTCGACGGTGCCGGCCCCTGGCAGCAGTTCCTGCGCATCACGCTGCCAGGCCTCAAGCCCATGATCCTGTTCGGCGTGACGCTGTCCGTCATCGGCGGCCTGCAGCTCTTCGAGGAGCCCTTCATCCTCACCAACGGCAAGGGCGGCGCCGACCAGGCTGCGATGACGGTGGGCATGTACCTCTACCGCCTGGCCTTCGACTTCAGCGACTTCGGTGGCGCCAGCGCGCTGGCCTGGGTCATGTTCGGCGTCATCGCGCTGCTGACCTGGCTTACCAACAAGGCTTTTGCCGAAAGGCGGGTGCAGGCATGAACAAGACCTCCCGGCTGCTCGCCTACGCCGTCGTCGGCGTGGGGGCGCTCATCATGTTGGCGCCGTTCTATTTCATGTTTGTGTTCGCCACGCAGTCGCGCACCGACATCTTCAACGTGCCGCCGCCGCTGTGGTTCAACGGCGAGCTGTTGAACAACATCGGCGTGCTGACCACGCGGCTGCCGTTCTGGAAGAACGTGGGCTGGAGCCTCTATGTGGGCCTGATGTCCACGGCGCTGACGCTGCTGTTCTGCTCCATGGCCGGCTATGCCTTCGCCATGCTGGAGTTCCGCTTCAAGAAGGCACTGTTCGCACTGGTCATGGGCACGATGATGGTGCCGGCCTTCATGAACATGATCCCGATGTTCATGGTCATGGACACCCTGGGCTGGATCGACACCCACCGCGCGCTGTACCTGCCGGGGGCTGCCAGCGCCTTCGGCATCTTCCTGATGCGCCAGTTCGCGGCCAGCACCGTGCCGCACGAACTGCTCAGCGCCGCACGCATCGACGGCGCCAGCGAACTGGGCATCTACTGGCGCATCGCGCTGCCGTTGATGAAGCCAGCTCTCGGCACGCTGGGCCTGATCACCTTCATCAGCTCATGGAACAACTTCATGAACCCGCTGATCGTCATGCGCACGGCCGACAACTACACGCTGCCGCTGGCCCTGCGCAGCCTGTTCAGCACCACCAGCACCGAGTGGGGCGCGCTCATGGCGGGCTCGGCCATCGCCACGCTGCCCCTCATCGTCCTCTTCGTCATCTCATCGCGTCAGCTCATCGCGGGTCTGACTGCCGGCGCGGTCAAGTAAAGCAACAAGAAGCTCCCATGTCCCAAGCTCCCCTGCATCGTCAGTTCCCTCCCAACTTCGTCTGGGGCGTGGCCACCAGCAGCTTCCAGATCGAGGGCGCCGCCCACGAAGATGGCAAGGGCGAATCCATCTGGGACCGCTTCTGCAAACAGCCTGGTGTCATCGCCGATGCGAGCAACGGCGACGTGGCCTGCGACCACTTCCACCGCCTGGAGGAAGACCTTGACCTCATCGCGTCCCTCGGCGTCAACGCCTACCGCTTCTCCGTCGGCTGGCCCCGCGTGCGCCCCGACGGCCATGGCGCGTTCAACCCCAAGGGACTGGACTTCTACGAGCGTCTGGTGGACGGCCTTCAACGTCGGGGCATCCAGGCCTGGGCTACCCTCAACCACTGGGACCTGCCGCAGGGCCTGCAGGACCGCGGCGGCTGGAACGACCGCGACACGGTGCACCGCTTCGTCGAGTACGCCCGCCATGTGAACGCCCGCCTGGGCGACCGCCTGGCCGGCATCACCACCCACAACGAGCCCTGGGTCGTCGCCGTGCTGGGCCATGAGCAGGGCAATTTCGCGCCCGGCATCAAGAGCCGCAAGATTGCCACCCAGGTCTGCCACCACCTGCTGCTCAGCCACGGCCTGGCCCTGCAGGCCCTGCGCGCCGATGGGGCAAGAAGCCAGCTGGGCATCGTGCTCAACCTGGCCTCCACCGTGCCCGCCACGGCCATGCCCGAGGACATTGCCGCTGCCGACCTGGCCGACTCGCGCGGCCGCCGCTGGTACGCCGACCCGCTGTTCAAGGGTCGCTATCCCGACGACGTGATGGCCGAGCTGGGGGGCGACGCCCCCATCGTCGAGGCTGGCGACATGGGATCAATAGCCCAGCCCATGGACTACCTGGGCGTCAACTACTACACCCGCTCAGTCGTCTCCGCCAGCGGCGAGGAATGGAGGGCCAGGGAGCGCGGCCTGCCGGTGACGGACATGGACTGGGAGATCTACCCCCAGGGTCTGGCCGACCTGCTGTGCCTGCTGCACCGCGACTACCCCGCGTTGCCGCCCGTCTATGTGACCGAGAACGGCGGCGCGTTCAAGGACGGCGCCATCGCCAACGGCCGCGTGCAGGACGACGACCGCATCGCCTACCTGCGCGAGCACATCGCCGCCGTCGCCCGCGCCATGCAGCAGGGCGTGCCCATGGCCGGCTACATGGTCTGGAGCCTGATGGACAACTTCGAGTGGGCCAGCGGCTATCTGAAGCGCTTCGGCATCGTGCATGTCGACTACGCCACCCTTGCCCGCACCCCCAAGGCCAGCGCCGAGTGGTACCGCGACTTCCTTCAGGCCTGGCGCGGCTGAGCTCCTCCCGGCAGAACAACGACACGAGACAAGCATGAACAAGATCACCCCCGCCCCCCGCCCCAATGCCGGCCCCTGGCGCCACGCGCTGCCCGCCATCGCCGCCGTGCTGACGGCCTGTGGTGGCGGCGGCGGCTCGTCCACGGCCACGGCCGCTCCCGCGGCGCCCACGCCGGCCCCGGCCCCGGCCCCGGCACCCACACCGGCCCCCCCGCCGCCGTCCAACAGCTGGACCCTGGTCTGGAGCGACGAGTTCGACGATGCAGCCGGCACCCAGCCCAAGGCCGCCAACTGGAACTATGACCTCGGCAACGCCGAGGCCAGCGGCTGGGGCAACCACGAGCTGGAGTACTACACGTCCAACGCCCGCAATGCGCAGACCGATGGCAACGGCTTCCTCGTCATCACTGCCGAGAAGGCCAGCAACCCCGGCCCCTGCTGGAACGCCAAGCCCTGCGAATACACCTCGGCCCGCATCCACACCAACGGCAAGCAGAGCTTCACCTACGGCAAGGTCGAGGCGCGCATGAAGCTGCCCGCCGGCGCGGGTATCTGGCCCGCCTTCTGGGCCCTGGGCACCGACCTCGCGACCGCCGGCTGGCCCAAGTCCGGCGAGATCGACATCATGGAGTTCGTCGGCAAGACGCCCAACACCACCTACGGCACGCTGCACGGCCCCGGCTACTCGGGCGCCCAGGGCATCGGCAAGCCCTACGACATGGGCACCGCCGTGTCGGGCGACTTCCACACCTACACCATCATCAAGCGCGCCAACGAGATCATCTGGCAGGTCGACGGCAAGGAGTTCCATCGCCTCACGCCCGCGCTGCTGCCGGCCGGCGGCACCTGGGTGTTCGAGAAGCCCTACTTCGTCATCCTCAACCTCGCTGTCGGTGGCGACTGGCCCGGCTCGCCGGATGCCAACACCGTCTTCCCGGCGCAGATGAAGGTCGACTGGGTGCGCATCTACAAGGAAAACTGATCGGGGGATGACCGCCATGCGCCTCAGCCTGCAACGCCTGCTCCCCGCGCTTGGCGCGCTTGCCCTGGGCGCGGGCCTGCTCATCGCTTCGCCCACCCGCGCCGCCGAGGTGAAGACCTCCTTCGGCAGCTTCAACGCGCCCGACGGCGTGACCGTGGTGAACCGCGAGGAGAAGCCCGACAAGGCCGGGAAGCCCGCCGGCATGGCCGTCTTCTCGCGCACGAACGACCCCAAGGCCGTCTACATCCTGGTGTGGAGCTATGCCGAGCCCGATCTGGCCAAGCCCTACGACGCGCTGGACGGCGCGGTCAAATTCGGTAACCCCTTCGACAAGACCTTGACCCGCGACGCCGCCAGGCCGGCCCTGGTCGGCGGTGTCGAAGGCGGCCGCTACGAGGGCCGGCTGCCCAACGGCCTGCGCGCCGTCAGCTACGTGGCCGCCAACCGCGGCTACCGGCTCATTGCACTGCTCAAGGGGCCGGCGGACAGCCCGTACAAGGAGCTGACCGACGCCTTCGCCAGCAGCGTCGAAGGCTTTGCCTGGGCGCTGCCGCCCGCGGCCGTGGCGCCGGCGGCATCGCAGTAGGCCGGGGTGTGCCAGCCCGGCGCCGACAATCCCCTGACTAACGGCCCTCTGCAGCGGCAGGCCGGGTGCGGTCCGTGAGAGCATGCACGGCCGTTCCGCCTGTCGCCCATGCTCTGCTTGCCGTTCCTTCGCCCGCCTCGCTGTCCGCTCCCCTCGTCCAGGAACTACGCAGCGTGGGTCCTGTGCGTCGTCAGCGCCGGAGCTTCGGCCGCAGCAGCCAGCGAACTGCGTCGCGACGACGCGCTGCTGACGCTCGAGTACCAGACCGTCAAGGTCCCGGGCGACCGGCCCATCGACCTGCTCGGCTTTCATGCCTACCAACAGGTGCTCGAGGGGGTCTACCTGGGTGGCGGTTTCCATGCCCCGCTCGTCGGCGGTGCCTATGGCGGCTTCGTGGCCGCCGACCTGGGCGTGCACCTTCGGCGCCCGCTGGCCGGCCGGGTCTTCGGCGTGGCCGGACTGTCGGCGGGCGGCGGCGGCGGCGGCCGCAGCGTGGAGCACAGCAAGCTGCTGTCCGGCAGCGGCGGTCTCGTCCGCGGCTACGCCGGCCTGGGCTACGACTTCGGCGGCTACAGCCTCGGCGCCACGGTCTCGCGGCTCAAGTTCCGCCAGTCCCTCATCGACGGCACCCAGGCCAGCCTGCTGCTGGAAGTGCCCTTCAGCTACCTCACCGGCCCCTTCGCCCGCCACGGCCAGCTGCTTTCACCCGCGGACGACGCCCGTGCCGGCGCCGAGATGGGCGAGAACATGCTGACGCTGTCGCTGGACAACTACCGCCAGCGTTCGCCCCAAGGCTCGAACAAGTCGACCATCTCGCTGGCCGACCTGCAGTACGCGCACTTCTTCGCGGCCGACAGCTACTGGTTTGCGTCGCTCGGCATGGGCTGGCGCGGCCTGCCGCTGTACAACCAGCTGCTCGGCGGCGTGGGCCAACGCTGGCGCCTGACGAGCGACCTCACGCTCTACGCCCAGCTGGGGCTGGGTTCGGGCGGCTATTCGTCGGAAGTCATCGACACCGGCTCGGGCCTGCTCGTCTATCCGAAGCTGGCGGCGGAAGTTGCGTTGACGCGCGACCTCGGCCTGTCGCTGTCGGCGGGCCAGATGACCGCGCCCAGGGGCAGTTCGCGCAACCAGACTTGGGGCCTGAGCCTGACGCGGCACCTGCGCGCCGGTCGCAGCGCCGCGGCGCCGGGCTCGGCCCACCACGAGGGCCTGCGCCTGTCGGTGCTGCACCAGACGGACCTGCACCTCAGCTACCGCGGCAGCGACCGTCCGGCCCTGCAGATGCTGGGCCTGCAGCTCGACATCCCCGCGGGCCAGCGCTGGTATCTGCCCCTGCAGGCCTCGGCCGCCTACAACGCCTACCTCGGCTACCCGGGCTATGCCGAGATCCTCGGTGGCGTGGGCGTGCAGACGCTGGCCGGCCCCGGCGAGTGCTGGCAGGCCTTCGCCCAGCTGATGGCTGGCGCCAATGTGCACGGCAAAACCGCCAAGGCGAGCGCCGGGCTGCGCTGGCTGCTCGACGAACGCCTGGCGCTGAACTTCAGCCTCGGCCGCGTCGAGGCCCGCAGCGCGGGCGGCGGGCAGTTCAAGGCCGACAACCTGGCCCTGGGCCTGGACTACCGCTTCTCCCTACCGGCGCGCTGAGCGGCCTCAGGCCTCGATCCGCTCCCCTGCGGCGTTGAACCACATCGTCTTGGTCGCCTCGAAGCCGAGGCGCACGTGCGTGCCTTCCTGCACCTCGGGCTGGCCGGGCAGCACGGCCGACAGGGTGGTGCCGCCGCAGCTCATCCAGATCACGTGCTGGTTGCCCAGGGGCTCCACCAACTGCACCTCGGCCTCGAAGGCCTCGTTCGTGCCCACGCGCACGTTCTCGGGCCGGATGGCCAGCGTCAGCACCTCGCCCTGGGCGTGCGAGGCCAGCGCGGGTGGCAGCGGCAGGCTGAAGGCGGGCGACGTGAACATCCCGCCTTCGTCCACCCGGCCTTCGATGCGATTGATGGCCGGCGAGCCGACGAAGCCCGCCACGCGCAGGTTCTTCGGCCGGTCATAGACCTCGGCTGGTGTGCCCACCTGCTGGATGACGCCCTGGTGCATGACGACGATGCGCGTGGCCAGCGTCATCGCCTCCACCTGGTCGTGGGTCACGTAGATCATGGTGTTGCCCAGGCGCTGGTGCAGGGTCTTGAGCTCGCGGCGCAGGTCGGTGCGCAGCTTGGCGTCGAGGTTGGACAGGGGCTCGTCCAGCAGCAGCACCTTGGCCTCGCGCACCACCGCGCGGCCGATCGCCACGCGCTGGCGCTGGCCACCGGAGAGCTGGCCCGGGCGCCTGTCCAGCAAGGGGCCGAGCTGCAGCATCTCGGCCGCGGCGGCCACGCGCTTCTCCAGCTCGGCCTTGGGCGTCTTGGCCATCTTCAGCGGAAAGGCCAGGTTCTCCTTCACCGTCATCGTCGGGTAGAGGGCATAGCTCTGGAACACCATGCCCACGCCGCGCTGGCTGGGCTCGGCGCGGGTCATGTCCTGCTCGCCGATGTGGATGCTGCCGCCGCTGACGGGGTTCAGCCCGGCGATGGTGTGCAGCAGCGTGCTCTTGCCGCAGCCCGAGGGGCCGAGCAGCACGAGGAACTCGCCGCTGTTCACGTCGAGGTCGAGGTTCTTGATGACGTCGTGCGCGCCGAAGCGGATGCTGAGGTCCTGGATGTGAACGCGGGTCAAGGCTGTCTCCTGTTGTTCTGCAAGATGGTGGCGAGCGCCTGCTGCGCCGTTTGAACGGGGATGTCTCGGTTCCAGAAATCGCTGACGGCGCGTTCGAGCGCCGTCAGCTGGTCGGGGGCGAGCAGCATCTCGGTGTTGCCCACCAGCCGGCCGGCATCGCGCAGGGCGGCCGCGCCCATCTGCGCGCAGGCGTCCAGGGGGCGGGTGTCGAGGTCGGTGCGCACCGGCACCGAGCCCTTGCGGACGCTGAAGGTCAGCTGCGTGGCCGGCGCCGTGGCCACCCGGGCCAGCAGCAGCTGCGCGGCGCGCGCGGCGCCGTCCTGGCCGCGCGGGAAGACGAGCACGTCGCCGCTCACGACATAAGGCGCGCGCGGGTGAAGGCCCGCCGCGCAGCCATAGTCGCGCCCGGGCAGCTGGCCGGCGGCGGTGAACTCGCCCTTCACCCAGTCGCCCATGAACTGCAGCCCGGCGCGGCCGCTGATGAGCAGGGCGGTCGTCGCGTTCCAGCTGCGGCCCGGGGAGGCGGGGTCGACATAGCGGCGCAGCCGCTTGTAGGTCTGCAACACCTGGCGCAGCGGCTCGCCGGCCAAGGCCGCGGCATCGTGGTCACGCAGCACGGCGAGGTAGAGATCGCGGCCGCCCTGGTTGGCCAGCACGGCGGTGAAGAGGTTGAGGTCCTGCCAGGGCTGGCCGCCGTGGGCCAGCGGGATCAGCCCGGCGGCCTGCAGCCGGTCGAGGGTGGCGAAGAGCTCGTCCATGCTGCGCGGCTCGGCTTTGACGCCGGCCCGCGCGAGCGCGGCCCTGGAGCTCCACAGCCACACCGGCATGTGCACGCTGAGCGGCGCGGCGTAGACATGGCCGTCCACCTTCACCGCGTCCATCAGCACGGCCGGCAGCACGGTGGTCCAGTGGCCCTGGGCGGCGACCTCGTCGAGGTCGTTGAGCCGGCCTTCCCGCGCGAGCTGCCGGAACTCGCGCGACGGGTTGAACTGCGCCGCCAGCGGCGGGTTACCGGCGCGGATGCGCAGCTGCACCACGCCGCGTGCCTGCTCCGAGGCCACCAGCGCCAGGTCGCGCCACTGGCCGCCGGCGGCGCGGTAGGCGTCGGCCAGCGCCTGCATGGCCGCCATCTCGCCGGGCGAGGTCCACCAGTGCACCACGTCCGTCTGCGGCCCGGCCCCTGCCACTGCCGCGAAAGCGAGCAGGCTGGTGGCAAGGACGCAGGCGCGGAGCATGCCAGCATCATTACCGAGAGTTAATAAACTTAATATCGTATTAACCAGTAGGGCTGCCGCCGCTACAGTGCGCGCCATGAACCTGCTGCTCGCCGAAGACGACGCCCTGCTGGCCGACGCCCTGCAGCAGCAGTTGCTGAACGCCTCGTTCAAGGTCGAATGGGCCGAGAACGGCGCCGTGGCCGAGTACCTGCTGAAGAAGCAGGACTTCGACGTGGCCATCCTCGACCTCGGCCTGCCGTTGGTGGACGGCCTGACCGTGCTCAAGCGCGTGCGCGAGGCCGGTCGCACGTTGCCCATCCTCGTGCTGACGGCGCTTGACGCGCTGGAACATCGCGTGGCCGGCCTGCAGGCCGGTGCCGACGACTACCTGACCAAGCCCTTCGACTTCCCCGAGCTGGAAGCGCGGCTGCATGCGCTGATGCGCCGCGGCCGCCCGGCTACGCAGAGCCAGCAGCTGCGCCGCCTGAGCCTGGACCGTGCCGCGCGACGCGCCAGCGTCGGCGGCGAGGCGCTGGAGCTCAGCCCGCGCGAGTGGACGCTGCTGGACCTGCTCGTCAACGAGCGCGACCGCGTCGTCACCAAGCAGCAGATCGTCGAGGCCTGGGGCGCCGACGAGGGCGGCTCCATCGAGGTCTACATCCACCGTCTGCGCAAGAAGCTCGAAGGTTCGGGCTTGGCCGTGCGCACCGTGCGCGGCCTGGGCTATCTGCTCGAAGCCACCGCGTCGCCCCCGTGAGCGAACCGACCGGCCGCTCCCTGCACCGGCAGCTTCTGCTGTGGCTGCTGCTGCCGCAGGCCGTGCTGTGGGGGGTGGCGGCTTTCGGCGCCTACCGGCTGGCCAGCCGGCACGCCGACGAGCTGGTGGACGCCAGCCTGCTGCAGGCCGCCCGCGCGCTGGCCCGGCAGATCAAGCCGACGGCCAGCGGCCTGTTCGTGGACCTGCCGCGCTCGGCCCAGGACATCCTGGCCGCCGACCCCGACGACCGCGTCATGTACACCGTCAGCTCGCCACCGGGCCAGCTCTTGCTGGGCGATGCGCGCCTGCCGCCGCCGCCAGGCATCCCGGCGCTCGACGAGCCGGTGTTCTACGACACGCTGGTGCCCGAGGCCATGCGCGTCGTCTCGCTGGACCTGCACCTGGGCGCCGCCGGCGCGGCGGACTCGGCGCTGCGGGTGCAGATCGCCCGCTCCAGTGCGCCGCGCGAGCTGCTGGCCCGCCGCATGCTGCTGGACACGGCCCTGCCGCTGTCACTGCTGATCGGGTTGATGAGCATGGGCGTGTGGGCCGGCATCCGCAAAGGCCTGGCACCGCTGGCCGAGCTGCAGCAGCAGATGGAAGGCCGGCGTGCCGACGCACTGGACCCCATCGTGCTGCAGTCCGCGCCGCCCGAGGTGCGCGCGCTGGCTGGCGCCGTCAACGAGCTGCTGGGCCAGGTGCAGCACAGCCTGGCGACGCAGAGGCGCTTCATCAGCGATGCGGCCCACCAGCTGCGCACGCCGCTGGCCGGCTTGAAAAGCCAGACCGAGCTGGCGCTGGATGCCACGACCGACCCCGCGCTGCGCCAGCGCCTCGCGCGCGTGCACGAGAGCGCCGTGCGCGGCGCCCGCCTGGTGTCGCAGCTGCTGGTACTGGCCCGCGCCGAGCCCGAGGCGGTGGCGGCCCAGGGCTGGGCGACGGTGGACTGCGCCCGCCTCGTGCAGGCTGTCGCCGCCGACTGGGTGCCGCGCGCGCTGGCCGCGGGCTGCGACCTGGGCGTGGATGGCGCCGATGAATCCTTGAGCGTGCAGGGCGTCGAGCTGCTGCTGCGCGAGGCCCTGGTCAACCTCGTCGACAACGCCATCCGGTATGCCGGGGCCGGCGCCACTATCACCGTGCGCCTGCGCCGCGCGGGCGACGACGTGTGGATGGATGTCGAGGACAACGGCCCTGGCATCGCGCCCGAGCTGCGCGAGCGTGCCTTCGAGCGCTTCGTGCGCGGCTCGGTCCATGGCGAGGGCTGCGGCCTGGGCCTGGCCATCGTGCGCGAGATCGCCGAGCGCCACGGCGGTAGCGCCGAGCTGCTGCCCGCCGCGCCGCACGGCTGCATCGCGCGGCTGACGCTGCCGCTGAACCTGCCCGAGCGTCAGGCGTAGCGGTCCAGACCCTCGACGAGCCGTGCCGCCAGGTGCGGCTCGTTCAGCCGCTCCAGCCACCAGGCCAGCGCGCGGCCGTCGCCAGCCCGCCAGCCGACGTAGAGCGTGTTGGGCTCGCGTGGCTCGGCGACCTGTTTCTGCACCAGTTCGCCACGCCGCAGCAGCGTTGCCACGCGCGCCTCGGGCAGCCAGCCCGCGCCCAGGCCGGCGCGCTGGGCCTCGATCTTGGCGGCCATGCTGGGCACGGCCAGCGTCGCCTGGCCGGCGCCATGGCCGTAGGCCCGGCCCTCGCCGCGGCGCGAGGTGTCGGCCACGACGACGGCGCGATGGCTGCGCCGCTGCTCGTCGCTCAGCGGCGCCTTGACCTTGGCCAGCGGATGGCGCGGCGACACCGCATAGACCCAGTGCATCTCGCCCAGCTCCCGCCATTGCACGCTCATGCCGGCCGGCGGCTCGTTGGTGGCGCCGATGACGAGGTCGGCGCGGCCCTCGGCCAGCGCCTCCCAGGTGCCGCCCAGCACCTCGTGCGTCACGCGCAGGGACACGCCCGAGCCCAGCGCGTCGAAGTCCTGGATGACGGGCAGCAGCGTGTCGAACTCGATGATCTCGTCGGTGACGAGCCACAACCGGTCCTCCCAGCCCTTGGCCACCTGCGTCACGCGGCGTGTCAGGCGCTGCATGTCGTCGCGCAGCCGCGCGGCCTCGCGCACCAGCAGCGTGCCGGCCGGCGTGAGCTGCAGCCGGTAGCGGCGGCGGTCGAACAGCAGCGCGTCGAAGCGGCCCTCGATCTGGCGCAGCGTGTACGACACCGTGGACGGCGCCTTGCCCAGGCTGGCCGCGGCGCGCGACAGGCTGCCGCTCTCGCGGATGGCCTCCATCAGCTGGATCTCGTCGTCACTGAGCATGTTCGAAAGCCTTGCACGAGTCGGCCAACGCGGCCGGACGTCAATCGGGGCAGCGAAGCCGAGTATCGAGTCCACGGCAGACAAGCCGCCAACCCGACTCGAAAGGAACCCATCATGTCCCGCTTCACGAACAAGACCGTCCTCGTCACCGGCGGCACCTCCGGCATCGGCCTGGCCGCCGCCCGCGCCTTTGTCGCCGAGGGCGCCCATGTCATCGTCACCGCCCGCCCCGGCAAGAAGGCCGAGGTCGAGGCCGACGTCGAGCTGGTGCCGCTGGATGCCTCCGACGTGCTGGGCGCCCGCGCCCTGGGCGCCCATCTCGCCGGCGCCGGCCGCGCGCTGGATGCCGTCTTCGTCAACGCCGGCATCGCCGAGTTCGCCTCCCTGGCCGACGCGAGCGAAGACCTCTGGGACCGTACCTTCAACACCAATGCCCGCGGCGCCTTCTTCCTGATCCAGGCGCTGCGCCCGGTGCTGGCCCGCGGCGCGTCCATCGTGCTGAACGGCTCCATCAACGCCCACATCGGCATGCCCAACTCGGCCATCTACGCGGCCAGCAAGGCCGCGCTGATCTCGCTGGCCAAGACGCTGTCGGCCGAGCTGCTGCCGCAGGGCGTGCGCGTCAACGTCGTCAGCCCCGGCCCGGTCAGCACGCCGCTGTACGGCAAGCTGGGCTTCGACGACGAGGCGCTGAAGCAGGTGGCCGCGCAGATCCAGGGCCAGATCCCGCTGGGCCGCTTCGGCACGGTCGAGGAGATCGCGTCCACCGTGCTGCACCTGTCTGCGCCCGAGTCGGCCTTCATCGTCGGCACGGAAATCATCGTCGATGGCGGCATGAGCCAACTTTGAGGAGCCCACCATGAAGCGACTCATCTCCGCCATCGCCGGCCTGCTGCTCGCCGTCGGCGCACACGCGGCCACCATCGAAGACCGCAGCGCCACCGCCAACGGTGTGCAGCTGCACTATCTGCAGGCCGGTGCCGGCAGCGAAACCCCGGTCGTGCTGCTGCACGGCTACACCCAGACCAGCCACATGTGGCGGCCGCTGATGGAGCAGCTGGCCGACCGCCGCGTCGTCATCGCGCCCGATCTGCGCGGCGCCGGCGGTTCGGCCAGGCCCGACGGCGGCTACGACAAGAAGACGCTGGCGCAGGACGTGCACGCCCTCGTGCAGCAGCTGGGCCACCGCAAGGTCAGGGTGGTGGGGCACGACATCGGCCTGATGGTGGCCTATGCCTATGCGGCCCAGTACCCGGACGAGGTCGAGTCCGTCGTGCTAATGGACGCCTTCCTGCCTGGTGTGGGCGAATGGAAGAACGTCTGGCTGCTGCGCGACCTGTGGCACTTCCACTTTCACGGCGAGACGGCGCTGCAGCTGGTGGCGGGCCGCGAGCGCATTTACTTTGAGCACTTCTGGAACGACTTCGCGGCCGACCGCACGCGCTCGCTGTCCGAGGCCGACCGGCAGTTCTACACGGCGGCCTATGCCCAGCCGGGCGGCATGAAGGCGGGCTTCGGCTACTTCAAGGCCTTCGAGCAGGACGCGGCGGATTTCGCCGGCTTTGCCAAGGTCAGGCTGCAGCAGCCCATGCTGGTGCTGACCGGGGAGAAGGCCTCGGGCAGCTTCCTCATCGAGCAGGCGAAGCGGGTCGGCGGCCGGGTCGAAGGCGTGGTCATCCCGGGCTCGGGCCACTGGCTGATGGAAGAGGCACCGGCGCAAACCATGCCGCTGCTGGTGGACTTCCTGAACCGCCGCTGACCGGCGACGGTGCGGCTTGAGACAATCGCGGAGTTTCATAGCTCCGTGATTGCCATGACCACCCGCACCGTCTTCGGCGCCTGCCCCCACGACTGCCCCGACACCTGCGCGCTGCAGGTCACCGTCGAGAACGAGCGCGTCATCAAGGTGCAGGGCCGCCATGAGCACCCCAACACCCATGGCGCGCTGTGCACCAAGGTCTCGCGCTACCCCGAGCGCACCTACCACCCGGAGCGTCTGCTGCATCCGCTCAAGCGCGTCAGCAGCAAGACCGAGGCGCCGCGCTTCGTGCGGGTGAGCTGGGCCGAAGCCATTGCCGACATCGCGGCAAGGCTGAAGGCAGTAAAGGATCCGCAGTGCATCCAGCCCTACAGCTACGCTGGCACCATGGGCCTGATCCAGGGCGAGGCGATGGCCGGCCGGCTGTGGAACGCCATCGGCGCGGCGCGGCTGGACCGCACCATCTGCGCCTCCGCCGGCGGCGCGGGCCTGGCCGCCACGTACGGCCACAAGCTGGGCATGCACACGCGCCACTTCGCGGGTGCGAAGTTGATCGTCATCTGGGGCAGCAACAGCATCGCGTCCAACCTGCACTTCTGGACCTACGCCAATCAGGCCAGGCGCGAAGGCGCCAAGCTGATCTGCATCGACCCGCGCAAGACCGAGACGGCCGACAAGTGCCACCAGCACGTCGCCCTGCTGCCCGGCACGGACGGCGCCCTCGCGCTGGGCTTGATGCACGAGCTGATCCGGCATGACTGGCTGGACCGGGACTACATCGAGCGCCACGTCGACGGCTGGGACGAGCTGCGTGGCAAGGCCCTGGACTGGCCGCCCGAGCGAGTCGCCGAGGTCTGCGGCATCAGCGCCGACGAGGTGCGCCAGCTCGCCCGCGACTACGGCACGGCGACCCCCGCCGCCATCCGCATGAACTACGGCCTGCAGCGCGTGCGCGGCGGCGGCAATGCGGTGCGCCTCATCGCGCTGCTGCCCTGCCTGACCGGTGCCTGGCGCCACCAGAGCGGCGGCGTGCTGCTGTCCGCCTCGGGCTGGAACGCGCCCTTCAAGAACGCCCGCCTCGAACGTCCGGACCTGCTCGCCGGCCGCCAGCCGCGCATGGTCAACATGAGCACCATCGGCGATGCGCTGCTGCAGGCCGATCCGCCCATTGAGGCGCTGGTCGTCTACAACAGCAACCCGGTGGCGGTGGCGCCGGAGTCTCCGAAGGTCGTGAAGGGCTTCCAGCGCGCAGACCTGTTCACCGTCGTGCTCGAACACTTCATGACCGACACGGCCGACCTGGCCGACTACGTGCTGCCCGCCACGACGCAGCTGGAGCATCTGGACGTGCACACGTCCTACGGTCACACCGACGTGCTGATGAACCAGCCCGCTGTGGCGCCGCTGGGCGAGGCCAAGACCAACACGCAGATCTTCCGGGAGCTGGCCGCGGCGATGGGGCTGACCGATCCCTGCTTGCGCGAGACCGACGAAGAACTGGCGGCTCAGGCCTTCACGCCCGACATCGACATGGCCCTGCTGCGTGAGCAGGGCTGGCAGCCGCTGCCCATCCCCGAGGCACCGTTTGCCGAGGGCGGTTTCCGCACCGCCAACGGCCGCGCTCAGGCAGCGGGCGCCGACTTCGTGCCCAACTACGAGAGCGTGCAGTCCTCGCCCGAACTGGCCAGGCGCTACCCGTTGGCCATGATCTCGCCGCCGGCCCGCAACTTCCTGAATTCCAGCTTCGTCAACGTGAAGAGCCTGCGCGACATCGAGGGCGAACCGCTCATCGAGATGCACGCCGGCGATGCCGCCGCACGCGGCCTCGCGGACGGTGCGCTGGTGGCCGCGTTCAACGACCGGGGCCGCTACGTCGCCAAGCTCAAGGTCAGCCCGCGCGCGCGGCCCGGCGTCATCAACGGCCTGGGCGTGTGGTGGCGCAAGCTGGGCGTGCAGGGCAGCAATGTCAACGAGGTCACCCACCAGCGGCTGACCGACATGGGCAACGCGCCGACCTTCTACGACTGCCTCGTCGAGGTGGAAGCGGCTTGATCCGCGCGCTGCTGCTGGCGGCGGCTTTGCTGTGCCTGGGCGGCTGCAGTGCCGTCGCCCACTGGGGCCAGGCCCTGGGCGGGCACCTGGGCATCGTGCGCGCGGCGCGGCCGGTGCCCGACTGGCTGGCCGATCCGGCCACGCCGCCCGAGCTGGCCGAGCGCCTGAAGCTGACGCAGCAGATGCGCGACTTTGCCAGCACGCGGCTGGCCCTGCCCGACAACAACAGCTACCGCCGCTACGCCGACCTGGGCCGCCCAGCCGTCGTCTGGAACATCGTCGCCGCGCCGGCGTTCGGCTTGCAACTCAAGACCTGGTGCTACCCGCTGATGGGTTGCGCCGGCTATCAGGGCTGGTTCGACCGTGATGCGGCCCAGCGCCATGCCGATGAGCTGAAGGCCGAAGGCTGGGAGGTGCAGGTCCAGCCCATTCCCGCCTATTCGACGCTGGGCTGGAGCCGCTGGCTCGGCGGCGACCCGCTGCTGAACACCTTCATCCGCTATCCCGAGGGCGAGCTGGCGGCCATGCTCTTCCACGAGTTGAGCCACCAGCGCGTCTACACGAGTGACGACACCGGCTTCAACGAGGCCTATGCCAGTGCCGTCGAGCTGATGGCTGCGCGCGAGTGGCTGGTGGCCAAGCCCGAGGCGCTGGCCGCCTTCGAGGCCGGTCGTGCGCGGCGCGCGCGTTTCCTGGCGCTGGCGAGGGAAGGGCGGGAGAGGCTGCTGGCCATCTACGCCGGCCCGGCCGGGTCACGCGCCACGGCCAAGGCGGCCATCATGGCCGAGCTGCGCGAGCGCGCGCCCAGGGATGCGCCGGGCTACGAGGCCTGGTTCCAGCGCGCCAACAACGCGAGCTTCGCCATCCTGTCGGCCTACGACGAGCTGGTGCCGGCCTTTGTGCGGCTGTTCGAGCGCGAAGGCCGCGACTGGGTGAAGTTTCACGCGGCCGTCGAGCGCCTGAAGCCGCTCGCGGGCGAGCAGCGCCGGGCTACATTGCGAGGCCTTGAAGGAGGCCCCGATGACATTGACCCTGCGACGCGTCAAGGCCGCTGACGCCGCTGCCATCGCTGAACAATTCGCCGACCCGGACGTCTTCGGCGGCACGCTGCAACTGCCGTTCGCCAGCGAGGAGATGTGGGTGCAGCGCATCGCCGGCCTGAACCCGCCCGCACCCGGTTCCAACGAACTGGTCTTGTGTGCCGTGCTGGGCGACAGGCCCGTGGGCCTCGCCGGCCTGCATCCGGTGGGGCCGTCCGTGCGCCGCCGCCATGCGATGGGCCTGGGCATCACGGTGGCCAAGGCTCATCAGGGCCAGGGCGTCGGCGACGCGCTGATGACGGCGCTGCTGGACTACGCCGACAACTGGGCGCAGATCCTGCGCATCGAGCTGACGGTCTACCACGACAACCAGCGCGCCATCCGGCTCTACGAGCGGCACAGCTTCGCGCCGGAGGGGCGGCTCAAGGCCTATGCGCTGCGCAACGGCGCCTACGAAGATGTGGTGACGATGGCGCGGCTGCATCCGAGGCAGCCGTTGGTTCAGGGCAGTGACTGACCCCTTGCCGTCACGTAGAGCCGGTACCACTCGTCCCGGCTCAGCTGGATGCGGGTCGCGTCGCCACAGGCCCGGATCCGCTGCGCATTGCCGCTGCCGATGACCGGCTGAATCCCCGCGGGGTGCCGCAGCAGCCAGGCCAGCAGCACGGCGTTGGGCGTCGTGCGGTGCGTTTCGGCGATCTCGTTCACGACCTTGGCGGCCACCGAGGCCGACGGATCGTTGAAACGCCCTTGCGCCAGCGATCCCCAGGCCTGCAGCTGCACGCCATGCTTCTGCGTGTACTCCAGCGTGCCGGCCCAGCCGATGCCGCCCGGCCGCGTCGCCGCCTGCGGGTCGTTGAAGGTGGTGCCGACGTCGATGGCGTCGAGCTTGGCCAGGCTCAGTTCCAGCTGGTTGGCGACGATGGGTTCAGGCAGGGCCATCTGAAGCCAGCGCATCTGCCCGGCATGCATGTTGGACACGCCCAGGTGCCCGACCTTGCCTGCGGCCTTGAGCCGGCCGAAGGCGCGGGCCACCTCGGCGGGTTCCATCAGCGCATCGGGGCGGTGCAGCAGCAGGATGTCGATGCGCTCGACGGCCAAGCGTTGCAGGATGCCGTCGACGCTGTGCTCGATGTGCTCGGCGCTGAGGTCGTAGCGGCCGACGTTGATGTCGTCGGCAAACCGGATGCCGCATTTGCTCTGCAGCCGGATCTTGGCGCGCAGCCCCGCGTCGCGCTTGAGCAGTTCGCCGAACACGGCCTCGGCCTTGCCGCGGCGATAGATGTCGGCGTGGTCGAAGAGCTTGACGCCGATGTCCAGCGCTGCCTCCACGGCGGCGTGGGCCTGGGCGATGTCGGCCTCGGTCAGCGGGCCGCCGCCCCAGTCGCCGCCCAGGGCCATGCAGCCGTAGACGAGGGGGCCGACGTCGATGAGGTGGGTGTTCAGCGGCAGGGTGCGGGACATGGGCTAGGCAATGGAGGTGGGGCCGGAATCATGCGCCAGCGATTGCTGGTTACGCCAGCCGAACAGGCCGGCCAGGGCCGCGGCGAGGCCGGCGATGACGGCCGTGACGCTGGCGATGCGCATCAGGCGGCGGCGCTGCTGGCGGGTCAGCATGGCCTTGCGGGCAGGAGTGCGGGCCAGGTCGTGCATCAGCCTGATCTCGTGCTGGCGCTCCTCGATGGCGCGGGCGAGTTCCGCGCCGTGCTCCATGCGCCGGGCCAGTTCTCGCACGGCATCCAGCTCGCGCTGGCGGATGCGCAGGCCGGTGGCCTTCAGCGGGCTGCCCAGGGCGCGGGCGCGCAGGAACAGGGCCTTGGCGGCGAGGCGGTCGGGCTGGCAGCCCCAGCCGGCTTCCAGGCAGCTGGCAAGGTTGAAGGTGGCGTCGGCATGGCCCTGTGCCGCGGCGGCGGTGTAGAGGGCCACGCCGCGCGCGGCGTCAGGGTCGCCGCCCCAGCCGGCAACGAGCATGCGGCCGAGGTGGAACTTGGCCGTCAGGCTGCCCTCAGCACTGGCGTGTTGCAGGCGCTCGCGGGCCTGCACCGGGTTGCACGGCAGGCCCAGGCCTTCGAGCTGGCAAAAGGCGAGCAGGGCCAAGCCTTCGGCATCGCCCGAGTCGGCGGCGACTCGGAACCAGTAGACGGCCTGCTCATGATCGGGCTCGACCGCGCGGAAATGCGCCAGTCCCTCGCTGAGTGGGTCGATGCTGTGCGGGTCGGGGTCGACAAGGCGCATGGTTCCTCCCTGTGCAGCGGGCTTCTTGCTGCCCGGCTTATTCGGGGCGGAAGTATGCGTGCAAATGCGGCAGCGGCGGTAGAGTGCGCGGCACGAGACTAGGAGAGCCGTTGATGGCCGAGATCCGCATCCACCGAGACCATGCCCTGGGCCTTCAGCGCGCCCGAGAAATCGCCTGGAAATGGGCCGAGCAGGTCGAGGAGAAGTTCGACATGGAGTGCACCGTTCTGGAGGGCGAGTTCAGCGACACGGTGGAGTTCACCCGCAGCGGCGTGAAGGGCGAGCTGACGGTGGCACCCGACCACTTCGAGCTGGTGGCCCAGCTTGGCTTCCTGCTCGGTGCCTTCAAGAAGACCATCGAGGGCGAGATCGAGAAGGAGCTCGACGCGCTGCTGGCCGCCGGCAAGCAGAAGGCGCCGGCAAAAAAGAAACCGGCCTGAGGCCGGTTCTGTGGGGCGCGGCGGGCGCCGGCTTACTTCAGCGACTCGATGAGGTCGATGTATTGCTGCATCGCGTCGTCATTGCTCGTGCCCTTGAGCTCGTTCCAGGCGTCCCACTTGGCGCGGCCGACCATGTCGGTGAAGCCGGGGCGCTTGCCATCGACGTCGCCGGCGCTGCCCTGCTTGTAGAGGGCGTAGAGCTTCAGCAGCGTCATGTTGTCCGGCCGCTCGGGCAGGTCCTTGGAGCCGGCGACGGCGGCTTCGAATTGGTCTTTCAGGCTCACGGGGTTCTCCAGGCTGATCAGGGGCGTCGATTCTCATGACAATCGGACGACGGGCCACCAAGTTTAGGCCCGGCCAATAACGAATCCGAGGAGACGCAGTGGGCCAGTTGAGCGAACGCATGTCCAAGGTGGATACCGCCTGGCTGCGCATGGACACCGAGGCCAATCTGATGATGATCGTCGGGGTCTGGTCCATCCGTCCCGGCATCACGCTGACTGCGCTGCGTGAGCGCGTGGCCGAGCGGCTGCTGCAGTACCCTCGCTTTCGCCAGAAGGTCGTCGAGGACGCGCTGCTGGGCGCACAGTGGGTTGTGGACCGCGATTTCGACATCGCCCGCCACGTCGTTGCCGAGGTACCGCTGCCCATGCCCGGCGAATCACGCGAGCAGGTGCTGCGCGAACGCGTCGGCGAACTCTGCTCGCAGCCGCTGGACCCGGCTCATCCGCTGTGGCAGTTCCAGCTCATCGAGGACATGGGCGACGGCACGAGCGCGCTTATTGCGCGCATCCACCACTGCATCGCCGACGGCATCGCGCTGATCGCCGTCATGCTGTCCATCACCGACGGCGGCAAGGCGCCGCCAAGGCGGGCGGTCCGGCAGCACGAGGAACACCACGACACCGACTGGCTGCTCGACGCCTTCCTGCGGCCGATGACGAACATGACCGTCAAGGCCATCGGCATGACGGGCAAGGGCGTGGCCAAGGGTATGGACCTGGCACTGCATGGCACGACGCCGATGGACTCGTCCCTGGAGATGGCCCGCATGGGCTACCAGGCCGTGTCCGACGTGGCGGCCTTTGCGCTGATGCCCGACGATTCGCCCACAAGACTCAAGGGCAAGCCCGGTGCGAAGAAGACCGTGGCCTGGGACGACAGCCTGGCGCTGGATGAGGTGAAGGCCGTCGGCAAGGCACTGGGCGCGTCCATCAACGACGTGTTGCTGGCCTGTGCGGCCGGAGCCATCGGCAAATACCTGGCCGACAAAGGCGAGGACCCTGCGGGCAAGGAGATCCGGGCGATGGTGCCGGTCAACCTGCGGCCGCTGGAGCATGCCTGGCAGCTGGGCAACCGTTTCGGCCTGGTGCCGCTGGTGCTGCCCATCGGCATCGCCAACCCGGTGGAGCGGTTGTTTGCCGTGCGGGCGCGCATGAGCGAGCTCAAGGGCAGCTTTCAGCCTGTGATGGCCTTCGGCCTGCTGTCGGTGGCAGGCCTGCTCATCAAGCCGGTGCAGCACGCGATGCTGAACATCTTCGCCAGGAAGGCGACCGCCGTCATGACCAATGTGCCGGGCCCGGCCCAGGCGCTGCAGTTCTGCGGCTCGACGGTCGAGAAGGTGATGTTCTGGGTGCCGCAGTCCGGCGACATCGGCATGGGCGTCAGCATCCTGACCTATGCCGGCCGCGTGCAGTTCGGCCTCATCACCGACACCGGCCTGTGCCCCGACCCCGAGGCCATCATCGCCAACTTCGCTCCCGAGTTCGAGAAGCTGTTGCTGCTGGCGATGATGCTGCCCTGGGAGCGGGACGAGGCCTGAGCCGCCGTCCTACTTCGGCCTGGCCGGAGCTGCCGTGCCAGCGGCGACCTTCCTGGCCTTGCCGGCCGCGGTGGGGTAGGCCATGGCCACGGTGGCCGGGTCAGCCTTCTCCAGGTAGGCCGCGTACTGCGCTTCGTCGCAGGGCTTGGCGTCGTTGTAGTAGCGGTTGTCGCCCTTGATGCGCTCGCCTGTGAAGGCGGGGCCTGCGCTGCCGGGCGGGTAGTAAGCGCTGTAGCTGGCGTAGCTCTGCGCGCAGCCGTCGCGCAACGAGGCCTGGGCATGGTCCGCAGGCGTGTTGGCGGCGAGGGCGGGTAGGGCGGACACCAGAGCGGCAATGGTGATTGCGAGAACTCTCATGGTTGACCTCCTTACTGCTGGGGGCAAACCAGAGGTTACGCCTGGGCGGGTGCAAATGCACGCGTGGCGGGCGAGGGCGGCGGGCCGCCCTCGCCGAGTCGCGGCGCGGCGCTGTCAGCGGCGGCGCGGCGAGTCCAGGTTCGCTTCGAAGGCCGCGAAATCCATTTCCCCGCTGCGGCGGGCGCGCTCGATCTCGGCGATGACCTGGCGACGCGTGAGTGCCGCCGAACGCGGTCCCGCGCCGGTGGGTTCGGTCGCGACGAGCTTGCCCGGATCGGCCGGGGCCGAGGCGGCTTCATCGCGTGCGGCGCAGTGGGCGCCGGTCGACGCCTCGCTGGATGACTCGCATGGTGCGCGACCGTTGCCCTCTTGGCCGCCGGCTGCCGGTGGGCTGGCTTGCTGAGCCAGGACCTGGCCGCAGGCCAGGACCAGGGGAAGCAGGAATCGGGTCTTCATGGGGCCTCCTGTGCGTGACTGCCACAGCGCCGGGTTCGGACGTTGTCCCGGCATCGAGGCGCCGGTGCAACGACATTAGCCCGCCCGATCCGGCGTTTCCAGGCTGGGTGGCGGGACGGTAGGCAGTTCTAAGGAAGGCCGGCCATGTGGTGGCGGGGGTGTCGGTCGGGGCGATCCAGCGGCATCGGGCGTCGGATCCGGACCAGCGGGCGACAAAAAAGGCGCTCCGAAGAGCGCCTTGTCGCTGGACGATTCGAGCCGATCAAAGGCGGAAGGGCTCGGCCTTCTTCTTGGCAGTCGGGCGGCCGGCAGCGGTCGGGTAGGCTGCCATCACCTTGGCCGGGTCGGCCTTGTCCAGGTAGGCCGCGAACTGCGCTTCGTCGCAGGGCTTGGCGTCGTTGCAGTAGCGGTTGTCGCCCTTGATGCGCTCGCCTGTGAAGGTGGGGCCAGTGCTGCCGGGCGGGTAGTAGGCGCTGTAGCTGGCGTAGCTCTGCGCGCAGCCGTCGCGCAACGAGGCCTGGGCATGCTCCGCAGGCGTGTTGGCGGCGAGGGCGGGTAGGGCGGACACCAGAGCGGCAATGGTGATTGCGAGAACTCTCATGGTTGACCTCCTTACTGCTGAGGGCATTTGCCAGCTTTGCCCTATGCGGCTGCAAATGCACGCTCGCGACCTGTGGCAGTCCAGGCAACCCCACCGCCCGTGCGCAAGCCCGATGGTGCAGCGCAGCGGCTGTTGACAAGTCGGGCGCCGCAGGCGTGCCTGAGCGGCCAAAGGCGGTTCAGGCTTTGCACTCCTGAGCGGGTGCACCTGTATTTGCTCCTGGATATTTGTCCTGCAGTTTTCGTCGAATGGGAATGTCGATATATTTCTCGATGAGTACTGACGCCGGCACGAGAATGACTGCCATCAGGATTCCGACGAGAGGCGCCATTTTTCCTGCCGTGCCGTGGCTGGCAAAAGACATGATCTGCCAGACGGGGTAGTGCAGCAGGTAAAGCGGGTAGCTGGAGCTTCCCAAGTGCCGCAAATAGGGGTCGAATCTCGTCTCCTGACTGGTGGATGCGCTTGCAATACAGAATGGAAAGATCAGGAGTGCCGACATCAGGTCCAGCACCGGGTTGAGGCCCTTGACGTTCGGTGATGCCAGGACAGCGCAAATCAACAGGGTTGCAAACGCGGGCGGAAGACGTAGGCCGACTGCTTGGCAGAAGTTTTTGTTGGATTGAAGCTTGGCGCCGATGAAAATCCCGAAAGTGGCCCTAAACAGACCGGCGCAGAGGGACTTCCAATCGGACGAAAAGCCGACATCCAAGCTGCCGTTGTCAAAAGCAGCAAGCGACATGGCCGCCGCCGAAATGACTATGACGGCCCAGACATGAAGCGACTTGAGTCGCGGCCATGCGAGCGCGTAAATCCAGTTGACGATGAGCTCGAAGAACAGTGACCAGTAAGGATTGTTCAAAGGAAACAACTGACCACCGAATATGATGCCCGAAGGGATGAAAATAGCCGTCAGCGCGACCGTCATCAGTACTTGGGTAATGGGCTCCTCGAAGCCTCCCCTTATCGTGAATTTTGCGGCCAATATAATGATGCACAACAGCAGTGAGAAAGCGAACATGGGATAGAGCCGAATGGCTCTCAGTTTCATGAAGTCGCTGACTGTCAATAGCTTGCTGTTTATCTTCCGGCCATACGCGCTTGATATGACGAAGCCGCTTAGTATGAAAAATACATCAACCGCAAGATGGCTTCTATAAAATGAAAACCCCCAGAAATCGGCGGTGTGTCGGACCAGAACGAATAAGGCGGCGATTCCGCGTATTCCGTCGAGCAGAAGATAGCGCTGCGGCTGTGCTTTCATGGTGTTCGGAATTCTTTCGGTTGACTGGCCTGAGAGGCTGCGCGACAAGGGCAATTCCAGTCTGCCAAAAGCAAATGGCCATCCCGGGATGGCCATTTGCTTTTCGAACTACGCGCCGCGCTGATTCAGCGGGCCTGGCACCCTGGGCGACCGTAGCGACGTGGATGAGTCTTGAAGGGCACGGCGCGCTTGCCGATGCGTCAGAGGCGGAAGGGCTCGGCCTTCTTCTTGGCAGTCGGGCGGCCGGCGGCGGTCGGGTAGGCTGCCATCACCTTGGCCGGGTCGGCCTTGTCCAGGTAGGCGGCGTACTGGTCGTTCGTGCAGGGCAGCAGCTTGCCCGGCTTGGCCTCGCCCTTGTACTTGCCGTTGGCGTAGACGAACTGGTACTCGTTGGTGGCGACCGGCGTGGCGATGCTGCTGGTGGTCTCGTAGCTCTTGGCGCACTCGGCGCGCAGTTCGGCCTGCTCGGGCGTGGCGTTGTTGGCGGCCTGAGCGGCGAAGACGGTCACGGCGGCGAAAGCGGGGATCAGGAACTTCATGGCGCGGTCTCGTTGGGGGGAGTGATGGGTGCGAAGCTTACGCCGCGAGGCCGGAGCCTGCACCCCCGGAGGCGCGGGAGATCGGGTCGTGATGGATGTCACGATCCGCCTTTTCGGGTGTGAATTACTCCTCGAGTTCTTCCTTGGCCAGCTCGATGTCCAGTAGCTCCATCGCGTCCATGGCCTCGCAGGCGGCCGCGTCGGCATACAGCTTCTCGGCCTCCTTCATGCGCTTGTCGCCCTCCAGCATGACGAGGCCGTTGGCTCGCTCGATCATCGCGATGGCGCTGGTCGGGTTGAGCTTGATGGCCTGTTCGAACATCTTCAGGCCGGTGGCCGTGTCGGCGCCCTGGGTGCGGCCCAGCAGCTTGCCGACCTTGTCGATGACCTCGGCATGGAAGGCGCCCAGCGCGATGTGGGCGTCGGCATGCTTGGGGGCCAGCGTGATGGTGGTTTCAAGCGCGTTCTTGACCTTGCTGCCCAGACCCTGCGCCAGCGCCTTGGCGACGCTGATGCCCTGGCCGTAGCGGCCGATGGCATAGGCCTGCCAGTACCAGGCGTTGGGGTTCTTGGGCTCCTCGATCTGCTGGGCTTCGGCGCGCTCGGAGATCTCCAGGAACATCTCCAGCTTCACCTTCTCCTTCTTCTCGAGATAGTTGGCGTAGATGCCCTGGGCCTTGTTGGCGACCGTGATGCCGGCGCCGCCGGCGGCCAGGCCCGCGTCGTAGGCGGCCTGGAATTCACCGGCGTGGAAGTGGATCCAGGCCTGAACGACGGCAGCATCCTTGGGGAAGGGTTCGGCATCGCCGGCATGCAGACGGGCCCAGTGCTTCTTCAGCGTGGCCGGCGTGTAGACAAAGGCGCTGTTGTCGTAGGGAAAGGCGGTCCACTTGGCCATCGCGATGTCTCCTTCAGGGTTGTTGGTAGTTGCCGGCGAGCTTGAAGAGGTGGTCCTTGGACGCAGGCTCGAGGTAGGGTAGCAGCAGGCTCAGCGCGTGGAAGGCGCCGCGCATCAGCGCCACGCCGGCGCGATCGGGCTCCAGCGCGTGGCGCGGGTCGCGCACATATTCGTAGCTCAGCCAGTAGCTCACCACGACGACCATGGCATTGGCCGTCGGCGCCGCCTCGCGCAGCTCCATCTTCAGCGCGCCGCCCAGGTGCAGGCCCGACAGCACGTGGCGCATCGCCTGTTCCTTGGCGGCCAGCAGGGCCTGGAAGTGGGTCTCCAGGCGGCGATTCTTGAACAGCAGGTCGTTCAGGTCGCGGTAGAGGAAGCGGTGCTTCCAGATCAGCTCGAACAGCATGTGGAAGAACAGCCAGGCGTCCTCCACGTTGCGCACGTTGTCCGCGGCGGCCAGTAGCTCGTTGAGCTCGGCCTCGTAGCGGCCGAAGAGGGCGTTGACGAGCTCGTCCTTGGCAGGGTAGTGGTAGTAGAGATTGCCCGGGCTGATCTTCAGTTCGGCCGAGATCAGGGTTGTCGACACATTCGGCTCGCCGAAGGCATTGAAGAGGTCCAGCGTGACCTCCAGGATGCGCTCGGCGGTGCGGCGGGGGCGTTTGGGTGTGGGCATGTCAGGGGCGCCCGGCCGTCCGCAGGCCCTGACGCGACCCCTCGGGGGGCAGCGAATGAAATTCGCGTGGGGGCATGTCAATCATCAGGGCATTCTGGCAGTGATCAGCACCGAAACAGGGCCAACTTTTAGAATCGAGCCCCATGCCGAATCAGACCTCCCCGCCCGCCATCTCGTTCGAGAACGTCAAGAAAACATACCGGGGAGGGCAGGTCAAGGCACTGGACGGCGTCACGTTCGACATCGCGTGCGGCGAGTTCTTCGGCCTGCTGGGGCCCAACGGTGCGGGCAAGACGACACTGATCAGCGTGCTCGCTGGCCTGGCCCGCGCCACCGAGGGCCGTGTGCGCGTCATGGGCCATGACGTGGTGGACGACTACGCCGCCGCCCGCAAGGCGCTGGGCGTCGTGCCGCAGGAGCTGGTCTTCGATCCCTTCTTCAGCGTGCGCGAGTCGCTGCGCATCCAGAGCGGCTATTTCGGCGTCAGGCACAACGACGACTGGATCGACGAGCTGCTGCACAACCTGGGCCTGACCGACAAGGCCAACGCCAACATGCGCCAGCTGTCCGGCGGCATGAAGCGCCGCGTGCTGGTGGCGCAGGCGCTGGTGCACCGCCCTCCCGTCATCGTGCTGGACGAGCCCACCGCCGGCGTGGACGTGGAGCTGCGCCAGACGCTGTGGCAGTTCATCGCCCGTCTCAACAAGGAAGGCCACACGGTGTTGCTGACCACGCACTACCTCGAGGAAGCCGAGGCCCTGTGCCAGCGCATCGCCATGCTGAAGGCCGGCCGTATCGTGGCGCTGGACCGCACCTCGCAGCTGCTGGCCGGCACGGCCAGCACCATGCTGCGCTTCAAGACCGATGCGCAGCTCCCGCCGGACATCGCCGCGCGCGCCCGCGTGACGGGCCGCATCGTGCAGGTCACGGCGCATGACGCGGCCGAGGTCGAAACCACGCTGGCCGCGCTGCGCCAGGTGGGCTGCCCTGTCGAAGACCTGGAGATCGGCCGTGCCGACCTCGAGGACGTGTTCATCGAGATCATGCAGGGAGCTCACGCATGAACGGCGCCTCCACCCTTTTCTACAAGGAAGTGCTGCGCTTCTGGAAGGTCAGCTTCCAGACCGTCGCGGCACCGGTGCTGACGGCCGTCATGTACCTGCTCGTCTTCGGCCACACGCTGGAAGACCATGTGAAGGTCTACGACAGCGTCGGCTACACGCAGTTCCTCATCCCCGGCCTCGTGATGATGAGCGTGCTGCAGAACGCCTTCGCCAACAGCTCGTCCAGCCTCATCCAGAGCAAGATCACCGGCAACCTCGTCTTCCTGCTGCTGACGCCGCTCTCGCCCCTGGCCTGGTTCGTCGCCTACGTGGGCGCGGCCGTCGTGCGCGGCCTGGCGGTGGGCACGGGCGTGCTGCTGGTCACGGCCTGGTTCGCGCTGCCGGGGCTGGACAACATCCTCTGGGTGCTGACGTTCACGGTGCTGGGCGCCGGCCTGATGGGCACGCTGGGCCTGATCGCCGGCCTGTGGGCCGAGAAGTTCGACCAGCTGGCCGCCTTCCAGAACTTCATCATCATGCCGATGACCTTCCTGTCGGGCGTCTTCTACTCGGTGCATTCGCTGCCGGGCTTCTGGCAGGGCATCAGCCACCTGAACCCCTTCTTCTACATGATCGACGGCTTTCGCCGCGGCTTCTTCGGCGTCAGCGACGTGTCGCCGTGGCTGAGCCTGGCGGTGGTGGGGATCAGCTTCGCGGTGACCGCGGGGCTGGCGCTGTCGCTGCTGAAGCGCGGCTACAAGATCCGCTCCTGAAGGCGGGTTTGCGAGGCGCCGGAGGGGCGCAGCGCGGAGCCGTCCCGAAGGATGTTTTGCGCTGCGCCGAAGGGCGCAACGCCAACCCTCCCTAAAATCTGGGGTTTTCCAGAAGGACCCGTGATGGCCGACCCGACCCCGCAAGAAGTGCGCGATTTCATTGCCGCTGGCCTGCCCTGCGCGCATCTGGAGGTCGAGGGCGACGGCCGCCACTTCTTCGCCACCATCGTGTCGGCGGAGTTCGCGGGCCTCACCCGCATCAAGCGCCACCAGCGCGTCTATGCCGCACTCGGCGAGCGCATGCGCGAGGAGATCCACGCGCTGTCGATGAAGACGCTGACACCCGAGGAGTGGACGCAATGACCGGCCTGACCCTCGCGCTTTCCAAGGGCCGCATCTTCGAGGAGACGCTGCCGCTGCTGCGTGCCGCCGGCATCGAGGTGCTGGAAGACCCCGAGACCTCGCGCAAGCTCATCCTGCCGACCAACCGCGAAGGCGTGCGCGTCGTGCTGGTGCGCGCCAGCGACGTGCCGACCTATGTGCAATACGGCGGCGCCGACCTCGGCGTGGCCGGCCGCGACGTGCTGCACGAGCAGGCGCTCGCGCAGGGCGGCTCGCACGGCCTCTACCAGCCGCTGGACCTGAAGATCGCCCGCTGCCGCATGAGCGTGGCCACGCGTGCCGACTTCGACTACGCCGCCGCCGTGAAGCAGGGCTCGCGCATCCGCGTCGCCACCAAGTACACCGAGATCGCTCGTCAGCACTTCGCAGACAAGGGCGTGCACGTCGACCTGATCAAGCTCTACGGCTCGATGGAGCTGGCGCCGCTGACCGGCCTGGCCGAGGCCATCGTCGACCTCGTCTCCACCGGCGGCACGCTGCGGGCCAACAAGCTCGTGGAGGTGGAGCAGATCATGGACATCTCCTCCCGCCTCGTCGTCAACCAGGCCGCGCTCAAGTTGAAGCGCGACGCGCTGCGCCCCCTCATCGACGCCTTCGCCGCCGCCGTCTCCGCATGAAGCTCCGCCAACTTTCGACCACCGCCGCCGACTTCTCTGCCGAGTTCGAGCGCCTGCGTCATTGGTCGGCGGAGACGGATGCCGCCATCGAAGGCCGCGTGGCCGAGATCCTGGCCGATGTGCAGGTCCGCGGCGACGCCGCCGTGCTGGACTACACCGCACGCTTCGACCGCATGCAGGTCGGCAATATGGCCGCGCTGGAGATCAACCAGGCCGAACTGCAGGCTGCGCTTGCGACCATCCCGGCTGCCCAGCGGGAGGCTCTGCAGGCCGCCGCCCGTCGCGTGCGGGCTTACCACGAGCGCCAGTTGGAGGCCTCGGGCCGCAGCTGGAGCTACCGCGACGAGGACGGCAATCTGCTGGGCCAGAAGGTCACCCCGCTGGACCGCGTCGGCATCTACGTGCCCGGCGGCAAGGCGGCCTACCCGAGCAGCGTGCTGATGAACGCCATCCCGGCCCACGTGGCCGGCGTGCAGGAGATCGTCATGGTGGTGCCCACGCCGGACGGCGTGCGCAACCCGCTGGTGCTGGCGGCAGCCGCCGTGGCTGGCGTGCACCGCGTATTCACCATCGGCGGCGCGCAAGCCGTGGCGGCGCTGGCCTACGGCACGGCGACCATCCCGCGCGTGGACAAGATCACCGGCCCGGGCAACGCCTACGTCGCCTCGGCCAAGAAGCATGTCTTCGGCCAGGTCGGCATCGACATGATCGCCGGCCCCAGCGAGATCCTCGTCATCGCCGACGGCACGACGCCGCCGGACTGGGTGGCCATGGACCTCTTCAGCCAGGCCGAGCACGACGAGCTGGCGCAAAGCATCCTGCTCAGCCCCGACGCCGACTTCCTGGACGCCGTGCGCGCCGCGATGGAGCGCCTGCTGCCCAGCCTGCCGCGCGAGGCCGTCATCCGCGCCTCGCTGGAAGGCCGCGGTGCGCTGATCCTGACGCGCTCGATGCAAGAGGCCTGCGAGATCAGCAACGCCATCGCGCCGGAGCACCTGGAAATCAGCGCCGCCGAGCCGCACCGCTGGGAGCCGCTGCTGCGTCATGCCGGCGCCATCTTCATGGGGGCCTACACCAGCGAAAGCCTTGGCGACTACTGCGCCGGTCCCAACCACGTGCTGCCGACGGCCAGCACGGCGCGCTTCTCGTCGCCGCTGGGCGTCTACGACTTCCAGAAGCGCAGCAGCCTCATCGAAGTCAGCGCCGAGGGGGCCCAGGCCTTGGGCCGCATCGCCAGCGAGCTGGCCCACGGCGAAGGGCTGCAGGCCCACGCGCGCGCGGCCGAACTGCGCCTGCGCTGAGCCGCCTGACCGGGCGCCGCCGCGCCCGAGCGACAGCTTCGTGATTGAGCGATGGCGCGTGCTTGGGCTACGCTTTCGTATGTCCTTGCGCCGCCGAAATCTCCTGCTGTCCTGTGCAGCCGCTCCGCTGACTTCTGTCGTCCATGGCGCTCCGCGTCGGCTGCTCATCCCCCATGTGTCGGCCCGCGCCGACCTGGCGAACAACTTTCCCGCCGTGCTGCTGGACCAGGCGCTGGCCGCCGCCGGCCTGCCGGTGTCGCTGGAGCCGACGCAGGAGCTGATCCCGCAGAACCGCGCGCTGCAGGAGCTGGGCCGGCGCGGCGGCCGGCTCGATGTGGTCTGGACCATGACCTCGGTGGAGCGCGAGCAGCAGGCCCGGCCCGTGCGGGTGCCCATCTTCAAGGGCTTGTTCGGCTGGCGCCTGCTGCTGGCCTCGCCCGAGGCGGCGGAGCGCATGCGCGGCGTGCAGAACCTCGCGGACCTCCGCAGGTTCTCCATGGTGCAGGGGCTGGAGTGGCCGGACACGGGCATCCTGCAGGCCAACGGGCTGAATGTGGTCGTCTCGCCCAGCTATGACGCAATGTTCAAGCAGCTGCGTCTGGGCCGGGCCGATGCCTTCCCGCGCTCGGTCGAGGAGGTCTGGTGGGAACTGGAGCGCTACGGCCAGGGCCTGACCGTCGTGCCGGACCTCTGCCTTCACTACCCGACGGCCATCTACTACTTCGTCGCCCCGTCCGACGACGAACTGGCCACCGCCATCGAGCTCGGCCTGCAGCGCCTGCGCGCCAGCGGCGCCTTTGATCGGTTGTTCATGAAGCATCACGGTGATGACCTTGCCCGTGCCAGGCTGGGCAGCCGCAGGATCATCGAGCTCCACAACCCATTGCTGCCCAAGCAGACGCCGCTGGACAAGGCCGAGCTTTGGTACAGGCCTTAGGGTTAACGTGACACGAAGTTCGTGCAACACGAACTTCGTGTAATCTTCGGGGCATGAAGAACGTCACCGTGTCCATGGACGACGCCGTGGCCGAATGGGCCCGACTGGAGGCGGCGCGGCGCAACACCAGCGTCTCGCGCCTGTTGGGCGAGCTGCTGGCCGAGAAGATGCAGCATGACGACGCCTACGAGCGCGCGCTGCAGGACTGGCTGCATCGCGAGCGGTCCTGGTCGTCGGACGGCCGGCCCTATCCGGGCCGGGGTGTGCTTTGAGCGCCGCCCCCGTCTTTGTCGACACCTCGGTGCTGCTGTTCAGCGAGGACGGCGCCCGCCCGTCCGAGCGCGAGCAGGTGCTGGCCTGGCTGCGCGAACTCTGGTCCACGCGCCGCGGCCGCGTCTCGGTGCAGGTGCTGAACGACTTCTACCTGCTGGCCACTCGCCAGATCAGCCCGGCCATGCCGCAAGGCGATGCGCGCGCCGAAGTGCGGCGCTACCAGCACTGGCGCCCCTGGGGCGCCGACCAGGCGACTGTTGAATCCGCCTGGTCTCTGGAAAGCCGCTTCGGCCTTCCGTTTGCCGACGCCCTCGTCGTCGCCAGCGCCAAGGCCCAGGGCTGCACCCGGCTGCTGAGCCTGGCCCTGCCGCACGACGCCGTCTACGACAGCGTGCAGATCCTCAATCCACTCGTCACCGCGCCATGACTGCTTCGCTGGACCAAGCCCTCGCTCAGATCCGCCCCGACGTGCGTGCGGCCCATGCCTACGTCGTGCAGCCCAGCACCGGCCTGCTGAAGCTCGACGCGATGGAGAACCCCTACCGCCTGCCGCCCGCGCTGCAGCAGGCGCTGGGCGCGCGCCTGGGCGCGGTCGCGTTGAACCGCTACCCGGCCGAGCGCACCGCCGAGCTGGGCCGTGCGCTGGCCCGTCATGCCGGCGTGGGCGACGATGTGGGCGTCACGCTGGGCAATGGCTCCGACGAGCTGATCGGCCTGCTGACGCTGGCCGTGGCCAGGCCCGGGGCCACCGTGCTGGCGCCGGTGCCCGGCTTCGTCATGTACGAGGCGCTGGCGCGCCAGCAGCGGCTGGAGTTCATCGGTGTGCCGCTGCGCGCCGACGACTTCGAGCTGGACGAGGCCGCCATGCTGGCCGCCATCGAGAAGCACCAGCCCGCGCTGATCTACCTGGCCTACCCCAACAACCCCACCGCCACGCTGTGGGACGCCGCAGTCATCGAGCGCATCGCCCAGGCCGCGCCGGGACTGGTCGTCATGGACGAGGCCTACCAGCCCTTCGCCAGCCAGGACAGCCTCGCGCTGATGGCCCGCCAGAAGAACGTGCTGGTCATGCGCACCATGAGCAAGTTCGGCCTGGCCGGCGTGCGCATCGGCTACCTGCTGGGGGCACCCGAGCTGGTCGACCAGGTCGAGAAGCTGCGCCCGCCCTACAACATCAGCGTGCTCAACGCCGAGGCCGCCTTCTTCGCGCTGGAGCATGCCGAGGTCTACGCCGCACAGGCGGCCGAGCTGCGCCAGCAGCGCCAGCGCGTCTTCGCGGCGCTGCAGGCGCTGCCCGGCGTCACACCCTGGCCCAGCCAGGGCAATATGATCCTCGCCAGGGTGCCCGACGCAGCCGCCACCTTCGCGGCGCTCAAGGCCCGGGGCGTGCTGATCAAGAACGTCTCGGCCATGCACCCGCTGCTGGCGAACTGCTTGCGTTTCACGGTCGGCACGCCCGACGAAAACACCCGCCTGTTGGCCGAACTCCAAGCCTGTCTGTCATGAGCAACCCCCGCATTGCCGAAGTCACCCGCAACACCCGCGAGACGCGCATCACGGTGCGCGTCAACCTGGACGGTACGGGCCAGTCCAAGCTGCACACCGGCATCGGCTTCTTCGACCACATGCTTGACCAGATCGCCCGCCACGGCCTGATCGACCTGGACATCCACTGCGAGGGCGACCTGCACATCGACGGCCACCATACCGTCGAGGACGTCGGCATCACGCTCGGCCTGGCCGTGGCCAAGGCGGTCGGCGACAAGGCCGGCCTGACGCGCTACGGCCACAGCTACGTGCCGCTGGACGAAGCGCTGTCGCGCGTCGTCATCGACCTCTCCGGCCGCCCGGGCCTTCACATGGACTGCAAGTTCACGGCCGGCAGCATCGGTGCCTTCGACACCCAGCTCACCTTCGAGTTCTTCCAGGGCTTCGTCAACCACGCGCTGGCCACGGTCCACATCGACAACCTGAAGGGCCACAACGCCCACCACCAGGCCGAGACCATGTTCAAGGCCTTCGGCCGCGCGCTGCGCATGGCCACGACGGCCGACCCGCGCTCGGCCGGCGTGATCCCGTCGACGAAGGGCACGCTGTGACGAAAACGGTCGCCGTCGTCGATTACGGCATGGGCAACCTGCGCTCGGTGTCGCAGGCCGTCATCCATGCCGCTGAGGGCCAGGGTTTCGACGTGGCCATCACCTGCGATCCCGCGGTGATCCGCGCCGCCGAACGCGTCGTGCTGCCCGGCCAGGGTGCCATGCGTGATTGCATGGCCGAGCTCGCCGCCTCGGGCGCCAAGGAAGCCGTGCTGGAAGCCGCCGCCACCAAGCCGCTGCTGGGCGTGTGCGTTGGCATGCAGATGCTGCTGGACCACAGCGAGGAGCAGGACACGCCGGGCCTCGGTCTCATCCCCGGCCGCGTGCAGCGCTTCCGGCTGGAAGGCCGGCTGCAGGAGGACGGCAGCCGCTTCAAGGTGCCGCAAATGGGCTGGAACCGCGTGCACCAGCCCCGTGCCCATCCCGTGTGGGACGGCATCCCGGACCAGAGCTGGTTCTATTTCGTGCACAGCTTCTATGCGACCACCGCGTTGCCGGAACACAGCGTCGGCGAGACCGACTACGGCCTGCGCTTTACCTGTGCAGTGGCCCGGGATAATATTTTTGCGACCCAATTCCACCCCGAGAAAAGTGCCGCGCTGGGCCTCGCCCTCTACCGCAACTTCCTGCACTGGAAGCCCTGAGGATCGCCCACCCCATACCGGCTTCGCCGGCCCCCTCAAGGGGGCGCCGCTGGTGGCCCGGCAAAGCCGGATCCACGACGGCCACTCGGTCAGACACCACGCCCTCCAACCCTTGTTTTGATCTAGCCCCGGCCATGCTGCTGATCCCTGCCATCGACCTGAAAGACGGTCGCTGCGTCCGCCTCAAGCAAGGCGACATGAACGACTCCACCACTTTCGGCGAAGACCCCGCCGCGATGGCCCGCCGTTGGCTCGACGCCGGCGCGCGCCGCCTGCACCTGGTGGACCTGAACGGCGCCTTCGCGGGCAAGCCGGTCAACGAGCCCGCCATCAAGGCCATCATCAAGGAGGTGGGCGACGAGATCCCCATCCAGCTCGGCGGCGGCATCCGCGACCTCGACACCATCGAGCGCTACCTGGACGACGGCCTCTCCTACGTCATCATCGGTACGGCCGCGGTCAAGAACCCCGGCTTCCTGAAGGATGCTTGCAGCGCCTTCGGCGGCCACATCATCGTGGGTCTGGACGCCAAGGACGGCAAGGTCGCCACCGACGGCTGGAGCAAGCTGACCGGCCATGAGGTGATCGATCTGGCGCAGAAGTTCCAGGACTACGGCGTCGAAGGCGTCATCTACACCGACATCGGCCGCGACGGCATGCTGACCGGCATCAACATCGAGGCCACCGTCAAGCTGGCCCAGGCGCTGACAATCCCCGTCATCGCCTCGGGCGGCCTGTCCGACATCGCCGATATCGAGCGCCTGTGCGCGGTCTTTGGCGACGGCGTCGAGGGCGTCATCTGCGGCCGTTCCATCTACACCGGCGCACTGGACTTCGCCGCCGCCCAGACCCGCGCCGACGAGTTGATGGCGGCGGCCGGCTGATCGCTCAGCCGCGGCGGCGCCGCGCGGCCAGGGCCAGCACGCCCAGGCCGCCCAGCATCAGCGCGTAGGTCTCGGGCTCGGGCACCGGCACGAGCAAGGCACGAATCTCGCCGCCGCCGAAGCTGCT
Organism: Roseateles sp. GW821-FHT03B02; assembly: GCF_059421025.1. Classification (NCBI taxonomy): domain Bacteria; kingdom Pseudomonadati; phylum Pseudomonadota; class Betaproteobacteria; order Burkholderiales; family Sphaerotilaceae; genus Roseateles; species Roseateles sp. GW821-FHT03B02. Next base: position 294,165 of record NZ_JBWKUV010000004.1, read on the forward strand.
GGTGTGCACGTTCAGGTAGGCATTGCCGCTGTTCAGGCCGGCCACCAGCGCATTGAAGGCCGTACCCACCGTGCCGCCGTTGGCCGTCACGAAGGTGGCGTTGTAGCTGCCGACCAGGGACATGTCGAAGGTGTGGTCATAGCTGCCCGCCTGCACGCCGGTTGGGAAGCCGGTGAAGCTGGGCGTCTGCGTCGCCACGCCGACGTTGCTGGCGCCGGGCGTCGCGGTGCAGCAGTGGATGTGCGATGCCGTGGTCGTGCCCACCAGGTCGGCAAACGTCGCCTGGACCCGCATCGTCAGCAGGTCGAAGTCCACGGTCACGATGGCGAAGCCACTGCCGGTCGTCGCGGCGGCCGGGATTTCGCTGCTGCCCAGCAGGCTGGCGGAATAGACCTGTTGATGGGCATGGGCGGGCAGGGCGGCGGCCAGACTGGCGGCGAGCAGTGCAGGGGCGAACATTCGCATCGTCGTCTCCGTGGGGTGGGTTGAGCAGCCGCGATTGGGCGACGCTTCCCTGCCCCTGCGAAGCCCTAATCAGGAAAGGAATAATCCAGGCTGGTTTTCCGTCTGCCCCAACCATGCTCGCCAAACGCATCATTCCCTGCCTCGACGTCACTGCCGGCCGCGTGGTCAAGGGCGTCAACTTCGTCGGCCTGCGCGATGCGGGCGATCCGGTGGACATCGCCGCGCGCTACAACGAGCAGGGGGCAGACGAACTGACCTTCCTCGACATCACCGCCACCAGCGATGGGCGCGACCTCATCCTGCATATCATCGAAGCCGTGGCGAGCCAGGTCTTCATTCCGCTGACGGTGGGTGGCGGCGTGCGCTCGGTCGCCGACGTGCGCCGGCTGCTGAACGCGGGTGCCGACAAGGTTTCTTTCAACTCCGCCGCGGTCGCCGACCCCGAGCTGATCCGCGCCGCCAGCGACAAATACGGCGCCCAGTGCATCGTCGTCGCCATCGACGCCAAGCGCCGCGCGGACGATGATCCGAGAGGGAAGGGCTGGGACGTCTACACCCATGGCGGCCGCAAGAACGTCGGCCTGGACGCCGTGGCCTGGGCGAAGCAGATGGCCGAGTTCGGCGCCGGCGAGATCCTACTGACCAGCATGGACCGCGACGGCACCAAGAGCGGCTTCGACCTCGAACTGACCCGCGCCGTGTCCGACGCCGTGCCCGTTCCCGTCATCGCCTCGGGCGGCGTCGGCACGCTGGACGACCTGGCCGACGGCATCACCAAGGGCGGCGCTGATGCGGTGCTGGCCGCCAGCATCTTCCACTTCGGCCAGCACACGGTCGGCGAAGCCAAGGCCTTGATGGCGGCGCGCGGGATTCCGGTGCGCCAGTGACCATGGGCGAGGTCCGCATCATCGGCGGCCAGTGGAAGCGCTCCAAGCTGCCCGTGCCCGACGCGCCGGGGCTTCGCCCCACATCCGACCGCATCCGCGAGACGCTGTTCAACTGGCTGGGCCAGACGCTGACCGGCTGGCGCGTGCTGGATGCCTTTGCTGGCAGCGGCGCGCTGGGCTTCGAGGCGGCCTCGCGCGAGGCCGCCGAGGTGGTGCTGGTGGAGCGTGACGTCAGGCTGGCTGCCGGCCTGCGCACCAGCGCGCAGCGGCTCAAGGCGACCACGATGAAGGTCCACACGGCCGACGCCCTGGCCTGGATGCGCGCCGCCCCGCCCGCCAGCTTCGACCTCATCCTGCTCGACCCGCCCTTTGCCGCCGAGCTCTTCGAGCCAGCGCTGGCCGCTGCCGCGCCGTTGCTGGCCAAAGATGGCCTGATCTACGTCGAGGCTCCCCACGAGATCGCCGCGCCGGCCGGATTCACCGCCTGGCGCCAGGGCCGTGCCGGCGCCGTGCACTACCAGTTGCTGCGGCGCGAGGACAATCCCGCCTCATGACTTCGCGCACCACCATCACCGCCGTCTACCCCGGCACCTTCGACCCGATCACGCTCGGGCATGAAGACCTGATGCGCCGCGCCGCCGGCATGTTCGAGCGGCTGGTGCTGGCGGTGGCCGTCGGCCATCACAAGAAGACCATGTTCTCGCTGGACGAGCGGCTGGCCATGGCCCAGGAGGTCGCCGCACCGCTGGGCAACGTCGAGGTCATCGCCTTCGACGGCCTGCTGCGCGATTTCGTGCGCACGCATGCCGGCCGCGTCGTCGTGCGCGGCCTGCGCACCGGCGGCGACTTCGAGTACGAGTTCCAGATGGCCGGCATGAACCGCAAGCTCATGCCCGAGGTCGAGACCATCTTCCTGACGCCCGGCGAACGCCACCAGTACACGTCCAGCACCTTTGTGCGCGAGATTGCGACGCTGGGCGGCGAGGTGGCGGAGTTCGTGTCGCCGGGTGTGCTGGCGCGCTTGAACGCCAAGTTCAAGGGAGCTTGAGATGGCGCTGATGATCACGGACGAATGCATCAACTGCGATGTCTGCGAGCCCGCCTGCCCCAACAACGCGATCTCGATGGGCGACGAGTTCTACAAGATCGACCCGGCCAAGTGCACCGAATGCGTCGGCCATTTCGACGAGCCGCAGTGCGTGATGCTGTGCCCCGTGGCCTGTATCCCCATCAACCCGGCCCACATCGAAAGCCGCGAGACGCTGCTGCTGAAATACCAGCGCCTGACGGCTGCCGCGGCTAGTTAGGAAACACCGTCTTCAGCACCTGGGCCAGCCTGGCCCCGGCGATGGTGAGTTGCTGGCGCTTGATGGCGTCCGCCCTGGCGCTGTAGCCGCTGGGCAGCACGACGGTCCAGTGCGAACTCTGCTTGGCCGAGAACGTCAGCCCCTGCAGCGCCAGGCCCGCCTGGTCCAGTGACTGAGAGGCCCAGCGGGCCGGCCATTCGACGGGGTCGCCCTGGTTGGGGCGGATCTTGCGCGCCTCGGCCAGCCAGGTGGCGTTCACGCGACCAGGCTTGAACTTGTCCGGCACGCCGTCCCACAGTGTGTGCAGCTTCAGCGGGCCAAAGCCGGCGCCCACGGGGCCCGCCGGTGCGCTCGCCGGTGCAGGCGGCTTGGGTGCACCCACCACCCAGAGGCTGTTGCCGCCCACGGTGAAGCTCTTCTCGTCGAAGCCGGTCTTGTCCGGATCCAGGCGCTGGCCCTGGGCGTCGAGGTAGAGCGAGCCGACGTGCAGGGGCTGGTGGATGTCGCCCACCAGGTGCGCCAGCACCAGCAGAGCCTCGCGCTGGCTCTTGAAGTGCGGCGGGCCGTCGGCGTGCTTGCCCTGCAGCACCAGGATGGCCGTGCGCAGCGCACCGGCCACGTCGTCCTCGCGCGTGCCGACGAAGCCGAGCAGGTAGCGGCTGCGCTGCAGCGCAACGTCGGCGTAGTGTGTCTGGCGGTGGCAGCTGTCCTCGTCCATGCCGATGTGGCACTGCTTGTCGTTGCGCCTCACGTAGTCGGCCATCTCGGCGATGCGGACCGGCGTCTCCAGCGGCGCGCATTCGGCGTATTTGCCGGGCGCCGGGTATTTGTAGTCGTGGCTGGGCGAGATGCCCTTGGCGCAGTCGGCCCAGATGGCGGCCAGCGGCAGCGGGATGTCGCCCAGCAGCGCGGCCACGCGGGCCTCGGCCGGGCTGCCCTTGATGAGGCCGGCGGCGATGGTCGCGACGGTCTGGTGACCGTCGGCACCCCAGGCGTGGGCGATCGCGGGCAGGGCCAGTGTGGCGGCAAGCAGCAGGCGGCGCATCGGATTCCCCGTCAGTCGATCAAGGCTGCAATCTTGCCCGGCTGGAAATGCAGGTCAATGAAATCCGCCAGGCCATCGAACACGGCGTCCAGCGGCCGCCCCGCCTGGCCGAACAAGGCCTTCAGCACGTCCGGCTGCTCGAACAGGCCGTGGGCATAGACGCCCAGCACCTGGCCGCCCAGACCACCTTGCCAGCCCACGACCTCGCCCGCGGCGTTGCGCAGCGCCACACGCGGCGGCGGCAGGCCGGCATGAGGCTGGGTGCGGCCGTGGCGGATCTCGTAGCCGCTGATCCGCACGCCGGCCAGGGCCTGCCAGCCGCCGTCCAGATCGTTGCCGAAGCTGAACTCGGCGCTGCGCAGCAGCTTCTCGGGCTCGAAGACGGTCACCAGCGGCAGCAGGCCCAGGCCTGGCGCGTTGCCGTCCAGGCCGTGGGGGTCGATCAGCGCCTCGCCCAGCATCTGCAGGCCGCCGCAGATGCCCAGGATGCGGCCGCGGTGGCTGTTGATGGCCAGGTCCAGTTTCTGAGCGCGCAGCCAGGCGAGGTCGGCCGCGGTGGCCTTGGAGCCGGGCAAGATGATCCAGTCCACGCCCGCCAGGTCCCTGGGCTCGCGCGCCCAGGACAGGCGCACGCCGGGCAGTTGGCGCAGCGGCTGGAACTCGTCGAGGTTGGAGATGCGCGGGTAGGCGACGACGGCGATGCGCAGGCCGCTGCCGGCGTGGCCTGTGCTGGCGTCGTCGAACACGCCGTCCTCTTCCGGCAGGCCATGGCCGCGCCACATCGGCAGCGTGGCGATGGTGGGCACACCGGTCAGGCGCTCCAGCAGCTCGGGGCCGGGCGACAGCAGGCCGGCGTCGCCACGGAAGCGGTTCAGCACGAAGCCGCGCACCTGGGCGCGCACGTCCTCCGGCATCAGCTGATGGGTGCCGTAGAGGTGGGCGAAGGCGCCGCCACGGTCGATGTCGGTGACGAGAAGGCAGGCCGCCTTGGCGTCGCGCGCGGTGCCGAGGTTGACGTAGTCACTGGGCGCCAGGTTGATCTCGGCCGGCGAGCCTGCGCCTTCGATGACGACCACGTCGTTCTCGCGCAGCAGCTCGTGTAGCGCCGCCCGTGCGCGCGGCCTGAGCAGGGCGCTGCGCTCGCGCCAGGGCAGGCGCGAGAGCTCTGCGTCCACTTCGCCCAGCACGACGACCTGGCTCTGCGTGTCGGCCTCGGGCTTGAGCAGCACCGGGTTCATGCGCACCTCGGGCACGCGGTTGGCTGCCAGGGCCTGGAAGTACTGGGCGCTGCCGATCTCGCCCATGAGCCCGTTCAACCCCGGCACCACGCGGGCGTTGTTGCTCATGTTCTGGGCCTTGAAGGGCGCGACCTTGAGCCCCTGGCGGGCGTACCAGCGGCACAGCGCCGTGGCCAGCCAGCTTTTGCCCGCGCCGCTCGTCGTGCCGAGCACCATCACTGCCTTGCCGCTCATGAGTCTTCGCTTTCGATTTCAAGCAGAGCCTGCTGCAGCGCCTGCTGCGAGGCCGGGGGCTGGGCCGACACGCGCACCCAGCCTGGCAGGCTGAAGGAGGCCGCGTCGCGCAGGCGGATGCCGCGCTCGCGCAGCCGCGGCGCCATGTCGGCGCGTGGCGGACGGGCCAGCCAGAAGTGGGTGCAGCTGGGGCGCTGCAGCCAGTCGAGGTCGGCCAGCAGCGCGCGCTGCTGCGCCGTCCAGTCGCGCAGTTGCCGGCGTGCGTCGACCAGCCAGGTCCGGGTGTCGTCGGTCGACCAGTGCATCAGCATGGCCACGCCCTCGGCCGACAGCACCCAGCTGGGTGCCAGCGACAGCGCATGCGCCCAGACCGCGTCGGCCGAAGGCGCGACGAGGTAGCCCGCCCGCACGCCCGTCAGCCCCAGGGCCTTGTTGGGGCAATGCAGCTGCCAGGCCCCGGCGGGCAGGGCGGGCGCTGCGCCATGCAGGCGCAGCGGCTCGTAGGCACGGTCGATCACGACGAGGGCGTCCAGTTCGGGCCAGGCCGCCACGCTGGCGCCGGTCGGGTTGCAGGGCTCGCAGATCCAGACCAGCGCGGGCGCCGTCGGCCGGATATCGGCGGGCTGGGCATAGGGCTTGACCGCCAGACCCAGGGCCCGGGCGGCGAGTGCGTAGTCGCCAAAGCCCGGCTGTGGCACCCACACCTCGCGGCGGCCGGCCAGCAGCGCGGCCAGCGTCAGGCGCCGGATGCCCTCGGCGCCGCCGGCCGTCGGCAGCACGAGGTCAGCATCGCCGAGCCGCCGGCGCAGCGTGTGGTAGCCCGGGTCGGGGTAGCTGCCGCGGTCCGCATCCCGAACCGCGCCCAGCAACGCCGGCGGCGGGCCCAGCGGGCTGGCGTTGGTCGAGAAGTCATGCGCGACCGCCGGGCCGCCATCCGGCCCGCCATGCTCCGGCAGCAGGGGCGTGTTCATGTCCTCAGCGCCCAGGCCAGCGTCGCAATCAACACCGCGCCGGCGATGACGGCCTGTTGCGCGGCCCCGCGCGCGGCGTGCAGATCGCCCGCGCGCACGGTCTGGCCGCCGGCGTGCAGCGTGTAGACGCCGGGCTTGCTCAAGCGCCGGTCCAGCCGCAGCGCCATCGCGGCCATGGGCCAGCCGCTGTTGGGCGACGGCGTGCGGCGAGCCTCGCGCACCAGCCGGGCCAGCGACGGCGGCATCAGCAGCAGCGCCGTCAGCCGCGCCGGCAGCCAGGACAGCCCGTCGTCCGCCCGCGCCGCCCACTTGCCGCACCACTCGCGCTCGTCCCGGTAGCCCCACATCGCGTCTGCCGTATTGGCGAAGCGGTAGACCGCGGCACCGGGCAGGCCGGCGATGGCGAACCAGAACAGCGGCGCGATGACCGAGTCGTTGAGGTTCTCGGCCAGCGTCTCGATGGCGGCCTCGCGCACCTCGGTCTCGGTGAGCGCCGAGGTGTCGCGGCTGACCAGGCGCGACAGCCGCACCCGGCCGGCGTCCAGCGATTCGCCCAACGCCGCCTCGACCGCCGAGGCCTCCTCAGCCAGCATGCGCCAGGCCAGCAGAGGCTTGAGCAGCAACCCGATCAACGCGGCTGCAGCGGCCAGGCGCAGCGGCGCGGCCCAGGGCTGCAGCGCGATCAGCACCCAGCCTTCGGCCCACAGGGCGATGAAGCCCACCAGCACCGCCCCCACGCACCAGGCCAGCGCGCCAGCCGCGAAGCCCAGGGCCGGCGGCAGTGTCGTTAGCCTGAACACGCCCAGGTAGCGCCCCATGCCCACGACAGGGTGCGCCCAGGCCGGTGGCTCGCCAAACGCCCGGTCGACGAGCAGCGCGACCAGCAGGGCGAGCGGCAGCAGGGCGGCCATCGGATCAGTCCTCGATGCCGCGCTGCGCCGGCACGCCGGCCCGGTAGTGGTGCTTCACCAGGGCCATCTCGGTCACCGTGTCGGCCAGCTCGATCAGCTCCGCGGGCGCGCCGCGCCCGGTCAGCACGACGTGCACATGCGGCGGGCGCTCACGCAGGCAGGCCAGCACGGCGTCCAGCTCCAGCCAGCCGTAGCGCAAGGGGTACATGATCTCGTCCAGCACGACGAGGAAGTGGTCGCCCGCGCGGATCACCGACTCGGCCCGTGCCCAGCCCTCGCGGGCCAGCTCGGCCGAGTGCTCCAGGTCCTTGCTCTTCCACGAGAAGCCATCGCCCAGGCCTTCGATGGGCACGCCCAGCTGCTCGAATACGCGGTGCTCGCCGAAGCGGGCGCTGGGCACCTTCATGAACTGGTAGATGCGCACCGCCTTGCCGCGGCCGTGCGCCCGCAGCGCGAGGCCGAAGGCGGCCGTGCTCTTGCCCTTGCCGTCGCCGGTGTGCACGAGCACCAGGCCGCGGCGTTCGCCGCTGGGGATGACGCGCTCGCGGTCGACAGGGGGTTTCTCGATTTCCATGCTTCAGCCCTTGAAGAACGCGGCGATGGCCTCGGGGTTGGACGGGAAGTAATGGTGCAGATAGCTCGCGCGCAGCGAGCCCTGCTGGTACAGCGCTTCAGCGGTCTTGCCACCGTTGGGATTGGTCGCCCGCGCGATCGGCGCGAGCGGTGTCTCCAGCGTGGAGTAGTGATAGCTGTGGCCGCGCAGCGGGCCTTCGGGCCAGTCGATGGCTTGCAGGCCCAGGGCCGCCAGGCGCTGCTGCACATGGGCGCGGCCGGGCATGACGCCGGCCATGCGATGGGCGTCGCCCGCTGTGTCTGTCAGCCCGTCCAGCAGGGCCAGCATGCCGCCGCATTCGGCCAGCAGCGGCCTGCCGGCGGCGATGTGGGCGGCCAGCGCGGCGGCCAGGGTGGGGTGGGCGCCGAGCGCCCCGGCATGCAGCTCCGGATAGCCGCCCGGCAGCCAGGCGGCTTCGCAGGCCGGCAGCGGCTCGTGGCGCAGCGGCGAGAAGAAGGCCAGCTCGGCGCCCAGCGCGCGCAGCAGGTCGACATTGGCCGGGTAGATGAAGCCGAAGGCCGCGTCGCGCGCGATGGCGATGCGCCGGCCGCGCAGCAGTGGCGGCAGCGGCGGCTCGGTCGTGTCCTCGAACGGCACCGGCTTGAACGCGAAGCCGGGGCGCAGCGCGTCCTCCCAGGCTCCGGCCCAGGCGTCCAGCTGGGCATCCATCCCGGGTTGCTCCAGCGCCTGCACGAGGCCCAGGTGGCGCTCCGGCAGGCTCAGCGCCGGGTTGCGCGGTAGGGCGGCGATCAGCGGCAGGTCGTCCGGCAGGCCCTCGCCCAGCATGCGGCCGTGGGCCGGGCTGCCGGTGCGGTTGGCGATGACGCCGCAGTGGCGCAGCCCGGGCCGGAAGCGGGCGAGGCCCGTGGCCAGTGCCGCAAAGGTCTGGGCCATGGCCGAGGCGTCGATGACGCAGACCAGGGGCAGGCCGAAGGCGGCCGCAAGGTCGGCGCTGCTGGGGTTGCCGTCGAACAGGCCCATGACGCCTTCGACGAGTAGCAGGTCGGCCTCGCGCGCGGCCCGGGCCAGCAGGGCTTGGCAGTGGGCGAAGCCGCCCATGAAGAGATCCAGCTGGTAGGCCGGGTGGCCGCTGGCGCGCTCCAGGATGCCGGGGTCGAGGAAGTCCGGGCCGGTCTTGAAGACTCGCACGCGCTCGCCGCGGCGGGCGTGACTGCGCGCGATGGCGGCCGTGACGCTGGTCTTGCCGGAGCCCGAGGATGGCGCGCTGATGAAGAGGGCCGGGCAGGAGAGGGACGGTGCACCCTTCGCGCTCCGCGCTGTCCCGCCGAGCGGGAGCTGAGCCCCTTCGGGCGGCCGTGCGGGGCTCATAGCGGAAGCGCCACCCAGCGGCCCTCGATCTGCGCGATGTGCAGGCTGGGGCCGAAGACGCGCTTCAGCGCCGCGTGCGTGGCGGCGTCGCCGGGCGCGCCGGCATGCACGATGCGGCCGTCGGCCATCAGCACCAGATGGTCGGCCTGCAGCGCCAGGTGCAGCTCGTGCAGCACGCTGACGACGCTGTGGCCGGCCGCGACGCGCGCGCGGACGATGGCCATCCACTCGGCCTGGTGCGGCGGGTCGAGGTGGGCCAGCGGCTCGTCCATCAGTGTGAGCGGTGCGTCCACCGCGAGGGCGCGGGCCAGCAGCACGCGCTGGCGTTCGCCGCCGGACAGCGAGCCCAGCCGCCGCTCGCGCCAGGCCCAGCTTTGCGTGGCCTGCATGGCGGCGCGCACGGCGGCGTTGTCGGCGGCGGTGGGCGGCGCCAGCCAGGGGCGGTGCGGCAGGCGGCCGAGCTGCACGACGTCCTCGGCCGTCAGGTCGTCGGCGCCGGTCTCCTGCTGGCCCATCCAGGCGAGCTGGCGGGCGCGCTCGCGGCTGGGCCAATCCTGCAGCGGGCGGCCGTCGAGCTGCACGTCGCCGTCGCAGCACTGCAGGCCGGCGATGGCGCGCAGCAGCGTGGACTTGCCAGCGCCGTTGGGGCCGACGATGGCCGTCCAGCGACCGCGCGGCAGGGCGAGGGCTATGCCGTGTATGAGGTCGCGGCCGTCGATGCGGACGCGATCGATGCGGGCGTGCAGCGCGGTCATCGCTTGGGGGCTCCGCGACGGTGCATCAGTACGAGGAGGTAGACGCCGCCCAGCAGCGCCGTGACGAGGCCGACCGGCAGCTCCTGTGGCCGCATGAGCCCGCGCGCCAGCACGTCGGCGGCCAGCAACAGCGCGCCGCCTGCCGCGGCCGAAAGCAGGATGAGCCGGCCGTGCAGCATGGGGCATAGCGTGCGCACCAGGTGCGGTGCCACGAGACCCACGAAAGCGACGATGCCCGTCTGCGCGACGGCCGCACCGGTGGCCAGCGCGAAGGCGAAGATCAGCAGCAGCCGCACCAGGCCCATGCGCACGCCCAGCGACGCGGCGGTGGCCTCGCCCAGCGTCAGCGCATCCAGCGCCGGGCTGGCTACGAGTCCGATCAGCGCCGCGGCGATGCCGCAGGCCGCCATCACGCCGACGCTGCTCCAGCCCAGCAGGCCGGTGTTGCCGAGCAGGAAGGCCTGCATGGCGCGCAGGATGTCGGGCGCCCACAGCGTGGCCAGACCCGTCAGCGCATTCAGCACGACGCCGACGACGACGCCGGCCAGCAGCAGCCGCAGCGTCTGCTCCACGCCGCGCGCGAGGATGAGCGTGAGGCCCACGCCCACCAGGGTGCCGACGAAGGCGATGCCGGTCAGCCCCACGCGGGCCAGCAGCGACGAGGTCTGCGGTGACACGCCCGTCAGCGCCAGCGCGACGGCCACGGCCAGGCCGGCGCCCGAGGCGCTGCCCAGCAGATAGGGGTCGGCCAGGGGGTTGCGGAACAGGCCCTGCGCCATGGCTCCGGCCATGCCCAGCAGCGCGCCGGCCCACCAGGCGCCCAGCGAGCGCGGCAAGCGGATCTCCCACAGGATGACGCTCATGCTGTCGTCGCCCAGGTCGGCCCAGCCGGTGCTGCCGATGAGCACGCCGGCCAGCACGCCGCCGGCGCCGACGAGCAGCAGCAGCGTGAGCAGCAGGCCGGGGCGGACGTTCATCACGACGCGGCTTTCTCGCGCAGGCAGCGGGCCATGATCTGCGCGGCCTCGGCCATGCGCGGGCCGGGGCGGGAGAGGATGTCGCCGTCCTCGGGCCGGAACACGCAGACGCGGCCGCGCCGGATGGCTTCGATGCGGTCCCAGCCGGGGCGCTGTGCCAGGCCCTCGGAGCCGCGCTGGCCGATCATGATGAGTGCCGGGTTAGCCTTGACGACGTACTCGGCGTTGATCTTGGGGAAGGGGCCCAGGTCTGGCGGGATGATGTTGCCGGCGCCCAGCCGGGCCAGCGTCTCGCCCATGAAGGACACGGTGCCGGCGGCATACAGGCCGCTGGCAACCTCGTAGTAGACGCGAATGCCGCGCGCCGCAGGTGGCACGCTGCTGGCCGCCGCGGCCACGCCGGCCTCGATGTGGCGCCAGACGCGCTGGGCATCGGCCACGCCCAGCACCTGCCCGATGATGCCCAGCACGCGCTGCACGTCGCGGTAGCTGCGCGGTTCCAGCGCCACCACCTTCATGCCCAGCGCGCGCAACCGCTCGGCCACGCGCGAGGACACCGCCACCAGCACCACGTCGGGCTTGAGCGAGGCGATCAGCTCGACGTTGGTGTCATCGATGCCGCCGACCTTGGGCAGCGTGTTCACGCTCGCCGGGAAATTGGAGTAACGGTCAACGCCGACGAGGCGGGCACAGGCGCCCAGCTCGCAGACGGTCTCGGTCAGCGAGGGCAGCAGGCTGACGACGCGCTGCGGCGGCGCCGGAATCTGCGTCAGCTGGCCAAGGTCGTCCTTGATCTCGACGGCATGCGCCGGCAGCGCGAAGGCGAGCAGCAGTGCGAGCAAAAGGCGTTCAAGCATCGTTGGAATTCTCGACAGTTCGCGTCCAGGCCTGGCCCGCCACCATCAGTGTCAGCCGGCCGCACCGGTGGGCCACATCCTGGTTCAGCCGGCCGAGTTCGTCCACGTAGTCACGCGCCTCGCGGCCCAGCGGGCTCACGCCCCAGCCGACCTCGTTGGAGACGAAAACGAAGCGGGATTTCAGCTGAGGCAACAAGGCCAGCAGCGCATTGCGTTCGGCCTGCCAGCCGACCGCGTCGGGGGCGCCGTTCATCGGCATCAGCCAGTTCACGAGCCACAGCGTCAGGCAGTCGACGACGACGAGGGTGCCCGCGTCGTCGGCTTCTTGGAGGGCCGCGCTCAGGGCCAGCGGGGCTTCGATCGTCTCGAAGCCCGCCGGCCGCGTGGCGCGGTGGTGGGCGATGCGCGCACGCATCTCGGCGTCCAGCGCCAGCGCCGTGGCAATGACCACCACGCGGCCGGGCCAGCGCAGGGCCAGCTTCTCGGCCTGGCGGGACTTGCCGCTGCGCTGGCCGCCGACGATGAGTTCGTGTGCGCTCATCGTCAGCCGATCAGAGCGTGGGGCTCCAGCGCAGCGAAACCAGGGCCGTGCGTGGCGCCGACGCGAAGCCGTAGGCCGTCGTCGTCTCGCGGTCGAAGGCGTTGTCCAGGTTCAGCTGCAGCTTGAGTTCACGGCTGAGCTTGTACTGCGCGTTGAAGTTGACGAGGCCGTAGCCGCCCAGCTTGCGCGTGTTGGCGGCGTTGTCCCAGCGCGTGCCCGAGGCCTGCACGCCGGCGCCCAGGACCCAGTCACCCAGCGCCGTGTCGGCATTGACGGTGGCCAGGCGCTTGGCGCGGCGGGCCAGCAGCAGGCCGGTGCTGGCGTCGGTGGGCTTCTGGAAGTCCAGCGTCGCGCGCAGGTTCACAGCGGCGAGCTGCGTGGCGCCGGCCAGGCTCAGGCCCTGCAGCTTGGCCTGCGACACGTTCTGGTAGCAGCCGAAGGCGCTCTGGCAGCTGCCGGCCGCGCCGAAGACGATCAGGCTGCTGACGCGGTTGCGGTAGGCCGTGGCGCTGAGCTCGGTGTTGCCCACGCCGTATTTCAGGCCCAGCTCGACATTGCGGCCGTGCTCGGCTTCCAGCGGCTTGACGCCGGGCTTGCTGAGGTCGGGGCCGTAGACGGTGCCCTGCTGGTAGATCGTCGGCGCGCGGAAGGCGTTGCCCACCGAGCCGACGATGCGCAGGCCGGGCGCGACCTCGTAGCCCGCCAGCAGCGTGCCGGTGTCGACGCTGCCGAACTGGCTGTCGTTGTCGTGGCGCGCATGGGCCTGCAGGCTGAAGGCGCCCAGGTTGAGCAGATAGCCCGCGCCCACGGCATTGCGGTGGCGCTTGCCCACGCCGGCGGTGACGAGGCCGCTGTTCTGCAGCTCGTCCTCGATGCGCTCGCCCTGGAAGTTGACTTGCTGGCCCTGGCCGAGGATGTAGGACCCCGTCAGCGCGAGGTTCCTGACCTTGGTGATGGTGAGGTAGGGCGAGGGGTTGGTTTCATAGCGGTCGCGCGACTCGCCGTAGCTCAGCTGCGTCTGCAGGACGGGCGCCCATTGCGCCGTCCAGGCCAGCCGTGTGGCGTCGGTGTCCGTCACCGTGTGGTCGTCCACCAGCGGCCTGGACTTGGACGCGTCGTACTGCGCGTTGGCGTGGTTCTTGATGACGATCACTTCCGCGCGATGGCCCTCGGCCAGCTGGGCGCCGATGCGGGCCGTGCCCTGGTATTTGCGCCAGCCGTCGCGGTCGGGGATGTAGCTGAAGGAGCCGGGTACGTCGGTGGTGGCATTGAAGCCGTCGCTCTCCTCGCCGGCGCCGGTGAAGGCGAAGTCGATGATGCCGACACTGCCGAACAGGCCGCCGTCGGCCTTGCGTGTGCCCTGCGTGCCGAGAGCCACGCCGAAGTCGGCGCTGATCCTGCCGCCACCCTTGCGGGTGAAGATCTGCACCACGCCGCCGACGGCGTCGGAGCCGTAGATGGCGCTGGCCGGGCCCTTGAGCACTTCCACGCGCTCGACCTGGGCCAGCGGGATGCCCTGCCAGCTGGCGCCGCCAGTGGCCTGGGAGTCCATGCGCACGCCGTCGACGAGCACGAGGGTATGGCGCGTGTCGGCGCCGCGCAGGTAGAGGCTGGTGTTGGCTGCCGGGCCGCCGTTGCGGACCATTTCGGCGCAGCCGCTGTTGCGCAGCAGGTCGGCCACGCTGGCAGCGGCCTGGCGCTCGATGTCGGCGCGGGTGATGACGGTCAGGTCGGCCAGCACGTCGGCCAGCCGCTGGGGCGTGCGCGTGGCGGTGGTGACGACGGTGTCGAGCTTGTTCTGGGCGTGGGCGGACGTGGCCAGGGCCAGGGCGGCCAGGGCGGGCAGCGACCGACGGGCCGCGAGGAGGGAGTGACGCATGAGAAAGAGACGCGAACGAACACTCAGCCCTGCTGACCCCCGCAGCAAGGCTGAAAAACGGCCGCTGCGCATGAAGCGAGGCGGCCCCGTCGTTGGCCGGTATCCGGGCTGGTGGCGCTGTGTTCGAGACCTTCCCAGCCCTGGGGCCAGTGGTCGTGGATCGAACGCTGAGGCGGGAGCCTCGTCCACTTACCGTTGCGGGGACAGCTCAGGTTAGATCTGCAGCGGTGCTGCGCGTCCTCCTGATTCCCGTTGAACTGCAGCCGCCTTGAAGGCGGGCGCGAGCACCAACGGCAGGCATTCTATCGGCCGCTGCTGGCGCTGCCCGAGGGCTTGTGGGGCCTGTCCGTCTTGGGCGGCTTCAGGCGCGCCACGGCCGGACCGCTGGCTGCCTGGGCTGGCGGCGGCAGCGACTGCAGGCCTAGGGCGGCCGCGCGCTGGTGGCGGGCCTCGGCCTCGCTGGCGCGGCGCGAGGCGGCGAGCGCCGCGGCATGCTTGGCGGCGGCCAGGTGCCGGTCCCGCGCGGCGCGGCTGTCGGTCGCGCTGGGTTCATCGAAGCTGACGCCGCTGGCGCCACCGCCACCGGGGCAGGGCGAGTCGCGCAGGTCGCGGCCGTCGGGCCCGCAGCGGTAGACCTGGGCCTGGCGCTGCACGGTCTGCGCCTGGGCGGGCAGGGCGAGGGTGGCGCTGCACAGCGCCAGCAGCAGTTTCATCATGCAGATGGAGTTTGATCGCTCGGCGCCGGCTTGGGGGGCTTGGGCCGCGGCGGCTTGGCGTGAATCCTGGCCAGCGCCTTGTCCATCTGGCCGCTCAGCATCAGCTCGACGGCGGCGTAGCTCTTCTCGATGCAGTCCTCTACCGCCTGTCGCTCGGCCAGCGGTGGCTTGCGCAGCACGTAGCCGGCCACCTCGGCCTTGTGGCCCGGGTGGCCGATGCCCAGCCGCAGCCGCCAGAAGTCGCCGCTGCCGAGCTGGGCCTGCATGTCCTTGAGCCCGTTGTGGCCGCCGTTGCCGCCGCCCTTCTTGAACTTCATTTCGCCGGGCGGCAGGTCCAGCTCGTCGTGCACGGCCAGGATCTCCTCCGGCGCGATCTTGAAGAAGCGCGCCAGCGCCGCGACCGATTTGCCGGAGAGGTTCATGTAGGTCATGGGTTCCAGCAGCCAGATCGGGCCGCTGGCGCCGGGTGCGTGGTTCACGCGGGCGACGAGGCCGTGATAGGCCTTGTCGGGCGACAGCGTGACTTTCAGCCCCCGGGCCAGGCCATCGATCCACCAGAAGCCGGCGTTGTGGCGGGTGTCTTCGTATTCGGCCCCGGGGTTACCCAGGCCGACCATCAGTTTGATCATGTTCGTGATCGTAGCTTTGGCTCCCAGCAACGGTCTGGCTACATTCGACCGGCAACATGAGCCGCACGGAGTGAACTCGAATGAAGAACAAGGAATTCCGGCGCAGCCGTTCGGCGGGCGCTGCCAAGATGTGGGTCCTGGCCGCGGTGGCCGTCGCCGGCATCGGGCTGGGTGCCTGGTGGCTGAAGGGCCGCGACACCGGCGCTGACGGCCCGGGTGCCGCCTCCGCCGCTTCGGGGCCGGGCCGCTCGGCGGCCGGCGGGCGCTTCGGCCGAAGCGGGCCGCAGCCGGTCTCGGTGGCCACGGTGCAGAAGCGCGACATCAACGTCGCCGTCGACGCCATCGGCAGCATCGCCTCGGCCAACACGGCGGTCGTGCGGGCCAAGGTCAGCGGCGAGCTGAGGGCGCTCTACTTCCACGAGGGCGAGCCGGTGAAGGCCGGCCAGGTGCTGGCGCTGATCGACCCCAAGCCCTACGAGATCGCCCGCGACCAGGCGCTGGCGGCCCTGGCCCGCGACCAGGCCCAGCTGGAGAACGCCCGCGCCGACCTGGCCCGCTACAAGGATCTCGTTGCCAAGGACGCTGCGCCGCGTCAGCAGCTCGACACGCAGACGGCGCTGGTGCGCCAGCTGGAGGCGACGGTGCTGTCCGACCAGGCGACGGTGGACAACGCCAAGCTGCAACTCTCCTACACCCGCGTCACGGCGCCCATCGCCGGCCAGGCTGGCCTCAAGCAGGCCGACCTCGGCAACAACGTGACGCCCGGCGATGCCAACGGCATCCTGAGCATCGCGCAGACGCAGCCGGCCGCCGTCGTCTTTGCCGTGCCCGACGCGCGGCTGGCGCGCATCCGCCAGCAGCTCGCCGACAAGCAGCCGCTGGCCGTGCAGGCCTGGGATCGCGAGCGCAAGGCCCTGCTGGCCGAGGGCAAGGTCGCCAGCACCGACAACGCCATCGACGCGACGACCGGCACCATCAAGGTCAAGGCCTTGTTCGCCAACAAGGACAACAGCCTCTTTCCCAACCAGTTCGTCAACGTGCGGCTGCAGCTGGACCGGCTCAAGGACGTGCTGGTCGTGCCGACGGCCGCCGTGCAGCGTGGCGCGCCGGGCGTCTTCGTCTACGTCGTGGCCGACGGGCAGGTGGCACTGCGCAAGGTGGCGCTGCTGACGACGGATGGCGACTGGGCCGCCGTGCAGGGCGACCTCAAGCCGGGCGACCAGGTTGTCACCGATGGCGCCGACCGGCTGCGCGACGGTGGCAAGGCCGAAGTCATCAAGGCGCCGGCCGGCGCGGCGTCGGGCGCAGGCGGGCGTGGCCGCAACCGCGCGCAGGCGGCCTCGGCACCGGCCTCGGCAGCCTCGCGATGAACCCCTCGCGCCTTTTCATCACGCGGCCGGTCGCGACCTCGCTGCTGATGCTGGCCATCGTGCTGGCCGGCGCGCTGGCCTACCGGCTGTTGCCGGTGTCGGCCCTGCCCGAGGTGGACTACCCGACCATCCAGGTCACCACCCTCTACCCCGGCGCCAGCCCGGACGTGATGACGTCCTCCGTCACCGCGCCGCTGGAGCGGCAGTTCGGCCAGATGCCAGGCCTGGCGCAGATGTCGTCGACCAGCTCCGGCGGCGCCTCCGTCATCACGCTGCGCTTCGAGCTCAGCCTGGCGCTGGACGTGGCCGAGCAGGAGGTGCAGGCGGCCATCAATGCCGGCAGCAACCTGCTGCCCGGCGACCTGCCGATGCCGCCGGTCTACAGCAAGGTGAACCCGGCCGATGCGCCGGTCATGACGATTGCCGTGTCGTCGACGACGCTGCCGATCACGCGTGTGCACGACCTCGTCGAGAGCCGCCTGGCGCAGAAGATCTCGCAGGTGCCGGGCGTGGGCCTGGTGGGCATCGCGGGCGGCCGGCGGCCGGCCGTGCGCATCCAGGCCAACCCCGGCTCGCTGGCTGCATTGGGGCTGTCCATCGACGACGTCCGCACCGCCATCGCCGCTGCCAACGTCAACCAGTCCAAGGGCAGCTTCGACGGGCCGCTGCGCGCCTCCACGCTGGATGCCAACGACCAGCTGCGCAGTGCATCCGAGTACGCCAACCTGGTGATTGCCTACAAGAACGGCAACCCGGTGCGGCTCAAGGATGTGGCCCAGCTTGTCGACGATGCTGAGAACCTGCGGCTGGCGGCCTGGGCCGGACAGGCGGACAAGCCGTCGGTTTCCGCCGTTATCCTGAACGTGCAGCGCCAACCCGGTGCCAACGTCATCGACACCGTGGACCGTGTGCGTGCCGTGCTGCCGCAGCTGCAGGCCAGCCTGCCCGCGTCGCTGGACGTGCAGATCCTTTCCGACCGTACCACCACCATCCGCGCGTCGGTCAGCGACGTGCAGCACGAGCTGCTGTTCGCCATCGTCCTCGTCATCGGGGTCATCTTCGTTTTCCTGCGCAGCGTGCCGGCCACCGTCATCCCGGCCGTGGCGGTGCCGGTGTCGCTGGTGGGCACCTTCGGTGTCATGTACTTGGCCGGGTTCTCGATCAACAACCTGACGCTGATGGCCCTGGTCATCTCCACGGGCTTCGTCGTGGACGACGCCATCGTCATGATTGAGAACATCGCGCGGCACATGGAGGAGGGCGGCGAGGGCGTCAGCGCTTTTGACGCTTCCCTGACCGGCTCCAAGCAGATCGGCTTCACCATCATCTCGCTGACGGTCTCGCTGATCGCCGTGCTGATCCCGCTGCTGTTCATGGGCGACGTGGTGGGGCGGCTCTTCCACGAGTTCGCGATCACGCTGGCCGTGTCCATCCTGATTTCGGCCTTCGTGTCGCTGACGCTGACGCCCATGATGTGCGCGCGGCTGCTCAAGCATGAGCATGACGAAGACCATGGCCGGCTGTGGCGCGCTGTGGGCAAGGCCTTCGACGACACCATCGCCGCCTACGGCCGCATGCTGACCTGGGTGCTCGACCGCTCGGCGGCGACGCTGATCGTCTTCCTCGCGACGCTGGTGCTGACCGGCGTGCTCTACCTGCTGGTGCCCAAGGGCTTCTTCCCGGTGCAGGACACGGGCCAGATCCAGGGCATCACCGAGGCAGCGCAGTCCACCTCGTTCGCGGCGATGGCCGAGCACCAGCAACGCCTGGCCGAGCGCGTGCTGAAGGACCCGGCGGTTGAAAGCGTCTCGTCCTTCATCGGCGTGGACGGCGGCAACACGACGCTGAACCAGGGCCGCATGCAGATCACGCTCAAGCCCAAGGAAGTCCGCGGCACCAGCGCCGCAGAGGTATCGCGCCGCATCGCCGACGCGGTGGCCGACGAGCCGGGCATCGCGCTGTACCTGCAGCCCGTGCAGGACCTGACCATCGAGGACCGCATTGCCAAGACGCAGTACCAGTTCACGCTGAGCTCGCCGGACTCGGCCGAGCTGAGTCGCTCGACGACGGCTGTGCTGGAGCGGCTGCGCGGGTTGAAGCAGATCGCCGACGTCGCCAGCGACCAGCAGGAGCAAGGGCTGCAGGCCTATGTCGACATCGACCACGACGCGGCCGGGCGGCTGGGCGTCAGCGTCGCGGCCATCGACAGCGCCCTCTACAGCGCCTTCGGCCAGCGACTGATCTCCACCATCTTCACGCAGAGCAACCAGTACCGCGTCGTGCTGGAGGTGGCACCCGAGCACCGTGCGGGCCTGGATGGGCTGAAGCGCCTATACGTGCCCGGCACCGGTGGCGTGCAGGTGCCGCTCAGTTCGGTGGCGCGCTTCAGCGAGCGGCTGGCGCCGCTGGCCGTCAACCACGTGGCGCAGTTCCCGTCTTCCACCGTGTCCTTCAACCTCGCTCCCAGTGCTTCGCTAGGCGAGGCGGTCAAGTCCATCCGCGCCGAGGTCGATGCGCTGCAGCTGCCACTCAGCGTGGAGACCCGCTTCGAGGGCGCGGCGCTTGCCTTCCAGTCGTCGCTCACCAGTACGCTGCTGCTCATCCTCGCGGCCATCGTGACGATGTACATCGTGCTGGGCGTGCTCTACGAGAGCACCATCCACCCGCTGACCATCCTGTCCACGCTGCCCTCCGCCGGCCTGGGCGCGCTGCTGGCGCTGCTGGCTTTCCGGCTGGACCTGGACATCATCGCCATCATCGGCATCGTGCTGCTGATCGGCATCGTCAAGAAGAACGCGATCATGATGATCGACTTCGCGCTGGAGGCCGAGCGTGACCTCGGCTTGAGTCCGCGCGAGGCCATCCACCAGGCCTGCCTGCTGCGTTTCCGGCCCATCCTGATGACGACGATGGCTGCGCTGCTGGGCGCGCTGCCGCTGATGCTGGGTACGGGGGTGGGTAGCGAGCTGCGTCATCCGCTGGGCGTGGTGATGGTGGGCGGCCTCATCGTCAGCCAGCTGCTGACGCTGTTCACGACGCCGGTCATCTACCTTGGCTTCTCGGCGCTGGCTGCGCGCCTGAAAGGTGGCGCCGGACGCGAGGAGGCGGCAGCATGAAGGCCCCGACGTGCGCGTTGCTCGCTGCACCCCGAGGGGGCTCGTCCTCCTTTGGGGCGGCCCGGCAGGAGGCCGCGTGAACCTGTCGCGCGTCTTCATCGAGCGCCCCATCGGCACGGCGCTGATCACCATCGGCATCGCGCTGGCCGGGGCGATCGCCTACCTGCTGCTGCCCATCGCGCCGCTGCCGCAGGTGGAGTTCCCGACCATCTCGGTCAGCGCCTCCCTCCCCGGCGCCAGCCCCGACACCATGGCCGCCACGGTCGCCACGCCGCTGGAGCGCACGCTGGGCAGCATCGCCGGCGTCACGGAGATCACGTCGTCGTCGTCCCTGGGCAGCGCGCGCGTGACGCTGCAGTTCGACATGAGCCGCAGCATCGACGCCGCCGCGCGCGAGGTGCAGGCCGGCATCAACGCCTCGCGCGCCCTGCTGCCCACGGGCATGCCCAGCAACCCGACCTACCGCAAGGTCAACCCGGCCGACGCGCCCATCATGATCGTGGCGCTGACGTCGGACACGCTGACGCGCGGCCAGATGTACGACGCCGCGTCCACCGTGCTCGCTCAGCGGCTGGCGCAGGTGGATGGCGTGGGCCAGGTGACGGTGGGCGGCGGCGCGCTGCCGGCCGTGCGCATCGAGCTGGATCCCAACAAGCTGTCTGCGCAGGGCATCGCGCTGGAGCAGGTCAGGGCGGCCGTGGTTGCGACGAATGCGAACCGGCCCAAGGGTGTGCTGGAAGACGGTGGCCGCAGCTGGCAGATCGGCGCCAACGACCAGGCGCGCCAGGCCAGCGACTACATGCCCCTGGTGCTGAGCTACCGCAATGGCGCCGCCGTGCGCCTGGGCGACGTGGCCGACATCCAGGACAGCGTGCAGGACGTGCGCAACGACGGACTGGCCAACGGTCGCAAGGCGGTGCTGCTCATTCTCAACAAGGCGCCGTCGGCTAACATCATCCAGACCGTGGACACCGTGCGCGGCCTGCTGCCGCAGCTGCGCGCCTCCATCTCGCCGGCCATCAACGTCGACGTCGTCATGGACCGCACGGCCACCATTCGCGGCAGCATCGTGGAAGTGCAGCGCACGCTGGTGATCGCCTTCGGCCTGGTCATCGTCGTCGTCTTCGTCTTCCTGCGGCGCTTCCGTGCGGCGCTGCTGCCGGCCGTGGCCGTGCCGGTGTCGCTGGCCGGCACCTTCGGCGCGATGTACCTGCTGGGCTACAGCATCGACAACCTGTCGCTGATGGCCATGACCGTCGCGACGGGCTTCGTCGTCGACGACGCCATCGTCGTGCTGGAAAACATCTCGCGCCACATCGAGCGTGGCGTGCCGCCGCGCGAGGCGGCACTGCGCGGAGCGCGCGAGATCGGCTTCACCGTCGTCTCGATCTCGCTGAGCCTGATCGCCGTCTTCATTCCCATCCTGGCCATGGGCGGCATCGTCGGGCGGCTGTTCCGCGAGTTCGCCGTCGTGCTGTCGGTGGCCATCCTGGTGTCCATGGTGGTGTCGCTGACCACCACGCCCATGATGGCCGCTACGCTGCTCAAGCCGCACACGGCGGCGAAGCCCCCGGGCCGCATCGGCCGTGTCTTTGCGGCCTTGCAGCGCGGCCTGCTGCGCGGCTACCGCCGCTCGCTGCGCTGGACGCTGCGCCACCAGCCCCTGGCGCTGCTGGCGCTGGCCGGCGTCGTCGCGCTGAACGTGCACCTCTACATGACCATCCCCAAGGGCTTCTTCCCGCAGCAGGACACCGGGCTGATGATCGGCGGCGTGCAGGCCGACCAGGCCAGCTCCTTCCAGTCCATGCAGGGCAAGCTGCGCACCTTCCACGACATCGTGCGCGCCGACCCGGCCGTGGCCAACGTGACCGGCTTCACCGGCGGCGGCCAGCGCAACAGCGCCAATATGTTCATCAGCCTCAAGCCCCGCAAGGAGCGCGAGGAGACGGTGGACGACGTCATCAACCGCCTGCGCGGCAAGCTGGCCAAGGTGCCGGGGGCCAATATGTTCCTCGCGCCCGTGCAGGACATCCGCATCGGCGGCCGGCAGTCCAACGCGTCCTGGCAGTACACGCTGCAGGCCGACGATCTGGCCGACCTGCGCACCTGGGAGCCGCGCATCCGCCGCGCGCTGACCGAGGTGCCCGAGATCACCGACGTCAACACCGACCAGCAGGACAAGGGCACGCAGACCTCGCTGGTCGTCGACCGCGACGCGCTGGCGCGCCTGGGCCTGACGATGAGCGCCGTGGACGCCGCGCTGAACAACGCCTTCGGCCAGCGCCAGGTGGGCGTCATCTACAACCCGCTGAACCAGTACCGCGTCGTCATGGAGCTGGCGCCCGAGTGGCTGCAAAGCCCGCAGACCCTGGACCGGCTGATGCTGACCCGCAGCAGCGGCCAGCAGGTGCCTCTGTCGGCCGTGGCGCGCGTGGAGACGACCAGCACGCCGCTGTCGGTCAACCACCAGAGCGGCACGCCGGCCAGCACCATCAGCTTCAACCTGGCCGAGGGCGTGTCCTTGTCGGATGCCGTTGCGGCCATCAACGACGCCGTCGCCGGCAGCGGAGCGCCGGTGTCGGTGCGCGGCAGCTTCCAGGGCACGGCCCAGGCCTTCCAGGCCTCGCTCAAATCCCAGCCGCTGCTCATCCTTGCGGCCATCGTCACCATTTACCTCGTGCTGGGCATGCTCTACGAGAGCCTCATCCACCCGATCACGATTCTTTCGACGCTGCCCTCGGCCGGCGTCGGCGCGCTGCTGGCGCTGATGGCCTTCAAGACCGACTTCACCATCATTGCGCTGATCGGCGTGATCCTCTTGATCGGCATCGTGAAGAAGAACGCCATCATGATGCTGGACTTCGCCATCTCGGCGCAGCGCGAGGCGGCCGAGCGTGGCCGCCGCCTGGGCGCGGGGGCGGCCATCTACCGTGCGGCGCTGCTGCGGCTGCGGCCCATCCTGATGACGACGGTGGCCGCCGTCTTCGGCGCCGTGCCGCTGGCCCTGGGCCACGGCGAAGGCGCCGAGCTGCGCGTGCCGCTGGGCATTTCCATCGTCGGTGGCCTGCTGCTGAGCCAGCTGCTGACCCTCTACACCACGCCCGTCGTGTTCTGCTGCATGGACCGCCTTAGCCGCAGGAAGCGCGCGCTGGCGCCTGCAGCCGTTCTCCAGACCGCGACCTGAAGCCATGCCGAAGACCGCCTTTGCTCCCCTGACCGCCGCCCTGCTGCTGGCCGGCTGCGCCGTGACTTCGCAGCGCCCGCCCGCCGAGCCCGCACCGCCCGCCGCCTTCCAGGGCTCGGCGCAATGGCAGCGCGCCGCGTCCGAGGTCGCCGTTCCCGAGGCCTGGTGGACGATGTTCAAGGACCCGGTGCTGGACAGCCTGCAGGCCGATCTTGTCGTCGGCAACCAGAACCTCGCGGCCGCGCTGGCCCAGGTGCGTTCGGCCCGCGCGGTGCTGGGCGCCAGCCAGTCGGTGATCTTCCCGACGCTGTCGATCGGCGCCGGCACGACACGCTCGGCCAGCGAGAGCGGCGGCAAGCGCACGACGTCGACGACCGACTCGCTGACCGCCAACGCAGCCTGGGAGCTCGACCTCTGGGGCCGGCTGGCCGAGGGCGTGAAGGCCGCGGGCGCGAGCTACCAGGCCAGCCAGGCCGACCTGGCCGCGCTGCGCCTGTCGGCACAGGCCACGCTGACGCAGAACTACTTCGCGCTGCGCACCGCAGAAGCCCAGCAGGCGCTGCTGGAGCGCACGGCCGCCGCCAACCAGCGTGCGCTGGAGCTGACCGAGGTGCGCTATGCCGGCGGTGTCGTCGCGCAGACGGACGTGCTGCAGGCACGCACCCAGCTGCGCAGCGCGCAGTCCCAGCTCGCCGAGATGCGCACCGAGCGCGCCCAGCTGGAGCACGCCATTGCGACGCAGCTCGGCAAGCTGCCGGGGCAGTTCCGGTTGTTACCCAGCTCAAGGCTGCCCGAGCTGCCGCCGGTGCCCGACCTGCTGCCCTCGACGCTGCTGGCCCAGCGGCCGGACATTGCCGCAGCGCGGGCTCGTCAGACGGCGGCCTATGCCCAGATCGGCATCGCCGACGCGGCCTTCTTCCCGTCGGTCGACCTGTCGGCCAGCGCGGGTTATCGGGGCTCGTCCTGGTCCAACCTGGTGTCGGCACCGAATCTGGCCTGGTCGCTGGGCGCGGCCGTGGCGGCGCCGATCTTCGATGGCGGCCAGCGCCAGCTTGCGAGTGCCCAGGCTCGTGCCTCGGCCGACGTGGCGACGGCCAACTACCGCCAGGCGGTGCTGACGGCCTTCCAGGAGGTGGAGGACAACCTCGTGCAGTTTGCCGAGTCCGGCGCCGCGCTGGCGCTGCAGCGCGACGCCTTCGAGGCGGCCAGCCGCAACCTGCAGATCGTGCTGGATCAGTACCGCGCCGGCACGGTCAGCTATCTGAACGTCAGCGCCGCGCAGAGCTCGGCGCTGTCGGCCGAGGGCAACCTGCTCACGTCACGCAACCGTCAGCTCGTCGCGGCCAACGTGTTGCTGAAGAACCTGGGCGGCCGCCTGCCGCCGCAGTAACGAAAAAGGGCTCCTTGCGGAGCCCTTCGTCGTTGGCCTGAAGCCAGACAAGAATTACTTCTTGCCCTTCTTCTTGCCCTTGCCGTCGTCGGCGGCCGGGGCGGCGGCGACGATGACTTCCTCGGCCTTGGGCTCGACCGGCGTCGCGATGACGGGGTTGGGCTTGCCGTGGGTGACGACCTTGATGCCTTCCGGCAGCTTGATGTCGTTGACGTGCAGCGAGTGACCCTTGGTCAGGCCGGACAGGTCCACCTCGATGAACTCGGGCAGTTGCTGGGCCAGGCAGGTGATCAGCAGCTCGGTGACGACGTGGTTGACCGTGCAGTGGTCGGTCTTGACGGCCACGGAGGTCTCTTCGCCGATGAAGTGCAGGGGCACCTTCTTCGTGATCTTGGTCGTGCCGTCCACGCGCTGGAAGTCGCAGTGCAGGACTTGCGGCTTGTAGGGGTGCATCTGGAAGTCACGCAGCAGCACTTGCGTCGAGGCGCCGTTCAGCTCCATGTCCAGCAGCGAGCTGTGGAAGGCTTCCTTCTTCAGGGCGTGGAACAGCGCGTTGTGATCGAGCTCGATCATGACGGGCTCACCGGCACCGAAAACGATACCGGGCACCTTGCCGGCGATACGCAGGCGGCGGCTCGCTCCGGTCCCCTGCAGCTTGCGCTCAAAAGCGACGAACTTCATGGTTTATCTCCAAAAAGAGAAACGGCGCCCGCGACCAGGCACCGTGAAAAAGCCGTCTTTCGACGGCGACGAATTCCCGATCAGAAGTTGTTGTTCTGCTCGGAGAAGAGAGAGGTGACCGACTCGCCGTCAGAGATGCGGCGGATGGTCTCGGCGAACAGGAAGGCCACCGACAGCTGGCGGATCTTCTTGCATGCCTTGGCCGCGTCGGTCAGCGGAATGGTGTTGGTGATGACGACCTCGTCCAGCTGCGAGCCGGCGATGCGCTCGATCGCCGGGCCCGACAGGATGGGGTGGGTGCAGTAGGCGAAGACGCTCTTGGCGCCGCGCGCCTTCAGCACCTCGGCCGCCTTCACGAGGGTGCCGGCGGTGTCGATCATGTCGTCCATGATCACGCAGTTGCGGCCTTCGATCTCGCCGATGACATGCATCACCTCGGACACGTTGGCGGCCGGGCGGCGCTTGTCGATGATGGCCAGGTCGCAGCCCAGCTGCTTGGCCAGGGCGCGGGCGCGCACGACGCCGCCGACGTCCGGCGACACGACGACCAGTTCGCTGTAGTTGCGGGCCTTCAGGTCCGACAGCAGCACGGGCGAGGCGTAGATATTGTCGACCGGAATGTCGAAGAAGCCCTGGATCTGGTCGGCGTGCAGGTCCATCGTCAGCACGCGCTCGACGCCGACGGTTTCCAGCAGGTTGGCGACGACCTTGGCCGAGATGGGCACGCGGGTGGAGCGCGGGCGGCGGTCCTGGCGGGCATAGCCGAAGTAGGGAATCACGGCGGTGATGCGGCGGGCGCTGGCGCGCTTTAGCGCGTCCACCATGATCAGCAGCTCCATCAGGTTCTCGTTCGTCGGCGCGCAGGTGGGCTGCACGACGAAGACGTCGCGGGCGCGTACGTTCTGCTGGATCTCGACGGTGACTTCACCGTCCGAGAAGCGGCCGACGACCGCCTTGCCCAGCTCGAGGCCGAGATGGGTTGCGATTTCCTGGGAGAGAACCGGGTTCGCATTGCCGGTGAAGAGAACCGTGTTGAGCAGCACTGGGAGCCTCTGGGGTATCAGTGGCTCGCTGAGCGCCGAGCCGGTTCAGCGAAAAACAGAAATTTGGCAGGGGAGGAAGGACTCGAACCCTCGCATGTCGGAATCAAAATCCGATGCCTTGACCAACTTGGCGACTCCCCTACACAGGACACAGCAGAGCTGCTGCACCCTACAACCTTGATCAGTCAGCCCAGCCCGCGAGCGGGTGTTGAGCCAGACTGCGGCAGATTCGACCGGTCCATCCTGAAGGCCTGGCCTTCAGCAATGTCGCCAGGGACTGGTCGTCCTTGCCATCTTTTCCGTCCACGGCGAGTCGCGCAAAGACCGCTGCACCTGAACCCGTCATCCGGGCGTTGCCGAACACTTCGGACAACTGATGCAACGCTTCTCGCACTTCACCGCTGATTTCTAAGGCTGCCGGCTGGAGGTCGTTGCGACCAAAGCCATTTACCAAGTCTTCAGCAGTTCTTGCCGTGGCAGGAAAGCCCGCGACTATAGCCAAGTTTTCAGACCTTGCCAAGAGTTCGCTCGAAAAGATGTCCTTGGTCGCCAGTCCGGCCGGCCCCTTGATGACGGCGAAGCGTTGCTCGGGCAGAGCGAGAGGGTGCAGGATCTCGCCGATGCCCTCGACGAATGCCGGCTCGCCCCCGAGGAAGAAGGGCACGTCCGCGCCGAGCCTGAGGCCCAGCTCCATCAGCCGCTCCAGTGGTAGGCGCAGATCCCATAGCCGGTTCAGCGCCAGCAGTGTCGTGGCTGCGTCCGACGAGCCGCCGCCCATGCCGGCGCCGGCAGGCAGGCGCTTTTCGAGGTGGATGTCGGCGCCCAGCGTGCAACCTGCCTCGGCCTGCAGCAGCCGGGCTGCGCGCAGGCACAGGTCGTCGGCGGGCAGGTCCCCGCCCAGCACGTCGTGCCGGGCCAGCCGGCCATCGGCGCGGGTCTCGACATGCAGGGTGTCTGCCCAGTCGATCAGCACGAAGACCGACTGCAGCAGGTGGTAGCCGTCGGCGCGTTTGCCGACGACGTGCAAGAAGAGGTTCAGCTTGGCCGGTGCGGCCAGGTCATGGATTGCCTTCATCGCCTCCATCCAGCTTGGCGCGCAGCGTGACGACCGGGTCGGCCAGTCGCGTGGCGACGAGGGCGGGCAGCCTGGGCTCGATGCGCCAGCCGAGCTGCTCGAAGCCGCTGGCCGTCTTCCGGTGCGGAGCGGCCGGCCAGGGGCGGGCATTGAGCCAGTCGAACAGCGCAGCCACGGGTACGGGTTCGCCGAGCAACTCGCGGGTCAGCGCGTCGAGATCGTCGAAGCGGCGCTCGTCGCTGGGTGTCTGCAGCGTGACCAGGCCCGGCCGCCAGTTCGCGCGGGCCACCAGCGAGCCCAGCGGCGTGGTCAGCTCCAGCCGGCCGGCGTCGGGGCCGCCGAAGAGTTCGAAGCTGGCCGCGCCGCCGGTGCCGCGATTGTGGACGTCTCCGGCCACCGTGACGCTGATGCGGCCGCTGAGCCGAGCTTCGTCGACGGATGGTGCAGCCTTCTGCAACTGCGCGCAGCCGACGAGGGCCAGCGCCAGTAAGAGAGCCGCGAGCCTCAAGGCTTGACCTTCAGGCGGTCCAGTGTCTCGCGCAGCGCCTCGTTGTCGGGGTCGCGCTGGGCGGCCTCGGCGAGCACGCGGCGCGCCTCGTCCTTGTCGCCGCTGGCCCAAAGCACCTCGCCGAGGTGGGCGGCGATCTCGGCGTCGGGTCGGCCGGTGTGGGCCTGGCGCAGCAGCTTGGCGGCTTCGGCCAGGTTGCCCAGGCGGAACTCGACCCAGCCCAGGCTGTCGACGATGAAGGGCTCGCCCGGCGCGAGCTTCAAGGCTTGTTCGATGAGCTGCTTGGCCTCGGGCAGTCGCAGGTTGCGTTCGGCCAGCGAATAGCCCAGCGCGTTGTAGGCATGGTGATAGTCGGGCTTGAGCTCGATGACCTTGCGCAGCAGCGACTCCATCTCGTCGAACTTGCCGATCTTCTCGGTCATCATGGCCTGCTCGTAGATCAGGTCCGGGTCGCCGCTGAAGCGGGCCGTTGCAGTCTTCAGCACGCCGAGCGAGGCGGCATAGTCGCGCCGGTCGCGCATCAGCTGGGCTTCGGCCAGCAGGGCGGCGCGGGCGTCTGTGTCGCTCGCGTCGGCAGCCGGTTGCAGCAGCTTGCGCCCCTCTGCCAGCTTGCCCTGCCTGGCCAGCAGGCCAGCGCGGCGGTAGCGCACATCGAGGGTGCTGCTGTCGAGCTTCTGCAGCGCCGCCTCGGCGGCCTTGAGGTCGCCGCGTTGTTCTGCGGCTTGGGACAGCATCAGCCAGGCCTGGCGACGGCCGTCAGCGCGCGCCTTGATCTCCGCGTCGGTGCCGGCGGCCGGCGTATCCAGGCGCTTCAGGCCTTCGCGCAGCGCCGTTTCAGCCGCGGCCGGGTGCTTGAGTTCCAGCTCGATGGCACCCAGCGCCAGCCAGGGTGCGGGGTTGTCGGGTGTGGCCTCGGTCAGCAGGCGGAATTCCCGTGCGGCCTCGGCCGGGCGCTGGGCCTGGATCAGCGCCCGGGCGTAGGCCTGGCGCAGCGCGTGCTGGTCGGGCTTGTGCTGCAGGCGTGCGGCGATCAGGCGCTCGGCCTGCGGCTCTGCGGGCATGAGGTCGACGGCGAGTTGCAGCGCATCGTCGCCGTCGGGTGCGAGCTGGTCGAGCTCGCGGGTCAGCGCCAGCGCGCGCGCGTTTTCGCCGGCGTTGATGGACAGGCGGGCCTCCGTGTAGAGGGCGGCCGGCCTGAGCGGTCCGGTCTGGGCCTGCAGTACCGGGCCGAGCGCGGCAAGCACGGACTTGGGATCGGGCGAGCGCTGGAACAGGCGCGGCAGCGCCAGCATGAAGCCGGGACGCTGCGGCGCGGGCGCAATGCGCAGCAGCATCGTCAGCGGCTGCGCCACCTCGGCCGGCCTGTTCATCAGGGACAGCAGCTGCACGACGCTCTGCAGTGCATCGGTCGACGTCGGCACGGTCTCCGCCCAGGCACGCGCGGCCAGCAGGGCCTGGTCGCCGGCCCGGGCCTGGATGGCGATGTTGACGACGCGCTTGAACAACTCCTCGTCGGCCGTGCGCCGCGCGGCGTCCAGCAGCACCTGGAAGGCGACGCCGGCCTGGCCGTTCTGCAGCTCCACCTCGCCGATCAACAGTTGATAGAACAGCGGCGCATCCATGGCCGAGTTCACCGGCGCTTCGGCGGGCGCGGTGGTGGCGGCATCGTCTTCCGCGTGGGCATGCAGGGCGACCGCCAGCAGGGCGGCGGCGATCACGCGACGGTGGGGCAGGGGCATTCGAACTCCGGAGGGCAGGGCCTGATTATGATTTCCGCCCCATGCCCGAGTTGCCCGAAGTCGAAGTCACGCGCCGCAGCTTTGCCGGTGCCATCCAGGGAGCCCGGGTGACCGGCCTGCGCCTGGGTAAACCGCTGCGCTGGCCCCTCGGCGTGGACCCCGAATCCCTGCTCGGCAGCCGCGTCGGCAGCGTGCAAAGAAGGGGTAAATATTTGTGGCTGCCCCTGGAGAGCTCGGGCGGCCTGCTGCTGCACCTGGGCATGTCGGGGTCGCTGGCCTTCCTCGACACGACGCCGGCGGCCGGTGCGCATGACCATTTCGACCTGCACACCGACCGCGGCCTGCTGCGGCTGACTGATCCGCGCCGCTTCGGCGCCGTCGTCTGGGCCGCGGCGCTGGAGGCCGAACCGGTGGCGACGCTGCTGGGCGGCCTGGGCCTGGAGCCCTTCGACGAGCGCTTCGACGGCCTGCACCTGCACGCGCGCCTGAGCGGCCGGCGCGTGGCCATCAAGCAGGCCCTGCTGGCCGGCGACATCGTCGTGGGCGCCGGCAACATCTACGCCTGCGAGGCACTGTTCATGGCCGGCATCGACCCGCGCCTGCCCGCGGGCAAGCTCAGCCGCCCGCGCGCCGACAGGCTGGCCGCCGCTGTGCGCCAGGTGCTCGGCCAGGCCCTGGAGGCCGGCGGCACCACACTGCGCGACTTCCGCGACGCCCATGGCGTGGCCGGCAGCTTCCAGATGCAGGCGCAGGTCTATGGACGCGAGGGCCAAGCCTGCCTGCGCTGCCGCGCGCCCGTCCGCCGCATCGTGCAGGGCCAGCGTTCCACCTTCTTCTGCCCCTCATGCCAGAAACGCTGATCCCTGACTTCGGCAAGACCATCGTCGCCTGGCAGCGCCGCCACGGGCGCAACACGCTGCCCTGGCAGAACACGCAGGACCCCTACCGCGTCTGGCTGTCGGAGGTCATGCTGCAGCAGACCCAGGTCACGACGGTGCTGGGCTACTACGAGCGCTTCCTGGCGCGCTGGCCCCGCGTCACCGACCTGGCTGCGGCCTCGCTGGACGAGGTGCTGGCGCAGTGGGCTGGCCTGGGCTACTACAGCCGCGCGCGCAATCTGCACGCCTGCGCCAAGGCCGTGGCCGAGCTGCATGGCGGTGAATTCCCGCCCACGGCTGCCGGCCTGCAGACCCTGCCCGGCATCGGCCGCTCCACGGCGGCGGCCATCGCGGCCTTTTGCTTCGGCGAGCGCGTGGCCATCCTGGACGGCAACGTCAAGCGCGTGCTCAGCCGCGTGCTGGCGTTCGACGGCGACCTGGCCAGCAGCGCCGCCGAGAAGCGGCTCTGGGACCGCGCCACCGAACTGCTGCCCGACCGCGACGTCGACCGATACACCCAGGGGCTGATGGACCTGGGGGCGAGCGTCTGCGCCACGCGTTCGCCGGACTGCCTGCTGTGCCCCGTGCAGCCGATGTGCCTTGGCCAGCAGGCGGGCGACCCGACGCGCTACCCGGTCAAGACGAAAAAGCTCAAGCGTGGCCGGCGCGAGAACTGGTGGCTGTGGCTGGAGAGGCCGGGCGAGGCCGGGGGCCAGGTCTTGCTGCAGCAGCGGCCGGCCACCGGCGTATGGGCCGGGCTGTGGACGCTGCCGATGTTCGACGACGAGGCCAGCGCCCGCGCGGCCCTGCCAGGCGCCCGGCTGGAGACGCTGCCGCGCATCCAGCATGCGCTGACGCATTTCGACTGGGTGCTGCACACGATGCGGGCCGAGGCGACCGAGGGAAATACGCCTGGCGGAACCTGGGTCGCGCGAGAGAAACTCGTCGGCTATGCGCTGCCGGCGCCGCTGAAAAAGTTGATCGAGGAAAGCTGAATGCAGGCACACATCAAGAACGGCATCGAGTATGCGGTGATCGCCCTGCTTGTGGCCGGGCTATGCCTGTGGCAGCTCGTCAGCAGCACCCAGGTCGGCGAGCCGCCGGCCGCCCAGCTTGCGCTCGCCGGGCTGGGCCTCGTCATCGCCGGCACCATGCACTGCGTCTTCATGATGCAACTGGTGCGCCGCACGGGCCGCAGCTTCTGGCCCTGGCTCATCGCCATCGTCGTCTTCATGCCGGTGGGCACCGCGGTATTGCTGGCCGTGCTGCTGAGCGAGTCGGACGCGGCGGAAAGCTGACACTGCGCACTTGAGCGCATTGCCTGGCCGGGTCGGAAAGGGCAAAGTCCCCAGAACAACTAGAGGGGATAGCCGTGGATGCCTTGAAGAATCTGCGTGTCGGTGCGCGCCTGGGCCTTGCCTTCGTCGTCCTGCTGGCGCTGATGCTGGCGATGTCGGGCGTGGGGGCGTTGTTGACCCGGTCCATCAACCACTACGCCGAGTACTACCCCGAAAACATCCTGCCTTCGCTGCGCATCATTCATCAGCTCGACGGTGCCGTCTCCGACTCGCGGCGGCTCGAACAGCAGCACATCCTCACCGACGACGACAAGCAGAAGAAAGATCTCGGAGCCCAGATCGCCAAGGCGCGGGACGATGTGCGCCAGCGCCTGAAGGACTACGAACTGCTGGCGGCCGATGACGAGGATCGCGCGCTGCTGAAGACGGTGCGCGAAGGTGCCGAGGCGTATTTCTCGGGACAGGAGAAAGTCCTCAAGGCTTCGGAGGAAAGCGCGGCTGACCCGACCCAGGGCACCGCGGCCCGCGAGATGAGCACCACGGCCGTGCGCAGCAGCTTCTTGCCGCTGCGCCAGAACCTGAACAAGTGGTGGGACTACAACGAGAAGCTCTCCGGCGCGACGACAGAGGCCGCCGAGGCCGCCTACCGCCGCGTGCTGTGGATCTTTGCGATCGCCTCCGTCGGGGCCCTCGTCATCGGCGTGCTGGCCGCCATCGCCATCACGCGTTCCATCACCGGCCCCGTGCAGCGCGCCTCCGCGGCCGTCAAGGCCGTCGCGGGCGGCGACCTGACCCAGCGCCTGCATAGCAGCTCGCGCGACGAGCTCGGCCAGCTGCTGACCATGCTGGACGAGATGACGCAGAACCTCGCGCGCATGGTGTCCGGCGTGCGCCAGGGCTGCGACCAGCTCAACGTCGCCGCCGCCGAAATCGCGCAGGGCAATGCCGACCTCTCGGCGCGCACCGAGAGCCAGGCCTCCAGCCTGGAGCAGACGGCTGCGTCGGTCGAGCAGATGGCCGCCCAGATCAGGGCCAATGCAGACAACGCGCGCCAGGCCGACCAGCTCGCCAACCATGCCTCCGAGGTGGCCGGCGCAGGCGGCGCAGCGGTGGGCGAGGTCGTCACGACCATGGACGCCATCTCGGCGTCCAGCCGCAAGATCTCCGACATCATCGGCACCATCGACGGCATCGCCTTTCAGACCAACATCCTGGCCCTGAACGCCGCGGTGGAAGCCGCGCGGGCCGGCGAGCAGGGGCGAGGCTTTGCCGTCGTGGCCGGTGAGGTGCGCCTGCTTGCGCACCGCAGCGCGGAGGCAGCCAAGGAGATCAAGAGCCTGATCGGCGACAGCGTCACCAAGGTGGAGGGTGGCAGCGCTCAGGTGCTGGCGGCGCGCGAAACCATCGGCCAGATGGTCAGCGAGGTGCGCAAGGTGACCGACCTCGTCGGCGAGATCACCGTGTCCAGCCGCGAGCAGAGCGAGGGCGTCGGGCAGATCAACGCTGCCGTCAGCCAGCTCGACCAGGCCACCCAGCAGAACGCCGCGCTGGTGGAGCAGACGGCCGCTGCGGCCGAGAGCATGCGCATGCAGACGACCAGGTTGACGGAAGCCGTGGCAGCCTTCCGCGTCGATTCGTCTGCCGCGCCCGCCGCGCCGCGCAGCGCGCCCAGGCTGGCGCCGCGGCCGGCCATGGCGCCCAAGGCTGCGGTGCCCAGGCCCGCGGTCAAGTCGGCGGCGGCCGCTGCGCCCCGTCCCGCGCCGGTGGTTGCGGCCCAGGCGCCCAGGCCGCCCGCTGCGCCCGCGCCCTCGGTGCCGTCGGGCGCCGCCGAGGGCGACTGGGAGACCTTCTAAAACAGGCTGGCGAGACGCTGCACCGCGTCCTCGGAATGGGCGCGGTCGGGCCGCAGGTCGTCGCTGCCGAAGTCATGCTCGCCCATGGCGGCCACGAGCAGGCCATCTCGCCGCGGCAGGGCCACGACGTTCCGGCCGCGGTAGATCACCGCGTAATCCACCTCCGGCTGGGGAACGAGGCGGGCCGTCTGGCCGCGCACCGGCGTCATGTCGGCGTCGGCCAGCAGCGTGCGCGCACCGTCGCCCATGCAGTTGACGATCAGCCTCTCGGGCAGTCGGGCGAAGTCGGGCGGCCGGTGGAACTCGCGCTGCACCAGTTCGCCGCCGTCGCGCGCGAAGTCGTCCAGCAGCAGGCGCTGGTAGGCCGGGATGTTGAAGACGAGCTGGGTGAAGCGGCGCGCGTGCGGCGTGCGGAAGGGGTGCTCGCCGGCCGCCAGCGCCTTGCCCTGCGGCCGCAGGTCGGCAATGCGCGAGGCCAGGTCGGGGTAGTCCGGCTCGCCGACATGGCCTGGCAGCGGCTGGCCGAAATCCTCGTCGGCGACGACGAAGCCGTCATGCCATTCGACCGGCCCCGAGGGCAGGCCGAGATAGCTCTGGTGCACCTTGAAGGAGGCCCTCGCCATCGCTTCCCAACCGGCCGCCCAGGCCTCGTCGGCATGCGCGCTCGTGACGATGCGCGAGTCCGGCGTCCACAGCCCCGTTGCGGCCGAGGAGTACACGCGCGGCGGCCTGTCCTTGGCGTAGAGGCGCACCTTGTAGCCGGCCTGCTGGGCGGTGCGCGCCGTCGTCAGGCCGATGGCGCCGCAGCCGATGACGGCGATGCGCTCGCCCGGCTTGGCACCACTGGCCTGTACCAGCGCCAGCGCCCGCTGCGCCGAGCCCCAGGACAGCGACCAGCCGCTGCCACCATGGCCGTAGTGATGGACCAGCGCCTTGCCGAAACGCCGCTCGGCCTCGATGCGCGGGCCTTGCGTGCGGAAGGGGCGGATGCCGACGGCGATATCGATGATGCGGTCGACGCTGATGCGCATCGCCGCAGGTGCTCGGGGCGGGGCGAAGTCCAGGGCCCGCGCTGGCAGGGCGAGCGCGGCGCTGCCTGCCACAAGCAGATGGCGGCGCTGCATGGTCAGGAGGCCTGGCGGGCCAGCGACTTGCGGATCAGCGCCGCGTCGCGCAGGCGCTGGGCCGAGCCGTCGGCGTCCAGCAGCACGACGGTGACCGGGCGCTTGCCGTTCAGGATGCGCATGGCCAGGCAACGGCCGGCCTCCTCGGTGTAGCCGGTCTTGGAGACGCGGATGTCCCAGCCCTTGGTGCCGACGAGGCGGTTGGTGTTGCGAATCTCGCGCGGCCGGCCGTCGACCGGCACCTGGGCCTTCTTGACGCTGGTGATGCGCTCGATCTCGCCGTAGCGCGCCGCGGCAGACGTGATGGCGGCCATCTCCGTCGCCGTCGACGTGTTGGCCGGCGACAGGCCGGTCGGGTCGGTGATGGCCGTGCGCTTCAGGCCTAGCGCGTGGATCTTGGCTTGCATGGCCTTGACGAAACCGGCCTCGCCGCCGGGGAAGGTGCGCGCCAGCGCGGCGGCCGCGCGGTTCTCGCTCTCCATCAGCGCCATCTCCAGTGCCGCCAGCCGGCTCATCTGCGTGCCGACGCGCACGCGCGAGCGGCTGTGCTTGAGAGTGTCGACGTCGTCGTTCGTGATGCGCAGCTTCTCGTTCGGGTCCAACCTGGCGTCCAGCACCACCATGGCTGTCAGCAGCTTGGTCAGCGAGGCGATGGGCACGACGGCATCGGCGTCGCGCGCCATCAGCACCTTGCCGGTCGCGTCGTCGATGACGACTACATGCTTGGCGTTCACCGGCAGGCGCAGCTGCTGGGCCGGCGCAGCCTCGGCAGGGGCGGCCACTGCCGGCGCGGGCGTGTCGGGCGGGGGCGGGGCGTCCTTGGTCCTGGCCTGCACGACGAAGCTGGTGGCGGCGATCAGCAGGGCCGGCAGGGCCAGCTTCCAGCCGGTGGCCCGGGGGCGGGGAGCGAGCAGGTGCTCGATGCGGGCGAGCAGGTCGCCGCCGCGGGCGGCCTGGGCGAGGGCAGGGGTCATGTGGGGTGGGTCCAGTTCTGAAAGGGCATGCAGGGCCAGGGCCAGACGGCGGGAATCGCCTAGCAGCTCGGCGGAGATCTCGTCGGCCACCAGCTCCCGCTCGGCACGCATGCGCGAGGACAGCCACCAGACGACGGGGTGGAAGAAGAGCAGGGCCTCGACGGCGCTCTGCAGCAGGTTGGCGAGGTAGTCCCAGCGCCGCACATGGGCCAGCTCATGGGCCAGCAGCGCTTCGAGCAGGTCCACCGGCAGGCGGCTCAGCAGCGCGGCCGGCAGCAGCACGCAGGGCCTGAGCAGGCCGAGCGCGATCGGGCCGGCGAGCCCGGGCAGCAGGCGCAGCGGCACGGCGCGCTTCAGGCCGAGGCGGCGGGCCAGGGCGTCCAGGCGGGTCTGCCACTCGGCCGGGGCCGGCGTGCTGCGCCGCCGTGCCCGGGCGATCCATGCCAGGCCAAGCGCCAGCCGGGTCAGCATCAGTGCCGTGCCCAGCGCCCAGGCCGTGACCAGGGCCGGCATCTGCTCGGCCAGAGGCGGAAGTTCGCCGATGAATTCGGCCTCGGCCGGTGCGAGGTCCAGGCATTGCGCCAGCGGCAGGCACAGGCACAGGCCCAGGCCTGCCGCGCAGACGACATAGCGCCAGCGCGCCGACGCGCCGCGCATCAGCGCCAGCAGCAGGGCGGCGGCGGCACCGACGACGGCCCCCTGCCAGACGAAGTTCACGAGGGCCCAGCCCCAGGCCATCACGGCAATATCCAGGCTCATGCTTCATCTCCGATCCTGCCTAGCAGCTGGCGGATCTCGGCGCGTTCCTTGGCGCTGACGTGGCTCTTCAGCGCGGCCAGCACCAGGGCCTTGCCAGAGCCGGCAAAGGCCTTGGCGATGAAGTCGCGAACGAGGGACTGCTGCAGCTTGTCCTGGGCCTGAAGTGGCGCGTAGAGGTGCGGGCGCTGGCGCTCGTCGCGGCTCAGCAGGCCCTTGCCGTGCATGACCTGCAACTGGCGCAGCACGGTGGCGTAGCTCGCGTCGGGGCGGTCGGGCAGCAGGGCTTCATGCACGGCCTTGGCGTCGGCCGGGCCGAGGCGCCACAGCACCTGAAGCAGGTCCAGCTCGGCAGCGGTCGGTTTGACGGTGGGTGTCGATGGCATAGATTCAGAATAATCGTTCTAGAACGTGATGTCTAGAACAATTGTTCTGAATCTAGCGGGCGTCCAGTTCGCGGTGGCGCTTCAGCACGTGGCCATGGTGGCCGAACTGGCGCGCCAGCATCTCGACGAGATAGACCGAGCGGTGCTGACCGCCGGTGCAGCCGATAGCTACCGTGAGGTAGCTGCGCTGGTCGGCCGCGAAGTTGGGCAGCCAGCGCGACAGGAAGCCGGCGATCTGGCCCATCATCAGCCCGACCTCCGGCTGCGCCGCGAGGTAGGCGGCCACCGGCGCGTCGCGGCCGGTCAGCGGGCGCAGCTCGCGGTCGTAGTAGGGGTTGGGCAGCACGCGCACGTCGAAGACGAAGTCCGCATCGCTGGGCACGCCGTGCTTGAAGGCAAAGCTCTCGAACACCAGCGTCAGCTTGGACCCGGCGTTGGGCCCGACGAGGTCGGCCAGCCAAGCGCGCAGCTGAGCCGGGCGCAGCTGGCTGGTGTCGATGACCGTGGATTCGGCCTTCAGTCCGCCGAGCAGCTCGCGCTCCAGCTTGATGGCGTCCAGCAGCAGGCGGTGGCTTTCCTCGGCGGTGCGGTCCAGCGTACCGAAAGCGGTCGTGCGTTCGGTGTCGCGGTCTTCGCGCAGCGGGTGGGGGCGGCGCGTCTCGGAGAAGCGGCGCATCAACGCGTCGTTGCTCGCGTCCAGGAAGACCGAGCGCACGGCCACGCCCGTGGCGCGCAGCTCCTTGATCAGCGGCAGCAGCAGCGGCAGCGAGCTGGCCGAGCGCACGTCCACCGCGATGGCGACGCGGCGCTCGCCCCGCTGCTGCTCCAGCCTCAGGAAGTCCAGCAGCAGCTCGGCGGGCAGGTTGTCGACGCAGAAGTAGCCGGCGTCCTCCAGCGCATGCATGGCGACGGACTTGCCGCCGCCGGACATGCCGGTTAGCAGCACCACGTCACCCTGCAGATCAGCGTCCAGGCTCATGACCTGGCCTTGCGCGGTTTGATGGCGGTGGACGCATCCAGCATTTCCTGCGCGTGCGCGAGGCTGGTGGAAGACAGGCGTTCGCCGCCCAGCATGCGGGCGATCTCGGCCACCCGAGCCTCACCAGCCACCGGGCTGACGGAGCTGACGGTGCTCTTGCCCTGCAAGGCCTTGGCAACGACGAGATGGCGGTCGGCGCAGGCGGCCACCTGGGGCAGGTGGGTGACGGCCATGACCTGGCGCTCGCGCCCGAGCTGCTTCATGAGGCGCCCCACGGTTTCGGCCACGGCGCCGCCGATGCCGACGTCGATCTCGTCAAAGATCAGCGTGCCGGGGGCGTTGCCGGAGTCGGCCTGGCTGGCGGTGACGGCGATGGCCAGCGCGATGCGCGACAGTTCGCCACCCGACGCCACCTTGGCCAGCGGCCGCGGCGTGCTGCCGGCATGGCCGGCGACGAGAAATTCGGCGGACTCGACGCCGAAGCTCTGCGGGCCGTCGGTCGGGTTCAGCGCGATGCCGAACTGGCCGCCGGCCATGCCCAGCTGCTGCATCGCCGCGGTGACGGCCGAGGCGAGCTGGGGCGCGGCCTTGCCGCGCGCACGGCTGGCGGCCTGCGCCTCGGCATCGAAGGCCTGGCGCGCCGCAGCGAGCGCGGCTTCGAGCTGGGCGGGGTCGCTGGCGGCGTCGAGCGCGGCCAGTTCGGCCCGCCACTGAGCCAGCAGGGCCGGCAGTTCCTGGGGCTGGCGCCGGTAGCGGCGCGCCAGCGTCATCCAGGCCGACACGCGCTCGTCCAGTTCGGCCAGGCGGGCCGGGTCGAGGTCGGCCTTGTGCAGGTAGGCCGACAAGGTGTGGCTGGCGTCCTGCAACTGGGCCTGCACATCGCGCAGCGCCTGCACGGCGGGCAGCAGGCGGCCGTCGTGATCGAGCACGCGTTCGAGCTGGTCCAGCGCGCCACCGGCCAGCGACTGGGCGCTGGGTTCGGCCTCGTCCAGCGCATCCAGCGCCGACTTGGCCGCGTCGATGAGGGACTGGCCGTGGGACAGGCGCTCGTGTTCGGCGTTCAGCTCCTCCCACTCGCCCTCGCCGGGCGCCAGACCGTCCAGTTCGCCGATCTGCCAGGCCAGTCGTTCGCGCTCGCGCAGTGCATCGGCCTGCTGGCCCCGGGCCTTCTGCAGGGCCTCCGCGGCCTGCTTCCAGGCGGTGTGGGCGCGGGCCAGCGGCGCGGTGTCCAGGCCGGCGAAGCCGTCCAGCAGCTCGCGCACCGCGGCAGGGCGGGTCAGGCCCTGCCAGGCATGCTGGCCGTGGATGTCGAGCAGGTGGTCGGCCAGCTCGCGCAATTGCGTCAGCGTGGCGGCGCCGCCGTTGATCCAGGCGCGGCTCTTGCCCGCGGCGTCGATGACGCGTCGCAGCAGCAGCGTGTCGTCGGTTTCGAAGCCGGCCTCGTCCAGCCAGGCGCGCAGATGCGCCGGCGCGTCGAACTCGGCGCAGATCTCGGCCTTGGCCGCGCCCTCGCGCACCACGCCGGCGTCGCCGCGTCCGCCCAGGGCCAGCTGTAGCGCATCGATGAGGATGGACTTGCCGGCGCCGGTCTCGCCGGTCAACACGGCAAAGCCGGGCTCGAAGTCGAGCTCCAGCGCGGGAACGATGACGAAATCCTTGAGGCTCAGGTGCCGCAGCATCTAGACATACCAACGCAGTTTGCGACGCAGGGTCGCGTAATAACTCCAGCCCTTGGGGTGCAGGAAACGGACCTGGTGCTGGCTGCGGCGCACGGTGATGGTGTCGCCGTGCAGCAGGCTTGCGAGGCTTTGCATGTCGAAGTTCACCGAGGCATCGCGGCCGGCCACGATCTCAAGGCGCACCTCGCCCAGGTCGGGCAGCACGATGGGCCGGTTGGACAGGGTGTGCGGCGCAATCGGCACGATCAGCCAGCCGGCGATGCTCGGGTGCATCAGCGGGCCGCCGGCCGATAGCGCGTAGGCCGTGGAGCCGGTGGGCGAGGCGACGATGAGGCCGTCGGCCCGCATGTTGGCAACGAACTGCTCGCCCACCTCGATCTTCAGTTCCACCATGCCGGCCGTCGCGCCGCGGCTGACGACCACGTCGTTCAGCGCCAGGCCGGAAAAGATGGATTCGCCGTCGCGCCACACGGCGCCTTCCAGCATCGCGCGCGGTTCGACCTCGTAGTCGCCTGCCAGCACCGGCGCCAGCGACTCACGCCAGCGCTCGATCGGGATGTCCGTGATGAAGCCCAGCCGCCCCTGGTTGATGCCCAGCAGCGGAATTCCGTAGGGCGCCATCTCGCGGGCAAAGCCCAGCATCGTGCCGTCACCGCCGACGACGACGGCCAGATCGCAGACGCGGCCGAGTTGATCGTGCGAGAGGGCGTCGTAACCCGTGAGGCCGGTGTTCAGGGCCGTGTCGGCTTCGAGGGAAACCTCGAGCCCGCTGCCGCACAGGAACTGGGCGATTTCCTCCAGCACCGGCTTGATGCCCGGCGCCTGATGCTTGCCCACGATGGCGACATGTCTGAAGCGCTCGGCCATGCGGCAAATTACACCACAGGGGTATCGCCTCTCCTGGGAGGAACGGGGGTGTTCTTAGAATGGCGCCATGCTCGACGAGCGCTCCAAATCCCTGCTGAAAACCCTGGTCGAACGCTATATCGCCGACGGCCAGCCGGTCGGCTCGCGCACGCTGTCCAAGGCCTCGGGCCTGGAGCTCAGCCCCGCGACCATCCGCAACGTCATGGCCGACCTGGAGGAGCTGGGTCTCATTGCCAGCCCCCACACCAGCGCCGGCCGCATTCCGACGGCGCGCGGCTACCGGCTCTTCGTCGACACCATGCTGACGGCCCAGCCCGGCCTCATCGGCGTTGAAACGGCACAGCTGCAGCCCGACCAGCCCCAGCGCGTCATCGCCAGCGCGGCGCAGATGCTGTCCAACCTGTCGAGCTTCGTCGGCGTCGTCACGTCGCCCAAGAAGCCCAGCGTCTTCCACCACATCGAATTCCTGCGCCTGGGCGAGCGCCGGGTGCTCGTCATCCTCGTGTCGCCGGACGGCGACGTGCAGAACCGCGTCATCTTCACCGCCCAGGACCTGAGCCAGGGCGAACTGGCTGAGGCCAGCAACCGGCTCAACGCCGGCTACGCCGGCCTCACGCTCGAAGCCGTGCGCGAGCGCCTGCGCCATGAGGTGGACGCGCTGCGCGGCGAGATCGCCGGCCTGATGAGCGCCGCCGTGCAGGTGGGCAGCGAGGCCATGGCGCAGCAGGACGAGCAGGTCATCGTGTCTGGCGAGCGCAACCTGCTGACCGTGCAGGACTTCAGCCACGACATGGGCAGCCTGCGCCGCCTGTTCGATCTCTTCGAGCAGAAGACCCAGCTCATGCGCCTGCTGGACACCTCCAGCCGCGCCGAAGGCGTGCGCATCTACATCGGCGGCGAGAGCCAGGTCGTGCCGTACGAGGAACTGTCCATCGTGTCGGCGCCCTACGAGGTCGACGGCCAGGTGGTTGGCACGCTGGGCGTCATCGGCCCCACGCGCATGGCCTACGACCGAATGATCCAGATCGTCGACATCACGTCGCGGATGGTGGGGCAGGCGCTGTCCCAGCGCTGACTAGAATCCGCGCCTTCCAACCGGGGGCCGTTAGCTCAGTTGGTCAGAGCAGAGGACTCATAATCCTTTGGTCATTGGTTCAAGTCCAATACGGCCTACCAACTTCCTCCAGGCAGAGGTCTGGCCCCTGAGGAAGCGCCTGCTCCTACTGGCTCGCCGCCGGTACGAAGCTGATCCTCAGCTTGCCGTTGACCACCCGTACGTCCTGCACGACACGCTTGGCCAGCGCGCCCTTGGCTGTGTTGGTGTCGAGCGTGTAGACCGGATGCGCCTGCAGGCGGCTGTTGATCAGCGCCGGCCCGCGCAGCTTCACGAGGGCGGCGTACTCCTCGGGGATGCCGGCGAACGCCAGTGTCGTGATCTGGATGTCGTCCAAGAAGAGCTGACCTTCGACGGGCGCGTACCTTGGCCGGCCTGAGAAGCCGACGCGGCCTGTGCGTTCACGTGTGCCCAGGCTGATCCTGGCGTCGGCCGTGAGGCCGATGCGGTCTTCGCCCTCGGTCAGCACGACGACGGGATTGGCGAGCTCCAGGCAGGCGATGACGATCTTGCAGTGCTGCGTCGGGAAACGCAGCGCGATGCGAGCCTGCAGCTCGGCCTGCTCGACGTCGAGATGACCGCCAGCGAGGCCGCTCAGGGCCGTGCACGTGGTCAGGGCGGCGGCGGCGAGCAGGGCGGCGGCAAGGGCGGCGAGGCGGCGGGGCATGGCGCAAGGCTAACGCCTTGCCGCCCGGCTGGGCGGACCGTCGCCCCCGCCGTGTCCTACAGCTTGTAAGTCAGCCCGACGTTGAAGCGCCGACCGAACTGGAAGTTGGTCTGGTGCCAGGGGTTGAGCGGGTCGGTGTAGGTGACGCGCTGGTTGGTCGCGTTCTCGACGCCCAAGCGCAACTGCAGCTGCGCGGTGACCTGCTGCGACACGTTGGCCGACACCCAGGTCTCGGCGCCGTTCAACTGGAAGGCCGTGGAGTCCCAGGTCGGCGCACGGTTGTAGGCCGAGTGGTGGTTGGCCGCCAGGCGGGCCTCGAAGCCGTTGCGGGCATACCAGAGGGTCAGGCCGCCGTTGCTCTTCATCAGGCCGTTGGTGGCGATTGGCGTGAAGCTGCCGCCGCTGCGGTCGCCGTTTTCCTTGATGTTGCTGTCGCTGTAGGTGTAGTTGGCCATCAGGCCCAGGCTGTTCCACGGCGCGGGCAGCTTGGTGAAGGCCTGCTGGTAGACCAACTCCACGCCCTGCACAATGCCGCCGTCGCGGTTCACCTGCTGTGTGTAGTAGGCCGTCTTGCCGTTGAAGCTGCCGGCCACCGAGGCGATGCCGATGTAGTCGCTGATCTTCTTGTAGAACAGGCCCACGGAGACGAGGCTGTCCTTGTCGAAGTAGCGCTGCAAGGTCAGGTCGACCTGGCTGGCCATCATGGGCTTGAGTTGCGGATTGCCGCCCGACACCGTCGTCGGGTTGACGCCGTTGGGATCGATGCTGACGGTGT
The DNA here is from genome assembly GCF_059421025.1 of Roseateles sp. GW821-FHT03B02. Taxonomy (NCBI): domain Bacteria; kingdom Pseudomonadati; phylum Pseudomonadota; class Betaproteobacteria; order Burkholderiales; family Sphaerotilaceae; genus Roseateles; species Roseateles sp. GW821-FHT03B02. The sequence continues at coordinate 336,975 of NZ_JBWKUV010000004.1, forward strand.
GGGCCGCGTTCATCACGTCCAGCGGCGCGCGGGCCATGGCGCGCGAGACGCCGAAGCGCAGCTGGTTCACGTCGTCCTGGTCGAGGTTGAGGATGAGGTTGAGGCTGGGCAGGAAGCGGGTGTAACTGGTGCCTGCCGACACGGGCGTGGGCGCGCCGCCGTTGACCTGCTCCAGCCCAAAGCCTGTCTGGCTGGTGTGCACGGCACGCAGGCCGACGTTGCCGCGGTAGCTCAGGTCGCCGAAGACGCTGCCGTTCAGGTCGGCCTGGGCGAAGGCGGCGCTGCTGCTTTCCTTGGCGCGCCAGTTGTTCTGCACCAGGTCGCTGGTGGTGGGGCTGCGGCCGTCGGGGTTGAGCGCGGCGGCGCCGAAATACCTGGGCACGGCGCTGTCGAAGCCTTCGGCGAACTCGATGAAGTCAGGCCGGCCGGCGACCGTCACGCGTTGCAAGGCGCTGGTCGGGATGGTGGCGGCGCCGGCGTAGTTCCAGGAGGTCTGGGCGTAGGACTTGTCGCGCTGCGTGGCGCGCAGGCCGAACTTGAGCTTGGTCACGTCGCCCCACTTCACGGCGCGGCTGGCGTTGAACTGCTGGGAGTTCAGCGCGTCGTTCAGCTTGCCGACATAGGTCGGGCCCCATTGCTCGGTGACGTTGGTGGAGAAGTTGGCCGGGTTGCCGGTGTCGCTGCTGAAAGAGTAGGTCATCCAGCCGTCACGCGGAAAGCTCCAGCTCACCGAGCCGGGCTGCATCATGCTCATCTGGACGGCCGTCCACATCGTGTCGCGGCCTGCGGTGGAGCGGGCGAGGTCGGCGTCCAGTTGCCAGTCGTCGAGCTTGAACTTGCCGTTCAGGCCGGCCGCGAAGTTGCGCATGTTCTGCTTCCAGCGCGCGTTTAGGTTGTCCAGGTTCACGCCGGACACCGTCGCGCCGGTCACGTAGCCGCCGTCGGTGGTGACCTTGCTGAACGAGCCGCTCTGCCAGCCGTCCCAGTTGCCGACATTGCCTTCCACGTGCACCAGCGTCGGCTCCAGGATGTTGGAGCGCGCGGCGTAGACGTCGCCGGTGATGACCACGTCGCGGCTGGGCTTGTATTCGACCTTGCCCAGCAGGCTGGAGCGCTTGTCGGTGCCCTTCTTGACGCCGTTCTGGAATCCCCAGGGCGTCTTGTCCACCTTGCCGTCGCCGGTCACGTCGGCGGAGTGGGTCTCGTTGAAGCCCCAGTTGTCGACGCGATCCTCCAGCGAGGGCTGGTCGTAGTAGCTGAAGGCCAGCGCCACGCCCAGCGTCCGGTCGGCGAACTGGTCGACGTAGATGCCGCCCAGGCGGGGTGCGTATTTCTTGGCGCCCTGGATGCTCTTGCCGAGCTGGTAGTACAGCGCGTCGGCCTTCAGCGAGATGGTGCGCTCGCGCCAGGCCAGAGGCGAGACGGTCTGCAGGTCGATGCTGGTGGCGATGCCGCCTTCGACGATCTCGGCCGACTGGGTCTTGTAGACCGTGGCGCCCGACACCGACTCGGCCGGGAACATCTCGAAGCGCACCGCGCGGTCGGGTTCGGCGGAGGCGAACTCGCGGCCGTTCAGCGTCGCGCCGACGAAGCGCGGGCCCAGGCCACGCGCGACGATCTGGCTGGCATTGCCGCGGTCGATGCCGGCGGACAGGCCCGGCAGCCGGGCCAGCGACTCGGCAATGGTCGTGTCGGGCAGCTTGCCGATGTCTTCGGAGGCGATGACCTCGACCATGCTGTTGGACGCCTCCTTGGTGTCCAGTGCCTTGCGCACCGAGGCGCGGATGCCGCTGACGACGACCGTCTCCAGCTTGCTGGCATCGCTGTCATTGGGGGGCGATGGGGCGGCTGTCTGGGCGGTTGCCGGCAGCAGCATGAGGGCCTGCAGCAGCAGGGCGAGCCGGGTCGGGGTGAAGGGGGTTTTCGGCATGGGGTCTCCGTGGTTTTCTAGTGAAGACGGCCCTCTGCGGGGCCGACTGAAAACCATGGTACGGAGCGGTTACATGCGCCAGATATGACTTCTTTGCCCGCAGCTATCGAGTTTTCATAAGGCGTTGCGGCGCTGCCATTCGGTATCCCGATGCGCGATGGCAGCGTTTTGAAATGGCATGGCTCGCGCGGGTTTCCACGGGGTTTTCAGCCGCCGTGCAGCCAGCTCGCGCCCAGGCCCGCGGCCGCGCACAGGGCCAGCAGCGGCATGACGCCGAGCTTGAAGCGGAACAGCGCGATGGCCGCGCCGATGGCGATGAGGGCCGAGATGGCGTCAAAGCGCCCGCTCCACCCCTGGGGCCACAGCACGTGCCAGGCGAAGAAGAGCGCCAGGTTCAGGATGACACCCACGACGGCGGCCGTGATGGCCGTCAGCGGCGCGGTGAACTGCAGCTTGCCGTGGGTGGACTCGATGAGCGGCCCGCCGGCCAGGATGAAGACGAAGGACGGCAGGAAGGTGAAGAAGGTGACGACGCAGGCCGCGGCGGCACCGGCCAGAAACAGGGCGTCGGGCCCGAACAGCGCCTTCGTCCAGCCGCCGACGAAGCCGACGAAGGCCACCACCATGATCAGCGGCCCCGGCGTCGTCTCGCCCAGGGCCAGGCCGTCGATCATCTGCGCGCCGCTCAGCCACTGGTGGTGCTCGACGGCGCCCTGGTAGACATAGGGCAGCACGGCATAGGCGCCGCCGAAGGTCAGCAGCGCGGCCTTGGTGAAGAACCAGCCCATCTGTGCCAGCGCACCGTGCAGACCGAAGGCCAGCACCAGGCCTGCCATCGCGGCGCCCCACAGCCCGATGCCGATGGCCAGCACACGGGCCAGCCGCGCGCGGCTGAAGTGCGCATGCGCCGGCGTGGGCGAGTCGTCGTCGATGAGGGCGGGGCCGTAGCCGGTCCGCGCCGCGCTGTGGCCGCCGCCGACGGCGAAGACGTGCGGCGCATGCCGGCCGCCGAAGTGGCCGATGGCGGCCGCCCCCAGCACGATGAGCGGGAAGGGCGCGTCCAGCGCAAAGATGGCCACGAAAGCCGCCACGGCGATGCCCCATAGCCAGCCGTTCTTCAGCGCCCGCGTGCCGATACGGTGGGCCGCGTGCACCACCAGCGCCGTCACGGCGGGCTTGAGCCCGTAGAACAGCCCGGCCACGATCGGCAGCTTGCCGTAGGCGAGATACACCCACGACAGCGCGATGAGGATGAACAACGACGGCAGCACGAACAGCGCGCCGGCCACGAGGCCGCCAGCCGTGCGGTGCATCAGCCAGCCGATGTAGGTGGCCAGTTGCTGGGCCTCGGGGCCGGGCAGCAGCATGCAGTAGTTCAGCGCATGCAGGAAACGCTTCTCGCTGATCCAGCGGCGGCGCTCCACCAGCTCGGTGTGCATGATGGCGATCTGCCCGGCCGGCCCGCCGAAGCTGATCAGGCCCAGCTTGAACCAGAAGCGCAGGGCTTCCCGGAGGCCGACGGGGCGGGGCGGCGAGGCGATGGCAGGCTCCAGTCCAGCAATTCCAGGCGGCAATGTAGGGCCTGCGCCGGACTTGAATCCCTATCGCAGCTCATACCCTTGTGCGATTTCGTCATGCCTTCAGTCGCAAACTTGATTGCTGCCGACACGCGCTCAGCGTTAAGGTAGAGGCTGTACTGCTTGTCTCCTCCTCCCGTCCTCGGGTGGATTCAACCCTTCGAGCCGCTCGCCGGCCGAAGGGTTTTTTCTTGGGGCGCCGCAGCGCCATCTGCCCATCCGGGGCTGCCGGGCTTCGTCACGATCCTGTCACGCAGCGCCGCCAGCATCGTCGCTTTGCCCTCCGCGTTGCATGAGACTGCTGCCCGCCCTGCTGGCCCTGACGGCCGCTGCCGCCCCGATCGCTCCTTCCGCACATGCCGCCGAGGTGCCGCAGGACCTGGGCTTCGCTGATTTCTTCGTCCAGCCCATCGGCCCGCGCGGCCTGCAGCCCACGCCGCGGCTGCTGGCGGCCAGCGGACACGAGGTGCGCGTCGTCGGCTTCATGGTGCAGCGCGAGGAGCCGCAGGCCGGCCAGTTCTTCCTGACGCCGCGGCCCGTGGCCATGGCCGAGCATGCCGACGGCGACGCCGACGACCTGCCCGCGTCCACCGTCACCGTGATGCTGGCCGAGGCCCAGCGCGGCCGCGTCGTCGCCCACCAGCCCGGGCCGATCGCCCTGGCCGGCCGGCTGGAGTACGGCCCGGCCGAGGACGCCAGCGGCCGTGTGTCCTGGGTCCGCCTGTATCTCGCGCCCGATGCGCTGGCCACCCGGCCCCTGGCCGCTGCTGCTGCCCCCCATTCGCACTGAACCTACCCGACGATGAAACACCACGCCCTGCTCCTGCTGGCACTGGCGGCCGGCCCGGCCGTCGCCGCGCCCGCCGTGACGCGCCTGACGCCGCCCAGCGAACTCTTCACCAGCGGCCGCGCCGACCCCGTCGTCGCCCGCTTCCTGCCCGGCCAGCGCTTCGACCTGCAGGCCACCGTCAGGCCCGACGCCGGCCAAAAGATCGCCGCCGCGCGCTTCTTCGTCGATGGCAAGCCCGTGGCCGCCACCGTGGCCCTGCGCGACTGTGCGAGCGGCTGCACCAAGGGTCTGCCCCCCGAGACGGCGATCGCCACGGTGCGCGCGGTGAGCAGCGAGGTTGCCGGCAGGCACGAGTTCAGCGTCGAGGCGACCCAGGCCGATGGCCAGAAGGTCGTGGCCCGGGGCAACTTCGAGGTCGTGCCCTTCACCGCGGCGCTCGGACCCAAGGTCAAGAACATCATCATCCTGCTGGGCGACGGCATGGGTGCCGCCCAGCGCACGGCCGCGCGCATCGTGCACGGCTACGCGCAGGGCAAGGCGCTGCAGCCGCTGGCCATGGACAGCTTCTCGGCCACGGCCCTGGTCAAGACGGCCTCGCTGAACAGCATCGTCACCGACTCCTCGCCGGGCATGACGGCCTACGTCAGCGGCAACAAGAACAACAACAACGAGGAGGGCGTCTTCCCTGACGACACGCTGGACGCCTTCGACAACCCGCGCATCGAGTACCTGTCGGAATACCTGCACCGCACTCAAGGCAAGCAGCTTGGCGTCGTGACGACGGCCGACGTCTTCGACGCCACGCCGGCCGGCAACGCCGTGCACACCAGCAACCGCGGCGCGGGCACCGGCATCGTCGACCAGTTCTTCGACGACCGCGCCCGCACCGGCCTGACCGTGCTGATGGGCGGCGGCCGCAAGTGGTTCCTGCCCGCCGGCACGCCCGGCTCGGCGCGCACCGACAGCAACGACTACGCCTTCTCGGCCAGCGATGCCCACACCGCCGAGATCGTCAGGCGCTGGGGGGGCGCCGCGGGCGCCATGGACAAGGGCCGCGACCTGATCCAGGACTTCCAGGCTGCCGGTTTCGGCTACGCCGCCACCAAGACCGATCTCGACAAGGCCGATGCCACCAGGCCGCTGCTGGGCTTGTTCGCCTTCTCCAACATGAACGTGGCCCTGGACAAGATCAACGGCCGCCGCGGCAGCGACAAGAACGGCCTGGGCGGCGCCAGCGTCGTCGAGGACTTCGGCCTGCCCGACCAGCCCATGCTGGACGAGATGGCAGCCAAGGCGCTGGATGTGCTCAAGCGTGCGCCCAAGGGCTTCGTGCTGATGGTGGAGGGCGCCTCCATCGACAAGCAGGCCCATGCGATGGACACCGAGCGCTGGATGCTGGACACGCTGGAGTTCGACCGCGCCGTGCGCGTGGCCCAGGACTTCGCGGCCGAGCGGGGCGACACGCTGGTCATCGTCACCGCCGACCACGAATGCTCTGGCGCTGCGCTGATCGGCGGCGCCACCGTCACCGACCGGCAACTGGTGGAACTGGCGGCGAAGAAAGGTGCTGCCAACCTGCGCAATGGCGTCGTGGGTGTCTACGAGAAGGCCGGTTTCCCGCGCTATCGGCTGGCCGCCGACGGCTACCCTGAGACGACCGACATCGACTACCGCCTGCTGGTGGGCTACGGCGCCAACGCCGACCGCTACGAGGACTGGCGCACGAAGAAGACGCCGCAGCGCGACCCTCAGCAGCCGTTCGCCGTCGAGGCGCCGTTGAAGTGGTACCCGGCCAATGCCCAGGAGCGCGACGACGCGCTGGGCGACTACCTCGTCACCGGACAGGTGCCCGGCGAGCAGGCCGTGCACACCGGCACCGACGTGCCGCTGTCGGCCTACGGCCCCGGCGCGCTGGCCTTCACTGGCGTCATCGACAACACCGACGTCTTCTTCAAGCTCGCGCAGGCGGCCGTGAAGGGTGTCGTCGCGCCGGCCGATACTTCCGGCTCCAAGAAGCCGCCCAAGCCCAAGCGTTGAACCCTGCCGACACCGCCAGCCCCGCCGCCGCTCGCAGGCGCTGGCGCTGGCTGGCGCTGTTCGTCTTTGTCGCCCTGCTGTGGACCCTGGTCGAAGCCAGCGGCCTGCGCGACAAGCTCGGCCTGCAGGCCGTGCGCGAGGGGTTTGCCCACCACCGGGCCTGGGGATTCGCCGCGTTCACGGCGCTGTTCGTGGTGGCCAACCTCGTGCATGTGCCCGGCGGCTTCTTCCTCGCCGCCGCGGTGCTGGCGCTGGGGCCGCTGTGGGGCGCGCTGACCACCTACGTCTCCGCCTGCATCTCTTGCACCGTGACCTTCGTCGTCGTGCGCGCGCTGGGCGCCGACGCGCTGCGCGAGCTCGACAGCCGGCTTGCGCGCCGCCTCTTCGCGCGGCTGGACGCCCACCCGGTGCGCAGCGTCGTGATGCTGCGCCTGGTCTTCCATTCCGTGCCGGCGCTGAACTACGCGCTGGCCCTGTCCGGCGTGCGCCTGCGCGACTACGTCGCCGGCACGCTGCTGGGCCTGCCGTTGCCCATTGCCCTCGTCACGCTGCTGTTCGACACGCTGGCCGGCTGGTTCGGCTGGGTTGTCTGACCTTCGGCAGGGGTTGGACGCGGGCGGGATACTGGTCAGCCTCACAAGGAGACAACGCCCATGAAGACCTGGCTCATCGCCACCCTCGCCCTCGCCGCCGCCAGCACCCAGGCCCAGACGGCCGACCCGCTGAAGGCCGCCGTCGCCGCCGACACCCGCCTGGTGGGCAACGTCGCGCGCGACGTCCACCGCCATCCCTACGAGACGCTGAGCTTCTTCGGCATCAAGCCCACCGACACCGTCGTCGAACTCGCCCCCGGTGGCGGCTGGTTCACGGAGATCCTCGCGCCCTATCTGCGCGACGCCGGTCAGCTCTACGCCGCCGACGGCGGCAGCGCCCGCTTCAAGGCCAAGATGGAATCGATGGGCGTCTATGGCAAGGTCAAGATCACCGCTTTCGACGCGAACAAGGGCGTGCTCGACATCGCCCCTGCAGGCAGCGCCGACGCGGTGCTGACCTTCCGCAACGTGCACAACTGGATGAGCATGGGCGACGGCAAGGCGCAGGCCGTCTTCGACGCAGCCTTCAAGGCGCTCAAGCCGGGCGGCGTGCTGGGCGTCGAGGAGCACCGTCTGCCGGCCTCGCGCACCCAGGATCCGAAGGCCCCCAGCGGCTATGTGCACGAAGCCGTGGTCATCAAGTTCGCCGAAAACGCCGGCTTCAAGCTCGCCGGCCGCAGCGAGGTCAACGCCAACCCCAAGGACACGGCCGATCACCCGGACGGCGTCTGGACGCTGCCGCCGACCTATGCCCTGAAGGACAAGGACCGTGCCAAGTACCAGGCCATCGGCGAGAGCGACCGCATGACACTGAAGTTCGTCAAGCCCTGATGCCCGTGCGGCACGCCGTCATCGGCTACGGACGCCTGGCGCAGGCGCTGGTGCCGGCGTTGCGCGCCGCGGGCGAGACGGTCGTCGTCGGCCGTCGGGCGCCCGGCGCGGGCGAGTCCACCGCGGCGGACGCCGCCCGGGCGGCCGACTGGGTCTGGCTGACGGTGCCGGACGACCAGATCGCTGCGACCGCAGCGGCCTTGCCCTGGCGCCCCGGCCAGCTCGCCCTGCATTGCAGTGGCGCCACGCCGCTGGCCGCGCTGTCCCCGGCGCCTGCAGCCGCCGGCTTTCACCCGTTGAAGCTGCTGGCCGGCGACGCCGGCCTCGCGGGCGTGCACGTCGGCATCGAAGCCGACGCCGTGCATCGGCCGGCGCTGGAAGCGCTTGCTCACGCGCTCGGCCTCGTGCCGCTGGCGTTGCCCTCGCCAATGTCAGCCCGGGCGCGGGCGGCCTATCACGCCTCAGCCAACCTCGCCGCCAGCGGCGTGCTGGCCGTGCTGGCCGAGGCGCAGTCGCTGTGGACGGCGGCGGGGCTGGCGCCTGCCGAAGCGCTGGGCGCGCTGATGCCGCTGACGCGCGGCGCGCTGGACACGGCGCTGGCGCGCGGCCTGGCCGGCGCGGTCTCCGGCCCGGTGGCGCGGGGAGATGCCGGCGTGCTGGCCCGCCACCTGGATGCCCTGGCGGCGTCCGGGCTGGACGATGGGCTGTTGCGCGCGCTGGCCCGACGCCAGCTCGTGCTGGCCGGGCAGGCCGGCCGGCTGAGTGCGGCACAAGTCACGGCGCTGCAAGCCTGCCTCGACAGACCCTGAATACGTTTGCAGCCTGCGGCGTGACAAAGGCCGCGTTCAGGCTTTGCAGCGGCGTTCGCGCGCCGGGACAGGCCTCCTAAACTGCGCCGAGCCCGCTCCTGTCGCCGGGCGCATCGAGGGAGTTCCAGATGTCCGACGCATCCATCCAGGCCATGATCCGCGCTGACGCCGCCCAGATCCTGCACAACGTGGTGGACGAGCTGCCTGATGCACGCGAGCGCCTGGGCTATGTGCGCAGCATGACCGAACAGGCTGCGACCAAGGTGCTCAACCTCGTCGAGGCTGCCCAGGAGGATGCCGAGGCCGTGCGCAAGAAGGGCCGTGAGCTGTCCGACGCGCTGAACCGCCTCGCCCTGTCCACGAACATCAGCCAGGAACGTGCCCGCGCGCTGATGAAGCTGTGCGCTGCCTATGCGGCCGACGCTGCCAGCTTCGCCGCGCGCGAGAAGTCGCTGCACACCGAGATCATGATGTCGCAGGACTTCCAGGATCTCTCCGGCCAGGTCATCAACAAGGTCAGCAAGATGCTGGAGCGCGCCGAGCCGCCGCTGCGCGACCTGATGCAGTCCCTGCCGGCGCCCGTCGAGCCCCTGAAGGCCGAGGAGCTGGGTGGCGTGCAGACGCCCGACAAGGCGCTCAAGCAGGACGACGTTGACGACCTGCTGGCATCGCTGGGCTTCTAGGCCCAGGACGCCGGGTCGAGCCGGTAGTAGCCGCTGAGCTCTGCGTACAGCGCAGGGTGGCCCGCGGCCAGCTCGATCGGCCGCTCGAAGAACAGCTCGCTGATCACCGCGAAGAACTCCGCCGGATCGGTGGCCGCGTAGGCATCGATCAGCCCCGGCTCTCCCCGCGCCAGCCGCCAGCGCAGCGCATCGAACTCGTTCTGCATCACCGTCGACCAGCGCCGGTAGGCCTCGGCCGTCGGCAGGGCCGGCGCGCCATTGGCCGGGCCGCTGTGCTGATCGAGCTGGTGGGCGAACTCGTGGATGACGACGTTGTGCCCGTCACCCGGCGTGGCCGCACCGCGCCTGACCTCGTCCCAGGCCAGCAGCACCTGGCCCTGGCTCCAGCTCTCGCCGGCCAGCACGCGGCGCTGGTCTGACAGGACGCCACCGGATTCCGTCACCGGCCGTTCCACGACAAAGGCGCCGGGGTAGACCAGGACCTGGCGCAGCTCCGGGTAGATGCCGCGTGCCGCGCCCAGCAGCGGCAGGCAGGCCAGGGCCGCGATGGTCACGCGAATCTCGTCCGTGACCCGCAGTCCGCGGCAGCCGAGGATGGGCTTCTCGGCCAGGAAGACCTGCATCAGCCCCTTCAGCCGCAGCTGCTGGCGGGCTGGCAGCCGCGAAACCAGCGGCACGTGGCGACGCAGCAGGCGGCGCCAGGCCGGCGGGAAGGGGCGGCCGGCGATGCGCTCGCGGCGTCGCCGCACCCACAGGGGCCACAGTGCGATGCCGGCCGCGGCCATCAGCACGAGAAGGAAGCAGATCAGCAAGGACATGGTGCGCAACTGGGTGCGGCTGCGCGCTTTGCAAGCCGCGGCGAAACCCGCAGCTGGTACAACCGGGGCCATGCCCGCACCGACCACCACCCGCCTGCACGCCTGGCAGGTGCTGCTGGGCGGCATCTGCGCGCTGGTGCTGACCATCGGCCTGGCGCGCTTCGCCTATACGCCGCTGCTGCCGCAGATGCACGCCCAGGCCGGTCTGGGCGTGGCCGACGGCGGCCTGCTGGCGGCCATCAACTACGCCGGCTACATGAGCGGCGCACTGCTGGCGGCCTGGATCGAGAGCCCGGTCTGGCGCCAGCGGCTTTACAGCTGGGGGCTGCCGCTGGCCCTCGTCATCACGGCGTTGATGGGCTGGAGTTCGTCCTTCGGCCTGTGGGCGGTGTCGCGCTACCTGGGCGGCCTGTGTGGCGCGGCCGGCATGCTGCTGGGCTCGGGCCTGGTGCAAGGCTGGCTGATTCGCGCAGAGCACCGGCCCGAACTCGGCATCTACTTCATCGGGCTGGGCCTGGGCATCGTCGTGTCGGCCCTGGGGGCCATGGGCATGACGGGGCTGCAGCTGGACTGGGCTGCGCAGTGGCAGGGCTTTGCGCTGCTGGGCCTGGCCTTCCTCGTGCCGGCCTGGGTCTGGCGGCCGCCGGTGCCTCCGCCGGTCTCCCGGGCCGGGACCGGCGCAGGCCTGAACCGGCGCTGGATGGCGCTGATGCTGGCGGCCTATTTCTGTGCGGGCTGGGGCTTCGTCATCAACGCGACCTTCACGGTCGCCATCGTCGAGAAGCAGCCCCTGCTGGCCGGCAAGGGGCCCTGGGCCTGGCTGCTCGTCGGCCTGGCGGCGACGCCGGCCGTCTTCGTCTGGGACCGTGTCGCGCGCCGCACGGGCGATGTGCAGGCGCTGCTGATCGCCTTCGGCGTGCAGATCGTCGGCGTGCTGCTGCCGGTGCTGGCCGGCGGCCTGGTGGCGGCGCTGGCGGGCGCGCTGCTGTACGGCGCCACCTTCATCGGCATCGTCAGCCTGACGCTGGCCCTCGTCGGCCGACGTTCCCCCGCCAACCCGGGCAAGGCGATGGCGCGGCTGACGCTGAGCTACGGCGTGGCCCAGGTCAGCGCGCCGGCGCTGACCGGGCGCATGGTCGAGGCCAGCGGCAGCTTCGACGCCGCGCTGTGGCTGACGGCGGCCGTGCTGGCGGCCGGCATGGCCTGCCTGGCCGCGGTGCTCAGGGATGCGCGCTGAGGGCGCTCAGCTGCCCTTGCCGGGAGGCGCGGCACGCTGGTTGCGAACGGCCTCGCTGACGGCCTGGGTACTGCGCTGCGCGGCCTCGCGCTCGGCTGCGGTCGTGCAGCGCGTCTTCGGCAGCATGCTGCCGGTGGGCGAATCGCGCTCGCAGACGGTGCCGTTGTCGGCGGCGGCCTGGGCGCCATTCGTGGCGGGCGGTGTCGTCGCGGCGCAGGCCGCCAGCGCGAGCGGCAGTAGCGTCAGGAAAATTCGTTGCATGGCGAAATTCGGTGCGTTTGGAGCACCGCAGAATACCGTGGGCCTGACGCCCCAACCCAGTGACATGAGACACCTGCTGACAACCCTGATCCTGGCCGGCCTGCTGTGCTCCGCAGCCCTGGCCGAGCCCGCTGCACGGCCCTTCGACATGGCTGCTGCCGATGCGCTGCAGCGGCTTGTCGAGCCCGAGATTTCGCCCGACGGCCGCTGGGTGGTGTACGGCCTGCGCGCGGCCAACGTGGCCAAGGACAAATACGAGACCGACCTCTGGCTGGCGTCCACCGCCGCGGGCGGCGTGCCGCGGCGCCTGACCTTCGGCGGCGACGTTGCCGGCAAGCCCCGCTGGGTCGGTGCCGATGGCGGCGCCATCGCCTTCCTGGCCGCGCGCGGCAGCGAGGACGAGAAGAAGAAGGGCGCGCAGCTGTGGCGTATGTCTCTGGCCGGCGGCGAGGCCGAGAGGCTGACCGACATCCCGGGCGGCGTTCAGGACTACGCGGTCGCGCCGGATGGCCGCCGCGCCGCCCTTGTCGTGCAGGAGGAGGCGCCTGACCCCGAGAAGCTGGCTGGCTGGCAGCGCAAGACACCGCTGCCCATCGTCGTCGATGCCTTCCGCTTCAAGCAGGACCGCGAGGGCTATCTCGACGGCCGCCGCAAACATCTGCGGCTGCTGGACCTGGCCAGCCGCAAGCTCGACACGCTGACGAGCGGCGAGTTCGACGAGGCCGCGCCGGCCTGGAGCCCGGACGGGCGCCAGCTCGCCTTCCTCAGCAACCGCGCGCCCGAGCGCGACCGGACGGAGGCGACGGGCCTGTTCGTCATGCCTGCCGAGGCTGGCGCAACGGCGCGGGTGCTGGCGACGCTGACGACCGACAACGACGCCCGCCCGGCATGGAGCCCGGACGGCCGCTTCATCGCGCTGCCGACCGGGGACGACGTGAAGTGGAGCGCCTACCAACAGTGGCGTGTCGGCATCTACGACCTTGCGGGCGGTGCTGCGCGGTTGCTGGGAGCGGGCCTGGACCGCGGCTGGCAGGCGCAGCTCGGCTGGACGCCGGACGGGCAGGCCGTGCTCGGCGTCGTCGATGACGACAGGCAGAGCCGCGTTGCCCGCGCGAGCCTTGCCGGTGACCGGGTCGAGCGCATCGGCGGCCCAGGCACGGCCGGCCAGGTCAGCGTGGCACGTGACGGCCGCGTGGCCTTCCTGGCCGGGGACTGGCAGCAGCCGGCCGAGTTGCAGCTGCTCGACCCCGGCGCCACGGCGCCGCGCCCGCTGACGTCGCACCACGAGGCCTGGCGTGCCGGCCTGATGCTGTCGCAGCTGCGCGAGTTCGCCGTGAAGAGCGCCGACGGCACCCCCGTGCACGGCCTGCTGGCGCTGCCGCCCGGGGCACGGCAGCCGCTGCCGACGGTGCTGCTCATCCATGGCGGTCCGAATGGCCAGGACGCCCGGGAGCTGTCCGGCCGTGGCGTGCTGCGCGAGCGCCTCGTGGCGGCCGGCTATGCGGTGCTGCTCGTCAACTACCGCGGCAGCAGCGGCCGCGGCCAGGCCTTCCAGCGCGCCATCTACGCCGACTGGGGACGGCTGGAGGTGCAGGACCTGCATGCCGCCGTGGACTGGGCCGTCAAGCAAGGCATTGCCGACCCGGCGCGCCTGGGCGTGGGAGGCTGGAGCTATGGCGGCCTGCTGACCGACTACCTGATCGCCAGCGATACGCGCTTCAAGGCCGCCGTCAGTGGCGCCGGCAGCGGCAATCAGCTGAGCATGTTCGGCGCCGACCAGTACGCCGTGCAGTACGAGCGCGAGATGGGCCTGCCCTGGGCCCAGCGCGAGCGCTGGCTCAAGGTGTCCTACCCTTTCTTCAAGGCGGATCGCATCAGGACGCCGACGCTCTTCCTTGGTGGCGAGAAGGACTTCAACGTGCCGATCTCGGGCAGCGAGCAGATGTATCTGGCGCTGAGGACGCTGGGCGTGCCGACCCAGCTGGTCATCTACCCGGGCCAGTTCCACGGCCTGTCGCTGCCGAGCTACCAGCGCGACTGGGAGTCGCGCTTCATCGCCTGGATGGACCGCCACCTGCAACAGTCCGCCACAAAGTAACTCTGTGTGACGCGGTCATCCGCCCGGCTGCGCCGGCGGTTAGAGGCTGGCGGTCGCGTCTTCAGCGGCCTGGAGTTCCCTCATGAAACGACTGGCCCTGGCCATCACGTTGATCACTTCCGCGGCTTTGCTGTCGGGCTGCATCATCGTGCCACCCCGTCACGGCGGCTATCACGGCGGCGGTTACTACCAAGGTGGCGGCCACTACCAGAGCGGCCCCGTCTACGTGCCCGGGCCGCGGCGATGAAACGGCCTGCCCTGGCGCTGGCGCTCGCCTTCTCCGCGCTGCTGTCGGCCTGCATCGTCGTGCCCGCCCACCGCGGCGGCTACGTTACGGAGCCCGGCGTCGTCGTGGACATGCCTCCTCCGGCGCCCTATGCCGAGGTCGTGCCGGTCATGCCCTATCCGGGTGCCGTCTGGATCAACGGCTACTGGGGCTGGAGCGGCGGGCGCCACCAATGGGTGCCCGGCTACTACGACCGGCCACGGCCCGGGTATCGCTACGAGCCCAACCACTGGGAGAGCCGCGGCGGGCGCTGGCATCTGCGCATCGGCGGCTGGATCAGGCTCTGAGGCCCGCGCTCAGACGCGTTCGATGATGGTGGCGATGCCCATGCCGCCACCCACGCACAGCGTCACGGCGCCGGTCTGGAGATCGCGCCGCTCGAGTTCGTCGAGCAGCGTGCCCAGCAGCATGGCGCCGGTCGCGCCCAGTGGATGACCCAGCGCGATGGCGCCGCCGTTCACGTTGACGCGGTCCAGGTCCAGGCCGAGGTCGCGCGCGGTCTTCATCGGCACGGCGGCGAAGGCCTCGTTGATCTCCCACAGGTCGATGTCGCCCGCCTGCATGCCGGCCTGGCGCAGCGCCTTCTGACAGGCCGGCGTCGTGCCTGTCAGCATGAGGGTCGGCTCGCTGCCGGTCACGGCCGCGGCGCGGATGCGGGCACGCGGCCTGAGGCCGGCCGCTTCCCCGCCTGCTCTGGAGCCCACCAGCACCAGCGCGGCGCCGTCGACGATGCCGGATGAATTGCCTGCGTGGTGGCGGTGCTCGATGGCCGCGGCCTGCGGGTATTTCTTGAGGGCCAGGTCATCGAACCTGGTGCCCAGCTTGATGAAGGACGGGTTCAGCCCGGCCAGCGTCTCGGCAGTCGTCTGAGGCCGGATGGTCTCGTCCTCGGCCAGCAGCAGGGCGCCGGCTGCGTCATGCACCGGCACCAGTGCCTGCGCAAAGCGCCCTTCGGCGCGCGCCGCCGCCGCACGCCGATGGGAGCGCGCCGCATAGGCGTCCAGCTCCTCGCGCGTGAAGCCTTCCAGCGTCGCGATCAGGTCGGCGCTGATGCCCTGCGGCACGAAGCCGACGGCGTTGACGACGCGCTCGTCCAGCATCCAGGCGCCGCCGTCGCTGCCCATTGGTACGCGGCTCATGCTCTCCACGCCGCCGGCCACGACCAGGCGCTCGAAGCCGCTGGCCACCTTGGCCGCGGCGAGGTTGACGCTCTCCAGCCCCGACGCGCAAAAGCGCGACTGCGTGACGCCCGCGACGCGCTCGGCCCAGCCCGCGTCCAGCACGGCGATGCGGGCAATGTCCCCGCCCTGCTCGCCGATGGGCGTCACGCAGCCGAGCACGACGTCGTCCACCAGAGACGTGTCCAGCGGCGCGCGTTCGCGCAAGGCACGCAGCAAGGTGCGCACCAGCCAGATCGGCGTGGCCGCATGCAGCGAGCCCTCGGGCTTGCCCTTGCCGCGCGGCGTGCGGCAGTGGTCGTAGACGTAGGCGTCGAACATCTTGTGTCTCCTCACATGCTCCGGGAAGCCAGTTCTTTCATGATCTCGTTGGTGCCGCCGTAGATGCGCGTCACGCGTGCATCGGCCCACAGTTCGGCGATCGGCGTCTCCAGCATGTAACCATAGCCGCCGAACAGCTGCAGGCAGGCGTCGGTCAGGCGCGATGCCAAGTCGCTGCACCAGGCCTTCACCAGGGCGGCGCGCGCGGCGTCGAGCTCGCCTTTCAGGTGGGCGGCGATGGCCGCGTCGACGAGGGCGCGCGCGGCCAGCACATCGCTCTGGGCCTGGGCCAGCACGAAGCGGGTGTTCTGGAAGTTCCAGATCGGCTGGCCGAAGGCCTCGCGCTGCTTGGCGTAGGCGACGGTGTCGTCCAGCGCCCGTTCCATCATCGCGACGGCCTGGACGGCGATGACTAGGCGCTCCTGCGGCAACTCTCCCATCAACTGGCCAAAGGCCAGGCCTTCGCGCGCTCCGAGCAGGTTGGCCGCGGGCACGCGCAGCTCGTCGAAGAAGAGCTCGCTGGTGTCCTGCGCGTGAAGGCCGATCTTGTCCAGGCGCCGGCGTGTCAGGCCCGCCGTGCCGGCATCGATCTCGGCCACGAGCAGTGACAGGCCTCTGGCACCGGGCAGGTCATGCCCGTCGATGCCCGTGCGGCAGACGATGACGACGAGGTCGGCGTTCTGGCCGTTGGTGATGAAAGTCTTCTGGCCGCTGATGACGTAGTCGTCGCCGTCCCGGCGGGCGCGCGTGCGGATGGCCTGCAGGTCCGAGCCCGTGCCAGGCTCCGTCATCGCGATGGCGCCGACGTGCTCGCCGCTGGCGAGCCGCGGCAGCCAGCGGTGTTGCTGTGCGTCATTGCCGTGGCGCAGCAGATAGGGCGCGACGATGGCCGAGTGCACGCTGCCGCCGAAGCCGCCGAGGTTGGCGCGCGCGGCCTCCATGACGATGACGGCCTCGTGACCGAAGTCACCGCCGCTGCCGCCGAGTTGCTCCGGCATGGCCGCACACAGCAGGCCCTGGGCGCCGGCTTCGCGCCAGGTGTCGCGCTCCATCATGCCGGCGGCGCGCCAGCCCGCGGCGCGCGGCACCCAGCGCTCGGTGAAGAAGCGCGCGGCGCTGTCGCGCAGCAGGCGGTGCTCGGCGCTCATCCAGGGGGATTCGAACAGGGGCAGGGTCATGGCAGCGCGATGGGTCAGATTTGATGATGTCGGCGCAGGACGCTGCGGCTACATTCGCGCCTGCAATCCAACGGGGGGGTAGTCGTGAAGTGTCTTGTTCAGCTTGCAGGTGCCGTCTCGATGCTCGGCCTGCTGTCCGCCTGCGCGGTGCCGCAAACGCAGTCCGAGCAACTCGCGGCGGCCGATGGGCCGCAGGCCGACGTGGTCTGCTTCTTCGAGGCGGCCACAGGCACCAACCGCAAGGTGCGCCGCTGCATGAGCAAGGACGAGTACAACAAGGGCATGGACGCCGCGCAGCGCATGGCCGGTGAACTCAAGATCCCGCCGCCTCCGCCGCAATAAGCGCCGTCAGAGCCCCACCGCCGACTCCAGGGTTGCGATCTCCTCCTCGACGTAGGCGGCCAGGCGGCCGAGGTTGGGCAGGGCGTCGGTGGCGATCAGGCCAACGTAGAGCGTGCCCGCATAGCTGAACAGCGTGATGTTGAGCAGGTGGGTGGCCGGCAGCGTCGAGACCGGGTGCATCTCCAGCAGAGGTGCGCCCTTCAGGTAGAGGCGTTCGGCCGGGCCGGGCACGTTGGACACCAGCGTGTTGCCCATCGGCGTGATGACGTCGGCCAGCTTGAGCATGCCGGCGATCTGGCCGAGCAGGCCGGTGAGGATGGTGTAGGTCTCGACCGCCTCGGGCGCTACGGCGTCGATCATGGCGCGCACGTTGCGCAGTGAGTAGCCGACGTTGCGCAGTCGCACGTAGGCGTCGTCGGTGGGCGGGGAGAGGTCCACCAGGATGATGCCGATCTTGTTGCCGGCGGCCTTCTCGCCTTCGCGGCGCAGGTTGACAGGCATCTGGATGGTGATGGGCCGGTCCAGCGTGATGCCCTCGTCGGCCAGATAGCGGTGCATGGCGCCGTCCAGGCAGGTCAGGGCGACGTGGTTGAGCGTTGCACGTGACACCTTGCGGATGGCGTCGATGCGGGCCATGGGCACGGCCGCAGTGGCGAACTGGCGCCCGGGCGTGGCGTTGCCGGTGAAGGGCGTGTCGCCGCTGGCCATGAAGGGCAGGGCGATGGCGTTCTTGGTCAGCTTGACGGCTTCCAGCGCCAGCATGGCGGTGAGGCGCCCGATGCCAATTGCGCGCTTGCTGTTGGCGGTCAGCTGCTTCCAGACGGTGCCGGCGACGGCCTGGTCCAGCCGCTTCTTGCGCCCGTGGCTGCCGTGGCGGGTGTGGTCGATGGTCCAGACGGGCGTGACGGCGTCGTCGTCGGGCGTCGTGCGTAGCGACTCGACACCCCAGCGCGTCATCGTGATGCCATCGGCCACCGCGTGGTGCATCTTGTAGTAGATGGCGAACTGCCGGTCCCACAGGCCGGCGATGACGTGGACCTCCCACAGCGGCCGGCTGCGGTCCAGCACGGGCTCGTGCAGGCGGGCCGTCAGCGCGTACAGGGCCTCGCGGCCGTTGTGGCCGGCCTTCATCTTGTGGAAGAAGACATGCTGGGCCAGATCGACGCTCTCGGCCGTGTTCCAGCTGGGCATCAGCGTCGGCGACACGAAGTTGATGACCTGGTCAAAGGGCGGCTGCACGTCGGTGTGCGTCAGGAACTCCAGGTAGAGCTGCTTGGCGAAGTTGGCGCCGCCGCCCTTCGGAATCTGATGGATGTGCAGGCCGGCGACATGCTTGGGGCTGGCCTCGCTCTCGGCGATGAAGAAGGCGAGGTCGAGCAGGGAGAGTCGGCTCATGGGGGCTCTTGTCGTTCCGGGCGGCCCAGCATAGGCGTGCGCGCATGCCGGTCAAGGGCGGGGAATCACGCGTCGCCGCTGGACGCCTTCCTCTTGCCGCTGCGGCGCTCCTTGTCCGCCGCCTTCTCGGCCTCGCGCTGGGCTGCCTTGCTCGCCTCCTCGTCGGCCGCAGCCCGGTGCCAGGCCACCATCTCATCGGGTGTTTCCAGCGTGATGCGACCGAGCAATCCGCCCCGGAAGTCCATCAGCAGCGCCTCGGCCGCCTTGTGCATCTGCACCGTGCCGCCGCGGATCTTGGCGCCGCGCTTGATGCCGATGGCCTCCAGCACGGCGTCGTCGGCGCCCAGCTCGGCCAGGCCGTATCTCTGCTGCAGCCTGTCGGGGTAGCGGCGCTTGAGCACGGCGATCAACTCCAGCGCAACCTCCTCCTCGTCGAAGGCGTTGCGGCCGATCGCGCCGCTGGCGGCCAGGTGGTAGCCGCTCTGCTCGATGGCGATGCGTGGCCACAGCATGCCCGGCGTGTCGAACAGGTAGAAGCCGTTCTCCAGCACGATCTTCTGCTCGGTCTTCGTGATGCCGGGCTCGTCGCCCGTCTTGGCGGCTCGCTTGCCGACCAGGGTGTTGATCAAGGTGCTCTTGCCCACGTTGGGAATGCCACAGATCAGCACCCGCAGCGGCTTGTGCATGTCGCCCCGCAGCGGGGCCAGCTCGCGGCACGCGGCAATCAGGGCCCGGGCGGGCGAGCGGTCGCCGGCGTCCAGCGCAATCGCGCGGGTGTGCGGCTGGGCGTTGTAATGAACCAACCATTCGCCCGTGATCGCGGGGTCGGCAAGATCCTGCTTGTTCAGTACCTTCAGCGACGGGCGGCCCGTCGTCAGCGCGGCCAGCAGCGGGTTGCTACTGGAGCCCGGCAGGCGCGCGTCGAGCAGTTCGATGACCACGTCCAGCCCCGCCTTGACGCGATCCTTGATCGCCTGGCGGGTGGCGTTCATATGGCCGGGGAACCAGTTGATGGGCATGCGCTGACGTGTGGGGAAGCCGGGGGAGGGCGGATTGTCGGCGGCTTACATCCGGTTTCGGCGGTGCCGGCGGTCTCCCCCAAGATTTCAGGGTTGTCGTTGAGGTGAATATGAGATTCGAAGGAGTGCTGAGCGCCTGGAATCAGGAGGCCGGTTACGGCGCCATCTGCCCCTCCGGTGGGGGGGAAGAGGTCTTTGTCGGCCTGGCCGCGTTTCCGACCGACGGGGAAGGTCCCCGTCCTGACGAGCCCCTGAGCTTTGAAATTGTGACCGGGCGTGACGGTCGCAAGCAGGCGGTGAACCTGCGGCGGCTGTCGCGCTCACAGCTCAGCCCGGCCCTGCGCGAAGCGGCGGCCGGCGCCGGTGCGGCCCATGTCCGGGCCCGGCAGGCCCAGAGAAAACGGCGCCTGGGCCTTGCGGCCGGCGCCGTCATCGCGGTGATGCTGGTAGTGGGCGGGATGCGGTTCTGGCCGTCCCACAACAAGATGGGTGACGCACCGGCCGTGGCGCGGCGTTGATCCGGCGCGGTCCCTGCTGCCAGCGCGCCGGCAGGTCTTTCGCAGTCCGTTGCACAGGCCGCAGGGCCTGTTCGCGGAGCTTGTTCATGCCTGCGGCGTGCATGCCGCAGTCCTTCGTAGCGCATCAGGCAGCGCGCAGGCGCTGTCTTTTGTCGCTACTCAGTCCTCGTTCTTGAAGACGAGCTTGACTTCGTGGAAGCCCTTCTCGCCCGGCTCGAACTTCCACTCCATCAGCGCAGCCTTCACGGCTCGATCAAAGACGCGCTTGGGCTCGGCTTCGACGATCTCGACGTCGCTGACCTTGCCATCGGCCTCGATGGTCAGCTTGGCCTTGACGGAGCCCGTGGAGATGCCTTTCTTGGTGGCCTCCGCCGGGAACTCGGGCGGCACCTTCTTGACGATCTTGGGCGTGGCCTGGGCGGCCAGGGCCAGCATCAGGCTGGCGGCGAGGACGGTGGCGGAACGCAGGATGGACATGGCGACCTTCGAGAAGTGGGGAATGGGTTTCAGGCGGCGCGGAAGAAGCCGACGGCCTCGATGAGGCGGGTCGAGCTGTCGCGCAGCGCGTCGGCCGAGCGGCTGAGCTCGCCGACCAGGCTCGTGTTCTGCTGCGTGGCCTTGTCCAGCTCGTTCATCGCGCCGTTGACGACGCCCACGCCCGTGGCCTGCTCCTGGGCCGAGTGCGAGATCTCCTCGATCAGCTGGCCCATGTTGTTGACTTCGTCCACCACGCTGCGAATGGTCACGCCGGCGTTGTTGACGAGCGTGGTGCCGTTCTCGACCTTCACGGTCGATTCTTGGATCAGCACCTTGATTTCCTTGGCCGCGCCGGCCGAGCGCTGAGCCAGCGCGCGCACTTCGGCGGCCACCACCGCGAAGCCGCGGCCATGCTCGCCGGCGCGAGCAGCTTCCACGGCCGCGTTCAGCGCCAGGATGTTGGTCTGGAAGGCGATGCCGTCGATGACGCCGATGATGTCGCCGATCTTCTTGGAGCTGGCGCTGATCTCCTCCATGGTCTCGACGACCTTGGAGACGACGGCGCCGCCGTTGCTGGCCGACTGGCGGGCCGTCACGGCGATGCCGGCGGCGCGGCGGGTCAGGTCGCTGGCGCCCTTGAGCGTGGAGGCGATCTGCTCGACCGAGGCGGCCGTGTTCTGCAGGCTGGCAGCGGAGCGCGTGGTGCGCTCGGCGAGGTTGGAGTTGCTGTCGGCGATGGACCCGGAGTTCGACGCCACCTCGCTGGCGGCGGTCGACACGTCGCGCACGACGCCGGACAGGGCCGTCTGCATGTCCTTCATGGCCTGCAGCATCTGGCTCAGTTCATCGCGGCCCTCGACCTGGATGTCTTGCGTCAGGTCGCCGGCGGCGATGGCCTCGGCAGCCTGCTGGGCCTTGCGGGCCGGACCGACGATGGAGCGCGAGATGACGAGGAAGCCGCCGAAGCCCAGGGCCACCGCGACGATGACGAGCACGGCGGTCAGCATGACGGAGGAACGGGCCAGCTCGCCGCCCTTGACGGCGAGGTCCTTGCCGCTGTCGAACTGCATGTCGACCAGCTTCTTCAGGCCTTCCTGCAGCGCGGCCTGGGCGGGGCGCAGGTCGGTGATGAGGCTTTCGCGGGCCTCGTCGGGGCTGCCGTCGGCCTGTACCTTCTGGAACTTCTCGAGCGCGGTCAGGAACTTGGCCTTGCGCTCGCGGACCTCGGCGACGGCAGCCTTCTCGGTGTCGTCTGAGACGGCGCTCTCCAGTCCGGCAAGCTGCTTCTCTGCTTCTTCCAGGGCACCGGTGATGGCCGCCTTCTGCTTCTTGATCGCACCGGCCGTATCCAGCAGCAGCAGGTCGCGCACGGCGCGCGAGATGATGTTGACTTGACTCTCCAGCGCGTTGGCGGCGCCGATCTTCACCAGGCTGGAATTCGCGGTGCGATCCAGATCCTTGGCCAGACGGTTGGCATTGGACGCGCCGAAGACGCCGATGGCCACCAGCAGCACGATCAGCAGGCCAAAGCTCACGAATAGGCGCTGGCCAATGCGCAGTTGGGTCAGGAAGTTCATGCGGTTCAGGTCCTTGTCCGGTGATCTCGGGTATCGGCGGCGGATTGCCGCTCTTGATTCCAACGGTGACTGTAGGCCTCGCGGCCATTTTTTTTCGGCCATACCCAGGGGCCGGCGCGCAGTGTGTCGCGACCTGTGACCATTTGCGTCACGCCTGTGACAGGCTTGCGTGAAGTCGTTCACATGGGGCCCCGTGCCCGGGGGACGCCCGGTCAGCGCTGGGTGGCCGCGGCGCGCAGCCTCAGCACCTCGACCACGTCGATCTCGCCCGCCTGTTGGCCGAAGGACTGGCGCAGATGGCTGGCCAGCGCGGCCAGTTCATCGGCGTTCAGCAGGCCGGCGAAGGGGGGCATGCCGTAGGGCTGCGGATGGCCCGGCGTGGCCGGCCCGAAGCCGCCGCGCTCGATGAGGCGCACCAGGTTGGCCGCGCTCGCCTGGGTGACGAGACGGCTGCCGGCCAGGGCGGGGTAGGCCAGGGCGCCGCTGGTGTCGCGCCGACCCTCGCCCTGGGCGCCGTGGCAGCTCGCGCAGTGCTCGCGGTAGAGGCCGGCCCCGAGCTCGCGACGGCGGGCGTCCGGCCGGGCGGCTTCCGGGCGGGCCACGGTCTGCTCGGGCAGGCTGCGCAGATAGCCCGCCATTGCCGCCAGGTCGGCATCGTCCAGGGCGGCCGTGCTGCCGAGCACGACCTCGGCCATGGGCCCCTGGGCCACGTGGCCGTCAGCGTGGCCGTCGCGCAGCCAGCGCTGCAGCCGCTCGGCGGGCCAGCGCTGCACGCCGGCCTCGCCTGGATCGTGCAGGGAAGGCGCCGTCCAGCCC
This sequence comes from Roseateles sp. GW821-FHT03B02, assembly GCF_059421025.1. Lineage (NCBI taxonomy): Bacteria > Pseudomonadati > Pseudomonadota > Betaproteobacteria > Burkholderiales > Sphaerotilaceae > Roseateles > Roseateles sp. GW821-FHT03B02. The sequence continues at coordinate 359,746 of NZ_JBWKUV010000004.1, forward strand.
AGCCCGGCCAGCAGGCCGCCGCGGAAGTCGGCCGCGCCGCGGTCGCCGCCCAGGGCGTCGCGGCCGGCATGGCAGGCGCTGCAGTGGGTCAGTCCCTGGCTCAGGTAGGCGCCGCGGTTCCAGGCCGCGTCGCGGGCGGGGTCGGGCCGGTAGACGCCGGGCCGGAAGTTGAGCGCCCGCCAGGCGGCCAGGGCCAGCTGGGTGCCGTAGGGCCAGCGCAGCTCATGCGCGCGCCGCGCCGCCGCCGCGGGCGGCTGGGCCTGCAGCCAGGCATGCAGGGCGTCGGCGTCCTCGCGCGTGACGAGCGTGGTGTTCGTGATCGGGTGGGCGGGCACCAGCAGCCGGCCGTCGCGGCTGACGCCCAGGTGGAAGGCACGCCAGAAGTCGTCGGCGCTCCAGCCGGCGAGACCGGTCGCGTCGGGCGTCAGGTTGCTCGAAAACACCGTGCCGAAGGGCGTGGGGATGGCGCGGCCGCCGGCCAGGCGCGCGCCGCCGCGGGCGGTGTGGCAGCCGGCGCAGTTGCCTGCCGCCGCGAGATAGGCGCCGCGCTGCAGGTTGGCCGGGATGGAGGCGGGGGGTGTCGCGTCGTCGAGGCCGCGTTGCCAGGCCAGCAGCCCGACGCCCGCCGCCGCCAGCAGCGCTGCCAGGGCGACAAGGGCTATCAGCAGGCGCCTCATGGCGCCAGCCCGCCACAGCGCAGCGGCGCGGGCGCTGCCAGCGCAGGCGCTGGATGCGGGTCTGCCGGCATGGGGCGGCCGGCCAGGAACTGGGTGATCGCGTGGATCTCGGCCTCCGTGAGTGCCTTGGCGATGCCGGCCATGCAGTCCGGCGCCAACGCGCGCCGCTGCCCGCTGCGCCAGGCACCAAGCTGGCCGTTCAGGTAGTCGCGGGACAAGCCGAGCAGGCCGGGCACGCCGGGCTGTGTGCCGGTCAGGCGTTCGCCGTGGCAGGCCGTGCAGGCGGGCAGGCGGCGCGACGGGTCGCCGGCGCGGATCAGCTTCTCCGCGCGGGCCAGTTCGCCCGGGGGCAGAGTGGGTGTCTGCGGCGCCGGGTAGGGCAGGTCCAGCGATGCGAAGTGGCCGGCCAGATCCTTTAGATAGGTGTCGGACAGCGGGGCGATCAGCTCGCTCATCAGCCCGTAGTCGCGCCGGCCATCGCGGAAGTTCAGCAACTGGTTGTAGAGATACCCGGCCGGCTTGCCGGCCAGGCGTGGGTAGTAGCCGTCGGGCGCCGCGCGGCCCTCCTTGCCGTGGCAGCCGGTGCAGGCCAGCGCCCGCTGGGCCAGGGTGTCGGCAACGGGCTGGGCCTGCGCGACCGCCGTGGCGAGGTACAGCGCGGCGGCGGCGAGGCGGGTCGGACTAGTCTTCATGGCGGCTCATGCTGTCGCGATCGCGCTCGTAACGACTTGCCAGCGGGAACGGCGGCAGCCAGGATTCGCGGCGCAGCGTCCAGAGTTCATAGGTGGGCCTGAGCTGGTCGGGCACGTCCAGCGAACCGAGGTTCACCTCGATCTCGTCCGCCGAGCGCCCGAATACCGGCGAGCCGCAGCGCGGGCAGAAGTGCCGGCCAAGGTAGTCGCGGGTCTCGCCCTCGACGCTGACGGCCTGCTGCGGAAATATCGCCGAGGCATGGAACAAGGCTCCGTGGTGCTTGCGGCAGTCCAGGCAGTGGCACAGGCCGACCCGGTAGGGCCGCCCCGACGCCACGAAGCGGACATTGCCACACAGGCAGCCTCCGGTGAATCGGTCCATTCCGGGACTCCTAGCGCGCGCCGAAGATCGCGCTGCCCACGCGCACCATCGTGGAGCCGACCGCGATGGCATCCTCCAGATCGGCGCTCATGCCCAGGGACAGCGTGTCCAGCACCAGGCCCTGGGCCTGCAGGTCGCGGAACAACGCGGCCATGGCCCCGTGCTGTGCCAGTGCGCCGGGACCGGGCTCGGGCACGGCCATCAGGCCGCGCAGCGTCAGGCGCGGCAGGGCGGCCACCTGGCGGGCCAGCGGGGCGACGTCGGCCGGCAGCAGGCCGCTCTTGCTGGCTTCGCCGCTGATGTTGACCTGCAGGCAGACGTTGAGCGGCGGCAGGTCGGTCGGGCGTTGTTCCGACAGGCGCTCGGCGATCTTCAGCCTGTCCAGGCTTTGCACCCAGTCGAACTGCTCGGCGACGGGCCGGGTCTTGTTGGACTGCAGCGGGCCGATGAGGTGCCATTCGATCTGCGTGCGCAGATCGTTCAGCTCGCCGATCTTGGCCAGGCCTTCCTGGACGTAGTTTTCGCCGAAGGCACGGGCGCCGGCCGTGAAGGCCTCGCGCACCGCCGCGGCGGGGAAGGTCTTGCTGACGGTCAGCAGCTGTACCGCGTCGCGGGGACGGCCGGCTGAGACGCATGCCGCAGCGATGCGGTTTTTGGTGGCTTGAAGGGCCTCGTTGATCGCCATAATCAGCCGGGCTCTTCTATACGTACACCATGGACATCACCCAGCTGCTGGCATTCTCGGTCAAGAACAAGGCGTCGGACCTGCACCTCTCGGCGGGCCTGCCGCCGATGATCCGGGTGCACGGCGACGTGCGCCGCATCAACGTCGAGGCCCTGGACCACCGCGCGGTCCACGACATGGTCTACGACATCATGAACGACTCCCAGCGCAAGGTGTACGAGGAGACGCTGGAAGTCGACTTCTCCTTCGAGATCCAGGGCCTGGCGCGCTTTCGCGTCAATGCGTTCAACCAGAACCGCGGTGCCGGCGCCGTGTTCCGGACCATTCCGAGCAAGATCCTGAGCCTGGAGCAGCTGGCTGCGCCCAAGGTCTTTGCCGACCTGGCGCTCAAGCCCCGCGGCATGGTGCTGGTGACCGGCCCGACCGGCTCCGGCAAGAGCACGACTCTGGCGGCCATGATCAACCACCTCAACGAGAACGAGTACGGCCACATCCTCACCATCGAGGACCCGATCGAGTTCGTGCACGAGAGCAAGAAGAGCCTGATCAATCAGCGCGAGGTCGGCCCGCACACGCACTCGTTCTCCAACGCGCTGCGCTCGGCGCTGCGCGAAGACCCGGACTGCGTGCTCGTCGGCGAAATGCGCGACCTGGAAACCATCCGCCTCGCGCTGACGGCGGCCGAGACGGGCCACCTGGTGTTCGGCACGCTGCACACCTCGTCGGCAGCCAAGACGGTGGACCGCATCGTCGACGTCTTCCCTGCGGCCGAAAAGGAGATGGTGCGCGCGATGGTGTCCGAGTCCCTCGTGGCGGTCATCTCGCAGAGCCTTTGCAAGCTCAAGGACGGCACCGGCCGCGTCGCGGCGCACGAGATCATGCTGGGCACCTCGGCCATCCGCAACCTGATCCGCGAGAACAAGGTGGCGCAGATGTACTCGTCCATCCAGACCGGCAACTCGCAGGGCATGCAGACGCTGGACCAGAACCTCACCGATCTGGTGAGGCGCAACATCATTTCGCCCGCCGAGGCTCGTGCCAAGGCCAAGTTCCCGGAAAACTTCCCAGGATGAGATCCTGGAAATTTGACGTCACTCATGTGGCCCAGGCCAGGTGAGCGACGGCAAGACTCCCGCACTGAAAGCCAGCTATGGAACGCGACCAGGCCTCGAAATTCATCAACGACCTGCTGCGGCTGATGCTGTCGCGCAAGGGCTCCGACCTCTTCCTCACCGCCGAGTTTCCGCCCGCCATCAAGGTGGACGGCAAGCTCACCAAAGTCTCGCCACAGCCCCTGTCGGGCCAGCACACGCTGCAGCTGGCGCGGGCCATCATGAACGACAAGCAGGCAGCCGAGTTCGAGCGCAGCAAGGAGTGCAACTTCGCAATCTCGCCGCACGGCATCGGGCGCTTCCGCGTCAACGCCTTCCTGCAGCAGGGCCAGGTGGGCATGGTGCTGCGGACGATTCCGTCCACGCTGCCCACCATCACCTCGCTGGACCTGCCGCCCGTGCTGCGCGAAGTGGTGCAGCACAAGCGCGGCCTGGTCATCGTCGTGGGCGCCACCGGCTCGGGCAAGAGTACGTCGCTGGCCGCGATGATCGACGAGCGCAACGAGACGACCTACGGCCACATCGTGACCATCGAGGACCCGATCGAGTTCGTCCACCCGCACAAGAACTGCATCGTCACCCAGCGTGAGCTGGGCCTGGACACTGACAGCTGGGAGGCGGCGCTGAAGAACTCGCTGCGCCAGGCGCCCGACGTCATCCTGATGGGCGAGCTGCGCGACCGCGAGACGATGGAGCATGCCGTGGCCTTCGCCGAAACCGGCCACCTCTGCATGGCCACCCTGCACGCCAACAGCGCCAACCAGGCGCTGGACCGCATCATCAACTTCTTCCCCGAAGACCGCCGCCAGCAGCTGCTGATGGACCTGTCGCTCAATCTGCGTGCCCTCATCAGCCAGCGCCTGCTGCCGCGCCGCGAGGGCAAGGGGCGCGTGGCCGCTGTCGAGATCCTGCTGAATTCGCCGCTGATCTCCGACCTGATCTTCAAGGGGGAGATCAGCGAGATCAAGGAGCTGATGAAGCGCTCGCGCGAGCAGGGCATGCAGACTTTCGACCAGGCCTTGTTCGACCTGTATGAAGCCGGCAAGGTCACCTACGAAGACGCGTTGCGCAACGCCGACTCGGTCAACGACCTGCGCCTGCAGATCAAGCTCAACAGCGAGCGCGCCCGCAGCGGCGACCTGTCCACCGGCACCGAACACCTGACCATCCTCTGAACATGAGCACCCGCAGCTACGACTCCATCCCCCCTCGCCGTGTCGCCTTCCTGGGCCTGGGCGTCATGGGCCATCCCATGGCCGGCCACCTGGCGCGCGCCGGGCACCAGGTCACCGTCTACAACCGCACTACGGCCAAGGCCGAAGCCTGGGCCAAGGAATATGGCGGAGCCTTCGCGGCCACGCCGGCCGAGGCCGTCAAGGGCGCCGAATTCGTGTTCTGCTGCGTCGGCAACGACGATGACCTGCGCTCGGTCGTGCTGGGCGAGCAGGGTGCGTTTGCCGGCATGGCGGCGGGTGCGGTGTTCGTGGACCACACGACGGCGTCGGCCGAGGTGGCCCGCGAGCTGCACGCCGCAGGCGCGACGCGCGGCATCCCCTTCATCGACGCGCCCGTCTCGGGCGGTCAGGCCGGTGCCGTCAACGGCGCGCTCACGGTGATGTGCGGCGGCGACGCTGCCCCGTTCGATGCCATGAAGCCTCTTGCGCTGGCCTTCGCCAAGGCCGTCACGCTGCTGGGCGGGCCTGGCTCGGGGCAGCTTGCCAAGATGGTCAACCAGATCTGCATCGCCGGTGTCGTCCAGGGCCTGTCCGAGGCGGTGCGCTTCGGTCAGAACGCGGGCCTGGACATGGTTCAGGTGCTGGACGTCATCGGCAAGGGCGCGGCCCAGAGCTGGCAGATGGACAACCGCGGCAAGACCATGGTCGAGGGCAAGTTCGACTTCGGCTTCGCCGTGGACTGGATGCGCAAGGACCTGGGGCTCGTCCTCGACGAGGCCCGCCGCAACGGCTCGCGCCTGCCGGTGACGGCGCTGGTGGACCAGTTCTACGCCGACGTGCAGGCCATGGGCGGCACGCGTTGGGACACGTCCAGCCTCATCAAGCGGCTCTGAGCCGCTGGCTCACTGCTTCTTCGGGAGCAGCCGGGCCAGCTCGTCCTCGCTGATGATCTCGAAGGCCCGGATCACCTTCTTCACGCCGCCCACCTGACGTGCGATCTCGGTCGCGCGATGGGCCTCGCGCTCGGTCACGCGGCCCATCAGGAAGACCTCGCCGCGCTCGACGACGACGTAGAAGGCGTTGCTGAGCAGGTCGCGCGCATCGATGAACTGGGCCTTGACCTTGCCCTGGATGACGACGTCGTTGGAGCGTCCGCTCAGCGCGCTGTGCATCGTCACCGCCGCCTCGTTCATCACGCGGGTGACGTTCTCGACGCCGGCCACGATGCGCTCGACCTCGGCGCGATCGGCCTCGGTGCGGGCCTCGCCGGTGATCAGCGCGACGCGGTTGTAGCTGTTCACGTTGATGTGCACCTTGTCACCCAGCTGCTCGCGGATGCGGGCGCCGGCCTTGATCTCGATGGTCTCATCTTCTAGCTGGGTGGCCGAGGTGCGGCGGTCGGTGGCAACCTGAACGCCGCCCACCATTGCGCCACCGATCAGCAGCGGCGCACAGCCGGTGGCAAGGGTGCTGGCGAGGACGGCCGCGGCCAGGGTCAGGGAAAGTTTCTTCATCGGGATTCCATCGGAAAGGTTATTCGTCGCTGCCCAGCAGCTGGACGTCGACCGCGTCGACGAGGGCGTGCAGCAGCACGCGCTGCGCCTCGATAACGCGCGGCTCGCGCGCGTGGCTGACGCGGATCTGGATGTCGGTGTCCTGCAGCAGGCCGCGCCACTCGTCGGTCGCGCCGCCCGTCAGTGAGATGACGCTCATCTCCTGCGAATGCGCGACGGCCAGCGCGCCGGACCAGGCATCGCGCTGCTCGCGCAGCGGCTCGATCATGACGAGCACGTCGCCCGGGTGGCCGTGGGCCTGCAGCAGCCGGGCCAGGTCCAGGCCGGCGGCGTCGCGCGCCTGGGCGGCCAGGCTCCAGGCGGCTAGGCCGGGGCGCTCCTGCTCGAAGCGGCCGGCCAGGCGGGCGGCAAGGTAGTCGGCTTCCATGCTGGCCAGGCCCTGGCCGGCGCAGAGGATGCGGTTGCCGCCGGTAATGGCGTCCACCACCATCTGCGCGGCCATCGCCAGGGGGCGGGCCAGTTGCTCGGCGGCCTGGTAGAGCAGGTCGGCGCTCTCGAAGAACTGCTGCTGGATTCTTTGTTCGATCATGCGGCGCGAATCATAGTCAGCTCAAATCTAAGGGCCCTTGTAACCAGTTGAGTTCGGCGCCGTCGACGGCCACGACGTCGAAGCGGCACGGCGGCGGGCTGGCGTGGCGCGGCAGGTAGTGCCGGGCGGCGTGGATCAGGCGCTGCTGCTTGCGGGTGGTGATGCTGGCGGCCGCGCCGCCGTGCGAGGCGTCGGCGCAGCCCACACTTCCACTAAGACCTGCGTGCCGTCGTGGTCGGTCATGATGAGGTCCACGTCGCTGGCGCGCCGGCTGGGGCCGGCGGCGACTCGATAATTCCGCTCCAGAAGGCGCAGGCCCGCGCGTTGCAGGTGGCCAGCGCCGCATCTTCCGCGGCATCGCCAGACACCTTGGTTGCCGGTTTGGATCGAGAGCCCCAGTTGAACATTGCCATTTCGGATCAGTCCCTGCTGCGCCAGGCCGCTGCGGCCGCAGCCGGCGGCCAGCAGTATCCGGCCGCCACGCTCTATCTGGTCGCGACGCCGATCGGCAACCTGGCCGACCTGAGCCTGCGCGCCATCCATGCCTTGAGCCTGGCCGACGCGCTGGCCTGCGAGGACACCCGCCAGGGCGGGGCGCTGCTGCGCCACCTGGGCCTGCACAAGCCGCTGATCGCGCTGCACCAGCACAACGAGCGCGACGCCAGTGCCGCTGTGCTGGCGCGGCTGGCGGCGGGCGAGCGTGTGGCCTATGCCTCCGACGCCGGCACGCCGGCCATTTCCGACCCGGGGGCCGTGCTGGTACAGCAGGCGGCGGCCGCCGGCTACCGTGTGCTGCCGCTGCCAGGCCCGAGCAGTGCCGCCACGGCGCTCAGCGTGGCCGGCGACACGGCCGCCCAGGGCTTTGCCTTCGTCGGCTTCCTGCCCACCAAGGCCGGCGAGCGTCGCACCGCCTTGCAGGCCGTGTTGGACGTCGAGAGGCAGAGCCAGATCGTCTTCGAGGCACCGCACCGCATCGTCGAGCTGATTGCGCTGCTGGCCGAACTGGCGCCTGCCCGGCGCGTGACGGTCTGCCGCGAGCTGACCAAGCAGTTCGAAACCATCCACACGGCCGAGGCAGCGACGCTGCCTGCCTGGCTGGCGGCTGATGCGCAGCGCCAGCGCGGCGAGTTTGTTCTCGTGCTGCACGCGGTCAGTCCGCAGGCCGCCGCGAGCGATGAGTTGCCGGCCGAGGTGCTGCGCGTGCTGGCCCCCCTGGTGGCGGAGCTGCCGCTGAAGCAGGCCGTGGCGCTGGCCGTGCAGATCACCGGCGAGCCGCGCAACAGGCTCTATGACGCGGCACTGACGCTCAAGAACGCCGCGGGCGGCGACGCCTGAACCGCGCCGCCGCCCGCTGAGGCCCCGGAGGGCCATGGATCAGCTCGGCGCGCTGGCAGCGCGGGCGTTGTGGCGCTTGCGGTGGATGTCGCGGCTTGCGCCGTCCTGCATGGCCGTGATGTGGCGGCGCTCCTTGGCCGTCACCGTGCCATCCGCCTTGGCCTTGGCCTCGGCGTTGTCCACGCGGGCCTGCTCCTTTTCCAGGCGCTGGGTCTCGTGGGGTGTCAGGCTGCCGCTGGCGGCGCCCTGGGCGATGCGGGCCTGCTGGCGGGCCTCGCGCTTGTCGATGCGCGGCGTGTTCGTGCCGGGGGCGGAGGCTGCGGGAGCCTGGGCGAAGGCGCTCGCGCCGGCCAGGGTCAACAGGGCAATCAGGGTCTTGTGGGCGGTTTTCATCGAGGGCTCCTGGTGGGTGTCGGGTTGCAAGGCCCGTCCACAACGACGCCTTCGCCGACGCCGCCGACAGGGCGACGGTAAAGAAGCATGTCCATGTCTTGCATCCGCTGACGCCCGGCTTCCTAGAATCGGCCCATGATCGCCGTCGAACCCACCCTGGCCCGCCTGGCCACCGCCCGCTCGCAACTGCTGGAGCCCTTTGGCCTGACCGAGGCTGCGCTGTCGCAGGCCCTGCGCGTCATCACCGAGCACCGCGTCGACGATGCGGACCTCTACTTCCAGACCACCCGCGCCGAGGGCTGGAGCCTGGAGGAGGGCATCGTCAAGAGCGGGTCCTTCAGCATCGACCAGGGTGTCGGCGTGCGCGCCGTGGCCGGTGAGAAGACGGCGTTTGCCTACTCCGACGACATCTCGCTGGACTCCCTGCTGGATGCCGCCCGCACCGTGCGTACCATCGCCGCGGCGGGCCAGAGCCGCAAGGTCAAGGTGCCCTCGCAGGGCCGCGTGGCCGGCAGCCGCGAGCTGTACGGCGTGGCCGACCCCATCGCCAGCCTGGACAGTGCCGCCAAGGTGGCACTGCTGGAGCGCGCCGAAAAGATGGCGCGCGCCAAGGATCCGCGAGTCGCGCAGGTCATGGCCGGACTGGCCGCCGAGCACGAGGTGGTGCTGATCGCCCGCGCCGACGGCACGCTGGCGGCAGACGTGCGCCCGCTGGTACGCCTGTCCATCACGGTGATTGCCGAGAGCAACGGTCGCCGCGAGGTGGGCTCGGGCGGCGGCGGCGGCCGCTTCGGTCTGGCCTATTTCACCGACGAGATGATCGCGAGCTATGTCGAGCAGGCCGTGCATGCCGCGCTGACCAACCTGGAAAGCCGCCCGGCGCCCGCCGGCGAGATGACCGTCGTCGTCGGCCCGGGCTGGCCCGGCGTGCTGCTGCACGAGGCCGTGGGCCACGGGCTGGAGGGCGACTTCAACCGCAAGGGGTCGAGCGCATTCTCCGGCCGCATCGGCCAGCGCGTGGCGGCCAAGGGCGTGACGGTGCTGGACGACGGCACGCTGCCCGACCGCCGCGGCTCGCTCAACATCGACGACGAGGGCTGTGCCAGCCAGCGCAACGTGCTGATCGAGGACGGCATCCTGAAGGGCTACATCCAGGACGCGATGAATGCGCGGCTGATGAAGGTCGCGCCGACCGGCAACGGCCGTCGCGAGAGCTATGCCCACGTGCCCATGCCGCGCATGACCAACACCTACATGCTGGGCGGCAAGGACGACCCCAAGGAAATCGTCGCGTCGATCAAGAAGGGCCTGTACGCCACCAACTTCGGCGGCGGCCAGGTCGACATCACCAGCGGCAAGTTCGTGTTCTCGGCCAGCGAGGCCTACTGGGTGGAGAACGGCAAGATCCAGTACCCCGTCAAGGGCGCCACCATCATCGGCAACGGCCCGGACGCGCTGACCCGTGTCAGCATGATCGGCAATGACATGGCGCTGGACACCGGCGTCGGTGTCTGCGGCAAGGAAGGCCAGAGCGTGCCGGTTGGGGTGGGACAGCCGACGCTGCGCATTGACGGGTTGACGGTGGGCGGGACGGCCTGAGCTGCCGCTGAGGCCTGAGGGCGAAGCGATGGTGAGTGGCTCCTTCGCCGAGCTTGCCGACTACTTTCGCGTCGGACTGATTGCGGATCTGATCGACGAAGCCGAGGTTCGGCGTTGGGCATTCGGCGTGATAGAGCAAGAAGCGAATCCGCCCTTCGAGGTGATCGAGATTGCCTGGTGCAAAGAGCTCATCGCTTTGGTTGGAGCGTTGAGAGTCATGAGCGATGGTCTGGTCAACGGCAATGCGGGGGCATGGCTTTTGCATCGTCTCAGGTCGGAAGATGTTGAGACCGTTGACGCACTCCAAGGGACCATTCGTCGCGCGATGAATGCCTGTCGGCTCTCGAACATGCCCGACGAGCTTTACTACTTGTTCGATGAACTTGACGACAGCCTGTACTTGGCAAGAACGGGCGCTTGGGGTGAGGTCGATGAGGTGCGGCGCGATTTCCTGGCGGCACTGGATGCAAACGCCATCTCACCACCTGAGCCTTTAGCAACCGGTATCACGCTGACGCTGTGACTCTCGCGCTCAGCAGCGGCAGCCCGGCGATGCTGCCCTCCATCAGGTCGCCGGGTACCACCGGCCCGACGTTCTCCGGCGTGCCGCTGAAGATGATGTCGCCCGGCATCAGCTCGAAGGCCTCGGAGAGCTTGCTGATCTGCTCGGCCACGCTCCAGATCATCTGGTTGAGGTTGGCGTCCTGCTTTATCTGGCCGTTCACCTTCAGCGTGATTGCGCCAGCCGTGAAGTGGCCGACCTGGGCGACGCGGTGGATGGCCCCGATGGGCGCGGAGCGGTCAAAGCTCTTGCCGATCTCCCAGGGCTTCTTCTGGTCACCCATGCCGCGCTGCAGGTCGCGGCGGGTCATGTCCAGGCCGACGGCATAGCCGTAGACGAGCTCCAGCGCCTTGTCGACGGGGACGTCGCGACCGCCCTTGTGCAGGGCCGCGACCAGTTCCAGCTCGTAGTGGTAGTTCTTCGTGAGCGGCGGGTAGGGGTGGTCAGTCGTGCGGCCCGGCGCCACGAACTGCACCGCGTCGCTGGGCTTCTGGAAGAAGAAGGGCGGCTCGCGCGTGGGGTCGGAGCCCATCTCGCGGGCGTGGGCCGCGTAGTTGCGGCCGATGCAATAGATACGGCGCACGGGAAAGACCTGGTCGCTGCCGGCGATGGGTACTCCCGGCTGTGCGACCGTGAAGGGCGTGGTCGAGGCGGCTCTTGTGCTGGCGCAGCCGGCGGCCGCGAGGCCGGTGACGGCGGCGCCGAGGGCGTGGCGTCTTTGCATGGTGGGTCTCCGGGAGGGGCGTGCAGGCATTGACGGCCATGTATTGATCCGGGTCAAGCCGGGCTTGCCCGCTGCCGAAAGCTCGCCGCGGCGCCCGTGCTAGATTCCATCCCCATGTTCCGCGTCGCTTCCTACTTTCGCTTTTGGTTTTTTCCCTGCCCCGGCGGTGGAGAGATCTGAGCGCGCGCGCTGAACCCAGACTCCCCAGAAACCGCCGGGCCTCCAAAGCCCGGCGGTTTTTTGTTTTCTGAAAGGCCTTTTCCGTGAACGCCAAAGTCTCTTCCGTCGAACCCGAAGCCCAGCGCTGGTACTCCCAGGACGACAAGACCAGTGCCACAGATGACGAGCGCATCCTCGACATCACGCCGCTGCCCCCGCCCGAGCACCTGATCCGCTTCTTCCCCATCCGCGGCACGGCGATGGAAGGCCTGATCAGCCAAACCCGCCAGCGCATCCGCAAGATCATGAGCGGCGAGGACGACCGCCTGCTCGTCGTCATCGGCCCCTGCTCCATCCACGATCCGACGGCCGCCATCGAGTACGCCCGCAAGCTGAAAGAGCAGCGGGAGAAGTACGCCGACACGCTTGAGATCGTCATGCGCGTCTACTTCGAGAAACCGCGCACCACCGTGGGCTGGAAGGGGCTGATCAACGATCCCTACCTCGACGAGAGCTACCGCATCGACGAGGGCCTGCGCATCGCCCGCCAACTGCTGCTGGAGATCAACCGACTGGGCATGCCGGCGGGTTCCGAGTTCCTGGACGTCATCTCGCCGCAGTACATCGGCGACCTGATCGCCTGGGGCGCCATCGGCGCGCGCACGACAGAGAGCCAGGTGCACCGCGAGCTGGCCTCGGGTCTGTCAGCCCCGATCGGCTTCAAGAACGGCACCGACGGCAACATCAAGATCGCCACTGACGCCATCCAGGCCGCAGCGCGCGGCCACCACTTCCTGTCGGTCCACAAGAACGGCCAGGTTGCGATCGTCGAGACGCGCGGCAACGCCGACTGCCACGTCATCCTGCGCGGCGGCAAGGCGCCCAACTACGACGCCCAGCATGTCGCCGCCGCCTGCGCCGATCTGGACAAGGCCAAGCTGCCGCAGCGCCTGATGGTGGACTGCTCGCATGCCAACTCCAGCAAGCAGCACCAGCGCCAGCTGGACGTGGCTCGCGACATCGCCGGCCAGATGCGCGAGGGCAGCAAGAGCATCTTCGGCGTCATGGTGGAGAGCCACCTGAACGACGGCGCCCAGAAGTTCACGCCCGGCAAGGACGACCCGGCGGCGCTGGAATACGGCAAGAGCATCACCGACGCCTGCCTGGGCTGGGACGACTCGCTGGCGGTGCTGGACGTGCTGTCGCAAGCCGTCAAGGCGCGTCGCTGACACAATCCGGGCCATGCAAGCCCGGATCACCGTCATCTTCGGCAGCGCCGCGCCCATCGAGCTGCAGCTCGATGGCGCCGAGGTGCTGAGCTTCGACGCCGCGCGTCGCTGGCTGGACGAGGCCTTCGTCCGCCTGGAATGCGAGCCGCTGCGCGGCTCGGGCAAGGTGCTGCTGGCGGACAAGCTCATCCAGGTGGCCGCCGGCGCCGGCCCCAGCGGCTTTGCCGACGCGGCCTGGGCGCTGGACTACGCCCGCGCCGCCGCCGGCGCGCTGTCCAAGGCACTGATCAAGATCGACGTCCCTCGCCAGGCCGTCTCTTACTGACCTCTTGAACCTGTCCCACGCGGCCCCATCTGGGCCGCGTTTTCGTTTCACCGGAATCCCCATGAGAGCCAAGCAAACCCACGCCTTCCAGGCCGAAGTCAAGCAGATCCTGCATCTCGTCACGCACTCGCTGTACTCCAACAAGGAGATCTTCCTGCGCGAGCTGGTCAGCAATGCCAGCGATGCCTGCGACAAGCTGCGTTTCGAGGCCTTGGACAACGCCGCGCTGTTCGAGGACGCACCCAACCTGGAAGTGCGCGTCAGCTTCAACGAGGAAGCCAGGACGCTGACCATCAGCGACAACGGCATCGGCATGAGCGCCGACGAGGCGGCGTCGCACCTCGGCACCATCGCCAAGAGCGGCACGCGCGAGTTCATGGCCAAGCTCGAAGGCGACCAGAAGAAGGACGCCCAGCTCATCGGCCAGTTCGGCGTGGGCTTCTACTCGGGCTTCATCGTGGCCGACCGCATCACCGTCGAGACCCGCCGCGCCGGCTTGGCCCAGGACCAGGGCGTGCGCTGGAGCAGCGAGGGCACTGGCGAGTACGAGCTGGAAACCATCACCAAGGCCGGCCGTGGCACCGACGTCATCCTGCACCTGCGCGAGGGCGAGGAAGAGTTCCTGAAGACCTGGCGCGTCAAGTCCACCATCGCCAAGTACAGCGACCACATCTCCCTGCCCATCCTGATGAAGAAGGAGACCTGGGACGCGGAAGCCGCCAAGCAGGTCGTCACCGACGAGTGGGAGCCGGTCAACAAGGCCTCGGCGCTGTGGAGCCGCAGCAAGAGCGAAGTGACGAAGGAGCAGTACGAGGAGTTCTACAAGCAGATCAGCCACGACACGGAAGCACCGCTGGCCTACACGCACAACCGCGTCGAGGGCCGCAGCGAGTACACGCAGCTGCTCTACATCCCGGCCAAGGCACCCTTCGACCTGTGGAACCGTGACAAGCGCGGCGGCGTGAAGCTCTACGTGAAGCGCGTCTTCATCATGGACGACGCCGAGGCGCTGATGCCGGTCTACCTGCGCTTCGTCAAGGGCGTGATCGACTCGGCCGACCTGCCGCTGAACGTGAGCCGCGAGCTGCTGCAGGAAAGCCGCGACGTGAAGGCCATCCGCGAGGGTTCCACCAAGCGCGTGCTGGGCATGCTGGAGAGCCTGGCCAACAGCGAGGACGAAGCCGAGCGCGCCAGGTACGCGGCCTTCTGGACCGACTTTGGCCAGGTGCTGAAGGAAGGCATCGGTGAAGATCACGCCAACCAGGAGCGCTTGGCCAAGCTGTTCCGCTTCGCCTCCACGCATGCCGACAGCGGCGTCAGCCTGGCGGACTACCTGGGCCGCATGAAGGAAGGCCAGGACGTCATCTACTACATCACCGCCGACAGCCTGGCCGCCGCCAAGCACAGTCCGCAGCTGGAGATCTTCCGCAAGAAGGGCATCGAGGTACTGCTGCTGGTGGACCGCGTCGACGAGTGGATGCTGTCCCACCTTTACGAGTTCGAGGGCAAGCAGCTGCAGTCCGTCGCCAAGGGCGCCGTCGACCTGGGCAAGCTGCAGGATGAAGACGAGAAGAAGAAGGCCGAAGAGACGGCCGAGAGCCTGAAGCCGCTGATCGACAAGCTCAAGGAAGCGCTGAAAGACCGCGCCAAGGACGTGCGCGTGACGACCCGTCTCGTGGACTCGCCCGCCTGCATCGTCGTGGAAGAGGGCGACATGAGCGGCCACCTGGCGCGTCTGCTTAAGCAGGCCGGCCAGAACGCGCCCGAAAGCAAGCCGACGTTGGAGATCAACGCCGAGCATGCGTTGGTCAGGAAGCTCGACGCGAGTTCGACGTCTCAGGCCCACTTCGACGACCTGGCCCAGGTGCTGTTCGACCAGGCCGTGCTGGCCGAGGGGGGGCACCTGGAAGATCCGGCCGCCTATGTGCGGCGCGTCAACGCGCTGCTGGTCGGCTGACGTACCGAAGACCGTCATGAGCGGCAGGTAGGCTTCGCCGCCATGCGTTTGCCTGGCCTCCCTGTTGGCTGCCGCAGCCCTTTCGGGCTGCAGCAGCCTGCCGCCAACGCAGACCCTTCAGCTCGGCACCAGCCGCATCGTTTTTCTGCAGGTAGGTGCCGTGCCACCCCTGCACCATCGCCCGGGAACTGCACCTCGCGCTGCAGTTCATCGGCTTGAGGCCGCCGTTCGTGCTGCTCGGCACGCTATCGGGGGCCTCCACCCATACGCCTGAGCCAGGGTCTACCACGCCGAGGTCGCTGCCGTGCTGCTGGTCGATCCCACCCACCCCGGGCACTGGGCGCGCATGCAACGCGAGGCCCGGCGCGCCGCGCCGTCAGGTTGACGGCGCCGGCCACGCCATCCAGACGGACTGCCCCGACGCCGTGGCCGAGGAATTGCGGCTGCTGATGCAGGCCGTGAAGTCGGCGCCGCGCTGATTTCGCAGGCTTTACGTGGTTTTGTGACGGTTTTGCTACAACTCCCGCGCTTCCGGGCTTTCCCAGCGGAGGTCTCGCGGCTACGCTCCTAGGGTTATTACCGAGTTTCTGACTAGATGGTCCAGATTGACTTCAGCGAGCCCGTCGCTGCCGTGCCGGCAGCCATGGTCACCCGTCGCCTGGTGTTGCGTCCGCCCCGGGACAACGATCTGGACATCCTTGCCGCGCTGCACGCCGACCCGGCCGTGAATCGCTTCTGTGCCGCGGCGACGCCGCAGGGCCGCACGGCGGTCGAGACCCAGTTGCAGAGCTGGATCGGCCATTGGCAGCAGCGTGGCTTCGGCCACTGGGCCATCGCTGAGCGCGACCAGCCCGACAGCCTGATCGGCTTCGGCGGCCTGATGCATCGCAGCGTGGCGGGTCATGCCGGGCTCTACCTCTACTACCGCATCACGCCTCAGGCGTGGGGGCGGGGCCTGGCGTCGGAGATGGCGCAGTACGCCATCTGCCAGGCGTTCGAGCAGCGCCACGAGGGTGCCGTCGTGGCCGCCGTGCTGCCCAGCAACGCCCCGACGCGCAAGACGTTGGAGGGCCTGGGCCTGCGCCTGAAGGGCACGCTGGCCGATGGCCCGGGCAGCGCCGCAGCCCTGCTGTACGAGCTGGGTGCCGAGCGCTGGGCCACGCTGCCGCGCGGCGAGCCCGAGGCCGTCGCTTTCGCGGCCTAATCCAAGGGCCACACCGGCCGGGGCAGATGCCGGTAGGGCAGGCGCCCCAGGTCCGACTGCAGGCTGCCCGGCGAGTCGGCGTAGACGACCGCTGAGGCCATCGCATCGAAACCCGAGCGGAAGTGCTGCGTCGATTTCACGACGACCAGCCGTTTGGCCTGCGGGTCGACGCCCAGCTCGGTGAAGCACTCCGGCGAGAAGACCTGCTGGCGGATGCTGTTCAGCACGATGTCGATGCCCTGTGCACGCACCGCCACGGCCGGGCCGAGAGGATCGGTGCCGCCCGGCGTCAGGCTGCGCTGGCGGGCATCGGAGCGGCAGGCCAGCACCTCGACGTCCAGGTCCACCGGGGCGCCCGACATGGGTCCCACCTTGCCGCCGATGCGCAGGGGCAGCCGCGCGCCGACCCCGGCGGACATGGCGATGGCCACGGCCTGCGGGTCCCAGATCATGCCCAACGCGACGTCGCCGACGCCGCGGCGCAGCAGCTCGCGCAGCACGAAGGTGCCGTCGCCAGCTGCGCCGCCACCGGGGTTGTCGGCCGTGTCGGCCAGCACGACTGGCCGGCCTTGCGCCTGCTGCATGGCGGCCTCGGCCTGGTCAACGGCCGCATGCAGCGGCAGGCGGTTGGCACTGGCCCGCTCGCGCAGGCCGTAGAAGGCCTCGGCGAGCTCGTCCAGCAACTGTGTGGCCGCCTCGGCGGCGGCCGGCTTGTCCTGGGCCAGCACCAGCACGGCGGCGCTGGTGTGCGGCGTGTCCGACCATGGAAAACCGTGCAGCACCGACACCGAGGCCACGCCCGACACCGTTTGCTCGCTGGCCTGCAGCCGGCGCACGAAGTCGCGCATCGGCGGTTGCGTCGTGCCGAAGATGCCCAGCAGCGGCACGCGCCGCCAATGGGCCTTCAAGGCCAGCTCGCCGCGCACCATCGCGCTCAGGAGCGCGTGCAACTCTTCGCCCCGGGCGGCGTAGTCGATGTGCGGGTACTCCTTGCACGCCACCAGGACGGCGCCCGACTCCACCATGGCCGGACTCAGGTTGCAGTGCAGGTCCAGCAGGGCGCCCAGCGGCCGCCTGGCGCCGATGATCTCGCGCACCCTCGTCAGCAGGTCGCCCTCGCAGTCGTGATGGCCCTCTGCCAGCATGGCGCCATGCAGCACCAGCAGCACGGCGTCCACGGGGCCCAGACTGATTGCGGTGCGCAGGTCGGTCAGCAGTTCGTCACGCAGCCGCTCGTAGTCGGCGCGGGACAGTGGCCCGGCAGGCTGAGCCTCGGCATACAGCCCCGGCAGCAGCGTGTCGCCCTGCCGGGCGGCGGCCGCAATCACGCCCGTCAGATTGGGCTGGGCCGCAATCTGCTGCAGGGCCTGCGGGTCGCTGCGGTGGATCAGCACGCCGTCGCGGAAGGACTGCACGCTGGTGGGCAGCGGCGAGAAGCTGCTGGTCTCGTGCACCAAGCCGCCGAGGAAGAGCCGCATGGGCTTGCTCATGTCAATACCACTGGTTGAAGCTGATCAGGTGGTGGCTCAGGCTCACGACCAGCAGCACGGCGAAGGACAGCGCCCAGGCCAGCGCCAGCGCCTGGCTCCATTTGTCGCCCGCCTTCAGCGCGCGGCGGGCATGCAGGCCCGCCACGACCAGGCCGCCGATGGCCGACACTGCCAGCGTCAGCTGCGCCATGGGCAGCAGCACCGACGCATCGCCCAGACTCTCCAGCAGCGCCACCACCCAGCCCCACAGGCCCAGACTCACCAGGGCGCCCAGGCTGGCGCCGCGCACCCAAGTCACCTGCTTGGGCGGCGGCAGGGCCACTTGATGGCGGCGGCGCAGCACGGCGGCCACGGGCCACAGCAGCGTGGTCAGCAGCAGCGTGACGATGGCCAGGCCAGCCAGCACCAGCACCGTCGGGCTGGCCGTGAAAGGCACCGGCTCGAAGATGAAGGCGAACACGAAAGGCTCTAGGCCCCAGTGCTTGACGCGGCCGTTCTCGACGACGGCCTGCAGCCGGCGCTTGCCGTGCTCTTCCTCCCAAAAATAGGGCTTCACCTCGCGGTAGGTGCTGCGCGCACCGGCCAGGTCGATGGCGAGCCGTCCGTCCTCCAGCGCCTGCACCTTGACCGGGCTCAGCATCTGCAGCACCGACAGCCAGGTGGAGTCCTCGCGGCGCGTGTTGCGGTAGTTGCCGGCCATCTGCCGGGCATGCTGCCTTGCGGTGGCCTCGTCCACCTCGGGCTTGGTGGCCGGACGCTGGTCGGGCAGGTAGCGGTCGGCGAAGGCCTCGAAGAGCTTGTCGCGCAGCCAGGCACCCTGGCGCTCATGGCCGGCAGCGTTGACCGACAGGTACAGGCCGATGCCGTCGTCGACGAACAGCAGCAGGTCGCTGTGGAAGAGGACGGTGTCGCCGCCGTGGGCCAGCACGCGGTGGCCGTTGATGTTCTGCTCGTAGAAGCCCAGGCCGATGCCGGCCAGCCCCGGCAGCGGCCGCGTCAGCTGGCCGTGCATCAGCTTGACCGTTTCGGGCTTGAGGATCTGCGCGTCGCCCAGCCTGCCCTGCTGCAGGAATGCCAGCATGAAGCGGCCCATGTCGGCGCCAGGTGCCGACATGCTGCCCGCCGGCGGCATGCTGATGACCTCGAAGCCCTTGGGCTTCTCGTCCCAGGTCATGTAGCCCTGCGACATCTGGGCCTTGATCGCCTCGGGCAGCGGCTGGCGGAAGGTCGACTGCTTCATGCCCAGCGGGCCGAAGACGTTTTGATCCATGTAGTCGTCGAAGGGCTTGCCGCTGACACGCTGCACGATGTAGCCGGCCAGCGACGTCGCATAGTTGGAATAGCCGGGCGTCGTGCCGGGGTCGTAGACGTAGGGCGGGATGTAGGCCTTGAGCACCTTGCCGAGGTCGGGGCCGGCGGTGTCGTAGGTCAGCAGGTCGCGAGCCGTTTCCTCGAGGCCGGTCGTGTGCGTCATCACGTGGCGCAGCGTCAGCGCCTTGCCGTTGCGGCCCGGGATGGTGAAGTCCAGGTATTTGTTGAGATCGGCGTCGAGGTCCAGCTTGCCCTGCTCGACGAGCTGCATGACGGCCGTCCACGTGAACAGCTTGGACACCGAGCCGGGGCGGAACAGCGTCTTGTGCGGGTCAACGGGAATGTTCTTCTCCCAGTCGGCCAGGCCATAGCCCTTTTGCAGCAGGGGCTGGCCGTCCTTGACGACGACGACGACGGCGCCCGGCACGCGGGCGCTGCGCAGCGCCGTGGGCACCAGGCCATCGATGAAGGCTTCGACATCGACGGCCGTCAGCGGCGTGGCGGGCTTGGGCTGGGCGAAGGCGGCCGGCAGCGCGCCGACGCAGAGGGCCAGCGCGGCGATGCGCAGGCGTTTGAGCATGGGCTTCATGGAGGTCCGGGGTCAGAAGTTGAAGGTCAGGTTCGCGCCCACCGTGCGCGGCGCAACGGTGGTGACGTTGAGCGGCAGGCCGAAGGCCGTCAGCGCGGTGTCGGCGCCCAGGATGGCGCGCTTGTCGGTCAGGTTGCGCACGAAGGTGGCCAGCTGCCAGCGGCCCATCTCCATGCCCCATTGCGCATCCACCAGCGTGTAGCCCGGCTGGCTGAAGTTGGGCACCGAGCTGCCGGCGGAGTCGTAGCCGGCATTGCGCTGGCCGACGCGGCGCAGGTTCAGGCCGGCATAGGACGGGTTGCCGGCCAGGTCGAAGGCATAGCGGGCGCCCAGCGTGAAGGCCAGCTTGGCGGTGTTGGGCAGGCGCGAGCCCGAGGGACCGAGGGCCGTGGAACCCTCGGTCAGTTTGGGATCCGTCCAGGCCAGGCTGCCGTCCAGGTTCCAGCGGGCATCGAGCTTGTAGTGCGCCGCCAGCTCCAGGCCGCGCACGCGCGCCTTGCCGGCGTTGACGACGATGGTGCTGGCGCCCACGGCCTTGGGCTGCTGCAGGTCCTTCCAGTCGATGTTGAAGACGGCGGCTTCGAAGTTGAGGCGCTTGTCCAGCAGGTCGGCCTTGTAGCCGAGCTCGTAGCTCCACAGCGTGTCATGGCCGAAGGTGGCGGGCGTGCCGGGGATGACCTGGCCGTTGGCGTCGATGGCCGGCGAGTTGGGGCCGCCGGGACGGTAGCCGCTGGCGGCGCGGAAGTAGACGTTGCTGGTCTTGTCGAGGGCGTAACGCAGCGTGGCCAGATAGGTCCTGGCCGTGTCGTCGCTGGGCGCCGAGGAGTTCAGCTGCTCGTTGACGAAGACGGTGTAGACCTGCTCGTTCTTGGCCATGCGGGCGCCCAGGGTCAGCGACCAGCCCGGGTCGATGTTCCAGGTCAGGTCGCCGTAGAGGGCGCGCTCGCGGTATTCAGAAGGCTGGCCGGTCGTCGTCAGCGTCATGTCGCCGCCGCCGCCCGCCACCTGGGCCCACAGGCGCTGGCCGACGTGCCCGGTCTCCTTGGTGCGATAGAAGCCAAGCAGCCATTCGACGCTGCCGCGCTGCGAGGTCAGGCGCAGTTCCTGGGTCTGCTTGCGCAGGCTGAAGGCGTTGTCCAGCGAGACGAAGTCGAAGGCCGGATTGCCGCCCAGCAGGGCCGTGGCGTCCTGGCCGGTGGCGCTGTCCAGGCGCTGGCTCGACGCGATGGCGTTCAAGCGGGCCCAGCCAAAGTCGTATTCGACGTCGGCCGAGCTCAGGCGCGTCTTCAGCCTGTAGGCCTCGCCAGTGTCGAGGTGGCGTGTCAGGTCGCCGTAGATCGGCTGACCCTTGGCGGCGTCGTATTCGATGACGTTGAGGCCGTTACGCTGGATGTCCTGCTGGGTGTGGGCCAGGCGCAGCTTCATCTTGGACATGGGCTCGACCAGCAGCGACACCCGCGCGCCGCGCGTGTTGCCGTCGTTGATGTGCTCGCCCGCGGCCTTGCCGACGGCGTCGATGTAGCCTCCCTCGTGGTCATTGAAGGCCGCCACGCGCAGGGCAGCGACGTCCTGGCTCAGCGGCACGTTCAGCACCGCATGCTCGGTGTGGCCCAGCGCGCCGCCGCGGCTTTGGCGTGCGCCCACGCCCACCTTGCCCGAGAACTGCGAGCTGTCGGGCTCGTTGGTCACATACTTCAGCAGGCCGCCCATGGCACCAGCGCCATAGAGCGTGCCCTGGGGGCCGCGCAGCACTTCGATGTGCTTGAGGTCCAGCAGCGACAGGTCCAGGGCCGTGTTGGCGCCGCCGACGAAGGCGCTGCTGGAACCGAAGGCCACGTCGTCGACGTACATGCCGACCGTGGCGATCTGCTGCTCGCCGACGCTGACGCCGCGCATCGTCACGGCGTTGCGGCCGGGGCCGCCCGAAGTCTTCACGTCGATGCCGGGCAGTCCGCCCACGTAGTCGCTCAGCGAGGCGGCACCGGCTCGCTCCATGGGCTCGGCGCCCAGGGTTTCGACGCGCAGCGGCACGTCGCGCACCGGCTCGCGGCGGCGCGTGGCCGTGACGGTCACGACCTCGAGCTTCTCGACCTCGGCCTTACCGTCGGCGGCCGCGGTCTGCGCCCACAGCGGCGAGGCACACAGCGCGGCCAGGCAGGGCACCAGCAGGGCCGCGAGCTTGTGGGGCCTGTGGTGCGCGCCGAGAGGAGGGAGGAAACGGGAAGACCGGCTCATGGCAGCTCCAGGATCGGGAAGGTTGTTTGATCCATGAAGTTTCCAATTTGGAAAAATCTTTCCCATCGGTGTAAACCTTAGATGAAACGCCGAACCTGGCTCAGGGCAACCGAGCAGCCGGCCCGCCGGCGGGCATGACCTAAGATGAAACGACTCCCTCTTCCCAGAGACATGGTCAGTTCCAGCACCTCTCCCGGCGACCACATCCGCAGCGTGCGCAAGCGCCTCGGCCTGACCCTGGCCCAGGTGAGCGAGCGCACCGGCATGGCGGTGTCCACGTTGTCCAAACTGGAAAAAGGCAATGTGTCCCTGTCATACGACAAGCTGATGCTGCTCAGCCGCGGCCTGGGCGTGGACATGGCCGAACTGCTGCATGACGCGCAAGGCGCGCGCGCCGCGCCCAGCGGCGGCGGCCGGCGCGTGGTGCATCGCGCGGGTGACGGCCAGGTCGTCGACACCCAGAGCTACAAGCAGACCTATCTCGCGGCCGAGCTGCTGAACAAGCGTTTCACGCCGCTGATCGCCGAGGTGAGGGCGCGCACGCTGGAGGAGTTCAAGGCCGAGTTCGGCGACCTCATCCGCCATCCCGGCGAAGAGTTCGCCTTCGTCATCGAGGGCGAGGTGGCCTTCCACTCCGAGCTGTATGCGCCCGTCATCCTGAAGGCGGGCGATTCCATCTTCTTCGACAGCGAGATGGGTCACGCCTACCTGAAGGCGTCGGAAGGGACCTGCCGGTTGGTGGCCACCTGTGCGCCGCGCAACGGCCAGGGCGACGTGATGACGCAGCACTTCGTCGAGGCCTCGCAGCGCCTCGCGGCGCCAGAGCAGGCGTCGCCGGCCAAGGCGGCAAAGCCTGCCGCCAAGTCCAAGGCGGCGAAGGCTACGCGGCGCTAGCCTTCCTGGCGTCTTCCACGCGCTTGAGCAGCGGCCGCAGCGCGAACAGCGCCGCGGCGGCAAGCCCTGTGACCACGCCGAGCAGGACGAAGAAACGGGCCGGCCCCATCGTTGCCAGATGGCGCCCGACCACGCCTGACAGCAGGTTGCCGCCGAAGGAGGCGAGGAACCAGGCGGCGACGAAGGTGCCGCCCATTCCCTTGGGTGCCAGCCGCGCGAACAGGCCCAGACCGACCGGCAGGATGTAGAGCTCGGCCACCGTGTAGACGACGAAGAAGGCCACCACCCACCCCATGCTGACCGGCGTGCTGCCATGCGTGGAGGCCAGCAGGGCTAGCATCAGATAGGACAGGGCCACGCCGGCCGCGCCCATGGCCATCTTGGCCAGCGATGAGGGTTCGCCGCCGCGCTCTGCGGCACGCCGCCAGCCGGCCACGACAAACGGCGTGAACAGGAAAACAAAAAGGGGGTTCAGCGACTGCATCCATGTGACTGGCACCGTCGAGCTGCCGAGGGTGCGATCCACCCCGGCTTCGGCCCAGACTGCCAGGGTGTTGCCGCTCTGCTCATAGCCGCTGCGGAAGACGACGACCGCCAGGCCCACCAGCAGCAGCGGCAGGATGCTGGCGGCCGAGAAACCGCTGGACGTGGCAGCGGCAGGTTCGGCCGCACGCGGCCGGTCCGGCGGCAGATGGCGCGCGCCCAGCACATAGATGGCCAGGCCCACGCACATGCCAATGCCCGCTGCGCCGAAGCCGAAATGCCAGCCATAGACCTCGCCCAGCGTGCCGCACACCAGCGGCGCCAGCAGGGCGCCGAGGTTCACGCCGACGTAGTAGATGTTGTAGGAGCCGCCACGGCGCGGGTCGCTCTCGTCGTAAAGGTCGCCGACCTGGCTGGGCAGGTTGGGCAGGAAGAGGCCATTGCCCAGGGCGATCAGCAACAGGGCCGGGAAGAAGGCCGATTCGAAGGCCAGCGTGAAATGGCCCAGTGCCATCAGCGAGCCGCCCATGAGGATGGCGCGCCGCCGGCCCAGCCAGCGGTCGGCGATATAGCCGCCGAAGATGGGCGTGAGGTACACGCCGCCGGTGTAGGCGCCGTAGATCAGCGAGGCCTCGGCCTGCGGGAACTGCAGGTGGCGGATCATGTAATAGATCAGCAGCGCCTTCATGCCGTAGAAGGAGAACTTCTCCCACATCTCGGTCAGGAAGAGGACCACCAGGCCGCGAGGCTGGCCGAACCACTGCGCGGGGGCGCGGGCTTGCAGGGAAGCGTCCACTCAATCTCCTTCGAACGGCGCCGGGTGCACCGATTTCATCATTGCCCAACGATTTTCGTGATGGTACAGTTATTTTCCAAATTGGAAAATTGCGTACAGACAGCCATGGGCCAAGAGAGAACGACAACGACGAAGAACGTGGATTGCATCGTCATCGGTGCCGGCATCGCGGGCGCCTCGGTGGCCGCCTCGCTCGCGGGCGGCGCGAGTGTGGCCGTGCTGGAAGCCGAACCCCATGCGGGTTACCACTCCACCGGCCGCTCGGCGGCGCTGTATTCGGCCCTCTACGGCAACGCCACCATCCGGGCGCTGACGCGGGCCAGCCTGGGCTACTTCCTGACGCCGTCGCCGGGCATGGTCGAGCAGGCGCTACTGCGCGAGCGGCACACGCTGTTCCTCGTCGGTGCCGGGCAACTGGACCTCGTCGCCAGCTTCACGGCGGACGCCGATGTGCGCGAGCGGACGACCACGCTGGGCGTCGACGAAGTGCTGGCCCGCGTGCCCCTGCTGCAGCGGGACCGAATTGCCGGCGCGCTGCTGGATTCGACGTCGGCCGACATCGACGTCGACCTGCTGCACCAGGGCTTTCTGCGCCACGCTCGTGCGGCGGGCGCTGCGCTGCATCTGGGCAGTGGCTTGCTGGGGCTGGAGCGCGAGGGCTCGAACTGGCTGGCCCACACGGCGACGGGCTGCTTTCGCGCTGGTGTCGTCATCAACGCGGCCGGTGCCTGGGCCGACGAAGTGGCGGCGCTGGCCGGCATAGCCCCAGTGCCCTTGCAGCCACTGCGCCGTACGGCCGTCCTCATCGACCTGCCAGAAGGCGTTGACGCGACCCTCTGGCCGGCCGTCGTCGCCATCGACGAGAGCCAGTACTTCAAGCCCGACGCCGGCCTGTTGCTGATCTCGGCGGCCGACGAGACGCCCAGCCCGCCCTGCGACGCCCAGCCCGAGGAACTGGACGTGGCCATCGCCGTGGACCGTTTCGAGACCTTGACCGGCCAGCCCGTGCGCCGTGTGCGCCACCGCTGGGCGGGGCTGCGCGTGTTCAGCCCGGATCGCTCGCCGGTCGTCGGCTTCGATGCGTCAGCGCCGGGCTTCTTCTGGTGCGCAGGGCAGGGCGGCTATGGCATCCAGACCTCGCCGGCGCTGGGTCGGGCGGCAGCCGCGCTGGCGCTCGGCCGTGCACTGCCGCAGGACCTGCTGGACATGGGCATCGAAGCGCGACAGTTGTCCCTGCAGCGCTTCAGGCGAAGCGCCTGAGCCCCTGCAGGTCCAGCACCCGCAGGCCGCCGTATTCGATGCGGATCAGCCCGGCATCGCCTAGCCGGTGCAGCGCCTGGTTCACGCGCTGGCGCGACAGACCCACCAGATAGCCCAGCTCCTGCTGCGTGATGCGCAGCCAGGTGCCGACGCCGGGGTACAGCGTCGGGTGGAAGAGGGCGGCCAGGTTGCGGGCCACGCGCACGTCGGGGTCGTGGATGCGGTCGGTCTCGCGCGCGGCGATGAACTGGCCCAGCCGCTCATTCAGCTGGTCCAGCACGAAGCGGTTGAAGGCGATGCTGCCGTCCAGCAGCGCGTGGAAGCTGTCGATGGGCAGGCCGGCCACGACGCTGGGCCGCAGCGCCTGGATGTTGTAGCGGTAGACCTCGCGCTTGAGCAGCGTGCCCTCGCCGAACCAGCCGCCTGGTGGCACGCCGGTGAAGGTAACGGCCTGACCCAGCGAATCATCGTTGTTCATCTTCAGCAGGCCGTCGACGACGCCGAACCAGAAGTTGGCCGGCCGGCCGATGCGGCACAGCCGCTCGCCGGGCTGGGCGTCGCCGACCTCCAGCGCGGCGACGGCGCGCTCGCGCTGGCTGCCGTCCAGCAGCTTCAGCCAGGGAATGGCGTCCAGCTCGGCCGGCGTGGGCCGCCGCGCGCGCTGGCGCAATGGCAGGGGGGTGTCGCCCATGGAGTGCGGGAAAGTCTGGCCCGTGAAGACCCGTAAATTGTCGTCGCACCGACAGATTGGCGTCAAAGTCCTGACCAGAATAGGCCTCACAGACGGGGGCCTGAGCCCCTGCAACGGAGACAGCTTGGTGGACACCTTCCCTCGGCTCCTGCTTGACCATGCGGCCCGCCGGCCCGACGCGCCGGCGTTGCGCGAGAAGGCTTTCGGCGTCTGGCAAACGCTGTCCTGGTCGCAGTTGGCGGCGCTCGTGCAGGAACTGGCGCTGGGGCTGTCGGCGGCCGGCCTGCGCCGTGGCGAGCACATCGTCGTCGTCGGCGAGAACCGTCCCCGGCTCTACGCCGGCATGCTGGCCGCCCAGTCCCTCGGCGCCGTGCCGGTGCCGCTCTACCAGGACGCTGTCTCTGCCGAATTCGTCTTCCCGCTGAACAACGCAGAGATCGCCTTCGCCATCGTGGAGGACCAGGAACAGGTGGACAAGCTGCTGGAGTTGCGCGAGCAATGCCCCCAGCTCAAGCGCATCTGGTTCGACGACCCGCGCGGCCTGCGCAATTACGACGAGCCTGGCCTGGCCTCGCTGGACGCGCTGATCGAGCAGGGCCGCGCAGCGCAGGCGCAACGCCCCGACCTCTTCGCCGCCGAGGTCGCTGCCGGCCAGGCCGGCGATGTGGCAGCGCTGTTCTTCACCTCCGGCACCACGGGCAATCCCAAGGGGGTCATCCACACGCACGCGACGCTGATCGACCGCGCCCGTGCCGGCCAGCGCTTCGACCGGCTCACCGAGCGGGAGGAGGTGCTGGCCTATCTGCCGCCGGCCTGGATCGGCCAGAACATCTTCAGCTTCTCTCAATGGCTGGTGGTGGGCTATGTCGTCAACTGCCCCGAGTCCGCGTCCACGGTCAGCATCGACCTGAAGGAAGTCGGGCCCACCTATTACTTCGCGCCGCCGCGGGTGTTCGAGGGGCTGCTGACGACCGTCATGATCCGCATGGAAGATGCGTCGGCAGCCAAGCGTTGGCTGTTCCAGCGCTGCATGAATCTGGCGCGCCGCGTGGGTCCGCGGCTGATGGATGGGGAGTCGGTGGGCCTGCTGGACCGGCTGGCCTATGCGCTGGGCGATGTGCTGATCTACGGCCCGCTGCGCAACACGCTGGGCTTCTCCCGTGTGCGCGTGGCCTACACGGCGGGCGAAGCCATCGGGCCGGACCTATTCAGCTTCTACCGCGCCATCGGCATCAATCTGAAGCAGCTCTACGGCTCCACCGAGACGGCCGTGTTCGTCTGCCTGCAGCCCGACCACGAAGCCCGCGCCGACACGGTGGGCGTGCCCATCGATGGTGTGGAGATCCGCCTGAGCGACAGCGGCGAGCTGCTGGTGCGCTCGCCCGGGCTGCTCAAGGGCTACTACAAGAACGACGCGGCGACGGCCGAGGCGTTGACGCCGGACGGCTGGTATCACACCGGCGACGCCGGCTTCCTGACGCCCGGTGGCCACCTGAAAATCATCGATCGGGCCAAGGATGTCGGCCGGCTGATGGGCGGCGAATTCGACGGCGCGATGTTTGCGCCCAAGTACGTGGAGAACAAGCTCAAGTTCTTTCCGCACATCAAGGAGGCGGTCTGCTTCGGCGACAAGCGCGAGAAGGTCTGCGCCTTCATCAACATCGACTTCGAGGCCGTGGGCAACTGGGCCGAGCGGCGCAACCTTGCGTACGCCGGCTACACCGATCTGGCCCAGCGCGCCGAGGTTTACGAACTGATGCTGGACTGCGTGGAGAAGGTCAATGCCGATCTGGCGCAGGACGAGTTGCTGGCCGGCAGCCAGATCAGCCGCTTCCTCGTGCTGCACAAGGAGCTGGACGCCGACGACGGCGAGCTGACGCGCACGCGAAAGGTCCGCCGCGGCGCCATCGCCGAGAAGTACGGCGTGCTGATCGATGCGCTCTACGCCGGCAAGGTGTCGCAGTACATCGAGACGCAGGTGAAGTTCGAGGACGGGCGCACGTCGATGATCGCGGCCGATCTGCGCATCGTCGAGGCACGCACCTTCCCGGCTGTGAAGGGCCAGGCCGCATGAAGAAGATCGGCGACGTCGTCCTCGACGTGAAGAACATCTCGCTGGCCTTCGGCGGCGTGAAGGCGCTGACCGACATCAGCTTCGACGTGCGCGAGCACGAGGTGCGGGCCATCATCGGCCCCAACGGCGCGGGCAAGAGCTCCATGCTCAACTGCATCAACGGCGTCTACCAGCCCCAGCAGGGCCTCATCACGCTGCGTGGCAAGACCTATCACGGCATGAGCCCGCGCCAGGTGGCCGAGATGGGCGTGGCGCGCACCTTCCAGAACCTGGCCCTGTTCAAGGGCATGAGCGTGCTGGACAACATCATGACCGGCCGCAACCTGCGCATGAAGCGGGGCCTGTTCTGGCAGGCCCTGCACCTTGGGCCTGCGCGGCGCGAGGAGACCGAGCAGCGCGAGGCGGTGGAACGCATCATCGATTTCCTGGAGATCCAGGCGCACCGAAAGACGCCGGTGGGTCGCCTGCCCTATGGCCTGCAGAAGCGTGTCGACCTTGGGCGCGCGCTGGCGATGGAGCCCAGCCTGCTGCTGCTCGACGAACCTATGGCCGGCATGAACGTCGAAGAGAAGCAGGACATGTGCCGCTTCATCCTCGACGTCAACGACGAGTTCGGCACCACCATCGTTCTCATCGAGCACGACATGGGCGTGGTGATGGACATCTCCGACCGCGTCGTGGTGCTGGACTACGGCAAGAAGATCGGCGACGGGGCGCCCGACGAGGTGCGCAGCAACGAAGACGTCATCAAGGCTTACCTCGGGGCAGGGCACTGACATGGGACCATTCCTCGAAACCCTGATCGGCGGCCTGATGTCGGGCATGCTGTACTCGCTGATCGCCCTCGGCTTCGTGCTGATCTTCAAGGCCAGCGGTGTCTTCAATTTCGCGCAGGGCGCCATGGTGCTGTTCGCGGCGCTGGCGATGGCGCGCTTTGCCGAATGGATCCCGAAGTTCACCGGCCTGGATGGCAAGCTGCTCGTGAACCTGCTGGCCTTCGTCGGCGCGCTCGCGGTCATGGTGGTCGTCGCCTGGCTGGTGGAACGGCTGGCGCTCTCCAAGCTGGTGAACCAGGAGGGCGTGACGCTGCTGATGGCTACGCTGGGCATCGCCTACCTGCTCGAAGGCGCGGGCCAGATGATCTTCGGCAACGACATCTACAAGATCGACATCGGCCTACCCAAGGACCCGATGTTCCTGTTCGAGCAGACGTTTGAAGGCGGCATCCTCGTCAGCAAGGAAGACTTGTACGCCGCGCTGATCGCCGCCGCGCTGGTTGCGGGCCTGAGCCTGTTCTTCCAGAAGACCGCCACCGGCCGCGCGCTGCGCGCGGTCGCCGACGATCACCAGGCCGCGCAGAGCATCGGCATTCCGCTGTCGCGTATCTGGGTCATCGTCTGGAGTGTGGCCGGCTTCGTCGCGCTGGTGGCCGGAATGATCTGGGGCAGCAAGCTCGGCGTGCAGTTCTCGCTGTCCCTCGTGGCGTTGAAGGCGCTGCCTGTGGTGATCCTGGGCGGACTCACCAGCGTGCCTGGCGCCATCGTCGGCGGACTGCTGATCGGCGTGGGCGAGAAGCTGTCGGAGGCTTATCTCGGCAGCCTGATGGGCGGCGGCATCGAGTACTGGTTCGGCTATGTGCTGGTGCTGGTTGTGTTGCTGGTCAGGCCTCAGGGTCTGTTCGGCGAGAAGATCATCGATCGGGTCTGACCATGCTCTACAGAGAAAACGGCCAGTTCAAGACCACCTACGCGGCGGACAGCCAGATCCTGCCGATCCGCCAGGACCGCATCGGCATGGCCCTGCTGCTGGCCGGGGCCTTCGTCATCATCCCGATGGTGTCCAGCGAATACCTGCTGCGAGCCATCTTCATCCCCTTCCTCATCCTGTCCCTGGCTGCGCTGGGCCTCAACGTGCTCGTCGGCTACTGCGGTCAGATCTCGCTGGGCTCGGGCGCCTTCATGGCCGTCGGCGCCTACGTGGCCTACAACTGCCAGGCGCGTTTCGAAGGCATGCCGCTGGTCGTGTCCCTGCTGGCCGGTGGCCTGGGCGCCACGGTGCTGGGCGTGGCTTTCGGCCTGCCGTCGCTGCGCATCAAGGGCCTGTATCTCGCTGTGGCGACGCTTGCGGCCCAGTTCTTCGTCGACTGGGCCTGCCTGCGGCTGAAGTGGGTCACCAACGACTCGACCTCGGGCTCCGTCAGCGTGGCCGGGCTCAACATCGGCGGCTTCAGCGTCGAATCGCCGGCGGCGCGCTATCTGCTGTGCCTGGCTTTCGTCGTTGTCTTCGCGCTGGCGACGAAGAACCTCGTGCGCGGCCACATCGGCCGCTCTTGGATGGCCATGCGCGACATGGACGTGGCGGCCAGCGTCATCGGCATCCGGCCCATGCAGGCCAAGCTCAGCGCGTTCGCCGTCAGCAGCTTCATCATCGGCGTGGCCGGCGCGCTGTGGGGCTTTGTGCACCTGGGCTCCTGGGAGCCCGCGGCCTTCGGCATCAACCGCAGCTTCGATCTGCTCTTCATGGTCATCATCGGCGGCCTGGGCTCGATCTCGGGCGCCTTCTTCGGGGCGGCCTTCATCGTCGTGCTACCGCTGATCCTGGACAAGCTGCCCTACTGGACCGGCCTGCCGATGGACACCGCCACGGCCTCGCACCTGGCGCTGATGATCTTCGGCGCCCTCATCGTGTTCTTCCTCATCAAGGAACCGCACGGCCTTGCGCGACTCTGGGCCACGGCCAAGGAGAAATTGCGCCTCTGGCCCTTCCCTCACTGATTACAACGACAGGAGACAACGCCATGAAGACTCTCATCACCTGCGCGGCCCTGGCCGCCCTCCAGTTCTTCGCCGCCCCGGCAGCGGTCGCCCAGGCCAAGGAGCAGTTCTTCCCGCTGCTGGTCTACCGCACCGGCCCCTATTCGCCCAACGGCACCCCATGGGCCAACGGCAAGCAGGACTACATCAAGCTCATCAACGCGCGGGACGGCGGCGTCAACGGCGTCAAGCTCACCTTCGAGGAATGCGAGACTGGCTACGCCACCGACAAGGGCGTGGAGTGCTACGAGCGACTCAAGGGCAAGGGCGCCAGCGTCTTCGACCCGCAGGCCACGGGTATCACCTTCGCGCTGACCGACAAGGTGCCCAATGACAAGATCCCGCTGATCACGCTGGGCTACGGCCTGTCGGCCTCGGCCGATGGCGGTGTGTTCGCCTGGAACTTTCCGCTGATGGGCAGTTACTGGACGGCGGCCGACGCCCTCATCCAGCACCTGGGCAAGAAGGAAGGCGGCCTGGACAAGCTCAAGGGCAAGAAGATCGCGCTGGTCTACCACGACAGCCCCTTCGGCAAGGAGCCCATCCCTCTGCTGGATGAGCGCCAGAAGATGCATGGATTCGAGCTCATCAAGATCCCCGTCACCGCGCCGGGTGTGGAGCAGAAGTCCGCGTGGCTGGAAGTGCGCAAGCAGCGTCCCGATTACGTGCTGCTGTGGGGCTGGGGCGTCATGAACTCCACCGCGCTGAAAGAGGCCCAGGCCACCGGCTACCCTCGCGAGAAGATGTACGGCGTGTGGTGGTCGGGCGCCGAGCCGGACGTGAAGGACGTGGGCGAGGGCGCCAAGGGCTACAACGCCCTCAACCTCAACACCTCGGGCCAGAGTCCCAAGGTAATCCAGGACATCCTCAAGCTCGTGCACGGCAAGGGCCAGGGCACGGGGCCGAAGGACGAAGTCGGCTCGGTGCTGTACACCCGCGGCCTGGTCATCCAGGCGTTGGCCGTGGAAGGCGTGCGGCGCGCGCAGGAACGCTTCGGCAAGGGCAAGGTCATGACTGGCGAGCAGGTGCGCTGGGGCCTGGAGAACCTGGCCCTGGACGACAAGAAGCTCGCGGCTCTGGGCCTGACCGGCGTCATCCGCCCCATCAGCACCAGCTGCACCGACCACCAGGGCTCCACCTCGGTTCGCGTCCACACCTGGGACGGCAAGCAGTGGGCCTTCAGCTCCGACTGGTACCAGGCCGACGAGATGATCCTGAAGCCTATGGTGAAGGCCGCGGCGGACAAGTACGCGGGCGAGAAGAAGCTCACCCGCCGCACCCCGGCCGAGTGCCAGAGCTGAGGTGACCATGGCTGCGCCGTTTCTCAACGTCAACGGCATCGAGGTCATCTACAACCATGTGATCCTCGTGCTCAAGGGCGTGTCCCTGCAGGTGCAGGAAGGCAGCGTCGTGGCCCTGCTCGGCGGCAACGGCGCCGGCAAGACGACGACGCTGCGCGCGGTGTCCAACCTGCTGGAGGGCGAGCGCGGCGAGGTCACCAAGGGGAGCATCGAGCTGCGCGGCGAGCGCATCGAGAAGCTGTCCACGGCGGCCATGGTGGAGCGCGGCGTGGTGCAGGTGATGGAGGGGCGGCACTGCTTCGCCCACCTCACCATCGAAGAGAACCTGATGACCGGCGCCTACACCCGCAAGGAAGGGCGCGCGGCGGTGGCGGCCACGCTGGAGAAGGTCTATGCCTACTTCCCGCGACTCAAGACCCGCCGCGCCAGCCAGGCCGCCTACACCTCGGGCGGTGAGCAGCAGATGTGCGCCATCGGTCGCGCGCTGATGGCCAACCCGAAGATGGTGCTGCTGGACGAGCCCTCCATGGGCCTGGCGCCGCAGATCGTGGAGGAGGTGTTCGAGATCGTGCGCGACCTCAACACCAAGGAGCGCACCACCTTCCTGCTGGCCGAGCAGAACACCAGCATGGCGCTGCGCTATGCCGACTACGGCTACATCCTGGAGAACGGCCGCGTCGTCATGGACGGCTCGGCGGCCGACCTGCGCGAGAACGAGGACGTCAAGGAGTTCTACCTCGGCGTCGGCGGCGAAGGGCGGCGCAGCTTCAAGGACGTGAAGAGCTACAAGCGCCGCAAGCGCTGGCTGGCCTGAGGAACCGAGATGAGTGACGACAGCTGGGAGATCGCCCCGCCGCCCTTCAACGCGGACGCGGCGCTGCAGACCATGAAGCGTTTTGCCCGCGACCAGCGCGTGCTGGCCGAACGCAGCGAGGGCTGGATGCTGGGCGCCGACGTGGTGCTCAAGCTCGCCCTGGATGACGCCACTGTCAAGGTGCAGCTGGCCAAGCGTCCGGCGCGCACGCCCGAGTGGGACGCGTTCACTCTGAAGTCGGCGACTGAGTTGCGCAAGCTGCAGGACGAGATCAAGCGCCGGCTCACGCGCTGGAAGGATGAAGAGTGAGCACCGTGGACGCCTATTTTGACGCGCTGGAAACGCGCGACCCCGCCGTTCGTGAGGCCGCGCTGATGGCCGCGTTGCCGGGCCAGCTGGCTCACGCCCAGTCCAGCAGCACTGCCTACACCGAGCTGTTGGCCGGCATCGACGCAGCGGCCGTCACCTCGCGCGCCGCCCTGGCCCGGCTGCCGCTGACGCGCAAGAGCAGTCTCGCCGCCGCCCAGGCCGCGCGGCGCGCGCTGCGGCTGGGCGGGTTTGCCGCGGGCATGCCGCGGCGCATCTTCCAATCGCCCGGGCCGCTGTACGAGCCCGAGCCCGACGCGGACGGCGCCGACCCCTGGCGCGTCGCCCGCGCCCTGCACGCCGCCGGCATCCGCGCCGGCCAGCTTGCTCACGTCGGCTTCAGCTATCACCTGACGCCGGCCGGCGCCATGATGGAGGCTGGCTTGCTCGCGCTCGGCGCGGCCAGCTTTCCCGGCGGCGTCGGTAACACCGAGCTGCAACTGCAGGCGCTGCTGGACCTGCAGCCCGAGGCCTACGCCGGCACGCCGAGCCTGCTGCGCATCCTGCTGGAGAAGGCGGGCGAAGGCAGTCACGCGCTTCCATCTCTGCAGCGTGCCCTGGTCAGCGGCGAGGCATGCCCACCGGCCCTCGTCGCCTGGTTCGCCGAGCGCGGTGTCGACGTCTACCAGTGCTACGCGACGGCCGACCTCGGCCTCGTCGCCTACCAGACCGCCGCGCGCGAAGGCCTGGTCGTCGACGAGGGCGTCATCGTCGAGATCGTGCGTCCGGGCACGGGCGACCCGCTGCCCGACGGCGAGGTGGGCGAGGTTGTCGTGACGACCTTGTCACCGGGCTACCCGCTCATCCGCTTCGCCACTGGCGACCTGTCTGCGGTCATGCCCGCATCACTGGGAACAAGCCCTTGCGGCCGCACCAACCAGCGCCTGCGCGGCTGGCTGGGCCGGGCCGACCAGTCGGCCAAGGTGCGGGGCATGTTCGTGCATGCCGGCCAGGTGTCCGAAGTGCTTGCGCGCTGCGGCCAGCGGGGCAGGGCCCGCCTCGTCGTCGACGGCGAACTTGCCAACGACCGTATGTGCCTGCAGCTCGAGGTCGAGGGCCTGCCGGCCGGCCTTGCCGAGCAGCTGCAGACGGCGCTGCGCGACGTCACCAAGCTGCGTGGCGACGTCGAACTGCTGGCGCCTGGCAGCCTGCCCAACGACGGGCGGGTCATCGAGGATCGCCGCAGCTTGTGACGCGCGTTTGAATCCCTCGGGGCCGGCCTGAGCCTGAATCGGCGACAGGAAGCCCCGCATGGACTCGGTCCGGTGCTGACACGACAGTCCGCCGCTTCGCCGGCGCAGCCGGTCCAGCCGAGAACGCGTCATGACCCTTGCTCGACATCTTCCGCCCGCCCTGCTCGCGCTGCTGCTCGCCGCCTGCGGTGGCGGCAACGGCGGCGCGCCCCAGGCCACACCGCAGGCCGAGGACGGGCTGGCCAGGACCGCCGCCGCACACCCGCGCGCCAAGGACCCCGATCACCACGAGTTCTCGGCCACGCTGTCCGCGCCCTTCGCCGTCGCGGCCGCCAGCGGTGAACGCGTGTTCACCGTGCAGATGGACCACCCCGGCATCGCCGACGGCCAGGTCTTCGCCTGGGCCTTGAGCCTGGTCGACGCGCAAGGCCTCGTGCTGCAGCGCTGGAGCGGCGAGTCCCGCTACGCGGGCGCCCCGGTGACGGCCAGCGTGCGCTGGGCCGGCCGCGGCACCGGCGGCACGGCCCTGGCCGACGGCCTCTACCAGCTCAAGCTCGAGGCCGCGAGCCTGGATGCCGCTACCGCACTGAGCCAGGGCGCGACGACCGGCCGTGCCGAGCGCCTGCTGGCGGCCGCGGCAGCGTCGGACCATGCCGAGCAGCAATGGCCCGTGGCGCTGGGCCAGCCGGCGGCCGTGGCGCTGCCGCCGTTCGCACCCATGGCCACCGCCGCCGGCCGCGGCCTCGTCAAGGCGCAGTCGGCGCCGGCCCTGGGCAGCCTGCCCTACACCGTCCACTACGCCAATCTGCACAGCCAGACGAATGATTCCGATGGCGGTGGTGCCATCGGCAGCTGCTCCTCGTCGCAGCCCGCGCAGACCGGCGCCTACGGCCCGGCCGACGCCTTCGCCTACGGCAAGACGGCCGGCCTGGACATCCTGATGTCGTCCGAGCACAACCACTACTTCGACGGCTCCTCCAGCACCAACGCCAGCGGCAGCGCCGCCACGGCCAAGAGCCGCTACCAGGCGGGCCTCGGCGCTGCCGCCGCTGCGTCGACGACCGCCTACCTCGCCCTCTACGGTATGGAATGGGGCGTCATTAGCAACGGCGGCCACATGAACATCTTCAACAGCAACGAGCTGTTCGCCTGGGAGTACAACAGCAGCAACCAGCTGTTTGGCGACCGTTTCACTGCCAAGAGCGACTACGCGTCGCTGTACGCGACGATGCGCCAGCTCGGCCTCGTCGGCCAGTTCAACCACCCCGACACGACCGGCCAGTTCCTCGTCGGCGGCACCGACCTGGGCTACAGCGCCGACGGCGACGAGGTCATGGTGCTGACGGAGATCCTGAACAGCTCGGCCTTCTCGTCCAACACGACCGAGACGGAGACAGGGCTGTCCAACTTCGAGGCGGCATTCAACAAGCTGCTGGAGCGTGGCTATCACGTGGCACCCGCCAGCAACCAGGACAACCACTGCGCCAACTGGGGCAAGTCGTACACCAACCGCACCGGCGTGCTCATCCCGAGCGGCACGGCGCTGAGCAAGGCCAGTTTCCTTGACGCCGTCAAGGCGCGCCGCGTCTTCGCGACGATGGACAAGACCGCGCAGATCGTGCTCACCGCCAACGGCCATGTGATGGGCGAGCGCTTTGCCAGCAGCGGCGCACTCAGCCTCAGCGTCGGCTATGCCAGTGGCAGCGGCAAGACAGCCGCCAGCGTGCAGATCTTTGAAGGCGTGTCCAAGCGCAACGGCACCGTCAGCCTGCTGGCCAGCAGCGCCACGGCCAGCACGACGCCGGCCATCGGCGAGCATTTCTACTACGCCAAGATCACGCAGAGCGACGGCAAGATGCTGTGGACGGCGCCGGTCTGGGTCACTCAGTCCAATGCCCAGGCAGACACCACGCCGCCCACCGCGACGGCCAGCGAGACCGGCACTGCCGGCACCATCACGCTGTCGGCCACGGCCAGCGACGACGTCGGCGTGGCCCGGGTGGACTTCGTCGTGGACGGTGTCGTGAAGGGCAGCGACACGACGGCGCCCTATTCGATGACGCTGGACTCGACGACGCTGGCCAACGGCAGCCACAGCCTGGTGGCCCGCGCCTACGACGCGGCAGGCAACTCGGGGGCTTCGTCGGCCGTCGGCTTCAGCATCAGCAACGCCGGCGCGACGCTCAACGAGACCGAGTCCAACGGCACCATCGCCACCGCCAACGTCGTCACCAGCCAGACGAGCATCGTCGGCACCATGGGCAGCACGACCGACAAGGACTACTTCAAGGTCACGCTGGCGGCGGGCAAGACGCTGCGCGTGGACATGAGCTGCCCCGCGGCCTTTGACTACGACCTCTACCTGCACAACGCCGGCGGCACCACGCTGACCTCGTCGGAAAGCGCCACCTGCACCGAGTCCCTGAGCTACAAGAACGCCGGCAGCTCGGCCCTGGCCGTCTTCATCCGCGTGGGGGCCTACTCGGGCAGCAGCAGCACGCAGCCCTACACGCTGACGCTGAGCTACCCCTGATCGACCCGGCGGCCCTGCCGGTAGCCGGCATCGCCGTCGAACACCCCGAAAAGCCCGGCACCCTCGTCGCGCCTTTGCCGCGGGCGGCCCGACCGTCATGATGCCGGCGGGCGCCCCCGGTGAGGGCGCGCAAGCTCAGCCTGCCACGGGCTCGGGCTCGCCGGCCAGTGGCCAGAGCAGCGCCTGGGCCACGATGACGCGCTCGCCATTGAAGGTCGCAGCGGGCGAGCCGTAGAGCCGGTAGCCCAGGGCCAGCGCTTCGCTGACACGATGGCAGAAGCTGGCGTCGTCGGGGCCCGTCAGGAGGCGGTAGACAGGCAGGTCGTTCGGTGGCGTCATGGCTGGCCGAGGTGTGAGCGGGAGCGAAGCCTAACCTTCCATGCCAACGCCAGTCGCTGTGCCGGGTAAACACGCTGTTGACTCCTCCAGCGATCAAGGAAAGAATGCATGTAAACGTTTACATGAAACCGGCAGGCGCAAGCCGAGCCGGCACACGGATGAGACAACCGTTCCCGCCCGGCTTCCTCTGGGGCTGTGCGACTTCTGCCTATCAGATCGAAGGCTCGCCGCTGGCCGATGGCGCCGGCGTCAGCAACTGGCACCGCTTCGTGCGCACGCCAGGCCGCGTGCTCGGCGGCGACACCGGCGACGTGGCCTGCGACCACTACCGCCGCATGAAGGACGACGTCGCCCTGATGCGCGAGCTTGGGCTGACGGCCTACCGCTTCAGCATCGCCTGGAACCGCGTGTTGCCCGAAGGGCGCGGCAAGGTGAATGCGGCGGGCCTGGGCTTTTACGAGCGTCTCGTCGACGAACTGTTGGCCGCCGGCATCACGCCGATGGCGACGCTTCACCACTGGGATTTGCCTGCCACGCTGGACGATCGCGGTGGCTGGCTCAACCCCGACATGCCGGACTGGTTCGCCGACTATGCCCAGGTTTGCTTCCGGACCCTGGACGATCGCGTGCCGATGTGGGTGACGCTCAACGAACCCTGGGTGGTGGCCGACGGTGGCTTCATGCACGGCGCGCTGGCGCCGGGCCACAAGAGTGCCTACGAGGCGGCCATCGCCGCGCACCGGCTGATGCAGGCCCATGCCAAGGGCGTGCAGGCCTACCGGGCGACCGGCAGGAACCAGATCGGCCTGGTCGTCAACATCGAGCCCAAGCATCTGCCGCCCGACGCCAGCGAGTACGACCGCCATGCCGCGAAGCTGGCCGATGCCTACATGAACCGGCAGTACCTCGACCCGGCCCTGCTGGGCAGCTACCCCGAGGAGCTGCGCGAGGTCTTCGGCGAAGCCTGGCCCGACTGGCCGGCGGCGGAAGTCGAGTCACTGAAGCAGCCCATCGACTTCCTCGGCCTGAACTACTACACCCGCGCCGTCGTGCGCCACGATGCCAAGGCCTGGCCGGTGCCCGCCGCGCCGCAGCGCCAGCCCGGCGGCATCTACACCGAGACCGGCTGGGAGTTGCACCCGCAGGGCCTGGCCGACACCCTGGTGTGGATGCACGAGCGCTACGGCGGTCTGCCGCTGTACGTGACCGAGAACGGCGCCGCCTTCTATGACCCGCCCGTGGCCATAGCCGGCCGCGTCGACGACCCGTTGCGCGTGCACTATCTGCGCACCCATATCGCCGCCGTGCAGGACGCCATCCAGCGCGGAGCCGACGTGCGCGGCTACTGCGCCTGGTCGCTTTTCGACAACCTCGAATGGGCCCTGGGCTACGCCAAGCGCTTCGGCCTCGTGCATGTGGACTTCCAGACACAGAAGCGCACGCCCAAGGCCAGCGCGCGCTTCTATGCCGAAGTCATCGCCTCACACGGCGCCAACCTGGGTTGAATTGATGAGTGTCACCCCCGCCACGATCAAGGATGTCGCCCGTGTCGCGGGTGTCTCGGTGGCCACCGTGTCGCGCGCGCTGAACGGCGCCGAGAACGTGCTGCCCGACACCCGCCAGCGCATCGTCGAGGTCGCCCGCGAGTTGCGCTACAGCCCGTCCGGTGCCGCGCGCAGCCTCATCACGCGCCGCACCGACACCGTCGGCGCTCTGCTGCCCGACCTGCACGGCGAATTCTTCTCTGAACTCATCCGCGGCATCGACCAGGCCGCCCGCGCGCGCGGCCTGCACCTGCTGCTGTCAAGCTCCCACGACGACGCCGACGAGGCTGCCGCCGCGCTGCGGGCCATGAATGGCCGCGTCGACGGCCTGCTCGTCATGTCGCCGCACGCCGACGACGATTTCCTGTCGCAGAACCTGCCGCCCAACCTGCCGGCCGTGCTGTTGAACTCCGGCGTGAAGAAGCCGACCCAGCCCGTCTTCGCCGTCGACAACTTCGGCGGCGCGCGCGCGATGACCGAGCACCTCGTGTGCAGCGGCCGCCGCCGCATCGCCTTCCTCGGCGGCCCGGCGGCCAACTTCGAGGCGCGCGAGCGCGAGCGCGGCTACCGCGCCGGCCTGGGCGCAGCAGCCGAGCCCTGGTTGCTGGCCGGCGACTTCTCCGAATCCGCCGGTCAGCGCGCCGCGGCGGCCCTGCTGGCCCTGCCTACCGCCGAGCGGCCCGATGCCGTCTTCGCCGCCAACGACATCATGGCCATCGGCCTGCTCGGCGCCTTGCAGGCCGGCGGCGTGCGTGTGCCGCAAGACGTGGCGCTGGCGGGCTTCGACGACATTCCCGTCGCCCGCTATGTGTCCCCCGCCCTGACCACCATGCGCGTGCCCATCGCCGCCATGGGCGGTCAGGCCCTCGAAGCGCTGGCCCAAGCCCTGGACCGCGACGCGGCAGAGGCGAACACCACCGTCATGCCGGTGCAACTCGTCGTGCGCAGTTCCTGCGGCGCGGCAAAGACCTGATCCCGTCCTCATCACAGCACAACACAGGAGACATGGACATGAGCACGATTTCGAACCGCAAGCCCTGGCGCCGTCACGCCCTTCACTCAGCGATCACCACCGCCGTCTTCCTCGCGCTGGCCGGTGCCGCGTCGGCCCAGGTCAGCACGGCCACCATCAAGGGCGCGGTCCAGGGCGAGCAGCGCGCCGGCCTGACCGTCGTCGCCGTCAACCTGGCCAATGGCGCCACCTACCGCGCGCAG
Organism: Roseateles sp. GW821-FHT03B02; assembly: GCF_059421025.1. Taxonomy (NCBI): domain Bacteria; kingdom Pseudomonadati; phylum Pseudomonadota; class Betaproteobacteria; order Burkholderiales; family Sphaerotilaceae; genus Roseateles; species Roseateles sp. GW821-FHT03B02. The sequence continues at coordinate 400,000 of NZ_JBWKUV010000004.1, forward strand.
ACCCTGGCCGACGGCAGCTACACGCTGCTGGGCCTGGCGCCGGGCAGCTACGAGATCCGCGTCGGCAACGCCAAGTCGGAGCGTGTCACGCTGGCCGTCGGCGAGACCGCCTCGCTGGACCTGCAGCTGGGCACCACCACCAACCTCGGCACCGTCACCATCCTCGGCACCGCGCAGCGCCAGGGGGTGCGCGACTCGCAGATGGGCACCAACGTCTCCGCCAAGATGCTGGAGAGCCTGCCGCAGACGACGCGTAACTTCCTCAGTGCCATCGACCTCGCCCCCGGCGTGGCCTACCAGTCCGACGGCAACGGCTATACCTCGGTGCAGGCTGGCGCTCAAAACTTTGACCATGTAAACGTCTTCATCGACGGCGTGGGCCAGAAGAACAACATCCTGCGCGGCGGCCTCTCGGGCCAGGAGACCTCGCGCGGCAACCCGTTCCCGCAATCGGCCATTGCCGAATACAAGGTCATCACGCAGAACTACAAGGCCGAGTTCGACCAGGTCAGCAGCGCCGCCATCACGGCCATTACACGCTCGGGCAGCAACCAGCTCCACTTCGACGCCTACGGCGACCGCACCGGCACCAACTGGCGTGCGATGACGATCTACGAGCAACAGCGCGAGGCCGCCGGTGTGCCGCGTCCGCCATCGAGCAAGAACGAATACGGCTTCAGCGTCGGCGGCCCCATCAAGCTGGACCAGGCGCATTTCTTCTTCGCCTACGACGGCAAGAGCATCGACGACTCGCGCCAGATCGTGCTGCGCAACCGCGACAAGCTGCCCAGCGCTGGCGTCGTGCCGGGCCTGGTGGCGGCCCAGGGCAACCAGGTCGACAACTTCAAGGAACACCTGCTGTTCGGCAAGCTCGACATCAACATCGACGACGAGCAGCGCCTGAGCATCTCGGCCCGGCTGCGCCGCGAGAAGGACCGCGTGGCTGAGAACCGCGATCTCAGCCTGCCTGGCAACGACAAGGAGCGCAAGAACGACGAGACCCGCATCGATCTCAAGCACGAGTGGGCGCGCGGCCCCTGGCTGAGCGAGGCGCGCACCGGCTACGAGGACTACACCTGGAACCCGCACGCCGCCGTCAGCTCGGCCTTCATCAAGTACAAGGTCGGCAACAGCCCGGCCCAGGTGCTGAGCGCAGCGGACGACGTCATCTTCGGCGGCGGCTCGCCCGATGCGCAGAACCGCAAGCAGAAGGGCCTCTACGTTGGCGAGGACCTCACTTACACCGGCATCGCCGGCCATGTGCTCAAGGTCGGCGCCAAGCTCAAGGCCATGAAGTACGAGCTCGGCGGCACCTCGCGCAGCGTTGATGTCGTTGAGGCCCTGATCGACCGCACCACTGGCAACCTCTACTACGACGGTACGGCCTGCACCGGCACCAACGTCACCAACGGCGGCAGCAACAGCGACCAGTGCAAGATCGACCGCGCGCTGCAGAGCGTGGACGTCAACTTCAACAACAAGCAGTTCGGCCTCTACCTGCAGGACGACTGGGCGCTGAGCAAGCAGCTCGAGCTCAACCTGGGCATCCGCTGGGACTACGAGTCCAACATGCTGAACAACGACTACGTCACGCCGGCCGACCGCGTCACCGCGCTGCGCGCGCTGGACGTGCCGCGCTGGGGCCTGACGCCGCCGGCCGGCCAGACCTATGCGCAGTCCCTCGCCAAGGGCGGCGTCAACATCGATGACTACATCAGCACCGGCGGCTCGCGCCGCGCCTACAAGGGCGCCTTCGCACCGCGCCTGGGCGCGTCCTACGACCTGTTCGGCGACCGCATGTCCGTGCTCTTCGGTGGCTGGGGCCGCAGCTATGACCGCACCATGGCCAACCACGCGCTGGACGAACTGCAGAAAAACAAGCAGCCCGGCGGCGAGATCTGGCTGATCAACAACAAGGTCAAGCTGCCCTTCGCCGACCAGTTCAGCATCGGCCTGCGCCAGGCCCTGGGCGCCTGGAACGCCGAGATCGCGCTAAGCCAGGTGAAGGCCAAGAACCAGTTCGTCTGGTTCGGCGGCAACCGCGACGCTAACGGCGGCTGGGCCACTCAGAGCCCCATCGACCCGCTTTGGGGCGGGCCCAACGGCTATGGCACGCTGATCCTGGGCGACTCGGTCGGCGAGACCAAGACCAACGCCGTGCTCGTCAGCGCCGCCAAGCCCTACACGTCGGCCTCCGGCTGGGCGGTCAACATCGCCTACACCTACAGCGATGCGAAGACCACGCACAAGGAGTGGAAGAACGACATCTTCGACTGGACCTATGGTCGCAGCACCCACGGCTGGAACCCCTCGGCCGACGTCAGCAAGCACCGCCTCGTGGCCGCCGGCGTCGTCGACCGTCTGTTGCCCTGGGACATGTCGCTGTCGGGCAAGGCCACCTGGGCCAGCGGCGCGCCGCGCCGCGTCACGTCCTGCGCCGCTGGCTGGGACAAGTGCGTGAGCGTCGAGGGCGACGGCCCGGTGTTCCGCCAGATCGATGTCGGCATCGCCAAGGCCATGCAGTTCGGCCCGCATCGCGTCAGCCTGCGCATGGACATCATCAACCTGTTCAACACGACCAACTACGACGGTCTTGACGACTGGGGCGGCGGCCCGGTGGCGCCCGGCCAGAAGGCCAACAAGTACGGCGGCGACAACCTCAACGTCGGCACGCCCAACAGCGTGAAGGACCCGGCGCGCACGGTGAAGCTCACCGCGAGCTACTCGTTCTGACGCTGCCCTGAAACGTGGGAGCGCGGCGCGCTCCCACAATCGACACCACCATGGACTTGCTGACCCGACGTGCCCTGCTGTTGCACGGCGCCGGCTTCGCGCTGGCTGCTGCCCTGCCCAGCCAGGCGGCTGCACTGGCCGCCGACGCCTTCTTGGCCGACCTCGAACGCCGCACCTTCGACTTCTTCTGGGAGACGACCGATGCGAAGACGGGCCTCGCGCCCGACCGCTGGCCGACGCCTTCGTTCGCCAGCATCGCGGCGGTCGGCTTCGCGCTCAGCGCCTATCCCATCGGCGTGGCGCGCGGCTACATCACCCGGGCCCAGGCGCGCGAACGCACGTTGACCACACTGCGCTTCTTCGCCGGCCTGCCGCAAGGCCCGCAGGCGCGCGGCGTGGCCGGCCACAAGGGCTTTTTCTATCACTTCCTCGACATGAAGGAAGGCCTGCGCTTCGCCCAGTGCGAGCTTTCCACCGTCGACACCGCCCTGCTGCTGATGGGCGCCCTGCATGCACAGAGCTTCTTCGACGGCGAGCATGCCGACGAGGCCGTCATCCGCAGGCTGGTGGACGAGCTCTATGGCCGTGTCGACTGGGCCTGGGCGCAGGTGCGCCCGCCCTCCATCAGCCATGGCTGGACGCCCGAGGCCGGCTTCATCGCCTCCGACTGGAAGGGCTACAACGAGGCCATGATGGTCTATCTGCTGGCCCTGGGTTCACCCACACGGCCGGTGCTTCCTGAGGCTTACGACGCCTGGCTCAGCACCTACGACGCGCACAGCTGGGGCGAGAGCTACGGCCAGACCTTGCTACGCTTCCCGCCGCTGTTCGGCCACCAGTTCACGCACTGCTGGGTGGACTTCCGCGGCATCCGCGACCGCTACATGGCGGCCAAGGGCTTCGACTATTTCGAGAACTCGCGCCGCGCCACCTACGCCCAGCAGGCCTATGCCAAGGCCAACCCGCTGGGCTGGCAGGGCTACGACGCCGAGGTCTGGGGTGTCAGCGCCAGCGACGGCCCGGCCGACGTCACGCTGCCCTACACGACGACCGCCGGCAAGACCGAGCCGCGCCGTTTCATCAGCTATGCCGGCCGCGGCATGGGCCTGTACGACGATGGCACGTTGGCGCCATACGCGGCCGGCAGCTCCATCGCCTTCGCGCCGGAGATCGTCATCCCCGCGCTGATGGCCATCAAGCAACGCTATCCCCACGCCTGGGGCCGCTACGGCTTCTGGGATGCCTTCAACCCCAGCTTCAACGACCGCGACGTCAAGCTCACGCATGGCCGCATCGAGCCCGGCAAGGGCTGGGTGGACACCGACATGCTGGGTATCGACCAGGGACCGCTGCTGGCCATGATGGGCAACCACCGAGGCGAGTTGATCTGGCAGGCCATGCGCAAGAACGCCCATCTGGTCAGAGGCCTGAAGCGTGCCGGCTTCACCGGGGGCTGGATCGGCTGAGATGAAACGCCGCGACCTGCTCACGGCCACCGCCGCCGCGGCGCTCACGGGCTGCGCGCGCGACGACGGCACGACCACGCTGCGCTTCTGGGCCATGGGCCGCGAGAGCGAGGTCGTAGCCGAGCTGATGCCCGCCTTCGAGCGCGAGCACCCCGGCGTGCGCGTGAAGGTCGAGCAGCTGCCCTGGACGGCCGCGCACGAGAAGCTGCTGACTGCCTTTGCCGGCGACGCCACGCCCGACCTGGCCCAGGTCGGCAACACCTGGCTGCCCGAAATGCAGGCCCTGGGTGCGCTGGAGCCGCTGGAGCCCTGGCTGGCGCGCACGCCGGCGCTGGGCGCCGGCGATTACTTCGACGGCATCTGGGCTACCAACGCCCCCGCGGGGCAGCGCGTGGGCCTGCCTTGGTACGTCGACACGCGGCTGATGTTCGTGCGCCAGGACCTGCTGGCGCAGGCCGGCATCCCGTCCATGCCGGTGAGCTGGGACGACTGGCGTGCCACGCTGGCCCGGTTGCGCGAACGCGGCATGGACAAGCCCATCTTGCTGCCCACCAACGAGTCCGCGCCGCTGCTGGCCCTGGCCCTGCAGCAGCCGGGCGAGGTGCTGCGCGACGGTGGCCGCTACGGCAACTTCTCGGGCCCGGGTTTCCGCAAGGCCCTGGCCTTCTACCTGGAGCGCTTCCAGCGCGGCGAGGCGCCCGGCGTCAGCGAGGTGCAGATCGGCAACCTGTGGCATGAGTTCGGCCGCGGGCATTTCGCCTTCTACCTGTCGGGGCCCTGGGACATCGGCGAATTCAAGCGCCGTCTGCCACCCGAACTGGCCCACGCGTGGACCACCGCCGAGTTGCCCGGCCCGAACGGGCCTGGCATGTCCACCGCCGGCGGTGCCAGCCTTGCCGTGTTCAGGCGCTCGCGTCACAAGGCGGAAGCCTGGGCGCTGATCAGCTACCTGAGCCGGCCCGACGTGCAACTCGAGTTCTATCGCCTTACCGGCGACCTTCCGGCGCGGCGCAGTGCCTGGGCCTTGCCGCTGAACGGCGCCACGCTGGCCGAGGACCGCCACGCCGCCGCCTTCCACCGCCAGTTGCAACGCGTGCGTGCGGCGCCGGCCGTGCCGGAGTGGGAGCGCGTCGAAAAGGAGATGCAGCTCGCTGCCACGCGCGCGGTGCATGGCGTGACCGATCTCGACACGACGGTGCGCAAGCTCGATGCCCTCGTTGACGGCATCCTCGAAAAGCGGCGCTGGATGCTGGACAGGAAGGTCTCGTGAAGCGCGCCGGTCGGGAGTCCCTCGCCGCCTGGGCCTTCGCCGCCCCAGCGCTGATCGTCATCGCGCTTTTCTTCGGCGTGCCCGTCTTCGCCGGCCTGCTGCTGAGCCTGACGGACTTCGACATCTATGCCCTGGCCGACCTGCGCAATCTGCGCTGGCAAGGCCTGGACAACTATGTCCATGTGCTCAGCCTGCCGCTGTTCTGGAAGGCCCTGGGAAACACGGTCTACTTCGTCGTGTTGGGTGTGCCGCTGTCCATCGGCGTGTCGCTGGCCGCGGCGGTGCTGCTGCAGTCCAAATTCGTTCGCTTCAAGCCGCTGCTGCGCACCGCCCTGTTCGCGCCGGTGGTGACGACGCTGGTCGCGGTCGCCGTCATCTGGCGCTATCTCTTTCACGTCAAGTACGGCCTCGTGAACCACACGCTGCAGTCGCTGGGCCTGGACCCGGTGGACTGGCTGGGCGACCCGCACTGGTCGATGCCCACCATCATCCTCTTCGCGGCCTGGAAGAACTTCGGCGGCAACATGATCATCTTCATCGCCGCGCTGCAGGCCGTGCCGCAGGATCTCTACGAAGCCGCGCGACTGGACGGCGCACGCAGCTGGGCGCAGTTCCGCTACATCACGCTGGCCAGCATCGCGCCGACGCTGCTGATGGTCAGCATCCTCACCACGGCCGGCTACTTCCAGCTCTTCGCCGAGCCCTATGTGATGACCCAGGGGGGGCCGCTGCAGAGCACGGTCAGCGTGCTCTACCTGATGTACGAGGAAGGCTTCAAGTGGTGGAACCTGGGCCTGGCCTCGGCCGTGGCCTTTGTCCTCTTCGTCATCATCGTGGTGGTCAGCAAGGGACTGATCTCGCTGCAGCGCCGGCTGACGGGGGAGGGCGCATGAAGCCCAGAGCCCTTGTTGTCAACGGCCTGCTGTGGGCCTTCGCTGCGCTGGCAGCCTTCCCGCTGGTGTGGATGGTCTGCGTGTCGCTGATGCCGGCAGGCACAGCCCAGAGCCTGCCGCCGCCGCTGATCCCGCGGCACCCGACGCTGGCCCACTACCAGCAGCTGCTGGGCGATGGCGGCCTCAAGCGCGCCTTCGTCAACAGCCTGGGCCTGGCGGTGGTCAGCACCTGGGTCTCGGTCAGCTTCAACACGCTGGCGGGCTATGCCTTCGCCAAGCTGCGCTTTCGCCACCGAGAGCGCTTCTTCGGCCTGCTGATCGCGGCCCTGGTCATCCCCGGCCAGGTCGCCATGCTGCCGCTGTTCCTGATGCTCAAGGGCCTGGGGCTTGTGAATACCTGGATGGGCGTGCTCATCCCGAGCATGGCCGGCATCTTCGGCATCTTCCTCGTGCGCCAGTACGCGCGTGGCGTGCCGGACGAACTCATCGAGGCCGCCCGCATCGACGGTGCCGGCGAATGGCGCATCTTTTGGAGCGTCGTGCTGCCGACGCTCAAGCCGGTGCTGGTCACGCTGGCCGTATTCGCCTTCCTCGGCAGCTGGAACGATTTCATGTGGCCGCTGATCGTGTTGACCGATGGCGACATGCACACGCTGCCGGTGGCGCTGGCGGCCTTGTCCCGCGAGCATGTGCAGGACAGCGAGTTGATGATGGCCGGCGCCGTCATCACGGTGCTGCCGGTGCTGGGCCTGTTCGTCGCCCTGCAGCGCTATTACATGCAGGGCCTGCTGATGGGAAGCGTGAAGTGAAGCAGCTGCTGTCTTGCGCCCTCCTGCTGGCCGTCCAGTGCGCCGGCGCCGCCGTGCTCGACGACATGAAGGACGCTGGCGCCTGGAAGGCCACCGCTTCCGACCAGGTCAAGGCGGTCTTGCGTCGCGACACCAGGGACGACAGCCTCTGCCTGGACTACGACTTCGCCGGTGTTTCTGGCTATGCCGTCATGCGCCGCGAGCTGCCAGTCGACTGGCCGGCCGACTTCGCGCTGACGCCCCGGTTCAAGGGCAATGGCCAGGGCAACGACGTGCAGATCAAGTTGGTCGACTCGAGCGGCGACAACGTGTGGTGGATCAACCGCCCGGCCCTGGTCCTGCCCGACACGCTGACCGAGACGCGCTTCAAGCGTCGCCACGTTGCCTTCGCCTGGGGTCCGACCCAGGACCGTGTGCTCAAGCGCAGCCGGTTCATCGAGTTTGTCGTCGTTGCGGGCCAGCAGGGCGGTGGTGCGGGGGCACTCTGTGTCGGCGCGCTGGCCATGGAGCCGCGCGAGCCGGCGCCCGAGACCTGGCCTGAACCGCGACGCAAGCTCGGCGGCGGTGAATTGACGCTGGACTTCCAGCGCCTGCGCGAGTTCAACGGGCTTTGGTTTGCCACGGGCGGGGCCACGCGCGTCGAGGTGTCGGACGACAACCGGCGCTGGAAGCTGCTGTCCAGCCAGCCCGGCCGGGCGCTTTTTCTCGGCGAACAGGAATGGCGCTGGATTCGCCTGCGCCATGAGGGCAGGAAGCCGCCCGAGGTGGAACTGCGTGACGCGGCCCGATGGCCGGACCGCAATGCCGCCGTTGCGGAGCTGGCCAGGGCTCTGCCCCGTGGCGACCTGCCGCGTGCGTTCCTCGGCGAGCAGAACTACTGGACCGTCGTCGGAGTGGACGGCGGTGCGCAGCGTTCGGGCCTGGTCAGCGAGGACGGCGCCGTCGAGCTGACGCGCGGCGGGCCCAGCATCGAGCCAGCGGTCAGGCTGGATGACGGTCGTCTCGTGACCTGGACTCAGGTGCGTAGCGAGCCCAGCCTCGTCGAGCAGGCGCTGCCCGTCGTGCAATGGCGGCATGCCGATGTCGAGCTGCGAGTAGAAGCCGCTGCCGACGGGCCGGCCAAGGCCCCGCAACTGCTGGTCCGCTACACGCTGCGCAACCCGACGGGCAAGGCGCAGCACTACGCGCTGCTGCTGGCGCTGCGTCCCTGGCAGGTCAACCCGCCGCAGCAATTCCTGTCGACGCAGGGCGGCATCAGCCCGCTGCCCGCGCTGACCTGGGCCGAGGGCCGGTTGGCCGCGGCGGCCTTGACCATCAAGCCCCGCGAGACGCCCACCGAAGTCCGCGCTGCGCCATGGCACAGCGGGCCTGGCCTGGCGACGTTGCTGCAGGCACCCCTGCTGACCCGGCTCACGGACAGCGAAAGCCTGCCCTCGGCGCTGATGCGCTTTGACATCCATCTCGCGCCCGGCGAGGCACGCCGCCTGGGCTGGGTGACGGGCGGCGACGCCGCCGCCCTCGACACCCGCCTCGCCGTCGCTGCCGCGCAATGGCGCGATCGCCTTGGTGCGCTTGAGTTGAACCTGCCGCCTCAGGCCCGGCCGATCGCCGACACCATGCGCAGCGCGCTGGCCCAGATCCTGATGTCGCGCGACGGCCCGGCCCTGCGGCCCGGCACCCGCTCCTACGCCCGTTCCTGGGTGCGCGACGGCGCCATGATGGTGGCCGGACTCGTGCGCATGGGGGAGTTGCAGGCGGCGCGGGAGTTCGTCGACTGGTTCGGCAGCTACATCTTCGAATCCGGCAAGGTGCCATGCTGCGTGGACCAGCGCGGTGCCGACCCCGTCGTCGAGAACGACAGCCATGGCCAATACCTGTTCGCCGTCGCCGAGCTGTGGCGCCATACCCAGGACCGCACGCTGCTGGAACGCCACTGGCCTCGGGTGCAGCGCGTCGTCGCCTGGATGGAAGGCCTGCGCCTGAGTGAGCGAAAACCCGGTGCCGATCCGAGATTCAACGGCTTGATGCCGCCCTCCATCAGCCACGAGGGCTACAGCGACAAACCGGCCTATGCCTACTGGGACGACTTTTGGGCCCTGCGCGGCTACAAGGACGCCGTGCAGATCGCCCGGACCCTGGGCCACACCGCGGATGCCGTGCGCTGGGCCGTGTCGCGGGACGAGTTCGAGGCCGACCTCGGCGCCTCCATCACTGCGACCGCGCAGCACTACCGGCTGGACCACATCGCCGGTGCCGCCGACCGCGGCGACTTCGACGCGACCTCCACGACGATGGCGCTGAACCCGGCCCAGGCCGACAAGCTGCCGCCCGAGCTGCTGCGCGCCACCTTCGACCGCTACCTGGCCGATGCTGACGCGCGCATCACCGGCCGCAAGGCCTGGAAGGACTACACGCCTTACGAGCTGCGCAACATCAGCGCGCTGGTGCGGCTGGGGCGCGTGGACGAGGCCCACCGCCTGCTAGCCTGGTTCTTCAGGCACCAGCGCCCGGCCGGCTGGCAGCAGTGGGCCGAGGTCGTGCTGCCCGATGCGCGCCAGTTGCAGTTCCTGGGCGACATGCCGCATGCCTGGATCTCGTCCGACTATCTGCGCTCTGCCCTGGACCTGCTGGCCTACGAGCGAGAGTCCACCGGCAGCCTGGTGCTCGCCGCCGGCGTGCCGGCCGCATGGCGCGCGGCGGGCGACGTCGGCGTCACCGGCCTGTCCACCGCCTGGGGCCGGCTCGACTACCGGCTGCTGCGCCGTTCCGATGGTGGCTGGACGCTGCATATCGACCGTGCGCCTGAGCGCCTGCCGGGCGAGCTGCGCCTGGCCTGGCCGGGCGCGGAACGGTTGCCGCGCGCTACCGTCGATTCCGCAGGCCTGGCCTGGCAGGGCCGCGAGCTGCCGCTGCCGGCCGGTGCCACGACCATCCAACTGGAGCCCACGCCATGACGATCAACCGCCGTCAGCTGATGTTGTCGACGCCCGCCCTGCTGAGTGCCTGTGCCGCGCTGCCGCCGACACCGCCAGCAGGCCTTGCTGCCGGCGAGCAGCGACCCTGGGCCCTGGAGGGCGAACGCATGTGGGTGGCGCTGCCGCGCGAGTACGCGCAGCGCCGCGAGCGCTGGCCGCTGCTGATCTTTCTGCACGGCTCCGGTGAGCGCGGCACCGAGCTGGAGAAGGTCAGGGTGCACGGCCCGCCCAAGCTCGTCGCCCAGGGGGCGGCCTGGCCCTGCATCGTCGTCAGCCCGCAGCTGGAACAGAGCGCCGAATGGTGGGACACCCAACGGCTGCACAAGATGCTCGCCGCGCTCAAGGCCCGGTTGCATGTGGACCCGCAGCGCTGCCTCGGCACGGGCCTGTCCCTCGGTGGCTTTGGCATGTGGCACTGGGCGACGGCCTATCCGCGCGACCTCGCCGCCATCGCGCCCGTTTGTGGCTTCGGCGACCCTGCCAGGGTGGCCGTGATGCGCAGCGTGCCGGTGCGCGCCTACCACGGCGACCAGGACAGCGTCGTCCCCCTGGCGCCCCACTCCGCCTGCGTGGAGGCACTGCGCGCCGCGGGCGGCACGGCCTCGCTGACGGTCTACCCCGGCGTCGGCCATGACTCCTGGACGCCCGCCTACAACGACCCCGGGCTGCTTCCCTGGCTGCTGGCCCAGCGACAAACATGACCGTCCATTCGCTCCGCAACGCCGCCGGCCTCGAAGCCGAGCTGCTGTCCCATGGCGCGCTGCGCCGGCTGATGGCCGGGCCGGCCCTGATGCTCAACCTCTTTCCCGGCAACGAGCTGGAAGGCGGGCCGGCCAACGTCTGGCTGCGCCGGCGCGACGCGGGTGGTGACTGGCGTGTGGCGCCGCTGCTCGGGCCGCTGTCGCCGCTGAGCGCGCATGCCGGGGACGGCCGCTTCGAGATGCGCGGCAGTTGGGACGGGCTGGCGCTGCGCCTGCAACTGCGCCTCGCGGCGGACACGCCGGTGCTGTTCTGGCACCTGCAGGCCGAGAACCGCTCGGGCGCGGCCTGCGACATCGCCCCCGTCCTGGTGCAGGACGTGGGCCTGGCCGACTACGGCGCCGTGCGCACCAACGAGTTCTACGTCAGCCATTACATCGATCTGCAGCCGCTGCATGACGGCGCCCGAGGCGTGCTGCTGGCCGCGCGCCAGAACCAGGCCCAGCGCGGCCAGCACCCCTGGCTGCTGGCCGGCTCGCTGCGCCGCGCCGAGTCCTTCGCCACCGACGCGGCCCAGATCTGGGGGCAGGCGGCGCGCCAAGGTTTGCTGCAACCTGCGCCGCTGCCGGGCCAGCGCCTGCAGCAAGAGCATTCGGTCGTTGCGCTGCAGGACGAGGTCGTCACGCTTGCGCCCGGCGAGGCTCTGGCGGCGGGGTTCTTCCTAGCTCTGCAGGCCCACCACCCCGGGGCCAGCGGCAAGGCCGATCTGGCCGGGCTGCCGGCCCTGCTGGTGCTGCCAGAGGCGCAACCGGGCGAACCGCTCGACGCGCCTGGCCAGGCACCGGCGCCCAGTCTTTTCGCCAGCGCGCCGCTGCTGGCCAGCCTGGATCTCGGCGCCGAGGCGCGCCGCCATCTCTTCCCCGGCGAGCGCCGCCACGAGGAGTGGCAGGATGGCCAGTTGATGAGCTTCTTCACCGCCGAGGCCAGCCATGTCGTGCTGCGTGCCAAGGAGCTGCTGGTGCAGCGCCCGCACGGTCACATTCTGCGCAGTGGCGACCACCTCGTGCCCGACGAGACCGCGCTCACTTCGACCTGCTGGATGGGCGGCGTCTTCCACTCGATGCTGACCCAGGGGCATGTCAGCATCAACCGTCTGCTGTCCACGCAGCGCAGCCTGCTCGGCCTGTTCCGTACGGCCGGCCTGCGGCTGTTTGTTGAATCGGCAGGGCAGGGCTGGCGCCTGCTCGGCCTGCCCTCGGCCTTCGAGATGCAGCCGCAGCGCTGCCGCTGGCTGTACGCGCACGACGGCGGCCTCATCGAGGTCGTCGCCGAGGCCGGTGCCACGCCGGCGGCGATGGGCCTGGCGCTGCGCGTGCTGCAGGGTGGCCCGGTGCGCCTGCGTGCCACGCTCAACCTCGCGCTGGGCGGCGACGACGGCGCCGCGCCGCTCAAGCCTGGGTGGGCGCACAGCGGCGACCGCCTGCGGCTGACGCCCCCCCAAGGCAGCGAGCTGGCACAGCGCTTCCCCGGCGGCGGCTTCGACATCGACGCGCCCGGCCTGGACATCCTTGGCGACGACGGCCGGCTCTACGACGACGGCGCGAGCCGCGGCGAGCCGTTGCTGTGCCTGGACTTCGCGCCGGCCAGCGCCTTCACGCTGACGCTGCGCGGCGACCTGCTGCAGGCCAGGCCGCCCGTGCCCCAGCCCCTGCAGCTGCCGCAATGGCAGCTGGCCCAGCCCGCGCTCGCGCAGCTGCGCGACATCCTGCCCTGGTATGCCCACAACGCCCTGGTGCACTACCTGTCGCCGCGCGGCCTGGAGCAATACTCCGGCGGCGGCTGGGGCACGCGCGACGTCTGCCAGGGCCCGCTGGAGATGCTGCTGAGCCTGGGCCGGACCGCGCCTGTGCGCGACCTGCTGCTGCGTGTGTTCAGCGCCCAGAACCCGGACGGCGACTGGCCGCAGTGGTTCATGTTCTTCGAGCGCGAGGCCGGCATCCGCGCCGGCGACTCGCATGGCGACATCGTCTTCTGGCCGCTGCTCGGCCTGGCCCAGTACCTGATCGCCTCGGGCGACGCGGCCGTGCTGAACGAGGAGCTGCCCTTGCATGGCGGCGCGACGGCAACGCTGGCCGCCCATGTCGCGCGTGCGCTGGGCCTGATCCGCCAGCGCGTGGTGCCCGGCACCGGGCTGGCGGCCTACTGGCATGGCGACTGGAACGATTCGCTGCAGCCCGCCGACCCGGCGCTGCGCGAGCGACTGTGCAGCGCCTGGACGGTCACGCTGCACCACCAGATGCTGCACACGCTGGCCGCCGCCTTCGGCCGCATTGGCCGCCACGACGAGGCCGCCGCGCTGGCCGCCGAGGCGCTGGGCGTGCGCGCGGAGTTCCAGCGCCTGTTGGTGCAGGACGACGTCGTCGCCGGCTATGCGCTCTTCCCGCAGAGCTATCCCAAGCAAGGCGAACGCGAGCTGTGGATCCATCCGCGCGACACGCGCACCGGCTTGCGCTACAGCCTGCTGCCGATGATGCATGCCGTCATCGACGAGCTCCTCACACCCGAGCAGGCCGCCACGCAGGCAGCGCTGATCGAGCAGCATCTGAAGGGCCCGGACGGTGCCCGGTTGTTCGACGCGCCGCTGCCCTATCGCGGCGGGCCATCGCAGCTGTTCCAGCGCGCCGAGACCAGCAGCTTCTTCGGCCGCGAGATCGGCATCATGTACATGCATGCCCACCTGCGCTATGCGCAGATGCTGGCCCACCTGGGGCATGCCGAGGCCTTTCTGCAGGCGCTCACGCTCGCCCATCCGATTGCGCTGGCCGAGCGCGTGCCCAGCGCCAGCCCGCGCCAGGCCAACTGCTACTACTCCAGCTCCGACGCGGCCTTCGCCGACCGCTACGAGGCCCAGACCCGCTACGGTCGCGCGCTGGCCGGCCAAGTGGCGCTGGATGGCGGCTGGCGCATCTACTCCAGCGGCCCGGGCATCGCGCTGGGTCTGGTCATCGGTTCGCTTCTGGGGCTGCGCCTGGAGCACGAAGCGCTGGTTGTGGACCCCGTCATGCCTGCCGTGCTGGATGGCCTGAGCGTGCAGCTGCAACTGGCCGACCTGCGCTTCGAGCTGACCTACCAAGTCGGCCCGAGCGGCCATGGTGTCGGGCGCGTGTGCGACGACGCCGGCCGGGAACTTGCAGGCGAGCGACGGGCCCACGCCTATCGCACGGGCGCATTGGCGCTGCCGCGGCCGGCGCCCGGCAGCACCAGCCGGTGGACGATCACCCTGGGTTGAGCACCGTCACCGATTCAGGTGAGGCGCGGGCCGCCGCCGCGGTGCGCGCTTCACAATGCGAGGCATGTCGACACCTCCGCTGCGCACCGCCCTGATTGAGGACGAGGCCGCCTTTCGCGGCGCGCTGGCCTCGGCGGTCATGCAGGCCGAGGGCTTCGAGCTGGTCGGCACCGCGGCCGACCTGCCCGACGGGCTGCAGCTGCTGCGCCGCGTGCGGCCGGAGCTGCTGCTGGTGGACCTGCAGCTGCCCTCGGGCAGCGGCCTGCGCCTCATCGAGGCGGCCGCCGCCGAGCTGCCCGGCACAGAGGTGGTTGTAGTCACGACGCTGGGCGATGAGGACAGCGTGCTGGCCGCGCTGGCCGCAGGCGCCGTGGGCTATCTGCTCAAGCAGGGGCAGGCGCACCGCCTCGTCGAGCAGCTGCAGAGCCTGCGCGAGGGTGGCGCGCCGCTGAGCCCGGTGCTGGCGCGCCAGCTGCTGCGTCGGCTCACGCCAGCGGCACCGGCCGCGCCGCCGCCTGCGGCTGCCGAGGTCAGCCTGTCGGAGCGCGAGGCGCAGATCCTGGAAGCCGTGGCGCGCGGCTACCGATATGACGAGATTGCCGTGCAGCTGTCGATCAGCCTCAACACTGTGGCCACCCACGTGAAGCGCTGCTATCGCAAGCTGCAGGCGCATTCCAAGACGCAGGCACTGGCGCAGGCGCGCCGCCTAGGGCTGATCAGCTGAGGGGCAGCCGCCAGGCCACGGCGGTCCCCGCACCGCCGAACTCCCAGCGCCCCGGCGCCGGCGAATGCCAGCTGACGGCGCCGCCCAGGCGCTCGGCGCGCTGCATGACGCTGCGCCGGCCCTGGCCCACTCGGGCGTCGCCGGGCAAGCCGCAGCCGTCGTCCACCACCCAGACCGTCACCGCCTGCGCGTCGGCCTCGGTGGCGACGACGAGGCGGTGCGCGCCGCCGTGGCGCAGCGCGTTGCTGGTCAGCTCCTGCAGGCCGCGCACCAGCTCCAGCGCGCCGCCGCCGGCAAGGCAGGGCAGATGGGGGGCATGGGCCACGCGCCAGTCCATCGCGCAGCCGGCGCTGCGCAGCACCGGCTCAATGCGCTGGCGCCAGCTGCCCAGCAGCACGCCGAGGTCGCCGTCGTCCTGCGCCAGCGTGTCGACCGACAGGCGCATCTCCAGCAGGCAGTCGTCCAGGGCCTCAGCGAGTGCCGCCGCATCCAGCTCGGGGGCACGCAGGCGCACGCTCAGCAGTCGGGCACCGAGGCCGTCGTGCAGGTCCTGCAGCAGGCGGCGGCGCTGCTCGCTGGCGGCGCGCTCGCGCTCGGCCTGGGCATGGGCGGCGAAGACGGTCTCCAGCTCGCGGCGGCGCTGCTCCAGCTCCTGGCTGAGGCGCTCGCGCAGCTGGTGCTCGCGGCGCGCGCCGTCGTTGAAGTGGCGCTGCAGCAGCAGGGCCACCCAGGCCACCCAGCCGGCGTGGGCCAGCGCATTGGCGTCCACCACGGGACGGTCCAGCACCAGCGCGCACAGGCTGACCCAGGCCCAGGTGCCGGCCGAGAAGCCCACCAGCAGGGCCGTGCCCCAGGTGGCCGGCGTGCCGCGCTCGCGCAGGGCCCGCAGCGCCAGGCTCCAGGCCAGGCCGAAGAGCAGGGCCCGCGAGCCCAGCGCCCACCAGGGCCAGGGCTGGTCGAAGCGGCCCCAGGACCAACCCAGTGCCGCCGCCAGCAGGTCCAGTGGCAAGCCCAGCAGCGCCACGGCCCACAGCAGCCGGCGCAGCCGTGGCGTCCAGGCCTGCGCCAGCCGGGCGCAGATGGCCACCAGCAGCAGCTTGGCGCCCAGGTCGGCCGCGTCCAGCAGCATGCGCCACCAGGGCGACGGCAGCGGCTGCTCAGGCAGCACGTAGGGGCTGAGCAGCAGGGCCAGCAGCGCCACGTGCAGGGCACTGAGCGCATAGATGGGCTCGTCGCGCCGCGTGCGCGCAACCAGCGCCAGAAAGGCGGCGACGAGCACGCCGCCCAGCGCCGTCGTGGCGCGCAGCAGCTGCCAGTGGCGGCGGCCGGCGTCCAGCGCCTGCACGGCCTCGGGCGGCCCCAACAGCGGCGCGTCCAGGCTGGCGCCACTGGGGCCAGGGGCGGCCAGGCGCAGCTGCAGCATCTGGGTGGGCTGCTGGCGGTGCAAGCCCGGCAGCAGTTCCAGCACCCGGCGCTGGTGGCCCAGCACGAAGCGCTCCCCGCTGCCCCCGGCCTCGTCCGTGCCAAGGGCCAGGGCCGCGCCGTCCAGGTAGACCGACAGACCCGGCCGGTAGGCCAGGGCCAGGCTTTCGGGCCGGCCGCTGGCGTCGGGCAGGGGAATGGCCAGCCACAGCGCCGAGGGTTCGTCGGCCCCGCGGCTCAGCGGCAGGCGGCGAAGCGGCGCGCTGGCCAGGGCTGGTGGTGGCGTCGCGGCGTCGGACACCAGCACGCGGGCCTCGCGCAGCACGCGCACTCCCAGGCCGGACGGGTCGGGTTCCTGCACGGCCTGCACCGCCAGTACGGCGAGCAGCGGCAACAGCACCGCAGCGCACAGCATCAACCACAGGCGGGCGGCTCTGCGCACGAGATCAGCTCATCCGCATCGGGATGGTCACCGGCCCGTCATTGACGAGGTGGACCTGCATGTCGGCGCCGAATTCGCCGCTGGCGACGTCGGCATGCTGGCTGCGCGCGAAGGCCAGCGTGTGCTCATAGAGCCTGCGGCCCAACTCGGCCGGCGCTGCGCCGGAGAAGCTGGGGCGGTTGCCGCCATTCGTGTCGGCCGCGAGCGTGAACTGGCTGACGACTAGCAGGCCGCCGCCCACGTCCTGCAGGCTGCGGTTCATCTTGCCGGCCTCGTCGCTGAAGACTCGCAGCTTCAGCACCTTGGCGATCAGCTTCTCGGCGATCGCCTCGCTGTCCGTCGGCTCGGCGCAGACCAGCATCAGCAAGCCCGGGCCGATCTGCCCGACGACCCGGCCGCCTACCTCGACGCGGGCCTGCGCGACGCGTTGCAGCACGGCGATCACAGCAGGTCCTTGGGGTCGTCGAAATGGGCTTCCACGTCCATGGGCAGCAGCTGGATGCTGGCGCGCAGCCCCGGCACGGCACTCATCAGCGCCTGCTCGACCGAGGTGCGCAGCGCGGCGGCGCGACCCAGCGTCCAGCCGGAGGGCATGTGCATGTGCAGGTCGACGAAGCGGCGCTGGCCGGCGACGCGGCTGGCGACGTGATCGAAGCGGATGGTGTGCGGGTGGCGGAATTCCTCAAGCACGGCCTGCACCTTGGCCATGGAGTCGGCGTCCAGCGCCTCGTCCATCAGGCCGCGCGTGGACTCGCGCATCAGGTGCACGCCCTCGCGCAGGATGTTCAGTGCCACCATGATGGCCAGCAGCGGGTCCAGCCACTGCCAGCCCGTGGCCATGACGCCGATCAGGCCGACCACGACGCCGGCCGAAGTCCAGACGTCGGTGAACAGGTGGCGGGCATCGCCCTCCAGCGCGATGGAGCGCACCTCGCGGGCCTTGCGCAGCATGGCCCAGGCCAGGCCGCCGTTGATGGCCGAGCTGATGATGGCCAGCGCCACGCCCAGGCCGATGGACTGCAGCGGTTCCGGGTGGCGCCAGCGGTCGGCCGCGCCCCACAGGATGCCCAGCGCCGCCGCGATGATGAGGATGCCCTCGAAGCCGCTGGAGAAGTACTCCGCCTTGTGGTGGCCGTAGGGGTGTTCGGCGTCGGGCGGCTGCGCGGCCCAGGTCACCATGCCCAGCGCGAACATGGCCCCGGCGAGGTTGACGAGGGATTCGAGGGCGTCGGCCGCCAGGCTGACGGAGCCCGTCCACCACCATGCGGCCGTTTTCAGCACGATGGTGACGAGAGCCGTGGCGACGGAAAGCTTGAGGTAGGCACTGGCTTGCATGGCGCCATTGTCGCCAGCCGGTCTGTTCCTAGAATGCCCGCCATTCCCGGAGTACCCCGCATGACCACCGCCCACACCACCGACGTCTCCCACATCGCCCCGCGCGAGAAGGCGGAGATCCTCTCCCAGGCCCTGCCCTACATCCGCAAGTTCCACGGCAAGACCATCGTGATCAAGTACGGCGGCAACGCGATGACTGATCCGGAGCTGCAGCAGGACTTCGCCGAGGACGTCGTGCTGCTGAAGCTGGTGGGCCTGAATCCGGTCGTCGTGCACGGCGGCGGCCCGCAGATCGAGGACGCGCTGAACAAGCTGGGCAAGAAGGGCCACTTCATCCAGGGCATGCGCGTGACCGATGCGGAGACGATGAGCGTCGTCGAATGGGTGCTGGCCGGCGAGGTGCAGCAGGACATCGTCGGGCTGATCAACGCGGCCGGTGGCAAGGCCGTGGGCCTGACGGGCCGCGACGGCGGCATGATCCGCGCGAAGCAGCTCAAGATGGTGGACAAGGACGACCCGTCCAAGGAGCACGACGTCGGCCAGGTCGGCGACATCGTCTCCATCGACCCCAGCGTCGTGAAGGCGCTGCAGGATGACCAGTTCATCCCCGTCGTCAGCCCCATCGGCTTCGGCGAGAAGAACGAGAGCTACAACATCAACGCCGACGTCGTGGCCGCCAAGCTGGCGACCGTGCTGCAGGCCGAGAAGCTGCTGATGCTGACCAACATCCGCGGCGTGCTGGACAAGGCCGGCGAGCTGCTGACCGAGCTGACGCCGCGCCGCATCGACGAACTGGTGGCCGACGGCACCATCAGCGGCGGCATGATCCCCAAGATCGCCGGCGCCATCGACGCGGCCAAGAGCGGCGTCAATGCCGTGCACATCATCGACGGCCGCGTGCCGCATGCCATGTTGCTGGAGATCCTGACGGACCAGGCCTACGGCACGATGATCTCGTCTCGATGAGTTCACGCGACAAGGTCTGGCTGTTCGACCTCGACGACACGCTGCACAACGCCTCGCACCGCGCGTTCGCCGAGCTGAACGCGTCGATGTCGGCCTACATGGTCACGTACCTCGGCCTGCCCGAGGACGAAGCCGCCGCGCTGCGCACCCGCTACTGGCAGCGCTATGGCGCGACGCTGACCGGGCTGCAGCGCCACCACGGCATCAAGCCCGCGCATTTCCTGCACGAGACTCACCGGCTGCCCGGGCTGGAGTCCCATCTGCACGGCCATCCCCACGACCTGGCCGCGCTGCGGCGCCTGCCCGGGCGCAAGCTGCTGATGACGAACGCGCCGCGCAGCTACGCCGAGCGCGTGCTGGCGGCCATCGGGCTGTCGGGCGTCTTCGAGGGGCTGATCTGCGTGGAGGACATGCAGATCTTCGGGCACTCCCGGCCCAAGCCCGACACGCGCATGTTCCGCGTCGTGCTGGCGCGGCTGAAGCTGCGGCCCGAACGCTGCATCCTCGTTGAAGACACGCTGGTCCACCAGAAGGCGGCCCGCAGCCTCGGCATGTCCACCGTGTGGATGCAGCGCTGGCTGCGCAAGGCCGCCGACGGCCGGCGGCTGCAGCATCGGCCCGCCTACGTGGACCGGCGCGTCCGCTCTCTCGCGGCTTTGGTGCGGTCCCCCCATTTCTGAAGGAAGACGCTGATGGTCGAGGGGGTATCCTCGGCCGACAATGCGATTTCCGCGCCCATGAACAGCCCAGAGAGCCAATGACCCCGTTTTCGGTCCTCATCGTCGAAGACCAGGCCCGTTTCCGGGAGGCCTTCACGCATGCCCTGGGCAGCGTGCCCGACATCGAGTTGCTGGGCATCGCGCCCGACCTGCCCCAGGGCCGGCGCATGTTCGACCAGCTCCAGCCCGATGTCCTGCTCGTCGACCTGGACCTGCCGGGCGGCAGCGGCATCGAGCTGATCCGCCACGCCGCGCAGACGCGGCCGCAGTGCGAGGTCATGGTCATCTCCGTGTTCGGCGACGAGCAGCACGTCGTCGCCAGCATCGAGGCCGGCGCCACCGGCTATCTGCTCAAGGACAGCCTGGCGCTCGACCTGCCCGGCCAGCTGCGCAGCTTGCGCGCCGGCGGCAGCCCCATCAGCCCCGTCATCGCCCGCCGCCTGCTCGTGCGCCTGGCGCCGGGGGCTCAGAGCTCGACCGGCCCCTCGCCCGAGGCCATGGCGGCAACGCTGGCCGACGAGGAGGTGGTGGCCCTGTCCGAGCAGGAGTCGCGCGTGCTGCACCTGGCGGCCAAGGGCTTCACCTTCGACGAGATCGCGCAGTTCATGCAGGTCTCGCCGCACACGGTGATGACCTATGTGAAGCGGGTCTACCGCAAGTTGCACGTCCGCTCGAAGGTGGAAGCAATCTACGAAGCGCGCCGCCTGGGCTGGCTGCGCGATTAGCATCGCCGGCATGGACGCCGACCAGCCCGCCGCCGACAGCCCCAGCCCCGCTCCCAAGAAGCGCCCCAAGCCCGGCGAGCGCCGCACGCAGATCCTGCAGGTGCTCGCTGGCATGCTGGAGCAGCCGGGCGCCGACCGCATCACGACGGCGGCGCTGGCGGCCAGGCTCGACGTCAGCGAGGCGGCCCTGTACCGCCACTTCGCCAGCAAGGCGCAGATGTTCGAGGCGCTGATCGACTTCATCGAGGGCAGCGTCTTCGGCCTGGTCAACCAGATCGTCGACAACCCTCATCCGCTGCCGCCGCCGGGCAAGGCGGCGCGCATCGCCAGCGTCATCCTGCAGTTCGGCGAGAAGAACCCCGGCATGACGCGCGTGATGGTGGGCGACGCCCTCGTCTACGAGAACGAGCGGCTGGTGGCGCGCATGAACCTGTTCTTCGACCGCATCGAATCCTCGCTGCGCCAGGTGCTGCGCGCCGCGGCCGAGGCGCAGGGCTCGCTGACGCCCACCGTGCAGGCCAATGCCCAGGCCTCGGTCTGGGTCAGCTTCGTCATCGGCCGGCTGCAGCGCTACGCGCGCTCGGGCTTCAAGCGGCTGCCGACGGAGCAGCTGGACGCCTCGCTAAGGGCCCTGGCGCAGTAGCTGCGCGACGTAGGGCAGGGCGGCCTCGTAGACCTGATCCGGTGTGCGGGCCCGACCCTCCACGTCGGCGGGCAGGGCCTGCAGCAGCGCCAGCGCGGCGGCCGGCAGCAGGCGCTCCAGGCCGTCGCGGCCGGGCAGGGCCAGGCCGATGAGCCGCCCGGCGCCATCGAAGACCGGCCCGCCGCTGAGTGCCGCGCCGGCCGGCCAGCCCAGGTCCTGCCGGCCCACGAAGCCGAGCTGCAGCAGCGGCCAGGCCGGCGCGGCGCTGGCCAGGCGCAAGGTGCCCAGCCGCGAGGCCGGGCTGCCGGCAAATGCCGGCCGCGGGGCGCGCGTCAGCGGCGCGGCGCCCGGCTGTGGCGGCAGCGCAGGCTCCACGCTCAGCAGCGCCAAGCCCTGTTCGGCGAGCCCTGGGTCCGTGGCCACGGGCCGTGCGCGGCTGGCGCGGCCCAGGCCGTTGCGCAGCCACAGCTCGCCCTGGGCGGCCTTCCGGGGCACGACGGCCAGCCGCCCGCCGTCCAGCAGCAGGCCGGTTGCGATGGGGTGGCTCGTGGCAGGCACGTCGACGCCATGCGGCCAGGGCGCCGGCGGCTCGCCCGGCAGCGGCGCATCGCTCGACGCCAGCCCCGCCAGCAGCCGGCCCAGCGCCGCATCCGAGTCCTTCAGCCTACGGCTCACGTAGTCACCCTGGCCGGACAGCGCCAGCAGCCACAGCAGCAGCTCGCGCGCGGCCGGCTCGTCGCGGTGCGCGGCGGCGGCGTGGGCAGCGAAGGCCAGGGCCTGGCGCACCTGGCCGCGCTGAAGCTGCATCTGCAGCTGCAGCAGCTCCGTGTCGGCCGCGTGGCTCATGCCGGCGGCGGATTCCAGCGGGATCAGGGCCGCATCGGGCTCGCCGCGCGACAGGGCGCTGCGTGCCGTGTCGAGCTGGCGCTGGCGCACCGCTTCCTGGGCGGGAGGCAGCCCATCGTCGTGGGCCGACGCCGGGCCCGCCACCAGCAGGGCCGCCACCAGCAGGGCCGCCAGCAGCGCGCCCGGCCCGAGCCGCATCACGGCGTGACGCTGATGCGCGGCTTGTTCAGCACCGCGGCGCTGCCGTTGTAGGCCGCGGCGGGCGCCTTGTAGCCGGCGAGGTAGGCAATGAGCGCGTCGATGTCCTGCGCGCCGCCGAGCGGGCTGCCGCCACCGACCAGCACCGCGAAGCCGTCGCCGCCCGTGGCCATGAAGTTGTTGACCGTCACGCGGTAGGTCTTGGCCGGGTTCTGCACGACGCCGCCGATGACGATCTGTTCCGCCGGGCCGGTGGCTTGCGGCGGCACGACGGTCACGTCCATCGGCGTGAAGCTGATGCTCTTGATGCGCGTGCCGCAGGCGCCGCCGCTGGACCAGCTGTAGCTGAAGCCGTTGCTGATCTGCATGATGCGCGTCGCTGTCTGGCCCATGCAACCGCTGAACTGCTGCTCCAGCACGTCCTTGATCTGCTGCTGGGTGAGCGTCAACGTGACCAGGCTGTTGCCGAAGGGCTGGACCGTGAAGGTGTCGCCGTAGGTCAGGTTGTAGGGGTAGCTGGCGGCCGAAGGCTTGACGAAGCCGGGGCTGCGCACGCCGCCGGCATTCATGAAGGCGATCTGAGCACCGCCGAGGCCGGTCGGCTGGGTGGCGGCGAGCTGGGCGTCGGCGATCAGGTCGCCGGCGGCCATTTCACCGGCACCGTTGGCCGCGTTGCTCAGGTCGCCGGTGATGGTGGCGACGACCGAGTTGGCCAGCGGCGAGACGGCGCCCTTGTAGGCGGCGACGAGATTGGCCACGGCGGGGTTGGACGCGACGTAGTTCTGCGCGGCGATGACGACGGGGTCGGTCGCGGCCACCACGCTGCCGCCAACGCGCTTGTCGCGCGCCACCAGCACGTTGTTCGGGCTCACGTCGATGACGTCGCGCGTGTCCGGGTCGATCTTCAGGTCGATCTCGGTGACCACGCGGCCGAAGGCGCTGGCGCTCGTCACGGGCACGAGGCGGCCGGCCTTGTTGGGCATGCCGGCGGTGCGCGGCGTCGTGGTGGCGCCGCTGGTGCTGACGTCGATGGTGTTCCTGGAGCAGTTGTAGGCGGCGTGGGTGTGAGCGCTGATGACGAGGTCCACCGCGTTGTCCAGGCGCTTGACGATGGCGCGGATGTCGGAGTCCGTGCCGTCGCCGTTGCGCAGGTCGCCGGTGCAGCCGTTGATGTCGCTGGTGGTGGGCTGGGTGCCGCCACCGGTGATGACGTTCTGGAAGCCGCCCTGGTGCACCAGCACGACGATGGACTCGACACCCTGGGCGCGCAGGCGCGGCACGAGGGCGTTCACGGTGTCGGCCTCGTCGGCAAAGCTCAGACCGGCCACGCCGGTGGGCGTGACGATGCCGGGCGTGCCCTTGAGCGTCATGCCGATGAAGGCCACCTTGACGCCGCCGAAGCTCTTGAGCCCGTAGGCCGGCATCAGCGGGCGGCCCGTGGCCGTCTCGATGACGTTTGCCGACAGCCACTTGAACTTGGCGCCGTCGAAGGTGCCGGGCGCCGAGGAGCCGAAGCCGCGGCAGCTGTTGGGGTCGGGCGCGCCGGCGACGAGCTTGCAGCCGCCGTTCTGCAGGCGGCGCAGCTCGTCCTTGCCCTTGTCGAACTCGTGGTTGCCGACTGAGGAGAAGTCCAGGCCGATCTTGTTCAGCGTCTCGACGGCGGGTTCGTCGAAGAACAGGGCGGAGATCAGCGGCGACGCGCCGATCAGGTCGCCCGCGCCGACGACGACGGTGTTGAGGTTCTGGGCGCGCATGCCGGCCACGTAGGCGGCAATGAACTCGGCGCCGCCCACGTTGGAGCGGTTGCCGGTGGTGGCGTAGGTGCCGACCGTGTTGGGGCCGAAGGTACCGGGAGATTCGAGGTTGCCGTGGTAGTCGTTGAAGGCCACGATCTTCACGTTGACAGGCGTGGCGGCCTGGGCGGCAGCGGCGAACAGGGCCGCGACGAGGGGCAGGAGCTTGAGGCGCATGGTGGGTCTTTCCTGGGGATCAGACGGCGCGACGACGCAGGGCGCCGAGCAGCAGGCCGAGGCCGATGAACAGCGTGGCGGCGGTGGCGGGTTCGGGGACGGAGCTCACGCTCAGCTTGATGTCGCCGATGGTTGTGTCGGTCACGGAGGCGAACAGCACGCCGCTGATGGAGTGGGTGCCGGCGCCGAGCGTGAACGTGCCGTGGCTGAAGCCGTTGGCCAGTGCGACGTCGGGGCTGAAGGTGGACGCGCCGCCGGTGTCGCCGTAGAAGGCCACGCTGGTGCTGCCCAGCAGGGCACCGTTGTCGTAGACGTTGAAACGGTCACCCGAGAAGCCGGTGTCGACGACGGTCAGCGTGCCGATCTGGCCGGCCGCGATGGTCACGTCGAAGCTCAGCGGCGTGCCATCGTCGTTGGCCCAGCCATAGTGGCCGTTGATGTAGCCGTCGGCGCTGAACTCGATCCAGCTGCCGTCGCCGGGCAGCGTGGTGGCTTGGGCTTGCGAGAGAGCAGCCAGCGCAAGAGCGGCGGCGAGCAGGGTGGAGCGCATGGGGGTCCTCGGAGGGGCTGTGGGTGGCGAGATCGTCGGCCGCGGCGGTGTCCCGCCGTTGACGCGGGCAGCGCCGAGTCCCTGCCGTTGGAACCAGGGCACGTGACCCTGGCGTGAAACCCCGCCCGCCTAAACTGCAGTGATGTCTGCCGCCCTGGAATCCCTGCTGAATCGCGCCGAAAGCCTGCTGGTCCGGCTCGAAGCCGTCCTGCCCCACGCCGCCACGCCGCCCGACTGGGCCGCGTCCACCGCCTTCCGCGCGCGCCGCCGGCATGGCGCGCTGTGCCTGGAGCCGGTGCGCGCGGTCAGTCGCATCGCCCTGTCGGACCTGAAGGAAGTGGAGCCGCAGAAGGATCGTCTGCTGCGCAACACGGCCCAATTCGTCGCCGGCAGGCCCGCCAACAATGTGCTGCTGACGGGCGCCAAGGGCACGGGCAAGAGCTCGCTGATCAAGGCGGTGCTGAACGAGTTTTCCGTCCAGGGACTGCGGCTAATCGAGGTCGACAAGGCCGACCTCGTGGACCTGCCGGACCTCATCGAACAGGTCGCCGCGCGTCCGGAGCGCTTCGTCGTTTTCTGTGACGACTTGAGCTTCGACGAAGGCGAGGCCAGTTACAAGGCGCTGAAGAGCGTGCTCGACGGCTCCGTCGCCGCAGCGAGCGACAACGTGCTGATCTACGCGACCAGCAACCGCCGCCATCTGCTGCCCGAGAAGATGGTGGACAACCTCGGAGGCACCCACGGCGAGCACGGCGAGATCCATCCCGGCGAGGCGGTGGAGGAGAAGATTTCCCTGTCCGAGCGCTTCGGGCTGTGGATCAGCTTCTATCCCTTCAGCCAGAACGAATACCTGGCCATCGTGGCGCAGTGGCTGCGCCACTTCGGCCTGGACGATGCGGCCATCGAGGGTGCCCGCCAGCCCGCGTTGATCTGGGCGCTGGAGCGCGGCTCGCGCTCGGGTCGCGTGGCCTTCCAGTTCGCGCGCGACATGGCGGGGCGGGCGCAATGACCGAGCGGCGCCCCATCACCGAGGTTGCCGTCGGCGTCCTCGTTGCGGCCGACGGCCAGTTCCTGCTGACCTCGCGCCCCGAGGGCAAGGTCTACGCCGGCTACTGGGAGTTCCCGGGCGGCAAGGTCGAGGCCGGCGAGACCGTCGAGCAGGCGCTGGCGCGCGAGCTGCGCGAGGAACTGGGCATCCAGATCGGCGCGGCCCACCCGTGGAAGGTCGAGATGTTCGACTACCCCCACGCTCTGGTAAGGCTGAACTTCTGCAAGGTGTTCGACTGGACCGGCGAGTTCCAGATGCTGGAGGGCCAGCAGATGGCCTGGGCCAGCCTGCCCGTGCAGGTCAAGCCGGTGCTGCCGGGCACCTTCCCGGTGCTGGGCTGGTTTGCCGAAGAGCGCAAGCACGTCGGCCCCACTCACCTAGACTGAAGCCATGAACTGGTTGGACGAAGTGAAATGGGACGACAAGGGCCTGGTGCCTGTCATCGCCCAGGAGCAGGGCACGGGCGACGTACTGATGTTCGCGTGGATGAACCGCGAGGCGCTGGCGCTCACCGCCGAGCGTGGTCAGGCGGTCTACTTCAGCCGCTCGCGCAACAAGCTCTGGCACAAGGGCGAGGAGAGCGGCCACTTCCAGCAGGTGCACAGCATCCGCATGGACTGCGACAACGACGTCGTGCTGCTGACCATCACCCAGCTGGGCCACGAGCCCGGCATTGCCTGCCATACCGGCCGGCACAGCTGCTTCTTCCAGAAGCTGGAGAACGGCGCCTGGAGCGCCACCGAACCGGTGCTGAAGGACCCCAGCAAGATTTATGAGTGACGACATCCTCCGCCGCGTCGGCGCGGTCATCGAATCGCGCAAGGGCGCCGACCCGAGCACCAGCTACGTCGCCAGGCTCTTCGACAAGGGGCTGGATGCCATCCTGAAGAAGGTCGGCGAGGAAGCCACCGAGACTGTCATGGCGGCCAAGGACGGTGATCCGCAGAAGGTCGTCTACGAGGTGGCCGACCTGTGGTTCCACAGCATGGTGGCGCTGGCGCATTTCGGGTTGAAGCCGGAAGACGTGCTGAACGAACTGGCCCGGCGCGAAGGCCTGTCCGGGCTCGCCGAATTCGCCCAACGAGGAAACAAGTGATGAGCGCAGACCCGAACTGCATCTTCTGCAAGATCGTCGCCGGCCAGATCCCGAGCAGGAAGGCCTACGAGGACGAGGACGTCCTGGCCTTTCACGACATCCACCCCTGGGCGCCCGTCCACGTCCTCATCATCCCCAAGCGCCACATCGCCACCATGGCCGACGTGACCGAGGCGGAAGCCGCGCTGCTGGGCAAGATGGCGGCGCTCGGCCCGAAACTGATGAAGGAACTGGGCGTCACCAACGGTTTCCGCCACGTCATCAACACCGGGCCGGACGGCGGACAGGAGGTGTATCACCTGCACCTGCATGTGATGGGTGGGCCGCGGCCCTGGTTGAAAGGGTGACGCCCGCCCCCAGCTAGCGTCGGCGCATGACGCTGCGATGGCAAAGGCCATGCGCCCCCTCACCTAGAATTTGAGCCAGTCCACAAGGAGTCATCATCATGGGTTCATTCAGCATCTGGCACTGGCTGATCGTCCTGGTCGTCGTCATCGCCATCTTCGGCACCAAGAAGCTGCGCAACGTCGGTTCCGACCTCGGCGCCGCGGTCAAGGGTTTCAAGGATGGCATGAAGGACGGTTCGGCCGACGCGCCGGCCTCTCCGACCCAGCAGGTCACCGCCAGCAAGGCCAGCGACCCGAACACGGTCGACGTCGACGCCAAGACCAAGTCCTGAGAAGCCGAGCCTGACGAGTGCTTGATTTCGGCTTCGACAAGATCGCGCTGATCGGCGCGGTGGCGCTCATCGTCATCGGCCCCGAGAAGCTGCCGCGCGTGGCCCGCACGGTGGGCGCCCTGCTTGGCAAGGCGCAGCGCTACGTGGCCGACGTCAAGGCCGAGGTCAACCGCTCCATCGAGCTGGAGGAGCTTCAGAAGATGAAGTCCCAGTTCGAGACGGCGGCGCGCGATGTCGAGCAGAGCGTGCGCCAGGAGGTTGACTCGGCCTCGCAGGCGCTGAATCAGACCTGGAGCGACGTGACCGGCGATTCCTCCTATGAGGGGGCCGCGCTGCCGGCGCCGGAGTACCGCCACCCGAAGAAGAACTGGCGCCTCAAGCGCGGAGCGACGCCGATGTGGTTCAAGCAGAAGGCCGGCGTGAAACGCCACACCCAATCCGGCGCCGCCCGCGTGGCGCGCTTTCGGCCGCCTGGCATCCGCTGATGAGCTCCTTCCAGAAGCCTGACCACGACGAACTGGCAGGCACCGAACAACCCTTCGTCGCCCATCTGATGGAGCTGCGCGATCGGCTGCTGCGCGCCGTCATCGCCATCGCTGTCTGCTTCGGCGCGCTGTGCCTCTACCCCGGCCCGGGCCAGCTCTACGACCTGCTCGCCGCGCCGCTGGTGGCCAATCTGCCGGAAGGCACCAAGATGATCGCGACCAACGTCATCGCGCCCTTCTTCGTGCCGCTGAAGATCACGATGCTGGCCGGCTTCCTGCTGGCCCTGCCGGTGGTGCTCTACCAGGCCTGGGCCTTCGTCGCGCCGGGTCTGTACTCGCACGAGAAGCGCCTGGTGCTGCCGCTGGTGGTCAGCAGCACGCTGCTGTTCTTCGCCGGCGTGGCCTTCTGTTACTTCTTCGTCTTCGGCCAGGTCTTCAAGTTCATCCAGGGCTTCGCGCCCAAGAGCATCACGGCAGCGCCAGACATCGAGGCCTATCTCGGCTTCGTCATGAACATGTTCATCGCCTTCGGTGCGGCCTTCGAGGTGCCGGTCATCGTCGTCGTGCTGGCGCGCATCGGTATCGTGTCGGTGGACAAGCTGCGCGAATGGCGCGGCTATTTCATCGTCGTGGCCTTCATCGTCGCGGCCGTCATCACGCCGCCCGACATCGTCTCGCAGCTGGCCCTGGCCATCCCAATGTGCCTGCTCTACGAGGTGGGGCTGCTGGCTGCCAACTACTTCGTTCGCAGCACCAAGGCGCCGGACGAGGCGGACCAGACGAATCAATCGTCCTGATTGCGCGGCGGCCTGGGCCGCTGCTCGACGGCGAGCTGGAAGCTCATCGCCTTGCCGCCGCGCTGCACGGCGACCTCGACCTGGGTCTTCGGCTTGAGCGCCGCAACGCTGGCCAGCAGTTCGGCCGGCGACGCGATCGCATGCTGGCCCACACGGGTGAGCACATCGCCAGGCTTGATGCCGGCCCTGGCTGCCGGCGCGTCGGCGAACACGCCACCGATCAGCACACCCTTGGCATCGCCCAGCTTCAGCGCCTCGGCGAGTTCCGGCGTCAGCTCGCGCGTCTGAACGCCGATCCAGCCGCGCGCGACGACGCCGTCCTGCAGCAGCGCCGCCGCCACCTGGCGGGCCACGTCGACGGGGATGGCGAAGCCGATACCCAGCGACCCGCCGCTGCGCGAGAAGATCGCCGTGTTGATGCCCACCAGCCGCCCGTCGGCATCCACCAGCGCACCGCCCGAGTTGCCGGGGTTGATGGCCGCGTCGGTCTGGATGAAGTTCTCGAAGGTGTTGATGCCCAGCTGGCTGCGGCCCAGCGCCGAGACGATGCCCGACGTCACCGTCTGGCCGACGTTGAAGGGGTTGCCGATGGCCAGCACGATGTCGCCGACCGCCAGGCTGGCTGCGTCGCCCATCGCGATGACGGGCAGGTCGGGCAGGCTGATCTTCAGCACGGCCACGTCGGTCTCGGGGTCGGTGCCGACGAGGGTGGCCTGGGCCTGGCGGCCGTCGCTGAGCATGACCTCGATGTCGGAGGCGCCTTCGACGACATGGTTGTTGGTCAGCAGCACGCCATCGGCCGAGATGATGACGCCCGAGCCCAGACCCAGCTGAGGATTGCCGCGTGGCTGGCGCGAGCCGAACGGGAAGCCGAACAGCTGCTCATGGGCACGGCCGGCGCGCGACGGCGCCTTGCTGGCCGTGATGCTGACAACGGCCGGCGCCGCAACGCGCGCGGCCTGCGAGAAACCGGCGCGCACGACCGAGGCTGCGGGGGAGGGGGGCAGGGCGATCTGGCGCACCGCCTGGCCGACGGTCGCATCCGGCAGCCGGGCCTGCTTCAGCCACTGCGGTTTCAGTGTCGCGACGACGAACAGCAAGGCCAGGGCGACGGTGACCGCCTGCGCGAAAATCAGCCAGAGCCGTTTCAACACCTACTTCCCCATCAAGCCATGACCGATCGCGCCGCGCTGGAGCTCCGCCTGAACCAGTTGCTGGAGCCCGCGCGCTTCAAGGATTATGGGCCGAACGGTCTGCAGGTCGAGGGGCGCGCCGAGGTGGGCCATCTGGTCTGCGGGGTCACGGCGAGCCTGGCACTGATCGACGCGGCCATCGCGGCCGGGGCCGACGCCATCCTCGTGCACCACGGCCTGTTCTGGCGCGGTCAGGACGGCCGGGTGACGGGGTGGATGAAGCAGCGACTGGCACGGCTGCTCCAGCACGACATCAACCTCTTCGCCTACCACCTGCCGCTGGATGCTCACCCCACCCTCGGCAACAACGCCCAGCTCGGCGCGCGCCTGGGCTGGACGGCGGACGGACGCTTCGGCGAGCAGGACATGGGTTTCACGGCGGCCATCGCGCCGACCGGCCTGGAGGCCTTGAAGACGCAGCTGCACGGGGCCCTGGGTCGCGCCGTGACGGCCGTGCCCGGCGATGGCCGGCCGCTGCGTCGCGTGGCCTGGTGCACGGGCGGCGCCCAGGGTTATTTCGAGTCGGCCATCGCGGTCGGTGCCGATGCCTTCATCACCGGAGAGATCTCCGAACCGCAGGCCCACTACGCCCGCGAGACCGGGGTGGCTTTCATCGCCGCCGGCCACCATGCCACCGAACGCTACGGCGTGCAGGGCGTGGGCGCGCAGGTGGCCCAGGATCTGGGCCTGAGCTGGCAGTTCATCGATGTGGACAACCCGGCCTAGGCCCGGGCGAGCGCGAATTCGACAGCGGCGCGCACGGCCGCGACCTGGGCCGCGTTGCACTGCGCGGGCGTGGCCCGCGGGCTGTCGGGGTAGACCTCGGTCGTGGTCGCGAAGCGCGCGCCGGTGATGGCGGCGCACAGGCCCCAGCGCGTCACCGGGAACTCGATGACGCCCGGCGACTGCAGTGGCGACTCGTTGATCTGGCCGTTGGCGTCGGGCGCGGCGATGTGGGTCACCCGGGCCACGGCGGCGATGACGGCACGCTGGAATTCCGGCTGCGGGTTGTCGATGTCGTCGACGAGGTAGAACCCGTCCTGGATCTCGCCGGGCTCGAACGGCTTGCCGTCGCGCGCCGCCAGGGCCGGGCGGAACTCGGACTCATCGGTGTCGGTCGTCTCGTGCAGGTCGATGTGCATCAGCACGCGGCCGCGCAGCGGCGCGAGCAGGGCCACCAGCGCCGCCGACTCGCCCGCCGGGCTGGCGTCGCGGAAATTCCGGTTGGGGTCGAGGGCGTCGAAGTTCCAGCGCTGGATGCGCTCGTAGGCCCAGGGGCTGACGCAAGGCACCACGAGCAGGTTGGCGCGGCCGGCCGTCTCCTGCCCGTGCTCGCGCAGGTACTGCAGCGCGCCGTGCACGCCGCTGGTCTCGTAGCCGTGCACGCCGCCGGTCACGACGAGGAGGGGCAGGCTGTCGCGCCAGCCGCGGCTGCGCAGGGCCAGCAGCGGGAAGCGCTCGCTGTCGTAGGCGAGGGCGCCGTACTCGCCAACGTCGAAGGCCTGCTTCAGCGGCTCGACGGCGGCGAGCACGTCCTGCGCGTAGCTGCGCTGCTTCGGCTGGCGTGCGCGCCAGGCCTGCACCTCGGCTTCGCCCCAGGGCTGGCCCGGTATACCGATGGGATAGAAGGCCTCGCTCATGGCCGTGTCTTCTCGCCGGCGATCCAGGCGCCGATGCGCTGCTCCAGCAGCGGCAGCGGCATGGCGCCCTGGTCGATGACGGCATTGTGGAAGCGGCGCTGGTCGAACCTGGCGCCCAGCTGGCCTTCGGCGCGGGCGCGCAGTTCCTTGATCTTCAGCTCGCCCATCATGTAGCTCAGCGCCTGGCCGGGCTGGGCGTAGTAGCGGTCCACCTCGGCCGTCATGAAGACGGGGTCGTGGCCAGTCTGCTCGATCATGTAGGCGATGGCCTTTTCTCGACTCCAGCCCAGCGCGTGCAGGCCGGTGTCGACGACGAGGCGGGCGGCGCGGAACATTTGCGCCTGCAGGTGGCCGAAGCGGGTGTAGGGGTCGCGGAACAGGCCGATCTGCGGGCCCAGCGTCTCGGCGTACAGCGCCCAGCCCTCGCTGAACACCGAGTACTGCGACTGGCGGCGGAAGTTGGGCAGCTCGCCCAGCTCGACCTGGCGGGAGATCTGCAGGTGGTGGCCGGGCACGGTCTCGTGGGCAACCAGCGTCTCCATGGCCCATTTGGGCCGGCGCTTGAACGAGATGGCATTGGCGTTGAACCAGCCGGCGGTCGTGCCATCCAGGGACGGGCCGTTGTAGTTGTCGGCCGCGCCTTCGCCGGTGTAGGCCGGCATGCCTCGGATGCCGTAGGGCGAGCGCGGCAGCTGGGCGAAGAGCTTGGGCAGCTCGGGGTCGATGCGCTTGGCGATGGCGCGGTAGCCGTCCAGCAGCTCGTCGGCGCTGTGGTTGAAGAACTTGGGGTCGCTATAGAGGAATTTCTTGAAGGCGGCGAGGTCGCCGTCGAAGCCGGCCTCGGCCTTGACCTTCTCCATCTCGGCGCGGATGCGTGCTGCCTCGCGCAGGCCGGTGGTGTGGATGTCGCCGGCGGCCAGCGGCAGCGTGACGTGGCGCAGGATCAGCGCCTCGTAGACCTTGTCGCCGCCGGGATAGCTGGACAGGGAGCCGCTGTCCGGGGCCTTCGGTGCCAGTTCGTCCTTCAGCACCGCCAGCAGCTTGCGCTGGGCGGGGTAGAAATGCTCGCGCAGCGCTGCCTGGCCCTGGGCCTGGTAGCTGGCCCTGACGCCGGCGTCCACCGTCATGCGGTTGAAGGGCTCGTAGATCGGGCTCTTGCTGACGTCCTCGGGCAGCTGGCCCTCGACCTGGGCGATGGCGCGTGCCAGCACGGGCTTGGACGTGACCCAGCCCAGGGCCAGGCCCTGGCGCAGGATGGCGATCTCCTGGTCCACGCGGGCCGGGTAGGCGGCCAGGCGGGCCAGCCATTGCTTCACCTGGGCCTCGTTGTTGACCGGCACGTTGCGCGCAAAGCCGGCCAGGGCCGACTGGGCACCGTACAGCGTGCCCAGCGTCAGCGTGCGCCAGCCGGCGAAGCCCTGCATCGCGACGTCCTGCTGGTAGCGGTTGATAAACAGGGCCAGCGAGACGCGATCGGTGTCGCCCAGCTGGCTGGCGTCCACGCCCTGGGCACGGGCCAGCATGTCGCGGGCGAAGGCGTCGCGCGTGGCGAGGCCGGCGGCCGAACGGTCGCTGAGCTTGTCGTTGAAGCGCAGGTCGCCGCGCAGCGTGGCCCACTCGGGTGCGGCGCGGGCCTCGGACTCCCAGGCTTCGTCGAACAGGGCTTGCAGGGCCTGGTGAGCCTTGGCGGCGGCATCGGCGGCCACGGCAACGGGTTTGGCGGGGGGCGTCTGGGCGACGGCGGGGGAGGTCAGATGCACACCCGCGATCAGGGCTGCTACGAGGGTCTTGCGCAAGGGGGTCTCCATGGCCTGAGGGGCCGGCCGGCAGTCTGCCAGCGCGTCGTCGCCGTGATGAAAGAATGGGGCATGACCCCGGATAACTCCCTAGGCGCCCCACTCCTCATCAGCATGGGCGATGCCTGCGGCATCGGCCCGGAAATCATCGCCAGACTGTGGCGGCAGGAGGCGCCGCGGGATGCCGTCGTCGTCGGCGACTTGGCCGTCATGCGGCGCGCCGTGGCGATGGTGGGCGGCGGGCTGGCGGTGGCGGGGCTCGACGGGCCCCAGGAGCTGGCCCGTGTGCCGCCGCGTTGCCTGCCGGTCTGGCAGCCTGCCGGTTTGCCGCAGGATCTGATGGAGGCTCCGATGGGCCGGGTGGATGCCCGCGCGGGCGCGGCGGCGGCGCGCTGCATCGAAGCCGCCGTCGGGCTCATCCAGTCCGGCTGTGCGCGGGGCCTGGTCACGGCGCCCATCCACAAGGAGGCCCTGCACGCCGCCGGCTCGCCCTACCCGGGGCATACGGAGATGCTGCAGGCGCTGGCCGGTGGCGTGCCGGTGCGCATGATGCTGGCCAACGAGGAGTTGCGAACGGTGCTCGTCACCATCCACTGCTCGCTGCGCGAGGCCATCGATCTCGTCACGCGCGCGGCCGTGCTGGAGACGCTGCGCATCACCGACGCCGCGCTGCGTCGCATGGGCTTTGCCGTGCCGCGCATCGCCGTGGCCGGGCTGAACCCACACGCCGGGGAGGGTGGTCTGTTTGGCGACGAGGAGATCCTGCACATCGCACCGGCCATCGCGGACGCGCGGGCAGCAGGCATGGACGCGAGCGGGCCTTTCGCGCCGGACACCATCTTCATGCGCGCCCGCCGCGGCGAGTTCGATGTGGTCGTCGCGATGACGCACGACCACGGGCTGATCCCGGTCAAGTACCTCGGTGTGGAGCAGGGCGTCAACGTGACGCTGGGCCTGCCTTTCGTGCGCACCAGCCCCGATCACGGCACGGCCTTCGACATTGCGGGCCGGGGTGTGGCCGACCCGTCCAGCCTGGGCGCAGCGCTGACGATGGCCCGGCGGCTGGCCGCAGCCTAGCGACCGCCCAGCGCGGCGAGCTGGGCCCGCGTGCGGGCGGTCGCGCGCTCCAGCAGCAGGGCTTGTTCGTAGGCGCGCATGCGGCCGGCTTCGCAGAGCTTCTTGAGCATGCGGGCCGTCATCGTCACCGTTTCCTGGTGGCGGCTGCCGTGCGTGAAGATGAAGAAGCTGCGGCCCGCGCTGACGTGGGCCAGGCGCACCTTCTGCCAGTGATCGCCCGTGTGCATCTGGTAGGCGAAGCCCAGCTGCAGGTTGTCCATCAGCAGCGCGCCGCTGGCCGGCTCGGCGGCGCTCTCGGCGGCGGGCAGGCCGTCGATGGAGATGTCCACGGCCTGCAGCGGTGCGGCGGCCGCGGCGGCGTCATTGCCGGACAGGTCCAGGTCCAGCTCGCCGCTCCAGTCGACGCCCGAATCTTCCACCAGGCCCAGGCTCTTGGCTTCGGCCGGCGTCAGGCGCTGGCTGGCATCGAGCTCGCCGGGCGCGGTCTCGCCGGCCACGGGCTTGGTGAGGTCGGCCTCCACGGGCGGGGCGACGCCGAAGATCTGGTCGAGCTGCTTGACGAGCAGGTTGGTGTCCAGCGCGCTGGGGGCTTGGCCCTTCAGCGATTCGGCATGCGCGGGCAGCAGGGCACCGAAGAAGTCCTTGCGCGGCGCGTCCGGCCAGCGGATCAGGTCCAGCCCCTCGTTGAGGGTGCGCATCAGGTTGGGCAGCTCGCGCAGGAAGTCGGAGCGCGCCGCGGTGCCGCCCTTGGGCTGCACGCTCATGACGAGGCTGCGGCCGAGCTGGCGCAGGCGCAATGCCCGTTCCGGCGCGCCCTCGCGCGAGGCCAGCACGATGGCCTGGCTCCAGACCTGGGCGAGGAAGTTGCGCAGGAAATCCTGCATCGGCACCCGGGCGAGTTGCTGCTGCAGCTGCAGCGCATAACGCTGCTGCAGGCGCAGGTCGGTCTCGCGGCGCTCGACGACGGCGGCGGCATCGCCGGCGGCCTTCAGCGTGTTGCGGGTCTGCTCGGCGATGAAGGTTTCGAGTTCGTCCAGCTTGGCCGTGTAGACGTCCATGCGATCGAAGTCGCCCTGGGCCACGTCCTGCACGAGATCGCGCACATGCGCGAGGAAGGAGCGGCCGGGGTCTTCGCCGAAGTCGTCGAAGGCGCAGGCAAGCGATGCCATGCGGTTGACGAACTGGCGCACGGGATGGCGGCGCGAAGAGAAGAAGGTCTCGTCGCCAAGGGCGACGCGCAGCACCGGCAGTTGCAGGCGCGCGAGCAGGCGCGCCATCTGCGGCGGCACCTTGGGGTCGGAGAGGATCTGGTCGAACAGGCCGGCGACGACGTCGATGACCATGTGGTCCAGCCGGCCGTTGGCGAGCTGGCGCAGCTCGTCGCGGTGCTGGTGGATCAGGTTGGTCGGCAGGGGCAACTGGCCCCAGGCACTGGGCTCGCCGCTGAGGGTGTCCAGGCCCATGCGGCCGGAGTTGCCGCTGTCGTAACTGCCATCATGGGCGCCGGGCGACTGCGCGAGGCGGCGCAGAAGGTCCATCATCTGCGGGTCGACGCGGCCGATGCCACCGCCGCGGCCGCCGAAGCCGGTGCTGCCGAAGCCGCTGCCGCGCGCGCCGCCCTGGCCGAGGCCGCCGTGGCCCGAGCCGCCATAGCCGCCGCGCGTCGACATGCTGCCGTGGCCGGAATCGAGGTCTCCCGGCTGGGTAGCAGCGCCCAGGCCGCCGTGGCGCGACATGCCGCCCTCCGGCGTGGCCCGCACGCGCAGGTCCTGCGGGCGCAGGCCGCGCGAGCGCAGCAACTCGGCGATGTCGGCATAGCAGGCGCGCATCTCCTGCGCGAGCGCACGGGTCAGCTCGTCGGTCAGGGTCTGGCGCGTCTGCGGGTCGTCGGTGATGGACTGGACGGCGTCGAGCAGACCTTGGGCGACGAGTTCGGGCCGCAGCGGGTTGCGCTCGCCGACTTGGATGCTGGCGACGTAGGACTCGACCTCGCGCAGCTCCCACTCGCAGTGGTGGCCGATGGCCAGGCCGATGCGGTCGGCGGCGACGAGGTTGTTCACCTGGTCGTCATCCATCAGCGAGAGCTCGCCCCAGTCCTTCTTGGCCGCAGGCGCCGCCATGGGCCGAGTCTCGGACTGTTCGGCAGCGACCTGGCGGCGCAGGCTCTGCACGAAACGCTGGGAGAACACCGCCTGCTGCTGGCGGAAAACGAACTGGGCCGCCTGCAGCGCGTCGCGGCGTTTGACCTGGCCTGCCGACAGGGACGACAGGCCCAGGCCTTCCGCGCAGCGCTCCGCAGCCTGCTCGCCCGCAAGGCGAATGCGGGTCAGGGAGGCTTCAAGGTGCGGATTCAGGCGGATCTCAGGCGCGTTCATCAACAAATTGGCACTGGAGGCTTCGAAAGTATCGCGCGTGCAACAAGCTCGGGTTTTCAGCAGGCTGCCAAATTGGTGGCAAAAAAAAGCCCGGTAACCATTCCTTACCGGGCGGTTGGGGGCAGAACGAGAGCTTAGCGCTTCAGGGAGTCGCGAATCTCGCGCAGCAGCTGAATGTCTTCCGGCGTCGGCGCCGGCTCGGCGGGGGCCGGCGCGGCTTCGGGCTCGCGCTTGAGGCGATTGATCTGCTTGATCATCAGAAAGATGACGAATGCCAGGATGATGAAGTTCAGCGAAACTGTGATGAAGCTGCCGTAGGCCAGCACGGCGCCTTCCTTCTTGGCCTCGGCCAGCGTCGCGGCCGTCTGGCCGGCCAGCGGGATGAAGTAGTTGCTGAAGTCCAGCCCGCCGAAGATC
Organism: Roseateles sp. GW821-FHT03B02; assembly: GCF_059421025.1. NCBI lineage: Bacteria > Pseudomonadati > Pseudomonadota > Betaproteobacteria > Burkholderiales > Sphaerotilaceae > Roseateles > Roseateles sp. GW821-FHT03B02. Next base: position 437,277 of record NZ_JBWKUV010000004.1, read on the forward strand.
TTGCTGACCACCGGCATGATGACGTCGCCCACCAGCGAGTCAACGATCTTGCCGAAGGCGCCGCCAATGATCACACCGACCGCGAGGTCGACCACATTGCCCTTGACGGCAAATTCCTTGAACTCGGAAAAGAAACTCATGCGCACTCCTGGTTGGGGATGTCTTCGGATGACTCGGGCCCATGTTGGCGCCAACTCACGGGGCCTAGAAGGCGGGTAAACCTGTGGTCGGGTGGCGCGGCCTGGGCCGGGCGCCGGGTAAGCGTCCGTTAGAATCCTGAGTTGCCCCTGATCAGAAGTCTCTTTAGAGGACCCTCATGAGTGACCAGCAAGTGGACCAAGGCAAACGCACCTGGTTGATCGCAACCGGTTGCGCCGGCGCCGTGGGCGGCGTCGCGACCGCCGTGCCCTTTGTCAGCACATTTGCGCCCAGCGAGCGCGCCAAGGCCGCCGGCGCCCCCGTCGAGGTCGATATCTCCGGCATCAAGCCCGGCGAGAAGCTGACCGTCGAATGGCGCGGCAAGCCCGTCTGGATCGTGCGCCGCACGCCGGAGCAGATCGAGGCCCTGAAGAAGAACGACGGCCAGCTGGCCGACCCGAATTCCGATCGGAAGGCATTCCCCATCCCCGACTACGCCAAGAACGAAGGTCGCTCGATCAAGCCCGAGTACCTCGTCGTCGTCGGCATCTGCTCGCACCTGGGCTGCTCGCCGAGCGACAAGTTCGCATCCGGCGCCCAGCCTTCGCTGCCGGATGACTGGAACGGCGGCTTCCTGTGCCCCTGCCACGGCTCGACCTTCGACATGGCCGGCCGGGTCTTCAAGAACAAGCCCGCGCCCGACAACCTCGAGGTGCCGCCGCACATGTACCTGTCCGACGCCAAGCTGGTGATCGGCGAGGACAAGAAGGCCTAAACAGGAACACGGGACGAGACATGGCTGAATTCAAAGAAGCTCCCGCAGGCGCCTCGGTTGGCGTGAAGACCATGACCTGGCTGGAGAACCGGTTCCCGACCGCGTTCGACGCCTACAAGGTCCACATGTCGGAGTACTACGCGCCGAAGAACTTCAACTGGTGGTACATCTTCGGTTCGCTGGCGCTGCTGGTGCTGGTGATCCAGATCGTCACCGGCATCTTCCTGGTGATGCACTACAAGCCGGATGCCGGCCTGGCCTTCGCGTCGGTCGAGTACATCATGCGCGACGTGCCCTGGGGCTGGCTGATCCGCTACATGCACAGCACGGGCGCCTCGGCCTTCTTCGTGGTCGTCTACCTGCACATGTTCCGCGGCCTGATCTACGGCAGCTACCGCAAGCCGCGCGAACTGGTCTGGATCTTCGGCTGCGCGATCTTCCTGTGCCTGATGGCCGAAGCCTTCATGGGCTATCTGCTGCCTTGGGGCCAGATGTCCTACTGGGGCGCCCAGGTCATCGTGAACCTGTTCGCCGCCGTGCCCTTCGTCGGCAACGACCTGGCGCTGATGATCCGCGGCGACTACGTCGTCGGCGACGCCACGCTGAACCGCTTCTTCAGCTTCCACGTCATCGCCGTGCCGCTGGTGCTGCTGGGTCTGGTGGTGGCCCACCTGCTGGCCCTGCACGACGTCGGCTCCAACAATCCGGACGGCGTCGAAATCAAGAAGGGCCCGAAGGACGCGAACGGCAAGCCCGTGGACGGGGTGCCCTTCCATCCGTTCTACACGGTGCACGACATCTACGGCGTCTGCCTGTTCCTGATGGCCTTCACCGCCATCATCTTCTTCGCGCCGGAGCTGGGTGGCTACTTCCTGGAGTACAACAACTTCATCCCGGCCGACCCGTTGAAGACGCCGGCCCACATCGCGCCGGTCTGGTACTTCACGCCGTTCTACTCGATGCTGCGTGCGACCACCGACGTGATGGTCAACGTGCTGTGCGGCGTCATCGGCATCGCCGCAGTCGTGAGCTTCCTGAAGGGCAAGTTCGGCGGTCCGGCCAAGCTGGCGCTGCTGGTGGCTGCGGCCGTGATGATCTTCCTGCTCAAGGTCTTCGACGCGAAGTTCTGGGGCGTGGTCGTCATGGGCGGCGCCGTCATCATCCTGTTCTTCCTGCCCTGGCTGGACCACAGCCCGGTCAAGTCGATCCGCTATCGCCCGGACTGGCACAAGGCCGTCTACGCCGTCTTCGTCGTCTTCTTCCTGTGGCTGGGCTATCTCGGCATCCAGCCGCCGAGCGACATGGGCACCCTGGTGGCCCAGGCCGGCACGCTGTTCTACTTCGGCTTCTTCCTGCTGATGCCGTGGTGGAGCCGCCTTGGCACGCCCAAGCCCGTGCCCGACCGTGTGACCTTCCACGCCCACTGAGCCGCGGAGCCAGAACACAAATGAAAAAGCTGATCGCCATCCTGCTGGCCTCGTTGAGCCTGGCCGGTGCCGCCCAAGCCAATACCGGTGGCATGGAGTGGGACAAGTTCCCCAAGGAGAAGATGTCGGACATGGCCGCGCTGCAGCATGGCGCCAAGCTGTTCGTCAACTACTGCCTTAACTGCCACTCGGCCGCCTACATGCGCTACAACCGCATGCGCGACATCGGCCTGTCGGAAGCCGACATCAAGAACAACCTGCTGTTCGCGGCCGATAAGGTCGGTGAGACCATGAAGGTCAGCATCGATGCCAAGGACGCCAAGGCCTGGTTCGGCGCCAACCCGCCCGACCTGTCGGTCATCGCCCGCTCCCGCGCCGACGGCGCCAAGGGGGCGGGTGCGGACTACCTCTACACCTACATGCGGAACTTCTACCGCGACGACACCAAGGCCACGGGTTGGAACAACCTGACCTTCCCGAGCGTCGCCATGCCGCACGTGATGTGGGAACTGCAGGGCCAGCGCGCGGCCAAGTTCGAGGAAGTCGCCGACCCGCACGACCACGACAAGAAGACCCACGTCTTCGCCGGCTACCAGCAGCTGACCCCCGGCACCCTGACCGAGCGCCAGTACGACGAGGCCGTCGCCGATCTGGTTGCTTACCTGCAGTGGATGGGCGAGCCGGCACAAGGCCAGCGCTTTCAGCTCGGCGTCATCGTGCTGATCTTCCTCGGCTTCCTGACCGTGTTCGCCTGGCGCCTGAACGCCTCGTACTGGAAAGACGTGAAGTAAGCCTGCAAGTCCCGGTGCCGCTCAAAAAGCGGTGCCGAACCACGCAGTGGGGCGAGCTCGTAGCCACCCACTGCGTTTGCTTTTTCAGCGCGACCCCACCGTCGCGCGTTTTCGATTGACTGACCCCTCGGGAGCCCAAGCCATGATGGTCCTCTACTCCGGTACCACCGACCCCTACTCGCACCGCTGCCGTTTCGTGCTGTTCGAGAAAGGCATGGACTTCGAAATCCGCGACGTCGACCTGTTCGCGAAGCCCGAAGACATCGCGCTGATGAATCCGTACAACGAGGTGCCCATCCTCGTCGAGCGCGACCTCATCCTGTACGAATCGCACATCATCAACGAGTACATCGACGAGCGCTTCCCGCATCCGCAGCTGATGCCCGGTGACCCGGTTGCCCGTGCCCGCGTGCGCCTGTTCCTGCTGAACTTCGAAAAGGAGCTGTTCGCCCACGTGAACATCCTCGAAGGCCGCGGCACGACCACCAAGGCGACGGACAAGCAGCTGGAAAAGGCCCGCTCGCAGATCCGCGACCGCCTGACCCAGCTCGCCCCCATCTTCCTGAAGAACAAGTACATGCTGGGCGACGACTTCTCGATGCTCGACGTGGCCATCGCCCCGCTGCTGTGGCGCCTGGACTACTACGGCATCGACATGTCCAAGAACGCACTGCCGCTCTTGAAGTACGCCGAGCGCATCTTCAGCCGCCCGGCCTACATCGAGGCGCTGACGCCCTCGGAAAAGGTCATGCGCCGCTGATGGACCAGACCCCTGCTTCCGGCGGCGCAGGTGGGGGTACGTCCACCCGCCCCTACCTGGTCCGCGCGCTGCACGACTGGTGCACGGACAACGGCTTCACGCCCTACATCGCGGTCCACGTCGACCGCTCGGTGCAGGTGCCGATGGAGTACGTGTCCAATAACGAGATCGTGCTCAACATCGGCTTCGATGCGACCAGCGGACTGGATCTCGGCAACGACCACATCCAGTTCAAGGCCCGTTTCGGCGGCGTCGCGCGCGAGATCATCGTGCCGGTGGATCATGTCGTCGCCATCTACGCTCGCGAGAACGGCCAGGGCATGGCTTTCCCCGCGCCGGAGCCGTTGGTCGAGGGTGCGCCGCTGCCCAGCCCGGCGCCCCAGGAGCCGCGCCGCAGCGGCTTGCGCCTGGCGAGCGAAGCCAACGAGGGCGAGGGTGACGACACGCCGCCGCCCGATGCGCCCAGCGGCGGCCCGCGGCCTTCGCTGAAGCGCGTGAAGTGAGCGCCTAGAATCACGCCCTGTTTTCGCCGGCTTAGCTCAGTTGGTAGAGCAACCGCCTTGTAAGCGGTAGGTCATCAGTTCGAATCCGATAGCCGGCACCAATGAAATCAAGCACTTACGGGCACCTTTGGGTGCCCGTTTTTCGTCCGATGCTACCGGCGTGCTACCCGAGGGGCGATTTCCTCGTGTCCTGACAGTTGAGGATGACGACGGCCAGGCGCTCCCAAGCGTCTGCTGCAGGGTCGTTTTGTAGGGCCAGCGCCACATCGTCAGCGAGGCCGGCGGGCAGCTCATCGAAGGCGCGGCCCGCTCGGGCCCTTCGCGCGACACGCAGAAGCATGCGCTTCAGTTCGTCATTGGGCTGGCTTCCATCGGGCTCGCGCAGGTCATCGAGTGCAGCGTCCACGGGTGGGCGGCAAAGGTCGGCCAACGTCTCTGGCATGGGGATCTCCTATCGGTGAGCCAGCGTAGGCGCGCCGGTGCTGCGTTTTCTCCACGATGGTGAGGTGGCCCTGCCCAGGCTGTTGTGTTCGGCGCGCCGCTCGAGACGAAACCTGCACAGCAATGCGCTGCCCCCTTTTTCCGTGCGAAGCCGGGTAAGACATTGGTGCTCCCACAACGTTGGGAGCGCACAAGCGAAGTAGCCGGGATTCCGGCTAACTACCCGCGAGACAAAGGCGCTCCCTAGCAACCAGGAGCGACCATGAACCCATCCGCATCCCCTGCGCCGCGCTCGCCGCTGCTGACGCCGCCGGAGGCCGCCGCCTACCTTCGGCTGTCCCCCAAGACGCTCGACACGGCACGCTGCACGGGGGAGCTCAACATTCCCTTCGTCAAGTACGGCCGCGCGGTGCGCTACCGCCAGAGCGATCTCGACACCTACATCGAGAGCCGCATGGTTGGGTTGCCGGAGGCCGCATGACCGGCCGCAACGACCACGAGCTTTGGCTCGCCTACGAAGAGCAGGGCAGCAAGGCAGCGAAGAACCGCGACGAGGCCATGGCGCTGGCCAGGCTGCTACGTGGGCATGACGCCTACGCTGACCCGAAGGACGTCCGGCACGCCACCGTCAAGCGCGACTTGAAGGCGCTCTACGACGGCCATGTGCCGAACGTTCCCGAGGTGGAGCTGATGCACATCAACGGCCGCGTGGTGGTCCCTGGGGCCAACGTGCAGGCCCAGCTCGGCAAGGCACCCGTGGCGCCGGAGGCAGTGCTGTCGGCGCGCTGGAACGCCGGAGCATCGCCTGAGTCGTTCTCCGCAGCGGACCGCGTCGCGCTGCGCCAGCTGATGGTGTCGCAGCCCGGCTACAGGGACGCCAATCACCCGGAGCACGCCGCGTTCGTCCACGACGCCGCGACCCTGTACGCGCTGGATGCTCCGAGGAGCCAGTGATGAGCGCCGCTGACTCCAAAGCCCTGGCCACCGCGAAAGCCCGTGCCGCGCTGGTGGGCGCCACGCTGCACGCGCTGCAGGACGACGACGGCTCGCCCCTCTACGTTGTGAGCTGGCGCGCCCTGACGCGGAGCTTCGACGGCTTGGCCGAGCTCGATGCCTGGCTGACCCGCTTCGAGGGTGGCAAGCGGTGATCGTCGATCCCCCGGCACATCACACCGAGGCTCCCGAGCAGCTGCGCACGGCGCCGCATTCGGAGGAGGCGGAATACAGCGTCCTGGGCGGCCTGTTGATCGACAGCAGCGCATACGCCCGGATCAGCGACAGCCTTAGCGCGGCGGACTTCTACTCTCACACGCATCGCACCATCTTCCTGGCCATCACCTCGCTGATCGGCGCCGGCAGGCCGGTGGACGTCATCACGGTGTTTGATGAGCTGGGCGACAAGGCGGCAGCGTGCGGAGGGCTGTCCTATCTCAACCAGGTCGCGCAGTCGGTGCCGAGCCCCGCGAACATCGTGCGGTATGCGGAGATCGTGGCCGAGCGCGCCACGCTGCGTTCGATCATCGCCGCCGCCGACGTGGCCAGCTCGCGCGCCTTCAAGAACGACCCGCCGGCCCAGGTCCTGGAAGAGCTGAGGGGGCAAGCTGACAGGCTGCAGCAGCTTCGCCAGCTCTGCCCGGTAGTACGCCCGCGCACTCTCGATCTGAAGATGCTGGCTGGCCAGAAGGCACCGGCGCGGGAATGGATCATCCGGGACTGGCTCAGCGACGGGCCGTCGCTCTTCGCTGCTGCGGGGGGCGTTGGCAAGACGCTGCTGGCCCAGCAGGCGGCCACCGCTGGCGCGCTCGGGCGCAGCTTCATCGGCGAGATCGAGCGGCCTTTCCGCAGCTTGATCTGGGCCTGCGAGGACGATGCCGACGAGCTTTGGCGCCGACAGGAAGCCATCAGCGCGCAGCTCGATGTCGAATTGGCCGCGCCGGGCGACAACCTGGTCATCCAGAGTCGCCGCGGCGTCGACAGCATGCTGATGGCACAGAGCCACGGCGAGCTGCGCCGCACGCAGTTGTTCGAAGAGTTGCGGCAGCAGGTCAACGACCTCGGCGTCGACGTCCTCTGGCTCGACAACGTGGCGCATCTGTTCGGCGGCGACGAGAACGTGCGCGGCCAAGTCACCTCATTCATCAACGCGATGGCCGGCCTGGTCACCGGGAGGCCGTTCGCCGTGGTGCTGCTGGCCCACACCGCGCGCCAGGCCGGATCTGAGTTCGCGGGCTCAGCTGCTTGGGAGAACGCTGTGCGCATGCGCTGGTACCTGGGCACGAAGCTGCCAGACCAGAAGGGCGACGAAGCGGATGAAGCCGACGGCGCCGACGTTCGGTTTCTCTGCAAGCGCAAGGCGAACTACTCCAGCCGCGATTACGTGCGCTTCACGATGACCGGCGGCGTGCTGGTGCCGGATCGGCCAGCGGATCACGTCGGCGGCCTGGTGTCGCAGTTGGACGAACAGCGAGCGGACGAGCTGCTGCTGGCTGGCTACAAGTCGCTGCAGCGAATGGGCATCGCGCCAACCGACGCGAAGAACTCGCCCGACTTCCTGCCCAAGCAGATGGCCGCCAAGAGCTTGGGGGCCGGCTACAGCGTGTCCGAGCTGACCCGGGCCATGAACCGGCTGATGAACCGCGGCGTGTTCGCCCGTGGCGTCGTCGGCCACTACTCGAACCGGAACCCGAAGCAGGGTCTGGTTCTCCAGACCGAGGAGGTTGCGTGATGCACCAAGTACCCGCACCAAGTCTGCACAAAGCTCGCACCAAGCCGCACAAAGCCTTGCACACAACCTCTCCCCCCCACGGAGTGGGGGGAGATGGTGTGCAGTGTGTGCTGGTGCGCGGAGTCATCAAGTCATGAGCGCATCAGCACCAGCACTCGTTCAGTCCTGGCGCGTTGGCAGCCGCACCGCCACGCTGTCCGTCTCGCAGCCCGATGGCAACGGCCAGCGCGCCGCCGTCATCGAGTGGTCGCCAGACCAGCCTCAGCGGCTGACCAAGGCGCAGTTCAAGCAGTACCGCCGCGGCCGGAATGCCGCGATCCAAGCGCTGGGGCTCACCACCCTGGTGATCGAAATCTGACCCAAAGGAGAACCCATGTCCACGCACATCGCCCACCAGGTCTCGAAGGCCTACCAGCAGACCCCCGCCTGGACGCAGGACACGCCGGGCGATGCCGCCGCCGGTGTCGCTTCAACGGCCTGGGCGCCCGTCGTCACCGAGCTTGCACGCCACACCGGCGCCACGGCACCGAAGGCCGACAAGTTGGCCGCCTACACCCAGCTGGTGGGCGAGCTGCGCCGCAGCTCCAAAGAGATCCCGACGAGCAAGAAGCTGGGGCCGGCCGAGCGCCTCGCCTTCGGCGCCTGGTTGCAGTTGCTGCTCAACACCTACGAGCCGCTGTTGGCCAACGTCTGACCCAACCCCAACCGACTACGGAGAAATCATGTCCAGCATCCACCACTTCAAGCGCGACTACGAAGAGTTCGTAGGCGAGACCTTCGCCGTGCCGCGCGGCCGTCTTGTTGGCGCAGAGCTGCACGTCCTGCCGTTTTCAACGTCAGGCGCAACTCTGGCCAAAGACGACACTTTGCAACTGCTCATCGAGGTGCGCGCGCGGCCCGGGTCGGAGTTCGAAACGGTCGCAGCGTCGCCTGTGCTGTCTCAGTACCAGGAGGCCGTTGCGAAGGTGCTCATGCCCATGCGCGACGCCGCTGTTCCCAACGAACAGGGCGAGACGCCAGCTGTCGCCGCGACGCCCGAACCGATTGCCAGGTTCCGACTGGTGCACGCGGGCACTCAGCCGCCGCGATACGACCTGCGGATCGTGGGCCTTTGATGAGGCCAGGCATGCCGAAACGCCGACCTGCACCCATCAGCCCGGCCGCGCTGGCCGAGATGGCGCTCGTGTCCGACTTGGCCCAGGCAGCGGCAGCCGTCGTAGCCGGCGGGATGCAAGCCGGGCAGGCGCTGGCCCAGGCCGCCAGTCTGAAGCTGGAAGCCCTGCATGTGGACCACTGGGAACGCGTCTTCAACCTGGCCATCGAGGTTGTTGCGCGGCGCACCGGCGATGACCGCGAGCAGCACCTGCGCGCGCTGGCCGAGGTCGTTGGCGCGGTCGGAGTTCTGGCCGGCGCGGTTGAACCGAGCAAAGGAGAAAAGCCATGAAAGACGTGTGCAGGAAGAAGCTGGACGCGGTGCGCGCGGCGCAAGGCCGGCGGCCGATGACAGATGCCGAGGCTGCTCGCATAGAGGCCGACATGAACAGCGCTGCGGCGCGCCTGGCCCGCACCGACAAGGACTGGCGCAGCTATACCGCCGACCAGCGCACGCTGCGCGCGGCAGAGGAGGCCCAGGCCGAACTGCAGCGTCAGGCCGAGCGGAAGGTGCAGCTCGTGCAGCTGCAGATCATCAAGACCGACGAAACGGCAACCCGTCTCGCGGCCCAGATGCAGCGCATGGGCTTCGGGCGCGCGGCGGCCTGGGCCGACGACATCCAGACGACGGCCGACATGACGCAGGCCCTCACGAAGGAATACGCCGCCGACCTGATGGGGGCGCTGTCGGCTGCCGAGTCCACCCAGGGGGCGAGCCTAGGGCGCGCCGCCGGCATGCGGCTACTCGGCGTCGACAACCCGGCCATGACGCTGGACATCGCCCGCGAGATCCACTCGCGCGGCAAGGCTGGCACGGGTAACCAGCTCGCGATGCAGGCGGCCGAGGCCTTCGAGCGGGTGAACGAGGCCATGCGTACCCGCTTCAATTCCGGCGGCGGCGATGTCGGGCGCCTGGGCTATGGCTACATGCCGAACGCCTGGAATCCCGAGCTGATCCTGGCCGCCGGCCGCGAGCGCTTCGCGACGGCGCTGCTCGACAAGGTGGACCGTGCCCAGTACGTGCGGGCCGACGGCTCACGGATGGGCGACGCGGAGGTGCTGGACTTCCTGCGCGCCGCGTCGGAGACGCTGGCCAGCAACGGGGCGAACCAGGGCGTGCCGGGCGCCTTCAAGGGGCGCAGCGCGACCGCGAACAACGGCAGCGAGCACCGGGCCATCCATTGGAAGAGCGGTGACGCCTACGTCGAAGCCATGCGCGAGTTTGGCAGCGGGTCCATGTACGACGCCCTGCTGGGGCACCTGCAGGTGATGGCGCGCGACATCACGCTGGTCGAACGCTACGGGCCGAACGCGAACGCGATGCACCGCCTGCAGGTCGACTTGATCAGCCGTGAGTCGCCGGCCGGGAAGCCTGGTCTCGTCGCCTGGTCGTCCCTGGATCACCACTGGGCCGCGATGGTCGGCGCGCCGGTCTCGCACTGGGAATACACGCCGCCGGTCGTGGGTGATGCCATCGAGGCCGTGACGATGGGGAAGGTGTCCGGCCGCTTCACCGGCGCCGGCGCGGCGCAGGTCTGGCAGCACGTCCGCAACGTGCAGACCTTCGGCAAGCTGCAGAACATCCTGCTGTCGAGCTTCACCGACCTGCCCACCTACTTCAGCACGACGCACTTCAACAAACTGAGCTACTTCGACGCCTTCGCCAACCTGCCGCGCAGCATGACGCCGGTGGCGCGCCGCGAGCTGATCGACTTCATGAACACCCAGGGCCTGGTCGCCGACACGCTGATCGGGACGCTGAACCGCTTCACGGGTGACCACCTGGCCGCCAGCTGGTCGGGCCGCATCGCCAACAAGACGATGTTCCTGAGTCTGAACAACTGGTGGCAGGACGGCCTGCGTCGCTCGTTCGCGTTGACGATGCAGCAGGGCGTCGCGAAGTGGCTGACGAAGGGCTGGGGCGAGCTGGACGAGTGGACGCGCGAGATCCTGCTGGCGCGCCGTGGCATCACGGCCGACGACTGGGCGCTGATGCGGTCGGCCGCGCTGGTCCCGACCAAGTGGGGCGCGATCCTCACGCCGCAGGCGATCTATGCGACGGGCAGCCCGCGCGCCGCCGAGGTCGTGCAGCGGTATCTGGCCGTGCTGTCGCACGAACAGCAGATGGCCGCCGTCGAAGGCGACATTGCGTCGCGCGCATTCCTGCAGCGCGGCACCTCGCCGGGCACCATCACGGGGGAGGGCGCCCGCCTGTTGGCCCAGTTCAAGACCTTCCCGGTGGCGATGATCACGCGGCACTTCCGGCGCCTGGCCGAGACGCCCGGCGGCCTTGAGGGTGCGCCCCTGGGCTTTCAGAGCGAGTCGCCCACGGATCGCCTGGCCTATTTCGGCGCCTTCCTGGTGGCGATGACGGCCATGGGGGCGATCAGCTTCCAGTCGCGGCAGGTCGTCTTCGGCAAGGACCCCGTGGACATGACCACTTCGAAGTTCTGGCTTCGCGCCCTCGCGCAGGGTGGCGGCCTCGGGTTCATGGGCGACGTCATCCTGCGCGACAGCACCGACGACCGCACGCCGCAACAGGGTCTGTTCGAGCTGCTCGGGCCGACCTTCTCCAGCGGCGCGCAGCTCTACGAGTTGACGAAGGGCAACGCCGACGAGGCGCTGGCCGGGAAGGACACGCATGCCGGCGCTGAGGCGGTGCGCTTCGCCCGCGGCCACCTGCCACTCGTGAACCTCTGGTACGCGAAGGCGGCTCTCGATCACGCTGCGCTCAACGCCTTGCAGGAGAACCTGAGCCCCGGCTATCTGGGCCGCATGCGCCAGCGGGCTCGGAAGGACTGGAACCAGGGCTACTGGTGGGATCCGGGCTCGGACACACCTGACCGGGCGCCGAGCTTCGAGAGCATCGCGGGGGCGCACTGATGGACGCCGCGCAGAGCAGCGCTATGCGCAAGCTGAAGAAGTGCATGGCGCTGGCCAATGACGCGCGCGGAGATCCGACGACGCGGGAGACAGCCTTGCGGCAGGCGGCCGCGCTGATGGCGAAGCTCGACCAGCAATTGGACGAGTTGCCCCTGCGCACCGGGCCGGCCATGCCGACGCCGTGCTCGCCCGCCTGGGCGCCGTACTGGGCACAGCGCACCGTCGCTGAAGCCCAGCGCGCTGGCGTCAAGACGCCGACGCTTTGCAGCGATGCCTGGTTCATTCCTGGATGACCGACATGTCCGAAACCCGCGTCGATGTTGAAGACGTCGACGACCCCACCCCCCCACCGAGCGAGCGCCGAATCCGGCTCGAGACGGTCGACCAGGTGCGCGTCGAGATGGCGCGCGTGTACCGCGAGGTTCGCGCCGGCAAGCTTGAGACGGACAAGGCAACCAAGCTGTTCTACATGCTGGGACTGCTCGCCAAGACAACCGAAGTCGTGACCGTCGAGCGCCGGTTGCGCGAGATCGAAGACCACTTGAGAAGGAATCCCCATGGCCTTGAACATCAGAAATAGCCGCGTGCGCAAAGTCGAGGAGGCCCTCCAGCTTCGCGGTGGGCCGCCCTTGGTCGTGGGCATCGATGAAGAGCGCGAGTTGCTCGAACAGGGCGTTCATGCAGCGCGCGCCGAGCTGAAGCCACTTGAAAGTCTCGCGGCAATGCCGTTCAGCGTGCGCGCCCGTGGCTGCACGCCCGCGGCGAGCGCGGAACGCATCTTCAGCGACGCCGCCATCGCCCAGCGACTGGAGAGTGCACAGCAGAGCTTCGCCAGCAGCAAGGCCGCCCTGGCCGCCTTCCAGCAACTCCATGGCCTGGGCCCGAACGGCATTGCGCGTGAGGTGTTCCGCTATGAGCTGGCCGCGATGGCGATGCTCAGCGACCGGCCCCAGCAGCGAGGCGAAGCGTCGGGCATCCTCGACCCGGCCAACGTCGCCGACACCCTGGAAAAGCTCCGCGCCTTTCCCCCTGACGAGTGGGAAGAGCTGCTGGAGGGGTTCGACGACCTTGCTGCAGCCGTGATGACTGCGGCGTCAAGCTGACCCCACGCTGTGCTCTACGCGCCCCGTCTTCAATTGCTGCAGGCGGAGCGGCGGGCTTCGCGCATCACCATCGGCGACCTGCGTCATTCAGCCATTGGCCGCAACCGAAGTTGACGCTGGCCCACTCCCTTGTGATGCGGGTCACCAGTATCTTGTCATTGCCATCAACGCGCGTCTTCAACGCGTCCCTCACAGCAGCCGGGCTAGTCGTTGAATCGAGCAGCCAGACCGACTCCAGGTCTTTGCAGTAGGTGAACTGCTTGAGGTAATCAAACACCGGCGCATAGTTCCGCCCGGGCGCCTTCAGGTCATACGTCACCAGCAAGATTGCCATTTCGATCCTCCCTTGTACCCAGAAGCGCTGGGCGCGCACTGCAACCGGTGCGCTGCAGCCGCGCTCGGTCTACTGCCGAGGTGCGTGCAAGCTGCGTTGCTTCCACGGTATCAGCTTGCACCCCTAGAATCAAAAAAACGGGAGGAACATCAATGAAGAACAGAGAACGCGGGGTTAATTTCTACGACCTGCAGTTGCGCTGCCGGTTCAAAGGGTTGGAGGTCAAGCCCCTTCCCATGGAAACCGGTTTCGGGCTGAAGCTCGCATATGAGGCGTACAAGAACGCCCCGGCCTCTGCCGAGCTGTTTTCTTCGGGACAGCGTCACATCACGCTCGAGGATTGGCACTTCGACGAGTTGCGCAAAGAGCACTATCTCGTGATGAGCTGTGCCGACGCAGAGCTATCAGATGTCGCCTTCAAAGACCTTCGGAACGGCAGAAGTCGAATGGCCGGGAAAGCGGTGCACGAGGCCATCGACAAGTCTTGCCATCTTTTGATTCGGCCGGCTGCTCGACCCAGCGATCCTGCACTGATGCTTCAGACTTCAGGTAGCGGCGTGAGTCCTAGCCTTATTGCCTCGACGCTGAGTCGGTTGCTGCGCTCGTCAGCTGATGTTCCAGGGAACCGTGCGCACTTCGAGCGCAGTCATCCAAACGGAGTGGAAGGCCAGAAGCTCAAGCTCTTGACCACGTTCGAGACGGCCGGCCATCAGAGCAAGTCGCTGGAGCAAATCCTGCGTACAGGCTTCATCGAGTCGGTCGAGCTGATCACTGAAGCGTCTGATGGCATCGACGATGCAGATGGGTTCCAGATTTCGAGCAAGACCATCCGCGTGGACGTCGTGGACAGCAACGCCGGAAAATCGATGAATCGCTTCAAGGGGCTCCTGCGGGCGTTCAGCCGCGAGTCGCCGAACAAAGCCCGGGTTCATTTCAAAGAGTCGGCCAGCGGCCCGAAGAAGTCCCAGCTCTTGGAAACCAACGACTTGGAGAAGGCGTTCACCCGGCGGGAGATCATCACGTTCGATACCGACATCTTCCCCAAGTACACAAGGGTGAGCCTGACGGTGATCGACAAGATGCGCACCCTGGCCTAGCATCAGCCATGGCTGCCGTCCTCACTCGCCCCCTGCTGTACCTCAGCGTTCAGCACGACAGCCGGCACCTGCTCGCGTTGAACTGGGGGCTTCCTGCGCTTGTCAGCGCTGGTCTTCTTTGCCTCGTGGCTTGGCTTGCGCCGACCATCAACGTTTTCCACTCAGGCGGGCTCGTGGACAAGTTGCTCGGCTTTGTGCAGAGCCTCCCGGGCTTCTACTTGGCTGCGCTCGCTGCGGTCGCGACGTTTGGGAAAACCGGGCTCGATGATGTGATGCCGGGCACGCCGCCGCGCGCCTACATCTTGTACAACGGGCAGCGTGTGCTCGTGGACCTGACCCGTCGGCGGTTCCTGTGCTTGATGTTTTCGTATCTCACGGCACTCAGCATTGGCCTCACGCTGGTGTCCGTGGCGGCACTTGCAGTCGTTGATCCGATCCAAGCACGGCTGCCCACGGAGTCGCTGCCTGCGCTTCGGGCGCTGGCCGCATTTGCTCTGATGCTGTTTCTGGCGCAGATGGTCGTCATCACGCTGTGGGGGCTGTACTACCTGGGCGAACGGATGCACACGCCGGACAGGTGACCTGCCAGGCTAGCGTCGAGTGTTGCGCTCGATGAGCGTGGCGTCCTTCTCCAGCGCGCGCAAGTCGATGCTCATCTGCCTGATCTGCTCGCGCCCTTCGTAGTCCAAGCCTTCAGGCATCTGCCGCTCGATGGCGCGCAGGTACCAGGCGTTGACGCCCAGCATCAGCGCGACCAGCGCGAGCAGAGCGATCTTGATCTTCTCGGTCATCTGTTCACCTCCGCGTCAGCATGATGCCCTCGGAGCCGCGCGCCGGTACGCGCATCATCCACAGGACGGCGGAAGCAACGCAGCGGGCGGTCTCATGGCATGGCCGCCGGGCCGGCATGTTGCGCCCCGTACCGAATGGCCAGGAACTCCTCCAGCCACCTATCGCCGCGGGCATCTGCGATCCGAAAGAGCATGCTGCCAAGATCGCCCTTGCGGCCCAGCGCAGCCTGGTTCTGCAACGTTCGGGCTTCGATGCCCAGCCAGGGCTCCCGCTTCACCAACTGGCGGCAGGCGTCCAGCTCAGAGCGTTTGGCGCCGCCTGCATTCAGCCGCGTCAGCAGCAGGCGCACGGCAGCAGCCGCGCAGGCCTGGCGCCACTCGTCCCAGTCGGTCTTGCGCCCGCGTTTGGCGGGCGGATCGACGACGCTGAAGCCCGGCACGTACTGGCATGCGAGCGACCACGCCAGCCGGAACCACCTGTCTGGGTCTTCGAGGTCGACGACGCCGACCTGGTTCAGCAGCAGCGGCAGCTTTTCCAGCCGAGCCTGCTGAACGCGCAGCGTCTCCCTGACGCGCCAGCGGTCAACCTCAGCCTGCCATCGCTCCATGCTCGCCGGGTCGCGTACCTGCTCAAGCAAGGTGGGGGGCGCAGGCGGGATCGACGCCTCAATGGGCGTCGCCAGCCTTTCGTCGATTGGCGCGGCGCGGCGTTCCGTCACCGGGTCACGCGCTCCGCGCCAGCACGAACTCCAGCGCGGTGCTGTCGCTCTTCTTCAGGTTGCAGGAGCTGCAGGCGGCGACCAGGTTCAGCGCCTCGTCTGTGCCGCCCAGCGCGCGCGGCAGCTGGTGCTCGACGTGCCAGGCGCCGTCGATGCGCTGGGGCGTGCCGCAGTAGTGACAGCAGCCGCCCGAGCGCACGAACACCTCGCGTCGACGCCGGGAGACGGGCCGCGGGGGCGGAGTCGGCACGATGGATAGCTCGGCGTCCGACCAGAGGCGCGGCTGCACCCAGCGTGGCTCCTCGTCGTTCGCTGCGCCGGTAGCGTGCAGGACGCGCCGGGCGCCGGCCAGCGCCTCCGTCTTGCTCTCGGCGATGGCCAGCACCCTGCCGGCGCGCGGCTGGATCACGAGGAACCTGACCGCGTGCAGACCGTTGACGATTGCCGGCTGCGTGGCCAGCTCGAACTCACCGCGCCCGAATATGCCGCCCATGATCGGGCGGCGGAGCATGGGCGCGTCAGCCATCACGGGCCTCACTGAGCAGTTTGTCGAGCCCGTCGGACGCAGGGCACACCAGGCGCTCCTGCAGCTTCAAGCACGCGTCGATGGCGTTGAAGCAGGTTCGGGTGTCGTCGTCGAGGGCACCGCCACCAATACGGCAGAGGCCGTTGATGGTGACGTTGGTATCGATGGTCGTATCAAGGGCGCGCCGCAACTGCTCAAGGAAGCTGCGCGGAACGGCAATGGTCGCCTCAGACATGGTCGCCCCCATTGCGGACATACGCAGGAAAGAGATCAACGGCCAGCTCGATTGCCGACTTTGCAGGCTCCAGTACTGAGCGAATCGCGTATGAAAGCTCTGCATCGTCAGAGTCTTCCAAGGCGAGCAGCATCGTCGACAGGATCTGCATCTGTCCCTGCGCGTATGCCAGCAGGTCGACTGGACCAGCTGCAGGGTTGAAGACGATGGCGTCGGGGCCGGTGACGCGAATGGCGTCGTGGATGGTGGTGGTTGCGCGGTGTTGGGAGAGGTCAGCCATGGGACACCTCCAGCGGCTTGCCGAACACGACGCGGTACTCCTCATTGAGGTTTTCGCGCCAGCGCTCCCCCTGGAGCAGACACACGGTCGTGCATAGCGCTTCGATCCTCAGAAGCGCGCCGCGGATGGAGATGTCGAACTCCATCGAGCTTGAGCCTTTCGCCGGCAAGCTTGCGCGAAAAATGCTGGCCAGTGCGCCAGCTTCGGACGCTGCTTCGTAGAGCGTCCGGTCGCGGGCTTCAATCAAAGCGTCATCCGACGCAGGGGCGCCACTCGGGGCGTTGGGTACAGTCTCAATAGCCATAATTCACCTCTTTACTAGGTGGGTTGTGGTCAGGGCTTGCTCGGTGTTCCACCACCTTGCAGGCCCGCTTTGCCTCAGAGCCGCTGAGGCGCCGGGTTCAGGAGCTGGGCTCCTTTGCTTTGTCGATGCGGTCGCGCACCCACGTCGGCCCGCCGAGTCGTCGCAGCTTGTCCTTCTGCGGCTCGGTCATGCGGATCACCACCGGCACCGTCGCTTCGCCCTCGGAAAGGGCAGGGCGGCCACGGCGGGCGGGGGGTGTGGGCTTCGTGACCATGGGAATAATGTATTCGTTTAATCTGGCGATCACAAGGACTTCTTGGCCTTGGTGCGAGCCTGCTTGACCGGCATCTGGACCACCTCGGCCGCCTCGGCTCGCGTGCCAAGCATGGCCTGCGTGGCCCGGTTAACGGCATCACGCACGGGGTCGGTGTCGAGGCGCGCGTAGATCTGCGTCGCTGCCTGGCTGTTGTGGCCCAGGCTCTTGCCGATGATGATCAAGCTCGCGCCGGTGCGGGCCTGCCAGCTGCCTAGCGAACGCCGCAGATCGTGACGGCGCAGGTTGGTGATGCCGGCGCGCTCTAGGAATGCGTCCCAAGGCTTGCGCGGGATGAGCATGTGCCCGGCCTTCGACTGGGCAGGGAACAGCCAGTCGCCAGCAATCTCGTCCAGCCGGCGCTTGATGATTTGCACCGCCTCAGGGACCAGCACAATGCGCATGCTGGTCTTGTTCTTCGAAGCAGTGTTGGGAACGACCCATTCCGCGCTCTGCAAATCGACCTGGTCGCGGCGCATCGCGACGATGTTGCCGCCACGGGCGCCGGTGAGGATGGCCAGCAACACGTAGTCTCGGAACGCCTGGTTCGGCTCTTCATCAAGCGCGGTCCAGAAGCGTGGCAGCTCGTCGGGCTTCAGGAACCGCTCGCGCTCGTTGCCCTTCTCGTCGAAGAATTCCACCGACACGGTCGGGATGGTGCCTTTGAAATCGCCCCACCTCTCTGCCTTGCGGTAAAGCTGGCGCAGCAGGTCCACGATGTGATTGGCGCTGGTGTTCGACAGGTGCTTGCCGGCGGCCAGGTGCAGGCGGCGGACCTCGTCGGGCGTGATGGTCGACAGCCGACGGTTGTGCCAGTTCACCGCATAGGGCGGCTTCGTTCGCGCGCGGCCGTGCTTCTTGCGCGGCTCGTCTGGGAGGGCGCCAAGGAAGCGCTGATACAGCTGCTTGATCGCACCCAGCGTCCGCACGCCGTTGGGCTCGGCATGCTCGGTGCACCACTTGTCGAACAGCTGGCCCAGGGTCAGCTCCCCGCGTGCCTGCCGCTTGACCTCCGCAACGTTGGTGCCTCCGTCTAATTGCATGTTCACCGCGTCGGCGATGCGGTACGCCATCCGCACGTTCAGCTCGGGGCGGGTGTCGAGCGCCTTCAGCAAGTCGGTGCCCTGCGGGAAGTCGCGGCTGTCCGGGAACGAGGCGTTGAAGTGGCCGAGCGTGATGCGTTCCGGCCTGCCGGCGACCTTGCGGTAGATCCGGAAGGTCTTCACGCCGTTCGGGGTGACGTCCAGCACCAGCCCGCGCTTGGCGGTGTCCTGAAAGGTGGCGCGCTTCTCGGCCGGCGTGATGGCGGCCAGAGCCTTGCGCTCGAAGGCCAGACGGATTGATGGCATCCCTCGTTCTACCTTGGTGCTACCCGCATCGGTAAAACTGCGGGTGGTTAATCAAACTCAGTAGAACTGGAAGATATCGGGTTGCTGTTCTAAATCAAGCCCTTATCCAACTAATCAAACTGCATCAAACAACCGACCAGTTTTCTTGTAAGCGGTAGGTCATCAGTTCGAATCCGATAGCCGGCACCACATCAGAACCCCAGCGCTCCGGCGCTGGGGTTTTGTCATTTCTGGACGAGCTTGATGCGGATGCGCCCGGGCAAGCCGGCCTGGGCGAGCAGGGCTTCGAGTCGCGGCAGCAGGTGGCGCAGCTTGGCGGCGACGGCGGCGTTGGCTGCCAGCAGGCTCCAGCCGTCCTCGTCGAGCGGCCCGGGCTGCAGGCTGGCGGCCAGGTGGCCGGGCAGCGCCGGCGCGATGACGCGCAGGCGGCGGCGCGAAGCCTCTAGCCGCTCGCCCAGCAAGGCCAGCCCGGCGTGCTCGCGCAGGGCCTGAGCCACCGGCGTGGGTGAAGGCACGCTGGCACGCGAGGTCCTGGGCGCGAGATAGCGGGGCGCGGTAGACATGGCGGCAGTGTAGTCAGCCCGGCCGGCGCTGACGGCTGCCGCCGGGCCCCGCTGCTAAACTGCGCCGTTTTGCGCGACCGGGCAAGTCCTTCTTGCAATGCCCCGCCGCGCCCTCAGATTCGCCCCCTCTTGCCGGCCGGGTCGTCCCGTCGGCGTGTCAGCGCAGCCCCCATCCCTTCGCAGCATGTTGCCCAAGCTTCTCACCTCGATTTTCGGTAGCCGCAACGAGCGTCTGCTTAAAGACTACCGCCGCACCGTGGCGAAGATCAACGCGCTGGAACCGAAGTACGAGGCGTTGACCGACGACGAACTGCGCGCCCAGACGGCCGAGTTCAAGCAGCGCATCGCCGGTGGCGCGACGGTGGACGACATCCTGCCCGAGGCCTTTGCCGTCTGCCGCGAGGGCAGCAAGCGGGCGCTGAAGATGCGCCACTTCGACGTGCAGCTCATCGGCGGCATGGTGCTCAACGCCGGCAAGATCGCCGAAATGCGTACCGGCGAAGGCAAGACGCTGATGGCCACGCTGCCCGTCTACCTGAACGCGCTGACGGGCAAGGGCGTCCATGTCGTCACGGTGAACGACTACCTCGCGCGCCGCGACGCCGAGTGGATGGGCAAGCTCTACACCTTCCTCGGCCTGTCGGTGGGCATCAACCTGCCGCAGATGCCGCGCGAGGAGAAGCAGGCTGCCTACGCCGCCGACGTCACCTACGGCACCAACAACGAGTACGGCTTCGACTACCTGCGCGACAACATGGTCTACGAGACGGCCGACCGCGTGCAGCGCGGCCTGTCCTACGCCATCGTCGACGAGGTGGACTCCATCCTCATTGACGAGGCGCGCACGCCGCTGATCATCTCCGGCCAGGCCGACGACCACACCGACGTCTACCTGCGCATCAACGCTGTCGTGCCCAAGCTCAAGAAGCAGATCGGCGAGCTCGACCCGCGCACGGGCGAGGGCGTCATCGAGCCGGGTGATTTCACGGTGGATGAGAAGTCGCACCAGATCCACCTGACCGAGGACGGGCACGAGGTGGCCGAGGCATTGCTGGCCGAGGCCGGCCTGATCCCGGAAGGGGGCAGCCTCTACGACGCGGCCAACATCACGCTGATGCATCACCTCAATGCTGCGCTGCGGGCCCACCATGTCTATCACAAGGACCAGAGCTACGTCGTGCAGAACGGCGAGGTGGTCATCGTCGACGAGTTCACCGGCCGCCTGATGAGCGGGCGCCGCTGGAGCGATGGCCTGCACCAGGCCGTCGAAGCCAAGGAAGGCGTGGCCATCCAGGCCGAGAACCAGACGCTGGCCTCGATCACGTTCCAGAACTACTTCCGCATGTACGGCAAGCTGTCCGGCATGACGGGCACGGCCGACACCGAGGCCTACGAGTTCCAGGAGATCTACGGCCTCGAGACTGTCGTCATCCCGCCGAACCGCCCGACCATCCGCAAGGACGAACTGGACCTGGTCTACAAGACCGACAAGGAAAAGTACGCGGCCGTCATCGAGGACATCCGCGCCTGCCACACGCGCGGCCAGCCGGTGCTGGTGGGCACGACGTCCATCGAGAACTCGGAGCTCATTTCCAAGCTGCTGACGCAGGCCAAGCTGCCGCACAGCGTGCTGAATGCCAAGCAGCACGAGAAGGAAGCGCAGATCGTCGCCCAGGCCGGCCGCCCGGGCGTCATCACCATAGCCACCAACATGGCCGGCCGCGGCACTGACATCGTGCTGGGCGGCAACGTCGAGAAGCAGATCGAGTTCATCGAGGCCGACGAGGCCATCCCCGCCGACGAGAAGGCGCGCCGCATCCAGCAGCTCAAGGACGAGTGGCAGGGCCTGCACGAGAAGGTGCGCGCCGAGGGCGGCCTGCGCATCATCGCGACGGAGCGCCACGAGAGCCGCCGCATCGACAACCAGCTGCGCGGCCGTGCCGGCCGCCAGGGCGACCCGGGTTCGTCGCGCTTCTACCTGTCGCTGGACGACCAGCTGATGCGCATCTTCGCCGGCGAGCGCGTGCGCGCCATCATGGACCGGCTCAAGATGCCCGAGGGCGAGGCCATCGAGGCCGGCATCGTCACGCGCAGCATCGAAGGCGCGCAGCGCAAGGTCGAGGCCCGCAACTTCGACATCCGCAAGCAGCTGCTGGAGTACGACGACGTCTCCAACGACCAGCGCAAGGTCATCTACCAGCAGCGCAACGACATCCTGGAGGCCGAGAGCCTCCTTGCCCAGATCGCTTCGCTGCGCGAATCGACGCTGACCGACGTCGTGCGCACCTTCGTGCCGGCCGAGAGCGTCGAGGAGCAGTGGGACCTGGCTGGCCTGGAGCAGGTGTTGCAGACTGAATGGCAGATCCCGCTGTCGCTGACCGAGCTCGTCAAGAAGAGCGACTCCATCACCGACGAGGAGATCGTCGAGGCCGTCGTCAAGGCGGGTGACGAGCAGTTCCAGAGCAAGCTCGACCGCGTTGGCATCGAACAGTTCAACCCCTTCATGCGCATGGTGCTGCTGCAGAGCATCGACCACCGCTGGCGCGAGCACCTCGCGGCGCTGGACTACCTGCGCCAAGGCATCCACCTGCGCGGCTACGCCCAGAAGAACCCCAAGCAGGAGTACAAGCGCGAGGCCTTCGAGCTGTTCTCGCAACTGCTGGACCTCGTGAAGATGGAAGTCACCCGCACGCTGATGAACGTGCGCATCCAGAGCCAGGAAGAGGTCAACCAGGCCGCCGAGGCGATGGAGCGCCGCGCCGAGGCCGTGTCCAACGTGACCTACCAGCACCCCAACGAGGACGGCTCCGTCAGCCAGGAGGTCGACCCCGCCACGCTGCTGGCCGAGTACGGCCACATCGGCCGCAACGACCCCTGCCCCTGCGGCAGCGGCAAGAAGTTCAAGCTCTGCCACGGCAAGCTGGCCTGAGCCCCCGCTTCTGGAACCCCTGACGGGCCGGCTCTGCCGGCCCGTTTTTCTTGCGCGGCATGGCTGCCAGAGCCCACCCATGTGGGGGGAAAACCGTGCGTTTGAGCACGTTGCAGGCCCCGCGCCACACGCCTGAGGGGTGCGCGGCGCGAGCGCGCCCCCCTAGAGTGCAGCCCAAGCCCCGGGAAAACTCGGGTAGTCCCTGATAGAGAACCAGAAAGCGCGTTATGAAAACGTTGTCCGCAGCCCTTGCCGCCCTGAGCCTGGCCTTCGCCGCCAGCACAGCCTCGGCAGCGCCGGTCTCGTTGAACTATGGCAACAACGGCATCGTGTCGGACGGCAGCGCGCCGGTCTTCTTCAACGACAGCTACGGTTTCCAGCTCAACGCGCAAACGCTGCTGAGCGGCAACATCACGACCTTCTCCACCGAGGTCGCCGCCAGCGTGGACATCACGTCGGCCTTCCTGCAGTCGGGCAGCACCGTGCTGGCGTTGACGCCGTCAGCCACCCAGTTCGTCGATCTGGACAACGAAGTGTTCGGCACCGAGGTCTGGACCTTCGGCCCGCAGCTGCTGGCCGCCGGCAACTGGACGCTGCACGTCATCGGCGTCGGCATCGGCGCCAAGGGGCAGGAGGGCTACACCGCCAACCTGGAAGGCCAGGGCAACGAACTGCCCGAGCCGACGGCGCTGGCCCTGGTGGCCGTCGCACTGGCGGGCCTGAGCCTGACGCGCCGCCGCCCCCGTTAATCAGCATCAGCCAACATCTAAGAGCCATCGATCATGTCCAAGCGCTTCGTCTTCGCCGCTGCCCTGATGGCCGGTGCGTCGGCCTTTGCCGCCACCTCGACCAGCATCCGCTTCATGAGCCGCGATGCGGACGATCCCAAGCTCTCCAACTCGGTCATCACCAACTACGTGACCGGCGGGCTGAACTACATCGATGCCGCGGGCAGCAGTTTTGTCGCCTACTGCATCGAGCCTGAGCAGTCGTTCGCCCTCAGCACGAACCTGGCGGGCAACCCGAACTTCAAGACCTACACGGCGAGCAGCTTCGGCGGCACGCAGGGCGACCTGCTGCAGGCGCTGTACTCCAGCAGCTTCGGCGGGGTCCAGAACGGCCAGCAGCAGGCGGCGTTCCAATTCGCCGTCTGGGAGATCGTGCGCGAGACCGGCGCGACGTTGAGCGTCGCCCAGAGCGCCGGCAGCTTCTACCTGCAGTCCAGCGGGCTGACCGGCCAGGCGCTCTCCACCGCCCAGTCGGTCGAGCAGCTGGCAACCAGCTACCTGGCCCTGGCCCAGTCCTACCAGGGACCGGCGCTGTATTCGCTGACCCGGCTGACCAATGCCAGCTACCAGGACCTCATCGTCGCCACGCCGGCCAATGCCGTGCCTGAGCCCGAGACCTATGCGCTGCTGCTCGGCGGCCTGGGTGTCGTCGGCCTGGTGGCCCGCCGCCGCCTGCCGCGCTGATCGAATCCGGTGTCGCACAGAGGCTCCTTCGGGAGCCTTCTTCATTTCTGCTTCCTACAATCCGCGCGGTTTCTCTGACTCTCCGAGCGCGCCATGCCCGTCAATCTCTCCGCCCCCGATCCTGCCTCCCTGTTGCCCGTGCCGGGCGTGCGCCTCGGCGTGACGATGGCCGGCGTGCGCAAGGCCAACCGCCGCGACCTGAGCGTCATCGCTCTCGATGAAGGTGCGGCCGTCGCCGGCGTCTTCACGACCAACCGCTTTTGCGCCGCGCCGGTGCAGCTCTGCCGCGAGCATCTGGCCGGTGGCTCGGCCATCCGCGCGCTGCTGATCAACACCGGCAATGCCAACGCCGGCACCGGCGCCGACGGCCTGGCCCGTGCCCGCGAGACCTGCCAGGCCCTGGCCGGCCTGCTGAACTGCAGGCCCGAGCAGATCCTGCCCTTCTCCACCGGCGTCATCATGGAAACACTGCCCGTCGACCGCATCACCGCCGGCCTGCCCGGCGCGCTGGCCGCGCTGCGCAGCGATGGCTGGGCCGAGGCGGCCGCCGGCATCATGACGACGGACACGCTGCCCAAGGCGGCGTCGCGCTGCATCGAGATCGGTGGCGTGCCCGTCACGCTGACCGGCATCTCCAAGGGCGCCGGCATGATCCGGCCCAATATGGCGACCATGCTGGGATTCGTCGCCACCGACGCCAACATCGCACCCGCCCTGCTGCAGTCGCTGGTGAAGGAGGCTGCCGACGCCTCCTTCAACCGCATCACCATCGACGGCGACACCTCCACCAACGACTGCTTCATGCTGATCGCCAGCCGCCAGGCCCGGCATGCCGAGATCACGTCGCTGGACAGCGCCGATGCCAAGCTGCTGCGCGAGGCGCTGATCGCGCTGGCCCAGGAACTGGCTCAGGCCATCGTGCGCGATGGCGAGGGCGCGACCAAGTTCATCGCCATCACCATCCAGGGCGGCCGCGACGAGGCCGAGTGCAAGCTGGCAGCCTATGCCATCGCCCACTCGCCGCTGGTCAAGACGGCGTTCTTCGCCAGTGACCCCAACCTGGGGCGCATCCTCGCCGCCGTCGGCTATGCCGGCATCGCCGACCTGGACCAGGGCCTGATCGACCTGGACCTGGACGATGTCGCCGTCGTGCGCCAGGGGGGACGCCTGCCCAGCTATCGCGAGGAAGACGGCCAGCGCGTCATGAAGCAGGCCGAGATCACCATCCGCGTCGGCCTGAACCGCGGTGCGGCCAGCGCGACGGTCTGGACCTGCGACCTCAGCCACGACTACGTCAGCATCAACGCCGACTACCGGAGCTGAGTCGGGGCCGAGGGCAACCCCTGCGCGCCAGAGCCAGCGGCTCTGGCCTTCGCCAGACACGTTCAGTCCTCAGGACTGAACGTGTCCGGGCTCAGACTGTCGGACGCCCGCCGAAGGACCACCAGCTTGCAAGCCGGGGCGTGAGCCTTTGCGCCCTGGGGTTTTCGCTGTCAGGGCTTCATCGCATGACCATCGGCGCTCCGGGTGGGGGCGCGGAAAATCGGGGGTTTCCAGAAATCGCAGGACTCCGCCTGATGAAGCTCTCCCTGTCCGCCCTCGCCATCGCCGCCGTGCTTGCCACCGGCGCCCAGGCCCAGACGATGACCTATCCCGCCACCCGCAAGGTCGAGCAGCTCGACACCTACCACGACACGGCCGTCGCCGACCCCTACCGCTGGCTGGAGGACGACAACAGCGCCGACACCAAGGCCTGGGTCGTCCAGCAGAACGAGGTCACGGACAAGTTCCTCGCCGCCATGCCCCAGCGCCTGCCGGCTCGCCGCATCTACACCGAGCTCTATAACTTCGAGCGCTTCGGCATTCCCTTCCGCGAGGGCGGCCGCTATTTCTGGACCCGCAACGACGGCCTGCAGCAGCAGAACGTGCTCTACACGGCCAGGTCGCTGAAGGACGTGCCGGTCGTCGCGCTGGACCCCAACACGATGAGCAAGGACGGCACCGTGGCACTGAGCGGCGTCGTGCCCTCGCGCGACGGCAAGCTGCTGGCCTACGGCGTGGCCGGTGCAGGCTCCGACTGGCAGACCTGGAAGGTGCGTGACCTGGCCACCGGCCAGGATCTCGCCGACACGATCGAGTGGGTCAAGTTCAGCAGCGCGGCCTGGACGGCCGACGGCAAGGGATTCTTCTACTCGCGCTACGACGCCCCCAAGGCGGGCGATGCGCTCAAGGGCGCCAACTACTTCCAAAAGCTCTACTACCACCGCCTCGGCAGCCCCCAGGCCGACGACGTGCTCGTGGCCGAGAACCGCGAGGACAAGGAGTGGGGCTTCGGCGCCGAGGTGTCGGACGACGGCCGACTGCTGCTCATCAGTGTCTGGAAGAGCGCCGGCAGCAAGAACGGCTTGATGGTCCTGCCGCTGCCCAAGGGCGGTTTCGCCGGTGGCAAGCCCCAGCCCGTCACGCTGAGCTTCGATGCCCAGTACAGCCCGGTCGCCGTCGTCGGTGGCCGGCTGATCATCAAGACGGACAAGGACGCCCCGCGCGGCCGCCTCATCAGCGTGGACCCGAAGCACCCTGCGCCGGCGGGCTGGAAGACGCTGGTTGCCGAGGGCCCGGACGCCATGACTGGCGCCTCCGCCGTCGGAGGCCGCTACCTGCTGAGCTATCTGCATGACGCCGCGACGCTGGTGCGCGTGCACGGCGCCGACGGCAAGCCGATCACCGAGGTCGAGCTGCCCGGCATCGGCACGGCCAGCGGCTTCGGTGGCCGCTGGGGAGACCGAGAAACCTTCTTCAGCTACACCAGCCTGACCAACCCGGCCGAGATCCACCGCTACGACGTCAAGACCGGCAAGATCGAACTCTTCAAGCGCCCCAAGACCGCCTTCAACCCCGACGAGTTCGAGACCCGCCGCGAGTTCGTCACCAGCAAGGACGGCACGCGCTTCCCCATCTTTATCGCGTCCAGGAAGGGCCTGAAGCTCGACGGCAGCAACCCCACGCTGCTCTACGGCTACGGCGGCTTCGACATCGCCATCACGCCGGCCTACGGCGTCACCGCGGCCACCTGGCTGAAGATGGGCGGCGTCTACGTCATCGCCTCCATCCGCGGCGGCGGCGAGTACGGCTCGGCCTGGCACGACGCCGGCACCAAGCTGAAGAAGCAGAACGTCTTCGACGACTTCATCGCCGCCGGGGAATGGCTGGTCGCCAACAAAGTTGCCAGCCCGGCGACGCTGGCGGTCAACGGCGGCAGCAACGGCGGCCTGCTCGTTGGTGCCGTCACCAATCAGCGGCCCGACCTGTTCGCCGCCGCGGTGCCTCAGGTCGGCGTGATGGACATGCTGCGCTACCAGAACTTCACCATCGGCTGGGCCTGGGCCACCGACTACGGCACCAGCAAGGACAGCGCCGAGATGTTCAAGGCGCTGCTGGCCTACTCGCCGGTGCACAACGTCAAGAGCGGGGCGAAATACCCGGCAGTGCTCATCACCACCGGCGACCACGACGACCGCGTCGTGCCGGCGCACAGCTTCAAGTACGCCGCCACGCTGCAAGCCGCCGACACCGGCCCGGCGCCCAAGCTGATCCGCATCGAGACCAACGCCGGCCATGGCGCCGGCAAGCCCACCTCCAAGATCATCGAGGAGCGCAGCGACATCCTCGCCTTCATCGCCAACACGATGAAGCTCGAGGTGAAGTGACGGCGACGAGCGCCCTCCGCGACCTGGGCGTCGAAGACCTCGACGCCTTGCTGGCGCTCTACCAGCACCTGAACCCCGCAGACGCGCCGCCCTCGCCCGAGGCGGCGCGCGCCGTGTTCGCACACGCGGGCCTGCGACATTTCGGGCTGTTCGACGCAGGGCGGCTCATCGCCAGCTGCAACCTCGCCGTTGTTCCCAACCTCACGCGTGGCGGCTGCAGCTACGGCGTCATCGAGAACGTTGTCACCCATGCCGACCACCGAGGTCGCGGCCACGGCCAGGCTGTCATCCGCCATGCCATCGCGCAGGCCTGGCGTGCCGGCTGCTACAAGGTCGTGCTGACCACCAGCCGCAAGGACCCGGCCGTCTGGGCCTTCTACGAACGCTGCGGCTTCGACGGCGGCGACAAGCGCGCCTTCGTCATCCGCCGGCCTTAGAAGTTCACCGCCTTGGTCTTCAGCCCGCGCGCCACCAGCGTTGCGTTGATGAGCTGGGCCTGCTCCCGGCTCGGGAAGGGCCAGACCGTGGCCCGCCAGCCTTCGGGCGTCTGGATGACGTCGGCCTGCAGCGCGTCGGGGTTGCTGTGCACGCCCACCAGGCCTGCCTGCATCTTCTTGAGCAACGCCTCGGCCTCGGCCTTGCTGCCCCGCGGGCCGACAAGGGCGACGACGACCTTGTCCGGTGACTGGGCCAGGCGAGCCAGGCGCGGGTCGACCGTCTCAGGCTTGCCCGGGGCCGCCGAGGGCAGCTCCTTCTCGGTCGCTTTGTCGGCGACCTTCTGCGCCGGCTGCTCAGACGGTGGGGTCGAGCGCAGCGGCGGGCGCTTGATGCCGTCGGCACGCTCCACGAGGCGGGGGCGGATGTCCGGCGGCACACCGTCCTCGGCCGCGGCGCTGGCGGCGGCCTCCGTTGCCGACGCTGCCACCACGGGCGCGGATGCGGCATCGGCCTGCGAAGCCGGCCGGGCGGGCGGGTCCGATGCAGCCGCCGAGGCGGGGGCTGGCATCGAGGCGGCCGATGCCGCCATTTCCACCGTTTCCGCCGCAGGCGCTGGCGCAGCCGCGTTGCCTGGCCACAGCATCCAGGCGCCCAGGGCCCCCAGCAGGGCCAGCACGGCGGCTGCGGCGCCCACGCGGCGCATGTCCCAGAGCCGGCGGCCGGCGATCTCCGACGGAATGCCGCGGCCGGCCAGCACGCGTGTGCGCTGGGCGCCGACGTCCACGCCGGCCGTCATCAGATAAAGCTCGAAAGGCCAGCCGCTGTGCGCGCTGGCCAGCGCCTCGTCGATGACGATGACGCGCCAGGGCTGGGTTTCGGGCGTGGCCGGGGGCTCGGAAAACCCGTGCGCCAGCGCGAAGCGCTCGACGCGGGCGGGGCTCAGGCCCGGCAGGAACTTCTCGCTGAAGGCGCGCCACTGGTTGCGCGGTTTGCGGCCGGGCAGGCGCAGACTGCGCAGCCGCTGCCACAGCGCGCCGACCGCGGACTGGCGCGGTGCGGCGGCGAGCTCGTCGAAGGTGACGGCGTCGGTCAGGACGGGCTCGACGAGGCCGCCCGCCTCGGCCGAGGCGCGCACGAAGGGCAGGGCCACCACGCCGATGGTGTGCACGTCGCCCATGGCGATGCGCCGCGCCAGCGGATGGCGGTTGTGCCAGGCGACGATCTGTTCTGCGAGACGCTCCATGACTCATCGATCTTCGCCGAGCTGCGGTCGACGCAGCGCGGCGAACAGCGCGGCGAACTCAGTCCAGTTGCTTCAGCAGCCAGGCGTTCAGGTCCTGGATCTCGTCCATGCAGACCGAGTGCGGCATCGGGTAGTCGTGCCATTCGACCGCGTGGCCCAGCGCGCGCAGCGCGTCGCGACTGGCCGTGCCGCGGGCAGGTGCGACGACCGGGTCCTGCGTGCCATGGGCCATGAAGATCGGCAGATCGGCGTTGGCAGCGGCGCGCTCGGCCGCCGTTGTCGTGGCCAGCGGCAGATAGCCCGAGAGCCCCACCGCGCCGCCCAGCCGCTCGGGGTAGCGCAGCGCCGTCATCAGCGCCATCGCGCAGCCCTGCGAGAAGCCGACGAGCACGATGCGCCCGGCCGGCACTCCGCGGGCACGTTCCGCATCGACCAGCGCGGCAATCGCGGCCTGCGATTCGCGCAGCCCGGCCTCGTCCTCGCGGCGCACGAGGTCGGTGCCCAGGATGTCGTACCAGGCCCGCATCACGTAGCCGCCGTTGATCGTTACCGGCCGCTCGGGCGCGTGCGGGAAGACGAAGCGCACGGCGCCGAGGGCGCGCAGGTCCAGTTCGCCGCAGATGGGCACGAAGTCGTGGCCGTCCGCCCCCAGCCCGTGCAGCACGATCAGCGTCGTGGCAGGGGCGGGGCCGGTCTCGATGACATGGGTTTCAAGCATGGTGCTTCCAGTCCTGCAGCTTCAGTTCGAACGGCTTGTCGCCCCAGCGGTCCAGGCCCTCGCCCGTGGGTTGCCAGCCGGCGCGGCGGTAGAACGCCTCGGCGCGCGAGTCGGGCTGGGTGCCCAGATCCAGCCTGGTGTGGCCCTGCGCGAACAGCCAATCCACCATCACGTCGTGCAGCTGCCGGCCGTAGCCCCGGCCGTGCAGCGGCGGGTCGACGAACATGGCCCAGATGTGGCCGTCGCGGGCGTCGCCGATGGCGAAGCCGGCAATCCGGCCCGGCGCCAGCTCCACGACCCAGCCGCGGCCATGGTCCTCCAGATAGGCATGCAGCTCGGCGTCGGCGATGCGTCCGGGCGTCAGCGTGTTCTCCGTGACGGCATAGCGCACGCGCCAGATCTCGGCGGTGTCGTCGCGGGTGGCGATTCGCAGTGTCATGGCGTCATTGTCGCGACAGCCGCAGGCGCCGTTGCCCTTCATCATGGCGGGCATGGGAAGTCTCCACCTCGTCCGCCACGGCCAGGCCAGCTTCGGCGCGGCCGACTACGACCAGCTCAGCACCAGGGGTCATGAGCAATGCCGCCACCTGGGCGCCTACTGGCGCGAGCGCGGCCAGCGTTTCGACGCCGTCTTCACCGGCACGCTGAAGCGGCATGTGCAGTCGCTGGCCGGCATCGTCGAAGGCTTCGGCACGGACCTGCCCGCCGTCGCGCTGCCGGGCCTGAACGAGTACGACAGCGAGGCCGTCGTGCGCGCCATCCATCCCGGGCCGCTGGAAGTGCCGCGCGACCCCGAGGCCATCAAGCAGCATTTCCGCCTGCTGCGCCAGGGGCTGCTGGCCTGGATGCGTGGCGAGACCCAGCCGGCGGGGATGCCGAGCCATGCCGACTTCGCCGCCGATGTGGCCGATGCCCTGGCCCGCGTGCTGGCCCTGGGCGTGGGCAAGCAGGTGCTCATCGTCTCCAGCGGCGGCCCCATTGCGACGGCCGTGGCCCAGGTGCTGGCCACACCCCCCGAGACCTTCGTGGAGCTCAACCTGCGCATTCGCAACTCGGCCGTCACCGAGTTCGCGTTCAACCCCAGGCGGCACAACCTCGTCACCTTCAACGCGCTGCCCCACCTGGATACCGCCGAGACGCGCGGCCTCGTGACGCACGCCTGAGACCTCGCTGGCCTCCGCGGGCCATCACGAATGGCAGGGGCATGGCTCTCCTGGGCGAAGCGGCCGGGCGGCCCGATCGGCAGCATGGCGGCTCCTCAATTCCCCTTGGAGTCCCGTCATGTCCGCCCCGCGCTTCTTTGCCCTCACGGCCCTGGTCGCCGTGGCCGCCGCCGCCTTCGTCGAGCCGGCCCAGGCCCAGAGCTTTCGGTTCAGCCAGGCCGGCTTTGCCGACGGCGCCACGCTGAGCGGCAGCTTCGCCGGCACCGATCTCGATGGCGACGGCTGGCTCTATGGCTACGAGCTGACCGGGTTCCAGTTGAACTGGTCAGGCAACCGTGCGGTGGAGGCTTTCAGCCTGGGTTTCGACGAGCGTGCGGGCCTGGAATACGAACTTGCCAGCGGCAGGCTGTGGCATCTGGCGGCCGTCAGCCAGGACGGCGAGGGCCAGCGCCTCTTCAGCTATGAAAGCATGGGTTGGCCCACCTACAGCATCCCGGGCGTCGTCACCGACGAGCGCCTGGGCCTGGCGTCCATGAGCTGGGCCCCGCTGCAGGTCGCGGCAGCCGTGCCCGAGCCGCAGAGCCTGGCGCTGTTGCTGGCCGGCCTGGGCTGTATCGGGCTGTGGAGCCAGCGCAGGCGCGCCGGCTGAATCGGCTTCAGCCGCGCGCGCGGCGGCGTGCGACGGCAGCGCCTGCCAGGGCCAGGCCGGCCAGGGCCAGCGAGGCCGGCTCGGGCAGGGCCTGCACCTGGGCGTTCATCATCGTCTGGCTCAGCAGGGTGCCGGTCTTCAGATAGGCTTCCGGCTTGTTCTTCGAGGGCGCCTGGTAGGTCGTGAAGCTGGCCTTGAGCTCAGGCGCGGCCGTGGCGGACAGGGCGATGCCCGTGCCCTGCAGGTCGATGGTGAACAGCAGGTCGTTGCTCAGGGCCACGTCGGGCGAGGCGTCCAGGCAGATGGCGTTCGAGGCGGCGTTGCCGTTGCAGCCGTTGCCCGTCAGCTCGCCGGCGGTCAACTGCCAGTTGATGAGCGTGCTCGGTGCGGGGCTGATGGCGACCTTCGCGCCCGTCAGCGTGCCCAGGGTGCCGAAGTTCTTGAAGCCCAGATAGCCCAGGTGGGTGGCCGATGCCCAGTCGCCCTTGGCGTCCAGCGCGTTCTCGATGCGCAGCGAGAAGCTGTCCGCGTCGATCCAGTGGTAGGTGAAGTCCACGCCCTGGGTCGTGAAGACGAAGTCTGCGTGCGCCGACGTGGCCGACAGGGCGGTCAGTGCGGAAGCGATCAGCAGGCGAATGAACTTGGACATGTTTTCGGGCTCCCCGGTTGGATGGAATGTCGTGTCCCTTGTGCATGGGACCTAGAACTAGGGGGTCAATGTAGGGATGCCCAGCCTTTGGCGCATCCCCGCGCCGAGGGGGTGAGGGCCGCGAAAACGTGCCGAAATCGGCGTCTGGCGGGGCTTTCCCCCCGAGTCGCGGGGACAATTCGCGTCAATGCTGTTCACCCAACTCATCTCTCCACCCCCCGCCGCCGCCGCGCCGGCTCACGAGCGTTTCCTGCATCTGGTGCGCCTGGCCCTGGCCGGCGGGCAGTTCGGCAAGCTGCTGCTGTCGGGCCCCGTGGGGGACGACGAAGACGTCGAACGCCTGACGGTGCGGGCCATCGAGCTGCGCGGCGAGCCGGCGCTGAGCTTTCTGTGGCGCCACCGCACCAAGGACGTCACCAAGAACCATGCCCCCGAGGCCGGCCTGGCCGAGATCGCTGTGCTGCTGGGCGCGCGGTTTCGCAACGCCCACCTGCACACGGCGGCCGAGGAGGTGCAGTTCGCCGTCAGCCGCAAGGGGCGCGAGACGTTGCGTGTGACGCGCGTCGACGGCGCCGAGGCGCCGGCAGCGGCAGCGCACGACAAGACCAAGCAGCGGCCGCTGGACATGGCCCACCCGGTCTGGTCTGCCCTGGGCCTGACGCATCTCGTCAAGGGCGAGCCGGCACTCGTGCCGGCCATGGCGCGCAAGTGGAAGCAGATCAACCGCTTCGTCGAGATCCTGGCCTCCGCTGTCGACGAGGCCGGCCTGGCCGGCCCGGTGCCTGGACCGATCAGGGTGGCCGACTTCGGCTCGGGCAAGGGCTACCTGACCTTTGCGGTGCATGACTGGCTTCAGGCCCACGGCCTGCAGCCGCGCGTGACCGGTATCGAGCTGCGTGACGACATGGTGCGCCTGTGTAACGCCGTCATCGAGGGCGAGCATCTCGCCGGCATCCGCTTCGACCAGGGCGATGTGCGCACCCAGGCCGTGCAGCCGCTGGACGTGATGATCGCCCTGCACGCCTGCGACATCGCCACCGACCATGCCCTGCATGTCGGCCTGCAGTCGGGCGCCCGCATCATCATGAGCTCGCCCTGCTGCCACAAGGAGCTGCGCCCGCAGATGACCCTGCCCGCGGTGCTGCGGCCCATGCTGCAGCATGGCATCCACCTCGGCCAGGAGGCCGAGATGGTGACCGACTCCCTGCGCGCCCTGCTGCTGGAGAGCCAGGGCTACCGCACCCAGGTTTTCGAGTTCATCGCGCTGGAGCACACCAGCAAGAACAAGATGATTCTTGCCGTGAAGGCCCAGGGAGCCGCCGCTGACGCGCTGGCGGCGCGCCGGCCCGAGCTGCTGGCGCAGATCGCCGAGATCAAGCGCTTCTACGGCCTGCGCGAACAGCGGCTGGAGCAATTGCTGGCCGCCTGATCGGCCCACCCGCCCCCGCAAGGGCGGGGCTCTGCCTATCATTCGCGCCCATGGCACTCGCCCACACCAAGACCCGTGCGCCGCGCCCGCGTGCCGGCCTGCTGCTGCCGCGCCCGGCCCTGCTGGCCGCGGTGCAGAACGCGCTGGATGCCCACCGCGTGCTGCTCATCTGCGCACCGGCCGGTTACGGCAAGACGGCCCTGCTGACGCAGGCGCTGGCCGACGTGCCGGAGGACAGCGCCGTCGCCTGGGTGGCCCTGGACGAAGGCGACGACCTCGGCCGCCTGCTGGACTGCCTGTTCGCCGCCTTCGAGCCCTTCGACCCGCCCTGGCGCACCGCGCCGGAGGGCCTGCGCGACGCAGCCCTGCGTGGCGGCCCGGAGATCATCACCGTGGCCGACGCGATGCTGAACGCGCTGGAGGCCTGCGAGGTCGAGGACGGCCTCATCGTGCTGGACGACGCCCACCACCTCGTCGATCCCGCCTCGCTGCAGTTCCTGGACCGCTGGCTGGCCCGCATGGGCGAGCGCTGGCGCCTGGTGCTGGCCGCCCGCCATGAACCGGCGCTGCGCCTGGCCCGGCTGCGCGCCACCGGCGAGCTGGCCGACCTCGGGCCGGCGCAGCTGGCGCTGGACGAGGGCGAGGTGAGCCAGCTCGCGCAGGCCGCGGGCCTGGGCCACGAGGCGGGGGCCGAGCTCTTCCAGCGCAGCCAGGGATGGGCGGCCGGCCTGCGCCTGGCCCTGGGCCTTTCGCAGCGCGCTGCCCTGCCCGCGGCTATCGACCGCGCCACCTTCGACTACCTTGCCGCCGAAGTGCTGGACCGGCTCGACCCGGAGCTGCGCGGCTTCCTGCTGCGCAGCAGCGTGCTGCACGAGCTGGACGTGGCGCGCTGCCAGGCCCTGGGCGAGGGGGCGCTGGTGGCGGCCTTTCTGGCCGAGATCGAGCGGTTGGCGCTGTTCGTCACCGTCGTCGACCTGGCGCCGCACACGCTGCGCCTGCACCAGCTCTTCCGCGACATGCTGCAGCAGCGCCTGCGCCAGGAGCAGCCCGACGCGCACCGCCAGCTGCTGGAGCGCGCGGCCATGCTGGAGACCGACCCGCAACGCCGCCACGGCCTGCTGATGGCGGCCGGCCGGCCGGAGCGTGCGGCCGAACTGCTGCTGGCCGATGCGGCGCTGCTCATCAACCAGCTCGGTGCCCAGGGCCTGCTGGATCTGGCCGCCCGCTTCGACGATGCGTTCGCCCAGGCCAGCCCCGAGCTGCACCGCGTCAAGGCTGTGGCCCTGTGGACGATGTGGGAGGCCGAGCGCGCCGAGTTCCACCTGGGCCGCGCCGAGGTGTTGTTTGAGGCGCGCGGCGACCTGGCCGCGTTGCGCATCGCGCGTGCCCACCTGGGCATCCTGCTCATCGCCCAGGGGCGGCTCACCCAGGCGGCGGCGCTGCTGGAGGCGCTGGATCCCTTCGACGGCGAGAGCCGGCTCAGTGGCGAGGCGCGCCGCATCGTGCTGCTCGGGCGCTGCTGGCATGCGCTGGAGAGCTGCCGGTTCGACGCCGTTGCGCCGCTGTTCGAGGCCTTGCTGGCCGAGCTGCTGAAGCAGCCCACCGTGGACGCCTGGTACACCGGCGTGCCGGCGCCGCGCCAGATCAGCTGCCGCGGCATGGCCGCGCCCATGGAGCGCTGGTTCCGCGGCGCGCTGCAGGTGGTCGGCGAGCGGCCGCTGCCGCTGGGCGTGATGGCCCACATGGCCTGGGCCTGGAGCCTGTTCTGGCAGGGCAAGCTGGGCGAGAGCGAGCAGCACCTGGCGCGCGCCGAGGCCGACGCGGCCTGGTTCGGCCGCCTCGTCATCGCGCGCAACCACGGCCAGGCCCTGCATGCGATGCTGGACCTGGTGCATGGCCGCCACGAATCGGCCCTGGCGCTGATGCGCCTGCGCCTGGCCGAGCACGTGCCCGGCTATGGCCGCTGGGGGCTATGGCACGGCATCTTCTTCTGCTCCCGCATGGCGGCTGCCTGCGGCGAGCGCGCCCTGCTCGACGAAGGCCTGACCCGGCTGGTGCGCGAGGGCGCCGAGCTGCCCGACCTGACTTCGCCGCACCGGCGCGATCCGCTGGCCGGCCTGCGCGCCCAGCAGGCCCAGCTGGCCGGCCGGCGCGCCGAGGCGATTGCGCTGTGGCGCGGCCTGCTGGCCGAGGGCGAGGCAGCCGACCTGCTGGGCCAGCGCGCCGAGGCGCAGCTGCGCCTGGCCGCGGCGCTGCTGGACGAGGCAGACCTGCACGGCGCCGCCGAGGCCCTGGCGCCGGCACTGGCCGAGCGCGATCCCGGCGGCCTGCTCTGGGCCGTGCCGCTGATGCGCCGCATGGCAGCGCAACCCTGGGGCGAACTCATCGAGCCGGCCGCGCTGGCGCGGCTGCGTGGCTGGCTTGATGCGCTGGCGCTGGACATGCCGGCCACCGCCTCGGCTGCCGTCGCCGGCCTCGACGATCGCCTGTCCCAGCGCGAGGCCGAGGTCATCGCCCAGATCGCCGCCGGCGCCAGCAACAAGCACATCGCCCGCGCGCTGGACCTGAGCCCCCACACCGTCAAGCGGCACGTGGCCAACATCCTCGACAAGCTGGGCCTGAACTCACGCGGCGAGGCCGCCGCGTGGTGGAACCGGCAGGCTCAGGCCTCCACGAGGCCCGGCACGCTCGCCTGACCGACGGCGCGGCAGAGCTTGGCCCAGGCGGCGTCGTTCAGCAGCGAGCGGGCCGAAGCCAGCACGGGCGCCTGCACCGCGGGCGGCAGGCCGCCGATGAGGGCCGCGCGCTCGGTGGGCGTCAGCGCCGGGATCATCCAGCGCAGCACCTCGCTCATCTCGCGCGGGCCGATGCTGGCCAGGATGCGGCCGTGCAGCTCGTGCAGCTCGTCATCCGTGTAGGCCGCCCACAGCGCCTGGTTGTGGCGGCTCTCCTCAACGGCCATGTGCTCGAAGTTCTCGGCGACGAAGCCGGCGAAGCGGCGGTACAGGCGCTGGGCCGCGGCGGCCGTGGGCATGGCGCGCAGGGCGGCGCCTTCCGCGCGCAGCGTGGCGATGCTGTCCAGGTGTTCCTCATGCTCGGCCTCGATGGCCGCGCTGGCGCCGGCGCGGCGCGCCTCGATGGCGGGATGGATGAAGCCGTTTTCCTTCTCGACGTGGTGCTGGGCGGCGTCCAGCAGCGCGTCCAGCTGGGCCAGGCCGGCGGCCAGGTCCAGCGGATCTTCGACGTCCAGGCGACCCAGTTGCTGCAGCGTGTCGCTCATGAAGAAGCGCAGGGCCTTGTGGATGTGGGCATAGAGGTCGAGGCGGGCGGTGGTGGTCATGGAAGCTCCTTGAAGCCGGCGTGAAGAGGTGAGGGGAAGGGGGCCGGATGCCTGGCAGTGTTCCGGCCGGCGGCCGTCCTGCCATCGCTCCGACGGGCCATGCCCGATGGGCCATGGGCATGGCCTTCGTCATGGCTCTCCGGTGGCAGCGGCGGTGGCCCGTCGGGGCGATGCCCGGGTGACGTGCGCCCGGCAAAGTGCCGGCCATGCACCGCCTCGCCCTCGTCCTGTTGCTCCTGCTGCTACTGCTGCCTTGCACCGCGGCGTGGGCGGAGCTGCCTGAGCGTCTGAGCCAGACCGGCCTGGGCGATGCCGGCGTGCGGGCCTTCGAGCCGCGCTTTGCGCTGTGGTCCGACGGTGCGGCCAAGCGGCGCTGGATCGCGCTGCCGCCCGGTACGCAGGTGGACGCGAGCCAGCCGGATGCCTGGCGCTTCCCGGTCGGCACGCGGCTGTGGAAGGAATTCGCCGTCGACGGCCGCCCGGTGGAGACGCGGCATTTCCTGCTCGGCGCCGACGGTCGCTGGGAGGCCGCCAGCTACGTCTGGGACGGCGCCGACGCCGTGCGCGCCCCGGCCCGCGGCCAGGTGCTGACGCTGCCCGGGGGGCGCCGCTACGAGGTGCCGTCCAGCGGCGACTGCATGGCCTGCCACGCCGGCGCACGCAGCCCGGTGCTGGGCTTCGCCGCCCTGCAACTGGGCCCCGCCGTTCCGGCGCTTGTGCGCGAGGGCCTGCTGAAGAACGCCCCCTCCGCCTGGGCCACGCAGGCGCCGGACTTCATCGCCGCCAGCCCCGCCGAGCAGGCCGCCCGCGGCTATCTGCACGGCAACTGCGGCCACTGCCATTTCGACGGCGGCGTGCCCGTGCCGCTGCGCCTGGCGCTGGACGTGGGACGGCCCGCTGCGCCGGTGGACGGCGCCCAGGTGCTGAAGCGTGCTGGCACCCGCAACCCCTACCAGCAGATGCCGCCCCTGGGCACCCGCGAGATCGACGCCCAGGGCCTGGCTTTGTTGGCCCGCCACTTCAACCCGGAGAACTTCAGATGAACCGACTCATCCCCCTGCTGACCCTGATGGCGTCCATGGCTGCGCAGGCGGCCCCGGCCGCTGCCGACCAGGCTGCGCGCGAGCGCGTCGAGCGCGGCCGCTACATCGTCGCCACCGGCGACTGCATCAGCTGCCACACGCCGTTCAAGATGGGCGCGCACGGCCCCGAGCCCGACATGGACCGGCTCTTCTCCGGCCACCCGCAGCAGCTCGCCATGCCGCCGGTGCCCGCGCTGCCGCAGGGGCCGTGGCTGGTGATCTCGTCGGCCACCAACACGGCCTGGGCAGGCCCCTGGGGTGTCAGCTACACCGCCAACCTGACCCCCGACCCCGAGACCGGCCTGGGCCGCTGGAGCGAGAACGACTTCGTGCAGACCATCCGCACCGGCCGCCACCTCGGCCGCGGCCGCCCGGTGCTGCCGCCCATGCCCATCCCGGCCTACAAGCAGATGACCGATGACGACCTCAAGGCCGTGTTCGCCTATCTGCAGAGCCTGCCCCCGATCCGCAACAAGGTGCCCGAGCCGACGCCGCCGGCCCAGCCCTGATCCGAACCGCCAGGAGAGTGTCATGAAGCAACTCACCCCGTCCGCCCAGCTGGGCTTCTTCTCGGCCCTCGTCACGGCCCTCGGCCTCGTCGCCGCCGGCGTGCTGGCGCTGCCTGCCGAGGCCTACGCCGCCGCGTCGGCCTGCGACGACAAGGCCGCGCTGCAGCGCCGGCTGGACGACTTCGACGCGCGCTGGAACGCCAGCGACGCCTGGGGCCTGACGGCGCAGTTCGCACCTGACGGCAGCCTGGGCGCCGCCGCGGAGGCGGGCCGCCAGGCGGTCTACCGGGAGCTGGTGGAGCGCCTGGGCCGCTCGTCCCAGCCGCGGCAGACGCGCCTGCTGCGCGCCACCACCGTCGGCCAGGCCTGCCTCGTGGACGTGCAGGTCAGGAGCGGCGAGCGCAGCGAGGCTGGCCTGTTCCTGCTGGCCCAGGCGCGCGAGGGCGGCATCGTGGCGATGCGCTGAACAAAGGAAAGCCCCGCCCGGCGTGAACCGGTCGGGGCGCAAGAGCGCTTCACGCCGCCCTGGACGCACCCCGGGAGGGGGCGTGGGGCTGCGGCGTGGATCACAGCGCAGGTGGCCGGGCAGGGCGACACCGGGGTGTCGCAGTCGGGCCGAGATCTCGTGCTTTCATGGTCGCGGGCGGATCGCGTTCCGCCTCGCCAGGGGCCGCAACGTTGCCGGGGGCCATGCACTGGTGACGGGCTGAATCATCGGCGCAGCCGAGCGTGAACAAAGCCGCGATCAGCCGGGGGTGGCCCGGCCTTTTTCCGCTTCAGTGGACGTGCGGCTCGGCGCGCGCCGGCACCACCTTCAGCCGCACCGCAGGCGCGCGCGGGCGTGGGTTGGCGGCGCTGGGCAGCTCGGCCCAGTTCCATTCGCCCTGGGTGCAGACCTGGCGCACCGCAAAGGCCAGCTCGCCCGGCTCGGCCGGCAGCGTCGCCCGCAGCACGAACTCGTCGTACCAGGCGTCGGGCAGCTGGTTGGCCTCGCCGTCGGCCGTCCAGCGCACCTCGGCCAGCTCGTCGGTGACGAGGCTGCCGTGGCTGTCGTAAGGTGTCTTCAGCGGCCGCCGCTTCGTGGTCAGCGTCCAGCCGGGTTTGGGCATGGGCTTGGCGCCGCGCAGGCCTTGCGGAGATTCAGGCATGGTGACGGCGATCTCTTTCGTCGCCGTGCCGCCCTCGCAGCCGTGGCCGACCTTGAAGATGGCGCGGTAGCTGCTGCCGGCCGGGGCTTCGGGCTGCTCCAGTGCGATGTGGGCCCGGGCGCCAGCCGCCAGCGCGAGCAGCAGGGCAGGGAGGAGTTCTTTCATAGGTCGACCTTCAGTTCAGCCGAGTAGCTGCGTTGCGGGTAGGGGTGGAAGTTCCAGTACTTGTCGTTGTTCAGGTTGTCGATGCCGACCGCGGCGCTCAACTGCCGGTCGAGTTTCCACAGCAGACGCAGGTCGGCGGTGGCGAACCGGCTGACGCCCTGGTAGGCGAAGCCGTTGACGTCGGCGTTGTTCAGCGTGCGGTACTGCCGGCCGCCGTAGCGGGCGGCGAGGCTGGCGCTCAGCGAATCGTTGAAGCGCCAGGCTGCCTGCAGCGTGGCGCGCCAGCGGGCGATGTTGGGCTGCCGCCTGCCGAGCGTGTCACCCGGCGTTGCGACGAAGCCCGAGTTGGCCTTGATGGTGGAGTCGGTGTAGGTGAGGCTGGCCGACAGGTCCAGCCCCCGGGTCAGCCAGTCGCTCGTGCCCAGCGTGGTTTCCAGGCCGGTGGTGCCCACCTTGTCGACGTTCTGCACGCGGCTGATGTTCCTGTTGGCCGTGGCGTCGAAGGCGGTCTGCGAGTACAGCGAGTCACGCGTCGTCTCGGCGAAGAACGTGACGCGCGAACGCAGCGGGCCCCAGCTGCTCTCGGCACTCAGCTCGGCCGTCCATGACTTCTCGGGCCGCAGGTCGGGGTCGTTGACGTACTGTGAGTTGGTGGTGGAGGTGGCGCCGTAGAGCTCGGCGACGGTGGGCATGCGCACGGCACGGCCGACCGAGGCCTTGAGCACGGCGTTGTCCAGCGCCTGCCAGGACAGCGCGGCCTTGGGTGACAGGTAGTTCTCGCGCCGCGACGGGTAGCCGAGGCCGGCGTTGGCGGAGAAGTCGGTGCGGCCGTCGCTGGCCGTCCAGGCTTCGGCGCGCAGGCCCAGCACGGCCTTCCAGTCGGTGGCGATGAGCCAGGCATCCTGGGCATAGGCGGCCTGCAGCCGGGTGTGGCCGCGCACGTTGCTGGCCAGCGTGCCGGGGCCGTCCGTCAGGTAGTTGCCGCCCAGGCTCGTCGTCAGGTAGCGGAGCTGGTAGTCGTCTTGCTGGACGCCGAAGTCCGCGACATGGCTGCCGCCGGCCGGGCGCCAGACGCCCTTGACGGCTCCCGTGCGCCAGCCGCTGCCGCCGCCCTGGGCCAGCGTGCCGGCTCCGCCGATCCGGGCGCCGGGCTGGGTGTTGGTGGCGGCGTTCTGGCGCTTGTCGTCGCGGCCGTAGCCGTAGAGGCTGGCGGCGGCCTCCCAGTCCCATTCACCGCCGCTGCGGCTCCTGACGGACAGGCCGTGCAGGGTGTGCAGCAGGCGCTCGCGGGTGAGGGGAAAGTCGGCGCCTGTGAGCGCGGCGAACTGCCGGCCGTCGATGGCGATGGCGCCGCCCGTCACCGGCTGGCCGGCGGCGTTGCGCAGATAGCTGACGGAGTCGCCATCGGCGGCATTGCGCCAGGCGCCGAACACATAGCTCGCGC
Source organism: Roseateles sp. GW821-FHT03B02 (assembly GCF_059421025.1). Classification (NCBI taxonomy): domain Bacteria; kingdom Pseudomonadati; phylum Pseudomonadota; class Betaproteobacteria; order Burkholderiales; family Sphaerotilaceae; genus Roseateles; species Roseateles sp. GW821-FHT03B02. Next base: position 478,571 of record NZ_JBWKUV010000004.1, read on the forward strand.
GCAGCGTGGGGGAGAGATCGCAGGCCAGCTTGGCCTTGAAGTGGTCCTGGACGGTGGTGTATTGCGTGGCCGCGCCGAGCAGGTACCAGGGCTGGTTGGCATTGTTGAGGCCGAGCACGGCGCCGGAGACCGGGGTGCCGCCAGTGCCCACGGTGCCCGAGGCCACGAGGCGGGCCGTGAAGGTCAGCGGCTGGCCTTCGCTGTCAGTGCGGTTGACGCTCAGCCACCAGCTGAGAACGCCGGCACGATCGCCCACCGAAGCGCTGGCCTGCCAGGCGCGATAGGTCGCCTGGATGCCGTTGAGCTTGAAAGGCTGCAGCACATGGCTCAGCCTGGCATGGGCCTCGAAGCGAGTCGGCATGCGGGTCACGTAGTCCACAACGGCGCCGACCGAGTTGCCCGGATAGGCGGCCGAGAACGGGCCGTACATGACGTCCACGCGCTCGATCTCCTCGGGCGCCACCAGGCCCCAGCGCGGCGGGAAGGCCAGGCCGCCCACGCCGTTGCCCAGGTAGTTGGACAGCAGCATGCCGTCGGCGTAGACCCCTGAGCGTGCGCTGTTGCCCGTGCCCGAGGCGCGGCTGGACAAGATGGCGTGGTTGTAGTCGCCGATGTAGCGCTTGCGCACCAGCAGGCTGGGCAAGTACTTGAGCGCATCCTCGGCATCGGTGGCGTTGACGCCGCGCTCGATGTCCTCGCGCGTGACGCTCTCGCGGGTGGTGGGGATGTTGGTGGGCAGGGAGCTGGGTGCCGCACCTTGCACGCGCACCAGGGCGAGCCTGTGGCGGGGGGCGGGCGTGTCGGCGTCGGCAGCTTGTGCCGCTGGCGGTGTGTCGTTGCAGTCGTCGCAGGCCTGGACGAGGGGCCCGGCGGACAGGGCGGCGCAGGCGGCAGCCGCGCGCACGAGAGAGGATGGCTTCATGCAAAGGCTGGATCTGGTCGGCCAGCGCCCACAGCGGGCGGCGGCAGAACGCCGGGCCTGCACGGCCGCGGCGGCGGATGACTCAGATCGGCCCGGGCGGGGCGCGTGCGCTGGCAGGACGCCAGGCGTGGGCCGTGACCGGCGCGGTCCAGAAGCGCTCGGGGGCTTCCAGCACCAGGTCGTCGCGCAACTGCAGCGCGGGCACCGCAGGAGGTTCGATGAGATCGGTGCTGCCCAGGTGGCAGGCGGGGCAATGGCCCTGGGTCAGCAGATCCAGCGCGGCTTCGATGGGCTTGGGCTTGGCAGCCGTCGCCGATGCGGGCGACCGGCAGACGTCCTGCCAGGCCGCGAAACCGCCCCGCGCATGCGCCAGCGCCGCGCTGACGCCGGGTGCCAGCACGCCGAGCAGGAACACGGCCAGCAGCCACCAGATCTGGCGGCGGGGCTGGGCGCGGTGGGCGGCGGGCATGGCGGCTCATTCTAGGAGGCCACCCGGCGTCGCCCCGGGCATGCAGCGCGAGGGCGTCCGACAAACTGGGGTTGTGCAGCTGGCGCGCGCCGGCCGACACTGCGTCAATGGAAACCCCCGCCGCAGCGCCCAAGCAACTGCCCGCCCGCTTGCTCGGCTGGATGGGCGCCGAAGCGCCCAAGCTGCTGGCCAGCGTCGTCGTGCTGGTGCTGGGCTTCTGGATCAAGGACTCGGTGGACCTCGCCATCAAGCAGCGCCAGCTCGACCTGAGCTACACGAAAGAGATGCTGGCGGTGCTACAGAAGCTCACCGAGGAGCAGGACAGCGACAAGCTGAACAACGCCGCCGTCGTGCTGGCCTCCTTCGGCGAGCCAGCGCTGCCGGCGCTGCTGATGGAGCTGCGCCGGCCCGATCTCCATGGCGTCGCGGCGATGCGTGGGCTGGAGGCCCTGGCCGTGCGCCAGCCCGAGACGCTGTGCCGGGTGCTGCCGCCACTGCTGCTCAAGCGCAACCGGCACTACGGCGTCGGTGCGCATCGCAACCTCATCGAACTCATCGGCGACAACGGCTGCGTCAAGGCCTTGCCGCAGCTGCGCCGCTACCTCGACTTCGCCCGCGCGGCGGCCACCGGCAAGCCGGGTGAGCTCGACCAGCGGCTCAGCGCGGACACGCCGATCACGCCCGACGGCTACGCCAGCCTGAAGGCTGCGGCCGAGCAGGCCATCGCCAACCTGGAGTGAAGCCATGAAGCAGGCGATCCCGACCATCGCGCTGGTCCTGCTGCTCGGCGCCCAGGCGCAGGCGGCGGTCGTCAACTGCGCGCCGGCGCCGGGGCGCTTCACGGTGCTGCTCAGTGAACCCAGCGGCGCGGCCCTGCCGGACCGGGCGGCCGTCGAGCGCTTCCTGAACAAGCTGCAGTTCGAGCTCGACCAGGAGCGCGACGAGCGCTGGATCAACCCCGGCGCCACGCCGGTGGCCTTCCGCGCCTGCCCGCGGCGCGTGCCGGCGCTGGACGGCAGCGAGTTCAGCGCCGAGCTCGTCGAGCAGCTCAACGATCAGCGCGTGCTGCTCGAGGTCTGGGGTGTCGTCGACCGTGACGGCACGCCGCCGGCCCTGTCCGCGCAGATCAACTACCTGCTGGTGCCGCTGCGCTTTGCGGCCGACCAGCGCGAGGCCGTGCCGGCCGGGTTGCAGCGCCTGCGCTACCCCGAGGCCGGCGCCGCGCCCACGCAGGACGCCGTGCAGCTCATCTCGCGCCCGCTGGACCTGGACGCCTTCATCGCCAGCGCCCTGGGCCTGAAGCTGCTGCGCGAGCGGGCCTACGAGCCCGCGCACGCCAACCTTTGCCGCGCGGCCAGCCTGCTGGGCGCCATGCTCAAGCGGCCCATCGGCGGCCGCACCAAGGCCGAACTGGCGGCGCTGCAGGGCTTCGTGCAGGACAGCGCCGGCCGCACGCTGCGCGAGGCCCTGGCCGATGCGGCCTATCCCAAGACCGGGCTGCTGCGCCTGCAGAACCCGGCCCAGCCCTGCGCGGGAGGCCAGTGATGCGCCGCCTCCTCATCCTCCTGACGCTGGCCGCGCTGGCCCTGCCGGCGCGGGCGATGGACATCCGGGCCTGCTCCGCACCGGTTGTCTTCCGTGGTGCGGCCGTCAACGCGCTGGTGCTGCCCTGGCGTGCGGATGCTGGCGGCGATGCGCTGCAGGCCGCCAGCCGCCAGATCTCGTCGCTGGCACATCTGCAACTGCTGATGGCCATGCTGAAGTACGGCTCCATCGGTGCGGTGGACCTGGTGGCCGAGCCGCGCATGAGCTGCGACGTCGAGCAGGTGCTCACCATCGTCAGCCGCATCGGCACACCCTCCGGCACGCTGGCGCGTGGCCAGGCCGTGCTGGCCATCTGGGGGCGGTTGTTCGAGCAGGACGGCGAGCTTTTCCTGCAGACCTACCTGCGCTTCGCGCGCCAGGGTGCTCAAGGCCTCGCGCCCGAGACCCTGGGCCTGGAATGGGGCGGCGCGAGGTTCAGCGCCGCACTGCCGGCCCAGGCCCTGGCCTTTGCGCCGCGGCGCATCCGGCTCGACGAGCTGGCCGCCATCGACAAGGCCTCGCGTGCCGCGCTGCAGGTGCGCCAGCAGCCGGACGAGGCCGCGCCCGGCGTGGAGATCGGTCGCTCGGCGTCCCAGAGCTTCCCGTATGCCATCGTGGAGGCGCGTGGCGACTGGATGCGCGTGGTGCCCATGCGCATCGGGCTGCCCGCGGGCTGGGTGCGCGCCCGCACCCCGGGCGACGTGGCCGAGTGGTCGCTGGCACGCTGGCTGCCCGAGCTGGACTTTGCCGACGCCATTGCCGGTTGGCTGCGCCTGCAGGTGGGGGGGCTGCCGCCCGCCGAACGCGAGCGCATGGCGCGCGCGGTCGACGCCGGCCTTGCGCGCTACGAGCGCGCCGTGCCGGCCGACCTCGCACCCAGCGCCTGGGGCATCGGGGCCGCGCTGCGCGGCCAGCTCGCGTGGAGTCAGGGCCGCAGCGGCGAGGCCGCCGAGCTGTTCGGCACCGCGCTGCAGCGCCTGCCGGCGAGCGCAGCCGGTACCAACCTCGCGGCGGTGGCGGCACTGGCCGGCACACCGGCCACCGCTGCGGCGGCGGAACAGCTGTCGCAACGCCTGCTGGCCGCACTGGCCCTGTCGCCCCGCGACCCCCAGGTGCTGGGCAACCTGCAGGCGCTCTACGGCCTATTTGCCCAGCGCCCCGACTGGAGCCCCTGGCCGCCGGCGGAACTGGCCCAGCGGCGCGAGATGCTCAGGCTGGCCTCAGCCGGCCAGTAGCTCGGCCAGCGTGCGGGCCACCACCTGGGTGGCGCGCTTCAGGTCATCGAGCACCAGATGCTCGTCGGCGCGCTTGGCATTGCTCTCCAGCACCGTGCGCGGCCCGGCGCCGTAGATGGCGGCCGGGATGCCGTGGGCCGTGTAGAGGCGTACGTCGGTGTAGAGCGGCGTGCCCGAGGTGGGAATCTCCTCGCCGAACACCGCCTGGCCGTGCTTCTGCAGTGCAGCCACCAGCGGCGCGGCGCCCGGCAGCGGCTTCATGGAATGGGCCAGCAGCAGGCGCTTGATTTCCAGCCTGACGCCGGGGCTCTGGGCGACCGCGGCCTCGATCAGCGCGCGCACTTCGGCCTCCACCGCCGCCGGGTCTTCCTCGGGGATCATGCGGCGGTCCAGCTTCAGCACCACCTTGCCCGGCACGACGTTGGTGTTGCTGCCGCCCTCGATGCGGCCGACGTTCAGATAGGGGTGGGTGATGCCCGGCACCGCGGAGCGGCGCGTCTTCAGCAGGTCGTTGTGGGCATAGAGGGCCGTGAGCAGCTTGTTGGCGGCCTGCAGCGCATCGATGCCCGTGCTGGGATAGGCCGCGTGCGAGGCCAGGCCGTGCAGCGTCACCTCCATCTGCAGGCAGCCGTTGTGGGCGGTGACGACCTGGTAGCTGAAGCCGGCGGCGATGAGGTAGTCGGGTTTCGTCAGGCCTTGGCTCAGCAGCCAGCCCGGACCGAGCTCGCCGCCGAACTCCTCGTCGTAGGTGAAGTGAAGCTCGACGGCACCTTTCAGCGGCAGGCCCGAGTTCTTCAGCGCCATCAGCGCGAAGGTGTAGGTCGCGAAGTCGCTCTTGCTGACGGCCGAGGCGCGGCCATAGAGCTTGCCGTCCACGATCTCGGCGCCGTAGGGATCGTGCGTCCAGCCCTCGCCCGGCGGCACCACATCGCCGTGCGCGTTCAGCGCAATCGTCGGGCCGTTTTCGGAGAAGCGGTGGCGCACGATCAGGTTGGTGATGGACTGCATGCCGGCGGCCTGCACATCTGCGGCCGGCACGGCGTGCTGCTCGGCCTCGAAGCCGAGTTCGGTCAGCAGCTCGGCGGTGCGCTCGGCATGCGGGGCGTTGTTGCCGGGCGGGGTGTCGGTGGGGATGCGGACGAGGGCTTGGAGGAAGCGGACTTCGTCGTCGAAGTGTTCGCCGATCCAGGCGTCAGTGCGGTCATGAGTCATAGGGAATTGAGCAAACTTTCAAACGCCCGAATGGACAGTTCGGCGTCATCCACCGTCACCGACTCCAGCGGGTTGTGGCTGATGCCGCCGTTGCCGCCGCGCACGAAGAGCATGGCCTGGGGTAGCAGTTCGTGGAGCTTCATCGCGTCGTGGCCGGCGCCAGAGGGCAGTCGGTGTAGGGGCAGGCCGAGCGAGGTGACGGCGGCCTCCCAGCGCGCCTGCCAGGCCGGAGCGCTCGGCGCAGCGTTGGCCGCCAGTGTCGGCTGCAGCGTGAAGCTCAGGCCGCGGCGCTGGCAGATCTCCTCCAACCTGGCGCGCACATCGGCATCCAGCGCGTCGCGGGCCGCATCGGTCGTCGCGCGCAGGTCCAGGCTGAAGCGGCAGCGGCCGGGGATGACGTTGATGGAGCCCGAAGGCACTTCCAGCATGCCCACCGTGGCGACGACATCGGGCACGGCCGCGGCGCGCTGCTCGCAGAACAGGATCAGCTCGGCCGCGCCCGCTGCGGCGTCGCGGCGCTGGCCCATGGGCGTGGTGCCGGCATGACTGGCCAGGCCGACGATCTCGCCGGTATAGCGGCGGCTGCCGTTGATGCTGGTGACGATTCCCAGCGGCAGGTCCAGGCTGTCCAGGACCGGTCCCTGCTCGATGTGGACTTCGACGAAGCCGAGGTAGCGGCTGGGGTCGCGCTTGAGCGCGGCAATCGCGTCCAGCGTGCCCGGCAGGCCGGCAGACGTCATCGCGTCGCGCAGCGTGACGCCCTCGGCGTCGGTCTGGTCCAGCCAGGCCGCATCGAACGCGCCGGTCAGCGCGCTGGAGGCCAGGAAGGTGGCGGCGTAGCGCTGGCCCTCCTCCTCGGAGAAGCCGACGACCTCGATGCTGAAGGGCAGGCGTTTGCCCCGGCGGTGCAACTCGCGCACCACCAGCATGGGCACGAAGATGCCCAGCCGCCCGTCGAAGCGGCCGGCGCGGCGCACGGTGTCGTAGTGGCTGCCGGTGAGCAGCGTCTTGTCGCCGGTGCCGTTGTAGACGCCGACGACATTGCCCACCGCGTCGCGACTCACCTCGTCGAAGCCGCAATCGCGCATCCACGCCATCAACTGTTCGGCGACGGCCGTGTGGGCAGGCGTGGCATAGGTGCAGGTCAGGAAGTCCTCGGTGTCGCTGTGTGCGACCAGGGCAGCGGCCCAGTCCCAGAGCTGCTCGCCCAATTCAGGCTTCGCGCCGAACTTGTCGTTCAACCGGATTTCGGCGATGCGGTGGATCTGGCGCAGGCATTCGGCGCGTTCGACGTCCGGATGGGCGCGCAGCCGGCGCTCGAAGGTCGCGATGATTTCCTGCCGGGTGAAACCGGTGCCGCGCGGCCCGCGCACGGCCAGGATGAAGGGGAAGCCGAAGCGCGCGTTGTAGTCGGCGTTGAGCTTTTGCAGCTTGGCGAACTCGTCGGACGTGCAGGCCGTCAGCCCCGCCTTCTGCTGCTCGTTCGTCGACTCCGCCGTCAGCTCGCCCGCCACGGCGGCCTTGCCGGCGAGCTCGGGGTGGGCGCGGATCAGGCCCAGCTGTTCGTCGACGCTGGCCTCACGCACCACGCGGGCCAGGGTCACCTTCAGCGCGGCGAGCGTAGCGAAGGGGCGAGCCGCCGCGGCGCGCTCGGCGATCCAGGGCGAGTGTTCGTAGGTGCCGTCCAGCAGGGCGATGAAGTCGGCGGTGCTGGCGTTGTTCAGTTGATCGAGGGTCATCATTCCCAGACGAAGGCCGTCCTGGCGTCAAAGGGGTGAACGGCTTTCCAGTGCCGCGCGATGTCCAGCCGCCGGCAGACCCACACGCGGTCGTGCGCCTCGATGTGATCGAGGAACTTCTGCAGCGCGCGCATGCGCCCGGGGCGGCCGAGCAGCCGGCAGTGCATGCCGATGCTCATCATCTTCGGGCTCTCGGCGCCTTCGGCATAGAGCACGTCGAACGTGTCCTTCAGGTACTCGAAGAAGGGCTCGCCATGACTGAACCCTTGCGGCAGCGCGAAGCGCATGTCGTTGCAGTCCAGCGTGTAGGGCACGACCAGATGGGGTGCCAGGCTGCCATCGGTCTTCTTCACCTGCAGCCAGAAGGGCAGGTCGTCGCCGTAGTAGTCGCTGTCGTACTCGAAGCCGCCGAAGTCGGCCACCAGGCGGCGCGTGTTGGGGCTGTCGCGTCCGGTGTACCAGCCCAGGCCGTGCGGGTCGCGGCCCAGGGTCAGGCGCTTCAGGCTGGCCATGGCCTGGGCCAGGTGGGCGCGCTCGGTGTCCTCTTCCATGGCCTGGTAGTGGATCCACCGCCAGCCATGGGAGGCGATCTCGTGGTTGAGCTCGACGAATGCCTGGGTCACGTCCGGGTGGCGCTCCAGCGCCATGCCGACGCCGAAGACCGTCAGCGGCAGCGCGCGCTGCTCGAACTCCTTCAGCAGCCGCCACACGCCGACGCGCGAGCCGTACTCGTAGATGCCTTCCATGCTCAGGTGCCGCGCCGGGTAGCTGGCCGGGTTGAACAGTTCGGACAGGAACTGCTCGCTGCCGGCGTCGCCATGCAGCACCGAGTTTTCGCCGCCTTCCTCGTAGTTCAGCACGAACTGCACAGCCACCCGCGCGCCCCCGGGCCATTGCGCGTGCGGCGGGTTCTCGCCGTAGCCGACGAGGTCGCGGGGATACCGCGGCTGATGGGGTGTGCTCATCCCTACACTTTGCATCAATCGATGGAGATTCCATGGGCAAGCTCACAACACATGTGCTGGACACCGCCAACGGCTGCCCGGCCGCCGGCATGGCCGTGCGCCTTTACCGCTTCGACGCGGAAGGCCCCAAATGGCTGCGCAGCCTGCACCTGAACGCCGACGGCCGCGCCGAGGGCCCGGTGCTGGAGGGCGCGACCTTCACAGCCGGCCGCTACCGCCTGGTCTTCGAGGTGGCCGCCTATTTCCGAGGCCGTGGCGAGACGCTGCCGGAGCCGGCCTTCCTCGACGAAGTGCCGCTGGACTTCGGCATCGCCGACGCTGACAGCCACTACCACGTGCCCCTGCTGGCGTCGCCCTGGGCCTACTCGACCTACCGTGGCAGCTGATGTGCTGATCCTCGTCACCGTCGCGCGCACCACCGGCAGCGTGCCGCGCGAGGTGGGCGCCTGGATGGCGGTGGCGGCCGATGGCATCACCGGCACCGTCGGCGGCGGCCATCTGGAGTTCGACGCGATCGCCCGCGCCCGCGCTGCGCTGGCCGGCGGCGAGCTGGCTGACGAGGTGCGCTACCCCCTCGGCCCGAGCCTGGGCCAATGCTGCGGCGGCGTCGTCTGGCTGCGTTTCGAGCACGTCGCAGCGTGCGAGGACCTGGGCGCGCGCCTGCCCCAGCCTGCGCTGCGCCCGCTGGCGCTGTTCGGCGCGGGCCATGTCGGCCTGGCCATCGCCCACATCGCCCGCGACCTGCCGCTGGCGCTGCACTGGATCGACAGCCGCGAGGATCAGTTCCCCGCCCAGCCGCCCGGGCGTGGCTGGCGCCAGGAGGCCTGCGACCCGCCGGCCGATGCGGTGGGCGAGCTGGCGCCCGGTTCGGCCGTGCTGGTCATGACGCACAACCATGCGCAGGACTTCGACATCGTCGCCGACTGCCTGAAGCGCCAGCGCGAGCGCGGCGACCTGGCCTTCATCGGCATGATCGGCAGCCGCACGAAATGGGCGAGCTTTCGTCAGCGCCTGCAGGCGCGTGGCTTCACCGAGGCGGAGCTGGCCGGCGTCGTCTGCCCCGTCGGCGTGGCGGGCGTGGCCGGCAAGCAGCCCGCGGTCATCGCGGTGGCCGTGCTGGCCCAGATCCTGGCGCTGCCGGCATGACCACGAGGCTGCGCCCCGGCTGGGCGTGCAGATCCTGCCCGGCGAGTTCCCGTTCGTAGTCCTGCCAGGCCTGCTGCAGCTCGCCGCGGTCGCGCATGGCGCGCAGGGCCTGTTCCAGGCGCGGCACCCAGGCGGCGTGGGATTCGTGCACGCCGTGGAACAGCGTGGAGCGTCCCATCGGCGTCGGCACCACGCAGACGGCGCCCTGGCGGGTCACGACCGGCATCTCCGCCATCCAGCTGGTGGTGAGGGTCAATGCGTAGTCGGCCGCGCCGGTGGCGAGGTTCAGGAAGGCATCGCTGGGCGTGTTGGCCGGCAGCCGCGAGGCTTCCGGAACCAGGGCCTCGGCCGCCACCATGCCGCGCTGCACGCTGACGCGCTTGCGCGCGAATTCTTCGGGGGCGACGGCACGCGGGCAGGGCGGCCGGGCATAGGCGTACAGGTAGAGCTGCAGCAGCGGCACGTCCACCTTGCGGGCCACGGGGAACTGGTCGAAGTAGGGCTCCGTGCGCATGGCCACGCCGTCGAGCCGCCCGGCCTGCATCTCCACCTGGGCGCGTGGCAGCGGCCAGGGCACGAACTCCACCTCCATGCCCAGCGTGGCGTAGGCCTTGCGCAGCAGGGCCTCTGCCGGCGGGAAATAGCTGCGCTCGACATTGGTGGCGATGCGCACCGGCGCCTGGGTCTGAGCCTGGGCGGGCGGGCCGGCCAGCCCCGCCAGCAGCGCGGCCATGGCCGGGCGCCAGATGCAGGGACGATTCGTGCGGGCTGGGCTTGGCGGCATGTGGCTATTCTGGGGTGTTAGGCGGTCCGCCGGGCGTGGTGTAGATCACGCGGCTTGGCGGTGGCGCGCGTCTGCCTACACTGCGCCCCTGTCGCCGCGGTGTCGGGCCGGCTGCCGCCGTGCCCGTGGACGCGACGCTTGAGGCCTCACAGCACCCGCCGTGGTGGGGCCGTGAGAGAACACCACCGCTCATGGACATCTATCTCATCGACTGGGCCAACCTGCTGCTGCGTTGGCTGCACGTCATCACCGTCATCGCCTGGATCGGCGCGTCTTTCTACTTCGTGTGGCTGGACAACCACCTCGTCAAGCCGCAGGCCGTCGACCTCAAGGCCAAGGGCGTGGACGGCGAGCTCTGGGCCGTGCATGGCGGCGGCTTCTACAACCCGCAGAAGTACATGGTGGCGCCGGGGAATCTTCCCCAGGACCTGCACTGGTTCTACTGGGAGAGCTACTGGACGTGGATGAGCGGCTTCGCGCTGTTCGTCGTGCTCTACCTCTTCAACGCCAGCCAGATGCTGATCGATGCGCGCGTGTTCGCCTGGGGCGCGCCCTGGCAGGCGGTGTGCGCGGCGCTCGCCTTTCTCGTCGTCGGCACGGGCGTCTACGACATCGCCTGCCTGACGCTGGGCCGCACTCGGGACGGCGCCGTCGGCAACGACGGCCGCGTGTTGGCCGTGGTGGCGGTGTTCATCATCTTCGCGAGCTGGCTGGCCTGCCAGCTGTTTGCCGGCCGGGCGGCCTTCCTCATTGTCGGCGCCACGCTCGCCACCATGATGACGGCCAACGTCGCGCACTGGATCATCCCGGGCCAGAAGAAGGTGATCGCGCAGATGCGCGCCGGCCAGAAGCCCGACCCGATCCACGGTGCGCGCGGCAAGCAGCGCAGCGTGCACAACACCTGGTTCGGCCTGCCGGTGCTGGTGGCCATGCTGAGCAACCACTACGGCATGCTGTACCAGCACCGCTACAACTGGGTCGTGCTGTGCGTGCTGATGGTCGCGGGCGTGGCCATCCGCGTGTTCTTCGTCAAGCGGCACAAGGGCGTCAACAGCTGGGGGGCGGTGGTGCTGGCGCTCGTGCTGCTGGGGGGGCTGATTGCCTGGATGGCGCCGCCGCCGCAGGCCGCCGCGTCGGCCGCGCCGGCCACGCTGGAACAGGTGCAGGCCATCGCCGGCCAGCGCTGCCTGGCCTGCCACAGCGGCGAGGTGGCGCAAAAGGGCGTGCGGCTGGACAGCGCCGAGGCCCTGGCTGCGCACAAGGCCCGGATCTACCAGCAGGTCGTCGTGCAGCGCGCCATGCCGCTGAACAACGCCACCGGCCTCACTGAAGACGAGCGGGCACTGATCGGCCGCTGGGCACTGCAACCATGACACTCGACCCCCGCACGCTGCTGCGCCAGCTCTATGACGTGGCAGTGGCCCGCGCACTTCCCGGGGAAGTGCTCGCCGGCCACCTGCCAGCGCCTCCGAGGGGCCGTACCCTGGTGCTCGGCGCCGGCAAGGCGGGCGGCTCGATGGCCCAGGCGCTGGAGGCCGCGTGGCCGGCCGACGCGCCGCTGACGGGCCTCGTTATCACGCGCTACGGCCACGTGCCGCCCGGCTACAAGCCGCGTCGGCTGCAGGTCGTCGAGGCCGCCCACCCCGTGCCCGACGCCGCCGGCCTGGCCGCCAGCGAACGGCTGCTGGCGCTGACCCGCGGGCTCACCGCCGACGACCTCGTCATCTGCCTCATCTCGGGCGGCGGCTCCGCGCTGATGAGCCTGCCTGCGCCGGGCCTGACCCTGGCCGACAAGCAGGCCGTCAACCGCGCGCTGCTGAACAGCGGCGCGGCCATCGGCGAGATGAACTGCGTACGCAAGCACCTGTCCGCCATCAAGGGCGGGCGCCTGGCCGCGGCCTGCGCCCCCGCGCGCGTGCTGACGCTGACCATCAGCGACGTGCCCGGCGATGACCCGGCCGTGATTGCCTCCGGCCCCACGGTGGCCGATGCGACCACCTGCGCGGACGCGCTGGCCATCTGTCGCCGCTACCGCATCGAGCTGCCGCCCGCAGCGCTGGCCGGCCTCGCCTCGGGCGCCTTCGAGACGCCCAAGCCCGGCGACGCGCGCCTGGCCGGCCACGAGCTGGTCATGCTGTCCACGCCGCAGATGAGCCTCGAAGCCGCGGCCGGCTTCGCGCTGGCGCAGGGCATGGACGCCCACATCCTCAGCGACGAGATGGAGGGCGAGTCACGCGTCGTCGGCGGTGTGCACGCGGCGCTGGCCCGCGCCATCGCACGCCGTGGAGAGCCCTTCACCAAGCCCTGCGTCATCCTGTCCGGCGGCGAGACGACGGTGACGGTCGATGCGACCAAGCCTGCCGGCAAGGGCGGCCGAGCCACCGAGTTCCTGCTCGGCTGCGCGCTGGCCCTGCAGTGCGAACCGGGTGTCTACGGCCTGGCCGCCGATACCGACGGCATCGACGGCGTCGGCCCGCACGCTGGTGCGCTGCTGACGCCCACCAGCCTGGCCCGCGCCCGCGCGCTGGGCCTGAATCCGCAGGCCTTGTTGGACGCCCACGACAGCGCCAGCTTTTTCGAGCCGCTGGGCGACCTGCTGGTGCCGGGGCCGAGCTTCACCAACGTCAACGACTTCCGCGCGTTGCTGATTGTTTAGCGCGCGTAAGCGCCGTGGCGTTGAAGGGGCCTTCGTCCTAGACTGGTCCGGTCATCGTCGCCTGCGGAGGTCCAGATGAGTGCTGCTGCGGAACGCTTCTTCGTGAAGCACAACGCCCTGCCCACCATGCCCGAGGTGGCAGCCCGGCTGCTTAGGAGCTTCGACCAAGACAACATCGGCCTGAGTCAGATCGCTGGCCTGATCGAGAAGGACGGCGCACTGACCGCCAAGGTGCTGCGCCTGGCCAACACCGCCCACTACAGCCCTTCGCACCAGATCGCCACCGTCGTCGACGCGGCCCACGCGCTGGGCCTGGAGACGCTGAGAAACCTGGCCATGGCGGCCTGCCTGAGCGGCGCCTTCCCCACCATCCAGGGCCTGGACCGCGCGCTCTTCTGGCGCCACAGCGTGGCCACGGCCAATTACGCGCGCATCCTCGCCCGTATGCTGGGCGCCGACGCGGCCACGGCTGACACGGCCTACCTTGCCGGCTTGATGTTGCGCACCGGCCAGTTGCTGATGGCCATCGACGAGCCGCATCTGGTGGCCGACGTCGAGGCCCATGCCGCCGAGCCGGGCAGCCGCTTCTCGTTGGAGGAGCACCGTTTCGGCTGTACTCACGCCGACGTGACGGCGTCGCTCGCGGCGCACTGGCATTTCCCGCATGCGCTGGTGGAAGCCTTCAGGGACGCCAACACGCCGCTGGAGGTCCGCCCCTTCTCGCTGATCGCTGCCGTGCTGCACGTGGCCGAAGTGCTGGCGGACGCCGCCGAGCACCATGACGAGCCGGTGCAGGCGCTGAAGCTGGCCGTGCCCGAGCTGATCGAGCACCTGCATCTGGACCTGGAGCTGCTGGCGGCGCGCATCGCCGCCGCTGGCGATCCAGCCGCTGAAGTCGAGCAAATGCTGCACTGAGTCGGGACCTAGCGCAGTGCCTGCGCACCGCGTGACGCCTGACAAGGGAGCGCCGGCATGCAGACCGGCGGGCATGACGAGTCCCCTCCCGGGCTCAGCCCCCACAATTGGGCGGGTATGCCGGGAGGACGTGGATGCGTTTGAAGTTCTGGCCAGCACTGTTGCTGGCCTTCTCGCTGGGGACGGCTGCTGCACAAGCGCCGACCAAGCCCGTCGCCAAGCCTGCGATCAGGCTTGCCGCCGCCCACCCTGCCGTGCCTGCGGGTGCCGGCTACCGCTACGGCCCGGTGCCGACCTGGGTCAGGCCGCTGCCGCCCGCCACCGAAGCCCGCGCTGCCACGCCAGGCGCCAAGGCACGCCGCGAGCCGCTGGTGGACGTGCAGGTGCAACTGCTGCCGAAGTCGGCCACGGCCACCTACATCCACCTGCAGCATGAAGCGCTGGACACGTCCACGCTGCGCGAGGTGTCCGAGCCGCAGATCAGCTTCAACCCCGCCTACCAGCAGCTTGTCATCCACAGCCTGGCCGTGCTGCGCAGCGGCGAGCGGCTGGACCGGCTCAAGGACGCGCGCGTGGAGCTGATGCGCCGCGAGCAGCAGCTGGAGCGCCAGCTCATCGACGGCGTGCGCACGGCCCTGGTCGTGCTCAGCGACGTGCGCGTGGGCGACGTGGTGGACGTGGCCTACACGCTGGAGGGCGAGAACCCCATCTTCGAGGGCCGCTACTCGGCGCTGATGCAGCTGGCGTCGGACGCGCCGGTGGAGCGCCTGCACCTGCGCATCGAGGCGCCGCCCGAGCGCCGCCTGCAGGTCAGGGCGCTGGCCGCCGATCTCGTGCCCGAACGCTTCGAGGAAGGTGGCCGTCAGGTCATCCGTGTGCTGCGTGAACGCGTGCCGGCCGTGCCCGACGAGGCCAGCACGCCGCCCTGGTTCAAGGTCTACCCGGCGCTGCAGGTCAGCGAATACGGCAGCTGGGCCGAGGTGGACCAGTGGGCGCAGCGGCTCTTCGCCACCGACGCCCAGGCCGCCGGCGTCGCCGAGAAGGCCGCCGAGTTCAAGGCTGCCGGCGGCACGCCCGAGCAGCAGGTGGCTGCCGTGCTGCGCTTCGTGCAGGACGAGGTGCGCTACTTCTCGGCCTCGCTCGGCGAGAGCTCGCACCGCCCCAAGCCCGCCGCGAGGACGCTGGCCGAACGCCTGGGCGACTGCAAGGACAAGACCCTGCTGCTCAACAGCCTGCTCGGCGCCATGGGCGTCGACGCCCGGCCGGCGCTGGTGTCGATGGCGCGCAACCGCGGCATTGCCAACTACCTGCCTTCGCATGACCAGTTCGACCACGTCATCAGCCGCGTGAAGCTGGGCGACACGGTCTACTTCCTGGACCCGACGATGAACGGACAGGGCTATTCGCTGGAGAAGCGCGGCTACTTCCGCTATGGCGCCGCCCTCGTCGTCGGCCTGGGCGAGACCGGGCCGCAGGCGGTGCAGCCGCCCGCCTTCGCGCAGGACGCGCTGGCCTTCCGCCAGGACTGGGACTTCAGCGAGCTGGCCCGCTCGCCGCGGCTGACCACCCGGTTCAAGGCTGCGGGCCTGGCCGCCGAACGCTGGCGCGCCCACCTCGCCATGGCCGGCCTGGAGCGCCTGGCCGAGTCCATCGGCGGCGCCTATGTGCGCCTGCTGCCGGGCCTGGTCAGCGTCGGCCAGCCCGAGGTGGCGGACGACCGCGACAGCAACGAGTGGGTGCTGACGCTGCACTTCGAGCACCCCGCCATCGGCCGCTATCAGCGCGGCTGGCTCGATCTGGAATTCCCCGCCGCAGAGCTGACCGACGCGCTGCCGGTGCCGCCCGAGGCGCGCCGCCGCTACCCCTTCCAGCTGGACGCCACGCGCTCGGCCGAGTTGCGTGTCAGCGTCACCGGCTCGCGGCCCTTCAGCACCCAGCCGCCGGCGCCGCAGCAGCTTGCCGACAAGCATTTCGCGTTCACGAGCCGCGTGGAGGTCAGCGGGGCGACGGTCCAGTTCATCAGCCGCGTGGAGCGCCGCGCCGACGAGGTGCTGCCGGCTGACGTGGACGCCTACCGCGAGCGCGTGGGCAGGGCGCGCCAGATGCTGGGCGCGCAGCGCCTGCACCTCAACCTCGTCGATCGCAAGGCGCTGGAAGCACCCTTTGCCGAGGTGGCCCAGCGCATGGCGCGCTTTCGCAACGGCGCCAAGCCCGATGCGCTGTGGGAGATCCTGTTAGGCAACGAAGTCAGCCGGCTCATCGACGGCCAGCTGCTGGCCCAGGTGGCGCCCGACAGCCGGCTGGCCGCCCGGGCCCGCGTGGAGCGCGCCCAGGCGCAGAACCAGCTGGGCGACTTCGCGGCCGCGCTGGCCGATGCCGACGCCGCCCTGGCCATCCGCGCCGAAGGGGAGGAGGGGGGTGCGGCGCAGGAAGCCCGTGGCGTGGCGCTGATCGGCCTGGGCCGGCCGACCGAGGCGCTGGGAGCCTTCAACCAACAGGCCACGCTCAGCGGCGCCAGCGGCAGCTGGCTGGGCACGACGCACTACATGCTGGGCGACTACGCCCGCGCCGAGGCCGCGCTGCGCGACAGCGCCGCCAACGCCAGTGGCGAGTCGCGCCAGTTCACGCTGCTGTGGCTCTACCTTGCGGCCGAGCAGCAGGGCGGCCGCGGCAAGGCCGCCATTGCCGATGAGCTGGCCGCGGCCGACGCCAGCCAGTGGAGCGGCGCGCTGCTGAGCTACCTCGGCGGCAGCCTGGACCGCGAAGCCCTGCTCAGGCTGGCACGCGAGAAGCCCGAGACCGAGCGGCTGCGTCTGGCCGAGGCCTATTTCTTCATCGGCCAGCAGCTCGCGGCCCAGGGCCGGCGTGGCGAGGCCCTGCCGTGGTTCGAGCGCACGCTGACGACGCAGGCCGTGCCCTACCGCGAGTTCACGCTCGCGCAGTGGGAGCTCAAGCGCGGCGGGAACTAGAGGCAGTCCGCCTCTGGCGACGCACCCGGTGCGCCGTAGCTGAACTGCGCCCAGCGCGGCGGCTCAACCAGGGGCTGCAGCACGAAGGCGTGGTGGAAGCTCATCTCGCACAGGTCGGCCAGCTTCGGCCCGCCCAGGGCGGCGAGCACGGCCGTCACGGTGTTGCTGTGGCCGACGACGAGGACGACGCCGCTCTGCGCACGCACCGCATCCGCCACGGCCTGGACATGGGCCGGGCCTTTGACGTCCACCACGCGTGGCTGCAGGCCCAGCGCCCGGGCCAGCGGCGCGGCCGTGTCGCGGGTGCGGCGGAACTGCGTTGTCAGGATGGCGTTCACGCGCAGGCCGGCCAGCGCCAGGGCCAGTGCCTGGGCACGCTGCTCACCCGCCGGCGTCAGCGCGGGGTCGCCGGCGGGCTCGGTGGCGCGCTCGGCATGCCGCACCAGCACGACGAGATCGGGCAGGGCGGTGGCGGGGGCAGCCAGCGTGCCTGTCAGCAGACAGGCCGCCAACAGGGCGGACAAGGGCTTCATCGTGACTCCGGAAGGGCCATGACGCCATTCTCCCCACGGGCCGCCAGTTACCATCCCGGCCCCATGCCGCACGCCTTTGCAAAGCCCCATGACCCTGCCGTTTGAACTCCAGGTCGGCTGGCGCTACACGCGCGCCGGCCGCGGCGGGCGGCGCAACCGCTTCATCAGCTTCATCTCGGGCGTGTCCATCTTCGGCATCGCGCTCGGTGTGGCAGCGCTCATCATTGTGCTTTCGGTGATGAACGGCTTCCAGAAGGAAGTGCGCGACCGCATGCTCAACGTCATCGCCCACGTCGAGCTGCTGGACTATTCTGGCCAGGCCCTGCCCGACTGGCAGGCCACCGCGGCCAAGGCGCGCCAGAACCCGGCCGTCGTCGGCGCGGCCCCCTTCGTGGCCAGCCAGAGCCTGATCGCCCGCGGCGAGGACATGCGCGGAGCCATCATCCGCGGCATCTCGCCGGCCGAGGAGGCCACCGTCACCGGGCTGGGTGCCGCGCTGAAGGACGGCGTCTTCTCCCGCCTGCAGGCCGGCGCCTGGAACATCGTGTTGGGCGCCGAGCTGGCGCGCCAGCTGGGCGTGCGCGAGGGCGACAAGATCACCATCGTGGCGCCCGGTGGTCAGGTCACGCCGGCCGGCGTCGTGCCGCGGCTCAAGAGCTTCAACGTCGTTGGCACCTTCAGCGCCGGCCACTACGAGTACGACTCGGGCCTGGCCCTGGTACACGTAGACGACGCGGCCCGCCTCTTCCGCACCAACGGCCCCACCGGTGTGCAGCTCAGGCTGCGCGACGTGCACGACGCCCGCCGCGTGGCCGGCGAGCTGGCCGCTGCGATGGGCCCAGAGATCCTGGTGCGCGACTGGACGCGGTCCAACGCGACCTGGTTCGACGCCGTGCAGGTCGAGAAGCGGCTGATGAGCATCATCCTGACGCTGATCGTCGCGGTCGCGGCCTTCAACCTCGTCTCCACGCTGGTCATGACGGTGACCGACAAGCAGAGCGACATCGCCATCCTGCGCACGCTGGGCGCCAGCCCGCGCTCCATCATGGGCGTGTTCATCGTGCAGGGCGCCGTGTCAGGCGTCATCGGCACGCTGGCGGGCGTGCTGCTCGGCCTGCTGGTGGCCTGCAACATCGACATCATCGTGCCGACCATCGAGCACCTGCTGAACGTCAGCTTCCTGCCGGGCAGCATCTACGTGATCAGCCAGATGCCCAGCGACCCGCAGCGCGGCGACATCGTTCCCATCGCGGTCGTGTCCCTGGCCCTGTCCTTCCTCGCCACGCTTTACCCGAGCTGGCGCGCCAGCCGCGTGCAGCCGGCGGAGGCGCTGCGCTATGAGTGACCTCATCCTGAATGCCACCGGCCTCACCCGCCGCTTCAGCGAGGGCGGCCTGGACGTGACCGTGCTCAAGGGCGTGGACCTGCATGTCGCGCGGGGCGAGACGCTGGCCATCGTCGGCGCGTCGGGCTCGGGCAAGAGCACGCTGCTGCACCTGCTGGGCGGGCTGGATGCGCCGAGCTCGGGCGCCGTCACGCTGATGGGCCGCGGCCTGGCCGGCATGGACGAGGCCGAGCGCGGACGCTGGCGCAACCAGCACCTGGGCTTTGTCTACCAGTTCCACCACCTGCTGCCCGAGTTCAGCGCGCTGGACAACGTGGCCATGCCGCTGCGCATTCGCCGCCAGCCGCCTGCCGAGGCGCGCGCCACGGCCGCCGAAATGCTGGCCCGCGTCGGCCTGAAGGACCGCGTGCAGCACCGGCCGGGCGAGCTCTCCGGCGGCGAGCGCCAGCGCGTGGCCATTGCCCGCGCCCTGGTCACTCGGCCGGCCTGCGTGCTGGCCGACGAGCCCACAGGCAATCTGGACCGCGACACCGCCGCGGCCGTCTTCGAGCTGATGCTGGAGCGCGCCCGCGAGTCCGGCACGGCCTTCGTCCTCGTCACCCACGACCGCGACCTGGCGGCGCGCTGCGACCGGCAGCTGCGCCTGGTGGCGGGCCAGTTCTCTTCGAGTCCCGCATGAATCCGCGCTTTATCCTCAAGCTCTCCTGTCCTGACCGCGCCGGCATCGTCCACGCCGTCACCGGCGTGCTGCTGCAGCAGGGCGGCAACATCATCACCTCGCACCAGCATGGCGATGCCGACCACGCGCGCTTCTTCATGCGCATCGAGTTCGAGGCGGCGGCCGAGGAAGCTGCGCTGCAGGCCGCGTTCGCGCCGCTGGCCGCCCAGTTCGACATGGACTGGGAGTTGGTGGCCCGGGCCCGCAAGACGCGCGTGCTGCTGCTGGTGTCCAAGCTCGGCCACTGCCTGAACGACCTGCTGTTCCGCGTGCAGACCGGGCATCTGAACGTCGAGATCCCGGCCATCGTGTCCAACCACCGCGACTTCTACCAGCTCGCGGCCTCGCACAACATTCCCTTCCACCACTTCCCGCTGCTGGGCGCCACCGACGCGCAAAAAGCAGCCCAGGAGGCCAAGATCCGCGAGGTGGTGGCCGACAACCTGATCGACCTCGTCGTGCTGGCCCGCTACATGCAGATCCTGTCGCCCGAGCTGTGCCGCGACCTGTCGGGCCGGGCGATCAACATCCACCACAGCTTCCTGCCCAGCTTCAAGGGCGCCAAGCCCTACCATCAGGCCTACGAGCGCGGCGTGAAGCTGATCGGCGCGACGGCCCACTACGTGACCAGCGATCTCGACGAGGGGCCCATCATCGAGCAGGAGGTCGCCCGCATCGACCACAGCATGCCGCCGGAGCAGCTCGTCGGCATCGGCCGAGACATGGAATGCGTGGCGCTGGCGCGGGCCATCCAGTGGCATGCGGAACATCGCGTGCTGCTGAACGGCAACCGCACGGTCGTCTTCCGCTGATGGAGAACGGCAGTGTGGATCGACACCCACTGCCACCTGGACGCGGCCGAGTTCGATGCCGACCGTGAGGCCGTCGTTGCGCGGGCCCAGGCCGCGGGCGTCACGCAGATCGTCATCCCCGCCGTAGAGGCGGCCAATTTCGATACGGTGCGGCGGCTGGCCCTCCAGCACGGCTTTGCCTACGCGCTGGGCATTCATCCGCTGTACGTGATGCGAGCCCGGGCCGGCGACCTGGACACGCTGGCCGATGCGCTTCAGGCGCACCGCACCGACCCGCGGCTTGTGGCTGTCGGCGAGATCGGGCTGGACTTCTTTGTGCCCGGGCTGGACCCCGACACGCAGCAGCGCTTCTACGTCGAGCAGCTCAGGCTCGCCGCGCGCGCCGGCCTGCCGGTGCTGCTGCATGTGCGCAAGAGCGCCGACCAACTGCTCGCAGGTCTGCGCCGCGTCGGCTTCACGCAGGGCGGCATTGCCCATGCCTTCAACGGCAGCGAACAGCAGGCACAGGCCTTCATTGCCCTTGGCTTCAAACTCGGCTTCGGCGGCACGCTGACCTTCGAGCGCGCGCAGCAGATCCGGCGCATCGCGGCCGTCGTGCCGGAGGCGGCCCTGGTGATGGAGACCGACGCGCCGGACATCCCGCCGCACTGGCTCTACAAGACGGCAGCCGAGCGCGAGGCCCAGCCGGGCCAGGGGCGCAACGAGCCGGCCGAGTTGCCGCGCATTGCCGCGAGCCTGGCCGCGCTGCGGGGCTGGACGCCGGAACGAACCGCTGCCATCACGAGCGCGAATGCGCGCGCCGCTCTGCCGCGGCTGCCGGTCTGATCAGGCGTCGCCGAAGTCCAGCGACAGCTCCACGCGGTCGCCCAGACGAAGTTCACCCGCGCCACTGCCGCGGACATAGATGCCGAATTGCACCGGCGTGCCGGGGGCGCGTTCGGCGCTGAGCCGGGTCAGCGCGTCCAGCACCTGCGGCTGGGGTGTGCCGGTGGCCGGGTCGATGGTGGGCATCGCGCAGCGCACACAGGGCGCTGTGCGGTGCAGGCTCAGCGTGCCGATGCGGGCTTCGGCGAGGATGTCCTCGATGAAAGGGGGCAGGGCGCCGCCCTCATCGGCGCGCAGCAACAGATTGGCGCGGGCGCGCTCGACGGGGCGATGCAGCGGCTGGCCCATGGCCTCGCGCCAGGTCTGCAGCGAGCCGTCGCCGACGAGGTGCAGCGCGTTCAGCACGGGGCGGCGCCGGGCTTGGGCCGAGAGGCGCACCAGGCGCAGTCGCTCGCCGGTCGTTGCGCGCAGCAGGGCGGCCGCGTCGTCGCCGGCATCCCAGGCCTGCAGGGCGTCGAAGTCCTGGCGCTCGCCATTCCAGGCGCGCACGCCGACCAGCGTGCCGCCGTCCTCGGGTACTCGCAGCAGGCGGCCTTCGGCTTGCAGCGCCAGTTCACCCGCCAGCCAGCGTGCCTGGACGAGAGCCAGGCGGGGGTGTGCGCCCATCCAGGTCAGCTCGCCGCTCGCGTCGGCGATGCCCCAGCCGCGGTCGCCGTGGGGCCAGCCGTCGGCGTCCAGCGCCAGCGAGTCCACGGCTTCGCCGGCGCAGGACTTGACCGGGTAGCGCCATAGCCCGGCAATGCGGGCGATCAGGTCGGCCATGGCGATCAGCGGTTGCGCGGCGCCAGCGGCGTCTCCGGCACCGGATATCCGGCCGCGCCGAAGGTGGCGACCACGGCCTTGTGCACGTCGAAGTAGACCTGCCAGTAGTGGTCGGTGTGGCAGTAGGGCCGCACGCACAGCAGCGGGCCCTCGGGCGTGAACTGCAGGATCTCGATGTCGGGCGCGGGGCTGGACATCACGTTGGGGATGGCGGCGATGGCCGGCCTGAGTTTCCCGATGGCATCTAGCGGGTCCACGCTGTTGGCGACCTTGGCCAGGCAGTCCACGCGGCGATGGGGCAGTGCGGAGAAGTTCTGGATGGCGCTGTTGAAGATGGTGTTGTTGCCGACGATGGTCTGCACGTTGTCGGGTGTCGTGATGGTGGTGCCGAACAGGCCGATCTCGCTGACCGTGCCGGTGACGCCGCCGGCCTGCACGAAGTCGCCCACCTTGAAGGGCCGCAACACCTGCATGAAGACACCGGCCGCGAAATGTGTCAGCAGCCCGCCCCAGGCCGTGCCGATGGCCAAGCCCGCGCCGGCCAGCAGCGCGGCGAAGGAGGTGGTCTTGACGCCGAAGATGTCCAGGATGGCGAGGATGAGGACGATATTCAGCAGCACGCTGAGAATGGAGCGCAGATAGGTGGCCAGCGTCGAGTCGATGCGCCGGCCGCGCTCCAGCGCCGCCGTGAAGACGCGCAGCGCCAGGCCGATGAGCCAGCGGCCCACGACCCAGGCTGCGATGGCGGCCAGCACCTTGAGGCCGAAGTCCACGCCCTGCGTGCTGAGAAACTGCCAGATGGCTTCCGTGTTCATCATTTCCATCCTCGCTTGAAGACGCGTACATCCTCGCAGCCCGCCGCAGCGGCGGCAAATCCCGCAAACCCCGAGTCTGAGCGCCTCGTCGGGCTGGCGCCGGTGTTCGACGCGCGGGCGCGCCTGCTGGTGCTGGGCAGCTTTCCCGGCGCGGCCTCGCTGCAGGCGGCGCAGTACTACGCCCACCCCCGCAATGCCTTCTGGCCGATCATGGCGGCGCTGCTGGGCGAGGTCGATCTGGCCGCACGGGCCTATGCCGACCGGTTGCAGGCCCTGCGAGCGCATCGCGTGGCGCTGTGGGACGCCGTGGCGGCCTGCCGCCGCGAGGGCAGCCTGGACACGGCCATCGAGGCTGCGGTGCCAAGCGATCTGCCGCATTTAGTCGCTCGTCTGCCCGGGCTGAGGGCCATCGCCTGCAACGGTGCGCTGGCCCACCGGCAGACGCTGCTGGCGCTGGGCGAGCCCGGCGTGCCGGTGCTGCGCCTGCCGTCGACGAGCCCCGCCCATGCCGGGCGCAGCCTGGCCGACAAGATCGCCGACTGGCGGGCCGAACTCGCGCCGTATCTGGCCTAGGATGCCCGGCATGAAAAGACTGTTGGTGGCTGCCGTCGCAGCCTGGGCGGCGTCTGTTGGGTCGCCAGCCGCCGCGGCCATCCCGGCCGATCTGATCCTGCGTGACGCCACCGTCGTCGATGTGGCGGCGGGGCGATTGATCAAGGGCCAGGCCGTCGTCACGCGTGGCGAACGCATTCTGGCCGTCGTCGACGAGAAGCGGCTTGGCCAGTACAAGGCCAGGAAGACGCTCAGCCTGCAGGGCCGCTACCTGATCCCGGGCCTGTGGGACAGCCATGTGCACTTCGGCGGCGGCGAGGCGCTGATCGAGGAGAACCGGCAGCTGCTGCCGCTTTATCTCGCGCATGGCGTCACGACGGTGCGCGACTGCGCCGGCGACCTCAGCGATACCGTGCTGCAGTGGCGCGACGACATTGCGGCCAAGAAGCTGCTGGGCCCGGCGATCTTCGCTTCCGGCGCCAAGCTGGAGGGCTACAAGCCGTTGTGGAAGGGCACGCAGGAGGTTGGCACGCCGCAGGAGGTGAGCCAGGCCCTCGACAAGCTGCGTGGGGAGAAGGCGGATTTCGTCAAGATCACCGAGAACACGATGCGCGCCGACATCTACCTGGACGCGCTGCGCCAGGCCAAGGCGCGCGGCCTGCCGAGCTCGGCCCATCTGCACGGGCAGGTGACGCTGGACCAGGCTTCGGAAGCGGGGCTGGGCACGCTGGAGCATCTGAACTATCTGCTGCGCGCCGCGACGCCGAAGGAGGCGGAGCTGACGGCCCAGGTGGCCGCCGGCGCCATCACCGCGCGCTCGGCTGCCGAGCAGAGCCTGGCGAGCTTCGACGAGGCCACGGCCCGCGCCGCCTTCAAGCGCCTGGCCGGCCGGGGCACGGCCGTCGTGCCGACGCTGTCGGTCATCCGCATCACGGCCTATCTGGACCAGGATGATCACGCCAACGACGACTACCTGAAGTACATCGGCCCCAAGCTGCGCCAGACCTACGACTGGCGCGTCAAGCGCGCGGCGCTGGATGGGCCGGACGCCATCGCCTATCGCCACGCCAGCTACGAGAAGACGGCGGCGCTGCTGCCGCTGCTGGCCGAGGCGGGTGTGGAGATCGTCGCCGGCACGGACGCCGGGTTTCTCAACAGCTTCGACTATCCCGGCCAGGCGCTGCACGATGAGATGGCGGTCTATGTGCGCTCGGGCCTCACGCCGGCGCAGGCCTTGCGCTCGGCCGTTGTCGCCGGGCCGCGTTTCCTGGGAAAGCTGGACCGCTACGGCGCGCTGGCGGCAGGCAAGGTGGCAGACATCGTCGTGCTGCGCGCAAACCCGCTGAAAGACATCGCTGCGACGCGCCAGATCGACGCCGTCGTCACACAGGGCCGGCTGCTGGATCGCCGGCGGCTGGACGCGATGCTGGCCGAGGTGCGTGACTGGGTGGCAGCGCAATGAAGGCCAGGCCGCAAACCTGGGGCCCGGCGACGCTGAGCGAGTTCGACGGCGTGCGCTTCCTGCACCTGGATTCGATCTGGGTGCAGGGTGCGATGCGCATCAGGAAGCCCGACCAGATCGAGCTGGAATATGTGCAGCGCATGTGCGCCTGGATGCTGTGGCGTGACCCGGCGGTGCTGGGCGAGGGACATGCGGTTCAACTGGGCCTGGGCGCAGCGGCGCTGACGCGTTTCTGCCACGGCCAGCTGAAGATGAGGACCACGGCCATCGAGATCAACCCGGAGGTCATCGCGGCTTGCAGGCAGTGGTTCCGGCTGCCGGGCAATGATGCGCGGCTGAACGTGGTCAATGCCGATGCGGCAGCGTGGGTCAACGACGACGCCAACCTGCAGACCGTGGACGTGCTGAACGTGGACCTCTACGACCACGACGCCGCGGCTCCGGTGCTAGACGACGACGCTTTCTACGCCGCCTGCCGCGGCGTGCTGGCAGACGGCGGGCTGATGACGGTCAACCTGTTCGGCCGCAGCGCCAGCTTCGCGCGCAGCGCCTTGCGCATTGCCCGCGCCTTCGGTTCCGATCAGGTCTGGAGCCTGGCGCCCACCAAGGAAGGCAACACCGTCGTCGTCGCGGCGCGTGGCGTGCAGGTGCCGCATCGGGAGATCCTCGAGCAGCGCGCAGCTAATATCGAATCGCGCTTCAAGCTGCCGGCCCGCAAGTGGCTGCGCCTCGTGAAGCCGCTGCCGATGAGCATCCTCAACGCACTCTGACCATGTCGACCAAGTCCAAGCCCTTGGCTCCCGCTTCCAAGTCCGACGGCCGCCTGGAGTGGCGCCAGCTGCTGCACTGGCTGCTGGAGGACGGCCTCATCGACGAGCCGCAGGTGCAGCGCACCGAGCAGCGCTTTGCGGCCGGCGACAGCTCCCTGCACCCGCTGGTGCGCCTGGGCCATGCCAGCCTGGTGCGGCTGTCCACCGGCAAGCCGCTGGACGTGGACGCGCTGTCTGAATGGCTCGCCGTGCGCGCGCGCATGCCCTATCTGCGCATCGACCCGCTGAAGGTGGACGTGGGCCGCGTTGGCGATGTGATGTCCATCGGCTATGCCGAGGCCAAGCGCTGCCTGCCGGTGCAGTTCGGGCTGAACGACGTGACGATCGCGACGTCCGAGCCCTTCGACCTGAGCTGGGTGGCGCAGATCGAGTCGCATGTGCGCAAGCCCATCAAGCTGGTCGTTGCCAACCCGCTGGACATTGCGCGCTACACGACCGAGTTCTTCACGCTGGCCCGCTCGGTGCGGGCCGCGGCCAAGGCCGGCGAGCAGAGCCAGGTGGCGAGCTTCGAGCAGCTCGTGGAGCTGGGCAAGACGAACAAGCAGCTGGATGCCAACGACCAGGGCGTCGTGCAGGTTGTCGACTGGCTGTGGCAGTACGCCTTCGACCAGCGCGCGTCGGACATCCACCTGGAGCCGCGCCGCGAGATGGGCGTCATCCGCTTCCGCATCGACGGCGTGCTGCATACGGTCTACCAGCTGCCACCCACCGTGATGGCGGCCATGACATCGCGCATCAAGCTGCTGGGCCGCATGGACGTGGTCGAGAAGCGCCGGCCGCTGGACGGCCGCATCAAGACACGCAACCCGGCCGGCGACGAAGTGGAAATGCGCCTGTCCACGCTGCCCACGGCCTTCGGCGAGAAGATGGTCATGCGCATCTTCGACCCCGACACGGCGGTCAAGGATCTGTCGTCGCTGGGTTTCGGCCAGCACGACTCGGACCGCTGGGAGAGCCTGGTCAAGCAACCCCACGGCATCATCCTCGTGACCGGCCCGACCGGTAGCGGCAAGACGACGACGCTGTACTCCACGCTCAAGCGGCTGGCAACGGACGAGGTCAATGTCTGCACCATCGAAGACCCGATCGAGATGATCGAGCCGGCCTTCAACCAGACCCAGGTGCAGAACGTGCTGGACTTCGGGTTCGCGGAAGGCCTGCGCGCGCTGATGCGCCAGGACCCGGACATCATCATGGTGGGCGAGATCCGCGATCTGGAAACGGCCGAGATGGCCATCCAGGCAGCGCTGACCGGTCACCTCGTCTTCAGCACGCTGCATACCAACGATTCGGTGTCGGCCATCACGCGGCTGCAGGACCTGGGCGTGCCCAGCTATCTGCTCAGCGCCACCATCATCGGCGTGCTGGCCCAGCGCCTGGTGCGCACGCTGTGCCCGCATTGCAAGCAGCCCGACCCGCTGGTGACACGCGAGAGCCTGAACGACCTCGTGCGGCATTGGCGGCTAGGTGGCGGCGTGAAGCCCTACAAGCCCGTCGGATGCCTCGAATGCCGCAATACCGGCTTCCGCGGCCGGGCCGGCCTGTATGAACTTCTGACCGTGACCGAAGGCGTCAAGGGCGCGCTGGGCGATCTGGCGGCGCTGCGTCGCCAGGCCATGCAGGAAGGCCTGCGCCCGCTGCGGCTGGCTGGCGCGATGAAAGTGGCCGAAGGCGTGACGACTGTGGAGGAAGTGCTGCGCAGCACGCCGGCCTGGGAAGGCTGAACCGCGACCGCGCCAGACGCAGGTGCTGCTCGACTTGCGGCAAAGGTCATGCGGCCCACTTGACCTCAGCGCACGGCGTGGGTCCGTCTTACGTGTAATCCACAGTCGGGCGGCCATGGCCCGACTGCCAGAATCGCCAGCAACATGAAGCGTGCCCATGGCGCGCCGGAGGCGACAAGCGATGAAGATCAAGAGCCAGCGGGACTTCCTGTCCGGGCTGATGTTTTTGGTGGTGGGCGTGGCGTTCGCGTGGGGGGCAACCGAGTATTCATTCGGCACCTCCGCCCGGCCCGGTCCCGGCTACTTCCCTTTCGGTCTTGGCGTTCTGCTGGCCATCCTTGGTGGCTTCGTGCTGTTCAAGGCGCTGACCTTGGAGTCTGAGGGGGGCGACCCCATCGGCGCCGTCGCCTGGCGGCCGCTGATCGTCATCGTCGCTGCGGTGGCGGTGTTCGGCGTCGCGTTGCCGAGGCTGGGCCTGGCGTGCACCTTGCCCATACTCATCACGCTGTCATCGCTGGCCGGGGACGAATTTCACTGGCGCGACGTGCTGATTAGCAGCGTCGTGCTGACCGTGGGAAGCTGGGCTCTGTTCATCTGGGGGTTGAAGCTGACGATCCCGCTCTGGCCCATCTACGTCACCGGTTGAGGGCGCGACATGGATCTGTTGAACAACCTCGGCCTTGGGTTCCAGACGGCACTGAGCCTGCAGAACCTGCTCTATGCCTTCTTTGGCGCCGTGCTTGGCACGTTGATCGGCGTGTTGCCGGGCCTAGGGCCGGTTGCGACCATCGCGATGCTGCTGCCGTCCATCTACACGCTGGACGCGACGCCGGCGCTGATCATGCTGGCCGGCATCTATTACGGTGCGCAGTACGGCGGTTCCACGACGGCGATCCTGATCAACGTGCCAGGGGAGTCGAGCTCGGTCGTGACAGCCATTGACGGCTATCAGATGGCCCGCCGTGGGCGCGCGGGTGCGGCGCTCGCCGCCGCCGGCCTGGGCAGCTTCTTCGCCGGCTGCGTTGGCACCATCATCATTGCAGCCTTCGCGCCTCCGCTGACAGAGCTGGCCTTCAAGTTTGGCTCGGCCGAATACTTCTCGTTGATGGTGCTGGGTCTGGTGGGGGCCGTCGTGTTGGCGTCGGGCTCTCTGATAAAGGCCATCGCAATGATCGTGCTCGGCCTGCTGCTGGGTCAGATCAATACCGACGTCATCACTGGCACGGCGCGCTTCTCCTTCGATGTGCCCGAGCTGACCGATGGCATCGGCTTCGTCGTCATCGCAATGGGCGTGTTCGGCTTCGGCGAGATCATCGCCAACCTCGGTCAGCCGGAGGAGCACCGGGAGGTCTTCACCAAGGAGGTGAAAGGCTTGTGGCCGACTCGCGAGGATTTCAAGGAGGCTTGGCCCTCGGTGTTGCGAGGCACTGCGCTGGGTTCGGTGCTGGGCGTCCTGCCTGGAGGCGGAGCGTTGCTGGCTTCGTTCGCCTCCTACACCCTGGAGAAGAAGGTCACTCGGAACCCGCGGGTTCCCTTCGGCAAGGGTGCCATTCAGGGCGTTGCCGGGCCGGAGAGCGCGAACAATGCCGGTGCCCAGACGTCGTTCATCCCGATGCTGACGCTGGGCATCCCACCCAACGCCGTCATGGCACTGATGGTGGGCGCCATGACCATTAAGGGCATTCAGCCCGGTCCGCAGGTCATGACGAGCAACCCGGAACTTTTCTGGGGCCTGATTGCATCGATGTGGATCGGCAACCTGATGCTCATCGTGCTGAACCTGCCGCTGATCGGCATCTGGATCAAATTGCTGACGGTGCCCTATCGCTTTCTCTTCCCAGCGATCGTCGTCTTCTGCTGCATCGGCACCTACTCGCTGAACAACAACAGCTTCGACGTCTACCTGACGGCTGGGTTCGCGCTACTGGGTTATCTGTTCTACAAGCTGAGTTGCGAGCCGGCGCCGTTGCTGCTTGGTTTCATCCTCGGTCCCATGATGGAAGAGAACCTGCGCCGGGCGCTGCTGCTGGCGCGGGGCGACTGGAGCACGTTCCTGACGCGACCGCTGTCGGCCGGGCTGCTGATCGCGGCTGCGCTGATGATCGTGGTCGTCATGCTGCCCTCCATCAAGAACAAACGGGAAGAGGCGTTTCAGGAAGAAAGCTGAGGGCGACGAAGGCGGTCGCTGCATGCTGAGAGAGTTAGTGCAGGCGCAACGAATGCTGGCGCTTCGGACCTGCCGCCTGAGCTCCAACAGCCCGGACCCATATAGATAGAAGGTAGAAGGGGCGCTCTCGCAGGGCGCCTTCTTTGGCGCTGGTTTTCAAAATCTCTTGCCCTGCGCGAATTTCCTGTGCTACAGTCGTGGGCTTCGCTGATCACAAAGCGCAGCGCGA
>NZ_JBWKUV010000005.1:0-409687 GCF_059421025.1 Roseateles sp. GW821-FHT03B02
CCTTCGTCGGATCCGCCTCTGCGGCGAGATAGCGCCGCTTCCAGACCGAGTCAAGGTGGAGCGGCTGGACGCTCACGTTGATGCGGGGCGGCTGCTCGACGGAATCAAGGTCGCCCCTTCCGACCTTGATCGGCGGCCTGCCCTCCGGAAGGGTGCGCGTAGACATTGCGCTAGCGGTGCGCGGCTTTGCCTTACAGTTGCTTGCAGGTCACATAGTGGGGTGTTGCGATCAACAGGCAGACCCTGTGGCCGAGGCCGGCCGGGAGTGTGCTTGGATCGCTTTCGTACCGATCAGGAGCCGATGGATACCGTTAAGAGACGTGAGCGAATGGGGTCATCTCGTTCTTCTTCAGTCAGGCGTGGCCGTCCCTATGGTCAGCGACCGCCGGCGTGCACGACTATAACGGCGGTGTTATGATCCCGGGCATTGGATCTGACTCGGCCCTAGATGACGACCTTGCCGCGATGTCTGACCGAGAGGCTGCCTTGTGGCTTGAAGTCATCGATCTTTTATGGGACAACCCGCTTGTGCGGGCGGAACTGGAACGCGAAAGATCCGAACGGCATACTGATCCTAGATTTGATGCTGAACCTGTAATCGAACTGCGGGATGTTGGATATTTCATTAGTAGGCTAAAGCTTACGCTGGCGGACGGAAAGCCTGCGAGTGCCTATCGTCTACTGTATGCAATTGATTACAGGCTAAGTCCTCCGAAGATTTGGTTGCTTGGCCTTATGCCTAGGGAAGAAAATTATGTCGCATCACAACCAATTACCTCGCGGTCAATCCGACGCTACGACAGTATTGGTATCCCGCGGCAAGGGACGCATTGAAAGCACGGTCAGAATCGCGCGCTCGCTTACTGTTTGGACCGGTGCATCGTTCGCCCAGTCCAAAAGCGAGGATGTGTCAGATGCGCGCCCTGGGCGTGCACGTAGGGCTGCGCTGGATGCGACGCCTGCGGGCCGAACTGCAATGGCTGAAGCGCGCGTGCAGGTCGGGCAGATGTTGGCTGCGGATCGAGTCGCGCCGTTGGCTGCTTTGCGATTGACCAAGGGTCTCACTCAAGTGGAGCTAGCAAAGCGCTGTGGCTTCCTGCAGCCGCAAATTGCTCGCCTGGAGGCGGGTGCGCATAAGACGGTTCTTGCTACGACACTGGAAAAGTTGTCTGCAGCTCTTGGCGTCACCATAGATGAGGTGAACGCTGCGGTGCTTGCTTCCCGCGAGTGTCGCGAACGTCGGGAGTGATCATGGAAGAAATCCAGGCGCGTTTCTTTTTCTGTGACGACGTTCGGCATGAAACCTCTGGCAAGGTTTCAATCATTGGCCTTTATCGGGGGTATATCGGCATCCTGCAGGCCATTCCATTTGTTCCTAAGATCGTGTGTCTGGTGTTGCTGGATTTTCCGCAATCCTTGGCGGGTGCTCCAATCGCGGTTTCGCTTCGCAGTGATGACGACGTACTGCTTTCTGAGACTATCCCCTTGCCCAGTCAGAGGCCTGGTTTGGCTGCAGGTTCAGATGATGGCTCTGCACTTGTGGAAGCGACCATCCCGGTAGAGTTGATTGGTTATGAATTTCCTAATGGGAAATCTCTCACTTGCGCAATCGACTTTGGTGGCAAAACGATTGTGAGTTCTCCGTTGAAGATTTTGCGGCTAGCTGAGCCGCCGCGAGGCTAATTCGCCATACAGGGCATGGTAAGAGTCGAATGCGCAATGTTAGGTGGCGGCTTCATCGTCACAGTATGCCGCCCAGTCTTGCATCATTGCCTGCCGCTTCTCGAACAGATCGCCCCGCCGATACGCCGCCTCTGCAGCGTTTCCGATGGCGTGAGCAAGTGCCATCTCGCTAACGTAGTTTGGGTAGTTCGTCTTCTCTGACGCCCAGTCCTTGAACGTTGAGCGAAGCCCGTGTGGGACGCACAGGCGACCGCTTGCATCCTTGTGCCCAAGACGCCGCATAAGCATGGAGAGGGCCATATCTGAGAGCGGTCCGCCTCTAGGTGCTTCAAAGCAATACTCGGGCTCAGCGCTAGCCTTGCCCATCACCGCCGGTCGCCTGGGCAGTGCTGTAAGGATGTCAACGGCCTGACGCGAAAGCGGGACTTTGTGTTCCTCGCCTGTTTTCATGCGCTGGCCGTTTGAGTCGTTCAAGGGCTCGCCGGGGATCGTCCACACAGCCCGGTCGAGATCTACTTCCCGCCAGGTCATCATTCGCACGTTGGCCGAGCGAACGGCTGTCAGCATCAAGAACTCTAGTGCGCGTGCCGTGATGCCACGAGCCCAAGTTTCTTCAAGAACGCCTGCCATTGACGCACCTTCGCCGGTTCGAGGGCGAAGGCTGGCGTCAGCGCGATCGGGGCGGTGCCGGGTATCGCTGTGGCCCGCCTTGAGAAAGTCGCGCGCAAAGCTTCGGCCAAGGTCTCTCCCACAAGGGGCTTAGACCTGGCGATGTGCGCGAGGTCAAAGAAGTCCTTCATGCGAGTGTTGGCCATGCCGAGCACGACCATCGCGTGCAGCTTTTCGGCGACTACCGTGTAGACCGGATAGGTGCGCAGCGCCGGCGCCGCCATGTCGTCGATCAGGATGGGATAGGTCACCATCTCCGGGGCGGGCGTGATGGCGTCGCCGAAGCCGATGTCCACCTGCACCGGCAGGCGAGCGTTGCCGACGAACGCCGTCACGGTCAGGCGCAGGCCGCCGTAGGTGTTGTATTCGCGGATCGGGGAGATCCGGATGGTCCGCTCGTCATACCGAACACCATCTTCTGCATCGATGCGGCAGATATCGATGAACCGGGCCCGCAGCGTCTCCTCGTCGTCGGCGCCGAAACCCAGCAGATCGGCATCCTTGGTCGGCCGGTGCGGTGTGTCGTACCAGAGCGCGAACAGCAGCGCTCCCTTCAACACGAAGTGGCCAGCATGTGCTGATACCGAAAGACGATAGAGCAGGCGCTCGATCGCGAAGCGCGAGAGCAAGAGGTTGTAGTTCTCACCCGTACCGCGTGAGCGATTGAGCAGGCGGGCCAGCACCGAGGCCGAGCGATCCGAGCTCATGCGGCAAGCAACTCCAGATATGGCCGCATCACCTGTGTCATGCGGTTGACCTTGGCATAGCGCCATAGCTCATCCATCGTCACCTTGCGTTGCGTCCACGCTTCGCGCAGCGCCTCGAGTGCGACGTCAATGCCTACCTTGCTGCGCAGCTTGAAGCAGTCGGTGATGGTTTTGGCCAGGCAGTAGACACGAACCTGCGCGCCATCAATCGTCAGGGTCTCGATGCCCTCGGTAAAGGACTCGCCGGACAGGCGAGTGACGCGCAGAGCGCTGGTGGGACTCTTTGGTGCATGAGTGCCGGCCGGCAGGGCGATCCAGACCTCGAAGGGGGTCTGCACACCGATGCCATGGATCTCCAGCGCGCTGAGCAGGCACAGCACAGCCCTCGGCACCAGCTTGCTCACTTCGATCGCGGATTGGTGCGCACTTGGCGGTACATCGGCGCCGACGTACAGACCTCGTCCGACGCGCTTGATTTGGCCGCTGGCCGTCAGGCTTGAAATCGTGCGTGCCGGAATTCCGACCGCCGCCAGCTCGCGCGCGGACAGCGCAGGCTGTTGTGCGGCGAGGCGCAGCAGCTCGGGGCTATGGGTGTCAGTTGGCATGCCTGCATGTTAGCAAAATGCACTACTTGCATGTGTCTGGTGCATTTTCTTCTTCCGTTCCCTCTTGGGCGCCACTCGAGGTGGTCGACAGCATGGTCACTCGAACGGCCATCGACCCCGCTGCTCTCGACCGCGACTCAGAGGCGAGGTGGCTGCAAGGGACGGCAACCATTGCAACCGCCCGGTGCGGACCCGCATGCCGGGTGGTGTGGGAGGGGTGGAGCCAGTCGGTTCCCCCTATCCCGATCTGCGCGCTGTTTCCGCTTCCGGGCGATACATCACGGATTCGCAGATCCGAGTTCAGTTTCGCCAATTGGGACGGCGATTCGATCATTTATGATTGAATTGTGACGGTGATGGCGAGAAATAGAACCCGGTGTCGTTGGGGCGCCCTGCTGACGCTGGCTGGCAGTCTGCTGGCCGGCGCAGCCGTGGCTGCGAGTCCAGCGCGCGGGGCTTCGCCGCCCAATCGGGCACCGGTCAGGTTGCTCGTGCCCTTCATGGCTGGCGGCGAGGCCGACGGCTCGGCCCGCAACTTCGTGCAGGCTGCCACGCGCGTCGGCGGCGGGCTCAGCTTCGAGATCACCCATCTGACGGCCGAGTCGGGCGCCGCGGCGGCGCGGGCGGTCAAGCAGGCCGCACCGGACGGCCAGACGCTGCTGCTCGCGCGCGTTGGCAACCTTGCCATCCTGCCGGCGCTGGCGCCCCGCACGACCGTGCCGGTGAGCGATTTCACCGTGCTCGCCGTGCTGGACCAGGCGCCGCTCATCTGCGCCGTTCGCAGCGGCACGCCGGTCCGGTCGATGCGCGAACTGCTCGCTGCGATCGTCGCGACGCCCGGCCAGCTGCGCTACAGCACCGCCGGCGCCGGCACGCTGCAGAACCTGGCCGTGCGCTATTGGCTTGCACTGAACGGCCTGCCGGATGACGCGGCCAGGCCGTTGCATTTCGGGCAGGGTTCGCAGGCGACGCAGGCACTGCTGCAGGGCGAGGTGGAGTTCAGCTGCAACAACGCGCGCAGCATGGTGCCGGCGGTGCAAGCGGGTGCCTTGCGTGGCCTGATGACGACGGCGCAGGGGCGGTTGCGCGCGCTGCCGCGCCTGCAGAATGCCGCGGAGCTGGGCCTGCGCGACATGCAGCAGCTGCAGGGCTGGTCGGCGCTACTGGGACCGGCGGGCATGCCGGCCGAAGCCGTCGAGCGCTGGCGTGCCGTGCTCGACAAGGTGGCCGACGATCCCGAATGGCGCGCCGGCACCGAGGCGCTGGGCGCTTCGGCCCGCATCCGCGCCATCCCGGACCCGGCGCACTTCCTGCGCCAGCAGGCCCAGTTCTATGAGCGCCTCGTGACCACGCTCGGAGCCCGGCCATGAAGTCCCGGAAGGGCCGCGGCCTCTGGCCCTCGATCGTGGACGTGGCTCTGGTGGCCTTGCTGCTGCTCGTGGGTCTCGCCGGCAGCCTGGGGGCTTACCGCTTCTTCTCCCTGAAGGCCGAGGCGCAGGAGCAGGAGCGGCTGAATGCGATGGGGCAGAGCGTCGTCGGTGCCTTCGATCGGCAGTTGACACGCGTGGTGGAGGCGCTGCAGGCGGCCGGCCTGTTGCTGTCGGCACAGACCGAGCTGACGCACGAGCAGTTCGCGCGCTGGGGTGCCAGTCTGGTCGGCGACTCGTCGGCCATTGCGCTGCTTGAATGGCAGCCCGTCGTGCCGCACGAGGAACTGGCTGAATTCGAGAAGCAGGCGGCGCGCGAGCAGCCCGGCTACCGCGTTGTCGAGCCGGCACCCGACTACCAGGGCGACGGCTTCGTCGCTGCGCGCGAGCGCGAGATCCATGTGCCGGTGCGCTATTCATGGCCCGAGAACGGCGCGGCCGTTGGCGTCGACATGGCCTTCGACCCGCGTCGCATGCGCTCCAAGCTGCTTGCCCGCGACTCCGGCGCGCCCATCGCATCCGAGACGTTCGCGCTGATCCGTCGTGGCCAGCCGGGAGCGGCGGTCAGCGGCTTTGCCGTGTCCGCGCCGGTCTACCGTCGGCCGCGGCCGGTGGGGGCCGAGGCGCGTCAGCGCGAGCTTCGTGGTTTTCTGGCCGGGGTCGTCGAACTGCCCGAGCTGATGGCCGATGCGGCACTGCGGGCCGACGCCAACGGGCTGGACGTCTTCATCTTTGACCAGCAGGACAAGCATCGCCTTATCTACGCTTCTGCGGGGAGCGAGCCTTTCCTCGCCGACGAGCGAGACATGGCGCTCAACATCGACGTCGGCGGCCGGCCCTGGCAGCTCGTGCTGCGACCACGGCCGGGTGCTTCCGACGCCGAGCGCGATCGCACGGCGCTACAGGTCCTGGCGGCGGGCAGCCTGGCCACGCTGCTCGTCGCCCTGGCCGTAGCCCGGAGTCTGGTCGTGCGCCGGCGCCTGGAGCGCACCGAGGCCGTGCTGGCCGAGGACCGCGAGCGCATGGCCAACGTGCTGGACGGCACGGCCGCCGGCACCTGGGACTGGCATGTCGACGGCGGTCGCCTCATCGTCAACGAACGCTGGGCGCAGATGCTGGGGTACTCCCGGGCCAAGCTGGAGCCCATCACCGTCTCGACCTGGGAGAGCCTGTGCCACGCCGGCGATCTCATCGAGGCCAACGACGCGCTGAAGCGCCACCTTGGCGGCGAAGAAGAACGCTACTCGGCCGAGTTCCGCCTGCGCCACGCGGATGGGCACTGGGTGTGGGTGCAGAGCCATGGCCGCATCGTCGAGCGCGATGCCGACGGCCGCCCGCTGCGCCTGGCGGGCACGCACATGGACATCTCGCGCCGCAAGGCCGACGAGCAGCGGCTGCATGACGATGCCCGTGCGCTGGAGGCCGCCAACCGCCAGTTGCGCGACCTCGCCATCCTCGATGCGCTGACCGGCGCCTTCAACCGGCGCCATTTCAACGACGTCTGCCTGGC
Organism: Roseateles sp. GW821-FHT03B02; assembly: GCF_059421025.1. NCBI lineage: Bacteria > Pseudomonadati > Pseudomonadota > Betaproteobacteria > Burkholderiales > Sphaerotilaceae > Roseateles > Roseateles sp. GW821-FHT03B02. The sequence goes on from NZ_JBWKUV010000005.1 coordinate 6,602, forward strand.
CGCGCTGGCCGGTGGCCAGCGCGGCCAGGCCGTGGCGCTGTGCATGCTCGACGTCGACTACTTCAAGGCCTACAACGACCGCTACGGCCACCAGGCCGGCGATGCCGTGCTCCAGGCGCTTTCGCAGACGCTGCGGGACAGCCTCAAGCGTTCGACCGATGCCCTGTTCCGCCTTGGCGGCGAGGAATTCGGCATCATTTTTTCCGCGGCCTCGGCCGAGGCCGCGCAGCGTTTCGTCGGCCAGCTGATCGCCGCCCTGCACGCGCTGGCGATGCCGCATGAAGCGGCCCCGCTGCGCATCGTCACGGCCAGCTTCGGTCTGGCCTGGTGGGCGGCGCCGACCTCTCGCCTCACGCCCAAGGCCATGTATGCCGCGGCCGACGCGGCGCTGTACGAGGCCAAGCGGACCGGGCGCGATCGCGTCGTCACGCGCTGCTACCGAGCCGGCGAAGGGGAAGATCAGGCAGCGCCGGAGCCGGCGATGTCGGTGGGGCCTCAGGCGTAGCGCGTTGCGCGACCTTCGCGCACAAAGGCCCAGAGCTGCAGTCCCAGGCGAGCCGCCGTCTCGATCGCCAGGCTGCTGGGCGCCGACATGCAGGCCAGCAGCCCGGCGCCGGCCATGGCCGTCTTGTGCACGAGCTCGAAGCTGGCGCGGCTGGACATCAGCACGAAGCCGTCGCACGGATCAACGCCGCGGCGGGCGAGGGCGCCGGTCAGCTTGTCCAGCGCGTTGTGGCGGCCGACGTCCTCGCGCGCCAGCAGCAACTCGCCGCTGGGTCGGCACCAGGCGGCGCCGTGCATGCCGCCGCAGCGCTCGTTCAGCACCTGGGCCGTGTGCAGGGCCGCCAGTGCGCGCTCCAGCGCGTCGGCGGCCAGGGCCGGCGCCCGCACCGGCGCGGGCTGCACGGCGGCCAACGCCGCCAGGCTCTCGACGCCGCAAAGTCCGCAGCCCGTGCGGCCCGCCAGCGTGCGTCGCCTGACCTTCAGGCGCTGCTCGCAGGCGGCTGTGACGGTCAGCGCCAGCTCCAGGCCCTGCTCGCGGGCCTCGATCTCGATGTCCAGCAACTCGTGACGGGACGCGAGCCAGCCCTCGGTGAGGGCCAGGCCCAGCGCGAAGTCTTCGAGGTCGGCCGGGGTTGCCAGCATGACGGCCTGCGAGACGCCGTTGACCGCCAGCGCCACCGGCACTTCGACGGCGACTTCCTCGTCGGCGGCGGCATTCAGCGGACGCAGCGTCTGCAAGGGACAGGCGTTGGCCGGACTCGAAACATCGGACATGGCAGCGATGATAGGAGGCTTGTTTCGCCGGAGCTGCCGTGTACCTGCCTGCCCACTTCAACTCGACCGATCTTGATGCCGCGCTGCGCCTCATCGCCGAGCATCCGCTGGCCCTGCTGATCGGCCCCGATGCCCGGGGCGAGAGCTTTGGCAGCCATCTGCCGCTGGTGGTCGTGCCGGACGAGGGCGGCCTGGTGCTCGAAGGCCATATGGCGCGTGCCAACCCGCATTGGGGCTGGCTGTCGGCGCAGCAGCGCCTGCTGGCCGTCTTCAGTGGCCCGAGCGCCTACATAAGCCCGAGCCACTATGAATCGGTGCAGAACGTGCCGACCTGGAACTACGCGGCCCTGCATGTCCAGGGCGACATCGAGTTCATCGACGGGCAAACCGACAAGGACGCGCTGCTGAAGCGCCTCATCGGCCGTTTCGAGCCCGAGTACGCCGAGCAATGGCGAGGCCTCAAGGAGGACTACCAGGCCAGGCTGCTCGGCGCCATCGTCGGCTTTCGCATCCGCGTGACGCGCTGGGAGCTCAAGCTCAAGATGAGCCAGAACCGCGCGGCGGTGGAGCGCCAGCGCATCCGCGAGGCGCTTGCCGCGTCCGAGCGCGCCGAGGACCGCGCCACGGCGAAGTGGATGGAAGGGCTCGAGCGCTAGATTTTCATCTCCCAGCGCAGCTGCCACTGCGTGTAGCTGGGTCCGCCGCTGCGCGACTTGATGACCTGGTCGTTCGTGGCGATCAACGTGCCGGTGAAGTAGTCCATCGCCGACAGGTTGGTGGCAGACAGCCGCAACGACTGCTCAGTATTGATGGCCAACAGCGCGAAGGCGTCGACCACGGCCTTGCGGCTGGCCGTCGTCTCGGTGATCAGCGTCTGCTGGATGGTCGTCGCGGGCGTCCAGTTCAGCGAGGCGCCGAGTGTGAGCGGCAGTGAACGCAACCGATAGTCCGCGCCGAGGTTGGCCGTGCCCTTGGGCTGGCCGTCGATGTGGTTGTTGGGCCCCGGGATGCCATCCACGCTGGACCTGCAGAAGCTGAAGTTGCTGCGCACGTTGATGGGCAGCGCGTCCTCGAAATACTCGTCCAGGCGGAAACGCGCCTCCAGCTCGACGCCGGCCGTCGAGGCCCTGCCGATGTTCTGCGGCCGCGCCACCCAACGCTGCGTCGCGGCCCAGGGAACGGTCTCCAGCGCCGTCACGGTGCGCATCAGGTTGGTGATGCGGCGGGCGAAGAAGTTGGCGCTGAGCAGGCCGCCCTTGCTCAGGTAGTGCTCGTAGCCGACCTCGAATCCCGTCGCCAGCTCCGGCTTGAGCTCGGGATTGCCGGCGCGGTCGGGCGTGTTGGCCTGGTGGGGCACCTGACTGTTGATCGTGGGCCGGGCGATCAGGTCCTGCAACTGCGGGCTGCGGTAGCTGCGCGTCAGGCTGGCGCGGATCATGTCGCGGCCCTTGTCGTCGAGCTTGTAGCGGGCGTGGGCCAGCGGCGTGAAGACGCCGGACCTGTTGCGAGCGTCGTAGGTAGCGGCGCTGGACTTGGTGGTGATGCCCTCCCAGCGCAGGCCGGCGTAAAAGTCCCATTGCTTGCCGACGTTCCACTCGTCCTGGGCATAGGCGGCGATGCGGGTGGAGGAGGCGTCGAGGTCGTCGCCGAAGTCGTCCAGCCCCGGCTGCGGGCTGCCATTGACCAGGGTGACGCGCTTGGTGTGCCGCGTCGTGCCTTCGCCCTCGAAGCCGGTGACGAGGGCGTGGTCGCCGCCGAGGTTGTGCGAGAGCTTGGCCAGCGCGCTCCAGCTGCTGTCGCGGCTGCTGCTGGTGTCGTCCTGCAGCCGCGTGGCCGAGCCGGCCAGGCGCTCCTGGCGCCGGCTGTGGCTGTCGCCGCTGGCGCGACCCAGGCCGCCGCGCGCCTCGACGCGGGTGTCGCTGTCCAACCGGCTCTGCCACTGGGCGTTCAGCCGTGCCATCGTGAAGCGGCTGTCGCCCTCGGTGTCGGCCTGGTCGAAGAATCCGGCCGGGCGCGGGTTGGGCGTGGGTGTCGTCGTCTGCAGCAGCTGGCTGCTGTTGCTGGCCTTGGTGGAGACGACGAATGGCTGGATGGCCAGGCTGTCGGTCGCGCTCAGCTTGAACTGCACGCGGCCAGTCAGATTCAGCGCGCTGCGTTCGTCCGACGTGCGGCCGCGGGAGGTCAGCAGGCTGTCGCTGCCGGTCGAGACGAAGTGGGTCAGCGTGTCGTTGATGATGTCGTCGACGCGCTTGCCGTGCATCGCGTTGACGGTCAGGTTGAAGGCATGGCCGTCGCCGAAGTTGTCGTTGCGTGTCCAGCCAATGCCGGGGCTGAGCTGGCCGCGCTCGGTGCCGAAGCCGGCGCGGAACTCGTTGAGCCGCTTCTTCAGCGCCTCGCGCAGAACGACGTTGATGGTGCCGGCCACGGCCCGCGTGCCGTACTCGGCGGTGGGCGCGCGCAGCACCTCGATGCGTTCGACCTGCTCGGGTGGCAGCTGGTCCAGCGAGAAGCCGGGCGGCATGCGCTCGCCGTTGACGAGGATCTGCGTGTAGCCGCCGCCCATGCCGCGCATGCGGATGTCGCCGCCGCGGCCCGGGCGGCCGCCGGTCGTCACGCCGGGCAGGCGCTTGATCATCTCGCCCAGCGTCGAGTCGCCGAACTTCTCGATTTCCTCGCGCGTGATGACGATCTTGCTGGCTGTCGAGGCCTTGCGGATGGATTCGTCGCTGGCCGTGCCGCTGATCTCGACGCGCTTGAGCTGCTCGCCGGCCCTGAGTGCAGGACGGGCCGGCGCCGAGGCGGCGGTGTCGGGCGGCGTGGGGCCGGCCTGGGCGTGGGCGGCAGGCAAACCGCCGCAGGCCACCAGCGCGGCGGCCGCAGTGAGTCGGAGGGTAGGCATGGCCTGCAAGCTTGCCATGCGGCCCGTGGCGGCTTGTGGCGCCGCCGTTAACGCAAATCTTCTTTACCGAGGCTGCTGCGATTCGCTCACCGGGGTGACGATTTCTCGGTGCATCGGCGCCAGCCGGGCCAGCATGCCGTTCTGGGCGGCGAAGGGGATGGCCCTGGCGTCCATGGCTTGCTGCAGGATCTCGACGAGGGCGTTGAAGTCACGCCGACCGATGTCCATGTCCTGGTGCACCAGCCGCATCGGCGCGCCGGTGTAGCGGCAGGGCCCGCCTGCCTCCTGGCAGAGCTGCTCGGTCAGCTGGGCCGCCAAGTTCTCGCGGTTGGCGTTGCCGAAGAAGGGGGCCGTGCGCGGATCGGCGAACAACCGGGGCACGAAGTCGTCCATGACGGCGCGGATGCCAGCCTTGCCGCCCCAGGCCTGGTAGACGCTGTCGTTGGCCGGCGGCGTCTGCGCGAAGGCCGCGATGCTGGCGAGCAGCAGGCAGGCAAGGGCGGCGGGGCGCATGGGTCTCCTAGAGCGCGAACTGCGCGGACAGGTAGCTGCCCGTCTGGCGCCTGGGCTGCACGGCGGGGGCGATGCGCCCCAGGTCCACCCAGGCGGCTGTCAGCGAGAAATGCTTGCTCGGCGCCCAGGCAATGAAGACGTCCTTCCAGTCGTCCTCCTTCAGCGCGCCGGCGCCCAGCACGGACTGGTTCAGGTTGTCGGGCTTGGCGCGGAACTCGACGCCGATGGCCAGGTCTTTGCGCAGCAGCTTGGCGACCGAGAACTCCGGCTGCAGACGCATGCCCTTGCCCTGGGCGCCGCCAAAGCCGAGCAGGCCATTCTGGTTGGCCTTGGTGGCGCGCAGCGTCAGGTTGACGAGCACGCCGTCGGCGAGGAAGAGCTTGGTGGCGCTGGCGTAGAAATCGGTGCCCGAGGACTTGGCACCCAGCGGGCCGAAGAGGGTGGGGCCGAGGTTGCCGGCGCGGGTCTTCTTGTGCTCCAGGCCGAGGGCGACCTGGGGCATCAGCGTATCGCTGTCCAGCACGGCGTCGCCGGCGATGCGCACCTTCACGCCAGCGATGTCCTGCTTGAGATGCAGGCCGTCCAGGCCGAGGGGTGCGAGATTGCTCTCGGTGTCGAAGTCCTGTTTGACCAGCGTCAACTCGACGCGGTCGTGGAAGGCGACGGCCGCGCCATAGGTCAGCAGGCCATAGTTGTCGGTCTTGGCTCGGGTGATGAAGGCGGTGGTGCCGGTTTCGCCGGCAGTGGCGTAGCTGCCGGTCACGGCCCAGGGTGTCAGGCCGCCGCCGGCCGCGCCGTCGATGCTGGATACACCGCCGGTCAGCAACAGCTTGCCGCCGCCGGACTGGGCCAGGACAGGCGGGCAGAGCAGAGCGGCGGTGAGCAGAAGGGCAGGGCGGCGCATTGAATCTCCGGCGGCAGGGGCGGGGGCCGCCTCACTCTACGCACAAAGCCCGCCGGCCGGATGCAATCTGCCAGCGGGCTAGACTGTCTGCCCTCATTCCCGTGAACTGTTTCCTGCCATGACCGCGATCGCCGATGTCCAGCTGCAACCCCTGCTGCAAGCCGTGGTGGACCCCGGCAGCGGCCGCACGCTTGGCGAGGCGAAGGCGATCCGTTCGATCAAGGTCGAAGGCGCCGATGTGGCCGTCGACATCGAGCTGGGCTATCCGGGCGCCAGCCAGCATGCCGCGCTGCGCGCCGCCGTCATCGCGGCCGCCAGGGGGCTGTCCGGCGTGGGCAATGTCAGCGTCGGCATCACCACCAGGATCGTGGCCCATGCCGTGCAGCGCGGTGTCCAGTTGCTGCCCGGCGTCAAGAACATCATCGCCGTCGCCTCCGGCAAGGGCGGCGTGGGCAAGAGCACCACGGCCGCCAACCTGGCCCTGGCCCTGGCTGCCGAAGGCGCCCGCGTGGGCGTGCTGGATGCCGACATCTACGGTCCCAGCCAGCCCACCATGCTGGGTGCCAGCGGCCGCCCCGAGACGCTGGACGGCCAGAACATGGAGCCGCACATCGCCCATGGCCTGCAGGTCAATTCCATCGGCTTCCTCGTCGACGACGACCAGGCCATGATCTGGCGTGGCCCCATGGCCACCCAGGCGCTGGAGCAGTTGCTGCGGCAGACGCGCTGGCAGGAGCTGGACTACCTCGTCGTCGACATGCCGCCGGGCACCGGCGACATCCAGCTGACCCTCTCGCAGCGCGTGCCGGTGACCGGCGCCGTCATCGTCACGACGCCCCAGGACATCGCCCTCATCGACGCCAAGAAGGGCCTGAAGATGTTCGAGAAGGTGGGCGTGCCCATCCTGGGCATCGTCGAGAACATGGCCGTGCACATCTGCTCCAACTGCGGTCACGCCGAGCACATCTTCGGCGCCGAGGGTGGCCAGAAGATGGCGGCCCAGTACGGCACCGAGCTGCTGGCCTCGCTGCCGCTGGCCATGAGCATCCGTGCCCAGGCGGACTCCGGCAGGCCGACCGTGGCCGCCGAGCCTGAAGGTGAGGTGGCGACGCTCTACAAGGCGCTCGCCCGCAAGGTGGCCGTCAAGATCGCTGCCCAGGGCAAGGACTATTCGTCCAAGTTCCCGTCGATCTCGATATCCAAGTCCACCTGACGCCAGACTGACGCCGGTCGATACCCGAGCGGCGAACTCCCCCTGGAATGCCCTCAATGGACAAGGGCACCGCTTTGTGAAGAAATCACCGAGTGGATGCCGCGTGTCGGCCCGTTTTCAGTTCTCAAACGAGCGGACAACGACGTCCGCAGGAGACAGCCGAATGGACATGAACCGGAGGCAATTCTTCCGGGTGAGCGGCGCGGGGCTGGCAGCATCCAGCCTCGTGGCCCTGGGGTTCTCGCCGACGGCGGCTCTCGCCGAGGCACGTAACTTCAAGCTCTCCCGGGCGACCGAGACACGCAACACCTGCCCCTACTGCTCGGTGGGCTGCGGCGTCATCATGTATTCCCTGGGCGACAAGGCGAAGAACGTCACCTCGTCCATCATCCACATCGAAGGCGACCCGGATCACCCGGTCAACCGCGGCACGCTGTGCCCCAAGGGCGCCGGCCTGCTGGACTTCGTGCACAGCCCCAACCGGCTGAAGCATCCCGAGATCCGCGAGCCCGGCAGCAAGGAATGGAAGCGCGTCAGCTGGGATGAGGCGATGGACCGCCTCGTCAAGCTGATGAAGGCCGACCGCGACGCCAACTTCGTCGCCCAGAACGCCGACGGCAAGACGGTCAACCGCTGGCTCACCACCGGCATGCTCTGCGCGAGCGCATCCTCCAACGAAGCGGGCTACATCACCCACAAGGCGATGCGCTCGATGGGGATGCTGGTCTTCGACAACCAGGCGCGCGTTTGACACGCCCCGACGGTGGCCAGTCTGGCCCCGACGTTTGGGCGCGGTGCGATGACCAACCACTGGGTGGACATCAAGAACGCCGACCTCGTGCTGATCATGGGCGGCAATGCCGCCGAGGCCCACCCCTGCGGCTTCAAGTGGGTGATCGAGGCCAAGCAGCACAACAAGGCCAAGCTGCTGGTCGTGGACCCGCGCTTCACGCGCTCGGCTGCGATGAGCGACTACTACGCGCCCATCCGCGCCGGCACTGACATCGCCTTCCTGGGCGGCGTCATCAATTACCTGCTGTCCAACAACAAGATTCAGCACGAGTACGTCAAGACCTACACCAACGCCAGCTTCATCGTCGGCGAGGACTACAAGTTCGAGGCCGGCATCTTCAGCGGCTACGACGAGACCAAGCGCCGCTACGACAACAAGAGCTGGGGCTACGAGCTCGACGAAAAGGGCTTCGCCAAGGTCGACCCGACGCTCGAACACCCGCGCTGCGTGCTCAACGTGATGAAGGCGCATTACGCGCGCTACACGCCCGAGCAGGTCAGCAAGATCACCGGCACGCCCAAGGACAAGTTCCTGAAGGTCTGCGAAATGATCGCGGAGACGGCCAAGCCCAACAAGGTGATGACCATCATGTACGCCCTGGGCTGGACGCAGCACAGCCAGGGCTCGCAGATGATCCGCACCGGTGCGCTGATGCAGCTGTTGCTGGGCAACATCGGCCTGCCTGGCGGCGGCATGAACGCGCTGCGCGGCCACTCCAACATCCAAGGCCTGACGGACCTGGGCCTGCTGTCCACGTCGCTCACCGGCTACATGAGCCTGCCGCGCGATAGCGAACAGGATCTGGAGACCTACTACAAGCCGCGTGCGCTCAAGCCCCTGCGCCCGGGGCAGATGAGCTTCTGGCAGAACTACCCGAAGTTCTTCGTCAGCCAGCAAAAGGCGTGGTGGGGCAAGGCGGCGACGGCCGAGAACGAGTGGGCCTTCCACTATCTGCCCAAGTGGGACAAGGCCTATGACGTGCTGCAGGCCTTCGAGCTGATGAACCAGGGCAAGCTCAACGGCTATATCTGCCAGGGCTTCAACCCGGTCGGCTCCTTCCCGAACAAGAAGAAGATCGTCGCGGGCCTGTCCAAGCTCAAGTACCTCGTCATCATCGATCCGCTCAACACCGAGACCGCCGAGTTCTGGAAGAACTACGGCGAGCACAACGACGTGAAGAGCGAGGAAATCCAGACGACCGTGTTCCGCTTCCCGAGCACCTGCTTTGCGGAGGAGGACGGGTCCCTCACCAACTCCGGTCGCTGGCTGCAGTGGCACTGGAAGGGTGCCGAGCCTCCGGGCGAGGCCAAGGGCGACCCGGAGATCATCGCCCAGCTCTTCACGCGCATGAAGGCGGCCTATGCCAAGGAAGGCGGCGCCTTTGCCGACCCCATCCTCAACCTCACCTGGCCCTATCTGCAGCCCACCAACCCCTCGGCCGAGGAACTGGCCAAGGAGTACAACGGCAAGGCGCTGGCCGACGTGCTGGACCCCAAGGACCCGACCAAGGTGCTGGCCAAGGCCGGCGAGCAGCTCGCCGGCTTCGGCCTGCTGCGCGACGACGGCTCCACCTCCAGCGGCTGCTGGATCTACGCCGGCGCCTGGACCCAGGCCGGCAACCAGATGGCCCGCCGCGACAACAGCGACCCCTGGGGTATCGGCCAGACGCTGAACTGGGCCTGGGCCTGGCCGGCCAACCGGCGCGTGCTCTACAACACGGCCTCCTGCGACCCGACCGGCAAGCCCTGGAATGCCAAGCGCAAGCTGGTGAGCTGGAACGGCGAGCGCTGGGGCGGCTCCGACGTGCCCGACATCCGCCCGGACGCCAACCCGACGGACGCCGACGCCGTGCGCCCCTTCATCATGACCTCCGAAGGCGTGGCGCGCCTGTTCGCGCCCAGCGGCATGGTGGATGGCCCGCTGCCCGAGCACTATGAGCCCTTCGAGACGCCGCTCACCGCCAATCCCATGCACCCAGGCAACGCCAAGGCCAAGTCCAACCCGGCCGCGCGCGTATTCAAGGGCGACATGGAGGCCTTTGGCACGCCCAAGGACTTCCCCTATGTGGCCACCAGCTACCGGCTGACCGAGCACTTCCACTACTGGACCAAGAACGTGCGCACCTCGGCCGTCGTGCAGCCGCAGCAGTTCGTCGAGATCGGCGAGGAGCTTGCCAAGGAGAAAGGGGTGGCCAACGGCGACTGGGTGAAGGTGAGCAGCAACCGCGGCTTCATCAAGGCCGTGGCCGTCGTCACCAAGCGCATCGCTTCGCTGGACGTGGACGGCAAGCGCGTCCACACCGTGGGCCTGCCCAACCACTGGGGCTTCGTCGGCGTGGCCAAGCCAGGCTATCTCGTGAACACGCTGACCCCCTTCGTGGGCGACGCGAACACGCAGACGCCGGAGTTCAAGAGCTTCACCGTGAATCTTGAGAAGGCATAAGGAGCGCACATGTCTTCACTTCAATCACTCGACATCGCCAAGCGCTCGGCCACCACCACGCCGTCCACGCAGGCGCGCACGCACGTCGCCGAAGTCGCCAAGCTCATCGATGTGTCCTCCTGCATCGGCTGCAAGGCCTGCCAGGTGGCCTGCATGCAGTGGAACGACCTGCGCGACGACGTGGGCGACAACCACGGCACCTACGACAACCCTCGCGACCTGACGCCACAGAGCTGGACGGTCATGCGCTTCTCGGAGGTGGAGGTCGAGAAGGACAAGCTGGAATGGCTGATCCGCAAGGACGGCTGCATGCACTGCGAGGATCCGGGCTGCCTCAAGAGCTGCCCGGCCCCCGGCGCCATCGTGAAGTACACGAACGGCATCGTGGACTTCATCTCCGAGCACTGCGTCGGCTGCGGCAACTGCGTCACCGGGTGCCCCTTCGACGTGCCGCGCATCAGCAAGGTCGACTCCAAGGCCTACAAGTGCAGCCTCTGCTCAGACCGCGTCGGCGTGGGCCTGGAGCCGGCCTGCGCCAAGGCCTGCCCCACTGGCGCCATCCGCTTCGGCACCAAGGAGGACATGCTGGACTTCGGCGCCGAGCGCATCGCCGACCTGAAGGAGCGCGGCTACGCCAACGCAGGCGTCTACGACCCGCCGGGCGTGGGTGGCACCCACGTTGTCTACGTGCTGCAGCATGCCGACAAGCCCGAGCTCTACCACGGCCTGCCGGCGGACCCGAAGATCAGCCCCCTCGTCTCGTTGTGGAAGGGCGTGGCCAAGCCGCTGGCCGTCGCGGCCATGATCGGCGCGGCGGTAGCCGGCTTCTTCCACTACACGCGCGTCGGCCCCATCGAGGACCCGGACGACGCGGGCGCCGATCGCAACCCCAACGCCTGACAGGAGCACGCCATGGCCACCCGCCTACTGCAGCGCTACAACGCTGGCGAGCGCACCAACCACTGGTTGATCGTGCTGCTATTCCTTGGCGCCGGGCTTTCGGGCCTGGCCTTCTTCCACCCTGCCTTCTATTTCCTGACCGCGCTGTTCGGCGGTGGCACCTGGGCGCGCATCCTGCATCCCTTCATGGGCCTGCTGATGGCGGTGTGCTTCACGGTCATGGCCCTCAAGCTCTGGCGCCACAACGTGATGACCGAAGCGGACCGTGAGTGGATGAAGCACAGCGGCGAGATGCTGCGCGGCGACAAGAGCCGCATGCCGCCCGCCGGCCGCTACAACGGCGGCCAGAAGCGCGTGTTCTGGGTCATGGTCGTCAGCCTGGCCGTGCTGGTGCTGACCGGCTTCATCTTCTGGCAGCCCTGGTTCGCCGACAGCTTCCCCATCGTGGCCCGCCGCATCGCCGTGCTGCTGCACGCCTTCTCGGCCACCGTGCTGATCCTGTCGGTCATCGTGCACGTGTACGCGGCCATCTGGGTCAAGGGCACCATCCGGGCGATGACGCGAGGCACGGTCACCGAGGGCTGGGCGCGTCAGAATCACGCGTTGTGGCACCGTGAGATGACAGGCAAGCAGTGACTCCCGCGACGACGAACCAGAAGCTTCTCAGCCCCGAAGAAATCGCCGTCCGCGCCGGCGAGCAGCTGACCTTCCTGCACCTGCCCGAGCCCGGCGTCTTCGCCGAGCGGGCGGTGCGCCTGCGACAGTTGGCCGCTGGCCACGCGATGCGCGACTTCCTGCTCTTCGTTGCCGAACTGGCCGATGCCCAGCACCGCGCCCTGAAGGCCGGTGTGGCCGTGCCGCCACCCTCGGCCGAGCAGGTCGAGGCAGCGGCGACGGCGGGCCTGCCCCTGCTGCCGGCCGAAACCTGGCCGCGCACCGCGGTCTGGCGTGAGTCCCTGCGCACGCTGCTGCAGGACCTCTCCCGCCACCTCGCCGCAGGCCCGGCAAAGTCAGCCGCCCTGCAGCTCGCCGCCGCGAGCGACGAGCACCTGGACACCCAGGCCGGCCGCCTGATCGCGGGCGTCATGCTGGGCCTGGACATGGCCGCCGCGCCGCTGATCGCTGCGGGCCTGCAGCTGCACTGGGTGCGCCTGGCGCAACAGACGGCCGCGACCCACGCCGGGGGGCCGGTCGCGCCCTTCGGTCGCATTGACGACCCCACCGTGTGTCCCTGTTGCGGCTCGCGCCCGGTCGCGGCCGTCGAGCGGCTGGGCGCCGAAGGCGCGCGCTACCTCGCCTGCGGCCTGTGCGCCACGCAATGGCATTACGTGCGCATCAAGTGCACGCATTGCCAGAGCACCAAGGGCATCTCGCTGCAGAACCTTGTCGCGGCGGATGCCGCAGCACCCGAGGCCCAGCCTGCCGTGCAGGCGGAGTGCTGCAGCGAATGCGGCCACTACCTGAAGCTGATGCACCCGGCGCGCGACAACGGCATAGAGCCCGTGGCCGACGACTTGGCCACGCTGACGCTGGACCTGCTCGTCAGCGAGGAGGGCCAGCAGCGCCACGGCTTGAACCTGCTGTTGCTCTTCGGCGAGCCCGAGGACGCGCCTCCACCACCCGGGCGAGAACACTGATGGCGGCGCCCGACGAATCCGTGGTTCACGGTTCCAAGGCAAGTCCCAAGGACATCCCCGCCCTGGACAAGCTGCTGCGCGACTGCGCGCCCCTGGTGGCCGAGCATGGCCACACGCTGGTGGCCCGCGAGGCGAGGGCGTTGCTGGACGGGCTTCGCGCCCGCGCCGTGGCGGGTGAACTGCACCACGCCGAGCTCGAGGCGCTGCCGCGAGCGCTGGGCGGCCGCGTCAACGCGCGCATGCGGCTCAACATGCGCGCGGTGCTGAACCTCACCGGCACGGTCATCCACACCAACCTCGGCCGCTCGCTGCTGGCCGACGCGGCGCTGCAGCAGGTGCTCGCGCTGATGGGCGCGCCCAACAACCTGGAGTTCGACCTTGACACCGGCCGCCGCGGCGACCGTGACGACCTCATCGAGAGCCTGCTCTGCGAGCTCACCGGCGCCGAAGCAGCGACGGTCGTCAACAACAACGCCGCCGCCGTTCTGCTGGGCATCGCGGCACTGGCTCGCGGCAAGGAGGCCATCGTCTCGCGCGGCGAGCTGGTCGAGATCGGTGGTGCCTTCCGCATGCCCGACGTGATGAGCGCGGCCGGCGCCACGTTGGTGGAGGTGGGCACCACCAACCGCACCCATCCGCGCGACTACGAGAGCGCGATCACGCCGCGCACCGGCCTGATCGTCAAGGTCCACACCAGCAACTATGCGGTGCAGGGCTTCACGGCCTCGGTGGACGAGGCCACGCTGGCCCCCATCGCCCATGCGGCCGGCCTGCCGCTGATGACCGACCTCGGCAGCGGCGCCCTCGTGGACCTGTCCAAGTGGGGCCTGCCGGCCGAGCCGCTGCCGCAGGCCATGCTGGCGGCTGGCTGCGATGTCGTGACCTTCAGCGGCGACAAGCTGCTGGGCGGCCCGCAGGCCGGATTGATCGTCGGCAGCAAGGCGGCTGTGGGCCATATTCGCAAGTTCCCGATGAAGCGCGCACTGCGCCTTTCCAAGCTGCCCTTCGCCGCGCTGGAGGCCACGCTGCGCCTCTACCTGCGGCCCGAGCGCTTGGTGCAGGACCTGCCCACGCTGCGCCTGCTGACGCGTCCGCACGAGCAGATCGCCGCGCTGGCCCTGCGGCTGCTGCCCGAGGTGGCCGCCGCCGTCGCGCCGCGCTTCACGGTCCAGACGGTGGCGCTGCAGAGCCAGATCGGCTCCGGCTCGCTGCCGGTCGAGCGCCTGCCTTCCGCGGGCCTGGCCATCACCGCCGCCGACGGCCGCGGCCGCACGCTCGAAGCCCTGGCCGCGGCGCTGCGCGAACTGCCGCGCCCCGTCATCGGACGTATCCACGACGACCGCCTGCTGCTGGACCTCAGGGGCCTGGAAGAGCCTGCGCTGCTGACCTCGCAACTCGGCGTACTCAAGGAGACGCTCGCGTGATCGTCGGCACCGCCGGCCACATCGACCACGGCAAGACCACGCTCGTGCGTGCGCTCACGGGTGTCGACACCGATCGGCTGCCCGAGGAGAAGGCGCGCGGCATCAGCATCGAGCTGGGCTATGCCTACCTCGATGTGCCAGGCCTGGACGAACGCCTGGGCTTCATCGACGTGCCGGGCCACGAGAAGCTCGTCCACACCATGCTGGCCGGTGCCAGCGGCATCGACTTTGCGCTGCTGCTCGTCGCGGCGGACGACGGCGTCATGCCGCAGACGCGCGAACACTTGGCCGTGCTGAGCCTGCTGGGACTGAGCAAGGGTGCCGTCGCCATCACCAAGGCCGACCGCGCCGAGCCCGGCCGCATCGCCGCGCTGACCGATGAAATCCGCGCGCTGCTCGCCGGCACAGGGCTGGATGCGGCGCCCATCCTCGTCGTCGCTGCCCAGGCGGGGCAGGGTGTGCACGAGCTGCGCGAGCTGCTCTTCGATGCTGCCCGCCATCTGCCGCCGCGTCAGGCGCACGGCCTGGCGCCGCGTCTGGCCGTGGACCGGGCCTTCACGCTGGACGGCGTGGGCACCGTCGTCACCGGCACTCTGCACGCCGGCGAGATCGCCGTGGGCGACGAACTGGCGCTGGCCGGCCAGCGTGCCCGCGTGCGCAGCCTGCACGCGCAGAACCGCAGCGTCGAGCGCGCCCGTGCCGGCCAGCGCTGTGCCGTGGCCCTGGCGGGCATCGCCAGGGATGACGCCCCGCGCGGCGCCTGGCTGACGGCGCCCCACGTGGCGCTTGCCACCGACCGCCTCGATGCCCAGTTGCGCCTCTGGCCTGGCGAGGCCAGGCCGCTGCGCTCCGGCGCCCGCGTTCACCTGCACCTGGGCGCCCAGAGCGTGATGGCCAGCGTTGCCGTGCTGGACAGCGAGCAGATCGAGCCCGGCGGTTCGGGGCGCGTGCAGCTCGTGTGCCACGGCCAGGTAGGCGCCTGGCGTGGCGACCGCCTCGTGCTGAGAGATGCCGGCGCCACGCGCACCGTAGCGGGTGGCCTCGTGCTGGACCCCTTTGCGCCCGCCCGCTACCGCCGCACGCCCGAGCGCCTTGCCGAGCTCGCCGCCTGCGAGCTCCCCACCACCGCGCGCCGCCGCGAACGGCTGTTGCAGCTGTCGGTCCTGGGCCTGGACCTGGCCCGCTTCGCCCAGGCCGAGGGGCTGGCCGAGCCGCTGCAAGGCTGGGCGCTGGGCGACGAGGCCGGCGCGGCGCTGACGTCCAGGCTGCTCGCGGCGCTGGCCGTCTTCCACGCCAAGTCGCCCGACGAGCTCGGCCCCGACGCTGCCCGCCTGCGCCGGCTGGTGGCGCCGCGCATGGCCGAGCCGCTGTGGCGCCAGGTGCTGGCCGACCTGCGCGCCAACGGCCGTGTTTCACTCCGCGGCGCCTTCGTCCACCTGCCCGAGCATGGCGTGCAGCTGTCGGCCACCGAGCAGCGCATTGCGCAGAAGGTGGCACCGCGCCTGGCCGCGGCCGGCGCCGAGGGCGCCTGGGCGCGCGATCTGGCCAGGGACTGCGCCGAGGCCGAGCCGCTGCTGCGCACGACGCTTGCGCGCCTGGCGCAGCAGGGCGACTTGCATCAAGTCGTGAAGGACTTGTACGTCGACACGGCCACGATGAGCACACTCGCCGCTACAGTGCGCCGCCTGGCGCTCGAGCACGGCCATGTCGCCGCCGCGGCCTTCCGCGACGCGACCGGCCTTGGCCGCAAGCGCGCCATCCAGCTGCTGGAGCATTTCGACCGCGTCGGCCTGCTGCGGCGGGTCGGCGACGAACATAGGCTTCGAGCGGACAGCACGCTGTTCGCGGAGGTCAACGGATGATGGAAAGAGAACGACACCGGTGTGTCGGCCGGGCTTCAAACCCGGTGGGTGGCGCCACGCGTCGCCGGGTGGGTTCGACTCCCTCCTCTTTCCGCCACGCATGGGGCGGGGGGCGGTGATGCTGATCGCTGGCGCCGAGCTGCCCGACGCGCTCTGGTACTGGATCGACGACCAGACCTGGGCTCAGCCTCTGCCGGGCGGGAAGGTCCGCATCGGCATCACCGCACTCGGGCTCAAGGCCTCAGGTGAGGTCTTTATGTGCCGGCCCAAGCCGGTCGACAGCGAGGTCGAGCAGGGCCGCTCAATCGGTGTCGTGGAACTGTCCAAGTCCATCGTGTCGGTGAAGTCGCCGTTGTCGGGCATCGTCATGCGGGTGAACGAGGTGCTGCATGAGCAGCCCGAGCTGGTGCACCGGTCGCCCTACGATGCGGGGTGGCTGATCGAGATCGCGCCCACGCGCCTGGCCACCGAGAAAGCCCGACTCGCTGTCGGCGAGGCCGCCATACGTGAGGCGATGACGCGCTGGGCCTGGCTCAATCAACTGGACCCCACCTGATGCAACGTACCGGCCTTGCCATCCTGCTCTGGGCTGCCGACCCGGCCGACCCCGTGCGCCTGGCCACGCCCTTCGCGCACGCGGCGGCGGCGGCGGCACTGGAGCTGCAGGTGGAGGTTTACTTCTCCGCGCGCTCGGTGCTGCTGCTGCAGCCCGGCGTCGCCGATGCGTTGCGGGCTTCCGACCGTTTCGACAAGACCATTGCCGGCTGGATGCAGGATGCGCTCGACCACGGCGCACGCTTTCTCGCCTGCTCGGATGCGCTCGCGGCCCAGGGCCTCACGCATGCCGATCTCATCCCTGTCGCCCGCCAGCATGGCGGCGCGGTGCAATTCGCCGCCCGGGCCGCTGATCCGGCCTGGGCCACTCTCGTGTTCTGACGCTCCCAAACCCCAAGGAGAATTTCCATGAATCTGACTCGTGTCGTCGCCGGTCTGGCGCGCGGTGTGGTGATTTCGCTGGCGCTCGCGGGCGCCACAGCCCAGGCCCAGGCCCAGCAGGTGCTGCGCGTGACCGCCATCCCCGACGAGTCTCCCACCGAGCTCGCGCGCAAGTTCGCGCCGCTGGGCCAGTACCTGGAGAGCAAGCTCGGCATGAAGGTCGAGTGGACGCCGGTGACCGACTACGCCGCTGCGGTGGAGACGGTGGTCAACAAGAAGATCGACCTCGCCTGGTTCGGTGGCTTCACTTTCGTGCAGGCCAGCGTGCGTTCGGGCGGCAAGGTCGTGCCGCTGGTGCAGCGCGAGGAGGACGAGAAGTTCCGCTCCGTCTTCATCACCGACGCCAGGAGCGGCATCGCCAGGCTGGAAGACCTCAAAGGCAAGACCCTGTCCTTCGGCTCGCAGAGCAGCACCTCGGGCCACCTGATGCCACGCAGCTTCCTGCTGGCCGCCAGGATCAATCCCGACGTGGACCTCAAGCGCGTGGCCTTCAGCGGCGCGCACGACGCGACCATCGCCGCCGTCGCCAGCGGCAAGGTGGATGCCGGTGCACTGAACATCTCGGTGTGGGAGAAGTTCGTCGCCGAGAAGAAGGTGGACCCGGCCCAGGTCAAGGTGTTCTACACGACGCCGCCTTACTTCGACTACAACTGGTCGGTGCATGCCGACATGCCGCAGGCCTTGCAGGACAAGATCAGGGCTGCCTTCCTGGCGCTGGATCCGAACACCCCGCAAGGCAAGGAGATTCTTGGCCTGCAGCGCGCGACCCGGTTCATTCCGAGCAAGCCCGAGAACTACGCCGGCATCAAGGCTGCGGCCGAGAACGCGGGCCTGCTGAAGTGAACACGATGCCGGCTGCGCTCGACGCGCTGCTGACGCGCTATTCGGTCGGCCCCAAGCACCTCGTCGAGCCGGGGCCGAACGATGAGCAGCTTGCGCTGATGGCCCAGGCTGCGCTGCGCGCCCCCGACCACGCCGAGTTGGTGCCTTACCGGTTCAAGCTGGTGCGTGGCGCCGCAAAACAGGGCATGTCCGCCCTGTTTGCCGACGCGGCCCGGGCGGCGGGCAAGGGTGAGGAGGGCGCCGCACTGGACGCCGAACGGGCCTTGAAGCCGCCGGTCACGGTCGCCGTCGTTGCGCGCATCGATCTCGGCCACCCGCAGGTGCCGTCGCACGAGCAATGGGCGGCCGTGGGCGGGGCTGTTGCCAACTTCCTGTCGGCGGCCCATGCCCTGGGCTTCGGCGGCAAGATGCTCAGCGGGGCCAAGGTGCGCAACCCCGCCATCGCGGCAGCCTTCTGCGACCCCGGAGAGACGCTGGTGGGCTGGATCGCGCTGGGCACCCCCACGCGCCGCCCGGCCGGACCGGCGCGCAAGCTGTCAGCGGCCGACGTGCTGATTGAATGGCCTACACCAGCCCGGCGAACCTGAGCACTGCCCAGAAGCTGATGTCCGCGCCGATCATGGGCGTCCAGTTCCTGGCTGCGGGGTCATTGCGGAAGCTGCGCTGATCGCTGTCGACAATGCCGTTGAAGACTTCCATCAGGATGCGCCCGCCCACGGGGCCGAGCCTGGAGACGGAGCAGGGGCCGCTCATGAAATCGTCGTCCTTCAGATTGCGCTTGCCCTGCGCGCGCCAGTAGGCCAACGCGGGCTGTTGCGCCTCGGCCAGGATGTAGAACCACAGCGGCGTGTCGGTGAGGAAGCGTGGGTCCGCGGACGCAATGCTCTGGAAGGTGAAGCTGCCGTCCTCGTTCTTGGCGCGCACCATCAGCTCGTCCGCACCCAGCGGCTTCTCCTTCAGCTCGGTTGCGAACGCCTGGCCGGTGGCAATCGCATAGCTGTCCAGATTGCCGCGCCTGAGGTTCAGGGCCGCGAGCGAGCGGCGTTCCGTGTCAACACCTGGAGGCAGGGCCGCCAGCGGGTCCACCAGGGAAGGATCGATCTTGTAAGCCCATTGCAGGCGCACCGCGGGGTCGTTCTCGACCGGTGCGGGGCCGTTGCTGGCGGGGACGACGAAGCTGGGCGTGAAGAAGCGCCCCCAATGGTCGATGACGTGGCTGCCCGGCAGCGGCTGGAAGCCGACGAGACTGTCGTCGTTGACGTCGGTGCCGTCGAAGATGAGCTTCTTGGTGACGGTGTTGAGGCGGTAGCCGCGCCGGACCATCGAATGCCCGAAGCGGTAGGCCGCGCCGACAAATTCAATGGGCAGGTTCTTGCGCATCGCCAGCGTGTCGACGTAGAGGGCGTAGGCCTTGCTGCCCATGGCGGCGTGGCGCTGCGTGAAGAAGTCGTAGGTGAGCGTGTTGACGATGCGCAGCAGGTAATCCTCCAGCACGACGCGCTGATAGGTCCAGGTGACCTCCCGGCGGGCGCGCTCGAAGACGTCCCTGCCGTCGACGCCCTGCTGCCTGAGCCTGAGCACCACGGCGTTGTGGAACTTGATCATCGCCAGCTGGATCTGGCAGACGATGGAGTTCTCGTCGTTGCGCTTGTCGCCGACGATGGCGCGACCGTTGAGAGGCTGGCGCGCCAGGTCGGTGCCGCGCGGGTCGATCAGCAGCGTCGCGCCGTCGGCGGCGTACATGTAGGGCTGATCCTGCGGTCCGGCGCCGTAGACGCAGTCCAGGTCGAGCGCCGGGCTGCGCAGGTTGGAGGCGGCGTCCTTGGGCGCGGCGAAAGAAGAGGTCGTGTCCAGCGTCAGGTCGTGGTCGACGAACTGGCCGAAGTAGGTGTAGCCGGCCGGCACGGCCAGGTTCTCCTCGGCGTCGGCGCCGTCGTTGAGCGCGTCGTCCGGCATGATCATCAGCGCGGCCAGCGCCTGCAGGCTCGCGTCGGTGAACGATGTGGGATTCTTGGGCAGCAGGCGGACGAAGTCGCGCTCGCGGCCTTCGAGCTGGCCGTGGCCGTTGTTGGGAGGTGGCATGGCGGTCTCCTGAAGAAGAGGCCGCATGCTGGACCTCCGTTTCCTGCGCAGAATCCACAGACTTGCGGAAGCCAGGCCTCTGGCACGCTTCAAGCTAGGGGTCAGGTAGCACCCATTGCCCTGAAGCTGTCGTGAAGCCAACATGGAGCTGACGCACCGCTCGAGGCGAACATGACAACCGAGCTGACCCACAAGCAAAGCGAGATATGGAACTGACGCCCCGTGAGAAGGACAAGCTGCTGCTGTTCACTGCAGCCTTGCTTGCAGAGCGCCGCCGCGCGCGCGGGCTGAAGCTCAACTACCCCGAGGCCGTGGCCTTCATCAGCGCCGCCATCCTCGAAGGCGCCCGCGACGGCAGGACGGTGGCCCAGCTGATGAGCGAAGGCCGCGAGATCCTGACCCGGGCCGACGTCATGGACGGCGTGCCTGAGATGATTCCGGAGATCCAGGTCGAAGCCACTTTCCCCGACGGCACCAAGCTCGTCACGGTCCATCAACCGATTGCCTGAACCATGCGCGCACTTGCCTTTTTTCTGATCGCGGCCCCTGCACTTGCCCACGACGGCCATGGCCCCGTCGGCCCGCACGTCCATGGCTGGGATGGCATCGGCACCCTGGCGCTGGTGGCCGCGGCCGGCGTCGCGGTCTGGTGGTTTGCCAAGGGGCGCAAGTGATGATCCCCGGCGAGCTGATCACGGCCGAGGGCGATCATGAACTCAACCCGGGCCGGCGCACGCTGACCCTCAAGGTCGCCAATGCCGGCACGCGGCCCATCCAGGTCGGCTCCCACTACCACTTCGCCGAGACCAATGCGGCGCTCGCCTTCGACCGCGAGGCCGCCCGCGGCATGCGCCTGAACATTTGCAGCGGCACGGCCGTGCGCTTCGAGCCAGGGCAGACGCGCACCGTCGAGCTCGTCGAGCTGGCCGGCGACCGCACGGTCTGGGGCTTCCGCGGTCTGGTTCAAGGCAAGCTATGAGGATCAGCCGCCGTGCCTATGCCGAGATGCTCGGCCCCACCGTCGGCGACCGGCTGCGCCTGGCCGACACCGCCCTCGTCATCGAGATCGAGCAGGACCTGACGCTGCGTTCGGGCGGCTACGGCGAGGAGGTCAAGTTCGGCGGCGGCAAGACCGTGCGCGACGGCATGGGCCAGTCCCAGCGGCCCAACGGTCCGGATGCGACGGACGCAGTCGACACCGTCATCACCAACGTCGTCATCGTCGACCACTGGGGCATCGTCAAGGCCGACATCGGCCTGCGCGGCTGCCGCATCGCCGCCATCGGCAAGGCCGGCAACCCCGACGTGCAGCCCGGCGTGGACATCGTCATCGGTCCCGGCACCGAAATCATCGCGGGCGAGGGCTTCATCGTGACACCCGGCGCCATCGACACCCACATCCACTTCATTTGCCCGCAGCAGATCGAAGAGGCGCTGATGAGCGGCGTGACGACCATGATCGGCGGCGGCACCGGCCCCGCCACCGGCACGCTGGCCACCACCTGCACGCCCGGCCCGCACCACATCGCCACGATGCTGAAGGCCGCCGAGGCCTTCCCGATGAACCTGGGCTTCATGGGCAAGGGCAATGCGTCGCGGCCCGCGGCGCTGATGCAGCAGATCGACGCTGGCGCCATCGGCCTGAAGCTGCACGAGGACTGGGGCACCACGCCCGCAGCCATCGACAACTGCCTGAACGTGGCCGAGCTGACCGACACCCAGGTCGCCATCCACACCGACACGCTCAACGAGTCGGGCTTCGTCGAAGACACGATTGCCGCCTTCAAGGGCCGCACCATCCACAGCTTCCACACCGAAGGCGCGGGCGGCGGCCATGCGCCGGACATCATGAAGGTGGTGGGCGAAGCCAACGTGCTGCCCAGCTCCACCAACCCTACGCGGCCGTTCACCGTCAACACGCTGGACGAGCACCTGGACATGCTGATGGTCTGTCACCACCTGGACGCCGGCATCGCCGAGGACCTGGCCTTCGCCGAGAGCCGCATCCGCCGCGAGACCATCGCGGCCGAAGACATCCTGCACGATCTCGGCGCCATCAGCATGTTCTCGTCCGACTCGCAGGCCATGGGCCGTGTGGGCGAGGTGAGCCTGCGTTGCTGGCAGACGGCGCACAAGATGAAGGTGCAGCGCGGGGCGCTGCCTGGCGACGGTGCCGGCAACGACAACGCCCGCGTGAAGCGCTACCTGGCCAAGCTCGCCATCAACCCCGCGCTGGCGCACGGCATCGGCCATGAGGTGGGCAGCATCGAGGTCGGCAAGTGGGCCGACCTGGTGCTGTGGAAGCCCGCCTTTTTCGGCGTGAAGCCGTCGCTGATCCTGAAGGGGGGCTTCATCGCCGCCGCCGCGATGGGCGACGCCAACGCCTCCATCCCGACGCCGCAGCCGGTGCACTACCGGCCGATGTTCGGCGCCTTAGGCGGCGCGCTGTCGCAAGGCTCGCTGACCTTCGTCAGCCAGTCCGGCCAGGCGCATGCCGAGAAGCTGGGCCTGGCCAAGACGCTGGTGCCGGTGAGGGGCTGTCGGTCGGTGAAGAAGGCCGACATGCTGCTCAACAACTACCTGCCTACGATGGAGATCGACGCGCAGACCTACGAGGTGAGGGCGGACGGCGTGCTGCTGACCTGCGAGCCGGCGAAGGAATTGCCGATGGCGCAGAGGTATTTCTTGTTCTGAACGCGCTCCGCGCCGATGTGTATTGAGTAGGTTTGGTGAACATCGCGAACCCCAACGCTCGTGCCAATGAGGCTTCGTCAGCAATACAGGCCCCCGTCAAGCTCGGACGCGGCTAGCACGGGGAGTCTTTCCAGAGCCGAAATCGACATCGTGTGTGCTGGCTAGCGCATCAGTTGATGCGGCCGGTCAGTTTGACTGGAGTGAAGCAAGGTAGGCCCTGAAGGGGAAGTTTTGGGGCCGCGGTCTCACCTCACCATTTGAGTTTTGACGTCTGGCATCCGGGTTTTCCTACCATCACTTCGGTCAACCGTGGCAGGCGCCTTGACACTCGGGAAATCCTTCTATTCCGACACCGCCGCCCATGAAGCGTCTCCTTCACCCTCGCGCCCCCGCGCTCTGCCTCGGCTTCGCCCTCGCCCTCGCCGGCCCCACCCTCCACGCCGAGCCCCTGCCCACCACCTGGAACCTCAGCCCCTTCTACGCCACCGCCGCCGACTGGGACACCGCCCGCAAGACCCTGCTCGCCGACCTGCCCAAGCTGGCCGCGCTGAAGGGCACCCTGGGCAAGAGCGCCAAGAGCCTGCGCGCCGGCCTGGACGCGATCAGCGCGGCCAACCGGCGCTACGACCGGCTACGCGTCTACGCCAGCATGACGCAGAGCACCGACAACCGCGACGCCAAGAACCAGGAGCGCAGCAACCTGGCCGGCCAGCTCGGCGGTGAGTACAACAGCGCTCTGGCCTGGGTGGAGCCCGAGATCCAGTCCCTGGGAGAGGCCAAGGTGGCCGCCTTCCTGAAGGCCGAGCCGGGGCTGAAGAAGCATGCCGAACACCTGCGCAACAGCCTGCGCCAGGCCCGGCACACGCTGAGCGCTGAGACCGAGGCCGCCATCGCGGCGCTGGCGCCAGTGCGCAGCGCTACGGGCGATGCGCGCACGCTGCTGTTCAACGCCAACACCCAGTGGCCCACACTCACCGTGGATGGCAAGGCCGAGCGCGTGGACGACACCAAATACGGCCTGCTGCGCCAGCACCCCGACCGTGCCGTGCGCAAGCAGACCTTCGACGCCTTCTTCGGCGCCATCGGCCAGTATGAAGACACCTACGGCGTGACGCTGGGCAATGTGGTGCAGGACGACACCACCATGGCCAAGCTGCGCAAGCACCCCAGCGCCGTGGCCATGAGCCTGGGCGCCGAGGAGATCCCGGAGGCCGTCTACCGCACGCTGGTGGCTGAGGTGCACAAAGGCCTGCCCACGCTGCACCGCTACTTCAAGCTGCGCCAGAAGATGCTGGGCCTGCCGGACCTGCACTACTACGACATCTACCCGGCCCTGGTCACGCAGAAGAAGACCTACAGCCTGGACGAGGCCGCCGCGCTGACGCTAGCCGCCACCCAGCCCCTGGGCGCGGACTACCAGGCCCTGTTGAAGACCACTTTCCAGGCCAACACCATGCACGCGCTGCCGGCGCCGGGCAAGAGCGGGGGCGCCTACCAGGACGGCGTCTACGACACACCGCCCTTCGTCTTCCTGAACCACCAGGGCGACTTCGAATCCGTCAGCACCTTCGCCCACGAGTGGGGCCACGCCATGCACACGGCGATGGCCAACCGCGCCCAGCCCTACGAGACGGCCAACTACTCCCTCTTCGTGGCCGAGATTGCCTCCACCGCCAACGAGGTGCTGCTGAGCCACCACATGCAGGGCCGGGCCGCCAGCAAGGAGGAGAAGCTCTACCAGCTCGGCTACGCGCTGGAGCGGCTGCGCGCCACCTTCTTCCGCCAGGCCATGTTCGGCGAGTTCGAGCTGAATACCCACGACGCGGCGGCCAAGGGCGAGGCGCTGAACGGCAAGCGCTTCACCGAGATCTACTGCCAGCTGCTGAAGGACTATCACGGCGACGCAGTCGGCGTGATGAAGATCGACCCGCTGTACTGCCAGGAGTGGGCCTTCATCCCGCACTTCTACCGGCCGTTCTACGTCTACCAGTACGCCACGTCGGTCACTGCGGCGCTGCACTTTGCCGAGGACATCCTGGCCACCAAGCCCGGCGCGCGCGACAACTACCTGAAGCTGCTCGCCAGCGGCGGCTCGGTGCCGCCCTACGAGGCGCTGAAAAAGGCCGGTCTGGACATGGCCAGCCCGGCGCCCTACCAGGCCGTCGTCAAGCGCATGGACAGCCTGATGGACGAGATGGAGGCGCTGCTGGCCGCCAAGTGAGCGGTGGAAGCCCGCGGGTGTGGGTTGCAGTTCGTTCGGGCAGTCCGCGGGCTAGAGGGTGCTGCGCTGGTCCACGAGGTTGACGATGCCCGGCGCGTAGTCCTGCTGCGACTGGTTCAGGCCAGCGCTCATCCTGTTGAGCGATCGGTGGGGCAGGCGCTGGCGGGGGGCCTGGCTTCCTAAGATCCCTGCCGTTGTCAGCGCCAAGCGCGCCCGCCGGGAACCCCATGCCACGCCGCCATCGCCCCACGTTCTCCAGCCCCACGGCCACGGTGCTGAATCGCAGCGCCGCCGCGATGCTGCTGGCTTTCTCCACAATGCTCGGCGCCGCTGACGTGCCGGCCGCGCCCGCCGAGCCGGCGAGCTGGACGGACGCCACCACCGGGCGGCGCATCGTGCGGGTGGACGACACGCCGGGCAACTACGCCCTCTACTTCAACTACCCGCCGTTCACGCCTCAGGGCGATCTGATGATCTACCTGACGCCCGAGGGCATCCGCGTGGCGGATACGCGCAGCTGGCAGACCCGGCTGGTGCTGAAGGCCCAGGTGGACCGGCTTCTGTTCACAGGCCCGCGCTCGCGGCTGGCTTACTACACGACGCGGGACGCGGCGGTGGAGGAGGACGGGCCGTTCACGGTGTGGTCGGTGGACCTGGACAGCGGCAGGACGCGCCGCATCGCCGACCTGCCGGGCGGCCGCATCCAGACCATCAATGCCGACGAGACCCTGCTGGCCGGCGCCTACGAGGTGGAGCCCCCGCCGCCAGACATCGCGCGCCAGGGCCGGCGCGACCCGGCCACCGGTTCACCTGCATACGCGGGCGTGGACAAGGATGGCCGCCCGCTGACTTTCGCCCAGGCCAAAGGCCAGTGGATGGCAGCGCGACTGGCGGCACGGGTGCCGATGGCCATGTATGCCGTGGACCTGCGCAGCGGCGAGCGCCGCACCATCCATCGCGCCACTGACTGGCTCAACCACCTGCAGTTCTCGCCCGCCGACCCGACGCTGCTGCTGTTCTGCCACGAAGGCCCCTGGCACGAGGTGGACCGCATCTGGAGCATCCGCACGGATGGCAGCCAGCTCACCAAGGTGCACACGCGGACCATGGCTGGCGAGATCGCGGGGCATGAGTTCTGGGATTCAGACGGGCAGACGGTCTGGTACGACCTACAGATGCCGCGTGGCAGCACCACGTGGCTCGCCGGGCGCAACCTCGTGACGGGCGCGCAGCTGCGCTACGAGGTGCAGCGCGACCAGGCGTCTTACCACTTCTCCCAGTCGCCCGACCGGCAGTGGTTCTCGGGCGATGGCGGCAACGCGGGCAAGTGGATCAGCCTGTTCAAGCCGGTGCTGCGCGAGCAGCCCGTGCCCGGCCTCATCACGCCCGGCCGGCTGGAGAGCATCCGCGTGGCCGACCTTTCCAGGCACGACTACACGCTGGAGCCCAACCAGCACTTCACGCCCGACGGCAGGTGGCTGGTGTACCGCGCCAATGTGGAAGGCAAGCCGGCAATCTACGCGGTGGAGTTGCCAGCCGCGCGCTAAAGGGTGAGTTGGGCCGCGGCCTTGGTTGCACGCGGGAGAGTGCGCCGGCCTGACGCTTCGTTGCAGTCGGTGTACGTCTGAAACCAAGTGGTGGCAACGCCGGGAGGTTCAGGCGCGCAATGGCGCAGGTAACGGAGGAGGGCTGCGTAGCAGCCCGGGGAACACGGAGCAATTGCGTGCCTGGGCCTCCCGGTGCCATCCATAACTCCGCACCGCAAGCCATCGCAGTCACATGCTGGCGAATTGCCGCGTGGCGAGCCAGGCTTCCGGGCGTGTTCTGTTCAGACCGGCGTCGCGTGACGCCGGCCTTTCACGCGATCAGAACTTGTAGGACATGCCCAGGCCGAACGTGCGCCCGAAGTGCGCGTACAGCAGCGTGTCGTCGCGCTGCGAGTCGCGGCCGTAGCGCAGCGGCTGGTCGGTGAGGTTGGCGGCCTCGAAAGTGACCTTCAGCTTGGGCGTGATGTTGTACGAGGCCGAGAAGTCGACGTTGGTGGACGCGTTCACGAACGTGTAGTCGTGGCCGTTCACGTCGCCCAGCACGGCGTACAGGTACTTGGAGCGGTAGGCCGCCGAGATGCGGGCGCTGAACTGGCTGTCCTCGTAGTAGAGCGTCAGGTTGCGCGCATCCGGCGACATGCCCACCAGGTTGGCGTCCATCGACAGCTGGGGCAGCGTCGGCGTGGCCGTGCGGGTGATGTAGTTGATGGTGGACTTCACGTGCGTGATGTTCGCCAGCAGGCCGAAGTTGCTCCAGATGCCCGGCAGGAAGCTGAAGGGCGCCTGCAGGTTGAGCTCGTAGCCCGTCAGTGGGCCGCCCGGCGTGTTGGCCGCGCGACTCACCGTCACGATGGACGAGGGCAGCGTCGGGCAGGCCGGCGTGCTGCCGGTGATGGAGCAGGTGCCGCCGCCGGTGAGCAGGCTGTCGGGCAGGCCCAGCGTGTTGTAGGCCACGCGCTCGCTGACGCGCTGGATGTAGGTGTCGATCTTCTTGTGGAAGACGCCCAGCGACAGCATGGAGTTCTTGGCGTAGTACCACTCGGCCTGCAGGTCGTAGGTCTTGGCGCGCACGGGGTCGAGCTGCGGGTTGCCGATGCTCACCGTCTGTGCGTTGGGATTGACGGCGGCCGACGGCGCCAGGTCCACATACTCGGGGCGCGACAGCGTCTTGCCGGCCGAGAAGCGCAGCAGCACGTCGCGGGGCAGCTGGGCGGTCAGGTTGAGCGAGGGCAGGTAGTCGCGGTAGCTCTTCTCGAAGCTCACCGGCACCAGCGTGCCGCCGGCGTTCACCAGTGCCGAGGCGGTGGCCTTGGTGTCGGCCGCGCGCGCGCCTGCGTTGCCGCGCAGCGGGATGCCGCCCACGTCCAGGTTGAACTCGGCGGACACATAGGCCGCGTTGATCTGTTCCTTGACGTTGCGGTTGGACTGGGCGAGCGTCTGCAGTTGCGAACCCGGCACGGCGGCGCAGTTGCACTCGATGTCCCAGACCTGGCGGAACTTGTCCAGGTCCACGGCGATCCACTGGCTGGGGTAGCCCGAGCCTTCCAGGCCTTTGCCGAAGTTGCTGATCATGCGCGACACGCTCGCCATCGTGAAGCCGGCCGGGTTGGCCAGGCCATTGGGTGCGCCGGAGCTGATCTCGTAGTTGTCCCAGATGTTGTTGCGCGCCGAGAAGCCGCCCTTGAGCGTGAGGTGGTCGTTGACGTCCCAGGTCGCGCCCAGCGCATTCGTCTTCAGCGTGTTGCCGGTGTTCAGGCGGCGACCCACGAACTGGCCGTGCACGGTGCCGTCGGCGTCGGTGGGGGCGAAGCTGAAGTTGGCCGGGTTGGACACGTCGATGCCGAAGTTCAGCACCGGCACGTTGCGGTTCTGGCGGAAGTCGAACGAGAAGCCCTGCACGTTGGGCGAGTCGAACTGCACCGTGGTGCGCTGGGGCGAGTTCAGCCGGCTGGCCGAGATGCCGGTCATGGCCTCCAGCTTGACGGTGTCGGTCAGCTTGTGGGTGGCGCTCAGCACGTGCTGGCGGAAGTTGGTGTTGTTGACGTCCAGCAGGCCCTCGGAGCGCACGTCCACGCCGTTGAACTTGCCGTACTCCCAGCTACCGTTGCTGTTGAAGGAGGTCTCCAGGATGGAGGTCTGCGGCTTGCCGTTGGCGGCGGCCAGCGTGCGGCCGAAGGAGATGGCCGAGATGTAGTTGTCGTAGCGGTTGTTGTTGAACTTGCCAGCCAGCAGGTCGAGGTTGACCTCGGTGGCTTCCGAGGGCTTCCACTGCACCGCGCCGGTCAGGCCCAGGCGCTCGTACTCGGCGACCGAGCGGCGGTAGCGCGGGATGCGTGGGTGGAAGGCGCCGCTGCCTGCGGCCGGGCTGGCCACGGTGCCGCCGTAGTTGTCAGTGCGGCCGAACACGTCTTGGTAGGCCGTGAGGCTCGAGGTGCGGGGCAGGTTGGTGCCGCAGTTAGCGGCGCTCACGCCGCGCACGGCGTCGTTGCCGGGGCTTTGCGGCGAGTAGCCCAGCGGCGAGCAGAAGCCGCCGTCGGCATTGGCGCTGAGCAGCTCCACGGCCTCGTAGCCCTCCTCGGTGGCGCTGCGCTTGGAGTAGGCGCCGGAGACGAGGATGCCAACCTTGCCGATGCCGGCATCGGCCGTCGTCGTGAACAGCGCGGTCACGCGCGGCGAGGGCTTGCGCGCCAGCGTGTTGTAGCTCTGCTGCAGGCCGAAGGTCAGCGTCTGGGTCTTGAAGTCGAAGGGCCGGGCACCGCGCAGGTCCACCGTGGCACCCAGCGAGCCTTCCTCCACGTCGGCCTGCGAGGTCTTGCGCACCTCCAGGCTGTTGAACAGCTCGGCGGCGAACACCGAGAAGTCGAAGGCGCGGCTGCGGTTGGTGCTGCCGTTGATGTCGGAGGCGCCCGTGGCCGAGATGGCCTCGATGCCGTTGATGCGCACGCGCGTAAAGCCGGCGTTCAGGCCGCGCACGGTGATCTGCTTGCCCTCGCCCCCGTCGCCTCGCGCCAGCGACACGCCGGGCACGCGCTGCAGCGACTCGGCCAGGTTGGCGTCGGGGAACTTGGAGACGTCCTCGGCCTTGATCACGTCGACCAGACCGTCGGCGTTCTTCTTGGTGTTCAGCGCGCTGTTCAGGCTGGCGCGAAAGCCGCTCACGACGACGGCGTCGAGCTTGCTGGTGTCCTCCTGCGCGAGCGCGCCGCCCGCCATCGCGCCGATCGCCAGTGCGACCACGCTCTTGTCCAGATGCCGCCTGCCGGGGGCCCGTTGATGCTTGTTCAATTCAGTCTCCTGTGGCTTTGCGATCGCCCTTGCGGCGTCGGCGCGAATGCTCGTCGTACAACGTGCGCGTCACAATGGACTTTGGGAAACACTCATGCGACTGCGCGTTCGGCCACCCCGTGGCGATCGGGTTGTCCGGACGATGAAGGCCTGCGGAAGCTGGTGCGGCCCTGGCGTTGGCAGTCTTGCCAGAGCGTCGCCGTGCGTCGGGCCTGGGGTTTTTTCTGAGTGGTCGTCGTACAACGGTGGACGCCATTTCGCTGATGGAGGCAGTGGGGCCGGAGCTGCGGTCTACGGGGTCTTCGCCGGGCGCCAAGCCAGCACCTTGTGATGCCGATGGGCGCGGTGCTGGCGGGCTTGGACACTGCCCGGCATGCATGCAGACATTCCTTTCGCGCCGGTCGCCCCCGCTGCGCTCGCCGGCCTCAAGGTCATCGAACTCGGCCAGCTCATCGCCGGCCCCTTCGCCGCCAAGACCCTGGCCGACTTCGGCGCCGATGTCATCAAGATCGAGCCGCCCGGCGCCGGTGATCCGCTGCGCAAGTGGCGGCTGCTGCTGGATGGCACCTCGGTGTGGTGGCAGGTGCAGTCGCGCAACAAGCGCTCGCTGGCGCTGGACCTGCGCACGCCCGAGGGGCAGGACATCGTGCGGCGGCTGGCGGCCGAGGCCGATGTGCTGATCGAGAACTTCCGCCCCGGCGCGATGGAGGGCTGGGGCCTGGGCCCCGACGAACTGCTGGCCGCCAACCCGCGGCTCGTCGTGCTGCGCGTCAGCGGCTACGGGCAGACCGGCCCCTACCGTGACCGGCCGGGCTTCGGCGTCGTGGCCGAGGCCATGGGCGGCATGCGCCACCTGACGGCCGAGCCCGGCCGCGTGCCGGTGCGCGTGGGCGTGAGCATCGGCGACACGCTGGCCGCGCTGCACGGCGTCATCGGCATCCTGCTGGCGCTGCAGCACCGCCACACCACCGGCCAGGGCCAGGTCATCGACGTGGCGCTGTACGAGGCCGTCTTTAACTGCATGGAAAGCCTGCTGCCTGAGTACAGCGCCTTCGGCGTGGTGCGAGAGCCGGCCGGCAGCGCCATGCCGGGCATCGCGCCCACCAATGCCTACCGCTGCGCCGATGGCGGCTATGCGCTGATCGCCGGCAACGGCGACAGCATCTTCCGCCGGCTGATGGCGCTCATCGAGCGCGACGACCTCGGACGCGACCCGGCGCTGGCCGACAACGCCGGCCGCGTGGCCCGTGTGGCCGAGATCGACGCGGCCATCGCCTCCTGGGCCGCACAGCGGTCGGTGGACGAGGTGTTGCGGGCGCTGGACGGCGCCGAGGTGCCGGCCGGGCGGATCTACACGGTGGCCGACATCGCGGCCGACCCGCACTACCGCGCGCGCGGCATGCTGCAGCAGGTGCAACTGCCGGACGGCAGAGCCCTCGACGTGCCCGGCATCTGCCCCAAGCTGTCGGCCACGCCGGGCGGGCACCGCCGCAACGCACCGGCGCTGGGCCAGGACTCGGACGCGGTGCTGAGGGAGCTGGGGCTGACCGATGATCAGATCGCGGCCCTGAGGAGCCGGGGCATCGTCAAATGAGGGGCGCCCCGGCCTTCGGCCCGCAACCGTCGCCGCTGCGCGCCGGCAAGGGTTAAAAACGGCACCGACCTCAAACGAAGGACCGAGCGATGACGAAATACCTGGTCTCCTTTCCCGCAGCGGCGATGGACGTGCCCGCCGAGGAGCTGGCTGCCGTGGGCGAAGCCGCCCGCCAGGTGATCCGCGACGCGAAGGCCGCAGGCGTCTACGTGTTCGGTGGCGGCGTGAACACGGAGGTCGCACCGCTGATGGTCGCCGGGGACGGCGCGGCCACCCACGGCACCTATCCCCAGACGAAGGAGTTCGACGGCGGCTTCTGCGTGCTGGAGCTGCCGTCGCGCGAAGCGGCCGTCCAGTGGGCGGCGAGGATTGCCGCGGCCTGCCGCTGTGCACAGGAGCTCCGCGAATTCGGCTACGACCCCGAGAGCTGACGGGCGGGCCCGGGGCCTTCGCTCGGCGTTGCGATCAGCCGGTAGCGGGAGCCCTCGCGGCGCCGAGGCTGAGCTGACCTGCGGCGGCGCCGAATCGGCCCAGCCCCAGTTCCGTCAGCCCGTCGGCATCGCGCAGCAGGAACAGCACGTCCATGCCGCGGCGCTGCGCCATGGCCAGGCCTTTGCCGGGGCCGGCCACCAGCAGAGCGGTGGCCCAGGCGTCGGCGAGCATGCAGCTGGCGGCCAGCACGGTGACCGATGCAACGGCGTTGTTCACGGGCGCGCAGCGCGCCGGATCCATGGTGTGCGCAAGCCGGGTGCCGCCCATGTTCACGAAGTGCCGGTAGTCGCCCGAGGTGGCCACGGCCAGGTCTTGCAGCTCGATGACGCCCAGCACGGCCCGCCGCCCGGCCTCGGGGCGCTCGAGCGCCACGGCCCAGGGACTGCCGCTGGCCTGGGCGCCCACGGCGTACAGCTCGCCGTCGAGCGCCGCCAGCGCATGCCGCACGCCGTGGCGTTGCAGCACCTCGGCCATGCGGTCGACCGCGTAGCCCTTGGCGATACCGCACAGGTCCAGCTGAAAGCCCGCACGCTTGCGGGCGCGGCCGCCGGGCCGGTCCAGCTCCAGGCATGCCTGCGCATCGACGAGGCCGGCCTGGCGCGCTGCGCGGATGGCCTGTGCATCCGGCATGTCGCGCGCGGCACCGAAGCCCCAGGCATTGACGAGCGTGCCGACGCAGGGATTGAATGCGCCGTCGCTGAGACGGTGGACGTCGAGCGCGCCGTCCACCACCGCGAGCATCTCGGTGGGCAGCTCCACCCAGTCGCCGACTGGTGCGCGGTTCAGGCGCATCAGGGCGCTGCCGGGCTTCCAGGGCGACATCTGCTCGTCCACCTGTTCGACCGCCGCGGCAAGCGCCCGCTGCAGGGCGCCGAGGTCGAGGCCGGCGTCGGCATCGAGGGTGGCCGACCAGCGTGTGCCCATGGCCGGGCCGTGCAGCGTGGTGCGCCGGCAGCCCGCGGCGAGTTCAGAAGATGTCTTCGGCATAGCGCTGCCCCGTCTTCAACGCCGCCACGCTCAGCCGTAGCGGCGCCAGCAGTTCGTCCAGTGCCTGCGCCACGCCGTGCGCCATCACACGGCTGCCGCAGACGCGCACGATGGCGCCCTGTGCCACCAGCTCGCGCACGCGCCCGGCGTCCCGGCGCAGCGCGTCCTGCACATAGCCGCCGCCATCGAGCACGCGCGAGAAGGCCGTCTGCAGGCTGGCCAGCCGCCCCTCGTCGAGCCAGCGCCGGATTTCGGGGCCGAAATAGAAGTCCCGCGCCGAATCGCGCCCGCCGAAGTAGAGGTGCATGGGCCGGTGCCGGTCGTTGCGGCGGATGAAGCCGGCCAGAGGGGCCACGCCGGTGCCCGCGCCGATCAGCAGCACGGGCCGCCTGCCTCGCGGAAGGGCGAAGCCCGGGTTGGGTCGGATGAAGGCGGTGATGCCGTCGCCGGCCTGCAGGCCCAGCAGATGCGTGGAGCACAGGCCGCCCGGCATCTGGCGCACACAGATCTCCAGGAATCCGTCCTCCGAGCCCGATGCCAGTGAGTAGTAGCGCGGCACCGCCGAGCCCGGCGGCAGGATGCCGACGAGATCACCTGCCGCGAATTTCGCCAGGCGTTGGCCCGCAGTCTGGCCCTGCGCCGCCCAGGCAAAGCGCAGGATCGCCGTGGGCTGCCCGGTGGCGCTGCGGTAGTCCTGGCGCGCCGTCAGCGTGAGCGTCGCGGTGGGGGGCAGGCGCGGCACATGTTCGAGCACGAGGGGCTCGCCCAGCGCCTGCGCCAGCTCAGCGCCCCAGCGCGCGAACTGCTGGCCCGATTGCTGGTGGATGCATTCGAGCGGCAGCAGGGCCGGCCAGCCGCGTTCGCGCAGCATCCGGTCCAGCGCCACGGCGAAGGCGCAGAAGGCGGGGAACTGCCGGTCACCGAAGCCGAGCACGGTCACCGGCACGCTGCCGGCAGCCAGCCCGGCGATGCGCGCCAGCGCGCGGCCGGCATGGGCCGGTGCCTGGCCTTCGCCGTAGGTGGCGGCGAGCACGAACACCTGCCGGGTGGCGGGCGTGGTCTGAAAATCCTCCAGCGCGCCGGTGTGGACGCGGTGGCCGCCCCGTGCGAGCGCGTCCTGCAGCGTCTGCGCGAAGCCCCAGGTGCTGCCGCCTTCGCTGGCTACAAAGATCAGAATGTCGGCCTGCGCCAGCGGGACGCTGCCGGTGACGCGCGGGGACTGGCGGCGCGCCTGCCACCAGATGACGGCGCCCGACAGCCAGAACAGCAGCACGCTCGCGCCCACGATGCCGAGCACCACGGCCCAGGGCCAGGCCGTCTCGCCGGTGTGCAGCACCTTGGCCCAGTCGGTCACGCGCTGGGCCAGGCTGGCGTCCTGCCAGGCCAGCAGCCGGCCCGAGTAGCGGTCTATCCAGCCCTGGCCCCGGGTGGTGACGACCTTCCAGGTGTCCTGTGGGTCGGCGGCGTCGGGCAGGCTGAGCTTGCGCAGCTCGCGCACGCTGAGGTCCTGCAGCGCGACTAGGCGGGCGCCGGGCAGGGCCGGCCCGCCGTTGGCCACCGACAGCACGTCGGGCTCGGCCTGCGGTGCCAGCGTCAGCAGCCCCAGCGTGGAGGCGCTCATCGTCAGGGCCGTCAGCGACGTCAGGCACAGCACGGCCAGCACCACGCGGCCGGCGACCACATGGATGCGCTGTGCCAGAGAGCCTCTTACCCGCCCCGCCAGCTGCCGCCAGCCGCCCATGCGGCGAAGCAGCAGCACCAGGGCGGAGGCGCACAGCAGCCCCATCGCCAGCGCGATGCCCGCGGCGCCCCAGCGCCCGGCATCGCCCAGCAACAGCGAGCGGTGCAGGTTCTTGACCCAGCGCGGCAGCGCCGAGGGCTGCCAGGCGCCCAGCAGGCGGCCGTCGACGGGGTCCACATAGGCCGCCTGCGGCTGGTCGCCGGCGAAGCCGAACACCACGATGGCGCCCGAGGGCAGGCGGCGGATCTCCTGTGCGTCCGGGGCGTTGCGCGACACCCGTTCCACCAGCGCGGCCACGGGCAGGTCGCCCGGCGCAGTGGGGGCCTGCCAGGCCTGCCGGACCGGGTCGACCGCCAGCACGGCGCCGGTGATGCCCAGCACGACGGCCAGGGTGCCGGCCGTCAGCCCCAGCCAGCGGTGGATAGCCTTCCAGCCCATGCCTATCTGAACTGGAAGCTCACCGACTGGATGTACTGCCTGCCGGCCTGCGGCTTGCCCGCGTTGGCGGCGGACAGCGGCACGCGGACTTCCGAGGGGCTGTCCCGCATGTCTTCCGCGGCGGCGTCGATGCGGATCTCGTAGCCCGCGTCGATCAGCGCATCCGCCAGTTCGGCCGTGACCTTGAGCGTGCGCCCGGCCCCCACGCTGGCGCCCGTCACGCCGTCCAGGCGCCGGGCGTCACCCGCCGAGAGGCGGTTCCAGTCGGACAGATGCCGGTAGTACTTGGCCTTGCCGCCAGCCACCCACAGCGTGCGTACATAGCCACCCTTGGCATCGGTCAGGTAGGCCGCCAGATAGGCGCCGTCGCCGCCGTAGTCCTTGAGCTGGGCGGTCAGCGTGAGCGAGCGGCCGTGCGCCAGGGCGGGCAGCGCCAGCGCGCAGGCGCTCGCCAGCAAGGTCATAAGAGGTTTGGACAAGGCGATGCTCCTTCTTCAATTGGGGTGTGGTCACTCGAATCGGCCGCGCGGCGCGGCGTCAGGCGCCGGCGGTCCCGATGGCGCGGAGGCGCTGCCGGGCGGCGGGCGCTGCCGCCCGGGCCCGTCGTGGGCCCGCTCGCGTGCGCGCAGGCGCTCGTGGTCCCCTGGCCGCATCTTCAGAACCTTCAGCGTCTCCGGGTCCACCTTGGCCTTGAAGGCGCGGCCCTGGGCGTCGGTGCCGCGGATCTCGTAGCAGCCGTCGTCGATCCTCAGGCGCTGGATCTGCCAGCCATTGGCCAGCGCCATCTGGCGCACGGCCTCGCGCGTCTGCCAGCGATTCAGCGGCGCCTCGCAGTCGTCGTCGGCCCAGGAGGCGGCGGCGCACAGGCACAGGGTCAGGGCCGCCATGCCATGCCGTGCAAGGGTGTGATGTCTCATGGCAGATCTCCTTGGAAGCCGCGGGCGGAAGGTGCGGGCATAGGGCAGGCGAGCCGTCTCGCTGGAAATCATTCTGGGACCGCCACCTTATGGGCGGGTTAAGCGGCGCGCCCTTCATTTGCTCTGCATCAAGCGTGCGAGACGCGCCAGGGCGGGCTGGACCGGGATGGTCCGTCAGCGCGGCGCTGGCTGGCGCCTTCGGGCGATGGCGCTCATGCGCCCGAACGGAAGACTCTCGCCTGCGTCCGCCAGGCGACCTCGCGGCTCCGCGACATCAATGTCGTCCTGTCCGAGGGCTGTGTGATCGTGCCACCGGGCCACTGCGTGGCGGCGGCATCCGAGGGCGAGCCCAGGCAACTGGGCGCGATGGGCGTGCATGCGGTGCGGCCGGACCTGCTCGGCATCACCTCCACTACTCCGCGCGTGAACGGCGTTGGCACGAACACCGACTTCACCCGCCGTCCGTGCTCGTCTACGAACCGCAACCCAAGGGCGGCTACGACCTGGTCGCGGTCGAGAACATCGTGTGCGCCCAGGCCTGGCACGCGGCCGGCAACCTGAAGCGGCCCGAGTTCCATGGCAACCAGTACTACATGGTCATCGACAACCCGCCGACGCCCATCGACGTGGCGCGCGGCTTAGAGCCCCACTACGAGCTGCGCATCTGGCTGTACGGCGAGAACCCCGCGGGCATGTTCATGCCCTTCAACACGCGGGTGCGCTGCCCCGCCGAGCACTGAGCCCTACACCGGCTGGCGGTAGCGCTGCCCCTTGAAGCGCAGCACCAGCTCGCGCGGGCGGATCTGCTCCAGCACGAGGTCGGCGCCCAGGCTGGCGCCTTCGCGCACCACATCGCCGTTGATCATCACGAAGCGGCCGGCCGGGTCCTCCGAATAGACCGAGCCGCTGATCGCCAGCCGGGGCAGGTCGCGGCGCAGGCTCTCTGGCAGCTCGGCGAACCGCGGGATGGCTGCTTCGGTGGTCGGCGCCGGCGTGGCGACGACACGGGGCGCGGGCGCCGTGGCCACCACGGCCGGTGGTGGGGCCGGCGGCAGATAGGGCGAGCCTGAGGCCGGCGGCTGCGGCGCCGGTACGGCAGTGGCCGGCAACGCTGCCACCGGCGCGTTGACGACCGCGACCGGCGCAGCGGCTGCAGGCTGGGGCGGCGGCGTGGCGGCGTCCTGTGCGCCGCTCGCCCACCAGCTGCCGGCCCCGACGCCGGCGAGCAGCAGCAGGCCGCCGCCGGCCCAGGGCAGCCAGCGGCGCCGGCCCGCGGCAGGTGCGGGCTTGCCGCCGGACTGGGCCTGGGTGTGCAGGCCCGGCACCTGGCCCCGCTCGCGTTCGCGGTCGGCTTCGGCACGGCGCAGGGCGTCGAGGATGTAGGACATGTCGTTTCAGTGTTCAGCGTGTGCCGCGTCGAGTCGCGGCTCAGCCACGCCGGTGGCCCGGTTGATCTGCATCAGCGTGATGGGGCCGATGCGGCCGTCCGGCTGCAGCCCCTGGCTGGCCTGGAAGGACTGGACCTGGCGTGTCAGATCGGCAGGGCTTGGCGGGGTGGCGGTGGGCGCGCTGGCCGACGCGGCGATGCCCGGGATGACGGCCAGCTGGGCCGCGAGCCAGGCACGCAGCGGACCGCCGTCGTCAGTCCGGCGGGCGTAGCCCGGCGGCACGCGCCACAAGGTCGTGAACTCGCCGCGCCAAGCGCTGGCCAGTTCAGGAAGCGCGACGCGGCGAGGCTTGCCGTCGACCAGCAGCGTGGCCTGCTGCCCTTGCAGCCCCGCGAGCGCGGCCAGGGCCGGTGGCTGGCCCGGGCGCTGCAGCGTCAGCAGCACCGGACGATCGATCAGCCGGATCAGCGACAGGCTGCCGCTGGTGCTGCGGTGGCACTGGAGACCATGCTGAGCGGCGGTGCTGCAGGGCTCGGCCTGCGGCGGCAGCGGCAGGCCCCAGGCCTTGGCCAGCGCGGCCCAGGCGTCGCTGTCCCGCGGCGTCCAGTCGGCCAGCCGCAGCGGCTCGACGGCGGGCTCGGCGCTGCTGGCGGCCGAGGCGGGGGCCGAGGCGGCCTTCGCGGCCGCTGCTGCGGCCGAGGCAGCGCTGGCGGCCGCCGCCATGCCCTCCACCCTGGCCATCTGGATGCGCCCGGCCATCGTGGCCTGTTGCGATCGCCAGACCAGCCACCCGCTCACGACGGCGGCGGCCAGCACGGCCGCGCCGATGCCAGCTGGCCTCAGCCCGCGCCCGGGCCGCGGCGCAGCGGGCTGCTCGCCGAACACCTCGGTAGCGGCCTGGCGCACGATGGCCGGCGTGATCTGCGCCTGGCCGCTGGCGTAGCCGCCCAGCAGCGCACGGTCGCACAGCAGGTTGATGCGGCGCGGCACGCCGCGGGTGAGCTGGTGGATCAGGCGCAGCGCAGCGCCGTCGAAGGGCAGGGCGCCGGTGAGGCCGGCCACGTTCAGGCGGTGGCGGATGTACTGCGCCGTCTCGGGCTCGGACAGCGCGCCGAGATGAAAGCGTGCGATGACGCGCTGCGCCAGCTGCTCCAGCTCCGGCAGGGCCAGCATGCCGCGCAGCTCGGGCTGGCCGATCAGCACCACCTGCAGCAGCTTGCGCTCGGCAGTCTCCAGGTTGGTCAGCAGGCGCAGCTGCTCCAGCACGTCGGCCGAGAGGTTCTGGGCCTCGTCGATGATCAGCACGTTGTTGCGACCCGCTGCGTGCTGCGCCAGCAGGAAGGCGTTAAGCGGGTCGACGTAGTCCTTGACGGTCTGCGCGCCGGCCGGAACCTGCACATGGAACTCGTCGCAGATGGCCTGCAGCAGCTCGGTGACGGTGAGCTTGGGGTTGAAGATGTAGGCGACGTTGCAGCTCGCCGGGATCTGCTCCAGGAAGCAGCGGCAGACGGTGGTCTTGCCGGCGCCGATCTCGCCGGTCAGCAGCACGAAGCCGCCGCCGCCGTCGAGCCCGTACAGCAGGTGGGCCAGCGCCTCGCGATGGCGCTCGCTCATGAACAGGTAATGCGGGTCCGGCGCGATCGAGAAAGGCGCTTGTCTCAAGCCGAAGAAGGGCGCGTACATGGGGCGGCAGGATAACCATCCCGCCGCGCCCACCTTCAGCTGAACGCCGCCGCCAGCGCCTCCAGCCCGACCTTCGGGTCATGCAGCCCCTGGTAGATCGGTGGAATGTTCTTGTCCACGCCAAACAACCGGTACACCGCGTGCATGGCGCAGTGCACCGAGTACTCCACCGTGTAGACCGTGTCGTCCGGCAGTTCCACGTGCTGGCCCAGGAAGGCAAAGTTGACCGCGCCGGCGGGCAGCACCTGTGGGCGGTCGGCCGGCTTGCGAGGCGCGAACATCGCGGAGCCGTAGGGCAGCATCACGGGTGTCACGTCGGTGCCGGCCAGGGCCGTGTCGCGGATGTCGGCGAAACCCAGGTGCTGCAGCAGCTCGTCCAGGATCTCGCGGCCGCTGCAGCGGGCCATGGGCTTGGGCACGAAGTTGCCCGGCGCGTCGACGAAGAGGCCGTAGCCCCAGGCAGTGAAGGTGTCTGCTGGCATGCCGGGGAAGTGGGGCTGGTGGGGCACGACGAGGGACATCAGCCAGTTGGAGTCCACCAGCGTCATCAGCGCGCCGGTGCCGGGCGGGTTGCCGCTGAATTCGGCGATGCGGTCCAGCAGCGTGCGGCCGTGCATGGTGAGGGTGAACGACTCCCACTTGTTGTCATCCACATTGAAGAAGGTGTGCGGGCGACCGAAGTCGTCGGCCTTGAGGGCCAGCGTCTCCCACAGCGACCAGGCGCCATCGCGGCGGTCGCGCACGAGGTCGGGCGCCTCGCTGTTGCTGCCATAGGTGGCATCGGCGGTGATGGAGCCCAGCGTCACGAAGCAGGCGTCGCCCGGGGCGAGGTCGAGGGTGTGGGCGCCCTGGGCCGTCTGCACGTGCAGCCCGGTGGCGCGGCGGTGGGCGGGGTCGCGCTGGTCGAAGTCGATGTCGGTCACGCGGTGGCCGAAGCGCACTTCCACCCCCTGGGCCAGCAGCCAGCGCTGCAGCGGCACGGCGATGGAGTCGTACTGGTTGTATGGCGTGCGGCGCACGCCGGCCAGCGTGTGCATGCGCGGGAATTCTTGCAAGAAGCGAAGGAAGTAGCGGCGCAGCTCGATGGCGCTGTGCCAGTCCTGGAAGGCGAAGGTGGTGCGCCACATCTGCCAGAAGTTGCTCTGGAAGAAGTGCGGCGAGAAGAGTTCGTCGATGCGCCGCGCGCCGAGCAGGCTCTCGGGCGTGGCGAGCAGGCGGGTGAGCTCGGCACGGTCATGGCCGTTGAGTCCATAGTGCTTCGCATCCAGGATGCGCGGGCCCTGGCCGATGAGGCGGGCGCGGGCCTCGGTGTGCACCTGGGCGTTGAAGGCGGCGATCTCCTGCCGCACGCTCAGGCCCGGCTTCTCCAGCGAGGGGATGCCGTCCAGCAGGTTCCACAGGCACTGGTAGACCTCCTCGCACAGCATGCGCCCGCCGCGGGTGACGTAGCCGGGCTGGGTGGGCGATGCGCTGCCGTCCAGACAGCCGCCGGCGATGCCGAGTTCTTCGAGGATGTGGATGCGGTGGCCGGGCATGCCGGCGTCGCGGATGAGGAAGGTGGCCGCGGCCATGGAGGCGATGCCGCCGCCGACGAGCCAGACGTCGGCGTTCTTGGGGTCAAGCATGGGGAGCAGGCGACGCGGGTCGCCGGAAGCAGAACGTGGGAGCACTCTAGGCAGGGGTGGGGGTGTGTCGCCCTGATCCTCGTCAACGTGGCGGCCGATGCGAGAGGGCTCTCTAGGACCGCCGCAGCAACGCGACGTTTACCTGCCTGACCGATGATGACCCGGCCTGCCCACTCTTTTTGATCCGCTCGATGACCACACCTGCCGTTTCCCGCGACTGGGCCACGCCCCTCGTCATGGCCAGCTTCACGCTGATGGCCTGCACCGGCGTGCTGATGTTCTTCCGCTGGCAGTCGCCGCTGCAGAAGGAGATCCACGAATGGCTGGGCTGGGCCCTGGTGGCGGCCGTGCTGGTGCATGTGCTGTCCAACCTGCCGGCGTTCAAGCGGCACTTCAGCGGCCGGCGTCGCGCGGCGGCGCTGCTGTTGGCGGCACTGGCGGTCGTGGCGGGCACCTATTTCGTCCGCCCGGCCGAGGGCAAGGGCCCCTCGGTGTCGGGCATCGCCGTGCAGGCGTTGTCGCGCGCGCCGCTGCGCACGCTGGCCGAGGTCTTCGGCTTGAGCGTGGCCGATGCGCGCCAGGCCCTGGCCGGCGCGGGGCTGGAGCTGGCCGATGACGCCAGCACGCTGAACGCCGCCGCCCAGGGCAGCCGCGAGCGCGTGGGCCAGGGCCTGCGCGCGCTGGCCGCGGTCCAGCCGGCCAGTCGTTGAAAAAACCGGGCCGCCTCGTCGCGGCCGATGAACCTTTTAGCGCAGGAAACCGGCGTATGTCCAGGAACCC
Source organism: Roseateles sp. GW821-FHT03B02 (assembly GCF_059421025.1). Taxonomy (NCBI): domain Bacteria; kingdom Pseudomonadati; phylum Pseudomonadota; class Betaproteobacteria; order Burkholderiales; family Sphaerotilaceae; genus Roseateles; species Roseateles sp. GW821-FHT03B02. Next base: position 47,780 of record NZ_JBWKUV010000005.1, read on the forward strand.
TCTTCACGGAGCCTTCCTGCCATGCACTTCTGCGACTTCCTTCGACCCTGCCCACTGCTGCGCGGGCTTGCTGCCGGCCTGAGCCTCGTCTTCCTTCTGTCGCAGCCCACGCGGGCGGCGGATGACCCGCTGGCCGCGCGCTGGCAGGCCTACGTCGAGGCTCGCAACGGCAACCGGCCAGCCGAGGCCCGGGCTCTCCTCGACGAACTGTCGGCCCAGGGCTACCCGAGCGCACTGACCCACCAGGCCCAGGCGCTGCGAACGGGCGCCGCCTGGTACGGCGGCGTCAAGGACTACCCCCGCGCCTTCGCGTTGTTCGAGCGCGCCTGGGCCGCGGGCAAGGCGTCAGGGGCGCATGGCATCGGCTACATGTACTACGAGGGCGAGGGCCGGCCGCAGGACCATGCTCAGGCGCTGGGCTGGTTCCGCAAGGGCGCGGAAGGCGGGCTGGATGCCTCCTACGCCATGCTGGGCCTGATGTCCAAGAACGGGCAGGGGCAGGCGCAGGACTGCGCCGCCGCCGAGCGGCACTACCTCAAGGCCATCGAACTGGGCGGCGACCTGGCCAAATACAACCTGGCCCTCATGTACGACCAGGGCTGCCCGGGCTTCGCGGCCCAGCCGGACAAGGCCCTGCAGTGGATGCGTGACTACGCCAAGGGCGGCGACGAGGACGCCAAGGCCTATGTGGCCAGGCGCGAGCAGGCGGCGCCGGCCTTCAAGGTGCGGCCGCTGGGGCCCAGTCCCGAGCAGCTCCAGCTCTTCAACGGCGCGCTGAGGGCTGCTGCGCAGATGGGCTTCAAGGCCGACGAGATCGACAACGACGGCTGCACCGCCCAGCTGCGCCACAGCTACCAGGGCCGTGCGGTGGGCTTCCGCCTGGAGGTGCCGGTGGCTGGCCGGGTGCGCGGCAACATCCTGGTAGCCGACGACACCATCCGCACCGGCTTCATCCGCCTGTACCGCCAGGAGCTGGCCAAGCAGGTGGGTACCGCCATCGATCTGGACGGCAACATCTCCGGCCGCTGAGGACGCTGCTCATGTCGACGCGCCGCCTGCTGCTCGCCCTGTGCCTGGCCCTGCTGGCAGATGCCTGCCTGGCCCAGACCCGCGCCGAGCGCCTTGGTTACTACCGCCGCGACAGCGACGAGGCCAGCCGCCAGCGCATGTCCCAGCAGTTCCGCGCCGACGCCGAGCGTGCGGCGCGCCGCAACGAGGAGCTGCGCAAAAGCTATCGCAGCAACGGCAGCAGTGGTGGGGGCAGCTCGTCGTCCGGTGACAGCAGCCGGCGCCGCAGCGGCGGCGGCAGCCCACTGCCGAGCCTGGGTGGGGGTGAGGACGGCCCGCAGTCCATCGAGAGCACGCGCACCGAGACCATCCGTGTGCGCGAGACCGAAGCCGAGACTGCACAGCGTCTGCTGCGTGAGGCAGCCCAGGGCCAGCCCGAGGCGATGTGGAACGCCGGCCGGCTGCTGTTCACCGGTGGCTTCGGCGGCGTGCCGCGCGACGATGCGCAAGCCCTGGGCTGGTTCCGCAGGGCCGCCGAGGCCGGCCACCCGCAGGCCGCCACCGCGCTGGGCGAGGCCTGCCTGTTTGGCCACGGCATGGCCCAGGACCCGGCCCAGGCTGTGCGCTGGCTCAAGGCCGGCGCCGAGGGCGGCGTGCCGCGCGCGCAGCTGCAGTACGGCTCGGCGCTGTTGCGCGGTGACGGCGGCCTGCCTGCCGACCGCAGCGCCGCCGCCGGCTGGCTGATGAAGGCCAGCCAGGGCGGCGAGCCGCATGCGCAATGGCTGGTGGGGTCCGAGCTGCGCACAGGCGGCCTGTGGCCCAAGGACCCGGCCCAGGCGCGCCGGCTGCTGCAGCAGGCCGCCGAGCAGGACCAGCCGCTGGCCACGGGCGATGTGGCCGACATGTGGTCCACCGGCGAGGGCGGCCCGCTGGACCTGGCCCAGGCGCGGCGCTGGTGGCTGCGCGCGGCGGAGCAGGGCGATGCGCGGTCCAAGGTCAATGTCGCGCTGATGCTGTTCCGTGGCCAGGGTGGCCCGACGGACGTGGTGAAGGGCGAGGCCTTGCTGCGCGACGCCGCCGCGCGCGACAACGATGTCGGCGCTCAGTACATGCTCGGCGCGCGCTTGTACGAAGGCGAAGGCGCGGGCCTGAAGCAGAACCTGCCGGAGGCGGCCCGCTGGCTGACGGCAGCCGCCGCGCGCGGCCATGCCGACGCGCAGGGGCTGCTGGGCTTCATGACCATCCATCAGGCCGGCGTGCCGCCGGATGCGCCGCGCGCACTGAGCCTGATGCGCGCCGGCGCCCAGGGCGGCTCCATCCTGGCGGCGGACTATCTCGGCGAGACGCTGTTCCTGGGCCTGGGCGGCGTGACCGTGGACATGGCAGAGGCCGCGCGCTGGAACCGTGTCGGCGCCGAGGGCGGCCGCTGGTTCTCGCAGCTGCGTTGGGGCTACCAGCTCAAGCATGGCCTGGGCACACCGGCCAATGGCCGCGAGGCCTATCGCTGGCTGAAGCAGGCGCTGGACAACGGCCTGGAGCAGGCCCGCGAGCACCTGGACCCGGCCTTTGTGGCCGCCAACCGCTGAGTCAGCGCGACACCATCATGCGCACGCCCAGGCCGATGAACACCGTGCCCGCCAGCCGGTCCAGCCAGGGGCCGATGGCGGGGCGGCGGTTCAACCAGGCGCCCACGCTGCCCGAGAAATACCCCAGCAGCCCGAACAGCAGTGCCGCCTGCGCCGTGAATACCAGGCCTAGCAGCCCGAGCTGCAGCGGCACGGCGCCCTGGGCCGCGACGACGAACTGTGGCAGGAATGCCAGGAAGAACAGCACCACCTTGGGGTTGATGGCATTGGCCACCAGGCCCTTGGCGAACAGCTGCTTCAGCGACGCGCCATCGCCCGCGGCGCCGCCCACCGCGACGCGCCCCGCGTGCCGCCAGGCCTGCACGCCCATCCACACGAGATAGGCGCCGCCCAGGCCCTTCAACAGCCCGAAGGCCAACGGCGAGGCCGCCACCAGCGCGCTCACGCCCACCACGGCCAGCAGCGTGTGGCTGAGGCAGCCCAGCGCGCAGCCGAGGCCGAAGGCCATGCCTGCGCGCCGCCCGCGCGACATGCCCATGCTGAGCACCATCAGGTTGTCAGGCCCTGGCGTGGCGGTCAGCACCAGCGCGGCGGCGAGGAAGGCAAGGGTCTGGGCAAGCGTCAACATGGCCGCATGCTAAGGCGGCGCGGCCGTTTCGCGCCTGCTGGCCGGCGCCGGGGGGCTGAACCGTAGGTTGATGCTGCGTTCAACGGTCGGGCCGTTTCCGGGCGACCCGGGTTTTTCCATCATGCGTGCCATGCCAACCGATGGGGCCGCCATGAGCACCTTGCACCTTTCCCCCGAAGCAACCCGGCGCATGCCGCAGGCCCGCGAGACCTATGTCTCGGTGCTGACCTGCCTCTTCGCGTTGTTCAATTCCGCCCGCGTGCTGGCCTACCTGCCCACCCTCTGGGCGATCCAGGTGAACGCCGATGCCAGCCAGCACTCGCTGTGGACCTGGCTGACCTGGACCGGCGCCAACGCCACGATGGCTGCCTGGCTCTACGAGCAGAACGGCCGCCGCTTGAGCCGCGCCATCGTGGTGAGCCTGTGCAACGCCACGCTGTGCCTCGCGACGACCGCGCTGATCTGCTTCTACCGCTGAGGGGCGCCACCGCGAGGCTATCTAGAATCCGGGCCCTTTTCCTGCGCGCCCGCACCCGGATTCATGGACATCGTCGTCAACGAAGAACTCAAGGCCTACATCGACCCGTTGACCTCAGAGGAGCATGAGGCGCTGGAGCGCAGCATCCTGGCCGAAGGCTGCCGCGACGCGCTGGTGCTGTGGGGCAACGTGTTGGTGGATGGGCACAACCGCTACGGCATCTGCAGCAAGCACGGTATTCCTTTCCAGACGGTGCAGAACCCGCGCTTCAAGTCCTTCGAGGACGTGCACCTGTGGATGATCGACCAGCACCTGGGCCGGCGCAGCATCTCGGACTACCAGCGCGGCGTGCTGGCGCTGCGCAAGCGCGAGATCGTGGCTGAGCGCCGCGCGCGCCGCATGGCGGTGGAGTCGGGCGCGGCGGTCCAGCCCCAGGTGGTGGATGCACCCGCGGCACCGGCGTCCGTGCCGCCGCAGGATGGTCTGGAAACCCGCGAGGCCCTGGCCCGGGCTGCGCGGCTGAGCAGCAGCCAGGTGGTGCTGATCGAGAAGATCCAGAAGCAGGGCGCGCCCGAGCTGGTCGCGGCGGTGAAGGCCGGCGTGGTTTCCATCAACGCGGCCGCCGCCGTTGCCACGCTGCCTGCCGAGGAGCAGGCTGCAGCTGCGGCGGCCGGAGCCGACGAGTTGAAGCAGGCGGCCAAGCGGGTGCGCGAGGCCCGGCGCAGGCCGCCTGCCGCCGAACCGGCGGTGGAAGCGGACGCAGTCGTGCCTGAGGAGGTAGATACCGTGGAATCGCTGCGCCAGCGCGTCGCGGCGCTGGAAGCCGAGAACGCGGCGCTGCGGGACCAGCTGGCGGCGCTGCGGGCCTAGTCTGCCCAGCGCTCGCGGATGGCCAGCACCTGCGGCAGCTCGCCGATGAAGCGTTCGACGAGGTTGGGGTCGAAGTGCTTGCCCGACTCGGCGCGCAGCAGGTCCAGCGAGGCGTCCACCGTCCAGGCCTTCTTGTAGGGGCGCTCGCTGGTCAGGGCATCGAAGACGTCGCAGATGGCGACGATGCGGGCTTCCAGCGGGATGGCCTCGCCGGCCAGCCCTTCGGGGTAGCCGCTGCCGTCGAACTTCTCGTGGTGGTAGAGCGCCACGCGCCGTGCCATCTGCAGCACGCGGGCCTCGTGCTCGCCGATGATCTCGGCGCCCATCTCGGGGTGGCGGCGCATGTGGGCCCATTCCTCGGCGTCGAGCTTGCCGGGTTTGAGAAGCACGGCGTCGGGGATGCCGATCTTGCCGACGTCGTGCATGGCTGCGGCGTTGAGCAGGTCGTCGGCCTCGTTGTCGCTCATGCCCAGGCTCCTGCCGATGACGGCCGCGAAGTGGCTCATGCGCAGCACGTGGCGACCGGTCTCGTTGTCACGGTACTCGCCAGCGCGGCCCAGGGCCTGCACGATGGCGAGGCGGCTTTCGCGCAGCTCGTCGGCAGCGACGAGCGAGAGGTGGTTGCGCACCCGCGCGAGCACGATGGGGCCGCTGACGGGCTTGGTGATGTAGTCCACCGCGCCGGCGGCGAAGCCTTCGGCCTCGTGCTCGGGGTCGGACAGCGCGGTGACGAAGACGACCGGTGTGCGGCGCAGCGCGGCGTCAGCTTTTAGCCGGCGGCAGACGTCCAGGCCCGTGAGGCCGGGCATCATGACGTCGAGCAGGATGAGGTCGGGCCGCTCGCGGGCGGCGAGTTCCAGCGCCTTCTCGCCGTCGCGCGCGAAGGACAGGCGGTAGCGGCTTTGCAGGATCTGGCGCAGCACCTGCAGGTTGGCGGGCTCGTCGTCGACGACCAGCAGGCGCGGGCGCCTGTCGTCGTTGGGGCTGTCGGTCATCCCAGTTCCTTTGTCAGCCGGGCCAGATGGCGCCGCGCCTCCTCGAATTCAAAGTCCATCAGCGCCGCCTCCAGCGGCTCGCGCTGCACGGCCGTCAGGGCCTGCAGCACGCGTTGGCTCAACTCGTCCGGCAGCTCGCCACGCGCCAGGGCCTGGTCCAGGGCCTGGGCATCGGCGGGCTGCCAGGCCGTGACCGGCGGCGCGTCGGCGATTGTGGCGGCGGGCTGCTGGGCGAGCTGTTCACGCAGTGCCTCAAGCCGTGCATGCTGCTCGCGCCAGGCCGCGGCGGGGTCGGGCAGGCCGCCCTTTTCCAGCCCGGCCAGCGCGCCGGTCTCCAGGCCGAAGTTGCCGAGGGTGCCGCGCAGGCGGTGGGCCCAGGCGGCGTCCTCGGCGCCCCGGGGCCAGTGGCCGAGGCAGTCGTCCAGGAAGCGTTTGAGCTGGCTGCGCAGCAGCTCGGCGCTGCCCCAGCGGGCCAGGCCGGCCGCCCAGTCGTGGCCGGGCGGCAGGGCGTCGGCGTCTGCTGCCGCTGCGGTGGCGATCGGTGCTGCCTGCAGGCCCAGCACGCGTGCCACCTCGGCCTGCAGCGCCGCCCAGTCGATGGGCTTGACGGCGAAGCCGTCCATGCCGGCGTCGGTGGTCATCTGGCGGTCACCCTGCATGGCGCTGGCAGTCAGCGCGATGACGGGCAGGCGGGGGCGGCCCTCGGAGGCTTCAAGCTCGCGCAAGGCCCGGCAGGCCTGCAGGCCGTCCATGACCGGCATCTGCACGTCCAGCAGCGCCACGTCCAGGCCGCCCTCGCGCATGCGGGCCAGCGCTTCCTCGCCGTTCGTGGCGCTGCTGACGGTGTGGCCCTGCTCGCGCAGGCGCAGCTCCAGCAGCACGAGGTTCTCGGGCACGTCGTCGGCGATGAGCACCCGCAGCGGCGGCAGGGCCTCGACGTGCGCCAGGCTGCCGAAGCCTGAGGCGGCGTCGCTGCTGGCCTCGGCCAGCGCCAGGCGCACCCAGAAGCGGCTGCCCTGGCCGGGCGTGCTGTCCACGCCGATCTCGCCGCCCATCAGCTGCGTCAGCTGGCGGGCGATGGTGGTGCCCAGGCCCGTGCCGCCGAAGCGGCGCGTCATTGTGGCGTCGGCCTGGGCGAAGGGGTCGAAGATGTGGGCCAGCCGGTCGGACGCGATGCCGATGCCGGTGTCGATGACCGACAGCTCCAGCCGCCCGTCGCCCAGCGCCTGGGCCGCCACGGTGACGCCGCCGTGCTCGGTGAACTTGACGGCGTTGCCGGCGAGGTTGAGCAACACCTGGCGCAGCCGCAGCGGGTCGCCCTGCAGGAGCGCGGGAAGGCCGGCGTCCAGGTCCAGCTGCAGCGCCAGGCCCTTGCGGCGCGCGCCGAGTTCCAGCGTGGAGAGCACGTCCTGGCAGAGCTGGCGCAGCGAGAAAGGGCGCGATTCGAGCTCGACGGCGCCGTTCTCGAGCTTGGCGGTGTCGAGGATGTCGTTGAGCAGGCCCAGCAGCGCGCGCGCCGAGCGCTGCACGGTCTGCATGTGCTGGCGGGCCGCGGGCGGCAGCTCGCCGTCCAGCACCACGTCCGTAAAGCCGATGATGGCGTTCATCGGCGTGCGGATCTCGTGGCTCATGTTGGCCAGGAAGGTGCTCTTGGCGGCGGCGGCGGCTTCGGCGCGCTCCTTCTCGCGGCGCAGGTCCAGTTCCAGCCTGTGGCGCTCAGTCAGGTCGGTGACGAACTTGACGATGCGCATGGGCTTGCCGGCGGCGTCGAGGATGGGGTTGTAGGTGGCCTGGATCCATATGTGGCGGCCGTCCTTGCCGACGCGCTCGTACTCGCCGCTGCGGAACTCGCCGCGTCGCAGCGCTGCCCAGTGTTCGGCGTAGTCCTGGCCGGCGGCCTCCTCGGGCAGGCACAGCAGGCGGTGGTGGCGGCCCAGCAGCTCGTCGGCGCCGTAGCCCACCAGGGCGAGGAAGTTGTCGTTGACGTGGGTGATGTGGCCGTCCAGGTCGAACTCGATGACGACCAGCGCGCGCCGGATGGCGGCCAGCACGCCGGCGAACTCGGCATTGCGCAGGCGCTGTTCGGTGATGTCCAGCAGCAGGGCGTCGACGCGGGCCTGGTCGCCTTGCAGCGGCGTGATGGTGCCGGTCTCGGCGATCCAGCGCACCTGCCCGTCGCGGCACAGCAGCCGGTACTCCATCTGGTAGGTGCGGTTGCTGGACGTGCCGCGCCGCGCAGCGCGGCCGGCGCTGGCCTGGTCGTCCGGGTGGATGAGCCGGTCCAGGCCGATGGCGTCCTGCATCAGCTGCGCGGCGCTCCAGCCGGTCAGTTTCTCGATGCCCTCGCTGACGAACAGCAGGCGTGTGTGGCCGTTGCTGAAGTCGTGCAGCGCATGCACGACCGCGCCCGGCAGGTTGGCGATCAGGCTGCGGTGCTGCTGCTCGCTGTCGGCCAGCGCCTGCTCGATGCGGCGGCGCTCGCTGATGTCGGCGATGAAGGCCACGCGCAGCGCCTCGACCTCGCCGTGGGACTTGCCGATGGCCAGGCGCAGTGGCAGCTCGTGGCCGTCCAGCGTGCGGCCCAGGGTCTCGGTCACGCCGTCGGGCAGCTGGCCGGCCTCGCGCAGCGTGGGCACGAAGTCGCTAAGGTTGCGGCCGACGAGCTCGGCCTCGGTGGCGCCGAAGATGCGCGCGGCGGCGCGGTTGACGCTCTGGATGCGGCCGGCCATGTCCATGCGCACGACGCCGTCCACGGCGGTGTCGAACAGCGCCTGCAGCCGCGCCTCGCTACGCGTCAGTTCCAGGAAGACGATGCGGTAGCGCAGCGCGGCGCTGACGGCACCGCACAGCGCGCTGACGACGCCGGCGATGAGGGCGATGGCGAGCGCCAGGTCCAGGTGGCGCCCGAAGGCGGCGGCAGGGTCGGCATCGGCCACGCCGACGAAGCGGGCCGCGTGCATGGCCGTGTAGTGCATGCCCGAGATGGCCGCGCCCATGACGAGGGCGGCACCCAGCTCCGCCACGCGCTCGGGTAGCCGAACCCGCTTCGCCAGCGCGGTGCGCACCCATAGCGCCAGCACGGCCAGCACGACGGCCACGACGATGGAGGCAGCAAACCAGGCCGGGTCGTAGCGCAGGCTGGCGCTCATCTGCAGGGCCGCCATGCCGCTGTAGTGCATCAGGCCGATGCCGGCACCCATCAGCACGCCGCCAATCAGCAGCCGCAGGCCACTGCTTTCGCGCGAGGACAGCTGCGTCAGCGCGACCCAGGCCGCGCCCAGCGCCGGCAGCATCGACAGCCCGGTGACCCAGCGGTCGTAGCGGACTTCGGTACAGAGCTGGAAGGCCAGCATGCCGATGAAGTGCATGGCCCATACCCCGGCGCCCAGCGACAGCGCGCCTGCGCTCAGCGCCCCCAGGCGCAGCATGCGGGTAGGGCTCTCGCGGGCCTTCACGGCCAACTGCAATGCCATGTAGGCGCTGAGCACGGCCACCAGCACCGACAGGGCCACCATGAGCGGGTCATGCGTGCCCGGCACGAGGCGGGTGGCGGGGGTGGCGTCGAGCAGGAAGAAGCGGTCGAGCGGCATGCGGCGGTCCTCGGACGCGGTGGGCCAGGGTCAGTCGCGGAAGTTCGGCACGCCGCCCTTGCCGGCCATCATGGCCTTGCTGAGGTCTTCGCTCATCAGCATCGCCGCGTTCCAGGTGGCGATGTAGTTCAGGCCGTCGGCCACGGAATGGTCGCGGGCGTAGTTGAGCTGCTCCTTGGTTCCGCGGATGGACAGCGGCGACTTGGCAGCAATGACGGCGGCCACCTCGCGCACGCCGGCCTGCAGGGCCTCGCGGCTGTCGAACACGCGGTTGACCAGGCCGATCTCGCGTGCCTCGGCCGCCTCCACGCGTCGGCCGGTGTAGGCCAGCTCGCGCACCAGGCCCTGGCCGCCGACGAGCTTGGGCAGGCGTTGCAGCGTGCCGACGTCGGCCACCATGCCGATGTCGATCTCCTTGATGGAGAAGTAGGCGTCGGCGCTGCAGTAGCGCATGTCGGCGCAGCAGATCAGGTCGATGCCGCCGCCCACGCAGGCGCCGTGGATGGCCGCGAGCACCGGCTTGCGGCAGCGCTCGAGACTCGTGAGGGTGTCCTGCATGTCGAGGATGACGCGGCGCAGTGCCTCGCGGGTGCGGCCATCGCAGGGGTCCTGGATCTGCGGGGCCAGGCCCATCATCATCGAGAGGTCGATGCCGGCGGTGAAGTTGCGGCCTTCGCCCTCCAGCACCGCCACGCGGGCCTCGGCCTGGCCGTCCAGCCAGTCGAAGGCCAGGCGGATGTCCTGCCACATCGTCGCGTTCATCGCGTTGGCCTTGTCGGGACGGTTCAGGCGCACGGTGGCGATGTGGTCCTGGATGGAGACGGTGAGGGTTTCGAGGTTCATGGCTGGCCGGCAGCAGGCTTGAAAGCCTGCATGATGCCCGGCAATCCCCTGCCGCACTGTCGCCACCGGGCCAGCGCCGATACTTGCGCCCATGATCCACGCCACCAAACGCATCGCCGGCGGTGCCGGCCTAGCCGCCGTGCTCGTCAAGCGCGCGCCCTCGCTCGAACTCGACTGGGACACCCGCAGCAAGAGCCGCTTCTCCGCCACCGACTCAGCCGGCCGCGAGATCGGCGTCGTGCTGCCGCGCGGCACGGCCTTGCGCGGTGGCGACGTGCTGGTGGCCGAGGACGGCACGCTGCTGCGCGTCATCGCCGCGGCCCAGCCGGTGCTGCAGGTGCGCTTCTGCGCCGAGCACGGCCAGCCCTTCGACCTGCTGCGCGCTGCCTACCACCTCGGCAACCGGCATGTGCCGCTGGAGCTGCAGCCCGAGCTGCTGCAGTTCGAGCCCGACCCCGTGCTGGCCGACATGCTGCGCCGCCAGCACCTCATCGTGACCGAGGCCCGGGCCGCCTTCGAGCCCGAAGGTGGCGCCTACGGCGAAGGGGCCGGCCACGGCCATCACCAACATGAACACCATGACCACCATGACCACCATGACCACCATGGCCATGCCCATGCCCACGGCCACGGCCACGGCCATGCACATGAGCCTGCCGCCGAGGCCGCGCCGGCGCGCAAGCCGCTGGCCATCCCGGTGAAGGCGCATGATGCCGGCCACGTGCATGGCCCGGGCTGCAAGCACGACCACTGAGCGCCATCGCCCGGCGGCGGGCGGGTTCAGTCGTCGCTGGGCGGCGCGACGCCGTTCAGCGCCTGCGTCGTGTGATGCGTCGTGGCATCGGAGCTGGCCACGGCCCGAAAGCGCTGCACCAGCGATTCGGCCTCGGTTCGGCGGCCGGTGTTGACCAGCACGAGCACGATGTTGGCGAGCTGCAGGTCCATATGGCGTTGAATGCTGCGCTGCACGGTGGCATCTGCCATCGGCGCCGGCTTGGCAGTGAAGTTCTGCAGCGAGCGTTGCACCCGCTCGAAATGCGCGGCTGCGATCGGCGGCGTCAGGTACTGGCCCGCGAGGTTGAAGTCCTGCAGCGCCACGAATGCGGGCAGCGCGAACAGTACGGCCGAGTCGGCCAGAACCGGGTCGCGGGCGGCCAGGCGCGCGAAGGCATCGCGGGTCGACGCGGGATCACGGAGCTGGGCGTTGACCTTGGTCAGCGTCAGCATGACCGCCGTGCTCCTCTGCCCCCCGGCGGCCACCCGGGCGGCCAGCTTCTCCCGGGCGAGCAGCACGCCCTCCATGGCCGGTGGATAGTGGCGGGCCAGCTTGGCCCACTCGGGCAGCAGGTTGACTTGCGCAATGCCCGGCTCGCCGTACTCTTCGGCCAGGGCGTGCTCGTAGAGCCAGCGGAACCGGTCGTTCGCCTCCGACAACTTGCCCTCGACGACCTGGGTGCTGGCCGCCTGCATGATCTGCGGCGCGGTCATGCCGGCGGGCGGCTCCCAGGCGCTGGCTTCCCCGGACATGGCGGCCAGACTCCAGGCCAGCATGCCGGCAACGATGGATGGCTTCTTCATCGTGCTGTCTCCCTGATGCTCGAAGCAGTTTAGGCTTCGCCCCTCGCATCCGCCCTCCCCAAACAGCATGACCGAGACGAGCCCCCCGACGCTGCTGCACCTGCTCTGGCTGGCCAGCCCCGCGCTGCCGGTGGGCGGCTTCAGCTACTCCGAGGGCCTGGAGGCGGCGGTCGATGCGGGTGTCGTGCATGACGAGGCCAGCGCCGGCGACTGGCTGCTGAACCAGCTCGAACTCGTGCAGGCCCGCGCCGAACTGCCCGTGGCCGCGGCCGCGCACGCCGCAGCGGTGGCGCTCGACGGCGACCGGCTGGCAGGGCTCAATGCCTGGGTGCTGCTGACGCGCGAGACCAGCGAGAGCCTGCAGCAGTCTCGGCAGATGGGGCGCAGCCTGCTGGCCTGGATGCAGAGCCTGGTGCCCGACGCGGCCGTGCTGCCGCTGCTGCTGGCGCTCAAGCCTGCGCCCACCTGGCCCGTCGTCATGGGTGCCGCCGCGGCGGCCCGTGGCGCCGCGCTGGAGCCCGCGCTGCAGGCCATCGCCTTCGGCTGGGCCGAGAACCTGATGCAGGCCGCCGTGAGGAGCGTGCCCCTTGGCCAGACGGCCGGCCAGCGCCTGCTGGCACGCCTCGTGCAAGCCATTCCGCCAGCCGTGGCGACGGCCCTGGCCGCGCCTGAGCCCATCGCCTTCGCGCCGCTGCTCGGCGTCCACGGCGCCCGCCACGAAACCCAGTATTCGAGACTGTTCCGCTCATGACCGCTCCATTGCACGCCATCCCGAACCGCACCAAGAAGCTCCCGCCACTGCGCGTCGGCGTCGGCGGGCCGGTCGGATCGGGCAAGACCACTCTCGTCGAGATGCTCTGCAAGACGATGCGCGACAAATGGGACCTCGTCGTCGTCACCAACGATATCTACACCAAGGAAGACCAGCGGCTGCTGACCGTGGCCGGCGCGCTGGCGCCCGAGCGCATCATGGGCGTGGAAACGGGTGGCTGCCCGCACACCGCCATTCGCGAGGACTGCTCCATCAACCTCGAGGCCGTGGACCGCATGCTGGAGAAGTTCCCGGAGGCCGACATCGTCTTCGTCGAGAGCGGCGGCGACAACCTCGCGGCCACCTTCAGCCCGGAGCTGTCGGACCTGACGATCTACGTCATCGACGTGGCCGCCGGCGAGAAGATCCCGCGCAAGGGCGGCCCCGGCATCACCAAGAGCGACCTCTTCGTCATCAACAAGACCGACCTGGCGCCGCACGTGGGGGCCGACCTGGACGTGATGCGCAGCGACACCGCCCGCATGCGGCCCGTGAAGCCCTGGGTCATGACCAACCTCAAGACCCGCGAGGGCCTGGCCGAGGTCGTCGCCTTCATCGAGAAGAAGGGTCTTCTCGTTGCCTGATGTCATCCGCTGGCCCGCGCGGCTGACGCTGAGCGCGGCCCGTGACGGCGCCGGCGCGACCCGCGTACATGCGCGTCACGACGGCCCGCTGCGGCTGCTGAAGACGCTTTACCCGGAAGGTCCCGGCATCGCCCATGCCGTGCTGGTGCACCCGCCGGGCGGCCTGGTCGGTGGCGACCTGCTTGACGTCACGCTGGATGTCCAGGCCGGCGCCCATCTGCTGGTGACGACGCCGGCCGCCACGCGCTTTTACCGCTCCAACGCCGGCGAGGCGGCTCAGCTCGTGCATGCCCGCGTGGGTGAGGGCGCGCGCCTCGAATGGCTGCCGCAGGAGACGCTGGCCTATCCGGCCTGCATCGCGCGCAATGAGGTGAGGTTGAGCCTGGCGCCCGGCGCCAGCCTGTTCGCGACCGAGGTGCTGGGGCTGGGCCTGCCCGCGGCGGACCAGCCGTTCGACACCGGCCGGCTGCTGCAGCACTTGGAGATCACCGGCCAGTGGCTGGACCGCGGCTGGCTGGATGCCGCCGACAAGGCGCTGCTCGACGGCCCCTGCGGCCTGGGGGGCAAGCGCGTGCTGGGCACGCTGGTCTATGCGCAGACCTCCGCGCTGGGCGACGCCGAGGCGCTGCTCACCGAGGGCCGCGCACTGCTCACCGAGGTGCCGTGCTCGGGCATCACGCATCTGCAGGGGCCGCGCGGTACGGTGCTGCTGGTGCGTGTCGTCGGCGACGAGGTCGAGGCCGTCACGCTGGCGCTGCGGCAGGTGAGGGCACTGTGGCGCGAGAAGCTGTGGGGGCTGGCCAGCAGCGACCCGCGGATCTGGGCCACCTGAGTACGCCGCGCGCGGGTCAGAGCGACCGCCAGGTCGGGATGCAGTGTTCGGCCAGCGCCGTGACCCAGTCGGGCTCGCCCGGCACGAAGGCGAGGCCGAAGCGCGGACTGACGACAAAGCCCGCACGCTCGAAGGCGTCGGTGTCATGGGCGGCGACGAAGCCGGCCAGCGAAGCGAAGGGGATGGCGACGGTGCCCAGGTGCAACACCGGCGCGCGCCGGGTCACCTCTTCGAGCCTGCCGCCGTCCTGGAAGCGGTAGACGCAGTCGCCGTAGTCGTAGGCCGTCAGCGCAACGTTGTTGCGCTCGACCGCCGCCGGCCGGCCCATCTGCGCGGTGAGCTGCTCCGGCGAGATGCCGAAGGAAACCGCGTCGACTCGGATGAAGGGCGTCAGGTGCACGCCCCGAGTGTGCCCGCTTGCCGCGATGCGGGCTTTACTCGTCGTCGCCGCCCGGGATCTGCTGGCGCAGCTTGACCTTGGTCGCCGCCTTCTTGCGCATGTTGATGTTCATCATCTCCACGCCCAGCGAGAAGGCCATCGCGAAGTAGATGTAGCCCTTGGGCACGTGGTGGCCGAAGCCCTCGGCGACGAGCACGACGCCGACGACGACGAGGAAGCTCAGCGCCAGCATCTTGATGGTCGGGTGGTTGGACACGAAGCGGCCGATGGGGCCGGCGAACAGCATCATCAGGCCGACCGAGCAGACGACGGCGGCGATCATGATGCGCACGTCATCCACCATGCCGACGGCAGTGATGATGGAGTCCAGCGAGAACACCAGGTCGATGACCATGATCTGCAGGATGACGGATGCGAAGGCTGCCTTGGCCTTGCTGCCGGTGTCCTGGGTCTCGTCCTCGCCTTCCAGCGAGCCGTGGATCTCGCCCGTGCTCTTCCAGATCAGGAACAGGCCGCCGCCGATGAGGATGAGGTCTCGGCCCGAGATGGGCTTGTCGAACACGGGCAGCGTGAACAGCGGCTCCACCATGCCGACGATCCAGGCCAGCATCATCAGCAGGCCGATGCGCATGAACATGGCCGCGAACAGGCCCAGGCGCCGCGCCACTTCCTGGCGGGCCTTGGGCAGCTTGTCCACCAGGATGCTGATGAAGATGATGTTGTCGATGCCCAGCACCAGCTCCAGCGCGGTCAGCGTGGCGAGGGCAATCCAGGTCTGCGGGTCGGTCAGCAGTTCGAGCATGGCAGCGTCGGGGAGCGTGGGGAACCCGGAATTGTCGTCATGCGCCTGGCCGAGGAGGCCAGTTTGTTCCTGAACGAAGCTTCGGTTTTGCTTGGGGTGTCGGCGCCGCTCAGGCCGGGCCGGTGCGGCGCCGCGCGTTGGAGGGCGTACCCGGCCAGCCCGCTGCGGCCCAGGCGCGGCGCAGCTGCAGCTCGGTGTTGAAGCCAGCCACCTCGCTGGCAGAAGCGACGCTCGCGCCGGCCTCCAGCGCGCGCCGGGCCGCGGACAGCCGCAGACCGCGCAGATAGGCCTGCGGGCTGGTGCCGGCATGCTGGGCGAACAGGCGGCTCAGCGTGCGAGTTGTTGTAGCCGCCAGATCGGCCATGCGCTCCAGTGGCCAGTCTTCGGCGGGGGCCACGCTGAGCGCATCCTGCACACGATGCAGGCGCGCATTCAGGTGCTGGCGGTGGGCCAGCAATGGCGAGAGCTCGGGGTCGGCCGGGCCGCGGCGCAGGGCCACGGCCATCTGCTCGGCGACACGTGCCGCCACCAGCTCGCCGGCGTGTTCTGCGATCAGGTGCAGGGCCAGGTCGATGCCGGCCGTGACGCCGGCGCTGGTGAAAACCTCTGCGTCCCGCACGAAGACGCGGTCCTGCAGCACGCTGCAGCGCGGCGCCAGGCGGGCCAGGTCGTCCAGGTGCTGGTGGTGGGTCGTTGCGCGGCGGCCGTCGAGCAGGCCGGCCTGGGCGGCGAGCAGCGCGCCGGAACAGACCGTGACCAGGCGCAGCCCTGGCCGTCCCGGGGCGAGACGGGCCAACCAGGCCAGCAGCTCGCTCTGCGCCCGCGGCCGCCGGGCCTCTGCGGCCGAGGTGCGCCCGACAAGCACGATCCAGCTGCCGTCGGGCAGCGCCCGCGGCAAGGGTTCGATGGCCTGCAGCCGGATGCCGACCGAGCCGGTGGATTCGGCGCTGGCACCGACGAAGCGCAGCGCGAAGGGGGCCGCAGTCAGCTTCAGCGCGGCCATCTCCAGACTGGCCAGACGCAGCGCCTCGGCCGGGCCGGCCCAGTCGAGGACGAGGCTGTCGTCCTGCAACACGAAGACGACGTGCTTGGCTTCAGGCAAGGGCGGGCTCTCTCGTGGCAACTGCCTGCAGCGCGGCCTCGGCGTCCATCACCCGGGCGAACCGGCCGTCCAGCACGGCGGCGGTGCGGGCGCGCAGCTGTGCGGGCGTAAGGGGTGAGCCATCGGGGTGCTGCATCGTGAACGTGAGTGTCGCCTCGGGCACGTAGATGACGTCCCAGCCGAGGTCCGACGCGTGGCGGGTGGTCGTCTCGCAGCATTGTTCGGTGCGTATGCCGCTGATGACGAGCCGGCGGATGCCTTGCTGCGTCAGCCACACGTCCAGGCCGCTGCCGACGAGGGCACTGTGGCGGGTCTTGTGTACGGTGAGGTCGGCCTTGAAGTCGCGCAGGCCTTCGAGCGGGCGCACGTGGCCGCTCTCCAGGCTGAAGGGGTCGGCGCCCGTGACGTCGGGCTGTACGTGGAAGACGCGCACGATCGGCAGCCCGGCCTTCTCGAAGCCTTCGATGAGGCGGTTCTGGGCTTCGAGATAGGCGGGCAGGCCTTCGGTTTCGAAGCTGGGGCGTTGGGTGAAGGAGTGCTGGACGTCGATGACGATGAGGGCGGTGGTCATGCGGGGCCTCGTTGCGTTGTTGAGGCACGCAGTGTTGCGCCGGCAGTCATCCATCGCCACGCACAGGCAGACGGAGATGGATCAGATCAGGACAAGCCGAGTGCGCGCAGCAGCTCGCTCGGAGAATGGGGCTGGCGGCGCCTGGGCCAGTCCTTGACGAGGCCCAGCATGCGCTGGTTCAGCGGGGCGCTGCGGCCCAGGCTTCGCGCCAGGCGCATGACCTCGCCGCACAGGGCGTCGATCTCGGTGGTGCGGCCGGCGGCGAGGTCGTCGGCCATGCTGGAGCGGGCCTTGGCGTCGATGCGCAACATGCGCGCGGCAGCCAGGCGGAAAGCGAAGGTCGGCAGGCGCAGCAGCGTCAGCAGCTTGCGCGGCGGCAGTGGCGTGATCTGGGCGACTGGGCGGTGTGCCGCGTCCAGCAGGTCCAGGGCCTCTTCCTGCAGGGCTGCCAGCACGCGCCGGTAGCCGCGCTGCAGAAGTTCGTCGCGCAGCGGCAGGCCGGACAGCGCGTTGACGGGGTTGTTCAGGTTCAGCAGCAGCTTGCCCCATTGCACGGGGCCCAGGTCGGCATGCAGTTCCAGCCGCATGCCGACCCGGGCCAGGGCGGTCTGCCACGCGGCCAGCGCCAGGTCGTCGGGGTTGCCCTCGGCGGCCAGGGCTCCGCCCGTGCCGCGGTGGTAGTGGCCGGGTGCGATCTCGGCGATGTTGTAGGGCACCATGCCCGCGTGCCAGTGCAGCTGCGGCGCGGCCTCTCGTGCGGCCGCGGCGTTGCCGATGCCGTTCTGCAGGCTGACGACAGGCGTACCCAGCGGCAGCGTCAGCCCGAGAGCGGTGGCTGCCTCGACGGTGCCGCCGGACTTCACACACAGCAGCACGAGGTCGGGCCTGAGCCCGGCTGGCGGCTCCTCGTGCAGACGCAGGTCCAGCGGCGGGATGCGGCGGTCCAGACCGTCCTGGTCGGTGAGGTGCAGGCCGTGCTTGCGCAGGCCGGCCAGCACGCGCGGGCGGCCGACGAAATGGACCGGCACGCCGGCAAGCTGCGTCAGGCCGCCGACGAAGCAGCCGACGGAGCCGGCGCCCATGACAAGAACGCCGGTCATGGATTCAGCGGCTCAGACAGGGTGGGCGAGGTCGCGCAGATGCGTTGGCCCGACGCGCTTTTCGATCTCGGCCAGCAACGGGCGCCCCCAACCGAGCATGAACAGACCCTCGCCGACGACGAACATCGGGCCGACGAGCAGGCCGACGAGGTCGTCGACGAAGGCGGGCTTCCTGCCCTCGTAGTAGTGGCCGACGAACTGGAAGATCCAGCCAACGACGAAGCTGCCAACGCCGACGACCAGCCAGCCGGCGGTTGTCGCGCCCTGCGCGGCCGTCATGGCCAGTGCGGTCAGCACGCCGTTGACGATGGCCGTGGCGGCGCCCAGGGCGAGGTTGCCGCGCGTGAGGTACCAGAGCGCGCTGACGGCCCACAGCACGATGGCCGCGTTCATCGGCGCGCCGGCGAGCGTGAACTCGGCGCGCGACAGCAGCACGCTGATGGCGAAGACGATGAGGGGGATGCCGACGAAGTGCGTCGCGATGTTGCGGCGGTCGCGGTGGTAGGCGGCGTACTGGGCCATCAGGTCGAGGGCGGGGCGGAACAGGCTGGCCATGGCGGGGCTCCGTTGAGGAGGATGGTGGCTATGCTAGTGCAGCCCGGCACGGCAGCGTTGCGCGCCGGCCCGGAAATCCCCGCGGAAAACCCCCGACTTGAGCGTGCAAACGACACCGAGACGCCGCCTGCTGCTGGTGGCGGCGCTGGCGGCCCTGGCCGGCTGCGCCGCCCCGCCACCCGACGCCGCGCCCGCAGCCGCCGCAGGCGACGAGCTGCGCATCCTCGTCTTTCGGGGCGGCACGGCGGGCCGGCTGGGCCACAACCACGTGCTGGGTGCGGCGGACCTGCGGGTGGACTGGCCGGCGGCGGGGCCGGTGCTGCGCTTTCGCCTGGATGCGCTGGACATCGACCCGCCGGCCCTGCGCGAGCGCCTCGGGCCGGCGTTTGCGAGCGCCGTGGACGACGCGGCCCGGGACGGCACGCGGGCCAATCTGCTGAAGGCGCTGGACGCGGCCACCCACCCCGAGGTCGCCGTGCGCACGCTGCAGCAGCTGGGCGAGGGCGCGCGGCGTGCCGTGGAGGCCGAGATCACGCTGCACGGCGTCACGCGGCGGCAATGGTTCGTCGTCGAGGTGGTGGCGAGGCGCGCGCGGGGCGAGGTCGTCATCCGACAGAGCGACTTCGGCATCCAGCCGTTCACGGTGCTGGGCGGCCTGCTGGCGGTGCAGGACGCGCTGGTGGTGCAGTTCGACCTAGTCCAGCCTTAGCCGCATCAGGTCCTTGTCCATGCTGCGGCCGTCCGTCAGACGGATGGCGTCCGGCAGGCTGCCGTAGCGCGCGAAACCCTGGCTTTCGTAGAGCCCGATGGCGGCGTGGTTGCCGGCCGTGACGCTGAGCGTGACCTGGGCCAGCCCGGGCACAGCCTTCAGCCGTGCGATGGCCTCCACCAGCAGGGCCCGGCCGATGCCGCGGCCGCGATGGGTGTCGGCCACCATCATTCCGATCAGGTGGGCGAGGTGCTGCACCTTCAGGCGCGGTTCGCGCTCGCAGGTCAGGGCGCCCACCAGGCGGGCGCCGTCCAGCGCCACCAGCGTGAACAAGGTGCTGCCGCCCGAGCCGCCAGCCAGGCGGTTGCGGTAGCTGGCCAGGTCGCGCCGGCTCTCGGTCTCGGCGTCGGACGTGAAAGCCTCCGGGTGGCCGGCCAGCATCGCGTCGCGCAGCGCCTTGTAGGCCAGCAGGTCGGGCTCCAGCATGGGGCGGATGCTCAGTTCAGCCATGCAGGTCGGCGAGGTGGTTGAGGTTGGCGAAGGCGGCCTCGTCGTCGAAGCGGGCGACACCATGGGGCTGCCCGCGCATCCAGCGCAACACGGCGCGGCCGCCAGCCTGCAGGTGCTCGGCCAGCGGCTCGCGCAGGCGGGCGTGCAGCAGCGCGTGGGTGGGGTGCTCGCGCCCGGCCTGCGCGAAGGCGAGGCCGTGCGGCGCGGCCGCGGCGAGCAGCCGTTCGGCGAGATCGTGGGGCAGGCGGGGGCAGTCGCAGGGGGCAGTCAGCAGCCAGGCGTCGTCGGGGATGGCTCGCAGCCCGGCCAGCATGCCGGCCAGCGGCCCGGCGAAGGTCAGGCCGGCCGGGTCGGGCAGCACGGGGGAGCCGAAGGCGGCGTAGGCGTCGAGGTGGCGGTTGGCGCTGATCAGCAGACCGCTCACCTGCGGGCGCAGGGCATCGAGCACATGGGCGGCGAGGGGGCGGCCCCGCCAGGGCTGCAGGCCCTTGTCGACGCCCCCCATGCGACTGCCCTGGCCGCCGGCCAGCACCATGCCGATGACGTCGTTCATGGCGGCGGCTGGCCCGGCGCGCCGGGGAAGACGTCCGCGTCGTGCCGCGGTCCTTTCATGACGGCCGTGACCCAGCAGCCGATGAGCCAGGTGGCCACCATGGTCAGCGCGAACAGGCTGCTGCCGATGACGATGAAGTCGATCAGCAACTGGCTGCGGGTGGCGTCGCTGGCCAGGCCGGGCTGGTAGAAGCCCTTGACGAACTCGCCGAGGGTCCAGGGCAGGAGCAGGCAGGCGGCCAGGGCCAGGGCTGCACGGCGGCGCAACGAGGGGGTGAACCAGCCGCTGCGCATCAGCCGCCGATGTAGTGCATCTCGACCCGGCGCTCGCCGGTCGGCGCCTGGCCACTGCCGCGCAGCTGGGAGTAACGGTCGGCGCGGCCGGACCAGACATTGGCCACGGCCCCGGCGATCTGTGCGTCGCTGACGGCCGCGGTGCCGCGCAGCAGCCCGCGCAGGTCGTGGCCTCGGGTCGCGAAGAGGCAGGTGTAGAGCCGCCCTTCGGTGGACAGCCGCGCACGGTTGCAGTCGCCGCAGAAGGCCTGCGTGACCGAGGAGATGAAGCCCACCTCGCCGCCGCCGTCGGCATAGGCCCAGCGTTCGGCGGTCTCGCCGGGGGCGCTGTGCGACAGCGGAGCGAGGGGAAACTCGGCCGCGATGCGGCGCTGCACCTCGGCGCTGGGCAGCACCTGGTCCATGCGCCAGCCGTTGGTGGCGCCGACGTCCATGTATTCGATGAAGCGCAGCACGATGCCGGTGTTCCTGAAATGGCGGGCCATGGGCAGGATCTGGTCGTCGTTGACACCGCGCTGCACCACCATGTTGACCTTGATCGGCCCCAGGCCCGCTGCCTGCGCCGCGGCAATGCCGTGCAGCACCTGGGCCACGGGAAAGCCGACGTCGTTCATGCGCTGGAAGACGGCGTCGTCCAGCCCGTCCAGGCTGACCGTCAGGCGCTTCAGCCCGGCGGCGCGCAGGCCGGCGGCCTTCTTCGCGAGCGTCGAGCCGTTGGTCGTCAGCGTCAGGTCCAGTTCGCGGCCTTCGGGCGTGCGCAGCGCCGCCAGCATCTCGATCAGCGTCTCGAGCCCACGGCGGAGCAGCGGTTCGCCGCCGGTGATGCGCAGCTTTTCCACGCCCAGGCCGACGAACGCGCGGGCCAGCCGGGTGATCTCCTCAAAACTGAGGAGGTCGCTGTGGGGCAGGAATTCGTGGTGCTTGTCGAACACCTGCTTGGGCATGCAATAGCCGCAGCGGAAGTTACAGCGGTCGGTGACGGAAATGCGCAGGTCACGCAGCGGCCGGCCGAGGGCGTCGGCCAGCGGCACTGCAGGCAGCTCGGCCGACCCGGGGATGACCGGTGCGACCGCCGGCGCGGTGCGGATGTCGTGCAGAGGAATCGTGCGTGCGGACATGGGCCGATTGTGTCAGCGCGCCAAAAGCCGGGGCTTGCGGCGGGCCGGCCGGCGCGCTTGAATCGGCGGAGATGATCCTGCACCCCGATCTGCCGCAATTCATCGCCTTCGGCGAAGCCCTGACCGACCTGATCCGCGTCGGCCCGGATCGCTGGCGCAGCGCCTGCGGCGGCTCACCCTGGAACGTGGCCGTGGCAATGTCGACGCTGGGCCAGTTGAGTGCCTTTGCCGGCGCCATCAGCCAGGACCCTTTCGGCGCCGAGATCTGGCGCAGCAGCCAGGAAGCGCACCTGGACATGCGCTTCATCCAGCAGTTGCCGCGGCCGCCGCTGCTGGCCGTCGTGCACGAGGTGGACCCGCCGCGCTACTTCTTCATCGGCCAGGACAGTGCGGACCTGCATTTCCGCCCCGAGGGCCTGCCTGCCGGCTGGACGCGCTCGCTGCGCTGGGCCCACTTCGGCAGCCTGGGGCTGGTGCGCGAGCCGCTGGCAGGCCGGCTGCTGGCCCTGGCGCAGGCGCTCAAGAGCGAGGGGCGCCTCATCAGCTACGACCCCAACTTCCGTGCGCCGCCGATGGACTCGCGCTACGACGACACGCTGGAGCAGATGTGCCGGCTGGCTGACGTCATCAAGGTGTCCGACGAAGACCTGCGCGGCCTCTTCCGCCTGTCCGACCACCGCTCCGGTCTGGCCCAGGTCTCGGCCTGGAATCCCGGCGCCTGGCTGCTGCTGACCCGCGGTGCCGCGGGGGCGACGCTGTATCACGGCGTCGAGGAGTGCACCGGGCTGCCGCCGCGGGTGGAGGTTGTCGACACGGTGGGCGCCGGCGACTCGGCCCTGGCGGGGTTGCTGGACAGCCTGATGCGCGACGCCGGCGCACCGGCCGAGCAGCACCTGCGCTGGGCGCTGGCGGCGGGCGCGGCGGCCTGCACGGCACCCGGCTTTGCGCCGCCGCGGCCGGCCCATGTGGCGGCATTGGTCGACGACGTCGAAATCGTCAGGGACTAGGGTTTTCCCGTTCGCCACTTGATCCAGATCAAGCTCGCTTCTACGATTAACCGACCGGTCGGTAGAGAAATGAATTCCATGTCCGAACACCTGATCCAGATCGAGCAACAAGGCGCCGTGCGCCTGCTGCGGCTGAACCGCCCCGAGGCGCTGAACGCGTTCACGACGGGCCTGCTGGGCCAGCTGCGCCAAGCGCTGGAGGCTGCGGCCTCGGATGGCGGCACGCGCTGCGTGCTGATCACGGGCGCCGGCCGGGCCTTCAGCGCGGGGCAGGACCTGGCCGACCCGCATGTGGCGCCCAGCCGCGATGCCGGCGCCGCGCCCAAGGACATCGGCCATCTGCTGGACCACTACTACATCCCGCTGGCCCTGCGCCTGCGCAGCATGCCCATCCCCGTCGTCGCGGCCGTCAACGGCGTGGCGGCCGGGGCCGGCGCCAGCCTGGCGCTGGGCTGCGACATCGTGCTGGCCGGCGAGAGCGCCAGCTTCATCCAGGCCTTCTCCAAGATCGGCCTGATTCCGGACTGCGGCGGCACCTGGCTGCTGCCCCGCCTGGTGGGCCGCGCCAAGGCGCTGGAGATGGCCCTGCTTGGCGACAAGCTCAAGGCCGTGGATGCCGAGCGCCTGGGCCTGATCGCCCGCGCGCTGCCCGATGCTGAGTTGATGGACGCGGCCATGGCCACCGCCCAGAAGCTGGCCGCCATGCCGACCCGCGCGCTGGCCGAGACACGCTTTGCGATGGACGAGGCGCTGAAGCTGGACTTCGAGAGCGCCCTCAAGCGCGAGGCCGCACTGCAGAGCCAGCTCGGCTTTGCCTACGACTACCAGGAGGGCGCTGCCGCCTTCCTGGACAAGCGCAAGCCCGAGTTCAGGGACCGCTGATGGACGCGCAAGCCATTGCCGACAAGGTGCGCGACGTCATGTTCGCGGACGATGCCGCGAGCCGCATGCTGGGCCTGCAGATCGCCGAGATCGCTCCCGGCCGGGCCGTGCTGACGATGACCGTGCGGGCCGACATGCTGAACGGCTTTGCGATCTGCCATGGAGGCCTGATCGCGACGCTGGCCGACTCGGCCTTCGCCTTCGCGTGCAACAGCCGCAATGCGCTGACGGTGGCCTCGGGCTTTGGCATCGACATCCTGAAGTCGGCCAGATTGAATGATGTGCTGACGGCCACGGCGGAGGAGACCTCGCTGGCCGGCCGCACGGGCCTCTACGACATCACGGTGAAGAACCAGAACGGTGATCTGATCGCGATGTTCCGTGGCCGCTCCTACCGCCTCGGTGAACGCAAGGTGTTCGAAGCATGACCGTCAAATCCCCCCGCCCCGGCGACCTGGAGCCCATCGAAACCGCCAGCCGCGACGAGTTGTCCGCGCTGCAGCTGGAGCGCCTGCGCTGGAGCCTGCAGCACGCCTACGACAACGTGCCGCACTACAAGGCCAGGTTCGACGAGAAGGGCGTGCACCCGGCTGACCTGAAGCAGCTCTCCGACCTGTCGAAGTTTCCCTTCACCACCAAGCACGATCTGCGGGCCAACTACCCCTTCGGCATGTTCGCCATGCCGCGCCAGAAGCTGGCGCGCATCCACGCCTCGTCCGGCACGACGGGCAAGCCAACGGTGGTGGGCTACACGCTGAAGGACATCGACAACTGGGCCAACCTGGTGGCGCGCTCGATCCGGGCCGCGGGTGGCCGCGCGGGCGACCTGGTGCATGTTGCCTACGGCTACGGCCTCTTCACCGGTGGCCTGGGTGCCCACTACGGCGCCGAGCGCCTGGGTTGTACCGTCATCCCGATGAGTGGCGGCCAGACCGAGAAGCAGGTGCAGCTCATCACGGACTTCAAGCCCGACATCATCATGGTCACGCCCAGCTATATGCAGGTGCTGATCGAGGAGTTCGCCCGCCAGGGGCTGGATGCGCGCGAGTCGTCGCTGAAGGTGGGCATCTTCGGCGCCGAGCCCTGGACCGAGGCGATGCGCCGCGAGATCGAGGCCGGTGCCGGCATCGACGCGGTGGACATCTACGGCCTGTCGGAGGTGATGGGTCCGGGCGTGGCCAGCGAGTGCGTCGAAAGCAAGGATGGCCCGGCCATCTGGGAAGACCATTTCTACCCCGAGATCATCGACCCCGATACCGGCGAGGTGCTGCCTGACGGCAGCGAGGGCGAACTGGTCTTCACGTCGCTCAGCAAGGAGGCGATGCCCGTCATCCGCTACCGCACGCGCGACCTGACGCGCCTGCTGCCACCCACCTCGCGCAGCATGCGCCGCATGGGCAAGATCGTCGGCCGCAGCGATGACATGCTGATCATCCGCGGCGTCAATCTCTTCCCCACGCAGGTCGAGGAGTTGGTGCTGCAGGAGAAGGGGCTGGGCGGGCAGTACCAGCTGGTCGTCACGCGCGACGGGCATCTGGATGAACTGCTGATCCGCTGCGAGCTGGCGCTGGGCGCTGCCGACGACGGCATTGGTCGCCGTCTGGCCGAGCGCATCAAGAACCTGATCGGCGTGACCGCCACCATCCAGGTCGAGCCGAACAATTCCATCGAGCGCACGCTGGTCGGCAAGGCCCGGCGCGTCGTGGATCAACGCAAGAAGTAAGGAGCTTCAAGCATGTATACCCAAGCCATGGATCTGATGGCGCGGGAAGCCAGGCCCAAGGTCGTCAAAAGCGCCGAGGAGCTGGCCCGCGAGCAAGCCTTTGAAGCCCGCATCGACGCGGGGGACTTCATCGAGGCCAAGGACTGGATGCCCGAGCACTACCGCAAGACGCTGGTGCGCCAGATCAGCCAGCATGCGCACAGCGAGATCGTCGGCATGCTGCCCGAGGGCAACTGGATCACCCGTGCCCCGACGCTCAAGCGCAAGGCGATTCTTCTGGCCAAGGTGCAGGACGAGGGCGGACACGGTCTGTATCTCTACGCTGCCGCCGAGACCCTGGGCACCAGCCGCGACGAGATGACGGCAGCGCTGCTGAGCGGCAAGGCCAAGTACAGCTCCATCTTCAACTACCCGACGCTGACCTGGGCCGACATCGGCGTCATCGGCTGGCTGGTGGACGGCGCCGCCATCATGAACCAGGTGCCGCTGTGCCGCTGCTCCTATGCGCCCTATGCGCGGGCCATGATCCGCGTCTGCCGCGAGGAGAGCTTCCATCAGCGCCAGGGCTACGAGAGCCTGCTGGTGATGATGCAAAAGGGTACTGCCCAGCAGAAGGCCATGGTGCAGGACGCCGTGAACCGCTGGTGGTGGCCCTCGCTGATGATGTTCGGCCCGGCGGACAAGGACTCGCCCAACTCCGAGCAGAGCATCCGCTGGGGCATCAAGCGCGTCACCAACGACCAGCTGCGCCAGAAGTTCGTCGACGCCACCATCCCGCAGGCCGAGATCCTCGGCGTGTCGGTGCCCGACCCCGACTTGAAGTGGAACGCCGAGCGCGACAGCTATGACTTTGGCGCCATCGACTGGGCCGAGTTCTGGCGCGTGGTGGGTGGCGAGGGCCCCTGCAACCGCGAACGCCTGGCCGCGCGCAACAAGGCCTGGGACGACGGCGCCTGGGTGCGCGAGGCCGCCATGGCCCACGCCAAGAAACAGGCCACCAAGGCTCAGGCCGCTTGAGGAAGAAGAGATGAGCAACACCAAGAACGAATGGCCGCTGTGGGAAGTCTTCGTCCGCAGCAAGGCGGGCCTGGACCACAAGCATTGCGGCAGCCTGCACGCGGCCGATTCGGCCATGGCCATCCAGATGGCGCGCGACGTCTACACCCGACGCCAGGAAGGCACCAGCATCTGGGTCGTGCGCTCGGAGCAGATCGTCGCCAGCGACCCGGTCGAGAAGGGCAGCCTGTTCGAGCCCGCCGACGACAAGGTCTACCGCCACCCCACTTTCTACGAGCTCCCCGAAGAGCTCAATCACATGTGATGGACGCCAAGCTCAACTACGTCCTGCAACTGGCCGACAGCTGCCTCATTCACGCCCAGCGCCTGGGCGAGTGGTGCGGCCATGCGCCGGTGCTGGAGGAAGACCTGGCCTTGTCCAACATGGCGCTGGACCTGCTGGGCCAGGCGCGCGCACTGCTGACCCACGCCGGCGTCATCGAGGGCCAAGGCCGCGACGAAGACCAGCTTGCCTTCCTGCGCGAGGAGCGCGACTACCGCAACCTCGTCCTCGTCGAGCTGCCCAATGCCGCAGCCAGCCCGAGCGACGGCAGCGGCGGACGCGACTTTGCGCTGACGACGCTGCGCAACGCGGCCATGGCCGTCTGGCTGGAACTGCTCTACGAGCGCCTGCAGGCCAGTGCCGACACCGTACTGGCCGGTATCGCCGCCAAGTCGCTGAAGGAAGTGCGCTATCACCGCCAGCACAGCAGCGACTGGGTCGTGCGGCTGGGCGACGGCACGGCGGAGTCGCAGGCCCGCATGCAGGCGGCGCTGGGCGTGCTGTGGCCCTACTTCAACGAGCTGTTTGCCGCTGCCGGCGTCGAAGGTGTCGGCCCGGCCTGGAAGGAGCTGGAGCCCGAGTGGCGTGCCCGCTGGGCCACGCTGATGCAGGAAGCCAGCTTGGCGCTGCCGCGCGACAGCGCCATGCAGCCGCAGGGCCATCTCGGCATCCACAGCGAGCACATGGGCCATCTGCTGGCCACGATGCAGCATCTGCAGCGCGCCTACCCTGGGGGCGTGTGGTGAACATTGACGCGGCCCGCGCGCGCCTCGCCGCCGTGCCCGACCCCGAGATCCCGGCGATCAGCCTGGTGGAGCTCGGCATCGTGCGCGAGCTGCGCGAGACCGACGCCGGCCTGGAGGTCGTGCTGACGCCGACCTACAGCGGCTGCCCTGCCACCGAGCTGATCGTCGACGACGTACGCGCGGCGCTCAGCGAGTTCGGCGACGTGACCGTCACGATGCAGCGCAGCCCGGCCTGGACGACGGACTGGATCACTCCCGAGGGTCGCGAGAAGCTGCAGCACTACGGCATCGTGCCGCCGCAATGCAGCGCCGAGCAGGCCATTTCAGTCGTGCCCAGGCTGCGCTGCCCGCGCTGCGACGGGGGCAAGACCGAGCAACTCTCCCGCTTCGGCTCCACCGCGTGCAAGTCCACCTGGCGCTGCATCGAGTGCGGCGAGCCCTTCGAATACTTCAAACCCATCTGAGCTGATGGCACTCCATTTCCACCCCTTGCGCGTGACTTCGGTCGAGCGCGACACCGACGACGCGATGGTCGTCGGCTTCGAGGCGCCGGCGGAGGGTTTCGCCTTCGAGCCCGGCCAGTACCTCACGCTGCGCGCCAGCGTCGGCGGCCAGGAGCTGCGGCGCAGCTACTCCATTTGCTCCGACCGCCGGCTCAAGGTCGGCATTCGCCGCGTCGATGGCGGTGCGTTCTCGACCTGGGTGCATGAGCAGCTCAAGGCCGGCGACCTCGTCGAGTCCTACCCCCCGCAGGGCCGCTTCGTGCTGCCCGCTGCCCGGGTCGAAGGCCGCCATGTGCTTTTCGTCGCCGGTGGCTCGGGCATCACGCCCATCCTCAGCCTGCTCAGCGCGTTGCTGGAGCGCGAGCCGCAGTCCCGCGCGACGCTGATCTATGCCAACCGCCGCACCGCGTCGACGATGTTCAAGGAAGAGCTCGAAGACCTGAAGAACCGCTTCATGACGCGGCTGTCCCTGCACATGATCTTCAGCCGCGAAGCGGTCGATGCGCCGCTCTATGGCGGCCGCCTGGACGCCGGCAAGCTCAGCGTCTTCCTGGCCGGCCCGGTGCCCGCCGCCAGCGTGGACGAGGTCTTCGTCTGCGGTCCTTTCGAGATGAACGATCAGGCCGAGGCCGCTCTGCTGGGAGCAGGCGTGGCGGCCGAGCGCATCCACATCGAGCGCTTCGGCACGCCCGAGACGCTGGCCGGCAAACCGGCGCCGCACGAGGTCAAGCCCGGCGACGCGCCGCAGGCGCGCGTGACCGTCATCCGCGACGGCATCTCGCGCGAGATCGAGTTCCACTCGACCGACCCCAGCCTGCTCGACGCCGCCGCGCGGGAGGGCATGGACGTGCCGTTCTCCTGCAAGAGCGGCGTCTGCTCCACCTGCCGCTGCAAGCTCGTCGAGGGCCAGGTGCGCATGGACAAGAACTTCGCGCTGGACAAGGCCGAGGTCGCCGCCGGCTTCATCCTGAGTTGCCAGGCGCATCCGCTCACCGAGCGCGTCGTCATCTCCTTCGACGAGCGCTGATGGCCCGCAAGAGAGCCCCAGGCTTCGAAGCCCAGCGCGAGGACATCCTCGCCGCCGCCGCCCGGCTGTTCGCGACCCAGGGCTTCAGCGCCACGTCCATGAACCAGGTGGCCGAGGCCTGCGGCGTGGCCAAGCCCACGCTGTACCACTACTTCCAGGACAAGCAGGACCTGCTGGCGCAGATCTGCGACAGCCATGTGCATGCGTTGCTGGCCCTGGTGGAGGAGGTCAAGGCCCGGCAACTGGCTCCCGACGCCCAGCTGCGTGCGCTGATTGACCGCTTCACCCGCGCCTATGCCGATGCGCAGGCCCAGCACCGCGTGCTGACCAGCGAAATCAAGTTCCTGGCCGACGCCGAGCGCGAGCGCCTGCTGGACGTCGAGCGTCGCGTTGTCGGCGAATTCGCCACGGCGCTGTGCCTGGTCCGCCCCGAACTGCGCGACGCCAACCTTCACAAGCCGCTGACCATGCTGCTTTTTGGCATGATCAACTGGACCTTCACCTGGCTGCGTCCCGACGGCGATCTTTCGCATGAGGCGCTCGCTGCCCTGGTCAGCGATCTGTTCTTCGGCGGTCTCGGTGCAGTTCAGCTGCGCCAGCCTGCCCACATTCAATAACCCGAGGAGACGACCCATGAAGCAATTCAAGCAACTCGCCCTGGCCCTGGCTGCCACCCTGAGCCTGGCCGCGCACGCGGACATCAACGTCGGCGTCACGCTGTCGGCCACCGGCCCGGCCGCCTCGCTCGGCATTCCCGAGAAGAACACCGTCGCGCTGATGCCTACCACCATCGGTGGCCAGAAGGTCAACTACATCGTGCTGGACGACGCCTCCGACACGACGACCGCCGTGGCGAACACGCGCAAGTTCATCACCGAGAACAAGGTCGACATCGTCATCGGCTCCACCGTCACGCCCAACTCGCTGGCGATGATCGACGCCGTCTCCGAGTCCGGCACGCCCATGATCTCGATGGCCGCCTCGGCCCGCATCGTCGAGCCCATCGATGCCAAGAAAAAGTGGGTCTTCAAGACGCCTCAGAACGACATCATGATGGCCCTGGCCATCGTGACTCACATGGTCGACAACGGCGTGAAGACGGCGGCCTTCATCGGCTTCGCCGATGCCTACGGCGAGGGCTGGTGGGGCGAGTTCAACAAGATCGCAGCGACCAAGAAGCTCAACATCGTCGCGACCGAGCGCTACAACCGCACGGACACCTCCGTCACCGGCCAGGTGCTCAAACTCGTGGCCGCCAGGCCCGACGCCATCCTCATCGCTGGCTCGGGCACTCCCGCCGCGCTGCCGCAGAAGGCACTGAAGGAGCGCGGCTACGCCGGCAAGATCTACCAGACCCACGGCGTGGCGAACAACGATTTCCTGCGCGTGGGTGGCAAGGACGTCGAGGGGACGCTGCTGCCCTCCGGCCCAGTGCTCGTCGCCGCCCAGCTGCCGGCCGATCATCCGGTGAAGAAGAGCGCGCAGGACTACATCGCCAAGTACGAGGCGGCACATGGCAAGGGTTCGGTGTCCACCTTCGGTGGCCACGCCTGGGATGCCGGCCTGCTGCTTGCCGCTGCAGCGCCCGAGGCGCTGAAGAAGGCCCAGCCCGGCACGCCCGCCTTCCGTGCCGCGCTGCGCGATGCGCTGGAAAACGTGAAGAACGTGGCCGGCGCGCATGGCGTGTTCAACATGTCGGCCGGCGACCACCTGGGCCTGGACCAGCGCGCGCGCGTGATGGTGCAGATCAAGGACGGCGCGTGGGCGCTCATCAAGTGAGCACGCTGCAGAGCTACATCGCCGGCCGCTGGGTTGGCGAGCGGGCGGCCAAGCCGCTGACGAGCGCCATCAACGGCCGCGTGGTCGCCCACACCCACGAGGAGGGCCTGGACTTCGCCGAGGCCATGGCCTACGCGCGGGGCACGGCGCTGCCCGGCCTGCTGCGCAGCCACTTCCAGGACCGCGCCCGCGTGCTCAAGGCGCTGGCCGGCTATCTGATGGAGCGCAAGGAAGAGCTGTACGCCATCAGCGCCCACACGGGCGCGACGCGCAGCGACTCCTGGATCGACATCGAAGGCGGCATCGGCACCTTGTTCGCCTACGCCTCCATCGGCGGCAAGGACCTGCCCAGCAGCAACGTGCTGCACGAGGGGCCGCCCATGCGGCTGGGGGCCAACAACCACTTCATCGGCAGCCATGTGATGGTGCCCAAGCGTGGCGTGGCCCTTCACATCAATGCCTTCAACTTCCCGATGTGGGGAATGCTGGAGAAGTTCGCGCCCAGCTTCCTGGCCGGCATGCCCTGCCTGGTCAAGCCGGCGACGGCGACCAGCTACGTCGCCGAGGCCTGCGTGCGCCTTATCGTGAACTCCGGCCTGGTGCCGGCGGGCGCGCTGCAGCTCATCATCGGCGGCACGGGCGACCTGTTCGAGCGCCTGGACGAGGCCGACGTCGTCACTTTCACCGGCAGCGCCGATACCGCGTTGATGCTGAAGGCCCACCCCAATCTGCTGAAGAAGAGCATCCCCTTCAACGCCGAGGCCGACAGCCTGAACTGCGCCATCTTGGCGCCCGACGTGACGCCGGATGATCCGGAGTTCGACCTCTTCATCAAGGAAGTGGCCCGCGAGATGACGGCCAAGGCCGGCCAGAAATGCACGGCCATCCGCCGCACCATCGTGCCGGCCAAGCTGGTCGATGCGGTCGCGGCTGCGCTGAAGGCCCGCCTGTCCAAGACGGTGGTGGGCGATCCCGCCGTCGAGGGCGTTCGCATGGGGGCGCTGGCCAGCAAGGCCCAGCAGGCCGACGTGGCCGAGCGCGTGGCGCAATTGGCGCAGAACTGTGAGTTGCTGCTGTCGGAGCGCGACGGTTTTGCGCCCAAAGGGGAGGGCGTGAAGGACGGTGCGTTCTTTGCACCGACGCTGCTGCTGGCGCGTGACTCGGCCGCCAGCGACGCCCACCATCTGGAAGCTTTCGGCCCGGTGACGACGCTGCTGCCCTACGGCGACTTCGAAGAGGCGCTGCACCTGGCGACACTGGGCCGCGGCAGCCTGGTGGGCACCGTCTGCACCAAGACGCCGGCCCTGGCCGCGCAAGCCGTGCCGACCTTCGCGGCCTGGCACGGACGCATGCTGGTGCTGGACCGCGAGGCCGCGCTGGAGAACACCGGTCACGGCTCGCCGCTGCCCAAGCTCAAGCACGGCGGCCCCGGCCGCGCGGGTGGGGGTGAGGAACTGGGCGGCCTGCGCGCGGTGAAACACTATCTGCAGCGCTGCGCGGTGCAGGGCTCGCCGACGATGATCTCGGCCGTCACGGGCGAGTACCAGCGCGGTGGCGCCGTCACCGAGAGCGAGATCCATCCCTTCCGCCGCTACTTCGAGGACGTCGAGGTGGGCATGAGCCTGCTGACCCACCGCCGCACGGTGGGCGAGGCGGACATCGTCGCCTTCGGCGGCCTGTCGGGCGACTACTTCTACATGCACTTCGACGAGGTCGCGGCCCGGGAATCGCCCTTCGGCAAGCGCATTGCCCACGGCTACTTCGTGCTGTCGGCGGCCGCCGGCTTGTTCGTCAGCCCGGCCCCCGGCCCGGTGCTGGCCAACTACGGCCTGGAGAACCTGCGCTTCATCACGCCCGTGGCCATCGGCGACACCATCCAGGCGCGGCTGACCGCCAAGCGCAAGATCGACCGCCCGCCACGTGACGACCAGCCGGCGCAGGGTGTCATCGGCTGGGACGTGGCCGTCACCAACCAGCGTGGCGAACTTTGCGCGAGCTACGAGATTCTGACGCTGGTGGCCAAGCGCGTGGCCGGCTGAGCCGGCGGGGCCGGGCTGCACGCAGTCCGGCCAGACAGCTCCGTGCAAGTCTGTCGGACGGCGCTGACAGAGAACTCGTTCCGCGGCCGACATCAAGGCTCACGCGGCTCCCCTAGGCTGGCGCCTTCACAGTCGTTGAGGGGCCTGCCATGTCTTACCTGAACCATTCCGCCATTCGTCGCTTCGCTCTACCCGTCGCCGCAGCTGCCGCCCTGGCCGCCTGCGGTGGTGGCGGCGGCGGCGGTGAACCGATGGCGAATCCCAATGCCGCCACCGGCACGCTGCGTGTCTCGCTGACCGACGCGCCTGCCTGCGGTTTCGACCATGTCTACGTGACCGTCGAGAAGGTGCGCGTGCACGGCAGCGCGTCGGCGGAGGCTACCGACGCCGGCTGGACCGACATCGCCCTCGCCACGCCGCAGCGCATCGACCTGCTGTCGCTGTCCAACGGTGCCATGACCACGCTGGGCCAGACCCAACTGCCCGCCGGCACCTACCAGCAGCTGCGCCTGGTGCTGTCGGCCAACACGGCAACCAGCCCGCTGGCCAACTCGGTGGTCATCACTGGCGGCGGCGAACAGGCCGTCGAGACGCCCAGCGCCATGCAAAGCGGCCTCAAGCTCAACGCCAACCTGACGGTGGCTGCGGACAAGGTGGCCGATTTCGCGATCGACTTCGATGCCTGCAAGTCCTTCGTGCGGGCCGGCAATTCCGGCAAGGTGCAGCTCAAGCCGGTCCTCTCG
This sequence comes from Roseateles sp. GW821-FHT03B02, assembly GCF_059421025.1. NCBI lineage: Bacteria > Pseudomonadati > Pseudomonadota > Betaproteobacteria > Burkholderiales > Sphaerotilaceae > Roseateles > Roseateles sp. GW821-FHT03B02. Next base: position 81,084 of record NZ_JBWKUV010000005.1, read on the forward strand.
TTGATCCCGCTGCTTGGCGACGCCGGCCAGCGGGTCATCGGTTTCGTCGACGCTGCGCTGGCCAATGGCGCCGCGACGGTGTCGGTGCAGTCTGCAGGCGTGCCGGTGCGCGCCACGCCGACCGACGCGAACGGTAAGTTCGTCCTCTACCCGGTGCCTGCAGGTACCTACGACCTCGTCGTCACCGCCGCCGGCCGGGCCAATGCCGTCGTCACCGGCGTGCCCGTCACGACGACGGCCTACACCTACGTCGGTGGCGACGCCGCGCGACTCGCGCCGCCGGCCTCGGCCGCGTCGGCGGCCGTCGGGGGCACGATCAAACTGGCCGGATCCACGGCCAACACCGGGGGCGCCGTGCGCGCATTGCAGGCGCTGACCGCTGGACCGACCGTCGAGGTGGGCTATGCCAATGCCGACAGCACCAGCGGTGCCTATTCGATGCGGCTGCCGCTATCCGCGCCGGTCCTGACGGCCTATCAGGCGTCCGCCACGGGCTTTGTCTGGAGCAGCACGCCGGCCGATGCGGCCAGGTACCGTTTCGAGGCCAGCGCGACCGGCGCCACGCCGAAGACGCAGAGCCAGACGCTGACCGGCGACACGGTGCTGAACTTCGATTTCTGAGGCAGCAGGTGATGACGCCTGCCGGACGGGTTCCGGCGGGTGCCGTCAGCGCGTCAGGGCGCCGTCGCCGGCCGCCGCGGCTTTCAGGTCGGCGCGGCGCGCGCCGGTGAAGCGCTTGGCCCAGTAGGAGTCGCGCATGTCCTCCACGCGCACGGCGCTGCCGGTGCGGGGGGCATGGATGAACTTGCCCTCGCCGACGTAGATGCCCACGTGGCTGAAGGTGCGCTTCATCGTGTTGAAGAACACCAGGTCGCCGGGCTTGAGCTCGTCGCGGCGGATGGACATCAGGCTGTCGTCCTTGGCCTGCTCGTCGGCGCGGCGCGGCAGCACCAGGCCCACGCTCATCTCGAAGATGTGGCGGGTGAAGCCGCTGCAGTCAAAGCCGTTCTCGACCGAGTTGCCGCCACGCGTGTAGCGCACGCCCAGGAAGTTCATGGCCGACAGCACGAGGTCGGAGGCCGTATCGCGCACGCTGGCCAGCAGCCGCGTCGGGGCGCTCTGCTCGGAGGCGTTCAGCAGGCCGCGCTCGTTGAGGAAGCGGCTGACCGCGTCACTGGCTGCGGCGGGTTGGGCCGGCTTGGCCGCGGCGGCCTGCTGTTGCTGCAGGCTCTGGCCGTAGGCCCCCGTCATCGTGCCTGGCGGCGGCGTCACCGTCGCGGCCTGGGCCACGCCCTGCGCCTGCGCAGCCACGCAGCCGGCTGCCAGAAGGCAGGCCGCCGCAAGGCGATTCAGCGGGACAACGGAAACCAGGGACATGCGGGAGAAGGGAGCCGGGGATCAGGGGCGGACCGCGGGCGGTCGCGATAGCGGGGACGGGACAGCGGCGCGGAGGTTAGGTGGGGCACCCGGCACCGTCAATCAAAGCGGACGTAAAGCGGTCTATTTTCAGGGCAAACCCCGGCTTCGTCAGCCGCGAGCTCCGTGGAAACCCTGGATTTTGTCACGCCTGCCACGGGGTCAGACTGACGTCAGTGCCTGCTGCGCACACTTGTCGACATGACACAGACCTATGCCGACTTCCATCAGCGCTCGCTGACCGAGCGCGACGCCTTCTGGTCCGAACAGGCCCGCCGCATCGACTGGCAGACGCCGCCGCAGCAGGTCTGCGACGTGAGCCGGCCGCCGTTCGCACGCTGGTTCGTCGGTGGCACGACCAACCTCTGTCACAACGCCGTGGATCGCCACGCCGCGACGCGGCCGGGCGACGCCGCGCTGATCTGGGTGTCCACCGAGGTCGGCAAGGAAGTGGTCTACAGCTTTGCCGAGCTGCAGGCTGAGGTGCAGGCCTGCGCGGCCATGCTGCTGGCCCAGGGCGTGGGGCAGGGCGACCGTGTGCTGATCTACATGCCCATGATCCCCGAGGCGGCCTTCGCGATGCTGGCCTGTGCGCGCATCGGCGCCATCCACTCGGTGGTGTTCGGCGGCTTTGCCTCCGTCAGCCTGGCCAGCCGCATCGACGATGCCAGCCCGAAGCTCATCGTCAGCGCCGACGCCGGCAGTCGTGGCGGCAAGGTGGTGCCCTACAAGCCGCTGCTGGACGAAGCCATCCAGCTCGCCGTCCACAAGCCCGAGAAGGTGCTGATGGTGGACCGCGGCCTCGCACCCTTCGCCCCCGTGGCCGGCCGCGACCTGGACTACGCCGCGCTGCGCGGCCAGCACCTGGGCCAGAAGGTGCCGGTCACTTGGCTGGAATCCAACAGCATCAGCTACACGCTCTACACCAGTGGCACCACGGGCAAGCCCAAGGGCGTGCAGCGCGACGTGGGCGGCTACGCCGTGGCCCTGGCCACGAGCATGGACTACATCTTCGGCGGCAAGGCCGGCGAGACCTATTTCTCAACCAGCGACATCGGCTGGGTCGTCGGCCACAGCTACATCATCTACGGCCCGCTGATCGCCGGCATGGCCACGCTGATGTACGAGGGCCTGCCAGTCAACCCGGATGCCGCCGTCTGGTGGAGCCTGGTCGAGAAGTACAAGGTGACGGTCATGTTCAGCGCCCCAACCGCGGTGCGCGTGCTCAAGAAGCACGACCCCGCGCTGCTCAAGCGCCACGACCTCTCCAGTCTGCGCGCGCTCTTCCTGGCTGGCGAGCCGCTGGACGAACCCACTGGCCGCTGGATCGCCGAGGCCCTGGGCGTGCCCATCGTCGACAACTACTGGCAGACCGAGACCGGCTGGCCGCTGCTGACCGTGGCCAACCACGTGCCCGGCGTTGCCCCGGTGCCGACACGCTTCGGCTCGCCCGGCATGCCCATGTATGGCTACGACGTGAAGCTGCTCGACGAGCAGACCGGCGAGGCGCTCACCGCGCCCAACCAGAAGGGCGTGTTGGTCATCGAGCACCCGTTGCCGCCGGGCTGCCTGCAGACCGTGTGGGGCGATGATGAGCGCTTCGTGCGCACCTACTGGAGCAGCGTGCCCGGTCGGCAGGTGTATTCCACCTTCGACTGGGGCCTGCGCGACGAGGACGGCTACACCTTCATCCTTGGCCGCACCGACGACGTCATCAACGTGGCAGGCCACCGCCTGGGCACGCGCGAGATCGAGGAGAGCATTTCCAGCCATGCCGCGATTGCCGAGGTGGCCGTGGTGGGCGTGGCCGATCAGCTCAAGGGCCAGGTGGCCATCGCCTTCGCCGTGCTGCGCGATCCGGCGTTGGCTTCCACGGCGCTGGAGGGCGAGGTCATGAAGCATGTCGACGGCCAGCTCGGCGCCGTGGCCCGCCCGGCGCGGGTGCACTTCGTCGGCGTGCTGCCCAAGACCCGCTCCGGCAAGCTGCTGCGCCGCGCGCTGCAGGCCGTGGCCGAGGGGCGCGACCCCGGCGACCTGACGACGCTGGACGACCCCAACGCGCTGGCCCAGGTGAAGGCCCTGCTGGGCCGCTGAAGCCGCGGACTGTGCTGGTGGCCACCCGCCGCCGGCCATGCTGAACTACCGCCAGACCCTGCCACCGCCCGCGCTGCGTGGCGCCGTGGCGCGGTTCTCGCAGCGCCGCTGCAGGGCCGCGCACCGACACTCCCCGGCCTTCGGCCTGCCGGCGCGGCTGGATCGCTTCATCGAGGTCTACCTGGGCGAGCCGGTGCGCGTCGGCCAGGCCGGCCAGACGCCGGACAGCGTGCCTGACATCGTGCTGGTGGCCCCGCACACGCGGCCCGGCAAGCGACTGCAGATGGTGGGTGATGTGGACACCTTCACCATCCACGTTGAGCCCACCGGCCTGCACCGCCTCTTTGGCCTGCCCCTGCAGGGCCATGCCGCCGTGAAGAAGGCGCATGCCGTGTTCTTCGACGTCAAGTTTCTCGGCGAGCCGGGCCCCGCGTCGCAGAACCGCACGTCCGTCCTGGCCGTGCCCAGCCCGGGAGGGCTGCGCATCAGCCACGTCGCCAACATCGAGGTCAATCCGCAGGCAGTGCGCCACAGCCCGGTGTGACCGATGGCTGGCCGATGCCGGCTCGCGAGAATGGCGGTTTCCCACAAGGAGACCCGATGCATCCCTCGCTCACCGGCGCAGCCCTGCTGGCGCTGACCCTGTCGATCGCCCAGGCGGCACCCACGCTGCCCGGCCCCAATTTCCCGCAGTTCTCATCCGCGTCCGACGTCACGACGCGCTGCGACACCGGCCTCAAGGGCGCGAAGCAGCGGGTCGCGGCGCTGGAAAAGCGCAAGGTCGACGCCGGCTGGCTGGCCGCCTACGACGACCTGACCGTCTATCTGGAAGACCACCAGGCGCCCACGGACTTCGTCCTCAACGTCCACCCCGACAAGGCCGTGCGCGACGCCGCCCAGGCCTGCTCGCTGCGCTGGGCCGACTTCGGCTCCAGCCTTGGCCAGAACGAGAAGGTCTACCGCGCGCTGCAGAGGGCGCCGAAGAAGGACGGTATCGACGCCGAGCTCGTGCGCCTGGCTTCGGGCCAGTTCGAGGACAGTGGCGTGGCCCTGCCACTTCCCAAGCGCGAGCGTGCCAAGCAGATCCTGGACAAGCTCACCGAGCTGGACCAGCAGTTCAACAAGAACATCCGCGACGCCGGCATCCGCGTCGCCTTCACCGAGGCCGAGCTCAAGGGCGTGCCGGCCAGCGTCTGGGAGAAAGCCAAGCGCGACGACCAGGGCCGCATCCTGCTGGGCGTGGACTATCCCAGCTACGTGCCCGTCATGCGTAGCGCCGAGAGTGGCGAGGCGCGCCAGCGCATGTGGCTGGCCAAGACCAACGAGGGCGGCCAGGCCAACCTCGACCTGCTGGCCCAGATCGTCACGCTGCGCGGCGAGTACGCCGCACTGTTCGGCTTCGGCAACTACGTCGACTTCAACCTGCGCCGCCAGATGGCCAGGGACGGCGCCACGGCGACCCGCTTCCTGGACTCCGTGACCAGCGCCGTCAACGAGCGCGAGAAGGTCGAGCTGCAGGAGTTGCGCGCCGCCAAGGCCCAGCACCTGGGCACGCCCTTCGAGCAGACGCGCATCGAGCGCTGGGACGCCAGCTTCTACGGCGAGCGCGTCAAGCTGCAGAAGTTCAGCGTCGACCAGAACGCCTTCCGCCCCTACTTCCCGCCCCAGGCCAGCCTGGAGTTCGCGCTGCACGTCATCGAGAAGATGATGGGCGTGAAGTACCAGCGCATTGACAACAAGCTCTGGCATGACGAGGCCCAGACTTACGTCGTCAGCGACGCAGCCTCGGGCAAGGCCATCGCCCAGCTCTACGTCGACCTCTACCCGCGCGACGGCAAGTACAACCACGCCGCCGTGTGGCCGCTGCGCGGCAGCGCTACGCGCGCCCACCGCACGCCGGCCGCGGCCCTGGTCGTCAACTTCGACCGCAACGGCCTGACGCTGGACGAGGTGGAGACCCTGCTGCACGAGCTGGGCCATGCGGTGCACGTCAATCTGTCCAGCACCCGCTACACGACGACCTCGGGTACCAGCGTCATGCACGACTTCGTGGAGGCGCCGTCACAGATGCTGGAAAGCTGGGTCTACGACAGCAAAGTGCTCAAGCTGATGCAGGAGGTCTGCCCCGGCTGCAAGCCCGTGCCCGACGCGATGGTGACGCAGGCCCAGGCTGCCAAGCACTACGGCAAGGGCGGCCAGTTCGGTCGCCAGCATCTCTTTGCCAGCTACGACATCGCCCTGCACCAGTCGGCCAGGCCCGAGCCCCTGCCGCTGTGGGCGAAGATGGAAGGCGCCACGCCGCTGGGCCATGTGCCGGACACGCTGTTCCCGGCGGGCTTCGCCCACATCGCCGGCGGCTACGGCGCGGGCTACTACGGCTATCTGTGGAGCCTGGTGGTCGCCATGGACCTTCGCACGGCGTTCGAGGCCGACAAGTTGAGCCCCGAGGTCGGCAAGCGCTACCGAGAGCAGGTGCTGGGCCAGGGCGCACAGAAGCCGGCGCCTGAACTGGTCAAAGACTTCCTCGGCCGCGAGTCCAACTCGCAGGCCTTCTTCGAGTACCTGAAGAAGTAGGAGGCCGGGTCAGCCGCCGCAGCTGCTCGATCCGCAGCCGTGCGCGGCTCCCGCCGCGACGGGCTCGCGGCATTCGCCCGTTGCCGGGTCGAAGCCACGCTGCTCCATCGTCCACACGAGCGCGGTGTCCATCATCTCAGCGTGCTGCGGAAACCACTGGGCCAGCTCGGTGCGCAGGATGTTCAGCGGCTCGCGATCCTTTAGCTCGGTGGCGTAGCGCAGCGCCTCGCGCATGACGCGCAACACCATCGCGTGCTGGCTGGCGTGGCAGTTTTGCGGCTCGAAGCCGCAACGCGCCATCCAGTCCTCCTCCATCGCGAAGTGGGCCTCGGTGTGGGCCAGCAGCTCGTTGTAGGCGGGCAGGGGATCGCTGCCGCCGTCCAGCGCGGCGCCGAAGCCGTTCAGCAGTTCGACGAACTCCTGGTGGGTGGTGTCCAGCTTGGGTTGGTTCAGGACCAGCTTGTCGGTCCAGGCAAGGGTGCTCATCTGACGGATGCTAGGCAGCGGTTCGTGTGGCGGTATTGAGCCAGCTCAAGCCAGGCGCGCGCGGTGGCGGGCCACCTGGGCGCGCACCTGGGCCGGCGCCGTGCCGCCCAGCACGTTGCGGGCGTTCAGCGAGCCTTCCAGCGACAGCACGTCGAACACGTCAGCCTCCACGCGGGCATCGAAGGCCTTCAGCTCGTCCAGCGACAGCGCGGCCAGGTCCACACCCTTGGCTGTTGCCGTCTTCACGGCGTGCGCCACCACCTCGTGCGCATCGCGGAAGGGCAGGCCCTTCTTGACGAGGTAGTCGGCCAGGTCGGTGGCCGTGGCATGGCCCTTCAGCGCGGCGGCGCGCATGGCCTCGGGCTTGGCGGTCAGACCGGCCAGCATGTCGGCAAAGATGCGCAGCGTGTCCTTCAGGGTGTCCACCGTGTCGAACAAGGGCTCCTTGTCCTCCTGGTTGTCCTTGTTGTAGGCCAGAGGCTGGCCCTTCATCAGCGTGACGAGGCCGACGAGGTGGCCGACGACGCGGCCCGTCTTGCCGCGCGCCAGCTCGGGCACATCGGGGTTCTTCTTCTGCGGCATGATCGACGAGCCGGTGCAGAAGGCATCGGGCAGCGCGATGAAGCCGAAGTTCTGGCTCATCCACAGGATCAGCTCCTCCGACAGTCGTGACACGTGCAGCATCACGAGCGAGGCCGCCGCCGAGAACTCGATTGCGAAGTCACGGTCGCTGACCGCGTCCAGGCTGTTCTGGCAGACGCCTTCCATGCCCAGCGTCTTCGCGACGCGTTCGCGGTCCAGCGGGTAGCTGGTGCCGGCCAGGGCCGCGGCACCCAGCGGCAGGCGGTTCACTCGCTTGCGGGTGTCGAGCATGCGCTCGGCGTCGCGGGCGAACATTTCCACGTAGGCCAGCAGGTGATGGCCGAAGCTGACCGGCTGCGCAACCTGCAGATGGGTGAAGCCCGGCAGGATGACGTCGGCGTGCTTGTCCGCCTGCTCGACCATCACGCGCTGCAGGCCGTTCAGCAGGCCCTCGATCTCGTCGATCTCGCCGCGCAGCCACAGCCGCACGTCAGTGGCGACCTGGTCGTTGCGGCTGCGGCCCGTGTGCAGCCGCTTTCCAGCGATGCCGACGCGCTCCGTCAGGCGGGCCTCGATGTTGAGGTGCACGTCTTCCAGGTCCAGTTTCCAGTCGAACTGGCCGGCCTCGATCTCGGCGGCGATCTCGGTGAGGCCGCGCTGGATGGCGGCATGGTCCTCGGGGCTCAGGATGCCCTGGGTTGCCAGCATCTCGGCATGGGCCAGGCTGCCCGTGATGTCGGCCTTCCACAGCCGCTTGTCGAAGCCCACGCTGGCCGTGTAGCGCTTGACCAGATCGCTCATGGGCTCGGAGAACAGGGCGGACCAGGCTTGGGATTTATTGGCGAGTTGGTTGTCTGACATGGGGCGGGCTGTGGAAATCAGCGCGCAAAATGCACGCGCAGCCCGGGATTATCGAACGCCAACAACTCCGAGCCCCACATGCCCTTCTTCAAGCGCCGCGCGCCAGCCCACCACAGCGTCTGGCACGAGTCCATGCAGCTCAGTCAATGGCTGGGCTTCGCGGCCACCGAACTGCCTGAGCTGCCCGAGCTCAACGAGGCCCCGCTGCTGGACCCGACGCGCGCCTTCGACGTCTGCCATGTCGGCCTGGTGCTGCGCGCCGTGCTGGGCGTACAACTGCTGCTGGGCCTGGGCACGGCCCTGGTCGCGCGTGATGCCGCCCAGTGGCTGGCGCTGACGGCCAACGGTACCGTCGTGACCATGTTCGCCGTGCTGTCCTGGCTGCTGGCCGTCTGTGCAGCCAAGCGCCTGTGGCCGCGGCTGCCCGAGCCGGCGCAGTGGCTGGCGCTGATGGGGCTGGGCGCCGCCGGCGCGCTGATGGGCTTCGGCCTGCTGAGCCTGACGAGCGAGGAAGCCCCGGGGGCCTGGCGCATCGCCAGCGTGGCCGCGGCCGGCGCCAGTGGCGCGGCGTTGTTGCTGGCCTGGCTCAAGCTGCGCGAGCACACCCAGCGGCCGGCCGATGCGCTGGCCCAGCTCGTCGAGCTGCAGTCGCGCATCCGGCCGCACTTTCTCTTCAACACGCTGAACAGCGCCATCGCCCTCGTGCAGGTGGACCCCGCCCGCGCCGAGAGCGTGCTGGAGGACCTGGCCGAACTCTTTCGCGTGGCGCTGGCCGACGCCAGTGCCTCCGTCACGCTGGCCGAGGAGGTGGAGCTGGCGCGGCGCTACCTCGCCATCGAGCAGATCCGCTTCGGCAAGCGTCTGCGCATCGTCTGGCACCTGGACCCCGAGGCCGACGCCGCCCGCGTGCCGCCGCTGCTGCTGCAGCCGCTGGTGGAGAACGCGGTGCGCCACGGCGTCGAGCCCAATGACGAAGGCGGCGAGCTGGAGGTCACGACGCTGCGCCGAGGGGCTGAGGTTGAGATCCGCATCGTCAACACCGTGGGCGCACCGGCCCGCACGGTGGGACACGGCCTGGCCCTGCGCAATGTGCGCCAGCGCCTGAAGCTGATGCACGACGTCGCGGCGCGCTTCGACATCGAGTCCACGGCGGAGCGCTTCGCATTGCGGATACTCGTGCCGTTATGACTGCTGTGCTGCGCGTCCTTCTCGTCGACGATGAACCCCTGGCCCGGCTGCGCCTGCGCGGCCTCGTCGACGCCATCCAGGAGCCGCGCTGCGAGGTCATCGCCGAGGCCGCCACCGGCTCCCAGGCCGCCAGCTGGCTGCGCGAGCACAGCTGCGACATCGTGCTGCTGGACGTGCAGATGCCCGGCGCCGACGGCCTTCAGTTTGCCGACGGCCTGGCCCAGCGCCCGCCGGGCGTGCCGGCGCCCCTGATCATCTTCGTGACGGCCCATGCCATGCATGCGCTGCGCGCCTTCGAGCTGGACGCGCTGGACTACCTGACCAAGCCCGTGCGCCGCGAGCGTCTGCAGGCTGCGCTGGCCCGCGCGGCGCAGCGCCTGTCCGAGCGCGCCGCCGTGCAGGCGGCCCTGCCGCCCTCCGAGGGTGACAAGCCTGCCGCGCCCGACCACGCCGACTTCATCACGCTGACCGACCGCGGCCGCCTGCTGCGCGTGCCGGTCGCCGAGGTGCTGTACTTCAAGGCCGAGCTGAAGTACCTGACGCTGCGCACCGCCAGCGAAAGCCATGTGATGGACGGCGCACTGTCGGAACTGGAGCAGCGCCTGGGCGATCGCTTTCTGCGCGTGCACCGCAATGCGCTGGTGGCGCGCTGGGCCGTGCGCGAACTGGAGAGGCATGCGCCGACCAGCTTTGGCGAGCTGGATGGCGGCGACCCCGGGGCGGACGCCGCCGACAGCTGGGCGGTGCGCATCGTCCATGTGGATGAATGGCTGGCCGTGTCGCGGCGCCAGGTGGCGGCAGTGCGGGAGGCGCTGGCGGGGCTGAAGGCTTGAGGCGCACTGCGCCGTGGCGGGCTCGCGGGTGGCCGGTGGCCATGGCGCAGGCCTCGGGCCTGTCGATGTGGGATCTGCGCCTGCTGACCCGGGGCGGTGTGATGAGGATCCTGCGTTGAGGAAAGGATGGCGCTGGGCAGGCGCCGGGTTGGCGGTGGCTGTCATCACCACCGGCTGGCTCCACCGGACGGCTTGGGACCAGGCAGTGGGCAGCGGGCAGGCATCTGCGACCGCGACGCTCAGCGGGGCGGCCGCTGGGGAGCGTCCCTTTGCGGCCCGCGTACCGCCTTCGGTGACGGCGTCCGGCATTGCCGCAGGCATCGCCCCGTTGGTGGCCGCATCGGGTTCGGGTCAGGCCCATGACGAGTCCATCGAGATATGTGGGCTGGGCCGGGTGTCACAGCGGCAGATGGAAAACGGGAACCCGCTTCTGATGGCCAGGGCTGCCATCGCGGCCAGGGGGCTGTCTCAGCGCAAGGACGCGGCACTGAGCCAGCTGTCTGCCCGGCTGGCGGCAGGACCTGACCGCGACCAGGTCGCCGCCAGGCTGTTGATGGGCGACGCCGAAGGCGCAGCACTTTTCGCGGCGCGCTCTGCGGATGCCGTGGCCTATCGACTGGCGCTGATGAGTTGTTTGAAGTCGTCAGGCGCGCCGAGTTGCCAGGCGCTGACGACACAGGGTTGGGCTAGGCTGGATCCCGAGGACGCCAGGCCGTGGCTGCAAATCATGGGCGACGCCATGCGCCGGCCCGATGAGGCGTCGGCCGCCGAGGCGCTGGAGCAGGTGCTGCGGCGGCGCAAGCTCAGTCCGAGCCGCGTGTTGGTCCCCGTCATCGACGGGGCGGGAGCGAGCGTTGAAGACGCGGTCGGCCTGGGCCTAGCCACCATCGACATCGTCGGCATGGAAGCCGCGATGCCGGACCCGTCCGGCATGGGCATGCTTAGATACTGCAGTGCCGAGGCACTCAAGAATTCCTCGCGGCGACCACGCTGCGAGCGTCTGGCACGGTGGTTGTTCGAGCATGCAGACAGCGTCATGGATGGCCTTATCGCCGTCCGCATCGCCGATGGCGTGGCCATCGCCGCCGAGCAGCGCCCCTTCAGCCGCGAGCAGCTGAACACGGGTTTGAAGCGGCTGGCCGAGGAGTCCGCACTGGGCGTCGACATGAGCTGTGCAGGCATCGCCCGTGCGGCGGACTGGCCCGCCAGGTTCGCGCAGCGCAACGAACTGCAGCAGGCCTTGCAGGCCGCCTCGCGGCGTTGAATCTCAGGCCACCGGCATGCGCTGCATGGCGCCCAGGCTGTCCAGGATCAGCGCATTGACGCGCCCGGCCTCGGCGATCGGCGCCATGTGGCCGGCGCCTTCCAGCGTCTGGAGCTGCGCCCGCGGCAATTGCTCCGACAGGGCCTGGGCGACGCGCCGGGCACTGGTGCGCGTGGCACTGCCACAGAGCAGTTGAACCGGCATGCGCAGCAGATCCAGGCGTGCGGCGCTCCATGGCTCGGCGAACAGCGCATCGAAATGGCGGCGCACTGTCGGCATGGCCTCGGCGACACGCATCTGCTGGGTGGCGTCCATCTCGGGCCAGACATCGCGGCCCTGCCAGTAGGCGCAGAAGCCTCGTGCGGCGCCGAAGTCGTCGCCGCCGTCCAGGGCCGCGGACAGCGTGGCCGCCACGTCGCTGATCTCCAGCCAGCCCGGATCGGTCGGCCCCAGGGCCGTCAGCACGGCGAAGGCGACGGGCTCGTACAGCGTCAGCGACAGCACGCGCTGCGGCTGCTGCAGCGCCACCTGCAGCGCGACGGCGCCGCCGTAGCTGTGCCCGACGAGATGAAAGCCCTGATCCGCTGCGAGCGGCAGTTCGGCCAGCAGGCCGTTGGCCTCGACGCTCAGCCGGCTGGGCATCAGCTCGGGCCAGTCGGGGCGGCCGCCGTGGCCGTAGAGGTCGGGCGTGTGCCATTGCCAGGCTTCGCCGCCATCGGCGACGAGCCGGCGCCACTGGCGGCCGCTGGCCGCGCTGGAGTGCAGGCAGACGACGGGATGGGCGTGGGGCATGGAGGTCTCCTGGTGTGTGCCGGCATCCTCTGTTGCCCGCGTTTCAAGGCCGCTGCTGCCGATCCGGTTCTTGTTTCATCCGTTTCAGGCGGCCGCGGTACCGTCCCCGGCATGGTGCGGCGGGTGGCCCACCGGCGTGCGGGGAAGATTCACCGTGCCACCCGCATGAAGGGGGCATCTGTAGGCTTGCGCCTACCGGACTGTTGGCCCGGGACCGATACCCGCTGCAAGGCGGGTGCGCCTAGGCTGGGTTTCCCGAATCCACAGGAGCACCGCATGACGCACTCGACGCATCTCTCAGCCACCGCCCTGGCCTGCGCACTGCTGGCCGCAACGCCTCTGTGGCCTGCGGCTGCCGAAGCCCAGCGCAGCAGCCGGGTGGCCGCTGCTCCGCTGCGCGTGACCGGCTTCGACGTCGAGCAGGTCGACCGCCTGGAGCCCGGCGCCGAGCTGAACTTCACCGTCTGGGGCACGCCGGGTGCGGCGGTGCTGCTGCAGATCGACGGCAGCCGGCGCACGGTGCGCCTGGACGAGACCAGCCCCGGCCGCTACCAGGGCAGCTACGTCGTGGGCCGCTCGGACCGTATAGGGCCGGAGTCGCGCGTGCATGCCAACCTGAGGCGTGACAACCGCGTGGCCACCGCGCTTCTGGGCGAGGCGCTGCAGGTGGGCTGGACTGTGCCGGGCGAGGCGGTGCTGATGCCGGAGATCCAGTCCGTGGCGGTCGCCCGGGAGCCCGGCCGCGGGCGCACCGAAGCGCTGCGCTACACGGTGCGCGGCACGCCGGGTGGCCAGGCCTCGGTGCAGTTGCAGGGCAGCCAGACGCAGACCGTCGTGCTCGAGGAGGCGGGTCCCGGCGAATATGCCGGCACCTATGTGCTGCCCCAGGGGGCCTGGGTGGACACCGGGCAGCCGCTGGTGGCTCAGCTGCGCCTGGGCGACCGCAGCGTGCGCAGCAGCGTGCCCAACGCCTATGCCGGCGTGAACTTCACGCAGCGTCGCGGGGACGCCTGCCCCGACTGTGCCACCGTGATGGCGGTGAACACCGTCAAGGTGGACGGCGAAGGGCGCGTGCTTGGCACCGTGGCCGGTGGCGTGCTGGGTGCCGTGGTGGGCAGCCAGTTCGGCAAGGGCGATGGGCGCACGGCTGCGGGCGTGGCCGGCGCCGTGGGCGGCGCGCTGCTGGGACGCGAGATCCAGAAGCGCAGCAACGAGCGTACGCAGTACGAGGTGGTGGTGCGCATGGGTGACGGGCAGCAGCGCACCGTCGTATACGCCGAGCCGCCCAGCTTCCGGGTGGGAGAGTCGGTGCGGGTCGTCGGAGATGGCCTGGAAGCGTTGCGACGCTGAATTCAGGGGCCCGCCACCGAGCGGGCCGAGTTGCGGATGGCGTATGTCACCGCAGCCGCCGCTGTTCGGCGCGCTGCCTGCCGCCCATGCGCTCGTCAGCCCGTGTTGCGCAGGCCTGCCGCGATGCCGTTGATCGACAGGTGGATGCCGCGCTGGACGCGTTCCATGGCCGGGTCGTCGGCCTGGGTGCGGCGGTAACGGCGCATCAGCTCGACCTGCAGGTGGTTGAGCGGGTCGATGTAGGGAAAGCGGTGCTCGATGGAGCGCGCCAGCGACGGGTTGGCGGCTAGGCGCTTGTCGTCGCCGCTGATGAGGCTCAGCGCGGCCTGCGTGAGCTCGAACTCGGCCTTGATGGCCGTGAAGATGCGCTTGCCCAGCTTCTTGTCTTCGACCAGCTCCACGTAGCGCTCGGCCAGCGCCAGGTCGGTTTTGGCCAGCACCATGTCGAGGTTGGAGAGCACGGCGCGGAAGAAGGGCCAGCCCTTGAGCATGCGCTTGAGCAATGCCAGGTTCTTGGCGCGCTGCGTGGGCTCTTCGCCCAGGAAAGCTTCCACGCCCGAGCCAAAACCGCACCAGCCCGGCAGGGCCACGCGGGCCTGACCCCAGGAGAAGCCCCAGGGGATGGCGCGCAGGTCCTCGATGGCACGGGTGGCCTTGCGCGAGGCGGGGCGCGAGCCGATGTTGAGCTCGGCGATCTCGCGGATGGGCGTGCTGGCAAAGAAGTAGTCGGCAAAGCCCGGCGTGCCGTAGACCAGGCCGCGGTAGGCGGCGAAGCTGGCGTCGGACAGCGCCTGCGCGGCCTGCAGGAAGCCCTTGGGCGCGCTCTGCGTCGGGTGCAGCAGTGTGGCCTCCAGCGTGGCGGCCACCAGGGTTTCCAGGTTGCGTCGGCCGATCTCGGGATGGGCGTACTTGGAGGCGATGACCTCGCCCTGCTCGGTCAGGCGGATCTGGCCGTTCACGGTGCCCGGGGGCTGGGCCAGGATGGCCTGGTAGCTGGGGCCGCCGCCGCGGCCCACGGTGCCGCCACGGCCGTGGAAGAGGCGCAGCGTGATGGGGCCGACGCGCTTCAATTCGTCGAACAGCTCGACCAGCGCGATCTCGGCGCGGTACAGCTCCCAGGACGAGGTGAACATGCCGCCGTCCTTGTTGCTGTCGGAGTAGCCCAGCATGATGTCCTGCTCGCCGCCAGAGCGGTCCACCAGGCCGCGCACGCCGGGCAGGGCGTAGAACTCGCGCATGATCTCCGGCGCGATGCGCAGATCACCGATGGTTTCGAACAGCGGCACGATGATGAGGTCGCTGGTGGCGTACTCGCTCAGCACGCCGCGCAGCAGACCGGTCTCCTTGAGCAGCAGGGCCACTTCGAGCAGGTCGCTGACGGATTCGGTGTGCGAAATGATGTAGTGGCGCAGCGCCTCGCGGCCGAAGCGGGCCAGGGCCTCGCGGGCGGCCTCGAAAGTGGCGAGCTCGAACAGCGTCTTGTCGGTGTAGGTGGCGCCAATGACGCGCAGCGGCCGGGCGTCGTTCAGCAGGCGCAGCAGCAGCTCGCGCTTGTGGCCTTCGTCGAGGGCCGAGTAGTCGCTTTCGATGCGGGCCGTGGCCAGCAGCTCGGCCAGCACGAGTTCGTGCTGGTCGCTGCTCTGGCGCAGGTCCAGCGTGGCGAGGTGGAAGCCGAACACCTGCACGGCGCGAATCAGCGGCGCCAGGCGCGGCGCGATGAGGGCTTCGGCGTGGTTGGTCTTCAGCGAAGCCTCGATGGTGCGCAGGTCAGCCAGCAGCTCATCGGGGTTGCGGTAGGGATCCTGCGGCGCGACGGCGTGGCGCAGGGCCTCGGTGCCGGTCAGCTCGTGCAGCGTGGCGGCCAGGCGGGCGTACATGCCGGTGAGCGCGCGGCGGTAGGGCTCGTCCAGGCGGTGGACGTTCTGGTCGGGGCTGCGCTCGGCCAGCAGCTGCATCTCGGGCGACACGCCGGTCAGGCGCAGCGAGATGGACAGCTCGGCGCCCAGTTCGTGCAGCTCGGTCAGGTAGTGGCGCAGCGCCACCTCGGCCTGGCGCTTCATCGCCTGCCTGAGCGTAGCGGCGCCGACGTTGGGGTTGCCGTCGCGGTCGCCGCCGATCCAGTGGCCCATGCGCAGGAAGCTGGGCAGGGCCTGACCGGGCAGGTGCTCCTCGAGCTCGGCATACAGCTTGGGGATCTGGCGCAGGAAGGTCGACTGGTAGTAGGACAGCGCGTTCTCGATCTCGTCGGCCACGGTCAGCTTGGAGTAGCGCAGCATGCGCGTCTGCCACAGCTGGGTGATGCGGGCGCGCAGCAGCGCCTCGGTGTCGCGCAACTCGCGCTCGGTGCCCGCGCGGTCGCGCGCCTCCAGCAGGCCGGCGACGGCGCGCTCCGCGTCCAGGATGCTCTTGCGCTGAACTTCGGTCGGGTGGGCCGTCAGCACCGGCGAGATGAAGCCGCGCTGCAGGACTTCGCCGATCTCGGTCGGGCGGATGCCGGCCTCGTGCAAGTGCTCCAGGCAGTAGGCCAGCGAGCCGGGCTGCAGGCTGCCGGCGCGCTCGTGCACGTCGCGGCGGCGAATGTGGTGGCGGTCCTCGGCGATGTTGGCGAGGTGGGAGAAGTAGCTGAAGGCGCGGATGACGCTCACCGCCTGTTCGCCCGACAGGCTCTTGAGCAGCTTGTCGAAGCGCTTGCCGGCTTCCTTGTCATGCTTGTGGCGGTAGGCCACCGACAACTGGCGGATGCGCTCCACCAGCTCGTAGGCCTCGCGGCCTTCCTGCTCGCGGATGACGTCGCCAAGGATGCGGCCGAGGAGCCGGATGTCGGCCACCAGGGGCTCGTTCTTGTCGGCTTCGGTGCGGGCGGGAGCGGCGCGAGGAGGCATGGCAGGTCGTCCGGAGATGGAATTGCTATAGGAGAAGTAACGAAGTTACCTCAACGAGACTCTAGCAGTTTCCTTGCCTGAATGGCTCGCCTGCTGGCTGGCCCGGTCGCCGCGGTGGCGCGTCCCGTTGCGTCTTGGGCTGTGGATGCCGGCGAGGTGTCCAGGCGCCTGACCCGGGTGCTGGCCGTGGGGTGGCGGCGGGTGGCATCGAAGTCGTGGCCGGCGTGCGAGGTCGCGGCGTCTTCGAGCGGCGCGAAGCGGGGGTTGTGGAAGTACGGCCGCGTCAACGCGACGTTGCGCAGCCCGGGCGCTGGCAGCGGTCACGGCGGCGCGTGGTCGCCGTGGTCGTCCTGCGCGGCATCGAGCCCTTGCGGCGCTCTGACTCCCGCAGGAGCGCTCAGGTCTTCTGGGCGAAGCTCCAGGCCAGCTCGGCCAGCGGACGGGCGCTGGCCGCCGTCTCCTTGGCCTGGGCGCTGGAGGCGGTGCCATCGACGACGCGCTTGGCAATGCCCTGCACGATGGCTGCGATGCGGAACATGTTGTAGGCCATGTAGAAGTTCCAATCGGCCATGACGGCGCCGGCGCCGGCGTCGGCGCGGCCCGTGCGTTCGCAGTAGCGCTGCACGTACTCGCGCTCGCTGGGGATGCCCAGCGCGGCAAGGTCCTTGCCGCCTAGGCCGCGCGCGGCGCCCGAGGTCTTGATGTGCCAGCTCATGCAGTGGTAGCTGAAGTCGGCCAGCGGGTGACCCAGCGTGGACAGCTCCCAGTCCAGCACGGCGATGATGCGCGGCTCGGTGGGGTGGAAAACGACGTTGTCCATGCGGTAGTCGCCGTGAACGATGCTGACTTCGGCCTCGTCGCGCGCGGACGCCGGGATGTGGGCCGGCAGCCACTGGAGCAGCGAGTCCATGGCCGGATTGGGCTCGGTGACGGAGGCCAGGTATTGCTTGCTCCACCGGCCGATCTGGCGCTCGAAGTAGTTGCCGGGCTTGCCATAGCCGGCGAGGCCCACGGCCTTGAAGTCGACCTGGTGCAGCGCCGCAATGACGCGGTTCATCTCGTCATAGTGGGCGGCGCGCTCGGCATTGGCCATGCCGGGCAGGCTCTGGTCCCACAGCACGCGGCCGGGCATGAAGCTCATCACGTAGAAGGCGCGGCCGATGACGGCCTCGTCCTCGCACAGCGCATACATGGCCGGAACGGGCACGTCGGTGCCGGCAAGCGCCTGCATGACCTGGAACTCGCGCTCGATGGCATGGGCCGAGGGCAGCAGCTTGGCCACTGGCGCCGGCTTGCTGCGCATCACGTACTGCGCGTCCGGCGTGTTCAGCAGGTAGGTCGGGTTGGACTGGCCGCCCTTGAACTGCTCGATCGTCAGCGGCCCGGCGAAGCCGCCGACGTGCGAAGCCAGCCAGGCTTCGAGTGCCGCGGTGTCCAGCGCTTGGGCCAGGGGACGGGTGCCGGTGAATGCTTCCATGGATGTCGTTGCAGCGAGACGTGAACTTTCCATTCTGCGAGCAGCTCGCCGGCAGGCGTGTCCTCAGCGCGACGCCGCGGCCAGCAACTTGTCGCGGCTGAGCACCACCAGCCGGGTGGGTTCCACCCGCACGGCGCCTTCGCGCTCGAAGGCCTTGAGTTCCTGGTTGACTCGCTGGCGCGAGGCGCCGAGCAGCTGGGCCAGGTCTTCCTGGGCGAGCTGCAGGCCGATGCGGATCTCGTCGCCCTCCTGGACGCCGTAGGAGCGCGCCAGCAGCAGCACCTGCTTGGCCAGGCGCGCGGCCAGGGGCCGGGTGTTGAGGTCCTCGATCATGTCGAACATCAGCCGCAGCCGGCGGCAGTTCAGGCGCAGCAGGGCGTCGTAGAGCTCGGAATGGGCCTGCAGCAGCGCGCGGAAGTCGGACTTGCGCACGCACAGCAGCGTGGTGTCGCCGTGGGCGTAGGCGTCGTGGGTGCGAGGCAGGCCGTCGAAGAGGGCGATGTCGCCGAACCAGGTGCCGGGCTCGACATAGGTCAGCGAAATCTGCTTGCCGGCCAGCGACACCGAGCTGACGCGAACGGCTCCTTTGGCTACGCCGCACCATTCCTCGGCGGGCTCGCCGCGGTGGGAGAGCATGGTCTCGTCGGACAGGCGGCGCACGAAGGCGCGCTGCAGGATGTCGTTGCGCAGCGGCTCTGACAGCCTGGAGAACCAGGCGCCCTGGTCGATCTGCTGGCGTTCGGCGGGGGTGAGGCTGAGTGCGTTCATGGTCTGGGCGGCATTGTGCCGCCCGCGGATCGGTGGGGGAGTTGGGCCCGGTGCGGGGTGCCCCCATGCTAGAGTGATCTGCGCTGTCTCCACCCTCTCGTTCAACCATACCGTAGCCGCTCGCAGTCAATGCCCATCACGGCCCTGCGCCCTACCTTGCTGGGTGCCCTCACACCCGCCATGGCACTGATGCTCGGCCTGGTTGCCCACCAGGGCGCTCTGGCACTGGGCCTGGGCCGGCCGCAGATCCAATCGGCGCTGGGCAGGCCGCTGGATGTCAGCATCCCGCTGACGCTGGCCGATGGCGAGCAGCTCGGCGATTCTTGTCTGCGCGCCGAGGTCGTGGCCGGCGATGCCCGCGTGCCAGCTGGGCTGTTGCAGCTGCGCATCGAGGGCGAGGCCGGCCAGCAGCGGATCCGCCTGCAGAGCCAGGTGCGCATCGATGAGCCGGCGCTGCGCATCACGCTGGCCCTGGGTTGTCCGCTGCGATTGACGCGGGAATTCAATGCCTTCGTCGACCCGCCGGCTGGTGCAGCGCCCTTGCCACCACCGCCTGCGCCCGTTGCGGTGCTGCCCCCCGTGGCCGATGCGGCGCCTGGCCCGCAGGCGCTAGCGGCATCGGCGCCGGCTCCGGGGGGCAGGGCGCGCCCGCGTTCCAAGCCACGCGCCAGCGGACCACGTCTCGTGATGGAACGACCCGAGGTGCTCGTGGCCGAGGCGCCGCGGCCCGTCAAGCCGGCGGCAAGCGCGCCGGAGATGACGCTGACGCCGGAGCTGGAGGCCCAGATCACCCAGCTCGAAACCACGGTGGCCCAGTTGCGCGCCGATCTGCTGGCCCGCCAGCAGGCTGAGGCGCAGGCTGCCTCGGCGGCCATCCCGCCGGCGCCGTCGCCGGCCGTGTCTGCCGAGCCTGCGCCCGCCGTTGCGCGTAGCCACCGCGCGTCGCCCTACCGCGACCCAATGACCTGGGTGCTGACCCTGGCGCTGGGCCTGCTGGCCGGCGCTGCGGCCTTCTATGTCAGCCGCTGGCGCGACCTGCGCGTGCGCCGCGAGCTGGCTTATTGGCGTGCCCTGCACGCCGCCGAAGGCGCCGGCCTGCCGCCAGCTCCGGCGCCCGCGCCTGGCATGGCGCCGCCAGTCGTCGCCCAGGCCGCCGCCTTGCCGGATGAGGGGCAACATCAGGTCACGCGGCCCCAGCCGCGGCCCATGCCCTGGCAGCCGACCCCGTCATCCGCCCCGGTGACCATGCCGGCCTTTTCGCCGTCCATGCTGGATACCCAGCCCGTGCCTGTCCAGCCTGCGGCGGCTTCGGTGATGTCCAGCCAACTCTCCATTGCTGACGAGCTGCTGGATCTGCAGCAGCAGGTCGACTTCCTGCAGCTGCTCGGCCAGCACGAGGCCGCTGCCGACCTGCTGGCGACGCGGCTGAACCGGGGGCAGGCAGGCGCCATGCCTTATCTGCTGCTGATGGAGCTCTGCCAGCAGCGTGGTGAGCCCGAGGTGTTCTCCGAGCTGGTCAAGCAGTTCGAGCAGCGCTTCGGCACGCCGTCGCCGCAGTGGGCGCAGAGTCTGGCGCGGGGGCGCAGCCTGGATGCCTGCCCCAGCGTCATCGCGCATCTGCAGGTGGTCTGGGCCGACCCCGACGCCGCGATGAAGCTGCTGCAGGAGTTGCTGGCCCAGGGCGGTGGCCCCGGCGTGCCCCACTTCGAGCTGCCGGCCTACCGCGACCTGCTGACGCTCTACAGCGTTTCGCGCGACCTCTTTGAGGCGGGGCTGCGTGGCGACGAGGTGGACCTGATGCTGCCGATCGATTCGAGCTTCGGGCGCTGAAGGCGCCCGGCCTGCCAGGCGTCAAATGCCGAAGTCGCTCGAGTCGCCGTTCATGGCCTTCTCGATCAGCTTGCGCGACAGCCGCTCCGACAGCAGCTCGGCGAAGACATAGACGTAGTTGCGCAGGTAGGCGCCGCGCTTGAAGGCGATGCGTGTGACATTGCTGCCCAGCAGCGTGCCCAGCGGCCGCGCGACGAGGTCGCTGCCGGCCGGCTCCTCGCGCATGGCCATCTCGGCGACGATGCCCACCCCCATGCCCAGGCGCACATAGGT
The DNA here is from genome assembly GCF_059421025.1 of Roseateles sp. GW821-FHT03B02. Taxonomy (NCBI): domain Bacteria; kingdom Pseudomonadati; phylum Pseudomonadota; class Betaproteobacteria; order Burkholderiales; family Sphaerotilaceae; genus Roseateles; species Roseateles sp. GW821-FHT03B02. The sequence goes on from NZ_JBWKUV010000005.1 coordinate 101,754, forward strand.
CTTGATGACGTCGGAGTCGATGGCTTCCAGCACGATGTTGGGCGTCAGGTGGCGCGCGGCGAAGGCCTTGTCGATGCGGGTGCGGCCCGTGAAGCTGGGGTGGTAGGACACCAGCGGCTCGCTCGCCAGCTGCTCCAGATTGATGCGCTCGACCGTGGCCAGCGGGTGTTCGCGCGGCACGACCATGACGTGCTGCCACTCGTAGCAGGGCAGGGTGACGAGCTCGGGGTACTGGGCCAGCGACTCGGTGGCCAGGCCCAGGTCGGCAGTCTCGTCGAGCAGCATCTTGGCGACCTGGTCGGGGCTGCCCTGGTGCAGGCTGATGCGCAGCTGCGGCAGGTTCTTGCGCAGCTGGGCCACCGGCGCGGGCAGCACGTAGCGGGCCTGGGTGTGGGTGGTGGCGATGGAGAAAGTGCCGCTGTCCTGGCGCGAATACTCCTCGCCGATGCGCTTCAGGTTGCCGACCTCGCGCAGGATGATCTCGATGCAGGCCAGCACCTGCTGGCCGGGTTCGGTGATGCGGCGCAGCCGCTTGCCGTGGCGGGAGAAGATGTCGACGCCCAGCTCCTCCTCCAGCTCCAGGATGGCCTTGGACACGCCGGGCTGGGACGTGAACAGCGCCTTGGCCGTCTCGGTCAGGTTGAGGTTGCGGCGGGCGGCTTCCTGAACGAAGCGGAACTGATGAAGATTCATTCGAGGACGGCCAGGCAGGCCAGGCTGATGGCGTGGAGCACCGCCTCCTGCTCGCCCAGCGGGGCGTGCAGCAGCCACTGCACGGCGTCGCCATGGCGCTCGCGCAGCCGATCGAGCAGGGGCGGGATGTCGCGGCGCACATGGCCGCCGGTGCCGAGGAAGAGGGGCAGCACATGCACGCGCCGGCAGCCGGCCGCGACCAGCTCCTCGGCCGCGGCCTCGATGCCGGGCGACATGAATTCGAGATAGGCCATCGCCAGCGGCGTGCCTGGCCGCGCGGCGCGCAGACGCTCGGCGACGATTTCGAAGGGGCGCGCCCAGGCCGGGTCGCGGGCGCCGTGGGCGAAGAGCAGCAGGCCGTCCATCAGCGGTAGCGGACGAGCCAGGTGAAGGCGGCCATCGACAGACCCAGATAGAGCAGGCTGGGTGTTGCCGCGACGACCCAGGGCGTCCAGTTCTTCAGCAGGCCCAGGTGGCCGGCCACGTTGTTCAGCAGCACGAAGCTGATGCCCAGCATGATGCCGCCGAAGACCTTGATGCTGATGCCGCCCGAGCGACCGTGAAGGTAGGCGAAGGGCAGGGCCAGGGCCACCATGACGAAGCAGGCGAAGGGGTAGAGCGCCTTGCGCCAGAACTGGATGTTGTGGGCCTGGGCCGACTGCTCCTGGGCCGACAGGTGGGCGGTGTAGCGGTAGAGCTCCAGCGTCGACATCGACATGGCCGGCAGCACGGCCGCGGCGATGACGCCGGCGTGCAGGGAACTCTGCCAGTCGAGCTTGTCCAGCGTCTGCTCGCTGACCACCACATTGCCCACCGGGTGGGTGTCCGCGCCGGCTCCGGAGTTCCAGACCGTGCGCCTGACCTGCTGGAGATGCCACAGGCCCTGAGCGTCGACGTCGACCTTGCCGGCTTCGGTGCGCGACATCAGCCGACCCTCGGCATCGAACTCGAAGATGCGCACGTCCTCCAGATCGCCGCCGCTGCCGACGCGGCCGACCTTGACCGAGTAGCTGCGCTCCTGGCCGTCGATCTTCTGGTGGTCCTTCAGCCAGGCGCCGCGCTTGGCCGGGTTGGCGTCGCGGCTGAAGCTGGCCCGCATGTCATCGCTCTTGCGCTCGAACTCCGGCGCGACGTAGTCGCCGACGACAAAAGTCAGCACGGCGAACACGGCAGCCAGCCGGGCCAGCAGCCCGAGCGCGCGCGCGGGGCCCAGGCCGCCGGTGCGCAGGATGGTGAACTCGCTGCTCTGGGCCAGCCGCGCCAGAGCGATGATGGCGCCAATCAGCACGGTGATGGGGAACAGCGTGTAGAAGTTGCCGGGCACCTCCATCGCGGCCAGCAGGGCGGCCTTGCCCGTGCCGGCGCCGATGCGTGACATGCGGTCCACCTCGTCGACGAAGTCGTTGAAGAAGACCAGCGACAGGAAGGCCATCAGCACGAGCAGGACCGAGCCGACGATGTCCTTGTAGAGCAGGCGGCGCACCGTCTTCATGCGGCCACCTCCTTCGTGCGCCGGCGCAGGCAGAATCGGTTGGCGTTGTCGCGCAGCCAGATCGTGGCCACCGCCAGCAGCAGCGCGCTGCCATGCAGAGCCAGCAGGGCGCGCGGCAGCGACGTGCGCCCGTTACCGACCCAGGATACCGACACGTTGATCAGGTTGAAGTAGACGACGAAGGCCAGCAGCGCGAATAGCAGGCTCCAGTTGCTGGCGCGGCGCGGGTTGGAGGCCGCCAGCCCCACGCCCAGCAAGGCCATGTTGAAGCTGCCCAGGATCATGCCCAGCCGCCAGGCCAGCTCGCCCTGGTTCTTGGCCGTGGGCGAGCGCAGCAGGTCCAGCGTCGGCGTCGCCTTGGGCGGCAACTGCGTCGCGTTGGACAGCGCCTGGGGGTCGGTCATGACCTTGTACTGCTCGAAGCGGGCCAGGCTCTTGTCGCCGGTCTTCAACTGCGTCTCGTTGCGCTGGCCATGGGCCAGCACCAGGTAGCGGTCGTCGCCCTCGATTTCCAGCCGCCCGCGCGAGGCGGTCGTCACCGATTCCCGCTCGTGCTGGCTGGCGAGGATGAAGACGTTGCGGCCGGTGGCTGCGTCGTCGCCGTCGCGCTCGATGAAGAAGACGCGGCTGCCGTCGCGCGAGGTCTGGAACTGGCCCGGCGCCACGCGCGACAGGTCGCTGCGCTTCTGGTAGCGGTCGCGCAGCTCGGCGCTGTTCTGGTTGCCCCAGGGCCAGACGATGAGCTCCAGCACGACGACGGCCAGCAGCACCGGCCAAGCCATGCGCAGCACCGGCCGCACGAAGCGCGACAGCGGGATGCCGCTGGCGAACCAGATCGTCATCTCCGACTCGCGGTACAGCCGCCCGAGTGTGATGACGACGGCGATGAAGATGGACAGGATCAGCATCGTCGCCAGATGGGCGATGGTGGCGTAGCCCATCAGCAGTACGACGTCCTGGGGTGCGACGTTTCCGCCTGCGGCTTGGCCCAGGGTCTTGATCAGCGTCAGCGTGAGCATGATGGTCAGGATGACCACCAGCGTGACGCCGAAGCTCTTGGCCAGCTCCGATCGCGTGGATGAATCGAATAACATCAAACGCACTTCTATTTACTTCTAGTCATTATGGACTTCAAGATTCAAACCGCTGAGCTGGATTCGCTCGCGGCAGTGGGTGCGGACGCCCTGGTCGTCGTGCTCGCTGGCGAGACGCTGCCCAAGGGGCTGGATGCCGTTGTCTCCAAGCACGCGCAGGCGGCGATCAAGCTTGGCGACCTCGAGCTGAAGGCCGGTCAGGCGCTGACGCTGACGCACGCCGAAGGTGTCAAGTCGCCCCGGCTCGTGCTGGTGGCGAGCGGCAAGGCAACGCTGGCCGCGGCGCGTGCGGCGCTGGCGGCTGGCCTGGGCCAGATCAAGTCGCGCGGCGCGGTCAGCGCGGGCGTGGCGTTCGCAGGTTTCGACGCCGGTCTGGTCGAGTCGCTGGCCGAGCAGACGGCGCTGGCCGCGACGGATGCCGTCTATGTCTACCGTCACACCAAGCCCAGCGCGCCCGCGGCGCCCAAGCTGGCCAAGATCGCCTTGCTCGTGGGCAAGGCGGATGTGAAGGCCGCCAAGGCGGGTCTTGCGCGTGGCGAGGCCATCGCCGCCGGTGTGGAACTGGCCCGCGAATGCGCGAACCGCCCTGCCAACCACGCGACGCCGACCCATCTCGGCGAAGTCGTGCGGGGCCTGGGCAGGAGCCACGGTCTGAAGGTCGAGGTGCTGGACAGGAAGGCCGTCGAGAAGCTGGGCATGGGCAGCTTCCTGGCGGTAGCCCAGGGCTCGGACGAGCCGCTGCGCTTCATCGTCGCCCGCTACGAAGGCGCGGCCAAGACGGTGGCGCCGGTCGTGCTGGTGGGCAAAGGCATCACCTTCGACACCGGCGGCATCTCGCTGAAGCCGGGCGCCGAGATGGACGAGATGAAGTTCGACATGGGCGGCGCGGCCAGCGTCATCGGTACCTTGCGGGCGGTGGCTGAGCTCAAGCCCAAGCTCAACCTCGTCATGATCGTCGCGGCCTGCGAGAACATGCCCAGCGGCCGTGCGATCAAGCCGGGTGATGTCGTCACTTCCATGTCGGGGCAGACCATCGAGATCCTGAACACTGATGCCGAAGGCCGCCTCATCCTGTGCGACGCGCTGACCTACGCGGAGCGCTTCAAGCCGGCCGTGGTCGTCGACGTGGCCACGCTGACCGGCGCCTGCGTCATTGCGCTGGGCGGCGTGCGCAGCGGCATGTACGCGAGCGACGACGAATTGGCCGCTTCGCTGACCGCAGCGGGCGACGCGGTGCTGGACCCCTGCTGGCGCATGCCGCTGGATGATGAGTACGCCGAAGGCCTGAAGAGCAACTTCGCCGACGTGCCCAACATCGCGGGCCGCGCGGGCGGCTCCATCACGGCGGCCAAGTTCCTGCAGCGCTTTGCCGGCAAGTACCGCTGGGGCCACCTGGACATCGCCGGCACGGCCTGGAAGAGCGGTACGGCCAAGGGTGCGACCGGCCGGCCCGTGGGCCTGCTGACGCACTTCGTGCTGAGCCACGCCAAGTAAGTGACCGTCCAGGTCAGCTTCTACAGCGACGCGGCGGACCCGCTGCACTTTGCCTGCAGGTTGATCCGCCGTGCCCTTGCCTCGGGCAAGCCGGTGGGCGTCTGCGTGGCAGCGGCTGATGCCGCGCGTCTTGACGCATTGTTGTGGAGCTTCGATGCGGCCGAGTTCATTCCGCATCGGCGTTGGGACGGCACGACGCCGCCTGTGCCGGGCGAGGTGCTGCTGGTCGATGACGCGGCACAGTTGCCGCACCGCGGCCTGCTGCTGAATCTGGGCGTCGAGATGCCCGGCGACGCTCTCCAATTCGAACGCGTGCTGGAGGTCATCGGACAGGCGCCCGAGCGCGTTCAGGCTGGGCGCGCGCGCTACCGTGTCTACCAGCAGGCTGGAGCCAAGCTGGACCACTTTTCAGCGGCAGGTTGACAACGCTGCGTCCACGCTTTCCCGAATGAGAGCCCCCCGGATTTGGGGTATGTTCATTTAGTTGAAAACTCAACGGTCTCTGTTTGTTCCTCTCTCTTTCAAACTGGAGTTGATCCATGCAAATCAAGCTGAATCTCGTGGTGGGTGCAGTGGCAGCGCTGCTCAGCGGCGCCGCCATGTCGCAGGACCTGGTCGTCAAGATCGGCCACGTCGGCCCGACCAGCGGCGCGATTGCCCACCTCGGCAAGGACAACGAGCTGGGTGCTCGCCTCGCCATCGAGGAACTGAACGCCAAGGGCGTCATGATCGGCGGCAAGAAGGCCAAGTTCGAACTGCTGGCTGAAGACGACGCCGGCGATCCGAAGCAAGGCACGGCTGCCGCGCAGAAGCTGGTCGACTCCAAGGTCAATGGCGTCATCGGCCACCTGAACTCGGGCACGTCCATCCCAGCCTCCAAGGTCTACAGCGACGCCGGCATCCCGCAGATCTCGCCGTCCGCGACCAACCCCAAGTTCACCCGCAACGGCTACAAGACCACTTTCCGTGTCGTGGCTGACGACGTCCATCTGGGCGGCACGCTGGGGAAATACGCAGTGGCGCAGCTGAAGGGCAAGTCCATTGCTGTCATTGACGACCGTACGGCCTATGGCCAGGGTGTCGCTGACGAGTTCGAGAAGGGCGTCAAGGGCGCGGGTGGCAAGGTTGTCGGCCGCGAGTTCACCAACGACAAGGCCACGGACTTCACCGCCATCCTGACCTCCCTGAAGGGCAAGAAGCCCGACGTGGTCTTCTTCGGCGGCATGGACGCCGTTGCCGGCCCGATGCTGCGCCAGATGAAGCAGCTCGGCATCGAAGCCAAGTTCATGGGTGGCGACGGCATCTGCTCGGGCGAACTGCCCAAGCTGGCCGCCGGCACCATGGGTGACGGCCAGGTCGTCTGCGCCGAGGCTGGCGGCGTGGAGGGCGAAGCCAAGAAGTCGATGGATGACTTCAAGGCCAAGTTCAAGTCCAAGTTCAACGTCGACGTGCAGATCTATGCGCCTTACGTGTATGACGCCGTCAATGTGATGGCTGCCGCCATGGCCAAGGCCGGCTCGGCCGATCCGGCCAAGTACCTGCCGGTGCTGGCCAAGACGGCCGGCTACAAGGGTGTGACGGGCACCATCGCCTTCGACGACAAGGGCGACATCAAGAACGGCGCGCTGACGCTCTACACCTACAAGGGTGGCGCTCGCGAGCAACTGGCCGTCGTCCGCTGACGCTGGTTCGCCTTTGCCCAAAAACGCCCGCCTCGGCGGGCGTTTTTTCTTCTCAAGGCCCGCTGCACGCGGGCCTTGGCGCTTCATTTCCAAGAGAATTTGTTCAAGACGACAAATTGAGGGTGTTTGCGACAGTCGGACGTCAAAACGTGAATACTCCCCAGCCTGTCGAGGTCGGGGCATATTTTCGATGCGCGGAGGAATTCGGTTTCCTGCGCGACGGCGATCGTCGATAAACAGGTTTCCTGCAATTTCAACGGAAAGCCTGTGCGTTCCGCACGCTTTGTCCGGCCGGGCGCGGAGGCTGTCATGCGGGCGTCGTCCTCTTTCGGTTCTACTGCCGCCCGTTGCTAAACAAGACGCTCGAGGCGGCCCTGGCAGGCTCAGCGGCACGACACGGATTCAAGGGGCGGGCACCCTCTAAACGGGGGGCTTTCAAGCCTGGGTGCCGGAGGCATGATGCCGGCGCGATCAATGGCTGGTCAGCGTACCTGTTGTGGCATCAAGCGCGGGGTGTGATCAGCCGGGCGGTCTCCGAGGTGTCCGCAACCGCTGGGCTGCCGCGAGGTGGTGTTGTACTGGCGTCCTCCGTTTCGGGGGTGAATGGAATATCGATTTTGAATCGTATTTTGTTAGTCGGATTCCATATTCGGAAAGCGCCAGGCAGTAGTGATCGGGGATGCAAATGATTCGAATATTCAACCATTACCTGCACAAGCAGACCTTGCTCCAGGTCTTCTTTGATCTCGGTCTGATTGTTTTCGCCGTCATGGCCGTGGTTCTCAGTCAGGGCGAGTCGGCGCAGACGGTGTTGCCATTTGCGGCTTCGCACGGCCTGTCGCTGGCCGGTTGCATGTTCGTGATCAATTCGGCGACGGGTTTCTACCAGCACGTTCACAACCGTTCGATCACCGAATCTTGCGCACGCGCGCTGTTTGGCCTGCTGTTCGGCTTGCCCCTGGCCTACGCCATCTTCAGCCTTGTGCCCTCCAACACCAGCCACCGTGATCTGCTGACGCTGGTGGCCATGGTTGCCGTTGCGGCGGTGATGGTGCACCGGGTCTATGCCGCGCATTCGGGCACCCAGGCTCGCATGCGCAGCCGCATCCTGATCTTTGGTACCGGCGTTGCGGCCCGTACGGTGGGCAACACATTGCGCGCCTCGGACCCGCATGCGCAGATCGTCGGTTTTTACGCGGGGCCGAACGAGGACAAGCCCGAGGTGCCGAGCGCCGAGATCATCAACGATGGTGCCAACCTGACTGAAGCGGCCCTGAAGCACAACGTCGATGAGATCGTGGTCGCGCTGAGCGAGCGCCGCGGTGGCAGCATGCCCCTGCGCCAGCTGCTGGATTGCAAGCTGTCGGGTGTGCGCGTGGTGGACATCGCCACCCACTTCGAAAAGACGCTGGCCCAGATCAACATCAAGCATGTCAATGCGGGTTGGCTGGTGTTTGGCGATGGTTTCAGCCAGGGCATGCTGCGTGCCGCGATCAAGCGGGTCTGCGACATCGTGTTTGCTTCCCTGATCCTGGCGCTGACCTGGCCGATCATGTTGATCACGGCGCTCGCCATCCGCTTCGAGTCGCGCGGTCCTGTGCTCTATCGGCAGGAGCGGGTTGGCCTGAATGGCGTGCCCTTCAATGTCATCAAGTTCCGCAGCATGCGGACCGATGCCGAGAAGGATGGCAAGCCGCGCTGGGCTACCAAGAACGATGACCGCGTGACCCGCGTCGGCCGATTCATCCGCAAGGTCCGCATCGACGAGTTGCCGCAGCTCTTCAACGTGCTCTGGGGTGAGATGAGCATGGTCGGCCCGCGCCCGGAGCGCCAGTTCTTCGTTGATGAACTGATCAGCAAGATTCCGTATTACGCCGTGCGCCACAGTGTGAAGCCCGGTGTCACTGGCTGGGCCCAGGTGCGCTACGAGTACGGCTCGACGATCGAGGATTCGGTCGAGAAGCTTCAGTACGACCTCTACTACGTCAAGAACCACTCGCTCTTTCTTGATCTGCTGATCATGCTGGAGACGGTGGCCGTCGTGCTGACTGGCAAGGGCGCGCGCTGAGCCGCGAGCGCTTCGGCGTAAGCGCCGATGCTCGCTGCCGCTGAGGCATGCTTGAATCACGCATGTCTCTTGCTGCTGAATTGGACCCTGCACCGAGCGCAATGATTGAGGTGCTCGCGCCTTTCCTCAGCCTGAGCAGCCTTGGCGATCTGACCTGCGCGCTGGCCTATGGGCTGTTTGCGCTTTATTTCGCGCAACGACTCTTGCGTGGTGGCCTGCCTGTCACTGCCCTGGCGCTCGTGTTCCTGGCGGCCCTGGCCAGCAGCGCGGTCTGGGCCGGTGCTGCCTTGGCGGATGGGTTGAGGCATTGGTCCGACCGCTTGCCGACCTGGGTCGTCCCCACCCTGGATTTGCTGCGCTTTGCGCTCTGGTTTGCTTTCATGCTGCTGCTGCTGCCGCCACCTCGGCGTGGCGCCGGTTTGGGCTGGATGCGGCCGCTTGCCGCTTTCGCGGTGGTGGGCCAGTCCTGGTTGATCCTGTCTGCCGAGAGCCTGCCTTCAGGCAACCTTGCACGACCTCAGGCCTTTGCCGCGCTTGGCATCGCGGTGCTGGGGCTGGTTCTTGTCGAGCAGATGCTGCGAAACGCAACGGGTGACGCACGTTGGAATGCCAAACCGGTGAGCCTGGGCCTTGGGGCCATCTTCGTTTTTGACATGTTCATCGCCTCCCAGGCCGCGCTGTTCCAGCGCTTTGATGGTGATGCCATCAGTGTGCGCTCCCTGGTTCACGCAGCAGCCGTGCCGCTGCTCTATGTGGCGTCCCGGCGGCATGCGGACTGGCTGGGCAGGCTGCATGTCTCGCGTGCGGCGGTCTTTCATTCCGCGACGCTCTTGCTTGTGGGTGTCTACCTGCTCCTTGTGGCGGGTGTCGGGTACTACGTTCGCTACACGGGTGGCCATTGGGGGCGGGCCCTGTCGGTGGCGCTGGTTTTCGTGGCGTTGGTAGCTCTGGCCCTGCTGGTCGCTTCGGGCTCGATGCGCTCACGGCTGCGGGTCTACATCAGCAAGAACTTCTTCAGCTACCGCTATGACTACCGTGAGGAATGGTTGCGCTTCACGCAGTTGCTGTCCAGCAGTAGCGAGGACCAGCGCACTGCTGAGACCGTCGTGCGGGCGCTTGCCAACCTGGTCGAGAGTCCCAGCGGCATGTTGTGGATGCAGCGCTCGGCGGGCAGCGACTTTGTGCAGACGGCGCGTTGGAACCTGCCGGCTCAGGCCGGCAGCGAGGCGCGCAATGGTGCCTTGGCCAGGTTCTGGCAGGAGCGGGCCTGGATCATCGACCTGGACGAGTGGCGGGCACGGCACGAAGCCTATCCAGGGCTGGAATTGCCTGCCTGGCTGACGGACGAACCGCGCTGCTGGCTGCTGGTGCCGCTGCTGGTGCGCGAAGCGCTGATCGGCTTCGTCGTGCTGGGCCGGCCGCGGGCCGTCGTTGAGCTGAACTGGGAAGTGCGCGATCTGCTGCGTACCGCCGCAAGCCAGGCCTCCGGTTTTCTAGACCAGGCACAGTCCACGGAGGCACTGCTCGAAGCCCGCAAGTTCGACGCTTTCAACCGCATGTCTGCATTCGTCGTGCACGACCTGAAGAACATCGTCACCCAGCTCTCGCTGATGATGAAGAACGCCAAGCGCCTGCGCGACAACCCCGAGTTCCAGCAAGACATGCTGGACACCGTCGAGAACTCACTCGAGAAGATGCGCCAGCTGATGCTGCAGTTGCGAGAGGGCGACAAGCCTCATGGCGTGACCAGCGGCGTTGATCTGGAGCAGATAGCGAAGCGGCTCGCGGCCGCAGCATCCAGCAAGGGCAGGGTGCTGGAGCTGGTGTTGCAGCCAGGGGTCAGTACGCGTGGGCACGCGGAGCGTGTTGAGCGCGTGCTGGGTCACGTCGTGCAGAACGCCTTCGACGCGACGCCGATCAGCGGTCGGGTTTGTCTGATGCTGGATGCCCAGGGCAGCCAGGCCCGCGTGCGGGTTGAGGACAGTGGGTGCGGCATGAGTGAGGATTTCATACAGAATCGTCTCTTCAAGCCGTTTCAGACCACCAAGGCCAGCGGCATGGGCATAGGGGCCCACGAGAGCTATCAATATGTGCAGGAACTGGGAGGCAAGATCAGCGTGCAGAGCGAATTGAACCGGGGGACTACCGTGACCCTGTTGCTCCCCTTGTTCCATGCGCAGGCCGATATGTCGCTGGCAGCGGCCGACATCCCATGAGCACGCCTCGTCACGCACCGCTGCTGATCGTCGAAGACGATCTCGCCCTGCAGAAACAACTCAAATGGTCGCTTGATCGTTTCGAGTCGGTCACGGCCGACGATGTCGCCAGTGCGGTTCTGCAATTCCGCCGCAACAGCCCGGCCGTTGTGACGATGGATCTCGGTCTGCCGCCGGACCGGGACTCGGTCTCCGAGGGATTCAAGTGCCTTGAGCGGCTGCTGGAGCTTGACCCGGCCGTCAAGGTCATCGTCCTGACCGGGCAGAACGACCAGGACAATGCGCTGAGGGCCATCCGCATGGGGGCTTACGACTTTCTCGCCAAGCCGGTCGACCCCGACGTGCTGGGTCTGACCGTCGAGCGTGCCTACCGCCTTTATGAGCTGCAGCAGGAGAACCGGCGGCTGCAGATGCAGCAGAGCAGCGATGTCTTCTCGGGCCTCATCACGCGCGACCCTGGCATGCAGCGCGTCTGCCGCATGATCGAGAAGGTGGCGCCCAGTGATGCCACCGTGCTGCTGCTGGGCGAGAGCGGTACCGGCAAGGAGGTGCTGGCCCAGGGGCTGCACGACGCCTCCAAACGCAAGGGCCGCTTCGTCGCCATCAACTGTGCAGCCATCCCAGAGACGCTGCTGGAGAGCGAGCTCTTCGGCTACGAGAAGGGGGCCTTCACCGGCGCGACCAAGTCCACTCTAGGCAAGATCGAGACGGCCAACGGCGGCACGCTGATGCTGGACGAGATCGGCGACCTGCCGATGCCCTTGCAGGCCAAGCTGCTGCGCTTTCTGCAGGAGCGGGTCATCGAGCGCGTGGGCGGCCGCCAGGAGATTCCGATCGACGTGCGGGTCGTTGGGGCCACCCATCAGGACCTCAAGGCGCGTATCGCCGACGGTCGTTTCCGTGAGGATCTTTACTACCGCCTCGCGGAGATCGTTGTCGAGATTCCGCCGCTTCGTGAGCGAATGGGGGATCCCGTGCTGCTGTCGCACGCATTTGTCCGTCGATTCGCGACCGAGATGCGGCGCCCGGTACCCACGATGGCCGATGATGCCGTCAGGGCGCTGGAGGCGCATCGCTGGCCCGGCAATGTGCGTGAACTGCAGAACATGCTCAAGCGTGCAGTGATCATGTGCGAGGACGATCGCATCACCTCACTGGACCTGGGACTGAGGGCCGGGCCCACGCCATCTGACGACAGCGCAACGATGGACTTGCGAACAGTGCGAGAGAACGCCGAGCGCCAGGCCGTCATCACGGCGCTGGCGCGCACCGACGGCAATATCGTCCGCGCGGCTGAACTGCTCGGCATCAGCCGCCCGACCCTTTACGACATGATGAACCGGTTGCAGATCAAATGAGGAACTACAAGGTGAGCTTCACTTCTGTCCGCGTTGCCGGTGCCGTCCTCGCCGCGTCGGCACTGCTTGTGGGCTGCTTCGACCAGTCGGCCGCGCAGCTTGTCGAATCGGGCAAGGAACGCATGCAGAAGAAGGAGTACAAGGCTGCTTCGATCGAATTTAAGAACGCCCTGCAGAAGGACGGCTCTATGGTCGAAGCGCGTTTCCTGCTGGGCAAGGCGTTGCTTGAGACCGGAGATGTTTCAGGTGCTTGGGTGGAGTTTTCTAAGGTTAGGGAAACTGGATACAACGCCGATGAGCTGGTGCCCCCAATGGCGGCTGCGTTGATTTTGCAGGGGCAAACAGAAAAGTTTCTTAGCGAATATGCAGACGTAGAGCTGAAATCACCCAAGAGTCAGGCCGAGCTAAAGGCGGCATTGGCCACGGTCTATGGCAGCAAGGGAAAATATGTTCAGGCAAGGGCGGCGGCAGATGCTGCACTGCAGGCTGATCCGACAAATATCGTCGCACAACTGGCTGTTGCTAGATTGTTGATGCTCTCAGGCGATAAGGCTGATGCTTTCGCAAAGATCGAGGAATCGCTGAAGGCTCATCCAGAGTCTGGCCATCCTTGGATGGCGCGTGCGGAAGCTCTTCAGGCCTCAGGTGCTGATATGGCCGAAATCATGACTGCTTATCAAGAGTCATTGAAGCGTGATCCGAGTAATTTGCAGGCTCATATTGGTGCATTCAATCTTCTTTGGAGGCAGCATGACACGGCTGGGATGGAGCGGCAACTTAAAGAACTGCGCAAGGCACTTCCGACAAGTCCTTATGTGCATTTCTTTAGTGCGGGTCTAGCGCTTGAAAATAGGGACCTCAAGGCTGCCCGGGACAGCGCGCAGCAGTTATTGAGAGTCATGCCAGATAGTCCAAGTTTCTTGCAATTGGCAGGTACGATTGAATACGAGCGAGGTGCATATCAACAAGCCGCGGCGCATTTTGGCAAGGCATTGAATAATACGCCGTCGCCGATTACGGTCAGGACTTTGCTTGCGCGTTCTTTCCTGCGGGCAGGTGATTCTCGAAAGGCTTTGGCGATTCTGCAGCCGTTGCTGGATGCCAAGACGCCCCCACCCGCAGCCGTCTATTCAGTTGCTGCTGGCGCATATTTGCAGGTTGGCGATGCGACCAATGCAAAGAAGATGTATGAAGCGTTGCATAAGCTTGATCCCACTGACAGTCAAGGTCGGACCGCGCTGGCACTGGTTGATCTGGATGAAGGTAAAACTGAACGAGCAATGTCTGAATTGCGGGCTGTTGCCGCAAGCGACCAGGGCGTTCAGGCGGAAGTCGTCATGTTAATGACGTACCTTCGTGCCAACCAGTTGGATCAAGCGTACAAAGTGGTCCAGGAGCTTGAACGCAAGCAGCCCAGCCAGCCCATTGCACCTTACTTCAAGGCGCGCATCGAGATGATGCAAGGGCAGCTGGGTAAAGCTCGCGAAGATCTTGAACTGGCAGTCAAGCGGTCAGCAAGCTATCTGCCTGCTGTTAGCAGTTTGGCCGAACTTGATCGACAAGCCGGAAAGCCGGAACTGGCGGTAGCCCGGTATGAAAAATTGGTTGCGGCTGAGCCCAAGTCGGTGGAAGCCTTGATGGGGTTGATCAGTGCTCGCGTTTTTGCTGGCGCTAAGTCTGATGACACGCGGGCGCAATTGGAGGCAGCTGTAAGTCAATTCCCAGAAGCTGAGACCCTTCAGTTGGCGCTTGCCGACCATTTGATGGGGCGCAGGGAATATAAGCAGGTGTCGCAACTCGTAAAAGGCTGGCTTGTCCGTTCGCCAGAAAATCCGAAACTGCATGAAGTGCAAGGGCTGGCTGAGTCGGCTGCCGGAGAATATAATCAAGCAGTGCAGAGCTTTTTGAGGGCGGCAGCATTTCAGCCAAATTCTATCGCCCCTCTGATGCGCGTCGTTGATGTGCATTTGCTGCGCGGGGACTCGCCGGCTGCAATTGGGCAACTGAAGAAGGTTTTGGCCATGAAGCCGGGGTATGCACCCGCAGCCGCCGCAATGGCCACTCTGTTGCTGCGTATTGGAAAATCCGATGAGGCTGTGATGTTGGCCAAAGAGCAGCAATCACTGAGCCCTGCGGATCCAATGGGTTGGGTCATGGAGGGCGACATATTCTTCTCTAAAGGTATGCGACCTGCGGCTATATCGTCTTATCGCACGGCATTGAGCAAGAAGCCAGTGAGCGAGGTGGCGATCAAGCTGCATCGTGTGCTGAGGGATGCATCGCAAGCTGCGGATGCTGATAAGTTAGCAAAAGAATGGCTTGCCAATCGGCCTGCGGATCCGATCTTTAATTTTTATCTAGGGGATGCAGCGCTGGAGAGTAGAGAATTTGACAAGGCGGAAAGTTATTATCGCAAAGTATTGGAAGTGCGACCAAACGACGCTGCAGCGTTGAACAATGTAGCGTGGCTGCTTAACCGTGCGGGCAAGGCCGAGGCCATGCAGTTCGCGGACAGGGCGCTTCTTGCCGCACCCAACAGTCCGGCATTGATGGACACGGCTGCTGAAATTCATGCAGCTGCAGGCAGGATCGACAAAGCGCTTGGCCTGCAACTGCGCGCCGTGGAAATCGACCCCAAGCAAGCGACTCATCGCCTGCATCTCGCGCAATATCTAATCAAGGCCAATAAGAAATCGGAAGCTCGTGCTGAGTTGGAGCAATTGCGTCAGCTCGGTAATGGGTTTGCAGCGCAGGAAGAGGTGCAGAAAATGCTATCGACGCTCTGACCTTTTTGAAGTCCCCGATCGAGGCCTTGCGTCCACTTTGAATTCATTCCGGTAAGCTGTATGCGAGTTAAGCAGGCGAATTTCCGCAAGCGTATTCATCAATGGATGCGGCGTGCCTTTGCCTATCTACCGCAGCACACTAGGTTTGGCATCTATCGCAGCATGATCGACTGCGATCCGGCACCTGATGCCCGGCTAGAGCTCAAGGTCGCTGAGACCCGCGAAGAACTAGAAGATTGCTTTCGTATCCTTCACGATGCCTACGTAGCCAGTGGCTTCATGAAACCGGCGCCGTCGGGGTTGCGCGTGACCATGTACCACGCGTTGCCCACGACGACGACGCTTTGCGCTAAATACGACGGCCGCGTTGTGGGTACCATGTCGATGATCCGCGAGGGCGTATTCGGATTTCCGCTACAAGCTGTCTTCGATCTCAGTGACGTGCGTGCGAAGCAAGGCCAGATCGCCGAGATCTCGGCATTGGCTGTTCACCCGGACTTCCGAAAAACGGGCGGGGCCATATTGTTCCCGCTCATGAAGTTCATGTACGAGTATTGCACTGAGTACTTCGATACTCGTCATCTTGTAATCGCAGTCAATCCCGACAAGATCGAACTATACGAATCGCTACTGTTCTTCGAGCGCCTGCAGGAGAACGTCGTGGACAAGTATGACTTTGCTAATGGCGCTCCGGCTGTTGGTGCCGCGCTGGACCTGCCCGCCGCCAAGGAAGTCTTCCGCCGCGTTTATGGCAAGCGCAAAGAACGCAAAAATCTGCATCACTACTTCGTCACGCTGAAGCTACCCAACATCAAGTTGCCCAAGCGCCGCTATTTCACCACTAACGATCCGGTGCTGACGCCGACTATCCTCGACTATTTCTTCAACCAGCGCAGTCAGGTATTCGATTCACTTGACGATCGCCGCAAGGCGTTACTGTGGTCCATCTATGACCAGCCAGAGTTTCGCGCCGTGCTGCCAATGATGAGCATGTCGGATACGAGCTTTCACCATCCGATGCGGCGTCACCAGCGGTTCTCGCTGCGCTGCCCGGCCGAGCTTCGGCTGCGGATGAAGGAAGGCGGTGATCGCTCCATTGTGATGACTGTTATCGAGATCTCGCTGTCGGGTTTCCAGGCCCAGTCCAAGTTGGATATCCCGATAGGCTCGGAGGGTTCAGTTAGGGTGGAACTCGGTATTCAGGAAAAGGCGACGCTAGACGTTAAGGTAATGCGGCATCACCACAGCGATACCGGCGAGTTCTATGGTTTCAAGCTGGAGGAGTCCGATGAAGTCTGGCGCCGCGCTGTAAGCGCCCTCGAGACTGAGTATGTATCGGGAGACTTGTGAACGCCGGACGCCGAGGGCTGCTTTTCGTGGTGGCAAGCCTGGTGTGTTCGGGCTCCGTTGCTCAGGTTCAGTCGTTGCCTGATCTTGTCGCGCGGGCTAAACGTTCAGTTGTACTAGTCGGCAGCTACGGTTTGATGGACAACCCGCGTTTCGGTTTCCGCGGAACCGGGTTTGTCGTCGCCGATGGGATGCATGTGCTGACCAATGCCCATGTCGTGCCGGAGCTAACGCCGGATCGCATCGACCGCAGCATTGCTGTGCAGGTGTGGACGCCTGAGTCGCAGTGGCTTATGCGCAGCGCCAAGCTCATAAGCGTAGATGCAGAGCACGACCTCGCGTTGCTGCAGATGGAAGGGGCTGCCGTTCCGACCTTACGGCTAGCCGCGAAGGAATCGCCAGAAGGCGCTGCCATCGCGCTGATAGGTTTCCCTATCGGAGGTGCTTTGGGTTATTCGCACGTAACACACCGCGGCATCGTGTCCGCTCGCACGGCCATAGTGCCGCCGGCTGCAGGCACGCGGGGGCTGAGTGAACGGGCGGTTCGTCAACTGCGGCAGGGACCGTTCGAAGTTTTGCAGCTTGACGCCACGGCATACCCCGGCAACAGCGGCGGCCCAGTAATCGATGTCGAGACCGGCGAGGTCGTTGGAGTGGTGAGCATGGTGCTCGTCAAGGGCACCAAAGAGGCGGCATTGAGCGCGCCCAGTGGTATCAGCTATGCGATTCCCGTCCGAGAGGCGAGGGCCCTGCTGGAGAAGTGCATTGGCCCCATGAAGACCTGCTCAGGTGCTGCCGCGGAAAGGTAGACGCCATGAGCATGTTGATTGACGAAGAAATCATCTCCTAATCGGGGAGCGGGAGGTCTCGGCAATCCCAGCCTCCCAAATCAGGAGCCGGATGAACAAGCTGCTGGAAGAACGTCACAGCCAGTCCCGGCGGGGCGTACTAGGGCGTGTTTAGCGACACCTGAGCCAGCTGGCCCGACGCAGACTGATGCCGTTTTGGCACCCGGACATAGTCCAGAGGCTTGCAGCCTCGGCGCCGCAGATCCAAAAGCCACTTTATTGCGGCAATGCCCTGCAAGGTCGCCTTGTCCTGGCCGAGGTCCGCCAGGAGTTTCTGCAACCGAGCGTTCTCGTCCTGCAACTGCTTGTGCTCGCGCGCCTGGCCGAGATCCAGGCGGTCATCGTGCATCACAGGGGTCAAGATCGACGTTTCCAATAGAAAACACCCCGGAAACATACGTCACCGAGGTGTTCGGGGCAAACTTCAACTATCGGCTACTGCCCATCCAACCTCTTGCCGCGGTTGCGAGATCAGGAGTTATGGAGGAAGGTAGCCAATCAGCTTACTTGGCGCGGCGGCGGCGAGCCACGGCGCCTGCACCGGCGAGGGCGAGGCCGACCAGCGCCAGAGACGCGGGCTCAGGCAGTGGCGACGCGACCAGCACACCGGACCAGGCATTGTTTTGCAGCGTACCGGAGAACAGCTTCGTCTGCAGAGCGGCGGCGGTGTCGTTGTAATTGGAGCTGAGCGTCAGCGTCCAATTGGTCTTGTCGTCAGTTGCGTCGCAAATCGAGCTCAGACCGCTAGTGGCCATATCGCAAGCCGTACCGATGATGGTCATCGATACCGTGGAGCCATTGCCGCTAGAAACGACCGAGAAGGGAGAGCCAACGATGTTGCCCTGATAGAGGTAGGTCGCGGTAAAGGACCAGGTGGTCTTGCCGTCAAACTTCAGGAAGTCGGCGACCGACGTCAGAGTGGCAAGCGGGAAGGCATTGCCCAAGGCCAACGGGAAGAATGTCGGGTCAGCCATATCGCGAATGCGACCGCCGGGCTGAACCAGATCGGTCAAGAACGAGCCGTTGATCGTTGCGGCAACGTTGAACTGGCCATCTGTCGTGGCGCCGCCCGTGGGCTGCGGGTTCAGATTGCAGCCAGGGCACGTCGGCAGCGGAGTCACGACGCTGGTCGTGCCGTCGTTGTTCCAGTCGATGTAGCCGGGGACCAGCTTCACTTGACCGACGGTCAGGTTGACAGTGCCGATGATCGGAGTTGCCATCGAGGCGATCGGGGCCGCGAAAACTGTCGCGACAGCCAGTGCCTTAATCCACTTGGAGAGCTTGCTCATTTGAATCTCCTTGATTCACTTGCTAGAAGTTGGGGCGCGGCCCCGGACGACGAGTTAAAAGCAGGTAGCGTGCCAACTTCGGAAGATGTCTAAGGAAATCCTTTTGGAACAACGGGTTGCGACATGTTTTTGCCTGCGGTCGGGGCGGGCTTGGGGCGGCAAGAACGCTGGCTGTAAAGTCTGCCGACACTGGTTGTCGACGCGAATAGAGGAGGTGGTGTGAGCCAATCGATGAATGGGCAGGGCGCCGGGCGGCGCGGCACGGCCAATGTGACGGGGTGGGATCGTGGGGAGCAGGAGTGCTGGCGGCCGCTGTCGGTCGACGACGTCAGGGCTTGCGTTGACCGTGCGAGGCGGGAGGGGCGCGCCCTTTATCCGCTTTCCACCGGTTTGAATTGGGGGTACGGCTCGGCCGCATCCCCGCAGCCTGGCGCGGTGCTACTCGACCTCAGCGGCATGAACCGAATTCGTAACGCGGCCGACATATCGTCGTCGCGGCCGGTTGCGGTGATAGAGCCTGGCGTAACCCAGGGGCAGTTGCAGGAGTTCCTTCGGACGTCCTGTCCCGAACTCAGCTTCAATGTCACCGGCTCATGCGTTGACTCCAGCATCCTGGGAAATGCGCTGGATCGCGGTGTCGGCTACCTGGGCCCGCGTCGAGAGGATGTCTTTGGCCTGGAGGTCGTGACAGGGCGCGGTGATTTGCTGAAGACCGGCTTTCGGCGCCTCGGCGAGGCGTCCCCGCTCTCCCATACCCATCCCTATGGTCTGGGGCCCATGCTGGATGGGTTGTTCTTCCAGGGGAACTTTGGTGTTGTGACCAGCGCCTGCTTCAAGTTGCTGCCAAGGCCCGAGCGGTCCGTCGCCGTTTCCCTGGCTTTGCGAGACAACTCGGCGCTGCCCGTGTTCCTGGACGGATTGGCGCAGTTGAAGCGCCTGGGGGTCATGAGTGGTGTGACCCATGTTGGCAATCAGGCCCGGACGCGAGCGAGCATGATGTCCGGTATCAGTCAGTATCTGCAGTCTGCGTGCGGACTGGAAGGGGGCGCCTTGAAAGAAGCGGCTGACCGCGCGTTGGCCACGGTGGCGCCCTATGAGTGGACCAGTCTTGGCGGGGTGTCGGGTAGCGCGGCGCAAGTCCGGGCGGCCGTTGCGGAGATCAGGCGTTTGATGGGGCGCATTGCGAAGCTGACTGTCGTTGACGATGCCAAGTTGGCGGCAGGATTTCGCGTGCTGCACCCTTTGCGCAAACTCTGGCCTTGGGCGCGCGCCAATGCTGCCGCGATTGCTGCGATTCAGCCTCTGCAGGGTCTGGCGGATGGTCGTCCGACAGACGCCGCGATATCAAATCTGCTTTGGCGATTCGGTCAGCCGCAGTCGCCGGCCCGGGCTCTGGATGATTCCAGTTGCGGCCTGATTTTCGTGAATCCAGCATTGCCCATGGATGGGCAGGCGGTGGTGGGGGTTGTCGATGGCATGAAGGCGGAGGCAGCCAGATTCGGCCACGAGCTCTACATCACACTGAATATCGAGACAACGACTTCTTTTGTCGCTGTCGCCAATCTGTTGTTCGACCGTGGTGACTCGGCGGCCGTCCGGAATGCGCATGCCTGCGCACATGCGCTTTGGCAATATTTACGCTCGCGTGGCCTGGAGGTGTACAGGGCGCGGGCGGACATGATGGAGGAGCTTGTCGATCCCGCTGATCCGTTCTGGCGCACGGCGTGGGAGCTCAAATCAGTTTTCGATCCGGACAACGTGATTGCTCCCGGTCGCTACAACCTGCCCGGCGCGCCCCGCAACTGAGTGGATTGTTGCCCTCGCCGCCGTGTGAAAGTCCTCGCCAGGCTGTCCAAGCCCCCGATTCAGGTTGCCTGTGGCGGGGGAGGCCTATGGCATCATTCCAAGGCTTTGGCCCTCGCGTTGCGAGAGGTGTGCTGCCCCCCGTTGAGGGGTTTTTGACGAACAGACCGCTAGAGGACTTGCCTTGGACACCATTCATGCTTCGAACAACGGCGCTGAGCAATTGATGTCCGCCCGGTTGGCCGCCAGAGCAGCTCGGAGCGCTGTGGCCGCCAGGATGGGGCGGGTCATCGCTTCGATGGTGATCGTATTGGCGGCCGGTTGCGCCAGCACCAGCCATCCGCCGGCGCCGCCTTCGGTTGCCAGCGACGATTACAGCTACATCATCGGTGCCGGCGATAGCCTCAACATTCAAGTGTGGCGCAATCCCGAGTTGTCCATGTCTGTGCCTGTTCGTCCCGACGGCAAGATTGCTGCCCCGCTGGTCGACGAGATAGTCGTGCAAGGCAAGACGTCAGTTCAGGTGGCGCGTGAAGTTGAAAAGCAGCTTGGCAAATACGTCCGGGATCCGGTCGTGACCGTGATTGTCACCAGCTTTGTCGGCCCCTACAGCGAGCAGATCCGCGTCGTCGGCGAGGCTGCAAAGCCGCAGTTCCTGCCCTACAAGCAGAAGATGACGGTGCTTGACGTGATGATCGCCGTTGGCGGCCTGACGGACTTTGCTTCTGGGAACAGCGCCACCATTCTGCGCACTGCCGAGGGCAACAAGCAGTATTCGGTGCGGCTGAAGGATCTGATCAAGCGGGGCGATGTTTCGGCCAACGTCGAGATGCGCCCGGGCGACATTCTCATCATTCCTCAGAGCCTGTTCTGAACTGAAGGGGAGGAATAGGCCAGCGGCCAACCCTCCTTGCAATAGCCTTAACTGAGACTGTTCCCCATGGAATTGCTGATTGCTCAGCTCCTGATCATCGTCCGGCGGATGTGGAAATATCGCTGGGTCGGCTTGGTCGTCGCCTGGGTGGCTGGCGTGGTCGGCGCCGTGGTGGTGTTTGTGCTGCCCGACCGTTACGAGGCCAGTGCCCGCATCTATGTGGACACCCAGTCCATCTTGAAGCCGCTGATGTCCGGCTTGGCCGTGCAACCCAACGTTGAGCAGCAGGTGACGATGTTGAGTCGCACGCTGATCAGTCGGCCCAATGTCGAGAAGCTGGTGCGCATGGCTGACCTGGACCTGAAGAATCAGTCCAAGGCCCAGCAGGAGGCCACCATCGAGACGGTGACGAGCAATCTGTCCATCCAGAGTAGTGGCCGCGACAACCTGTACATCCTCGGCTATCGCGACAGCGATCCCGAGACAGCCAAGCGCGTCGTTCAGGCCTTGGTGTCGATCTTCGTCGAATCCAGCCTAGGCCAGACCCGCCAGGGTACTTCGACGGCAACCACCTTCATCAACGAGCAGATCAAGTCCTACGAGGCCAAGCTGGAAGAGGCTGAGACGCGGCTGAAGGAGTTCAGGCTCAAGAACCTGTCGAACATGTCAGGCGACGGCAAGGACTCCGCATCGCGTATCGCTGAACTCAGCTCGCAATTGGAGCGGGCCCGTCTCGAGTACCGTGAAGCGATCAACGCGCGGGACGCGGCCAAGGCGCAGCTTGAGGCTGAGAAGTCCCGCGGTGGTTCTCAAACTACCACGCAGAGCCTGATGCAGGAGTCTGCCGCGAACATCAGCACACCCGAGCTGGATGCACGGCTGGCCGAGCATCGACGCAACCTCGACGCGCTGCTGCAGCGCTACACCGACCAGCATCCGGACATCATCACGACACGCAAGCTGATCAAGGATCTGGAGGAACAAAGGAAGCGTGAGATCGCAGAATTGCGCAAGGCGGCCATGAACGTACCCACGGTTGGGGTCGGGCAGAGCGCTGGTGGCAACATGGCCGTGCAGGAGTTGGTCCGAATCGTCGCGACGACGGAAGTGCAAGTCGCGTCTCTCAAGGCCCGTGTCGACGAATACACGGGCCGGTATGCCCAGGCGCTCTCAGCCATGAAGACGGCGCCGCAGGTTGAGGCCGAGGCTGCTCAATTGAATCGCGACTATGCGATCCACAAGCGCAACTATGAGGATCTGGTGCAGAGACGCGAGCAGGCTTCCATTTCTGGTGAGCTTGACGTGGCGTCCGGTGTGGCCGACTTCCGCGTCATTGACCCGCCACGTGCCAACCCCAAGCCTGTTGCGCCTAACCGCTTGCTGTTGCTGGCGGGTGCGATGGCGGGCGCACTGGGCATAGGGGTGTTCACGACGTTTGCGGCAAGCCAGCTTCGTCCGGTCTTCCATGATGCAAACGATCTGCGCGCTCGGGTGGAGTTGCCGATTCTTG
The DNA here is from genome assembly GCF_059421025.1 of Roseateles sp. GW821-FHT03B02. Classification (NCBI taxonomy): domain Bacteria; kingdom Pseudomonadati; phylum Pseudomonadota; class Betaproteobacteria; order Burkholderiales; family Sphaerotilaceae; genus Roseateles; species Roseateles sp. GW821-FHT03B02. The sequence continues at coordinate 124,308 of NZ_JBWKUV010000005.1, forward strand.
GCGTCGTGACCCGTCTGGTGACGGACGCCGACCGTGCGAGACAGCGGGTGGAGCTGGTTCGTTTTTCCGCGGGGGCCGGAGGGTTGCTGGCAATGTTTGCCGTCGCATTGACGGTGTTGGCTGTGCAACTTAGCCGGCAGGTGGTTTGACATGACAAGCCTGATTGAACAAGCCGCGCAGCGGCTCGAACAACTGCGCCAGGCCGGCGTGGTGCTGCCGGGTGACGAGCAGGTTTCTCAGCCCGCAGCCGCACCTGCGATCGCGCCTGCCATTCCGGCCACACCAATCGTGGTGACGCCCCCAGATGCGGCGTCTCCTGCCGTGGGCATCTCCATACAAGACGACGGACACCATCCCTCGTCCAAGCGTGTCGAGCTGGATGTCGTTGCGCTGGCGGCTCAGGGCTTTCTGATGCCTCATACGCCGCGTTCGCAGACAGGTGATCAGTACCGCGTCATCAAGCGGCCGCTGATCAAGAACGCGATGGGCAAGGGCGCCGCGACGATCAACCATGCCAACCTGCTGATGGTGACCAGCGCTCTGGCCGGGGAGGGCAAGAGCTTCACGTCGATCAATCTGGCACTCAGCATTGCGGCGGAACTCGACAACACCGTGATGCTGGTCGATGCCGACGTGGCCCGGCCTTCGGTGTTGCGCATGCTGGGGCTTCCGCAAGGTCCTGGATTGCTGGACGTGCTGGAAGAGCGCGCCGAGATGGCCGAGGTTCTGCTGCGAACGAACGTCGAGAAGCTGACGATCCTTCCTAGTGGTACACCGCATCCACGAGCCACGGAATTGCTGGCCAGTGATGCCATGCGGCAACTGCTGGACAACATGGCCAAGCGCTATCCGGACCGCATCATCATCTTCGATTCGCCGCCGTTGCTGCTGACGACCGAGTCCCGGGTGCTGGCCTCGCACATGGGTCAGATCGTCATCGTCGTGCATGCCGAGAAGACGGCTCAGAGCGCCGTCCAGCAGGCGTTGGCGACCATCGAGAACTGCCCGGTCAAGATGATGCTTCTAAATCAGGCCAGCCCCAATGCCGCAGGTGGCTATGGGTATGGCTATGGGTACGGGTACGGTTACGGCTACGGCTACGGCTATGGCAGCAATGACTCGGCTCAGACCTGAGTCGCGCCATCTGCTCCTGGTCCTTGCCGTCATCGCGGCGACGGCCCATGCCCAGGAGGGCGACGGTGCAGGCTCGACCAGCGGATCGGGCATACAGCCGCGGCTCGGATTTTCCCTGGCTTGGACTGACAACCTCCGGCTCAGCGATCACAACAAGGATGCGGCTCTGATCACCACGGTCTCGCCCGGGATCAGCATCGCGCGCAAAAGCGGTTCGCTGCGGGGGACCCTGGACTACACGCTAAACGGCATCTCCTACCTGAAGTCCAACTACGGCTCCCAGGTGCAGAACTCGCTGAGCGCCACCGCCCAGGCCGAGGTCGTTCCGCGCACCTTCTTCATCGACGCGCAGGCCAACATCGGCCAGCAGAACGCGTCGGCCTTCGGCTTGCAGGCGGCGCCCACGCTGGGGTCACAGGGCTCGGTGTCGGCGCTGGACAACCCCAATCGCCGCGAGACTGGTACTCTGACCGTGTCGCCGCTGCTGCATGGTCAGCTCGGCAGTCTGGCAAGCCTCGACTTGCGCGGCAACTTCTCCATGACCGAGGTGCGTGGCAGCGCTCTGGGCGACAGCCATGGCGGTGGCGGGTCCCTGCGCGTGGCCCAGCTCAATGCCGGCCTGCTGAGCTGGTATTTTCAATTGATGACGCAGCAGGTCCGGCCCAAGAGTGCGCTGTCCAACCGCAGCAGCTCCGCGACCGCGGGACTGCAATTTCGACCTGATCCTGACCTGTTTTTCAGCGCAGACGCGGGCAAGGAGCGCAACGACTACCTCAGCCGCAGCGGCGGCGAGCAGAACGGCTTCACCGGAGGGGTGACGGCCGAATGGACGCCCACGCCGCGTACCCGCATCAGTGGAAACTGGCAGAAGCATGCCTACGGCGACGGCCATGGCCTGAGCTTCGAGCACCGCATGCGCAATTCGGTCTGGCGCTTCTCGGACTCCCGAAACGTCACGCTGGGCAATACCGGAGCAGCGGGCGGCGTGCGCACCATCTACGACCTGTTCTTCCTGATGTATGCCTCGCAGGAGCCCGATCCGATCAAGCGAGACATCATGGTGCGTGGCATTCTGCAGTCGCTGGGTCTGTCGCCGGATGCTCCGGCTTCCGCGGGCTTCCTGTCTGCTGGCCCGAGCCAACTGCGCAACCAGATCTTGAGCTTCGCGTTGCAGGGCGTGCGCAGCAATGTGACCGCCACCGTCGGCCGCACCACCACCACCCGCCTGGGCGAGAGTCTGAATCAAGGCGACCTCGCCAACAACGGACGCATCGAGCAGCGCTCCTACTCGTTGTCGGGCAGCTATCAGCTGTCGCCGGTCTCGGGCATTTCGATTACAGCCTCGCGCCAGGAGACCGTCGGCGACGCGAACAGCCGGCGCGCGCAGTTGACCACCTTGGCTACCAACTGGAACACCCGCCTGGGGAATCGCCTGAGCGTGCAGCTCGGTGCGCGCCACAGCCGCTTTGAAGGTGTCACGCCGTATTCCGAGAATGCGGCCTACGCCAACCTGACCCAACAGTTCTGAAATGAAAGAGCCCCCACGCCCGTGCTGCTCGCATCCCCCCGAGGTGATGCGTTCGTGGCCCGCTGCCCCGGGGCGCCACTGACATGTACGAAGCCTTCTACGGCCTGAGCAGCAAGCCCTTTCAGCTCAGCCCGGACCCGAACTTCTACTACGGCAGCAAACAGCACCGTCGGGCCAAGGCCTACCTGGACTACGGCGTGCTGCGCAATGACGGCTTCATCGTCATTACCGGCGAGATCGGTGCCGGCAAGACGACGCTGCTGCGTGGCCTGCTGGACAGCCTGAACCGCAGCAACGTCGTCATCGGCAATGTCGTCACGACGCAGCTCGACGCGGAAGACACGCTGCGCATGGTGGGCGCTGCTTTCGGCGTGCGTGTGAAGGACGCACCCAAGTCCGAACTGCTGATGACGCTGGAGGCCTTCTTCGTCAACCAGGTCACCCAGGGCAAGCGCTGCCTGCTCATCGTCGACGAGGCGCAGAACCTCACGCCCCGCGCGGTCGAGGAGTTGCGCATGCTGTCCAACTTTCAGTTCGCCAACCAGTCGCTGCTTCAGACCTTCCTGGTCGGCCAGCCCGAATTCCGCGGCATCCTGCAGAAGCCCGAGATGGAGCAGTTCCGCCAGCGCGTCGCTGCGACTTGCCACATCGGCCCGCTGGACGAGGACGAGACTCAGCGCTACATGGAGCACCGCCTGAAGTGCGCGGGCTCCAGCGGCAAGCCCACTTTCGACCACGACGCCTTCCCGGCCATCCACAAAGCCAGCAACGGCATCCCGCGCCGTATCAACCGCCTGTGCGACCGCCTGCTGCTGCTGGGCTTCATGCAGGGGCGCAGCCACCTGACGCTTGCCGACGTGAAAGAAGTGCTGCGCGACATCGCCCAGGAAAGCGAGACGCCCCGGCAAAGCGACGTCAGTCCTCTGGACAGCGTGCCCGCCAAGCTACCGGACAGCCGCCCGGGCGCATTGGACAGCGCACCCGGTGCGTTGGACGTTTCCAAGCTGAAGCTGAGCGTCGCGGAAGTCGAGGGGCTCTCTACCGAGATTGCCGCACTCAGTGCCGACCATCACACTGACCGTCTGCAGCGCCTGGAGCGAAGCATGATGCGGCTGGAGCGCATCAACCTGCAGACGCTGGCGCTGCTGCAGAAACTGGTTGACGCCGTCAAGCAGCATTGAGGTCCTTGTCATGCTGATGCCCACCAAGACTCCGGCCCTGCGAAATGCGATGAGCATCGACGTGGAGGACTACTTCCAGGTCTCGGCCTTCGCGCCCTACATCCGCCGCGAGGACTGGAACGGCCTGGAATGTCGCGTCGAGCGCAACATCGAACGCATCCTGGCGCTGCTGGCCGACAAGCGGGTGAAGGCCACCTTCTTCACGCTGGGCTGGATCGCCGAACGCTATCCGCAGGTCGTCAAGGCCATCGTGGCCGGCGGCCACGAACTGGCCAGCCATGGCTTCGGCCACGAGCGTGCCAGCGACCTCAGCCCGGCGGCGTTCCTGGACGACATCACGCGCGCCAAGAAGCTGCTGGAAGATCTCGGCGGAGTGCCCGTCGTCGGCTATCGCGCGCCGAGCTTTTCCATCGGCAAGGGCAACCTCTGGGCCTTCGACACGCTGCGCGAGGCCGGTTACCGCTATTCGTCCAGCGTCTACCCCATTGCCCACGATCACTACGGCATGCCCGACTCGCCGCGCTTCGCCTACCCGGTGCGCGAGGGCCTGCTGGAGATTCCGGTGACGACCGTGCGCATGGGCTCGCGCAACCTGCCCAGCAGCGGCGGCGGCTACTTCCGCCTGCTGCCTTATGCGCTGTCGCGCTGGATGATTCGCCGCGTCAACGAGATCGACGGCGAGCCTGCGGTCTTCTACTTCCATCCCTGGGAGATCGACAGCGAGCAGCCGCGCGTGCCCGGTATCGACGCCAAGACGCGCTTCCGCCATTACGTCAACATCCCCCGCACCCATGGCCGCATCGCGCGCCTGCTGGATGACTTTCGCTGGGGCCGGATGGACGAGATCTTCCTCGGCCGCGAGGCCAGCCCGCGCGCTGCGGCGCCCTCGCTGAGTCCGGCCTGAATGAGCTCCCCCCTTCGCATTGCGCGCCTCGCCGCGCAAGACAAAGCCTTGTCCGCGCGGTGGGATGAGTTCGTCTTCGCCCACCCGCAGGCGACCTTCTTCCACCGCAGCGGTTGGCTGCGTGTCATTGAGTCCGTATTCGGCCACCGGGGCTTCTTCCTGTATGCCGAGCGCGATGGCATCATCGAGGGCGTGTTGCCGCTGGCCGAGGTCAAGAGTCGGCTGTTCGGTCATTCGATCTCGAGCCTGCCGTTTGGCGTTTACGGCGGCGTCGCCGCGCTGAACGACGAGGCCGTCGCGGCGCTCGAGGCCGAGGCCGAGAAGATCGCGAGAGGGCAGGGCGCCGAACACCTCGAATACCGCAACCTCGGCCCCACCCGACACGTCGACTGGCCGCGCCAGGACCTCTACGTGACCTTTCGCAAGGAGATCCTGGCGGACGAGGAAGCGAACATGCTTGCCATCCCGCGCAAGCAGCGGGCGATGGTGCGCAAGGGCATCAAGAATGAGCTCAAGGCCGAGATCGATGCGAACGTCGACCGCTTCTTCGACCTCTATGCCGACAACGTGCATCGCCACGGCACGCCGGCCATGCCCAAGAAGTACTTCCAGGCTCTGCTGGACGAGTTTGGCCCGGACGCCGAGGTGCTGACCGTCACCGCCCCCAATGGCAAGCCGCTGTCCACCGTGCTGACCTTCTACTTCCGCGACGAGTGCCTGCCCTACTACGCCGGTGACGACGAGGCCGCTCGCGACCTTGCTGCCAACGACTTCAAGTACTGGGAGCTGATGCGCCGCGCATGCGCGCGTGGTCTCAAGGTCTTCGACTACGGCCGCAGCAAGCAGGGCACCGGGCCCTATGCCTTCAAGAAGAACTGGGGCTTCGAGCCGCAGCCGCTGAGCTACGAATACCGGCTGTTCAAGCGCGACGCGATTCCCCAGAACAATCCGAACAACCCCAAGTACCAACTCATGATCAAGGCCTGGCGCAAGCTGCCCATCGGCTTTGCGAACTGGCTGGGGCCGTTCATTGTCAAGAACCTGGGCTGAGGATGAGGATCCTCTACCTCGTCCATCGCCTGCCATACCCGCCCAACAAGGGCGACAAGGTGCGCTCCTACCACCTGCTCAAGCATCTGGCAGCACGGCACGAGGTGCATCTGGGCACGTTTCTCGACGACCCCGACGACGAGCAGCACCTGCCGCGGGTGCGTGAGCTTTGCAGGAGCGCGCATGTTGCCCGCCTGAACCCGCGCTCGGCCAAATTGCTGAGCCTGCGTGGCCTGCTCAGCGGCGAAGCGCTCAGCCTGCCGTATTACCGTAATGCCGGCCTGCAGGCATGGGTGGACGAGACGGCGGCCCGCGTCGGGTTCGACGCAGTCGTCGTGTTCAGCGGCGTGATGGCCCAGTACACCCGTGTCCTGAAGAATGTGAAGACGCTGGTGGACTTCGTCGATGTCGACTCCGCCAAGTGGCGCGACTACGCACCTGAGCACCCCTGGCCCATGTCCTGGCTCTACCGCCGCGAGTTCGCCAAGCTGCTGGGATTCGAGCAGCGCGTGGCCGACGACGCGGCCTGCAGCTTCTTCGTCACTGACAACGAGGTGGGGCTGTTCCGCGAACTGAGCCCGGGCCGCGACCTGCGTCTGGCCGCCTTGGGCAACGGGGTCGATGCCGACTTCTTCACGCCGGACCCGAGCCGTGCGAGCCCGTTCACGAAGGATGAACTGCCGCTGGTGTTCACTGGCGCCATGGACTACTGGCCCAACGTCGATGCAGTGACCTGGTTCACCAACGACATCCTGCCTGCGCTGCGCGAACGCTTCCCGTCCCTGCGTTTTCATATCGTCGGCCGCAGCCCGACGCCGGCGGTGCAAGCCCTGGCGGGCGACGCCGTCAATGTGACCGGCACCGTGCCCGACGTGCGCCCCTATCTACAGCACGCAGCCGCTGTCGTCGCTCCGCTACGGCTTGCGCGAGGTATCCAGAACAAGGTGCTGGAGGCCATGGCCATGGCGCGGCCCGTCGTCGCGGCCGGCACCTGTGTGCGCGCCATCGCGGCCGAAGCGCAGGCTGGCCTGCAGCCCGCGGAGACCGAATCCAACTATGTCGAGCGACTCAGCGCGCTGCTGGCGGATTCCGAGTCCGCCGATGTCGCCGGCCGCGCCGCTCGCGATTTCGTGCTCGGTGCCTACAGCTGGGATGCCCATCTGGCCGGTCTGGACCGTCACCTGGAAGTCGCATGATCGATCTGCCCAAGCCCTGGCGCTTGCCGCTGCTTGCCCTGGCCCTGGCCTGGGGGCTGCTCGTGGCGCTCTATTTCGCCACCGGCGCGGCAATGGTCGAGATCTGGAACCGCTCCGAGACCTTTGCCCATGCCTGGGTGGTGCCGCCGATCTCGGCGTGGCTGGTCTGGCGCATGCGCGGCGAGCTGGCGCCGATGGCACCACGGCCCGCGCCGCTGTGGCTGCTGGCATTGCTGCCGCTGGGCCTGTTGTGGCTGGTCGGTGATCTGGCTGCGGCGAACTCGGCGACCCAGTTTGCAATGCTTGGCATGGGCGTCGCCCTGGTGCCGGCGCTGCTGGGCACGGCTGTGGCGGGCCGCTTGGCTTTCCCGCTGGGTTTTCTGTTCTTTGCCGTTCCCTTCGGCGACTTCCTGACGCCCTGGCTGGTGGAGCGGACGGCCGACTTCACCGTCGTCGCGGTACGCGCCTCGGGCATCCCCGTGTTCCGCGAGGGTACGCAGTTCATCATTCCCTCGGGGTCATGGTCCGTTGTGCAGGCCTGCAGCGGCATTCGCTACCTGATGGCTTCGGTAATGGTGGGTACCTTGTTTGCCTATCTGAACTACCGCACGAACAAGAAGCGCTGGGTCTTTGTCGGCGTGGCCATCGTCACACCGCTGGTGGCCAACTGGCTGCGTGCCTACATGATCGTCATGCTTGGCCATCTGTCAGGCAACAAACTGGCCGTCGGCGTGGATCACATCATCTATGGCTGGGTGTTCTTCGGCATCATCATGATGGGGATGTTCATGATCGGCGCGCGATGGGCCGACCCGGACATCCAGCCGCAGCAGGGCTCGGCGCGCGGCGCGGAGCTGCCGTCCCCTCCGTCTCGAATCGCCGCGGTGCTGTTCGCCGCCATGCTCTTGCTCTGCCTGCCAACCGGCCTGCACACCCAGGCCGCACGTCTCGGAGCCCATGGCAAGCCCAGTCTCTTGGTGCCTGCGCTGCCCGGCGAAACCTGGGTGGCGCAGCCTCTTAGCGGCTGGAAGCCCCAGTTCAGCAATCCGGCGGCGTCGCTGCACGGGCAATTCAAGCCGGACGCAGGAGGTGCGCCGGTGGGGGTCTTCATCGGCTACTACCGGGACCAACACTACGGCCGTCAGCTCGTCACCTCGATCAACGGCCTCACCAGTGACGATGAAGGCTATGTGTGGTCGCGCACAGTCGAAGGCATGGGCGAGGTCGACTCGCAGGCCTGGCGCACGGCCGAATTGCGAGGCCAGATGCTGAGCCAGGTGTCGGGCGGGAGCACGGCTCCTCGGCTACGCGTCTGGCACCTCTACTGGATCAACGGCAAGCCGTTCATCCGTGACTGGCAGGCCAAGCTCTACGGGGCGTGGATGCGCCTGATCGGACAAGGAGATGACGCTGCGGTCGTCATCGTCTACGCAGACAAGGAAGCTGCGGGGACAGACGACGCGCTGCTGCGCAACTTTCTGCACAGACATTGGGCTGCGCTGGACACCGCTTTGCGGGACGTCCGCGACCGCGATGCCAAGCGCAAGCAGTGACAATCACGAGCCTTCCAAGCAATCACAGCAACGAGAAACGATCCATGAATACGCTCGCAGTCATCGGCCTCGGTTACGTGGGCCTGCCCCTGGTGGTGGAGTTCGGCAAGCAGATGCGCACCATCGGCTTCGACATCGCCAGGAACAAGGTCGAGGCCTGCCAACGCGGCACGGATCCGAGTCGCGAGCTGACGGACGAGGAGGTCCAGGCAGCCAAGCACGCCGTCTATACCGACGATCCCAAGATGCTGGCCGAGGCCGACGTCATCATCGTTGCCGTGCCCACTCCGGTGGATGAAGCCCACATCCCTGACTTCCGTCCGCTGGTCGGCTCGTCGACGAGCGTCGGTCGCCACATGAAGAAGGGCGCCATCGTCGTCTACGAGAGCACCGTCTACCCCGGCGCGACTGAAGAAGTCTGCATCCCCGTGCTGGAGCGCGAATCAGGCCTGAAGTGGAAGCAGGACTTCTTCGTCGGCTACAGCCCCGAGCGCATCAACCCGGGCGACAAGGAACACACGCTGACCAAGATCCTGAAAATCGTCTCCGGCGACACGCCGCAGACGCTGGACAAGGTCGCCAAGGTCTACGAGAAGATCATCATCCCCGGCGTGCACCGAGCGTCCAGCATCAAGGCCGCCGAGGCCGCCAAGGTCATCGAGAACACGCAGCGCGACCTCAACATCGCGCTGATGAACGAGCTGTCCATCATCTTCGACAAGCTCGGCATCGACACCTCCGAGGTGCTGGAGGCCGCTGGCACGAAGTGGAACTTCCTGAAGTTCAAGCCAGGCCTGGTCGGCGGCCACTGCATCGGCGTGGATCCCTACTACCTGACCCACAAGGCCGACATGCTGGGTTACCACCCGCAGGTCATTCTGGCCGGCCGGCGCATCAACGACGGCATGGGCAAGTTCATTGCTGAGCAGACCATCAAGCAGATGATTGCCAGCGGCAGCCACGTGAAGGGCGCTCGCGTCAACGTGCTGGGCCTCACCTTCAAGGAGAACTGCGGTGACCTGCGCAACTCCAAGGTCATCGACATCATCAACGAGCTCAAGACCTACGGCGTCGAGATCTTCGTGACCGATGCACAGGCCGAGGCCGAGGAGGCCATGCATGAGTACGGCGTGCGGTTGATGAAGTTCGACGACCTGCCGCAGGCCGACGCCATCGTCGCCGCCGTCTCGCACCGCGAGTACGCTGCCCTGTCCATCGAAGACATCAGGAAGAAGTTGACCAAGGGTGGTGCCTTCATCGACGTGAAGGCGGCCTTCAATAGCAAGGCCCTGCAGGACGCGGGCTTCCGCCTCTGGCGCCTGTGATGTCATCCGGTGAGGGCGATGCACGGCCCCTGGTCGTGCACCTGCTGCACCGCTTCGACACCGGCGGCTTGGAGAACGGTGTCGTCAACCTGATCAACCACCTGCCGTCGTTCCGGCACGCCGTTGTCGCGGTTACGGAGATCACCTCGTTCAAGGAGCGCGTGCAAGCACCGGGAACGCAATTCATCGCATTGAACAAGGCGCCGGGCCAGGGCCTGTGGCTGTATCCACGGGTCTACCGGCTGCTCAGGGAGTTGCGCCCGGCAGTTGTGCACACACGCAATCTCGGCGCCATGGAATTCCAGCTCCCGGCATGGGCCGCGCGCGTGCCGTTGCGTGTGCATAGCGAGCATGGCTGGGAGGTGGGTGATCTTGGTGGAGTCAATCGTTCGAATCAGCGATTGCGCCGGATCTACGGCCCCGCCGTCCATCGCTTTGTGGCGCTATCCAGGGCTATTGAGACCTACCTGACAGGGCCAGTGGGCTTTGCTCACGAACGTGTGCTGCGCATCTGCAACGGTGTGGACACGCAGCGATTCGCGCCCACGGAGTCGGTGCCCGGGGTCTGGCCTTTCCGCCGTGGCGAGCATCTCGTCATCGGCGCGGTCGGGCGCATGCAGGCCGTGAAAGACCCCCTCAATCTCGTCGAAGCGTTCCTGCACCTGCGCGAGCTGTGTCCGGCCGAATGGCCCCGGCTGCGCCTGGCGATGCTGGGCGGCGGGGCGCTCCTGGACGTGGCTCGCCAACGGCTGGTAGAGGCGGGGGCTGCAGGTCAAGCCTGGCTTCCAGGCGACCGGAGCGACGTTGCGGCACTGCTGCCGCAATTCGACATCTTTGCACTGCCTTCCCAGGCCGAGGGCATCAGCAATACGCTGCTGGAGGCGATGGCCTGCGGCTGTGCCCCCGTGGCGACGGATGTGGGCGGCAATCCGGAGCTTGTGTTGAACGACGTCAACGGCTTGCTCGTGCCGGCCCAGGACAGTGCCGCGCTTGCCGCGGCGCTGGCGCGGCTCGTCAGCGAGCCGGCACTGCGTCGCCGACTCGCCGAGGTGTCCCTGTCGCGCGCGCGAAGTCAATTCAGCCTGGACGGCATGATCTCTGCCTATGGCGCCATGTATGCAGCCCTGCCGGGTGGACATGGCGCGTGAACCTGCGGACATTTGCCGACCGCTCGTGAGTGACATTGGCCGTATCGGTGCGGTCGGGAGGTGCGGCCGCGATATGTGGGCGGCGCATCCCCCGGACAGGGGGGGAGTCGTGCCTGACATCACGCAGGGTGCCGCTGACGCCGGGCAGTGACACCAAGCTCGGTAAGAATCCGCCTTTCTTCGCGCCAGGCGTTTCAGGCGAGCGCGGTACTTCAATGATTGGCTGAACCAGGTCCTACCCATGTGCGGCATCACCGGTCTGTTCGACACCCGCGGCCAGCGCCTCCCCGAGCGCGAGCGCCTGCACCGGATGAACGAGTCCCAGCACCACCGCGGGCCGGACGAGGGTGACCTGCACATCGAGCCTGGCGTGGGCTTCGGCCATCGCCGCCTGTCGGTCATTGATATCGCCACCGGCCAGCAGCCCATCTTCAACGATGACAAGTCGGTAGCCCTGGTCTTCAATGGCGAGGTCTACAACTACCTCGAGCTGATGGACGAGCTGCGTGGCCACGGTTATGTGTTCCGCACGAAGAGCGACTCCGAAGCCATCGTGCGTGCCTGGGAGCATTGGGGCGAGGACTGCGTGCACCACCTGCGCGGCATGTTCGCCTTCATGATCCACGACCGCCGCCGCGATTGCCTCTTTATGGCGCGCGACCGCCTGGGCGTGAAGCCGCTGCACTACGCGATGACGGAGGACGGCTGGCTGCTGTTCGGCTCCGAGCTGAAGAGCCTGATGGCTCATGGTGGGCTGCGCCAGGAGATCGACCCGCGTGCGGTGGAGGCCTATTTCGCGCTGGGCTACGTGCCTGACCCGGCCACGATCTACAAGCACGCCAAGAAGCTCGCTCCCGGCCACCGCCTGCTCGTCAAGCGCGGGCAACCCATCGGCACGCCGCAGCGCTATTGGGATGTGAATTTCACGCTGGATGCCAAGATCGGCGAACAAGAGGCCGCGGAGGAGTTGCGCCGCCGCCTTTCCGAGTCCGTCAAGCTGCGCCTGAAGGCCGAGGTTCCCCTGGGTGCCTTCCTGTCCGGCGGCGTGGATTCCAGTGCGGTCGTCGCGGCCATGGCCCAGCTGGACGATCAGCCCGTCAACACCTGCTCCATCGGTTTCGACGATCCCAAGTTCAACGAGACGCAGTTCGCGCAGATGGTGGCGGACCGCTACCGGACCAACCACCGCATCGAGATCGTCAGCAGTGACGACTTCGGCCTCGTGGACCTGCTGGCTCATCTCTACGATGAGCCTTATGCCGATTCATCGGCCATCCCCACATATCGCGTATGCGAACTGGCGCGCAAGCATGTCACCGTGGCGCTGTCGGGCGACGGCGGCGATGAAAGTCTGGGGGGCTATCGTCGCTACAAGCTGCACATGATGGAGGAGCGCATGCGCCGCGCCTTCCCGCTCGCGCTGCGCCGCGGCGTGTTCGGCCCGCTGGCCAAGGTCTACCCGAAGGCCGACTGGGCGCCTCGTGTTTTTCGCGCAAAGACGACTTTCCAGGCCATCGCCCGCGATTCGGTCGATGCCTACTTCAACACCATGGGCATGGTGCGCGACCCGATGCGTCAGGAGCTCTTCAGCGACAGCTTCAAGCGCGAACTGCAGGGCTGGCATGCCAGCGAGATCTTCCACGAGCATGCCACGCGGGCCAACACGGACGATCCGCTGGCTTTGATTCAGTACCTCGATATCCACACCTACCTGCCGGGCGACATCAACACCAAGGTCGACCGCGCCAGCATGGCCCACAGCCTGGAAGTCCGTGAGCCGCTGATGGACCATCCACTGGTCGAGTGGGTCGCGACTTTGCCTTCGAACCTGAAACTGCGCGGCCAGGAAGGCAAGTACCTCTTCAAGAAGGCGCTGGAGCCCATGCTGCCGCACGACGTGCTGTACCGACCCAAGATGGGATTCTCAGTGCCGCTGGCACGCTGGCTGCGCGGCCCTCTGCGTGAGCAGACCCGCCAAGCCCTGCAGCAGGGCGCATTGGCGCAGACCGGCTGGTTCAACCCGACCGTTGTCGGCCGGATGCTAGATCAGCACGAACGTGGCGTCATGGATCACGCTCAGCCGCTATGGGTGCTGCTGATGTTCGATGCCTTCCTGCGCAATGCCGCAGGCGACCGGCGGGCGGCCGCGCCTGCAGAAACCTCCCGCCTGAGCGCATGAAGATTCTCTACCACCATCGGACGGCCTCGCGCGACGGACAATCCACGCACATCACCGAGATGATTCTCGCGATGCGCGGCATCGGCCATCAGGTGATCGAAAGCGCGCCGGCCGTCGGCGAGTACCGCGCTGGCGGCGGCAGCCCCGGCTGGGTGGGGCGGCTTAAAGCCTGGCTGCCCAAGTCGTTGTACGAACTTGCGGAGATCGGCTATTCGCTGGTGGCGCTGCGCCGACTGATTGGTGCGATCCAGCAGGAGCGGCCGGCTTGCATTTACGAGCGCTATAACTTGTACCTCTTTGCGGGCGTCTGGGCCCGCAAGATATTTGGGTTGCCGCTGGTGCTCGAGGTCAATGCGCCTATGGCCTTGGAGCGTCGCCAGTATGGTGGCTTGATGTGGCCGCGTCTTGCCGATTGGGCGGAGAAATATGTCTGGATGCGGGCTGACCTGATATTGCCGGTCACGCAGGTTCTGGCCGACTATATGGTCGATATGGGTATCGATGCGGCGAAGATCCGCGTCGTGCCCAACGCCATCAATGAAGATCATTATCAGAATCTTCCTTCCGCGGCGCAGGCCAAGGCTCAACTCGGCTTGGACGGGCGCCTGGTCATCGGTTTCACCGGATTTGTTCGCGAGTGGGATAGGTTGGAGCGCATCCTCGAATGGATGGCCACACGGCTGGATCGCTACCCGCTGCATCTTTTGGTCATAGGTGACGGCCCTGCGAGAAATAGTATAGAAGGCGTGGCGACGGCTCTTGGCATCATGGATCGCTTGTCGTTCACCGGCGCCGTTGAAAGAGAGCGTGTTCCCGCGTTGTCGATGGCCTTCGATATTGCGCTGCAGACGGCGCTAGTGCCTTATGCCTCGCCGCTGTGCCTGTTTGAATATCTTGCGCTTGGCAAGGCAATCGTTGCGCCCGATCAGCCGAATCACCATGAGATATTGACCGATGGTCGGGATGCGATTCTTTACGGACCGGATGATGAGCTTGGGATCGAGAAGGCGCTCGATACTCTGTGTATCGATGTCGAATTGCGTCAGCGGTTGGCGGGGGCTGCGTCAGAGGTGATTGTCCGCAAGCAGTTGACCTGGCGGGCTCACGCGGCACGGATCGTGGCAGAAATGAACCGGCTAGTGGCTGCGGGGGGCTGATTCATGTCAATTAAGCCACTAAGGGTCTTGACGTTTTCGACGCTTTACCCGAGTAGCAATCGCCCCGGTCACGGCATATTCGTTGAAACGCGTCTGCGCGAATTGCTGAGCAGTGGTCGGGTCGAGGCAAAGGTGGTGGCCCCTGTGCCATGGTTCCCCTCCACCAATCCTCGTTGGGGCGACTACGCACGCATGGCCGCCGTACCGCGCCAAGAAGTTTGGAACGGCATTGACGTACGCCATCCACGCTATGTGCTGCTGCCTAAGATCGGCATGACATCGGCGCCATTGCTGATGGCGCTGGGGGCGCGTCGAACGGTCGCCCGGCTGATCGAGGAAGGCTTCGACTTCGACGTCATCGATGCCCATTACTACTACCCGGACGGTGTTGCAGCAGCCTTGCTGGCCCGCTGGTTCAAGAAGCCATTTGCGGTGACTGCCCGTGGTACGGACCTCAATCTGATACCCATGTACGCATTGCCGCGCATGATGATGCAATGGACAGCAGCACGTGCGTCGGTGTCGATTGGCGTGTGCCAGGCGCTGGTGGATGTCCTGCACTCCTGGCAAGTTCCGAACGATCGCCTGGCCGTGCTGAGAAATGGCGTTGACTTGCAGCGGTTTCGGCCGCTCGACCAGGCGACGTGCCGCCGTGAACTCGGCCTGTCGGGTTCCCCGATGCTGTTGTCCGTGGGTTACCTGATCGAGCGCAAGGGCCATCACATCGCGATCGGGGCACTGGCGAGCTTGCGCACGCAGTATCCCGACGCGCGGCTGGTCATCGTCGGCGATGGCACTGAGCGCGCATCTCTGGTCGCGCTGGCGAGTGAGTTGGGAGTTTCCGACCGCGTGACCTTCGCGGGCGCCAGGCCGAATATTGAACTGATTAAATGGTACAGCGCTGCGGACGCCTTGATTCTTGCCTCCAGCCGTGAAGGATGGGCAAATGTTCTGCTGGAGGCGATGGCCTGTGGAACGCCCGTCGTGGCATCGAATATCTGGGGAACACCCGAGGTGGTTCGGAATGAGCGGGTGGGTGAATTAGTCGGGGAGCGTGAGCCTGCCGCATTTGCCTCGGCCATCGCGGCTTTGCTGTCGCGCGGCAGCAGCCGCCCGGAAATCCGGGCCTATGCTGAGGAGTTCAGCTGGCAGGCAACGACCGATGGGCAGTTGCGCCTGTTTGAGGGTATGGCCAGGAACTCGTTGGGATAGGTCATTATGCGTGATGTCGTTCTGGCGCTATCTCTGGCTTGGTTTGTGCTCGTCGCGTGGCGCAAACCCTGGATTGGTATCATCGGGTGGACATGGGTGAGCATCATGAACCCCCATGCCCTGAGCTGGAATCTCGCCAATATGCCGGTCGCCGCGGCCGTTGGGGGGAGTACCCTCATTGGTCTGTTCGTCGGCGAAGGGAAGAAGAGTTATTTCCTCTGCCGAGAGAATGTGGTTCTGATTTTGTTCATGATATGGATGACGATGGGTTTGCCCTCGTCATTCATCTATGACGAGAGTTTCAATCTCTGGTCGCGGGTTATGAAGATCGACCTGATGATTTTGGTTGCTCTCGTATTGCTTCATACCAAGCGACATATTATTCTTCTGGTTTGGGTGCTGGTTGTCTCTATTGGGTTCTTCGGCGTCAAGGGGGGCGTGTTCACTTTAGCGACAGGCGGCAGCTATCGAGTCTGGGGGCCGGACAATACGTATATTGGCGGCAACAACGAAATTGCCCTGGCCATCGTGATGACGATTCCACTGATGTGGTTTCTTCAATTGCAGTTCCGGGCGAAATGGGCGAAGCGCCTGATGATGATCTGCATCATTCTCATGGCCGCGTCCGCACTGGGAAGCCATTCGCGTGGCGCGCTCGTGGCGATCGGCGCGATGGCGCTGGTGCTTTGGTGGCGTGGCAAGAAGAAATTTGGCATGGCCATCGGGATGGTCGTGGTAGGCGCAGCCTTGCTGTCCCTCATGCCGGAAGAATGGTGGGCCCGCATGAACACCATCAAGTCCTATCAAGATGACACCTCCGCGATGGGACGCATCAATGCGTGGTGGATGGCCTGGAACGTTGCCAAGGCGAACTTCTTCGGCGGGGGCTTCATGATTTGGACAGGGTCCATCTTCGCCATCTACGCCCCGGATCCCCTCGACCCGCACGCCGCGCACAGCATCTATTTCATGGTGCTGGGCGAACAGGGATTCATTGGCCTGTTCCTCTTTTTGCTGCTGTTCTATTTTGTCTTTTCTACTGCGGGCAAATTGCGGACGCAGGCGGCACGGCAGCCCGAAACGCAGTGGCTGTCCGATCTTGGTGGCATGTTGCAGGTCAGCCTGGTTGGGTACGCGGTTGGCGGCGCCTTCCTCAGCTTGTCTTACTGGGACTTCCCGTACAACCTGATGGTGCTCGCCGTCATCGGGCGCCGATGGCTGGAGAGCAGGGCCTGGTTGACCGAGAAGCCGGAGCCGCTGGTGGTTCTGCCCGCCTTCATGAATGGCTGGCTCAAGTCCGGCAGATCGAGTTCGGCATGAAGGTCTTGTTCAACTGCCTTTCGCCGGCGGGGCGTGGAGCCCGGCTCAACGTGCTGATCTTCCACCGCGTCCTTTCGCAGCCGGATCCGCTGTTCCCGGACGAGATCGATGCGGCGCGGTTTGATCAATTGCTGGGCTGGATTGCCCGCTGGTTCAACGTGCTGCCATTGGATGCCGCCGTCGACCGGTTGCGGGACGGGAGCCTGCCGGCCCGGGCTGCCGCCTTGACCTTTGATGACGGTTATGCCGACAACCATGACGTTGCGTTGCCGCTGCTGCAGCGGCATGGACTGCCCTGCAGTTTCTTTATCGCCACGGGGTTCCTCGATGGGGGACGCATGTGGAACGACACGCTGATCGAAGCGGTGCGCTTCAGCGGCAAGCCCCTGCTGGACCTGCGCGGGCTGCAGGACGGCCTTGGCGAAGACCTGGGCCGGCATGCCCTGGGCGACACCGCCAGCCGCCGTGCAGCCCTGGGCAAGCTCATCGAGCGGGTGAAGTACCTGCCGCCCGAGCCGCGGGTGGCCTGCGTCGATGCCATCGCCGAACGTGCCGAAGTCTGTCCGCCAGATGACCTGATGATGAGCAGCGAGCAGGTGCGGTGCCTGCGTCGCGCTGGCATGCAGATCGGCGCGCATACTGTCAGCCATCCCATCTTGGCCAAGCTGACGCGACAGCAGGCCGCCGACGAGATCGGTCGCAGCCGCGACATGCTGGAGGCCCTGCTGAACGAAAAGGTAGGCCTGTTCGCATACCCCAACGGCAAACCGGGCACTGACTACCTGCCAGGCGTCCACCCAGCGCTCGTGCGAGAACTGGGCTTCGATGCCGCTGTTTCCACTTATTGGGCCGCCGCGCGCCGCGAGGACGATGTGTTCCAGATTCCGCGCTTCACGCCCTGGGACCGGAGCCGGTTGAAGTTCGGCATACGTCTGGCGAACAATCTGATTCGTGGCGATGCGCGCAAAGCGGCGGTCAGCGCAAGTTACTGAGGGAGGCTTTTCAATATGCCAAAACGCATCGTTTCCGTGGTGGGCGCACGGCCCCAGTTTGTGAAAGCTGCGGTCGTCAGCGCGGCGCTTCGTGACTTCGGTCATGACGAGGTGATGGTCCACACCGGCCAACACTACGACTACAACATGTCTGAGGTGTTCTTCGAGGCGCTGGGCATTCCCAAGCCGAAACACAGCCTGGGCATAGGCGGCGGCAGCCACGGCGAGATGACCGGCAAGCAATTGATGGCAATCGAGCAGTGCCTGCTGGCCGAGAAGCCAGACCTTGTGCTCGTGTATGGTGACACCAACAGTACGCTAGCCGGCGCGCTGGCGGCGGTGAAGCTGCACATCCCGGTGGCTCATGTTGAAGCTGGCCTGCGCTCGTTCAACGTGCGCATGCCTGAAGAAGTCAACCGCATCCTGACAGACCGTATCTCCCAGTGGCTGTTCACGCCATCGGCTGTGGCCAGCGGCCACCTGCGTGCGGAAGGCATCGCCGCGGACCGCATCATCGAAGTGGGCGACGTGATGCACGACGCCGTGCTGCGGTTCAGCCAGGGTGACGTGCCGCTGCCTGCCGATGTGCCGTCGCGCTTCGGCCTCGTCACCATCCACCGCGCCGAGAACACCGATGACGACGTGCGCCTGGCCGCCATCGTCGACGGCCTGTGCCGCGTCGCCGGCCAGCTGCCGCTGGTCATGCCCGTCCACCCACGCACCCGCCAGCGCCTGGCCGCGCTGGGTGCGCTGGAGCGACTGTCACAAGCCGTCAATGTGCTTGAGCCGGTGGGCTACCTGGAAATGCTCGCGCTGCAGAAGCGCGCAGCGGGCATCATCACGGACTCTGGCGGTATCCAGAAGGAAGCCTTCTTCCTGCAGGTGCCATGCATCACGCTGCGTGAGGAGACCGAGTGGGTGGAGACAGTCGAACTCGGCTGGAACCAGCTGGTGCGCGACCTGTCGGCTCCGGCCATCGAGGCGGCCGTGCTTGGCGCCCGCCGCCCGGCGGCCACGTCAGCGCAACCCTATGGCGACGGCCGCGCGGCCGCGCGCATCGCCGCGGCACTGGCCTGATCTGACCTGATGCGCTCGCTGCTGTTCATCGCCTACCTGTACCCGCCGATTGCGAATTCGGGGACGCGGCGCTCGCTGGAGTTCGCCAACCACCTGCCGGAACACGGCTGGCGGCCCACCGTGCTGACGCTGGCCAACCCCAAGGCCCGTAGTTGCGACCCGCACCTGCTCGACGAGGTGCGCCCCGGCACCCGCGTGCTGCGCGTGGAGCTGTCCTCCTCGATCTGGGCCCGGCGGCTGTCTTCCATGCTCCCGGCTGGCCTGCGCCAGCGTGTGGAGCCGGCCCTGGCCTGGCGGCTGGCTGGCCTGTGGACGGTGCCCGACGAAGTGGCGTCGTGGCGCAGCGCCGCGGTGGAAGCGGCCGTACAGGCGCACCGCGAAACGCCGTTCGACGCCATCCTGGCTACCGGTTGGCCGTGGACGTCCTTTCTTATCGCCCATGACGTGGCCAAGCGCACGGGGCTGCCATATGTGCTGGACTATCGCGACCAGTGGCGTCCCAGCGGTACAGCCGCCTGGGAAGGCGAGACGCATCTGCAGCGCCGCCTCAACCCCCGCCTGGAGCGGCGCGCGGCGGCCGGTGCCTCGGCGCTGGTCACCGTGACGCCCACGCTCGGTCGGGCCTTGGAGAATGACACCGGGCAAGAAGGCTTTGAGTGCATTACCAACGGCTTCGAGCCCAAGGACTTCGCCAACCTTCCGCTGCCTCCGGGTGATGGCCTGGTGCGCGTCAGCTACACCGGAGTCTGGCGCCCGGGTTACGGTCCAGACCTGCTATACCAAGCGGTGCAACGGCTGAAGGTCGTCGGTGCGCCCGGGTTAGAGCGCCTACGCGTGGACACGGCGGGCTTCGCGCCTGGACCGGCGGCCGCCTATGGCGTGCAGGACGTTGTGCATGAGCATGGCCGTGTGTCGCATGCCGACGCGCTGCGCCTGATGTCCGACTCGGACCTGGTGTTTCTTCCGGTGTCAGAAGGCTTCTATGCACTCGCTGCACTGCCCGGCAAGCTGTTCGAGTACCTGGGCAGCGGCCGGCCGATCCTAGCCGCCACGCTTCCGAACAGCGAGGTGGCACGCGTCATCAACGACGTGGGTGGCGGCCGGCAGATCATGCCCGACGACCTCGAGGCCGCGACCGCCGTGTTGGCCGACCTGTGCGCTGGCCGCGGGCTGACGGGCTTCTCGACGCAGCGCGCCGACCGACTGACCACCTACACCCGCGCCGCCACCGCACAGCAGCTGGCAGGCATTCTGGACAAGGTGGCTCGGCGGTGACGGACGCGAACAAGGGTGTGCGCCGCGCGCTCGCTTTTTCATTCATCGAACGCTGGCTCAGCATCATCATCGCGTTGGGCAGCAACGTCATCCTGGCGCGGCTGCTTTCGCCAGCGCAGGTGGGCATCTTCTCGGTCAGTCTGTCCGTCATTGGTGTGGCGCAGGTGCTGCGCGACTTCGGCGTCGTGAACTTCGTAATTCAGGAGAAGGAGCTGCACGAAGACTCGCTGCGCACCGCCTTCGGTCTGTCACTGCTGCTGGGCTTCACGCTGTTCGCTGTGGTGGCGGTATCCGCGCCCTGGGTGGCCGATTTTTACGGCGAGCAGCTCGTGCGCGATACGCTGTGGGTGTGCTCTATCAACTTTCTGCTGCTGCCGTTCGCCACTGTTGCGATGGCGCTGCTGCGCCGCGAGATGGCCTTCCGTGCCTTGGCCGTCATCGGCCTGTCCAGCGCCGCGGTGGGCGCGGTCGTTAGCATCGGCTTGGCCTGGATGGGGAAGGGCGTGATGGCGCTGGCCATCGGCGCGTTGGTGACGAACGCGGCCAACTGCGGGGGCGCCTGGATCGCCCGGCCCGACGGCGCGAAGCTTAAGCCCAACCTGAAGGCCTGGCGTCGGCTGCTAAGTTTCGGCGCGCAGAGCTCGCTGACGGGTGTCGTCACGTCGATCTCGATGGACGTCAACGACCTGGCGGTCGGCAAGCTGATGGGCTTCGAGCCCGTGGCCATCCTCAGCAAGGCGCAGGGCCTGATGCAGCTGTTCCACCGTGACGTGATGACGGCCATCCGCAATGTGGCCTTCCCGGCCTACGCCAAGGTGGTGCGCGAAGGGCAAGACCTGGAGGCGCAGTACCTCACCAGCGTGACCCACGTCACCGCGGTGGCCTGGCCGTTCTACGGCTTCGTCAGTCTGTACACGCTGGAGACGCTGCGCCTGCTGTTCGGCAGCCAGTGGGACGCCGCGGCCAGTCTTGTGCCTTGGTACTGCTTGTGCGGCGCCGTGGCGGCCACGGCCAACCTCATCGGTCCGCTGACGCTGGCCGCTGGCCGCATCGACCTGCTGACCAAGGTGGAGTTGCTGTGGCAGCCGCTGCGCGCCGTGATGATCGTGCTCGCTGCGCTGTGGTTCAAGTCGATGCTGGCCTGCGCGATCGCGCTGCTGCTGGCGTTGCTGCTGCAAGTGCCGCTGCTGTATGCCGTCAAGGCGCGGTTTATGCGGAACAATTGGGGCGCGTGGTGCGCCAACCTGGGCCGCAGCGCAGCGGCGGCGGCGGTCAGCCTGCTGGCGCCCGCCGCGATTGCCTTGCACTACGGCCTCGGCCGAGGTGAGCCCATGCCGGCCGGTGCCTTCGTCGCGGCCATCCTGTTGTGCATCGCGACTTGGATTCCTGGCCTGCTGCTGGTGAGGCATCCACTGACGCTCGACCCTGTGTTCCAGAGGCTTCTGGTGACGGTGACCCGTCTGCGCCGGTCCTGATTTAGTACTTGGAGATTCGCCATGAATTTGCTGCGCCCACCCGTCACCGGCCGCCTCGTCCGCTTCGCGCTGATCGGCTGTGGCCGCATCGCCCAAAACCACATAGAGGCGATCAAGAAGCACGCCGAGCGAGCCGAACTCGTGGCAGTGTGCGACTCCGATCCCGTGGCGCTGCAGGCCGCCGTCGTCAAGACCGGCGCCCGCGGTTTTTCTTCCCTCACGGAGCTGCTCGCCGCCAACGGCGAGCTGGGCATCGACTGCGTCGTGCTCACTACGCCCAGCGGCCTGCACCCGCGTCAGGCCATCGAAGTCGCCCGGGCCGGCATCGATGTCATGACCGAGAAGCCAATGGCCACTCGCTGGCAGGACGGCCTCGCCATGGTCAAGGCCTGCGACGACGCCGGCGTGCGCCTCTTCGTCGTCAAGCAGAACCGCCGCAACCCGACGCTGCAACTCCTCAAACGTGCAGTGAGCGAGGGCCGCTTCGGGCGCCTATACAACATCGCGGTCAACGTCTTCTGGACCCGCCCGCAGAGCTACTACGACAGTGCCGAATGGCGTGGCACCTGGGAGTTCGATGGTGGCGCCTTCATGAACCAGGCCAGCCACTACGTGGACCTGCTCGACTGGATCTGCGGTCCAGTCGAAAGCGTCATGGCCTACACCGGCACGCTGGCTCGCAACATCGAGGTCGAGGACAGTGGGGCTGCGGCGCTGAAGTGGCGCAACGGTGCCATGGGCACTGTCAACGTCAGCATGCTGACCTACCCCAAGAACCTCGAAGGCTCGATCACCCTGCTAGGAGAAAAGGGCTCGGTGCGCGTCGGCGGCCTGGCCGTCAACGAGATCCAGCACTGGGCGTTCGAGGCGCCGCACGAGATGGACAGCCTCATCGGCGACGCCAGCTACCAGACCACCTCTGTCTACGGCTTCGGCCACCCGCTGTACTACGACAACGTCATCCAAACGCTGCGCGGCGAGGCCCAGCCGGAAACCGACGGGCGCGAGGGCCTGAAGTCCCTGGAGCTGCTGATCGCGCTCTACATGAGCGCACGCGACGGCAAGCGCATCAACCTGCCCCTGGCCTACTGATCATGACGACGACCATCCACCCCAGCGCCATCGTCGACGACGGCGCCCAGCTCGGCGATGGCTGCCGCGTCTGGCACTTCGTCCACATCTCCGCCGGCGCCCGCATCGGCGCGAAATGCTCGTTCGGCCAGAACGTCTTCGTCGGCAACGACGTCCGCATCGGCGACAACGTCAAGATCCAGAACAACGTCTCCGTCTATGACGCCGTGACGCTGGAGGACGACGTGTTCTGCGGCCCCAGCATGGTGTTCACCAACGTCTACAACCCGCGCTCGGCCGTCACGCGCAAGGACGAGTACCGCCGCACGCTCGTGAAGCAGGGCGCGACCTTGGGCGCCAACTCCACCATCGTCTGTGGCACGACGGTGGGCCGTTACGCCTTCATCGGCGCCGGCGCTGTCATCAACCGCGACGTGCCGGGCTTTGCGCTGATGGTGGGCGTGCCGGCCAAGCAGATCGGCTGGATGAGCCGCTTCGGCGAGCGCCTCGAGCTGCCAGTGGCAAGCGCCCAGCCCGTCGAGGCCATGTGCCCCCATACCGGCGACCGCTACCTGCTGAGCGGCCAGCAACTTCAACTCATCGAGAAAAGCTGATGGACTTCATCGACCTCAAGAGCCAGTACGCGGCGCTGCGCGACAACATCAATGCCCGCATCCAGAAAGTTCTGGACCATGGCCAATACATCCTGGGACCTGAGGTCAAGGAAATGGAGGAGGCGCTGACCGCCTACAGCGGGGCCAAGCACTGCGTCAGCGTGGCAAGCGGCACCGAGGCCCTGCTGATCGCGCTGATGGCCCTGGACCTGCGGCCCGGCGACGAGATCATCACCAGCCCCTTCACCTTCGCGGCCACGGCGGAGATGATCGTGCTGGCTGGCGGCGTGCCCGTGTTCGTTGACATCGAGCCCGGCACCGCCAACATCGACGCCCGCCTCGTCGAAGCCGCCATCACGGCCCGGACCAAGGCCATCATGCCGGTGAGCCTGTACGGCCAGGTGGCCGACATGGACGAGATCAATTCCCTGGCCCAACGTCATGGGCTGGCCGTCATCGAAGATGCCGCGCAGAGCTTCGGCGCCTCGTACAAGGGCAGGAAGAGCTGCAACCTGTCGACCTTCGGCTGCACCAGCTTCTTCCCCAGCAAGCCACTGGGCTGCTATGGCGATGGCGGGGCCATCTTCACGAGCGACGACAGGCTCGCCCAGGCCTGCCGTGAGATCCGCACGCATGGCCAGAGCCAGCGCTATCTGCACACCCGCCTGGGCGTGGGCGGCCGCATGGACACGCTGCAATGCGCCGTCGTGCTGGGCAAGCTGGACCGCTTCGAATGGGAGATCCGCCGCCGTCTGGAGCTTGGCAACGCCTACAAGCGCAAGCTCGCTGCCGCCCTTCCAGGCCTGCAATTGCTGGAGGTCAAGGACGACCGCGACTGCGTGTGGGCGCAGTACACCATCTTCGTCGACGACCGCGAGGCGGTGCAGGCCAAGCTCAAGGCCGCCGGCGTGCCGACAGCCGTGCACTACCCGCGCCCGCTGCACCATCAGCCCGCCTACGCCCACTATGCCCAGGCCGATGCCTGCCCCCACAGCATCGCCGCTGCGGCTCGTGTGATGAGCCTGCCCATGAGCGCGGATCTCACCGATGGGCAGCAGGACCAGGTCGTCGCTGCGCTGGCCGCCGCGCTAGCCTGATCGCGATCTCGCTCGGATGAAGTTCCGGCCAGACATCGAGGGCCTGCGCGCGCTGGCCATCGTGCCGGTCGTCGTATTTCACGCCTGGCCGACGATGCTGCCTGGTGGTTTCGTCGGCGTGGACGTCTTCTTTGTGATCTCAGGTTACCTGATCACAACGTTGCTTCTGCAACGCATGGCCACGGGCAGCTACAGCGTCGTGTCCTTCTACGCGGCGCGCATCCGCCGCATCTTCCCGGCCCTGTTTGCGATGCTGGCCATCGTTGCGCCAGCCTGCTGGCTGTTGCTGGAGCCGCAGGCACTGCGCGAGTTTGCACGGCTGCTGGGTGCAACGGGCCTGTTCGCCTCCAACGTGGAGCTGTACCGCACGACGGGCTATTTCGAAGTCGCGGCCGATCTCAAGCCCTTGTTGCACACCTGGTCCCTGGCGGTGGAGGAGCAGTACTACATCGTTTTTCCGCTGCTGCTGGCGCTGCTCTGGCGCTTCGCACCGCGCCGCATCGGCTGGGCACTGCTGGCAGTCGGTCTCGTGTCGCTGGTCTACTGCCTGCGGTTGATGCCCTATAACTCCGAGTTCGCTTTCTATGCCGCCCCTGCACGCACCTTCGAGCTGATGATCGGCTCTGGCCTGGCTTGGTGGATGAGCCAGGCCAAAGAGCTGCCGCATAGGCCCATCTGGGCGAACCGCGTGCTTGGGTGGCTAGCGCTGGCGGCTCTCGTCACGTCATTGCTGTGCCTGCGGGCCGACCATGCATTTCCAGGGCCCGCGGCGCTGTGGCCCTGTCTGGCCACGGCAGTGCTTATTTGGGTTGGCGGCAGCAGCCAAGCCGGTGCCATACGCTGGCTGTCAGTACAACCGCTGCGCTGGATAGGCGCCCACTCGTTTTCGCTGTACTTGTGGCACTGGCCGGTTCTCGTGCTAACGCGGCATCTCCTGCTCGACGAGCCTACGCCGATGCAGGCCGCAGTGGCCGTGGCGTTGTCGGTGGTGCTGGCCGCAGCGTCATTACGCTGGGTGGAAGGGCCTGTTCGCCAGGCCAAGGTGCCTCAGCCGGTCATGCTGCTCGCCGGCGCATCTGCCATGCTGGCCAGCCTTGCCGGCGCCTGGGTTTTGACGGTAGTGTCGGATCAGCATGCCGCCCAGCCTGGCCGCGACGCGCTGCTGCGGGCTGGTGCGGCCGACTACAGCCCCGACCGCAAGCGCTGCCACTCCAGCGGCAATCGCTGGCTGGCCTATGACGATCGCTGCCTATTCGGCAACACAGCTCCGATGGCGACCCTGGCGGTCTGGGGTGATAGCCATGGTGTGGAGGTCGCACGCGCGCTGGGTGATCGGGCCTCGGGGCGGCGGATCGCGCAGCTGACGGGCTCCAGTTGCCCTCCGGCCCTGGACTACACGCCACCGGGCCGACCGCGTTGCGCCGAAGTTAACCGTCGGCTCATCGAACGTCTGGGCCAGGATGCAAGCGTTGACGCCGTGCTGCTGGCAGCTCGCTACGAGTTCTACCTGGGCGCTGCCGACGCTGCGGCCTTCAAAGCGGGCATGGCCAAGAGCGTGCAGCGGCTGCGTGATGCTGGGAAACAGGTACTGCTGCTGGACCCGGTGCCGACCTATCACTACCCCGTGCCTGCAGCGCTCGCCCTGCGCTGGCGCCGCGGTGAGGCGCTGGAAGAGCAGGGGCAGACGCCAGGCTGGTACGAAGCAACGCAGGCCGAGGGGCTGCAGTTGGTGCGGCGGCTCGCGGCCGATGGCCGGGCACATCGTGTCGCCGTCGGCGAGTTGCTGTGCGATGGCCGCCCACGTTGCCTCGTGCTGGAAGGCGATCACAGTCTTTACTTCGACGACAACCACCTCAGCATGCATGGCGCGGCACTCGTGGCGCCGGCGGTGCTGCAGGCACTGGAACCTGGTCGTTTGCATTGAAGCTGCCGTTCAACCCAGTCTGAGGCCTGCTCGTGCTGCGAGCGCCCGAGTGGAGACATTGCGAGCAGCCCGGGCCGCCAAACAGTTGCCAAATATGGTTGCGGTCTCTCAGAGTCGCCAGTTCGGCGCATGCCGGCGCAACCATTGCTCCAGCATCATCAGGATCCAGACCATCTCGCCGTAGTAGCCGGCGTGTTCCTTGAGGCGCTGCGTCAGCAGGCTCTGAACGAACTCGGTGCGCACGAGGCCGCGGGCAGCGATGCCGCGCAGGGATTCGGCGGCCAGTGCGTTCAGGGCGGTGTCCTTGAGGGCCCATGGGCCGAAGGGCAGGCCGAAGCCATGCTTCTTCTTCGTCAGGATTTCGTCCGGCAGGAAGCCGCGCAGCGCCTCCTTGAAGAACCAGCGCAGCTTCAGCCCCTTGAGTTTGTAGCTGGTGGGCAGCTTCAGCGAGAAATCCAGCAACCGCGTGTCCAGCAGCGGGAAGCTGACATCGATGTTGGCCAGGCCGGTCGTGCCGACGACCTTGGGCAGATCGTTCTCGGCCAGCGTGTAGCGCCAGTCGAAGGCCAGCATCTGGTTGACGAGGCTGGCCTCGTGCGGGCCGGCGGCCCAGGTGGCGCGCTGGTGCTGGCGCGGGCCGTCGGTGTCGACGCTGGCCAGGAAGGCCGGAGTGAACACCTCGGCGAGGCCCAGGCGGTCCAGCAGGTTGTAGCTCTGCATGCGGTCTGGCATGGGCACACGGGCCTGGCGGATGTAGCTGGTGCCTTTTTTCAGCAGCGGGATGCTGCCCGTCACCGGGTTCATGAACAGGGGGTTCAGCACGCCCGCACGCAGCGGCGTCGGGATCTGGCTGTAGACATGGAAGACGCGCTCCTTGGCGTAGCGCACATTCCCGCCAAAGAGCTCGTCGCCGCCGTCGCCCGCCAGCATGCGGGTATAGCCATCGGCACGCGCCTTGGCCGCGCAGTAGAAGGCCGGCACGGCCGAGGAGTTGCCGAAGGGCTGGTCGTAGTGGGCGGCGACGTCGGGGATGGCCCTCACGAGGTCGGCCGGCGTCACGTAGTACTCGTGATGGTCGGCGCCATAGGCCCTGGCGGCGATGCGGGCGTACTCCATCTCGTCGTAGCCCTCTGCCTCGAAGCCGATGGAATAGCTGGCCGGTGGCCGGTCGGTGGTCTCGCGCAGCAGGCCGCAGACGGTGGAGCTGTCAGTGCCGCCGCTCAGGAAGCAGGCAGTCTTGCCGTCGGCGCCCAGTCGTTCGCGAACGGCATTGCGCAGGATGCCGCGGAACTCGTCGCGCAGCGTGTCGAAGTCGGGATTGGGCAGTTCGTCGAAGCGCGCAACCCAGTAGGGGGCCACCGTCAGCTGGCCGTTCTGGAACAGCGCGTAGTGCGCCGGGGGAAGGCGGTGGACGCCTGCGTAGATGGTTCGCGGCGACGGGATGCAGTGATGGAAGAGGTAGTCGAAGATGGCCTGCGGGTCCAGGTCCGAGATCCCCAGCCGGCTGGCCAGGCCGTCTGCGCGCGTCGCGAAGTGAAGCCGCCCCTCATGCACCGCGTAGCAGAGGCTGTGCACGGCGAAGCGGTCGACGGCGAGGTAGCTGCCACCCTCGGGCAGCGTCAACGCGACGGCAAATTCGCCGCGAACGTCGGCGGCGCAGGCAGGGCCGCGCGCGGCATAAGCCTGCTGCCAGGCGGCCAGGGCGTCGTCGGCGGGCACGGAAAAACGAGGGGCGCCAGAGGCGAACGGCGTATCAGGTGACAGGTTTTGAGCTTGCATCTCTTCTTGTCGTTTGGGCTTCAGGCCGCCGCATTGTCGTGGCGCGGTTTGGATTGCGGGCGCAGCCGGCGCCAGGCCGCGCCGACGGCCTGGCGCGCGAGGCCCAGGAGCCCGCGCAGCGTCAGCGGGTCATAGGCGACGAGGCCGAAACGCTCGCGCCGCCGGCTCATCCAGGCGGCCTTGTAGGCGTCGTCACCGATCAGGTAGTCGATCTCCCGCACCCGGTCGATTTCGATCGCCTGTTCCATCAGCAGTGCGGTTAGCAGCGTGCCTGGGGCGAGAGCCTTGTGGGCTTCGTCGTATGCCAGCTTGTAGATGTCGGCCCGGCCGTTGGCGACGATCCAGATCTGCGCGGCGACTGGCTTGTCACCCAGCCAGGCCAAGCCCAGGCGCAGCCAGCCACGTCGTGCGCAAAGGCGGATCAGCCCGGGCACGAAGCCGGGATAGGGTTCGGGCACCTTCCAGCTCTGCGCGTACACGGCCTGGTAGGCGGAGAGGCCGGCTTCGAGGGCTTCGCCGCCACGCACGATTTCCAGCCGGCCGCCCTCGGCTGCGAACTTCTTGGCGTTGCGCTTTATCGTGCTGCGAACCTGGCCGCTGCGTTCCTTCAGGTAGTCGGCCCAGTTGCGGCTGACCGGCTCGAACCAGTTGCCGAACGCGAAATAGGTATGCGCGCTGAGGCCCGCCCGGGCCAGAGCGCGCTTGAGGACACTGAACTCGCGTGCGTCCGGATCCATCGGTGAGAAACGATAGGCCGCGGCGCGGCCGCCACCCCTGCGCAGCGTGCGCATCAGTGGCAACAAGTCCTCCGCCTCGACGTCCGGTCCCAGCGCCGGCGCGTAGATAGCGGTGTAAAAATTGGACAGTGCACTGACCTCGCGGCCCAAAGCGCTCGTCTGCACGACAGTCGGCAGCACGGCCAGCACGCGGCTCTGGCGGCGCAGCACATGGAAGCGTACCTCGTGTTCCCGTGGCGCGCGCGCGTAGACGGTGTCAATCAGGTTTGCGTACCAGTCGGCGCCGAATTCGATGTGGCGCTGCTCGGCCTGGTTCAGTAATGCGAGGGCATCGGCGGGCAGCTCGCGGACATGGACGTAGGTGTCCACGCTGGCGCCGCTGCGGTTGACCATGATCTCCGTGTCCACCGGCTGCTTGTCCCGTCGGTGCCAGCTTCGGGCGGTCCGCCTCAACATGCCGAACAGCGCGGGCAGGCCTCGGTGGCGATAGACGCTGACGTGGTTGATCCAGCGTTGCGACGTCGACCAGGCCAGCAGGTCGGGGTCGGCGTTCGTGTAGAACTCGACGACCGCGCCCGGGGCCCGCGTGAACAAGTCTTCCAGGGTGCGCAGCAGCAGGACGCGGCCGGGCGCGAAGCGTTCGAACTGCTCGTCGAAAGCGGTCTTGAGCATGACGGCCATGTCGTCGCGCAGCAGCAGCATGCGCGAGGCCAGCAGGCTGTCTCCCAGCCATAGCTCGTAGACCAGGGCTTCGCCGCGCTCGGCGAACTGGCGCATGACTTCCGCGTAGAAGCGGCCCTGCGGGTTGTCGCTGCCGACGGCTGTGCCTTCGCGTCCCTTCCAGCCACGGCTTTCCAGCATGGCGTAGCGCTCCACGGCCGCGGGCATGGCGTCAGGTGCTGCAATGATCTCCAGACGTTCGGCGCCAGCTTCGGATTGCAGGCGGCGCAGATAGCGGCGCATGTTCTGGATCAGCTTGCGCGGCCGCTGGGCCCAGTAGTCATCGAAGCTTTCCTTGAGGCTGATGTTCATGGTCAGCGCATGCGGCAGGCTCCTGACCGGCCTGCCTTGCAGCTCCCTGAGGTCGCCGAAACGCGGGTCGTTGCACAGCAGATCCAGTTCGCTGGCGTGGCCGGGCAGGGCGGCGAACAAGCCCCCAAGGTCGAACCCCTCCGGGATCAAGCTGGGCCCGATCTGTGTCTGTGAGGGCAGAAAGCTGGACCACACGCCCAGACCACGCGTACGTGCGTTCAGCAGCAGCATGGCCACTGGCTCGCCGCCCTGTGCGGCGATGGCGAGCAGGGTGCCCTTGTCGCCGAAATGGCGCAGCAGGGCGTCGACGAAGGAGCCGTCCAGCATGCCGTGGCGTCCCATCAGGCGCTGGTTCAGGCCGTCCCAGGCGTCGCGATGCGGGCCCAGGCCTTGCGCCGGTGCCAGCGTGTGGAGTTGCCAGGCCATGCCAGAGTTCATTGCGGGTCGAGATCCAGGAAATGGGCGCCCGGTTCGGCGCAGAGTCGGGCATGGCGGCGCGCCGGCATGAGTTCTACCAGCAGTTGCAGACTGGCCAGCAGGCTGGCAAGGAAGCCTTGCAGGTCGTGATTGGTCAACAGGTCGGCCAAGGGCTGCACTACGCCTGCCGCCAGCAGGCGCAGCAATTGTCCAGGCAGGCTCCCATGCGGGCGCTTGAGATCCAGCAGCAGCGCCGAGCGCTTGCGTCGCGCGCGGCCGGCGAGTTGTTGCCGCCAGCTTCGCGGCGGACTTGGCGGCTTTGCACGCAGATGCACGATGCGGGCGGCCGGCAGCAGCGCGGTGCGCAGCCCGTGATGCGCAAAGCGCTCGATGAGGTCGTCGTCCTCTCCGTACATGAAGAACAGCGGGTCAAAGCCGCCGACGCGGTGGAACACACCGGCGCGCAGCATCCAGGCCGCCGCGTTGATGCCGCGGATCGCGTAGTGCGGCTGCACCCGCCCCAGGCAGGCGTCTGACAGATAGCCACTGGCATGGCGTTGCAGATAGGCGCTCTGGGTGTTGGGGTCGACCCGGCTCAGGTCGGGGCTGCAGTGCAGGGGGCTGACGATGTCGAAGCCGGGCTCGGCGGTGAGGAAATCCACCATCAGCCCGACGGCCTCGGGCGTCACCCAGGCATCCTGATTCAGCAGCAGGATCGCGTCGGCGCCGGCTCTCAGGGCCGCCGCGATGCCGAGATTGTTGCCTCGGCCAAAGCCCAGATTGGCGCCCGCCTCGATGAGATGTGCCTCGGGAAAATCGCGCCGCACGATGGCCACCGTGTCGTCGGTCGAGGCGTTGTCGACGACGATGGCCGTGCAGGCGTGGGTGCTGGCACGCAGGGAGCGCAGCGCATCGGCAATCCAAGCGGCGCCGTTGTAGCTCACGATGACGGCGTGGACCTTCATGACACGCCAACCCCTGCACGCCGGCGGATCAGGGCGAGCAGTTCGCCATGGAGCGGGTGATCCAGCAACTTCAGCCCGGCCAGCCAGAGCAGGCAGGTCATCGCCGCACAGCCGAGCCAGATCGGCAGCCCGAGCGCTCCGCCGGGCGGCCGCAGCCAGGCCGCGGCCAGGGCGGAAGGAAGCAGGCAGATCAGCGCCAGCAGGGCATTGCGCGCCAGCTCGCGCCCGATCGCGTGAAAGTCGCTCGGCAGGCAGCGCTGCTTGAACGCATAGAAATAGGGCACGGCGACGATGGCCATGGCGAGGAAGCCGAGGGCCAGCGGCTCCAGCGCCCGCCACCACCACAGCACCCCGACCAGCAGCAGGGCCTTGACGGGTTGAATGATGAGATCGGCAAGGGCCACGAGCCTGGCCTGGCCGGCGGCCAGCATGACGGTTGGCACGAGGCTGTTCAGCACGCTGACGGCGCCGGCGGCGCAATAGATCGGCACGAGGGGGGCCGAGGCATCCCATTGCGGCCCGAACATCAGGCGCAGCACTTCCAGCGCGAACAGGCCGACGAAGCCGTAGAAGGGCCAGGCCACGGCGCTGACGGCGGCGAGGCTCTGCACATGGCGTTGCTCCAGCGCACCCTCCTCGCGGTGCACCTTGGCGAAGGCGGGGTAGGCGACCGAGCGCACCGTGCCCATGATGTCGCGTGCGAACAGGTTCATCAGTCCCTGGGCGCGGCTGGCAACGGCGACCTGGCCGAAGTTGAGCAGCTTGCCCACTGCCAGGTCGTTGATGTCCATGGACACCGAGGTCACGACGTTCGCTGCCGTCACCGGGCCGCCGAAGGCGAGGATCTCGCGCCACCGGTGCAGTTGCGGCCGTGCCAGCCTGCCCCAGGCCCCGGTCAGGCTGACGCCGGTGGCGATGGTCAGGCTGCCGGCGATATCGCCCCAGGCCAGGCTGGCCGAGCCGGCGCCGGACCAGGCCAGCCCGAGCGTCGTGAAGGTTCCCACGACGGCTGCCGACACGTTGACGCGCATCAGCGCGTCAAAACGCATGTCGCGCCTGAGCAGCGCGATGGAAATGGAGTTGAAAGGCAGGATCAGGAAGTTGAACGAGATGATGCGGACGATGCCGGCCAGGCTGTCGTCTCGATAGAACTCGGCGATCCATGGGGCCGCCGCGTTGATGACGACGAAGAGACCGCCGCCCAGCAGTACAGACAGGCCCAGGGCGCTGCCAACGTCCTCGGGACCCAGCTCCTTGCGCTGGATCAGGTAGTTGGCGAGGCCGAAGTCACGCACTACCTGAGCCATGCTGATGAGTGCCATGGAGACCGAGTACAGCCCGATCTGTTGCGGCGTCAGCAGCCGCGCCAGCAGCGTAAAAGACAGCAGCTGCAGTCCGATCAGCAGATAGCGCTCCATGAAGGCGAAACCGAGCGAGCGGTGGACGTTGCTCATCAGTAGAGATTCCGCTTCAGGGAGCGGCGCTCGACCCAGGCCGGGTAGGCGGCCGGGCGAAGCCGAGACAGCCAGCGTGCCGCGATAGTTCCCCGGGCGCGCCAAATGCGAAGCTCGCGCGCGAAGCGTTGCGCCGGGGGCTCGCACAGCAGCGGGGCGATCAGCCAAAGGAGCATGTCCTGGGCGAGCCGGCGGTACAGCCACGCCGGTACCCAGGCCAGGTGGTACTCGTCGGGCAGCATGCGCTGCCACGGCGAGATGCCGGCCTTCAAAGACCAGCGGCGGAAATAGCGCCGGGTCAGCATGGCCGGATCGATCGGCGCCGTCACGCACAGACGTGGCTCATAGGCGACGATCTCACCACGGTTCAGGCAGCGCTGGCCGAACTCGAAGTCCATGTGGCGGAAATGCGCCTCCGAGAAGCCGCCAACCCGCTGGAACAGCGCGGCCCTGGCGACCAGATTTGCGCCGGCAGGGGCGTAGCCGGGCGGTGGTGGCGCGAGCCGTTCGGGCCCCAGGTCCACACCGCCCACGATGGCCGCCATGCTGTCGTCATACCAGTCAGGGCGGCCGCTTGCGGGCCACTGCAGCACGGTGCGCCCGCCGGCCAGCGCCAGATCTTCGTTGTCGAAGGCTGCGTCGATCTGCTCCAGCCAGTCGGCCGAAAAGACGATGTCGTCGTCAGTGAAAGCGAGCACCTCGCAGCCCAGCTCGCGGGCTCTGGCGATGGCCGTGTTGAGCGCGAACTGCTTGCCCTGGCGGCGCTCAAAGAAAGCATGCAACCGACCCAGCGGCCAGGCCGGCTGGCGCTCCCGCACGCGGGTCTGGGTGTCGTCCTGCGAATTGTTGTCGACCACCATCACATCCACCGCACAGCCGTCGGGGCGGCGCACTGCTGCGAGGGAATCCAGGGTTGCCGCCAGCATGTCGGCGCGGTTCCATGTGCAGATGACGACGCCCAGGCGCTTCATCGCTGCTCGGCCACCTTGCGATACACCTCGAGATGGCCGCGCCAGCTCTCGGCCCAGCGAAATCCCTGGGCCCATTTCCGTGCGCGCACGGTCTTTTCGGCCCGAGCTTCGGGCGTGAGCGTGACGGCTTCGTTCAGTGCATGGGCCCAGGCCGAAAGATCCTCGGCGGGCACGAGGGTTGCCAGCGGGCCGGTCAGTTCCGCCAGACTGCCCAGCGGGCTGAAGATGACTGGCGTGCCGGCTGCCTGCGCCTCGATGGCCGGGAAGCCGAAACCCTCGTAAAGCGTGGGATACAGCACTGCTGCGGCCGCGGTGTACAGCGCATGCAGCTCGGCGTCAGAGAGGAATTCAGCGAACACCACGCGACCCTGCAGCTCGCGCGGCAGGGCGGCACTGGCCGCCTGGCGCGCCGACGCGCCGAAGCCGCAGGCCACCAATTTGAGAGCGGGGTCGGGCTGCGCGGCAAGCACCTCCAGCGCCCAGTCGAAGCGCTTGCGCTTCAGGGGGCCGCCCAGATAGACCGCGAACGCCGCGCCGCCGAGGGCTTGCTGCAGCGACGGTGGGATCGGCGCCTTTGGTGGCTCGAAATAGGCGGACTCGATGCCGTGGTAAATGACGGTCAGCCGTGATTCCAGCTCCGGCCAGCGGGCCAGGATGTCGCGCCGAGAGGATTCGCTGATCGTGATGACGTGGGCGGCGCGCCTGAGTGCGGCGGGAATGAGCCGGTCCCAGTACAGCCGCTCGACGACTGTGTCGGCGCGCTCATCGAAAGCCAGCGTGTCGTGCAGCGTCACGACGGTGGGGAGGGGCTGCCACAACGGCAAGGCGCCCTCCGTGCAGTGCAGCAGCGTCAATGGCGTGCGCCTGCTCCGCAACGGCAACCCCATCTGCTCCCACAGCCGGAAGCGGTCACCACGGAACTCGAAGATGTCCGGCGTGAACCGGGCCCCCTGAGGGTGCTGGAGTGGATGTCGGGGGTCGTTGGCGAATAACTGCCAGCAGACATCGTCGCTGCTGTTGCGCAGCAACTCCATGACGTATTTGCCCATGCCCCGTACATGGGCCGTGTTCAGGCAACACGCAACCAGGCCGATCCGAAGGCTTGCGAACTGATCGTTGTTCATCTGGGCAGGACTATCGGGTGACGGCTTGGTGGGAAGAAACTTCAGTCGAAGACAGACTGCCGCACAGGACCGTACGGCGGCCTTGCATAGTCCCGAACCTTATTGAGACGCCGCAGATGCCGGAGCCGCTGCAGACGCGGCGCCTTCGGCGGGTTCGGCCCATTGATTCGCCGCGACAAGACGATTGCGAAGTTCAGGACGGGAGAAACCCATGGCAATGACCTTGTGAGCTTGGGTCAATGCGCGAGCGTATTCCTTCATGTCCATGAAAAGCATTCCGGCATTGAACTGGGTCAGCGGATCGTCTTCGTTTGTATTGACAACATAGTCCAGTTGCGAAATCGCTTCCGGAAGGCGTTGCTTGCTGATGAGGAAGTTGGCATACAGCATCCGCAGCAATTGATCTTTGGGGGTGAATCGCAGGCCCCGCTCATAAAAACATTCAACCGTGTAGGCGCCGTCAAGCGGAGGGTCGCGCTTTTCCTTTTCAGCAAGCCGCTGATAGGTGAGCAGGGCACGATAATGGTTGGGAAAAACCTTCAGTGTGTATGAGATGTCGCCTCCGAAATAGGAGGTCGACTGCTTGCTCAATGTTTCTACGCCATGGTTGAAGTGTCGCTGCTCGACGATGTCTTTCTGTGACTTGTGCGCCGTACGGTAATCATAGGGACCATAATGATTCCAGAGGTCGCCGCACACATTGGGCTCGTCCGCGTGGGCCGATGTTGCACAGAGAAGCTGAATCAGCGCAACCACAGCGCCGGTGGTTACGCCAAGCAAGCTGAAATGGTTCAATGTCCCTTTGGCTGCAGGCATGAAATCACTCCAAGAAGATTGGGCGGTGGGCCTATTATTTTTCGATGGGGAGCGGGGCTCCCTGCTCGGGCCTTTGCGGAGTCTGCAGTGCGAGCGCTCGGGCCAGTTCGGTGGCAATTTCCTGCAGTTGCAGAATCTTGAATTGCAGGCTGACCGATATGGCGAGGCTGATCACGATCCAGCAATACATGATCAGGTCGGCGCCTCGGCCGACACCCAGAAAATGGGCCAGGGCCGTGGTGAAATCCGGAAAGCTGACGAATGCGATGCCTGCAAGGCTTGTGGCCGTGATCGTCCAACTGACCAGTCCGGATTTACGCCTTTGCAGGAAGGCATAAAACAGGCAAAAAAGAAGGCCGATGATCAAGAGTAGTTTGATGATCATTTCTGCATCCTTGCCAGAATGGTTTCCCAGATGATGTTGACGGCGTTGCTCAGGCGCTGACCTTTTTGAAGCGAGTATTCCGTGTAGAGTACCGTGACAGGGGCCTCTGCAAGCGAAATCTGCTGACTTTTGATCTGGTCAATGATCTCTGAGGCGTGCGACATGCGGTTCTGCCTGATGCGCAGCCGTAATGCGGCGCTGCGTGTCAGCAGTCGAAAACCGTTGTGGGCATCCGTCATGCTCACGCCGCTGGTCAGTCTTGTGTAGTGGACCGCCATTTTCAAAACGAACCGGCGCAGGGCAGGCATACCTTCGGCAGAGCCCAGAAATCGGCTGCCGATCACCATTTCCGCATCCGTCTCCATTTGCCTGCGCAGAAGGACCTCGATGTCGTCGACGCGATGTTGGCCATCTGCGTCGAAGGTGACGATGTACTCCGCGCCCTGGGACAACGCGTAACGGATGCCCGTGGCGAGTGCCGCACCCTGACCCAGGTTGATGGGGTGGCGCAAGACGATGGCGCCAGCCTGTTGCGCAATCGCAGCGGTGTCGTCGGGGGAGCAGTCATCGATCACCACGACCTTCGGGTATTTCTTGATGACCCCGGCGATAACATCGCCGATCACCGTGGCTTCCTTGTAGGCCGGTACCACGATGTATATTGAATCTAGCGACTTCATTTAAGTTGCCTTCACAACGATCAGGCCTAGCCCCATCAATATGAGCGCCAGCCCCAGTGCATACCAGGCGTTAATGTTTTCCTCGAAGAAAACGATCGAAAAAGCTGGCGTGAAAACGAATGCGAGTGCCACGAATGGATAGGCGCGACTCAGCGGAATGCGGGATAGTATCCAGACCCAGACGAGCGTCAGTATCGCGTACAGCGTGATTGACGCATAAAAATAAAGCGATGTCATCAGCGCTGGCCAGAACGCCTGGTCGACCGCATTGCGGGCATGGTCTGCCGCAAGCTTGAACAAGCATTGCCCAAGGGAAAGCCCCAAGGTATACGCGACCAAAATTGCAAAATTAAGGGGCGTCATGGTGTGGTCGCGCGCTGCGGTTCCGAGGCCGGGGGTGTCGTGGTGGGGACGACAGCCGACTGATCGGAGTTGGCTGGTGTTCGGTAGAGCGCTGTGCTCGGATTTGGACGGTCAATCCGTTTCGCCAGGCCTTGGGGCAGGCGGTTGAGCAGGCCCAGACGGTCAAGCAGCACGCCCAGCAGTTTGCGGTCTTCAACATAGCGCTGCTGGAGTTGCCAGTCAGGGCCTGGTTGCAGACGCTTGAGTTGCTCTGCGTTGACATATCTGTTGGGTGATTCCGTATTTTTCGGATTGTGATAAAAAAGTGCGCCCGGTGGCGGCGGGCCGACTTTTACTCGACTGCAATCAGCCTTTTCCCATCTGCAAAACCAGTAAATGTCGTCTTCTGTGAGCGGATCTGTATAAACGATACCGGAGGTTGAGCCCAGCAGCGCCACCAGACTGCGCTCGCCAAACCGCGGATTCTTATTGTCCAAATAGATCGCGAGGAGATTGATCAATATGAAGGCGGACAATCCGGCGGTCAGCAGGCCTGGGCGTGACGGCCTGAGGGCGATACTGGCCCAGATGCTGATGACGATGAAGAGCGCGTAGGCCGACATCATGTAATAGCGCGGACCTAGGATCATGTCGCGCAGGACGATGGCCGCGAAGACCATCCATGCCGCCGCCAGTGCGGCGAAGATCCGTGCGCAGCGCAGGGCCGCGGAAGACTGGCCACGGGTGCCAATGCAGGCCCACCACAGCGCTGGCAGCGAGGCCAGGCCGACGAGGCTGAATTCATGCTTGGTGAGCAGCATGATGATTGGATCGATGGGGTCCCAGATATGCAGCGTACCGTTCGCGGCAATCTGGCCGAATCCGACCTGCACGCGGTCAACATACCGGACGGCAGAGCGAAGCAGGTTGAAACGATGCAGGGGATCGCCTGCGACTATCGCGTAGTAGGCGCATTCGATGCCGATGACAGCACCGAAGCCGAGGCCGATGAACAAGTAGTTGCGTCGATCGGTGATCGGCGAGAAAACGAAGGCGATGCCGTAGAGAACCAGCGCCGCCAATGTGAGTTCGTGTGCGGAAAAGGCCAGGCCCAGGCAAAGGCCCACGCAAAGCATGCGTGCTGCGGGGCGCGCGCTTTCCTTGCTGAAGGCGTAAAGCCATACGGAACTTGCTACGAAGAACAGTTCAGGCAGGTCAGCCGAAGCAATGGTGGCGCGCAATGCGAATACCGGCACTGTCGCGAGTAGTATGCTGCATACCAGCGCTGCGGTGTTTTCAATGACGCGCGAAAGCATGCTCAGCGTCAGGGACAGCGTCAGACCAAAATATAGGCAGGTGCTCAGCGGGATAACCCATTCATGCTCGCCGAACACCGCGAGCGTCAGGGCCATGGGAATGCCGACGACCACGCGACTCGTGCCGAAATGGGATGGGATATATGGAAAGGTGCTGAGCCAGCCCAGCGCACCCTGAGTGTAGGTTTCGTCGTCGCTCGCGATGAAACCCACCCAGGAGAACCAGAGTGTCAGAGCGAGGGCACCCCACAGCAGCGCGTGTCGGAGTAACTGTCCGGTCAAGTCGCTACTTGAAATTATGCCGGTCTGGCGGTTTGTCATGGACCTGGTAAGCATCGGCTCTTCTCTTTCAGCTCCGGGTGGGCGCCGCTCATGGCGCAAGGCGATACATCCAGGCGACGATGCTGTCGAACATCTGCTGCTGATGCGAAATCTTCGAAAGCGTGTGGTCGGCGCCTTCGATAGATACGACGCTGATGTTTGGCTTCGTCAGCAGTTGATTCCAGATGTTTTCAGTGTGGGCATACTCGACGAATTCCTGGGCGGTTTGATCTAGGTCGCTCAATATGAGCATGCAGGGTGCTGTCGTATTGCCCAATGCATCGAGCATCCTGGCCTGAAATGGACGAATGTCGGTGTTGCTGACCGGTTTGCCACCGCCGGCGAAGGCATCGCGAAGATTGCCGAGCAGCGTTCGAATCGCTGCCAGTCCGAGCTGACCGCTTGCGATCTTGAGCCAGAACTCCTTCTGGAGAATGCGGCGTCTGTAGTAGTGTTTAACCGTCGCTTTGGCGAGGCTAGCCGTCGACCGTACCCATGGATTGACGAGACAAAGCGCCTGAACCTGCGCGGTGTCCCGGCTGCCGATATGGAGGAGGGCGGCGGAAGCGGCATCGCAGAGCCCCCACAGCACGACCCGCTGCACGCCAGCGCTGGCTGACCGAAACGCGGCGATCGCGGCGGCAATGTCATCGTCAACGTCGAGAAAATCCCGCGCAACTCCCGCGCTGTCACCCATGCCGCGGTAATCAAAGCGTAACGTGGCGAATCCGTGCGCCGCCAAGTGCCGGGCCAGCAAGGTGAACTGGCGGTGACTGCCCGCGCGGTATTGCGGGCCGCCGACGATGATGAGCACCCCGATCTCGCCCGGTGTCTGCCCGGTTGGCTCGCTGAGGATGCCGACCAGCGGATCGCCTTTGCAGGCAAAGCCGATCGCTGATTCCCGATA
The DNA here is from genome assembly GCF_059421025.1 of Roseateles sp. GW821-FHT03B02. Taxonomy (NCBI): domain Bacteria; kingdom Pseudomonadati; phylum Pseudomonadota; class Betaproteobacteria; order Burkholderiales; family Sphaerotilaceae; genus Roseateles; species Roseateles sp. GW821-FHT03B02. Next base: position 163,966 of record NZ_JBWKUV010000005.1, read on the forward strand.
GGCGCTCATTGAAGAGCTTCCAGCGAGCCAGCGATCAGCGCGGGGGCGACTTCGATCTCGGTGGCGGCCCAGAAGCTGGGGCCGGGCACGATGCGCGAACGCAACGTCCAGCCGGCGTCGCGCCAGCGTTGGGCGGCCTGCTCGCTGACCGGCATCAGTGTGGCGTCATCCCTTGTGCTCAATTCCAGCCACTCGACGCGACCCGGCTCGCCTGCCGGCGTCAGCGAGGCTGCTTCGAGTCCTGAGGCCAGGGAGGCATTCAGCCGATAGCCTGCCACTTCCACACCAGACCCATTGGCCAGTTCCGACTTCATCTGTTCCATCAGCCCCTTGCCGGTCCCGCCGACCATTTCGGCGGCCACCCGCAGGCGCAGGAACTGTTGCAGCGCAAGTTTTCCACTGGTCATCGGCTGCCAGAACAGATAGTTCACAGGTCGGTCCCAGTCGGCTGCGGCCAGCAGGCATCCGGCGCGCAGACCCCAGAGCCATAGCGGCGCCGCGTTCGGGGTGCGCTCGTCCAGAGCCTGCAGCCCCAGTTGTACGTCGGCACGCCAGTCGGCCCAACTGGCTTGGCCGAAGTCGGCCGACGAATCGCCGCAACCCCGCAGGTCAATCTGCAGCACCGCATGTCCGGCCTCGGCCAGTGCACGGCAAGTCAGGGCGGCCATGCGGCGCGACTTGTTCATCTCTTCGGCGAAGGGGTGCAGATAGAGCACCCGGCTGCGCGGTACCCCGGTCGGCGTATGAAAAAGGCAAAGCCGCTGCTCGCCGCTCGCAGCGGGCAGGAAGAAGACTTCGGCTTGGGGGGTCAAGTCAGGCGGGCGGCCACGAAGTCCGCCAGCGAGCCAACCGTGGCGAAGGTGTCGCCGTCGATGTCGTCGTCGTCAACGACCAGGCCCAGTTGTTCCTCGAGCGCTGTGATCAGGCTGACCACGGCCATGGAGTCCAGTTCGGGCAGGGCGCCCAACAGTGGTGTGCTGCGGTCGAAGGTCTCGGCGCGGCCATCCAGGCTCAGCACGTCGTTGAGAAGCCTCAGCACATGGCTGAGCACCTGATCGTTGTCCATTCAAGGGCGTCCAAAAAGCAAGCTGGCCAGTTTATCCGTCGGCCCCCTCGGACCTGGGGGCGGCTACCCCTTGGCCTCGGGGGCGCATGAGATACTTTTTGCACTCTTTTTGGCCCTTTCTGACATCGCCGCTTCATGCCCGAATCGACCCTGCTGAACGAGTTGGTGGCGATTGCTGCCGAGCGCACGCCCGACGCCTCCGCCCTGACCTACGGCACGACGACTCTGAGCTACGGGGGGCTGGATGCTGCCGTGCGAGGCTTCAGCGGGGGGCTGATGCAGCTGGGCCTGGCGCGCGGTGAACGAGTCGCGATCTACCTGGAAAAGCGCTTTGAGACGGTTGTTGCGAGCTTCGGGGCGCCGGCAGCCGGCTGCGTCTTCGTGCCTCTGAACCCGTTGCTAAAGCCCGAGCAGGTGTGCTTCATCCTGCGGGACTGCGATGTGCGCGTCCTGGTCACCTCACCCGAGCGGCTGGCCCAGTTGGGCGACACGCTGGCGAACTGTCCCGCACTGCGCCATGTCGTGTTGACGGGGGGGGAGGGCTCGGCGCCGGTGCCGGTGCACCACTGGGCCGCGCTGCTCGCTTCGCACCCTCGCGCCGGCCACCGAGTCATCGACACAGACATGGCGGCCATCCTCTACACCTCGGGTTCCACGGGGCGGCCCAAGGGCGTTGTACTTTCGCACCGCAATATGGTGGCTGGCGGCAAGAGCGTCGCGAGCTATCTGGAGAACCGTCCCAGCGACACGCTGCTGGCTGCACTGCCCCTTTCCTTCGATGCGGGCTTCAGCCAGCTGACGACTGCCTTCCATAGCGGCGCTCGCGTCGTGCTGCTGAACTATCTGCTGCCCAAGGACGTGCTCAAGGCCATGGAGCGCGAGAAGGTCACAGGCCTCACTGCCGTGCCGCCGCTCTACATCCAATTGACTCAGCTCGAGTGGCCGACAGCCATCGATGCCAATCTGCGCTACTTCGCCAACACTGGCGGCCGAATGCCGCGTGCGACGCTTGATCTGCTGCGTGCCAAGGCACCATCGGCCAAGCCATTCCTGATGTACGGCTTGACCGAGGCCTTCCGCTCGACCTATCTGCCGCCATCAGAGGTGGACCGTCGACCGGACTCGATCGGCAAGGCGATCCCGAACGCCGAGATCCTCGTGCTGCGCGAGGACGGTACGGAGTGTGCGCCGGACGAGCCCGGCGAACTGGTGCATCGCGGGGCGCTGGTGGGGTTGGGTTACTGGAACGACACCGAAAAGACGGCCGAGCGATACAAGGCGCTGCCCGCGGGTGTCGGTGGCCGCGAGGCCGGCATGCAGTTGCCCGAAATCGCCGTGTTCTCGGGCGATACCGTGCGGCGCGACGCCGACGGATTTCTTTACTTCGTTGGCCGCCGCGACGAGATGATGAAGACGTCGGGCTACCGCGTCAGCCCGACCGAGGTGGAGGAGATCCTCTACGCCACCGGTCTGGTGGGCGAGTGCGTGGCCTTCGGCGTCGAACACGACACCCTGGGCCAGGCCATCCAAGTCATCGCGACGCCGCCAGATGGCGCCGCCGCCGTGGACACCGCGGCGCTGCTGGCCGCCTGCAAGGCGCGCATGCCCGCCTACATGGTGCCTCACGGCTTCGAGCAGCGCCTCGGTGCGCTGCCGCGCAACCCGAACGGCAAAATCGACCGCAAGACCCTCTCGACCGACTGGGTCGAGCGCCATTCCGCATGAGTGACACCACACCCACGAAGCGCGCGCTGGAGCACGCCTCCGTCCTGTTCCCCCGCGATGCCCAGGGCGAGTTGCTCATCGGTGGGCAGCGCCTGTCTGTGCTGGCCGAGCGCGTCGGCCAGACGCCGTTCTACGCCTATGACCGCGGCCTGCTGAGGGCCCGCGTGGGGGAACTGCGCGCCGCCCTGCCAACGGGCATTGAGCTGCACTACGCGATGAAGGCCAACCCCATGCCGGCGCTCGTGCAGCTGATGGCGGGCCTGGTGGACGGCATCGACGTGGCTTCGGCCGGTGAATTGCAGGTGGCGCTCAATGCAGGTGCAGACCCGCACGAAATCAGTTTCGCCGGGCCGGGCAAGCGTGAAGTCGAGCTTTCTCAAGCAGTGGCGGCCGGCGTCCTCGTGAACGTCGAGTCTGTGCGCGAGCTCGCGCCGCTGGGGCGTGCCGCGCAGCGGTTGGGGCTGCCGGCCCGCGTCGCGCTGCGCGTGAACCCCGACTTCGAGCTCAAGGGCTCGGGCATGCGCATGAGTGGTGGTCCCAAGCAGTTCGGCATCGATGCGGAGACGGTGCCCGCGGTGCTGGCCGAGGTGGGGCGGCTGGAAGGTGAGGGGCTGGCCTTCGAAGGCTTCCACCTGTTTGCTGGTTCGCAGAACCTGAAGGCCGAAGCCATCTGCGAAGCCCAGCAGAAAAGCTACGAGCTCGCCCTGCGCTTGGCCGATGCCGCGCCGGCGCCGATCAGATTCCTAAACCTTGGCGGCGGTTTCGGCATTCCCTACTTCCCTGGCGAGGCGCGGCTGGACCTGCGCCCCATCGCCGACAACCTGGCTGAATTGCAGGCGCGTGCGAAGGTGGACCTGCCGCAGGCCAAGCTGGTCATCGAACTGGGGCGCTACTTCGTCGGCGAGGCAGGTGTCTACGTCAGCCGTGTCGTCGACCGCAAGGTTTCGCGTGGCCAGGTCTTCCTGGTGAGCGATGGAGGCCTGCACCACCATCTGGCTGCCTCCGGCAACTTCGGTCAGGTGCTGCGCAAGAACTACCCCGCTTCCGTCGAGCCTCAGGGGCGCCGGGAGCCGGTCATTGAATCCGCGAGCATCGTCGGCCCGCTGTGCACGCCGCTGGACCTGCTGGCCGACCGCATGGACATGTTCAGGGGCGAGGTCGGCGACCTGACAGTCGTCTATCAGAGCGGCGCATACGGCAGCAGTGCCAGCCCGGGCGCGTTTCTTGGCCATCCCCCCTGTGTCGAGGTGCTGGTCTGATGCATCCGTGCTCCTAGAATCCGCGCCTCTCTCTCCATGGCCACGCCCAAGCGGGCCTCTTGCGAACAGGACTGGAAATGAAGACGAATGGCTTGAGCAAGCGCATCCTGGTCACCGGCGGCGCGGGCTTTCTGGGCTCCCATCTCTGCGAGCGCCTGCTGGACCAGGGCCACGACGTGCTTTGCGTGGACAACTATTTCACCGGCACCAAAGCCAATATTGCTCACCTGCTGGCCAACCCGCATTTTGAGCTGATGCGTCATGACGTGACCTTCCCCTTGTACGTGGAGGTCGACGAAATCTATAACTTGGCCTGTCCCGCCTCGCCGATCCATTACCAGTTCGATCCGGTCCAGACGACGAAAACCAGCGTGCACGGCGCGATCAACATGCTGGGGCTGGCCAAGCGCGTCAAGGCCAAGATCCTGCAGGCCTCGACCAGCGAGGTCTATGGCGACCCGAAGATCCATCCTCAGACCGAGGACTATTGGGGCCATGTCAACCCCATTGGCCTGCGCTCCTGCTACGACGAGGGCAAGCGCTGCGCAGAAACGCTGTTCTTCGACTACCACCGCCAGCACAAGCTGCGCATCAAGGTTGCTCGCATCTTCAATACCTATGGCCCGCGCATGCATCCCAACGATGGGCGCGTGGTGTCCAACTTCATCGTGCAGGCCCTCAAAGGTGACGACATCACCATCTATGGGGACGGCTCGCAGACACGCTCCTTCTGCTACCGGGACGATCTGATCGAAGCCATGATCCGGCTGATGAACACCGGTGACGATTTCACCGGGCCGGTGAACATCGGCAATCCTGGCGAGTTCACGATGCTGCAGCTGGCGCAGAAGGTGATTGCCTTGACTGGGTCTTCCTCCAAGGTCGTGCATCGGCCGTTGCCGAGCGACGACCCGTTGCAGCGCCAGCCCGACCTGACGCTGGCGCGTGAGAAGCTGAACTGGCAGCCGACGACCGGGCTCGACGAGGGGCTGCGACGCACCATCGAGTACTTTGACGGGCTGCTGTCCACGGGGCGGATGTCCGTTGGAGCCGCGGTTTGATGCCCTCACCCGCGGAGCGCGTCGCGGGCCTGGTCAGCGTCATCATCCCAGCCTACAACGCTGCAGCCTATGTGGCCGAGGCGGTGGACAGCGTCCTTGCACAGGACTACCCGCAGGTCGAGATCATCGTTGTCAACGACGGTTCCAAGGACGACACCCTGGAGGTGTTGCGTCGGTATGGTGATCGCATACGGGTCATCGACCAAGCCAACGCCGGCCCGCCCCGCGCGCGCAACGCAGGTCTTGCCGCCATGCGCGGCGAATTCGTCGCCTTCCTGGATGCCGATGACATCTGGCTGCCGAGCAAGCTGACTGCACAGGTGGCGCATTTGCGCGCCAACCCCGACGTCGGCACGGTGTTCACCCATTGGCATGTCTGGCCCGCAGATGCCGATGGCGTGTTCCGCCTCTCGGAGGTCAGCCCCGTGCCCGTTGCTGGCGTGGCTGTGGTCCCGGACCGCTCCGGATGGATGTACACCCGCCTGTTGCTGGAATGCCATCTGCTCACCACGACGGTTCTGATGAGGGCCAGCCTGATCGACGAGATCGGTCCTTTCGACGTGGAGCTCTACAACGGCGATGACTATGACTGCTGGTTGAGGGCGTCTCGGGCGGCCAAGGTCGACAAGCTGGATTGCATCGGTGCCTACTACCGCGTCGTGGACGGTTCTGTCTCGCGCAAGGCCCGTCCCGTCAACGATGAGCGTGTGGTCGTGGAGATGGCACTTCGGCGCTGGGGCCTGGAAGACCCGAAGGCGGGCACCAGTCTGGATGCCTCGGTCATGCGCAGGCATATCGACGATCTCATCGTTCAGTTCGCTTACGGCCATCTGATTCGCGGTAGCGCCCAGATGGCGCTCGACAACTACCTCGAGGTGCTGCGCCGCAGTCCCTGGCGGGCGAAGCTTTGGCCTGCGGTCGCTCGGTTATGGTTCAAGCGTCTGACGGCGTCTGCGGCGAGCTAGTTGCGTAGACCCATTCGCCCTGCTGCAGCACCTGGTGGGGCCTGAACCCGGCCTTGTAGGCCATCTTCGGGCTCTCCTCGATCCAATAGCCTAGATAGAGGTGTTCCAGCTTGAGCTCGCGGGCCTGCTGGATCTGCCACAGCACGCCATAGGTGCCGAAGCTGCCGTCGATGTCGGGGTCGTAGAAGGTGTAGACCGCGGACAGGCCGTCGCTGAGGATGTCCAGTATGGACACCATGCGCAGCGGCCCCGGGCCATCCTGTCCGTCGGGCGCTGGCTCGCGGAACTCCACCAGGCGCGAGTTGATGCGGCTCTGCAGCAGGAACTGGGTGTACTGGTCGACGCTGTCGTGGTCCATGCCGCCGCCGCTGTGCCGGCCGGCCTGGTAGCGCAGGTAGAGGGCGTAGTGCTCGGGCGAGTAGCCCAGGCGCATGACCTTGGCCTGCAGGTTGCGGTGGGCTTTCCAGGCGCGGCGCTGAGAGCGCGTGGGTTCGAAGCGGGCCACCGGCACGCGCAGCGCCACGCAGGCGCGGCACTGGTCGCAATAGGGGCGGTAGGTGAACAGGCCGCTGCGGCGAAAGCCCGCGGCGACGAGGTTGGAGTAGGCGTCGGCGTGGATCAGGTGGCTGGGCGTGGCGACCTGCGAGCGAGCCTGGCGGCCCGGCACATAGCTGCACGGGTAGGCAGCCGTGGCGTAGAACTGGATCTGCGCGAGGGGCAGTTCTTTGGGGTGGGTCACGTCGTGGTCAGGAGCCTGTGCCAGTAGTCCGGATGATAGGTCCAGGGCCCCGGTGTGGCCTCATCGACATGGGTGGCGAGATGGGCCTCGAAGGCCTCGCGCGGGATTTCTGCCGCGCCCAGCGAGGCCAGGTGGGGGGTGTTCTGCTGGCAGTCGATCCACGGGATGCCGAAGCCGCGGCAAAGACAGACCAGCGCGCACAGCGCGATCTTGGAGGCGTCCGTGCGCCGCATGAACATCGATTCGCCGTAGAACATCCGCCCGAGGTTGACGCCGTAGAGGCCACCCACCAATTCACCTTCCATCCAGGTCTCGATGCTGTGCATGGCAGGCCAGGCCAGGTAGGCGGCCTGCAGCTCCGGCACGATCCAGGTGCCGGCCTGCCCCTCGCGCGGCGCGCTGGCGCAGGCCCTGAGGACGGCGGCGCGGTCGTGGTCGACCCGGATCTCGCAGCCGGGTGTGGTGGCGAAGCGCTGCACGGTCCTGCGCAGCGAGCGTGACAGCTTGAAGTCCGCCGTCTTCAGCACCATGCGCGGGTCGGGCGCCCACCACAGCGGTGGCTGGCCGGGGCCGTACCAGGGAAAGACGCCGCGGCGGTAGGCAGCCGCCAGCCGTTCGGGAGTCAACCTGCCACCGGCGGCCAGCAGGCCCGGCGCGTCGGTGTCGGGGCCGAGCGCGACGGCACTGGGCGGGAATTCGAGGGACGCTTCATCGAGCCAGTCGATCATGGCCGCATGGTAAGTTGCCGCCCCATGATCAAGGTCTATGGCATCCCCAACTGCGACACCGTCAAGAAGGCCCGCGCCTGGCTGGCCGACAACGGCCTGGAGGTCGCCTTCCACGATTTCAAGAAGCAGGGCGTTCCCGCGGAACTGCTGCCCGCCTGGCTGGCGGCCTTCGGCCGCGACAAGCTCGTCAACCGCGCCGGCACGACCTGGCGCAAGCTGGACGAGGCCACCAGGGCGGGCGTGACCGACGACACGTCGGCCATCGCCCTGATGCTGGCCGAGCCCAGCGTCATCAAGCGCCCCGTCGTGCACTGGCCGGCCGGCCATCGGACGCTCGGATTCAGTGCCGATGCGTTCGAGAAGAGTGCGCAAAACGCACCAAACAAGGGCTGAATGCCGTTTCGTGGTGCGGGCCGCCTGGAAATCCATGCCTTAAAAGCGGGCATTGAATTTGCAATTTCGGTGCGATCCGGTTCGGCTTGGTGCGTGGTGCCCAAGTCTGGAGCCGGCGGCCGGAGACAGCGTTGGAGTCATCGATCAAGCAGGGCGCGGATGCGCTCTTCATTCTCCTGGGTGCCATCATGGTGCTCGCCATGCATGCAGGCTTTGCCTTCCTGGAACTGGGCACGGTGCGCAAGAAGAACCAGGTCAATGCCCTGGTCAAGATCCTGGTGGACTTCGCGGTTTCCACCTTGGCGTACTTCCTCGTCGGCTACGGCGTCGCCTACGGCATGCACTTCTTCGTCGGTGCCGAGCAACTTGCGCAGAAGAACGGCTACGAGCTGGTCAAGTTCTTCTTCCTGCTGACCTTCGCGGCGGCTATTCCCGCCATCGTGTCGGGCGGCATTGCCGAGCGGGCCCGCTTCGGCCCGCAGCTGGCTGCCACCTGCGTCATCGTCGGCTTCGTCTACCCCTTCTTCGAGGGCATCGCCTGGAACCAGGCCTTCGGCATCCAGACCTGGCTGAAGACGGTCACGGGCGCCGAGTTCCACGACTTCGCCGGCAGCGTCGTCGTCCACGCCGTCGGCGGCTGGATCGGCCTGGCTGCCGTGCTGCTGCTCGGGCCTCGCCTGAACCGCTACCGCAAGGACGGTGCGATGAGCGCTCACCCGCCCTCCAGCATCCCGTTCCTGGCCCTGGGCGCCTGGGTGCTGACTGTGGGCTGGTTCGGCTTCAACGTGATGAGCGCACAGACGCTGGACAAGATCTCGGGCCTGGTGGCCGTGAACTCGCTGATGGCGATGGCGGGCGGCACGCTGGTGGCCGTGCTGCTGGGCCGCAACGACCCGGGCTTCGCCTACAACGGCCCGCTGGCCGGCCTGGTGGCCGTCTGCGCGGGGTCTGACGTCATGCACCCGCTGGGCGCCCTGGTGACCGGCGGCGTGGCCGGCTGGCTCTTCGTGCAGTTCTTCACCCTGACGCAGAACCGCTGGAAGATCGACGACGTGCTGGGCGTCTGGCCACTGCACGGCCTGTGCGGCGCCTGGGGCGGCATCGCCTGCGGCATCTTCGGCCAGCGGCTGCTCGGCGGCATCGGCGGCGTCTCCTTCGGTGCGCAGCTGATCGGCACGCTGGGCGGTGTGGCCTGGGCGCTGGCGGGCGGTTTCGTCGTCTACGGCGTGATCCGCCGGTTCGTCGGCCTGAGGCTGGATGCCGAGCAGGAGTTCGAGGGCGCCGACCTGTCCATCCACAAGATCGGCGCCACGCCGGACCGCGAGGTCAGCTGGTAAGCTGCCCCATCGCTGTTCAGACAGGCCCCTGCCGGGGCCTTTTTTCATCATGTTCACCGGCATCGTCCAGGGCGTCGCCCGCGTCCAGTCCATCGAGGCCCGCGAGGGCCTGCACACGCTGCATCTGAAGTTTCCCGAGGGCTTCGACGACGAACTGGCCATCGGCGCCAGCGTGTCCTGCGACGGCGTCTGCCTGACGGTCACCGAGCGTCCGGCGGCCGGTGTTGCGAGCTTCGACGTGATGGCGCAGACGCTCAGCCTGACCACGCTCGGCGGCTTGCAGCTGGGCTCGGGCCTGAATGTGGAGCGCGCGGCCAGGGAGGGAGTCGAGATCGGCGGCCACCCGCTGTCCGGCCATGTGGACGTGTCAGCCCGTATCGCCGAGATCCGCCGGCCCGACAACAACCACGTCATCCGCTTCGCGCTGCCGGCGCCGTGGATGCGCTACGTCTTCGCCAAGGGCTATATCGGCGTCAACGGCTGCAGCCTGACCGTGGCCGAGGCCTGGCGCGAGCGCGACGGCTCGGGCTGGTTCGAGGTCTGGCTGATTCCGGAAACGCTGCGCATGACGACCTTCGGCGACAAGGTCGTGGGCGACGCGGTGCACATCGAGATCGAGCGCAGCACGCAGGTCGTCGTCGACACCGTGCGCGACGCGCTGGACGAGAAGCTGGGCCCCCTGCTGCCGGTGCTGGAAGCCATCGCCGCGGAGCGCGGCATCGACATCACGCAGCTGGCCCTGCCGAAGTCTTGATGCTTTCTTGATGCCGCCCGCCGCGATCTTGTCGGCGGTTTGACGGCCCGATTTCCAGAATGACCTCCATCGCAATGGAGGTGTCATGGACATCGTTTTTCTGGGGCTGGGCGCGGCACTCGCGCTGCCGACCGGGCTCGCGGCCTGGGGCTGCGACAGGCTGGCGGGGAGGAGGTCATGAGCGGCTTCGAACTCGCCGCCGCCATCCTCGTCGTCGGTCTGGCGGGCTATCTGTTCTGGGCGCTGCTGTTCCCGGAGGACTTGTCATGAGTGTCTCTGCCTGGATGCAGCTGGCTGCTTTCCTCATCGTGCTGTTCGCGCTGGCCTGGCCATTGGCGTGGTGGATCCATGCCGCGATGCAGGGCAACGTCGCCTGGCTGCGTCGTGCCGAGCGCGGGCTGCTGAAGCTGGCCGGCACTGACGCCGATGCCGAGCAAGGGTGGCTGAGCTATGCGCTGGGCCTGGTGCTCTTCAATGCGCTGGGTGTTGCCGCTGTCTACCTGCTGCAGCGGCTGCAACCCCTGCTGCCGCTGAACCCGCAGGGCTTCGCCGCCGTCGCGCCGGATTCAGCCTTCAACACCGCCATCAGCTTCGTCACCAACACCAACTGGCAGGGCTATGGCGGCGAGACGACGATGAGCCATCTCACGCAGATGCTGGCGCTGACGGTGCAGAACTTCCTGTCCGCTGCGACGGGCATCGCCGTGGTGCTGGCGCTGGTGCGTGGCTTCGCCCGCCATTCGTCCCTGGCCATTGGCAACGTCTGGGTCGACCTGACCCGCGCCACGCTGTGGGTGCTGTTGCCGCTGTCCTTTGCATTCGCGCTCGTGCTGGCCGGCCTGGGCGTCGTGCAGACGCTGGAGGCCAGCCGGCAGGTCGTGACGCTGGAAGGCGCCAGCCAGACGCTGTCCCTCGGTCCGGTCGCGTCGCAACTGGCCATCAAGATGCTGGGCACCAACGGCGGCGGCTTCTTCAACGCCAACTCGGCCCACCCCTTCGAGAACCCGACGGCGGTGACGAACGCGCTGCAGATGCTGTCCATCTTCCTGATCCCGGCGGCGCTGTGCTTCGTCATGGGCAGGCAGGTGGGCGACATGCGCCAGGGCTGGGCGCTGCTGGGAGCCATGACCGCGCTCTTCGTCGCCGCCGTCGTCGTGACCACCGCGGCGGAGCAGGCCGGCAACCCTCGGCTGGCAGAGCTGGGCGCGAGCGTCGGTGGCGGCAACATGGAAGGCAAGGAGGTGCGCTTCGGCATCGAGGCCTCGTCGCTGTTCGCCGTCGTGACAACGGCCGCCAGTTGCGGCGCCGTCAACGCGATGCTCGACAGCTTCACGCCGCTGGGCGGCCTGGTGCCGCTGGTCATGATGCAGCTGGGAGAGGTCGTGTTTGGCGGCGTGGGCTCGGGCCTGTACGGCATGCTGGTGTTCGCCATGCTGGCGGTGTTCGTGGCCGGCCTGATGATCGGCCGCACCCCCGAGTACCTCGGCAAGAAGATCGAGGCCTTCGACATGAAGATGGTGTCGCTGGCCATCCTGCTGGCGCCGCTCGCCGTGCTCGTGGGCTCGGCGGTTGCCGTCGTCGCGGAGCCGGGCAGGGCGGGCATCGCGGCGCCCGGTGCGCATGGCTTCAGCGAGGTGCTGTATGCCCTCTCGTCCGCCGGCAACAACAACGGCAGCGCCTTTGCGGGCCTGTCTGCCAACACGCCGTTCTACAACCTGCTGCTGGGCCTGGTGATGTGGATGGGCCGCTTCGGCGTCATCGTGCCGGTGCTGGCCCTGGCCGGGTCGCTGGCGGGCAAGAAGCGTCTGGCCGCAGGCGAGGGCACGCTGCCCACGCACGGCCCGCTTTTCATCGCGTTGCTGATCGGCGTCGTGCTGCTGGTCGGCCTGCTGAACTACGTGCCGGCACTGGCCCTGGGGCCGGTCGTCGAGCACCTGATCCTCTGGAGCGCCGCATGAGCCGCACCACTTCCTCGCTGCTCGATCCCAGGCTGGCCCGCCAGGCGCTGGCCCAGGCCTTCGCCAAGCTGGACCCGCGCGTGCAGCTGCGCAACCCGGTGATGTTCGTCGTCTACCTTGGCAGCCTGCTGACGACGGCACTCTCGATGGCCCGGCCCGACGGCTTCGTCGTCGCCGTGACGGTATGGCTGTGGTTCACCGTGCTGTTCGCCAACTTCGCCGAGGCGCTGGCCGAGGGCCGCAGCAAGGCCCAGGCGGCGTCGTTGCGCGGTCTGCAAAAGGAGACCTGGGCCAAGGTCGCCGACGGCTGGCGGCCCGGCGTGGCGCGCACGGCCCTGAACTGGCACCCACGCGAGGCCGGCACGCTGCGCAAGGGCGAGGTCGTGCTGATCGAGGCCGGCGACGTGGTGCCCGCCGACGCCGAAGTCGTCGACGGCGTCGCCTCGGTGGACGAAAGCGCCATCACCGGCGAGTCCGCGCCCGTCATCCGCCAGAGCGGCGGCGACTTCTCTGCGCTGACCGGCGGCACGCGCGTGCTTTCCGACTGGGTCGTGGCGCGCGTAGCCGTGAATCCGGGCGAGACCTTCGTCGATCGCATGATCGCGATGGTCGAAAACGCCAAGCGCAAGAGGACGCCCAACGAGATCGCGCTGACCATCCTGCTCGTCGCACTGACGCTGGTGTTCCTCGGCGTCTGCGCCACGCTGCTGCCGTTCTCGTTGTTCGGCGTTGCGGCGGCGGGCGGGGGCGAGCCCGTCAGCCTCGTCGTGCTGGTGGCGCTGCTCGTCTGCCTGATCCCGACCACCATCGCCGGCCTGCTGTCGGCCGTGGGCGTGGCGGGCATGAGCCGCATGCTGCAGGCCAACGTCATCGCCACGTCGGGCCGCGCCGTCGAGGCCGCGGGCGACGTGGACGTGCTGCTGCTCGACAAGACCGGCACCATCACGCTGGGCAACCGCCAGGCCGACGCCTTCTGGCCGCTGGACGGCGTCAGCGAATCTCGGCTGGCTGATGCCGCGCGCCTCGCGTCGCTGGCCGACGAGACGCCCGAGGGCCGCAGCATCGTGGCGCTGGCGGACCGCAGGTTCGGGGCCGCAGCGGCTGCGGAGCGCGGCGAGGCCGTGCCGTTCACGGCGCAGACGCGAATGAGTGGCGTCGACCTGGCTGGCCGCAGCATCCGCAAGGGTGCCGGCAGTGCCGTGCGGGCCCATGTCGAGGCGGCCGGCGGCCGCTGGCCCGGCGGTGTGCAGGCCACCGTCGACGAGGTGGCCCGCCGCGGCAGCACGCCGCTGGTCGTCGCCGAAGGCGAGCAGGTGCTGGGGGTCGTCGAGCTCAAGGACATCGTCAAGCCCGGCATCAGGGAGCGCTTCGCCCAGATGCGCCGCATGGGAATCAAGACGGTCATGGTCACCGGCGACAACCGGCTGACCGCCGCAGCCATCGCGGCCGAGGCCGGCGTGGACGACTTCCTCGCCGAGGCCACGCCCGAGGCCAAGCTGGCGCTCATCCGCGAGCACCAGGCCCAGGGCCGGCTGGTGGCCATGACCGGCGACGGCACCAACGATGCGCCCGCGCTGGCCCAGGCCGACGTGGCCGTCGCGATGAACACCGGCACCCAGGCTGCCAAGGAGGCCGGCAACATGGTGGACCTCGACAGCGACCCCACCAAGCTCATCGAGGTGGTGGAGACCGGCAAGCAGATGCTGATGACGCGCGGCTCGCTGACGACGTTCTCCATTGCCAACGACCTGGCCAAGTACTTCGCCGTGCTGCCGGCGGCGTTCGCGTCGACTTACCCGCAGCTTGCGGCGCTCAACGTCATGCACCTGGCCAGCCCCGGCTCGGCCATCCTGTCGGCAGTCATCTTCAACGCGCTCATCATCGTCGCGCTGATTCCGCTGGCGCTGAAGGGCGTGCGCTACCGCGCCATCGGCGCCGCGGCCCTGCTGCGCCGCAACCTGCTGGTCTACGGCCTGGGCGGCGTCATCGTGCCCTTCATCGGCATCAAGGCCATCGATCTCCTCATCTCCGCCTTCTTCCCATGAACACCCAGCTCCGCCCTGCTCTGACGCTCTTCGTGATGCTCAGCCTCATCACCGGCCTGGCCTACCCGCTGGCCGTCACCGGCCTCGCGCAGACGCTGTTCCCACGGGCGGCCAACGGCAGCCTGGTCGAGCGCGACGGCCTGGCGATCGGCTCCGAGCTGATCGGCCAGCGCTTCACCGACCCTGGCCACTTCTGGAGCCGTCCCTCGGCCACGGCACCCACGCCCTACAACGCGGCCAATTCAGGCGGCTCCAACCTCGCACCGACGGCGCCGGCCCTGGTCGACGCGGTCAAGGCCCGCGTGCAGGCCCTGCGCGCCGCCGACCCCGGCAACCTCGCCCCGGTGCCGGTCGACCTCGTGACCGCCTCGGCCAGCGGGCTGGATCCGCACATCAGCCGCGCCGCGGCCGACTACCAGCTCGCCCGCGTGGCCCGCGTGCGGGGCCTGCCGGTAGAGCAGGTGCGAGCGCTGGTGGATGCGCACACCGAGGGCCGTCGGCTCGGCTTTCTCGGCGAGCCGCGCGTCCATGTGCTCAGGCTCAACCTCGCGCTCGCGCATGCGACGATGACCGCCCGATGACTTTGCGCAGACCGCCATGCTGATCAACAGCGCCGTGTACGACGATGGGCGCATCGTGGCCGAGCCCGGGCTCGAAGGCGTCTCCGAGGCGCTGCACAGCCAGAGCGGCTTCGTCTGGATCGCGCTGAGGGACCCGAGCGACGACGAACTTGACCTGCTGCAGCACGAGCTCAGCCTGCCGCCGCTAGCAGTGGAAGACGCCCGCAAGGGCCACCAGCGTCCCAAGCTGGAGGAGTACGGCGACATGCTGTTCGCCGCCATGCACCTGCTCGAAGCCGGCGCCGACGGCCTGGAGGTGGGCGAGGTGCACGTGTTCGTCGGCGCGCGCTTCATCGTGTCGGTGCGCCACCGCAGCGCCCAGGGCTTCCTCGGCGTGCGCGGTCGTGCCGAACGCGAACCCGAGCTGCTGCGGCAGGGGCCGGGCTTCGTTTTCTACGCGCTGATGGACGCGGTCGTCGACCGCTACTTCCCCCACATGGACGCCATCGAGGCCGAGCTGGAGCAGCTCGAGGCCACCATGTTCCAGCCCCGTCAGGACCGCCAGGCCGTCGTGCAGCAGCTGTTCGACCTGAAGCAGCGCCTGGCCTTGCTGCGCCACGCCGTCACGCCGCTGCTGGAGGTGTCGTCCAAGCTGCACGGCGGGCGGGTGCCGGTGGTCTGCAAGGCCATGCAGGACTATTTCCGCGACGTCTACGACCACCTGCTGCGCATCCAGGCCAGCATCGACGCCGCGCGCGAAACCATCATCGCTGCCACCCAGGTCAATCTCACCCTGGTCACCATCGACGAGTCCCTCGTCACCAAGCGCCTGGCCGCCTGGGCGGCCATCTTCGCGGCGTCCACCGCGCTGGCCGGCATCTGGGGCATGAACTTCGAGAAGATGCCCGAACTGAAATGGGCGTATGGCTACCCGATGGCGCTGGGCGTGATCGTGCTCGTCAGCGGCGCGTTGTACTGGCGCTTCAAGCGCCTGAAGTGGCTGTGAGCGAGGACCGGCCCGACCCCGACGCCTTGCTCGCCCAGGTCCGGCGTGCAGAGGCCGCGGCCCGGCGTGGCCGGCTGAAGATCTTCTTCGGCGCCAATGCCGGCGTCGGCAAGACCTTCGCGATGCTGGCGGCGGCACACGCGGCCCGCCAGCAGGGGCGGGCCGTGCGCATCGGCGTCGTCGAGACCCATGGCCGGGCCGACACCGAAGGCATCGCCCGCGATCTGCTGCGCCTGCCGCTCAAGGACATCGCCCACCGCGGCCAGGTGCTGCGCGAGTTCGATCTCGACGCCGCGCTGGCCTGGGGCGCGGCCGAGCCCGGCGGCGTGTTGCTGCTGGACGAGCTGGCCCACAGCAACGCACCCGGCTCCCGCCATGCCAAGCGCTGGCAGGATGCGCAGGAGTTGTGCGAGTCCGGCGTGGAGGTGTGGGCGACGCTGAACGTGCAGCACCTGGAAAGCCTGAACGACGTCGTCGGCGGCATCACCGGCATCCGCGTCTGGGAGACGCTGCCTGACAAGGTCTTCGACGCGGCCGACGAGGTCGTCGTCGTCGACCTGCCGCCGGACGAGCTGCTGCAGCGGCTCAAGGAAGGCAAGGTCTACCTGCCGGCCCAGGCCGAGCGGGCGGCCAAGAACTTCTTCCGCAAGGGCAACCTGCTGGCGCTGCGCGAGCTGGCCCTGCGCCGCACGGCAGACCGCGTGGACGACCAGATGCAGGCCTACCGGCGCGAGCATGCGGACCTGGGCAAGGGCGCCGTCTGGCCCAACCGCGAGTCGCTGCTGGCCTGCGTGGGCCCCGGGGCGGCCAGCGACAAAGTCGTGCGCAGCGCGGCCCGCCTGGCCCGGCAACTGGGCCTGGACTGGCATGCTGTGCATGTGCAGGCGGCCCGGGGCCTGGGTGATGCGGCCCGCCAGCGCGTGCAGCGTACGCTGGAGCTGGCGCAGTCGCTGGGCGCGCGCACGGCCGAGCTGTCGGCGCCCGAGGTGGCCCCTGCGCTCGTGGGCTACGCGCGCGAGCACAACCTGGCCCGGCTGGTTGTCGGCCGGCGCGAGCGCACCTGGCGCTGGCCCGGGCGGCCGGCCCTGGCCGAGGCGCTGAGCCAGCTCGCCGGCGAGATGGACGTGCTGCAGGTGGCGCTGCCCGCCGCCGCGCGCGAGCGACCGCAGGCGCCGCCGCGCGGCCTGCCGGCGTCGCAGGCCCTGCGTGGCCATGCGGCGGCGCTGGCCGGTGTGGCGCTGACCACGGCCATCTCCCAGCTGCTGCTGGGCTTCATGGCGCCGACGAACATCGCCATGCTCTATCTGCTCAACGTCGTCGGCGTGGCATTGCGCTTCGGCCGTGCGCCGGCCGCGCTGGCGGCGCTGCTGGGCGTGGCGGCCTTCGACTTCGCCTTCGTCGAGCCGCGCGGCTCGTTCGCGGTGGGCGACGCGCAATACCTCGTCACCTTCGCCGTTCTGCTACTCGTCGGCCTCGTCATCGGCCAGCTCGCGGCAGGACTGCAGGCCCAGGCCCGCGCGGCGCAGGAACGCGAGCGCCGCGTGCGCGGGCTGTACGCGATGTCGCGCGACCTGGGGGCGGCGCTGGTGCCCGAGCAGGTGGCCGAGATCGCCGCGCGCTTCTTGCGTGCCGAGTTCGGCGTGGCGTCGGCGGTGCTGGTGCCGCCGCTGGCGGCGTCGCCCGGCCGCGAGGTGCTGGCCCTGCTGCCGGGTGCGGGCGTGCAGCCCGATGTCGGCGTCGCCCAATGGGCCTTCGATCATGGCCAGGCTGCAGGGCAGGGTACCGACACCCTGCCGGCCAGCCCCTGCCTGATGCTGCCGCTGAGCGCACCCATGCGGCTGCGTGGTGTGCTGGCGGTGCAGGGGCAGGGGCGGCGCTGGTCCCCCGAGGCTCGCGAGCTGCTGGACACCTGCGCGGCCCTGCTGGCCATCTCGCTGGAGCGCATCCACTACATCGAGGTGGCGCAGCAGAGCACGTTGCAGATCGAGAGCGAGCGGCTGCGCAACTCGCTGCTGACGGCCATCTCGCACGACCTGCGCACGCCGCTGGCGGCGCTGGTGGGCCTGGCCGATGCGCTCAGGCTGACGCCGCTGACCGCGCCGCAGACCGAGGTGGCCGATGCCATGCGCCGCTCGGCGCTGCGCATGAGCGCGCTGGTCGGCAACCTGCTCGACATGGCGCGGCTGCAGTCCGGCGCGGTGCAGCTCAACCGGCAGTGGCTGCCACTGCAGGAGGTGGTCGGCAGCGCGCTTGCCGGACTGGACGAGCTGCTGGCCGGCCGTGAGGTGGTGGTGGACCTGTCTGCCGGGCTGCCTCTTGTCGAGCTGGACGCCGTTCTCATCGAGCGTGTCCTGGTCAACCTGCTGGAGAACGCCGCCAAGTATGCGCAGGGCGCCATCCGCATCGACGCGCGCGTGGCGGGGCGGTATGTCGAGGTCGACGTGACTGACGCCGGTCCCGGCTTCCCGGCGGGGCGCGAGGCGCAGCTGTTCGACAAGTTCGAGCGTGGCGACCGCGAGAGCGCCACGCCGGGCGTGGGCCTGGGGCTGGCGATCTGCAAGGCCATCGTCGAGGCGCACGGCGGGCGCATCGGCGCCCACAATGCCGCGACCGGCGGTGCCTGTGTCCGCATCGAGCTCCCTCTCGGTCAGCCCCCGGTGGAGAAACCTGAGTGAGCGCCCCACGCGTGTTGATGATCGAGGACGAGCCGGAGATCCGGCGCTTCGTGCGCATGGCGCTGCAGAGCGAGGGCCTGGAGGTGTTTGAGGCCGTCACGCTGCAGCGCAGCCTCATCGACGCGGCCACGCGCCGGCCCGAGCTGGTCGTGCTGGACCTGGGCCTGCCGGATGGCGACGGGCTGGACTTCATCCGTGAGTTCCGCGGCTGGTCGCAGGCGCCCATCGTCGTGCTGTCGGCACGCGAGGGCGAGGAGCGCAAGGTGCAGGCCCTGGATGCCGGTGCCGACGACTACCTCGTCAAGCCCTTCGGCGTGGCCGAGCTGCTGGCGCGCGTGCGCGTGCAGCTGCGCCGGCGCGGCGGTGGCGGCGATGCCGACCCCGTGCTGCGCTTCGGCCCCATCGCCGTGGACCGCGCTCTGCGCACGGTCAGCCGGGACGGCGAGGAGCTGCACCTGACGCCCATCGAATACCGCCTGCTGCAGGAGCTGGCCAACGCGCCGGGGCGCGTGCTGACCCACCAGCACCTGCTCAAGGCCGTGTGGGGTCCCGGCCATGCCGAGGACGTGCACTACGTGCGCGTGCACATGGCCAATCTGCGCAAGAAGCTGGAGCCCGACCCCAACCGGCCCCGCTGGCTGGTGACGGAGGCCGGCGTGGGCTACCGGCTCAAGGCCTGAGCCGCCCGACCCGGCTGTAGGGAATTTGCCTACGCCAACACCGGCAATCCGCGCGCATTGGCGTCAGGCGTTGCCGGCTCGCCGCCGCCTGGTCGTGTCCCGAAGATGACATCCATCCATCGTTGATGTTGTTTCAAGGGAGTGAAGCCATGTCGTTCTGGAAAAACCTGTCGGTGAAGAGCAAGTTGATCGGCGCCTTCGGGCTGTTGATCCTGATGATCGTGGCCATGTCCGTCGCGGCGCTGCAAGCCATCCGCGAGGACGGCGATCAGTTCAGCGACTACGTGCAGGGCGTGGAGGCGCGCGCCGCAGCAGCCAACCAGGTGCGCTTGGCCGTCGACCGTCGCGCCATCGCTGCGCGCAACCTTGTGCTGGTGACCCGGCCGGAAGACGTTGCCGCCGAGAAGGCCGCCGTGATGGCCGCCGTGGAGGACGTGCGCAAGTCGCTTGATGCGCTGCAGGCGCTCTCCAACAAGGCGGGCGTGCCGGCCGAGGCGCGCAGGCACGTCGACGAGATCGCCGGCATCGAGGTGCAGTACGCCCGCGTGGCCGAGGCCATCCTGGGCCTGGTGCTGGCGGGCGACCGGGAGGCCGCCATCGGCCGCATGAACGAGCGCTGCCGGCCGCTGCTGGCCGCCCTCGTGAAGGCGACGGACGACTACATCCGCTACACGGCTGAGACCTCGGCGCAGCTCATCGCCGAAACCGACAAGGCGCATGGCAGGAGCATGCTGGCCCTGGCGACGGGCTGCGGCCTGGTCGTCGCGCTGTCGCTGGCGGCCGCCTTCGCCATCACGCGCTCCATCGTCGGGCCGCTGAACCAGGCGGTCTCGCTGATCAACGACGTGGCCCAGGGCAATCTGGACCGGGACATCCGCGTCGGGACGCGCGACGAGTTCGGCCACCTGCTGCAGACGATCGCCGCCATGCAGGGCAGCCTGCGCGAGCTGGTGGCCAGCGTGCGCCAGGGGGCGGATAGCCTGTCGCTGGCCAGCGCCGAGATCGCCCAGGGCAACCACAGCCTGTCCTCGCGCACCGAGAGCCAGGCCAGCGCGTTGCAGCAGACGGCGTCGTCCATGGAGCAGCTGAGCGTCACCGTGCGCCAGAACGCCGACAACGCCAGCCAGGCCAACCGCATGGCCGAGGCGGCCAGCAGCGTCGCCCAGCAGGGCGGGCAGATCGTGGCGCTGGCCGTGGGCACCATGCGCGGCATCAGCGACTCCAGCAAGCGCATCGCCGACATCACGGCCGTCATCGACGGCATCGCCTTCCAGACCAACATTCTGGCGCTCAACGCGGCCGTGGAGGCGGCCCGCGCCGGCGAGCAGGGCCGCGGCTTCGCGGTCGTCGCCAGCGAGGTGCGCGCACTGGCTCAGCGCAGCGGTGAGGCGGCCAAAGAGATCAGGGCGCTCATCACCGACAGCGTCGCCCGTGTCGAGACCGGCGCCGCGCAGGTGGGCGAGGCCGGCAGCACGATGCAGGAGGTTGTCGCCAGCATCGCTCGCGTGACGTCCATCATGCGCGAGATCAGCACGGCCAGCGCCGAGCAGAGCGAGGGCGTCGGCCAGGTCGGCGGCGCGGTGTCCAGCATGGACCAGGCGACGCAGCAGAACGCCGCCCTCGTCGAGGAGATGGCGGCTGCGGCGTCCAGCCTGAAGAGCCAGGCCATGGACCTCGTGCAGGCCGTGGGCGTGTTCAAGCTGTCGCACTGACACGAGGTCGCTGGCAGCCCGGCTCAGGCCGCGCTTTTGCCGGCCTGACCCACGCGGCCAACGGCCTGTCGGAAGGCCGTTGGCGACGGGCAGACCGCTGCCTAACCTGCGAGCGATCTCAAGGACAGGAGGTGGCCATGCTGCTCATCCAGAATGTCGTCAAGACCTTCGGCAAACACAACGCGGTAGACGGTGTCACGCTGCAACTCGAACCCGGCGTCGTCGGGCTGATCGGCCACAACGGCGCGGGCAAGAGCACGCTCATGCAGATGCTGGCCACGCTGATGCGCCCCACGAGCGGGCGCATCCAGCTCGACGGGCAGGACATCGTTGCCAGGCCCGAGCTGATGCGCCAGCGCCTGGGCTATCTGCCACAGGACTTCGGCGTCTACCCGCACCTCACGGCGCTCGAATTCCTGCAGTACTTCGCGGCGCTCAAGGGCGTGCGCGACCGGCGGCGCCTGCATGACCTGCTGGCGCTGGTGAACCTGCATGAACAGGCCAATCGGCCAGCCATCGGCTTCTCGGGCGGCATGCGCCAGCGCCTGGGCATCGCGCAGGCGCTGCTGAACGACCCCGACGTGCTCATCGTCGACGAACCCACTGCCGGCCTCGACCCCGAGGAGAGGCTGCGCTTTCGCCAGCTGCTGGGCGACCTGGGGCGCAAGCGCCTCGTCATCGTGTCGACCCACATCGTGTCCGACGTGGAGAACATGGCCACCCGGCTGGCCATCCTGCGCCGGGGCCGCCTCGTGGCCTATGAGACGCCCGATGCCGTGCTGGCGCGCGCCGCGGGCAAGGTCTGGACGGCGCGGCTGGCGCCGGCCGACTACGAAGCCCTGAAGGGCCATGTGCAGGTGCTGCAGGCCCAGCCGCAGGGAGGCCGTGTGCAGGTGCGCATGGCACATCCGTCGCGGCCGTTCGCCGAGGCCGAGCCGGCAAGCGCCAGCCTGGAAGAGGCTCTGATGGCGGAGCGCTATGCCGATGCGCGGGAGGCGGCATGAACGGCAGCCTCTACCGAGCCCTGGTGCTCAATGAATGGCGGCTGCGCAGCCGTCGCGTCAGCAGTCTCGTCATCCTGCTGGCCGTCGTGGCCGTGAGCTGGCTGATGGTGCTGGACCCGCGGAGCGGCGCCGCGATGATGGTCGTGAACAAGCAGCGCGTGGCTTACGAGAGCCAGGCCCTGGCCTTTGCGACCAGCCTGATCGCCTCGCTGCTGTTCGGGCTGGCGGGTTTTTATCTGGCACGCGGACGCACGCAGGAGGACCTGCGCTGCGGCACCGCCGGCGTGCTGGCCGCCACGCCGGTCAGCAATGCCCAGCTGCTCGGCGCACGCTGGCTGGGGGCCTTCGGCTTCTTGTTCTCGCTCGGCACGGTCGTCATGCTGACGGTCTGGGTGCTGCAGCTGGTGCGCGGCGAAGGGGCGCTGCAGCCGCTGCCGTATCTGCAGATGCTGGTCCTCGGGCTGGCGCCCGGCCTGATGCTGTGCGCCAGCCTGGCCGTCCTGGCCGACGCCTGGGCACCGCTGATGGGCAAGCGCGGCGACGCGGTCTACTGGGTGCTGTGGATGGTGCAGTTCGCCTTCATCCCGGCCACGCTGGGGCAGGGCGCCGTGCGGCTGACGGGCTGGCAGGTGTTCGACATCAACGGCGTGTCGCCGCTGCTGGTGGGCGTGAGCCGGTTGATGGACGTCAGCCACATCAGTGTCGGCGGCAGTCCCTTCGATGCCACGCTGCCCTTGCTGCACATGCCCGCGGGCCTGTGGAGCACGGAGCTGGTCGCGCTGCGCCTGGGCGCGATGGCCCTGGCCCTGCTGCCGCTGCTGCCCGCCATGCGGCTCTTTCACCGCTATTCGCCGGAAAGCGTGAAGCTGCGTAACCCTGCCGGCCGCGGGCGCCTGGTGGTCCTGCTGCACTGGCTGCTTCGCCCGCTGGTGTGGCCCGTCACCTGCTCACTGGGTTTGCTGCTGCGCGCCGCGGCAGGATTGCCGGGCCTGCCGGGGCGCTGGCTGGCGGACGTGAGCCTGGTGCTGCTCAGCCAGCCGCTGCTGGCGCTGGCGATGCTGGCCGGCATGGTGGCCTGTGCGGTGGTGCCGATGGCGCTGCTGCCCGGTGTGCTGGCCGCGACGCTGTGCGCCTGGGGCCTGGCGGTGGCGGACGTGAGCTCGCGCGATCTGCAGAGCGGCACGCTGACCCTGGCCAGCGCCGCGCCCGGCGGAGCGCTGGAGCGCGGCTGGCGCCAGGCGCTGGCGGCCTTCGGCCTCGGGTTGCTGCTCGCGCTGCCGGCGTTGTGGCGCGAGTCGGGCGGGGCGCCCGTGCAGGCGCTGGCCTGCGTGGCCGGGCTGCTTTTCCTCAGCGTGGCGGCGACGCTGCTGGGCCGGCTGACGCGCGGCTCGCGCACCTTTCTTGCGCTGTTCCTGTTCGGCCTCTACGTCGATCTGCAGAAGACGGGCGTGGCGGCGCTGGACCTGCTCGGGCTGGCGGGGCAGGCACAGGCCGGCAGCGTGCTGGGCTACGCGCTGGCCGGCCTGCTGGGCCTGGCCCTGATGCGCTGGCCAGCGGCGGCGTCGTGGCGTCAGGCCGCTTGACGTCCCCGTAGCCCTGTCACAAACGGGGCTGCTGTTTCGTCTGGGAGGGATGGGACAGCAAACTCCGGCCATGCAAGAACCCCTGGATACCTCACCCACGGCCCGCGCCCTGCGCTTCGACCAGGACCACGCCCGCCGGCTGCGGGCGCTGGCCTACCGCATGCTCGGCTCGCGTGCCGAGGCCGAGGACATCGTGCAGGAGGCCTGGCTGCGCTGGGCCGAGGTTGACGAGACGGGCATCGATCAGCAAGGCGCCTTCCTGTCGCGGCTGGTGACCAACCTCTGCCTGGACCGGCTGCGATCGGCGGCCGTGCAGCGAGAGCGCTACGTGGGCGTGTGGCTGCCTGAGCCGCTGCTGGAGGACGAGGCCTTGTTCGGCTGGGCGCCCGACCCCGGCCAGCAGGCCGAGTTCGCCCAGGACGTGTCCATCGCCTTCATGCTGGCGCTGGAGCGGCTGTCGCCGCTGGAGCGCGCCGCTTTCCTGCTGCACGACGTGTTCGACCTCGGCTACGAGGAGATTGCGCGGCACCTTGATCGCAGCGAGGTGGCGTGCCGCCAGCTCATCAGCCGCGCACGCAAGAACGTCAAGGCCGACTACGCGCGCCGCGAGGTAGCGAAGGAGGAGGGCCAGCGCCTCGTCGAAGCCTTCATGCAGGCCGTGCGCAGCCAGGACGTGTCGGCACTCGCGCAACTGCTGGCCGAGGACGCCGTGCTGATGGCCGACGGCGGCGGCAAGGTCAGCGCCGTGCCGCGCCCGCTACGGGGCGGCGCAGTCATCGCGCGCGCCTTCATCGGCTTTGCGCAGATGCCCGCCAGCCGCGGCTGGCGCCTGCTGCCGGCCGTCGTCAACGGCCTGCCGGGCCTGCTCATCGTCGACGAACTGGCCGGCGGCCGGCTGGTGCAGACGCTGGCGCTGGCACCGGGCACCGAGCCGGGCCGCGTGGGGGCGATCTACATCCAGCGCAACCCCGAGAAGCTGGCTGGGATCGAGGCACGTGTCACAAGTGGCGACGCTGATCCGTCCTGAGGGTGTGGCCGGCAATCACGCCGGCCCGCTCCCTTCAAGGACAAGCCATGAGCTCGCAAGCCCGCCTCGACTACAGCCGCCTGTCGGCCGATCTCTTCAAGAAATTTCTCGACTTCAGCATGGCCTTCAAGATGGACGAAGGCTTGGCCCTGCTGGTGGACATCCGAGCCTCCCAGCTCAACGGCTGCGCGTTCTGCCTGGACATGCATGTCAAGCAGGCCCGCATTCACGGCGAGCGCGAATTGCGCCTGCACCATGTTGCCATCTGGCGCGAGTCGCAGCTCTTCACCCCGCGCGAGCGGGCTGCGCTGGCCTGGACCGAGGTGCTGACGCACATGGCCCCTGAAGGCGTTTCCGATGCCGTCTATGCCGAGGTGCTCGAGCAGTTTTCAGAGGCCGGGCTGTCGGAACTGACCTGGCGTATCGCGGCCATCAATGGCTGGAACCGTCTCAACGTCGCCTTCCGCAACCCGCCGGGCACCAAGGACAAGATGTTCGGGTTGGACAAGGCCGGCCTGAACTGAGTCCAGGCCGGGCTCAGACGAGTTGCGCGGCGATCCAGGCGCGGGCTTCGGCCAGCGTGGCAAAGACGTGGTACGGCGTCGACACGAAGCCGTGGCGGCGGAACTCGTCAATCGAAGCCAGGATGTCGGGCCGATCCGTCACGGCGACGATCAGCAGCTGCGGGTTGGTGAAAAGCGGGCCGATGTGCAGGGCCGCGATCTCGGCTGTGGCCTCGGGTGTCACCTCGTATGCATCGACGTCGAGGAAGTCGGTGAGCGCATAGCGGATGCGGTCGAAGCGGTGGTCTCCGGCGATGGCCTCGAAGGACGCGCGACGCTGGGCGATGCTGACATCGCCGAAATAGCGCCGGTAGACGCCGTCGGGTTCCCAGGTGATTCGGTAGGACATGGCCGGGGTCAATGATAGGAATCGCGCCCGAGGGCGGGCGTGACATTCTGCGCGGCCGCCGCGTGGCGCGTTGAGCGGCGGCCCTCGCTAGGATGTGGCAGCTCCAACTCCCACCGCTTCCCATGGCCCTCAAGACCTCCATCGTCGCCCTGGTGCTGGCCGCCGTCGCGGGCCCCGCGCTCGCGCAGGACGCCGCCGACCCCGTCGCCGCGCTCGTCAACCAGTTGGAACTGGAGAAGTACAAGGCCACCATCAAGGGCCTGACGCAGTTCGGCGACCGCCGCCAGGGCACGGGGCGCAACCGTGCGGCGCTGGACTGGATCGAGGCTCAGCTCAAGAGCTATGGCTGCACGAACACCGAGCGCCTGCGCTACGACTTCACGGAGCCCGCGAAGCGCGGCCCCGTGCAACTGCAGCCGCTGCGCGCCGCCGGCCCGGCGGCGCAGGGTGGCGGCACCCTGTTCGGCAGGCGCGCGCCCATCGGCGTCAACACCGATCCCATGGTCCAGCCGGACGAGCGGCTGCGCGCTCTCAACGCCGAGCAGACGCCACTGGGCACCTCGGCGCGCGAGAGCGTCTACTGCACCAAGGTCGGCGCCACGCGGCCGGACGAGATGTACATCGTCTCGGCCCACATGGACGGCATCGGCTTCGGCGAGGCGGCCAACGACGACGGGTCCGGCACGGCGCTGGTGATGGAGCTTGCGCGCATCCTCAGTGCGCCGGGGGTGACGACGGAGCGCTCCATCCGCTTCATCCTCTGGAACAACGAGGAGACGGGCCTGAACGGTGCCTACGCCTACGTGGCTCAGCGCAAGGACCTGCAGGGTATCGAGTCGCCCAAGGGCTCGGGCCAGTACCCGGAGCCGAAGTGGCTGGGCATGATCCAGCACGACATGCTGCTGTTCGACCACGGCATGCCGGAGCCCAAGCTCGACGCTGCGGGCAAGCCGGTCCTGGATGCTCGTGGCCAGCCCGTCTACACCGCGCCCAGGGAACAGCGCGCCGAGGCCGACGTCAACATCGAGTTCCAGGTGAGCTCGAGGTTCGCCGACGGCGCGGCCAGGCTCGCCTGGGCTCTGCGTGCGGCCAACGAGAAGTACGCGACCGACTACCCGGCAGCCGTGGGAAACCGCATGACCAATACCGACTCGACTCCCTTCATGGACATGGTGCCTGCGATTTCGGTACGCGAGAACGAGCGCGGCATGCAGATAGGCGCGGGCTGGAACCCGCACTGGCACCAGCCCACCGACCTGTACACCAGCTACTCGGACAAGGATTTTCTGCTCGGCCTGAACGCGGCGCAGACGACGCTCGCCGCCGTCGCGCAGCTGACGGGCGCCAAGGTCAAGCCCTGACCCCTGCCCGCATTTGCGGGGATGCGCGAATGTTTCAAATGGATACAGTTGCGGCCCAAGCGCGGCGTGCAAACGTTTCAGTGCGCTGACACAAGATGACGCGGGGCTCTCAAGCCCCAGTGAGCACGCAGGGGGAGTTGGGCCGACCGGACATGAAGTCCCGGCCCGTCGGGAATCCGCTCCGGTGGATTCGTTCTCATCCCGAT
Source organism: Roseateles sp. GW821-FHT03B02 (assembly GCF_059421025.1). Classification (NCBI taxonomy): domain Bacteria; kingdom Pseudomonadati; phylum Pseudomonadota; class Betaproteobacteria; order Burkholderiales; family Sphaerotilaceae; genus Roseateles; species Roseateles sp. GW821-FHT03B02. The sequence goes on from NZ_JBWKUV010000005.1 coordinate 190,722, forward strand.
GCCGTGCTGCCCACCGCCGCATCGCGCCCTGTCGGCGCGTTGCTGCGCCGTTGCATGGTGTCTCTCGACTGCCTGCAACGTGGAATCGAATACTGCTCTTGCCCCTTTCTATACCGGGGCGTCCGGCTCGTCGCGTGAACCTGCCGTGCGAGATGCCGCCGACCTGCTGGTCGACGCGCTGGCTGCCCTCGGCGTGGAGTACGTTTTCGGCGTGCCTGGCGGCGCCATCGAGCCGCTTTACAACGCGCTGGCCCGCAGCGCCCGCCGTGGCGGCCCGCAGGCCGTCGTGGCCCGCAACGAGCAGGGCGCGGCCTACATGGCCGATGGCTATGCCCGCGAGACTGGCCGGCTCGGCGTTTGCATCGCCACCTCGGGGCCGGGCGCCACCAACCTGATCACGGGCGTGGCCTGTGCCTACGACAACAACGTGCCCCTGCTGGTCATCACCGGCCAGCCGCCGATCAGGAACTTCGGTAAGGGCGCACTGCAGGAGTCGAGCTGCACGGGCATCAACACGATGGCGATGTTCCGCCCCTGCACGCGCTACAACTCGTTGGTCTCGCACGCCGAGCAGCTTCCCACCAAACTGTTCAACGCGCTGATGCAGGCCCAGCGCGCGCCGAGCGGCCCGAGCCATCTGTCCATCCCGGTCGACATCCTGCGCCAGCCTCTGCCCGAGGACCTGGAGCTGCCCGATTTCGCCGGCCTGCTCCGCCGTGCGCCAGCCCTCGTCGACCTGCCCGCCGTGCGCCAGCTCGCGCGGCTGTTGTTCTCGGCGCGCCAGCCGGTCTGGCTGATCGGCGACGGCTGCGGCGAGGCCGCCAGCGACCTGATGCAGCTGGTGCAGCGCACCGACGGCCACTTCATCACGACGCCCGACGGCAAGGGCTTCGTCAACCCGCGCCACCCGCGCTTTCGCGGCGTGTTCGGCTTCGGCGGCCATGCCAGCGCGGCCGAGCTGCTGCAGAGCGAGCCGGACCTCGTCATCGCGCTGGGCACGGGCTTCGGTGAGTTCAACAGCGGCGGCTGGTCCACGGCCCTTCTGAACAGCCGCCTGGTCCACGTGGACGACAGCGACGAGAACCTCATGCGCTCGCCGACGGCGCGGCTGCACGTTCGCGGCCACATCAGGTCGGTCTGCGAGCAGCTGATCGCGCTGCTGGCCCCGGCGAATGGTGGTCAGGAGGCGATGCTGCTGCCCTTCATGCACCCGCAGGTGGCGCGCCAGGCCTATGAGGCCATGGTCGATAGCCCGCAGGCCCTGCGCAACGACAGCGCCCCGGTGAAGCCGCAGCAGCTTGTGGCCACGCTGGGTGAGCGCTGCCCGCCACAGACGCGTTTCGTTGCCGATGCCGGCAACAGCGCGGCCTGGGCCGTGCACTACCTCGCGCCGCACGACCAGCGCGGCGGCCGCATGCCAGGCGGCGCCTACCTGCCTGCGGGCAAGGAGCGCCGCACTCGCAGCTCCAGCTGGCTGCGCGTGACCATGGACTTCGCGCCCATGGGCTGGGCCATCGGCTCGGCTGTCGGCATCGCCATGGCCAACCGCCGCTGCCCGGTCGTGTGCCTGACCGGCGACGGCAGCTACCTGATGAACGGGCAGGAGATCACCGTGGCGGCCGAGCTGGGCCTGCCGGTGCTCTATGTGGTGCTGAACGATGGCGCCCTGGGCATGGTCAAGCACGGCCAGCGCCTGGCGGGGGCCGAGCCCATCGGCTTCCAGCTGCCCAAGGTGGACTTTGCAGCCATGGCCCAGGCCATGGGCATCCCGGGCGTCGTGGTGCGCCACCCTCAGGACCTCGACGCGCTGGACTTCGAGGCCCTGCTGTCGCGCCGCGGCCCGACGCTGCTGGACGTGCGCATCGACGGCGAGGAAGTGCCGCCGATGAACCTGCGCATGAAGACGCTGGGGACGGCGCGATGACGCTGGCAGCACCGCGCGAGCAGGTCCGCACGCGCATCTGGCACGAGGAGGCAGAACCCGACAACGGCTTTGCCACGCGCAGCGCGCTCTGTCACGGCTATGACGTTTACGGCGACATGCTGGGCCAGGCGAGCTGGATGGACATGCTCTTTCTGCTGCTGCGCGGCGAGGCACCGTCGGCCGGCCAGGCGCGGCTGCTCGACACGTTGGCCGTGGCCCTGGCTAACCCCGGTCCGCGCGACGCGGCGGTGCATGCGGCGATGTGCGCCGGCGTGGGTGGCTCGACCTCGGCCGCGGCCCTGATCGCTGCGCTGTCGGTCGGCGCCGGCAAGGCCGGTGGTGCGCGCGAGGTCTGGGCGGCGATGCAGCTGTTCGTCGACTGCGGCCGCAGCCCCGCGGCCTGGGAGCGCGCGCTGGCCGCGCCTGCCACCGAGCCTGCGGGCATCTGGCCGCAGGTCGAGCATGCCCCCGGCTTTGACGCGCACGCCGTGCAGAGCTGCGGCATCGTGCAGCGCACGCTGCAGGTGCTCGCCCCGCTCAGCACCGGTCCCTGTCTGCCCTGGCTGAGCCAGAGCCGCCTCCAGCTGGAGCTGGCTGCCGGCCGCGGGCTGGCGATGACCGGCGTGGCCGCGGCCGCGCTTGTTGACCTGGGCTTCTCGCCCGACCAGGGCGAGCTGCTGCACCTGCTGCTGCGCCTGCCCGGCGCCGCGGCCCATGCGCTGGAGCAGCGCGAGCGGGGCCACAAGGGATTCCCGTTCTTTGCGCTGGACCTGCAGAACGATCCGGGAGCCGCGGCATGAAGGGCCCGGCAGCACTCGTGAGCGGCGCCGACCGCATGGCGACCCGCATCGGGCAGGCCTTCGTCGGCACACGCACCGTCTTCCGTGGCCAGGATCTGCACGCCGAGCTGCGACATCTGGACTGGATGGCGCTGTACGTGCTGGGCATCACCGGCCGCCATCATTGCGACGCCCAGGTCCGGCTGCTGCATGCCCTGTGGGTCTGCACCAGCTACCCCGATGCCCGAATCTGGAACAACCGTACCGCGGCGCTGGCGGGTTCGGCGCGCAGCACGCCGGGGCTGGGCATCGCGGCGGCGCTGGCCATGTCCGAAGCCACCATCTACGGCGGCCACCCTTACGTCAGCAGCATCGACTTCTTCATCCGCGCCCGCGCCCATGAGGAGCAGGGCGGGGCGCTGAGCGGCTTCGTGGACGCGGAGCTTGCCCAAGGCCGCATCTACGGCTATGGCCGCCCCATCGCCAGCATCGACGAGCGCCTGCCCTGGGTGCTGCGCATCGCACGTGAGCTGCAGCTCGACGGCGGGCCGCATCTGCGCATCGCGCTCGACGTCGAGCAGCTGCTGGTGGCGCGCAACCCCAAGCTGCGCATGAACTACGCGGCGCTGATGTCCGCCCTCTGCGCCGACCTCGGCTTCTCGCCCACCGAGATGCACCACTTCCAGGTGCCGGTCTTCATGGCCGGCATGTCGCCCTGCTTCATCGAAGCCGCCGAGCGGGCGCCGGGAGCAACCTTCCCGCTGTCCTGCGCCCACATCCACTACGAAGGCCCGGCACCGCGCCGCTGGCCCCAACCCGCCAAGCCATGAGCACGCCCATCGATCCCTACGCCCACTACGCCCACATGCGCGCCACGACGCCGGTGCATTTCAACGCCGCCCTCGGCGTCTGGGAGGTCTACGGCTACCACGACATCCAGACTGTGCTGGGCGATGCCAAGACCTTCTCGTCGGACTTGTCGGACGGCAAGATGATGGTCTTCATGGACCCGCCGCGGCACACGCAGTTCCGCCGCCTGGTGGCGCGGGCGTTCACGAGCAAGGTCATTGCCGAGCTGGAGCCTAGCGTCCAGGCCATCACCGACGCGCTGCTGGACCGCGTGGCGGACAGCGGTCGCATGGACCTGGTCACCGACCTGGCCTTTGCGCTGCCCGTCACCGTCATCGCCGAGCTGCTGGGCCTGCCGGCCGCCGACCATGATCGGTTCAAGCAATGGTCCATCCCGGCCATCCGCGCGGCCGAGATGGAGCTGATGGGCCAGGTGCCCTCGCCCGAGCTGGTGCAGGCAGTGGACGAGCTGGACGCCTACCTGGCCGATCTCATCGCCGCGCGCCGCGACCGGCCGGCCAACGATCTCGTCAGCGGCCTGCTGGCGGCCGAGGTCGACGGCGAGCGGCTCACACTGAATGAGGTGGCCAGCACCTGCCGGCTGCTGCTCATCGCCGGCTTCGAGACGACGACCAATCTCATCGGCAACACGTTGCAGCTGCTGCTCGCCCACCCCGAGGCGCTGGCCCGGCTGTGCGCCGACCCGGCGCTACTACCCTCTGCCATCGAGGAGGCGCTGCGCTTCAACACGCCCTTCATGTTCTTCGCGCGCCGCGCCACGCGCGACGTGGTGCTGGGCGGACAGCTCATCCAGGCCGGCCAGCAGGTGATGACGTTCAATGCCTCGGGCAACCGCGACGAGTCGGCCTTTGCGCATGCTGACCGTTTCGACATCACACGCACGGCCAACCGCCACCTGAGCTTTGGCCACGGCATCCACTACTGCCTGGGCGCCGGCCTGGGCCGGCTGGAGGCGCGCGTGGCCATCGGCACGCTGCTGCGCCGCTTCGAGGGGCTGCGGCTGGACGAGGGCAGGGCGGCCCGGCCGTTGTCGTCCTTCGTGCTGTACGGCTTCAGCAGCCTGCCGGTGCGGTTCGAGGCATCACAGGTGGCAGGCGAGCTGCACGTAGAGTGAGCGCCGCGCCAGCGGGATGTCGTTGGGCAGACCCGCGCCGGGCGCCATGCTGGGCTCGCGCGCGTCGGCGTTGAAGAGGTTGCGCACCGACACCGCGAAGTCCCAGTTGCCGCGGCTCCTGGCGGTGCGCAGCGTCAGGTCGGTGGTGGTGTAGTCGGGGATGGGGGCGCGCGCATCGCCGGCCGAGCGCTTGCGTTCGGCCACATGGTTGACCTGGCCGCTGAGCAGCCAGCCGTTGGCGATGCTCCAGTCCGCGCGGGCATTCAGGTGCTGGCGCGGCGCGTAGCCCGCGTCGGTGCCCGTCAAGTCCTCGATGGAGCGCTGCAGGCCGATATTGCCGCTCAGGCGCAGCTTGCGCGTCGCGTCCCATTGCGCTTCGAGCTCGGCGCCCGTGCCGTGCTGGGCGCCGACGTTGTTGAACTGCGCCGTGCCTCCGCCGGTATCGGTGGTGCGGATGATGTCCTTCATGTCGTAGCGGAACAGGCTCAGGTTGACCTGGGCGTCCGGGCGGGCCTGCCAGGAGAAGGCGGCCTCGAAGGTGCTGATGGTCTCGGGCTTGAGCGCGGCGTTGCCCCGGATGACGGGGTTGTTGATGCTGTACTGCTCCGTGAAGGCCGGCGCGCGAAAGGCGCGCCCGTACAGCAGCTTGACCGTCAGGTCCAGGTTGGCGTCCCACACCAGCGCGGCGCGCGGGTTGGTGGTGGTGCCGAAGTCGGAGTAGCGGTCATGGCGCAGGCCGGCGGTCAGCGTCCAGTCCTTGGCCACGCTCCATTCGTCCTGCACGTACACGTAGCTGACCGTGCGCCGGTGCGGCTCGGCGAAGGAGCCTGAGGCCGGGAACTCCTCGACCTGGCCGCTGGGCAGCGGCACGGGCAGGCCGGTGGCCGGGCCGCTGGCGATGATGGTGAAGTTCTTGAACTCCTGGGTGCGGTACATGTCGAGGTCGTCGTGCCCGGCACCGAGGCGCAGGTTGTGGCCCTTGAAGCCGCCGTAGGACGCCACCGCCGCCAACCGGATCTGCCGCTCCCAGGTATTGGGAGCGCCCAGCATGCCCTTGGGGAAAGAGCCGCCGAAGGCGCCCGGCGGGAACAGCTGCAGCGGCACATTGAAGGTCTGCTTGTAGTGCAGATAGCTGGCCGACAGCGTGCCCCGCCAGTCGTTGCCGAGCTCGATGTCCGACCAGGAAAAGTCCGAGGTGATCCGCTCGATCCGGTAGCGGCCGACCGGGTCCAGCGCGCCGGCGACGCCGGCGCCGGTCTGCAGATCGTCGCGCAGCTTGTAGCTGCCGCGCAGGCGCAGCCTGTCGCGGCTCACGTCGGCGTTGGCATCGAGCGCCTTGAAGCCCACGTTCATATGCCCCGGCGCCAGGCTGGCCTTGGTGCTGAAGACGCCGTCCAGCAGGGTCTGCTGGTCGGCGGTGACGGTCTCGTGCTGGCCGTCGGTCTGTCCCAGGCGCAGGTAGGCGGCCACGTCGTAGCTACCCAGCTTGCCGCCGTATTGCAGCCAGCCGTCGCGGCTGTTGAACGATCCGGCGCGGGCGCCGAGGTCGGTGCCGCCCACGTCGGCCGCTGTCTTGGTGATGACGTTGATGACGCCCGAGAACGCGTCGGCGCCGTAGAGCGCCGAGCCCGGCCCGCGGATGATTTCGATGCGGGCGATGTTCTCTACCGGCATGTCGCCCCAGCCCAGGCCGCGGTTGCCGACGAAGAGGGTGGTCAGCGGCACGCCGTTGAGCAGCATCAGCGTCTGCGCGTTGAACTCGCTGTGGATGCCCCGGATCAGGTAGAGCGGCGCGTAGGTGTTGTTGCTGCGGCTCACGTGGATGCCCGGCACGCTCTCCAGCACCTCGTCGATGCCCGTCGCGCCCATGGCCGCGATGTCCTGGGCCGTGATGACCGTGGCCACGGCCGGCGCGCGGCGCAGCGCCTGGGGGGCGCCGGTGGCAATGGAGACCGTGTTCTTGTCGCCGTAGACCTGGGCCAGCTCGTCCTCTTCACTCGGCGGCTGAGCGAAGGCGGCCGGTTGCATCGCCGCCAGCCAGGCGCCTCCCAGAATCGCCATGCCGAACAAAGATCTCATGTGCTGCGTCCCCGAGGTGGAGGGTGATGGGCGCGTATTGTGCTGTCAGCGCAGGGCCGCGGAGGGTTTGCCGGCGGGGAGTGTGGCGAGTTGGTGAACATCGTCCGCACGCCCCTGGACGTGGGGGTCGGCGTCAAGGGCGATCTGCATAATGCGCCACTTCGCGCCTGGCGTTGCAAAGCTCCAACCCTCCACTTGATCACCCCCGGCTGCTCCTCCGACGCCACGCGCCGCGCGCTGCTGCGACAGGCCCTGGGTGGCATGGCTGCCCTGGCCGGCGGCGAGGCGATGGCGGCCGACCCGGGCCGCGGCGTGGCGGTCGTCTATCCCGACCTCGGCGAGCCGTTCAAGCAGATTTTCGCCGCCATCGTCGAGGGCATCGAGGAACGATTGAAGGGGAGCGTCGTCAGCCTGGCCCTGGCCAGCAATGCCTCACCTGCAGAGATTGCCGAAGACCTGCGCCGGCGTGACGTGAAAGTGCTGATCGGCCTGGGGCGCGGCGGCATGCGCATCGCGGCGGCCTTGGCGGGCGAGATGGCCGTGCTGGTGGGGTGTGTGGTGTCGGTGCAGGAGTCCGAGTCGCGCGCCTTCCCCGTGCACACGCTGGCGCCCGACCCGGTGCTGCTGCTGTCGCGGCTGAAGCGGCTGATGCCCGGTTCGCGGCGCGTGCATCTGGTGTACGACCCCCGCCTCAACGGCTGGCTGGTGCGGCTGGCCCGCGAGGCCGCCCGTGCCGAGAGCCTGGAGCTGCTGGCCCAGGAGGCCACCGACCAGGCCGGCGCGCTGCGCCTGTACTCCCAGCTGCTGGCCTCGGCCGACCCGGCGCGCGACGCCGTCTGGTTGCCGCAGGACCCCACCACGGTGGACGACAACGTCGTGCTGTCCCTGGTGCTGAAGGACGGGTGGAATCGTTCCATCGCCGTGTTCTCCAGCCACCTCGCCCACGTGAAGCGCGGCGCGCTGTTCTCGCTCTACCCGGACAACGCCGAGCTCGGGCGCAGCCTGGCCGCCTCGGCACTGCGCCTGCTGGGCAACCCGCGGGCGTTGGCCGCCGGCGTGACGCCGTTGCGCGATACCCGGGCCGCCATCAACATCCGCACGGCTGCGCACCTGGGGATGGACGTCGCCACCGCGCAGGCCGGATTCGACCTGGTCTACCCCAACAGCTGAGGACCCAGATTGCCGAATCGCACACCCCTCAGTCGCCAAGCCACCAGCCTGCCGCTGGATGAGGGCGCGAGCCCTGCGATTCTGCGCGGACCCTGGCCGTTCAAGGTGTACGCGCGCTACCTCCGCGAGGCGTCGTTCCGCCGCCAGTTGAGCATCGGCGTCGCGCTGGGCGCGCTGTGCCTGGCCCTGATGATGGCCGCGGTCAACGCCTGGCAGGGCGGGCGCCAGGTGCGGGCCATGCTCATGGAGCAGGGTGGTCGCGTGGCGACCAACCTCGCGTCCAACAGCTCGCTGGCGCTGCTCTACGCCGCCGCCGACAACGCCGAGGAGGCGGTGCGCGCGTCGCTGGCTTTCCCGGACGTCATGGCCATCGAGATCCGCGACACGCGCGGCCATCTGCTGCTCGCGCTGGGGCCCGAGGCGGGGCGGCGGCCCGCGACGGCCGTACCGCCTGCCATGGCTGCCAGCGAGGCCTGGCTGGACGAGGAGACCGAGGACAGCTGGTCGTTCTCCGCGCCGGTCTGGACCCGTCCCGAGCCGTCGCCCTTCGACGTGACGCTGCGGCCGGCCCAGTTGCTGGGGCATGTGCACGTCATCCAGAGCAAGGCCACGCTGCACCGTACCCAGACCTCGCTCTTCGCCGCGAACTTCGGCGTGGCCCTGCTGTTCTCGCTGCTGTTTCTCGTCGCAGTGCGCTATCTGGCACTGCGCCTGACGCGGCCGCTGGCGGCGCTGTCCGACGCGATGGAGCGCGTCGAGCGCGGCGAGAGCGACGCCCGTGCGCCAGTGGGCGGGCCGCGCGACATCGCGCTCATCGCAGACAGCTTCAACCGCATGATTGCCGCGCTGCAGGAGCGCGAGGCCGAGCTCGGTGCGCACCGCGACCACCTGGAAGACCTGGTGCAGGAACGCACGCTGGAGCTCAGCGATGCCAAGGAGCGCGCCGAGATCGCCAGCCAGGCCAAGAGCCAGTTCCTGGCGCGCATGAGCCACGAGCTGCGCACGCCGCTGAACGCCGTCATGGGCTATGCGCAGATCCTGAAGATGGACAACGGGCTCAGCCCCAAGCAGCGCAACGGCCTGGACATCATCCACAGCAGCGGTCAGCACCTGCTGACGCTGATCGTTGACATCCTGGATCTGTCGCGCATCGAGGCCGGCAAGGCCGAGCTGCGCATCGCACCGCTGGAGCTGGTGGCGCGGCTGCAGGCCGTCATCGACATCGTGCGCGTGATGGCCGAGGACAAGCAGATCGCGCTCAAGCTCGAACTCGATCCGCAGTTGCCGGCCGTCGTGCAGGCCGATGAGAAGCGGCTCAACCAGATCCTGCTGAACCTGCTGGGCAATGCGGTGAAGTTCACCCATGTCGGCGGCGTGACGCTGCGGGTGCAGGCCTCGACGCCGGCCGAGGCCGAACCGGGCCATGTGCTGCTGCGCTTCGAGGTGCAGGACACCGGCGTCGGCATCGCCGACGACCAGGCCGTTCGCCTGTTCGAGCCCTTCGAGCAGGCCGGCAGCGCCGAGCAGCGCGTGGGCGGCACGGGCCTGGGCCTGGCCATCAGCCGGCAGCTGGTGCGCATGATGGGCGGCGAGATCCGACTGGAGAGCCGGCTGGCCCAGGGCAGCCGGTTCTGGTTCGAGATCAGCGTGCCCGTGCAGGCTTGACGTAGGCGGCCAGGTGCTGGCCGGTCAGCGTCGAGCGCGCCTTGACCAGCCCGGCCGGCGTGCCCTCGAAGACGACGCGGCCGCCTTCGTGGCTGGCGCCGGCGCCGAGGTCGCTGATCCGGTCGTACTCGCGGTCGATGCGGTCGCGTACGCGGCGAAGCCGCGCGAGGTCGCGCAGGTGGAGTTCGGAGCCGGGTCTGGTGGTCATCGTCAGCGGGCGGCAACGAGATCAGGGCTGGTCGGGCGCGGCGACAGGCGCTCGCGCAGCCTGAGCCCCGGCTTCTCCACCAGGTAGTGCAGGGCGGCGCCCACGGCCAGGATGACGGCCGCGTAGACCGGGAACAGCGCCGGCCCCTGCCATGGCAGGGCCGGGGCGATCCAGGCGTGGACGGCGTGCATCGCGATCTTGTGGCTCAGGTACAGGCTGTACGACGCGGCGGCCAGCCAGCCGGCACCCGGCAGCGCGCGGCGGCCGAGCCAGCCTCGGGTCGACGTGGCGGCCAGCACGAGCAGGCCGAAACCGAAGGACAGCAGCGGCCAGCCGATGGCGTTGGCGGCAAGGCCGGTGCGGTTGCTGAACAGCGTGAAGGCGAGCGCGGCTGCGGCGAGGCCCGCCAGCATCAGCGGCGTCGAGCGCGCCTGCAGCCTTGCCCAAAGCTGCGGCCGGTAGACGTGCAGCGTCGCCAGCATGACGCCCATCAGCAGTCCGTCCAGGCGCATCCAGGTCGGGTAGTAGATGTCCTCGATGAACCAGTTGCGCGGCGGCTGGTGGGCGTTGTCGTGCAGCCAGACGCCGGCTCGCAGCGCGATGCCACCCAGCACGAGGATCGCGCACAGGCCGGTGAAGCGGGCCACCGAGGGACGGCGCGTGAACCCCCAGGCCAGCAGAGGGAAGAACAGATAGAAATGCTCCTCCACGCACAGCGACCAGGCGTGCGAGAAAGCCTGGTTGTGGGTGTAGTCGATGAGGAGGTTTAGCGTGAAGGTGGCGAACTGCCACCAGGCTTCCAGGTTGGGCTCTTCACGCAGCGCCGGAAAGGCGACGTAGGCGGCCAGCACGACGGCGAAGGCGGGAAGAATCCGCCAGGCCCGGCGCCAGTAGAAGTCGCCCAGTTGCAGGCCGTCGCCACGCTGCAGCTTGCGCAGCAGCTGCGAGCCGATCAGAAAGCCGCTGAGCACGAAGAAGATGTCCACGCCGGCCCAGCCGAAGCGTGTCAGCCAGGTCCAGTCCGGCCCCAGGCCGCCGATGAGGAAAGTGTGGAAGAACATCACCCAGACGATGGCGATGCTGCGCAGGAGGTCGAGGCCGGGAAGGCGTTGCATTGGGGGCGTGAAAGCAGGCCGGCCCGGGGGGGGGCCGGGCCGGCATTCAAGGGCGAGAGGGTTCAGGCCGCGAGCAGTTGGCGCAGCACGAACGGCAGGATGCCGCCGTGCCGGTAGTAGTCCACTTCGATGGCCGTGTCGATGCGCAGCGTCAGCACGACGGTCCGGGTGCTGCCGTCCGGGCGGGTGATGCGCATCGTCGCGTCGCCCTGCGGCCTGATGTCGTCGGCCAGCGTGATGTCGATGGTTTCGGCGCCGCTCAGGCCCAGCGACTCCCAGCTCGTGCCGGGCTTGAACTGCAGCGGCAGCACCCCCATGCCGATGAGGTTGCTGCGATGGATGCGCTCGAAGCTCTTGGCCACGACGGCCTTGATGCCCAGCAGCTGGGTGCCCTTGGCAGCCCAGTCGCGGCTGGAGCCGGTGCCGTATTCCTCGCCGGCAAAGATGACGGTCGGCGTGCCTTCCTTGATGTAGGCCATCGCGGCGTCGTAGATCGTGGTCTGCTGGCCGTCCTTCAACGTGTAGCCGCCTTCCTCGCGCGAGCCGTCAGGGCGGGCCGGCAGCATCAGGTTCTTCACGCGCACGTTGGCGAAGGTGCCGCGCATCATCACGTCGTGGTTGCCGCGGCGGGCGCCGTAGGAGTTGAAGTCGGCCTTGAGCACGCCGTTCTCGGTGAGGAACTTGCCGGCCGGCGTGGTCTCCTTGAATGAGCCGGCGGGGCTGATGTGGTCAGTAGTGATGGAGTCGCCGAACAGCGCCATGATCTTGGCCCCCTTGACGCCGGCCTCCAGCGCCTTGGGCACCATGGTGAAACCCTCGAAGAAGGGCGGCTGGGCGATGTAGGTGCTCTTGGGCCAGTTGTAGACCTGGCCCTTGACGCCCTTGATGGCGTCCCAGAGCTTGCCGGGCTTCCTGGCGACCTTGTCGTAATTGGCCTTGAAGGCCTTCGCGTCCATCGCGTACTTCATCAGCTTGTAGACCTCGTCGCTGCCGGGCCAGATGTCGCCCAGGTAGACCGGCTTGCCCTTCTTGCCGATGCCCACGGGCTGAGTCATCAGGTCGCGCGTCACGTTGCCGGCGATGGCGTAGGCGACGACCAGCGGCGGACTGGCCAGGAAGTTGGCCTTCAGGTTGGGGTGGATACGGGCCTCGAAGTTGCGGTTGCCCGACAGCACCGCCGCGCAGATGAGGTCGTTGTCCTGGATGAGCTTGTTCAGCTCCGGCGTCAGGTCGCCAGCGTTGCCGATGCAGGTCGTGCAGCCATAGGCGGCGACGTTGAAGCCGAGTTTCTCCAGGTAGGGCAGCAGGCCTGCCTTCTCCAGGTATTCGGTGACGATGCGCGAACCCGGGGCGAGGGAGGTCTTGATGTGGGGCTGGACGCTGAGCCCCGCCTCGACCGCCTTCTTGGCCAGCAGGCCGGCGGCCAGCAGCACGCCGGGGTTGCTGGTGTTGGTGCAGGAGGTGATGGCGGCGATCAGCACGTCGCCGTTCCTGATCTCCAGGCCGGAGTCGGTCTTGAAGGTCCGGGCCAGCTTGTCCGCCGGCTGGTTGAAGCCGTTCTCGGCCACGGGCTTGCTGAAGAGCTCGCCGAACTGGGTCGACAGGTGCGTGATCTCGATGCGATCCTGCGGGCGCTTCGGGCCGGCCAGGCTGGGCGTGACGGTGCCGAGGTCCAGCGTGACGACCGAGGTGTAGTCGATGTCGCCGGCCTTGGGTACGCCGAACATCTGCTGCGCCTTCCAGTAGGCCTCGAAGGCCTCGATCTCGCGCTTGCTGCGGCCGGTGCCCTTGAAGTAGTCGACGGTCTTGTCGTCCACCGGGAAGAAGCCCATCGTTGCGCCGTACTCGGGCGCCATGTTGGCAATCGTCGCGCGGTCGGGCAGGGCCAGGCTGGCTGTTCCTTCGCCGAAGAACTCGACGAACTTGCCGACGACCTTGTGCCTGCGCAGGATCTCGGTGACGGTCAGCACCAGGTCGGTGGCGGTGACGCCCTCGCGCAGCTGGCCGGTGAGCTCGAAGCCGACGACGTCCGGGGTCAGAAAATAGACCGGCTGGCCCAGCATGCCGGCCTCGGCCTCGATGCCACCCACGCCCCAGCCGACGACGCCGATGCCGTTGATCATGGTGGTGTGGCTGTCGGTTCCGACCAGGCTGTCGGGGTAGTAGACCTTGTCCCTGCTCTTGTGCACACCGCGCGCCAGGTATTCGAGGTTGACCTGGTGCACGATGCCGAAGCCCGGTGGCACGACGCCGAAGGTGTCGAAGGCCTGCATGCCCCACTTCATGAATTCATAGCGCTCGCGGTTGCGCTCGAACTCCAGCTTCATGTTCAGGTCCAGCGACTTCTTCGTGCCGTAGTGGTCGATCATGACCGAGTGGTCGACGACGAGGTCGACCGGCACCAGCGGCTCGATGGCCTTGGGGTTCTTGCCCATGCTGGCTGCCACATTGCGCATGGCAGCGAGGTCGGCCAGCAGGGGCACGCCCGTGAAGTCCTGCAGCACGACGCGGGCGACGACGAAGGGGATCTCGTCCACGCGGGCGGCCTTGGGCTGCCAGTTGGCCAGTTGCTCGACGTGCTCCTTCGTCACTTTCTGCCCGTCGCAGTTGCGCAGCACGCTCTCCAGCACGATGCGCATGGACACCGGCATGCGCGCCACGTTGGGGTAGGCCTTGGCCAACTCGGGCAGCGAGAAATACTGCCCGGACTTGCCGGAAGCGGTCTTGAAGCTGGCACGTGTGCCGGCAAAAGCGTGGGCGGCGGGTTTCGGCATGGTTACTCCTTTAGGATTCCGGGCCATTCTGGCGAGCTTGTCGTGACTTGTGTGAATCCCGTCTTCAGGACTCGGCCATGACGGCCCGGTCTGCTCGCCCGCGTCTCTTTCCGCTCACCTGGCCCCTGCTGCTGGAACTGCTGCTGGGCATCGGCATCGGCGTGATCGGCACGGCGCTGGCCGCCCGGCTGTCCGACAACAGCGGCGCGGCCTTCGGCATCGCCAACCAGGTCTTTGCGGCCCTGTTCGTGCTGTTCCGCGTCATCGGTGCGGGTGTCAGCGTGGCCGTGACCCAGGCCCTGGGCGCCGGCCGGCGCGATCAAGCCGACGCGGTGGCCCGCGCCGTCGTCGGCGCCAGCACTTGGCTGGGGCTGGCCGGCGCCGCGGCGGCGCTGCTGGCGGCGGGGCCGATGCTGAGCCTGGTCAACACGCCGGCCGAGGTGGCGCCGCTGGCCCGCACGCTGCTGCAGGCCCTGGCTCCCGCCCTGTTGCTGGACGCCTGGAACGCCAACATGTCCAGCGTCATGCGCGCCCACCTGCGCAGCCGCGAGGCGCTGTTCGTCGTCGTCGTCATCCAGGTCGTCACGCTGGCGGTGGCTCTGCTGACCATGCCCCACCTGGGCCTGCCGGGCTACGCGCTGGCCTGCATCCTGGGGCGCGGCATGGGTCTGGCCATGCACATCGTGCTGTGGCGGGGCCGGCTGGACCTGTCTCTTCGCTGGGCCGACTGGTGGCGGCTGGTGCGCGCGCCGCTGGGCACTGTGCTGCACATCGGCATCCCGGGTGCGGCCGAGAACATCGCCTGGCGGGCCGCCTTCATGACCAGCCTGGCGGCCGTGGCCCAGCTCGGCGCCCATGCCCTGGCCACCCATGCCTACACGATGCAGTTCCTGCACGTGATCTTGATGTTCGGCCTGGCCGTCGGCTTCGCGGTGGAGATCCTGGTCGGCCACATGATCGGCGCCGGCGAGTTGCACGCGGCCCACAAGCTGGTGCGCAAGTCGCTGGGCCTCGGCATCGTCGTCGCCTTCTTCGTGGCGGGCAGCTTCGCCCTGGCCGGGCCCTGGCTGCTGGCCCGGTTCACGTCCGACCCGGAGATCATCGCCATGGGTTGCACGCTGCTGTGGTGGACGGTGCTGGTGGAGCCGGGGCGCACCTTCAATCTGGTCGTCATCAACGCCTTGCGGGCCACGGGCGATGCGCGCTATCCGGTGCTGGCCGGCGCCGCCTCCATGGCCCTGGTGCTGGCCGGGGGCAGCTGGTTCCTGGGCGTTTACCTGGGCTGGGGGCTGGTCGGCGTGTGGATTGCCTATGCGGCGGATGAGTGGATTCGAGGCCTCTTGATGTGGCGGCGTTGGGCGACACTCGGCTGGCTGCCCCACGCCCGCGCATCGCACCGCAAGCTGCGCCATGCCAGGCCCGGGTGAATCAGTATTTTCCTACCCAGTAAAACTTGAGGGATGTTTTCTACAATGCGCCCCTTTCGCCTTGCCCACGCCAATCCCATGAAGTCTTCTCTGCCCCGCCTTGCCGCCTTGACCCTGGTGGTCGCCTCGGCCATGGCCCAGGCCCAGCAGCCCGCGGTGATCTTTGACATGGGCGGCAAGTTCGACAAATCCTTCAACCAGGCCGGCTACCAGGGCGCCGAGCAGTGGAAGAAGGAGACCGGCAAGACCTATCTCGAATTCGAGATCAGCAACGACACCCAGCGCGTGCAGGCCATCCGCCGCATGGCCGAGCGGGGCGCCAGTCCAATCATCAGCATCGGCTTCGCCCAGGCCTCGGCCCTGCAGCAGGTCGCCAAGGACTTCCCCAAGACCCAGTTCGCCATCATCGACGCCAAGGTCGACCTGCCCAACGTGCAGTCCACGCTCTTCAAGGAGCATGAGGGCAGCTACCTCGTCGGCGCCATGGCCGCCCTGGTCAGCAAGACCGGCAAGGTCGGCTTCGTCGGCGGCATGGATATCCCGCTGATCCGCAAGTTCCAGTGCGGCTACGAGCAGGGCGCCAAGGCGACCCTGCCCAAGATCGAGGTGTTCTCGAACATGACGGGCACCACGTCCACCGCCTGGAACGACCCCACCCGCGGCGGTGAGCTGGCCAAGAGCCAGTTCGCCAAGGGCTCCGATGTCGTCTTCGCCGCCGCCGGCGGCACGGGTGTGGGCGTCTATCAGGCCGCCAAGGACGCCGGCAAGCTTGCCATCGGCGTGGACAGCAACCAGAACCACATCCAGCCTGGCACCATGCTGACCTCCATGGTCAAGCGGGTGGACGTGGCCGTCTACAACGTGCTCAAGGGCTGGAAGCCCGGCGTGCAGGTGTTGGGCCTGAAGGAAGGCGGTGTGGACTACGCCGCCGACGAGCACAACGCCAAGCTGCTGACGCCGGCGCTGAAGACCAAGGTCGACGCCGTGAAGGCCGACATCATCGCCGGCAAGGTGAAGGTGGCCGACTACATGGCCGACAACGCCTGCAAATACTGAGCGGTATGGCCGCGGCCGTCCGCCTTCTGGGCGTCTCCAAGCGCTTCGGCGCAGTTCAGGCCAACCGCGAGGTGTCGTTCGACGTCGCGGCGGGCAGCGTGCATGGCCTCGTCGGCGAGAACGGCGCGGGCAAGAGCACGCTGATGGCCATCCTGTACGGCTACTACCACGCCGATTCGGGAAGCATCGAGGTCAACGGACAGCAAGTCCACATCGCCAACTCCCAGCAGGCCATTGCCTTGGGCATCGGCATGGTCCATCAGCATTTCATGCTGGTCGACACGCTGACCTGCCTGGAGAACATCATGCTGGGCGCCGAGGGTGGCTTCTTCCTCGCCGCCTCCAAGGCCAAGGTCAGGGCGAAGCTTGAAGCGCTGATGGCCGAGACCGGCCTGCACGTGCAGCTCGATGCCGTCGTCGCCGACCTGCCCGTGGGCGAATTGCAGCGGCTGGAAATTCTGAAGGCGCTGTACCGAGGCGCAAGGATCCTGATCCTTGACGAGCCGACGGCCGTGCTGACGCCGCAGGAGACCGACCAGCTCTTCGTCACGCTGCGCAAGCTGAAGGAACGCGGCACGACGCTGATCCTCATCACGCACAAGCTGCGCGAGGTCATGAGCCTGTGCAGCGCGGTCACGGTGATGCGAGCGGGCCAGGTGGTCGAGACGCGGGGCATCGAGTCCTGGAGCGAGGAGTCGCTCGCCGAGTCCATGGTCGGCCGCAAGGTCACGCTGGGCCGGCCCGAGGGGCTGGAAGTGCATGCCGGCGAGGTGCGGCTGCAGGCTTCGGGCCTGAGCCTGAAGCACGCCAACGGCGTGCCGGCGCTGAAGGACGTCAGCCTGACGTTGAAGGCCGGCGAGATCGTCGGCGTGGCCGGCGTGTCGGGCAATGGCCAGAGCGAACTGCTTGAAGTGCTCAGCGGCCTGCGTGCGCCCGAGGGCGGCCGCATGGCGCTGGGCGGCCAGTCCTTCACGCCGCAAGCGTGGCTGGACACCGCCCAGGCCCGCCCGCTGCGCCTGGCCCACGTGCCGGAGGACCGGCATGCCGTGGGCCTGGTCATGAGCTTCCCGGCCTGGGAATCGGCCGTGCTGGGCTACCAGGGCCTGCCGAAGTACCGCAAGGGCGCTTCGATGAACCACGCCGCGATGCGCGACGCGACCCGGCAGATGCAGGAGCGCTTCGACGTGCGTCCGCGCGACGAGAACCTGGGCTCGTCCAAGTTCTCGGGCGGCAACCAGCAAAAGCTCATCCTGGCGCGCGAGATCGGCGAGCAGCCGACCGTGCTGCTGGTGGGCCAGCCCACCCGCGGTGTCGACATCGGCGCCATCGAATTCATCCACGGCCAGTTGCGCGCGCTGCGCGATGCCGGCTGCGCGGTGCTGCTGGTCAGCAGCGAGCTGGACGAGATCCTGGCCCTGGCCGACCGCGTCGTCGTCATGAACTGCGGCCGCATCACCGGTGAACTCGCCATCGAGGACTGCGACGAGAAGCGTCTCGGCCTGCTGATGGCCGCACAAGAAGAACGAGCGGCCGCATGAGCCAACCTGTGCAACTCCCCCGCTGGATCGACATCGGCCTGCTGCCGCTGTGGAACCTCGCCATCGCGCTGGTCGTCGCCGGCCTCGTCGTCATGGTCATTGGCCACAGCCCCTGGCAGGCGCTGACCGTGCTGCTCAACGGGGCCCTGGGCAGCGTGCGCGGCCTGGGCTATTCGCTTTACTACGCGACGAGCTTCATCTTCACCGGCCTGGCGGTTGCCGTGGCCATCCATGCCGGCCTGTTCAACATCGGCGGGGAAGGGCAGGCGACGCTGGGCGGCCTGGGTGTGGCCCTGGTCGCGCTGTGGCTGGGCGCCAAGCTGCCGGCCGTCGTCATGCTGCCGCTGCTGGTGCTGGCGGCCGCGGGCTTCGGCATGCTGTGGGCGGCGCTGCCGGCCTATCTGCAGGCCTGGCGCGGCAGCCACATCGTCATCACGACGATCATGTTCAACTTCCTGTCCGCGAGCCTGAACAGCTATCTGCTGGTCAACTGGCTGCGCCCGGCCGGCAGCATGGCGGTGGAGTCCGCCGAGTTTGCCGACGGCGCCCGCATGCCGGCGCTGCACCAGATCGCCGCGGCCTTCGGTGTGGAGCTGCCCTCATCGCCGCTGAACCTCAGCCTCGTCATCGCGTTGGCGGCCTGCTTCTTCGTCGCCTGGTTCCTGTGGAAGAGCGCCGCCGGCTACGCGGTGCGCGCTGTCGGCAGTGCGCCGCGTGCCGCGCACTACGCGGGGATCCGCCCGCGCGCCCAGGTGTTGCTGGCGATGGCCATCTCCGGCGCCCTGGCCGGCATGGTGGGGATCAACGAGATCTCTGGCGTGCAGGGCAAGCTGACGCTGGACTTCGTCGCCGGCGCCGGCTTTACCGGCATCGCCGTGTCGCTGATGGGCCGCAACCACCCCTTCGGCATCGTGCTGGCGTCGCTGCTGTTCGGCGTGCTCTACCAGGGCGGCGTCGAGGTGTCGTTCGAGCTGCAGGGCTTCAGCCGCGAGATGGTCGTGACGGCCCAGGGCCTGATCGTGCTGTTCTCGGGTGCCATGGCCACGGTCAGCGTGCCACTGTTCGCCCGCGTCTACGGCATGGTGAAGGGAGGCCGCTGATGGATGAAGTCCTGATCGCCTCGGTGCTGGCGTCCACGCTGCGCGTGTCCGCGCCGCTGCTGCTGTGCGCAATGGCCGGCGTGCTGTCCGAGCGCGCCGGCGTGGTCGACCTGGGCCTGGAAGGCAAGATGCTGTTCGCTGCGTTTGCGGCCGCGGCGGCCGCTTCGGTCACCCATTCCACAGCCTATGGCGTGATGGCGGCCATCGCCGTCGCCTGCGCGGCTTCGCTGCTGCACGGGTTCGCCTGCGTGACCAACCGTGGCGATCAGGTCGTCTCCGGCGTCGCGCTGAACATGGTCGCCGCGGGCCTGACTGTGGTGCTGGGCATCGCCTGGTTCCAGCAGGGGGGCCAGACACCGCCCATCGATCCCGACGTGCGCCTGACGGCCATCGCCAAGGGCTTTGCCGAGCCGCAGCCGGGCCACTGGTTCGCCTCGGTCTTCGGCCATGGGTTCCTCAGCCACAACGTGCTGGTTTACGTCGCCTTCCTGATGGTGGCGACGGTCTGGTTCTTCCTGGAGCGCACCCGCCCGGGCCTGCGCCTGCGTGCGGTCGGCGAGAACCCGGCGATGGTTGAAGCCGCCGGCATGTCGGTGCAGGGCCTGCGCTACCAGGCGCTGCTGATGAACGGCGTGCTGTGCGGCCTGGCAGGTTCGTATCTGACGCTGGCACAGAACGCCTCCTTCTCTCCCAACATGACGGCCGGCCGCGGTTTCATCGCGCTGGCCGCCATGATCTTCGGCAAGTGGAAGCCGCTGCCCACCATGGGCGCCTGCCTGCTGTTCGGCTTCCTGGATGCCGTGGCCATCCGCATGCAGGGTGTGCAGCTACCGGGCATTGGCGAAGTGCCGGTGCAACTGATCCAGGCGCTGCCCTATGTCTTGACGGTCGTCCTGCTCGCTGGCTTCATAGGCTCAGCCATCGCCCCGAAGGCGCTGGGCCGACCGTACGTGAAGGAGCGCTGAGATGGAACTGAGCCAAGACCTGCTGGACCGCCTGCTTGCCGAGTCCCTGCGCGCGCGCGAGTTCTCGCATTCGCCGTACTCCAAGTACCGGGTCGGCGTGGCCATCCTTGACGAGCAGGGCCGCATCCACATCGGCGCCAATATGGAGAACGCCTCCTACCCGCAGGGCTGGTGCGCCGAGCCCTCGGCGCTGACGGCCATGATCATGGCCGGCGGCAGGCAGGCGAAGGTGGCGCTGGTGACCGGCCCCGGCCCGGACATCATCACACCGTGCGGCGGTTGCCGCCAGAAGCTGCGGGAGTTCTCCGTGCCCGAAGAGCTTGTCATCATCGCCGGCGATCCTGGCGGCATCCGCCAGCGCTGGACCCTGGCCGAACTGCTGCCTTGCAGCTTCGGACCGGATCACCTGAAGACCTGAGGTTTCCCCATGATCGACAACCAAAAGCTCGACCCCGCGATCACCGCGAGCGTCGAGAAGCTGCAATCCCTGTTCGGCAACGCGCCCGAAGTCGCCGTGGTGCTCGGCTCCGGCTGGGCCGGCGCCGTCAGCCATGTGCAGGACGCCAGGAACCTGCCCTACACCGAGCTGCCGGCCTTCCCGCAGCCCAAGGTCGAGGGCCATGTCAACGAGATCGTCGTCGGCAAGATCGGCGAGCAGCGCGTCATCTTTCTGCGGGGCCGCGCTCACACCTACGAGAGTGGCGACTGCACCGGCATGGCCGGCGCGCTGCGTACGCTCAAGCGCTGGGGCGTGAAGCTGGTGGTGCAGACCAATGCCTCGGGCTCTCTGCGCGGCCACATGCCCCCCGGGAGCCTGATGCTGATTGCCGACCACATCAACGCGCCTCAGCGCAGCCCGCTCGTGGGCGAACAGGGCAGCCATCGCTTCGTCGACATGGTCAACGCCTACGACGCCGACCTGCGCAGGCACGCTCTGGCCCTGGCAAAGCGCGAGAACTTGATGCTGGGCGAGGGCGTCTACTGCTGGGCCCTGGGCCCGCAGTTCGAGACGGCCGCCGAGATCCGCATGTTCGCCGCCTGGGGCGCCGATGCCGTCGGCATGAGCACCGTGCCCGAGACTATCCTGGCCCGCCACGCCGGCCTCAAGGTGATGGGCATCGCGCTGATGACCAACATGGCCGCCGGCCTCTCCGCCGAGGCGCTGACGCACGATCTGACGCTCAAGCAGGCCCAGGCCTCGGGCGAGCGCGCCGCCGGTTTCCTGGCGGCGCTGGTGGCCAGCCTCAAGGACGTGGCGCTGTGAACGCCGACCCGAAGGCTGCCGCCCGCACCGCGCTGGCCTGCCTGGACCTCACCAGCCTGAACGACAACGACACGCCGGCCGACATCGACGCGCTGTGCCGCCGTGCCCGCACGGCCCATGGCGACGTCGCCGCCGTCTGCGTCTGGCCGCGCTTCGTCGCCCAGGCGCGGGCGGCCCTGCCGGACTCAATCAAGGTGGCCGCCGTCGCCAATTTCCCCGAGGGCTCGCTGAACCTGCAGCGCGCGCTGGCCGATGTCGCCGAGATCGCGCAGGCCGGTGGCGACGAAGTGGACGTCGTGCTGCCGTACCGTGCCTTGGCCGCCGGACAGTCCACCGAGGTTGCCGAGTTCCTGTCCGAAGTCCGCTTCGCATCGCGCCCACTGACGCTCAAGGTCATCATCGAGTCCGGCGAACTGGCCACGCCGGAGCGCATCGCCCAGGCCACGCGCATGGCCCTGGCGGCTGGCGCCGACTTCGTGAAGACCAGCACCGGCAAGACCAGGACCGGCGCCACACCCGAAGCGGCGGCGACGATGCTGAAGGAGATCGCCGCCAGCGGCCTGTCTGCGGCCGGTTTCAAGGCCTCCGGCGGCGTGCGTTCGGTGGCGGACGCCGCCGGCTACATCGCCCAGACCGAAGCCGCCCTCGGCGCCGCCGCGCTGAACCCGCAGCGCTTGCGCTTCGGTGCCAGCGGCCTGCTGACCGACATCGAAGCCGTGCTCACCGGCGCCCAATCAACGGCCACGACGGCCGCGTACTGACCATGCTTGCCCAAGAAATCATTCGCGCCAAGCGTGACGGCCAGGCGCTCAACGAAGCGCAGATCAACCACTTCGTCCGCGGCCTCGTCGACAACTCCTGGAGCGAGGGCCAGGTGGCTGCCCTCGGCATGGCCGTGTTCCTGCGCGGCATGGGTCGTGACGAAGCCGTGCTGCTGACGCGCGCGATGATGAACTCCGGCCGCGTCATGCGCTGGCCCGACATGCCCGGCCCGGTGCTGGACAAGCACAGCAGCGGCGGCGTGGGCGACAAGGTCAGCCTGATGCTGGCGCCCATGGTGGCGGCCTGCGGCGGCTATGTGCCGATGATTGCCGGCCGCGGCCTGGGCCACACCGGCGGCACGGTCGACAAGCTCGAGGCCATTCCCCACTACACGACGACGCCCGACCCGGCCAGGTTCGACCAGATCGTCCGCACGCTGGGCTGCGCCATCATCGGCCAGACCGCTGACCTCGCCCCCGCGGACAAGCGTTTCTACGCGACGCGCGACGTGACGGCGACCGTCGAGAGCGTGCCGCTGATCACCGCCAGCATCCTGTCAAAGAAGCTGGCTGCCGGCCTCGAAGGCCTGGCCATGGACATCAAATGCGGCAACGGCGCGTTCGCGTCCACGCCCGAGTTCGCGAAGGAACTGGCGGAGAGCATCGTCGCCGTCGCCGGTGGCGCGGGCCTGAAGACGCGCGCGCTGATCACCGACATGAACCAGATCCTGGGCACCGATGTCGGCAATTCGCTGGAAGTCATCGAGACCATCCGCTACCTGAAGGGCGAGCGCCGCGAGCCGCGCCTGCACGAGGTCACGCTGGCGCTGTGCGCCGAGATGCTGGTGCTGGGCAACCTCGCCGCCGACACGGCCGCTGCCCGCGTGAAGCTGCAGGCCGCACTGGATTCCGGCGCTGCTGCCGAGAAATTCGCCAAGATGGTTGTGGCCCTGGGTGGCCCGGCCGACCTGATGGAGCGCCCGCAGGCCTACCTCACGGCCGCACCGGTCGTAAAGCCTGTGGCCGCGCCGCGCGCTGGGGTCATCACGACGATGGCGACCCGCGACCTGGGCGTGGCCATCGTCGAACTGGGCGGGGGCCGTCGCAAGGCCGGCGATGCCATCGACATGCGCGTCGGCTTCTCGGAAGTAAAGCCCATCGGCACACGCATCGCCGCTGGCGAGCCGATGGCCTGGATCCACGCCGCCGACGAAGCCGCTGCCGATCGCGCGATCGCGTCGTACCTTGCAGCCTGCACGCTGGGCGACGCCGACGTGGCCGCCACGCCGCTCGTCATGGCGACAATCGGGTGATGGACGGACAGAACAACAACCCACCACAAGACCCGCCGCAGGATCTGCCACGACGGGCGATCAAGAGCTTCGTCACGCGCGCCGGCCGCATGGGCACGGGCCAGATCAAGGCGCTGGCTGAACTGGGCCCCAGGTTCGTGCTGCCCTACAAGCCCGAGCGCATCGACGCCGGGCAGGTGTTCGGTCGCAAGGCCCCACTGGTGCTGGAGATCGGCTTCGGCATGGGCGGCGCCACCGCCGAGATCGCCCAGAAGCTGCCCGACCACGATTTTATCGGCTGCGAGGTGCACGAGCCCGGCGTCGGCGCGCTGCTCAAGCTCATCGACGAGAAGCAGATCGGCAACATCCGCATCGTGCAGCACGACGCGGTCGAAGTGCTGCGCGACATGATTGGCCCCGAGTTGCTCGCCGGCGTGCACATCTTCTTCCCCGACCCGTGGCACAAGAAGCGCCACAACAAGCGTCGCCTGATCCAGCCCGAGTTCGTCGCCCAGCTCGTGCAGCACATCGCGCCCGGCGGCTACCTGCACTGCGCCACCGACTGGCAGCCCTATGCCGAGCAGATGCTTGAAGTGCTGTCGGCTGAAGGCCATCTCCTGAACACTGCGGCCGGCTATGCTGACAAGCCCGCCTACCGGCCCCTGACCAAGTTCGAGAACCGTGGCATCAAGCTCGGACATGGTGTGTGGGATCTGGTGTTCAGGAAGCGTTGATGACATCACCACTGCAAGGCAAACACATCCTGCTTGCGATGACCGGCGGCATCGCCGGCTACAAGATCGCCGAGCTGACGCGCCTGTTCGTGAAGGGCGGCGCGACCGTGCAGGTCATGATGACCGAGGCCGCTGAAGCCTTCATCACCGCCGTCACCATGCAGGCCCTGTCCGGCCGGCCGGTCTACACCAGCCAGTGGGACGCGCGGCCCGACAACAACATGGCCCACATCAACCTCAGCCGCGAGGCCGATGTGATGCTGGTGGCGCCGGCCAGCGCCGACGCCATCGCCGCGCTGGCCCAGGGCAGGGCGGACGAGCTCGTCAGCCTGACCGCGTTGGCGCGTCGCATCCATGAATGCCCGCTGCTGGTCGTGCCGGCCATGAACCGCGAGATGTGGGCCCACCCGGCCACGCAGCGCAATGTGGCCCAGATCAAGGCCGACGGCGCCACGTTCATCGGCCCGGCCAACGGAGACCAGGCCTGTGGCGAGATCGGCGATGGCCGCATGCTGGAGCCGCAGGAGATCTTCGACGACGTCGAGGCCTTTCTCGCACCGAAGAGTCTGCGCGGCAAGAAGCTCTTGATCACCGCCGGCCCCACCTTTGAGGCCATCGACCCGGTGCGAGGCATCACCAACCACAGCAGCGGCAAGATGGGCTTCGCCATCGCCCGTGCGGCGGCCGAGGCCGGTGCCGACGTGACTTTGGTAGCGGGTCCTGTGCATCTCGCGACGCCGCGCGGTGTGCAGCGCATCAATGTGCAGTCGGCTCAGCAGATGTTCGATGCCGTGCTGCCGCAGGCCGCTAATCACCATGCCTTCATCGCCACGGCGGCCGTCGCCGACTGGCGCCCAGCGCAGACTCACGAGCACAAGCTCAAGAAGGCGGAAGGCGGGGCCACTGCACCGACCATCGCCATGGCCGAGAACCCCGACATCCTGGCCGCCGTGGCAAGGCTGCCCAAGCCGCCTTACTGCGTGGGCTTCGCCGCCGAGAGCGAGAAACTGGCCGAGCACGCAGACGCCAAGCGCCGCCGCAAGGGCATCCCGCTCATCGTCGCCAACCTCGGCCCGGCCACCTTTGGCCGCGACGACAACGCGCTGCTACTCATCGACGAGCAGGGCCAGCGCGAGCTGCCCCGGGCCGGCAAGCTCAGCCTCGCACGCGAGCTGATCCAAGAACTTTCCAGAAGACTCTGATGCACGCGATTGACTTGCAAGTGCTCGACGCCCGCATGGCCGAGCAGATCCCCGCCTACGCCACGCCCGGCAGCGCCGGCCTCGACCTGCGCGCCTGCCTGGATGCGGCCATCACCCTGGCTCCCGGCCAGACGACGCTGATCCCCACGGGCCTGGCCATCCACATTGCCGACCCGGGCCTGGCGGCCATCATCCTGCCGCGCTCCGGTCTGGGCCACAAACATGGCATCGTGCTGGGCAATCTCGTCGGCCTGATCGACAGCGACTACCAGGGCCAGCTCATGGTCAGCTGCTGGAACCGCGGCCAGGCCGAGTTCACCATTCAACCCTTCGAGCGCATCGCCCAGCTCGTCATCGTGCCCGTCGTGCAGGCACAGTTCCGCCGCGTGGACAGCTTCGATGCGTCGGCGCGCGGTGCCGGCGGCTTCGGCTCTACCGGCAAGGCATAGAGAAAAGGCGCCGTGAGGCGCCTTTCGTTTCAGTGGATCGGCTCGTCCGGCGGCGCGCCGGTCTGCACCATGAAGATGGGCTCGCCGACCGAGCCGGCCTGGGCTTCCTCCTCGGTGGCTGCACGCACGTCCAGCAGCGTCAGGTGCATGCGCAGGCCGATGCCGGCCAGCGGGTGGTTGCCGTCCAGCACCACATGCTCCGGGTAGACCTCGGTGACGGTGTAGACCGCCTCGGGCATGCCCTCGGTGACGGCACCTTCGGGCAGACCCTCGAACTGCATGCCGGGCTCCACATCGCTCGGGAACAGGCTGCGGGCCTCGAAGCAGACGAGGCCTGAGTCGTAGTCGCCAAAGGCCTCCTCGGGCTGCAGCGCGAGGTCGGTCTCGAAGCCGGCCTCCTGGCCTTCAAGCGCCGACTCGACCTTGGCGAACAGGTCGTCGCCGCCGACCAGGAATTCCATGGGTTCGGCCAGCTCGTCAATGAGCTGGCCTTGGGCATCGTCGAGTCTCCAGCGCAGGGAGACGACACAGGGGCGGGTCACTTGCATGGAATCAATTTTCCCACACAGCCTCGGCACAATGGCCGCATGCAGATCGATCTCCCCACCCCCATGCTCGCCGGGTTGAGCCCGGCGCAGTTCATGCGCAAGCACTGGCAGAAGAAACCGCTGCTGGTGCGCCAGGCCTTTGCCGACGCGACGCCGCCGGCTTCGCTGAAGGAGCTGGCCGCGCTGGCCGCGCGCGACGATGTTGAGTCGCGCCTCGTCACCGCCTTCGATGGCGACTGGAAGCTCAAGCATGGCCCCATCGCACGCTTGCCGGCGATGAGCAAGCCCGGCTGGACGCTGCTCGTACAGGGGCTGGATCAGCATCTGGCCGAGGCGCGGGCGCTGATGGACCTGTTCCGCTTCGTGCCCGATGCGCGGCTGGACGACCTGATGCTATCGGTGGCCAGCGACGGTGGCGGCGTCGGCCCGCATTTCGATTCCTACGACGTCTTCCTGATCCAGCTCGCCGGCCAACGCCGCTGGCGCATCGGGGCCCAGCGCGACGCCGTGCTGCGCGACGATGTACCGCTGAAGATCATTGCCAACTTCAAGCCCGAGCAGGACTTCATCCTCGAGCCAGGCGACATGCTCTATCTGCCGCCCGGCTGGGCGCATGACGGCATCGCCGTCGGCATGGGTTGTGTGACGGGCTCGGTGGGCTTTCGTGCGTCTACGGCCGAGGGCCTGGCTGCCGAGCTGCTGCCGCGCTTCCTTGACGATATCGATGGTGCTGGCAAGCTTTACGCCGACCCGCGCCAAGAAGCCTCGACCGAGCCTGCCCGTGTACCTGCCGCGCTGCTGGACTTTGCCCGACGCGCCGTGGAGGCCGCCGTGCAGCGCCCCCAGGCGCTTGAGCGGGCTCTGGGCGAGGCGCTGACCGAGCCGAAAGCCCAGGTCTGGTTCGAACCTGGTGAACCGCTGCCGGCCGAGCTGGGCGTGGCGCTGGACCGGCGCAGTCGCATGCTCTACGACGCGGCGCATGTGTTCCTGAACGGGGAAAGCTTTCGCGCCGGTGGGCGCGACGCGGTACTGATGCGCCGCCTCGCGGACCAGCGCCGGTTGAGTGCTGCCGAAGTGGCCCGGTTGTCGCCCGATGCGCGCGAACTGCTCGATCAATGGACGGAGGATGGCTGGGTGCAGCCGCTGGTCTCATGAATGCGCAGAACTTTGCCGGCCGCGCTGAATTCCAGCGCCTGCTCGTCGAGACCCTGGCCTGGGCGGCCGAGCAGGGGTGCCGTGAACTGCATGCTTGGGATGCCAGCTTCGTCGACTGGCCGCTGTCGGACGCTCAGGCCCTCGACGCACTGGCGGCCTGGGCGCGGCCCGGGCGCCAGCTGCATCTGCTGGCCTTGCAGTACGACGACATCGTGCGCCGCCATCCGCGCTTCGTGCGCTGGCGGCGCGATTTCGCGCACTGCGTGACGGCGCGTGCCGTCGAGCCCGAACTTCGGCTGGAGGCCGCGCCTGAAAGCTTGCTGCTGGCCGTCGGGTCGGAATCGTCGAAGACGCTGCGCCTCTTCGACCGTCATCTATGGCGGGGCGAGATCCGCGGGGACGCCGCCCAGCGGCTGCGTGGCCTGGAATGGTTTGATGCCGTGGCACAACGCTCCAGCGAAGCTTTTGCGCCGACGACTTTGGGGTTGTGATCGTTTGAGTTACACAAGCCCTATAATTGTTGGCTAGGCGAGGGAAGCGCTCGAGGTTTTCCACGTCTTGTTCTGTCGGGGTCGGCAGTCGGTGTGCAAAAGCACTGGCGCACGACCCCAAAGTTATGGTGTGCACCGTCGTTTAAACGTTTGAGGACAAGTAATGAATAAGTCGATCCTGTTGGCTTCCCTGCTGGCTGCTGCTGCTCTGACCGCTTGCAGCAAGAAGGAAGAACCCAAGGTTGAGGCCCCGGCTCCCGTCGCCGCTGCCGCTTCGGCCGTTGTTGACGCCGCTTCGGCTGCTGCCAGCGCCGTGGACACCGCCGCTTCGGCCGTCGTTGACGCCGCCGCCTCGGCCGCTTCGAAGTAATCGCTTCGTCCCCACGGAAAAAGCCGTCGCTGCGCAAGCAGCGGCGGCTTTTTTCTTTTTTGCGACGTTTTGCCGCCGGCGGCGTCTTTGATTACAAAACTTTGCGCATCCGCCCCGAGCGGGCCGAATCAACCCAGCGTCACCCAGTCCAGACCTAGCACCGGGTGAACGACGCGAATATCTGAGTCCTGGGCGTTGACCGCCTGACTCAGCGCCGCACGTGCCAGTTCCGGCGTGTTGTTGTGCTCGCTGAGGTGGGCGGCAGCGATGTGATTCAGCCCGCGATGGCGGCAGCGCGCCAGCAGATCGCCGGCCGCGGCGTTCGACAGATGGCCGTGGCTGCCAAGGATGCGCTTCTTCAGCGCTGGGTGGTAGGGCCCGCTGCGCAGCAGGTGCTCGTCGTGGTTGCATTCCAGCAGCAGGGCCTGGCAGCCCGCCAGGGCGTCGGCGACGCCGTCCGGTGCGCAGCCCAGGTCGGTGACGATGCCCAGCCGCAGCGCCCCATCGCCGAGGGTCAGCTGCAGCGGCTCATTCGCGTCGTGCGGCACGGCAAAGGGCTGCAATGCCATGTCTCCGAGAGGCATGGACTCGCCATCCCTGGCAATCCGAAGCAAGGCCGGATCGAAGTCGGTGCTGCCGACCGCACGCCAGGTGCCGCGGCTCGTGATCAGGGGTAGCCGGTAGCGTGTCGCGAAGGCGAGGGCGCAACCGATGTGGTCGCCGTGCTCGTGCGTGATGAAGACGGCGTCGATCTCTTCCGGCTTGCAGCCCGCACGTGCGAGGCGTTTGACGAGTTCCCGGACGCTGAAGCCTGCATCGACGAGCAGGCGCGTGCTCGTGATGCCCTGGCTGGCCTCGACCAAGGTCGAGTTGCCGCCGCTGCCGCTGCCGAGGCTGCAAAAGCGCATCACGGCGGCGACTTCCGTGCAGGAGGCTGGCTTACTTCAGATCGTCCATCAGCAGGCCGAGGATGCGCTTGGCGTTGTCGTCCGCGACGGCCTGGCCGCGGTCGTCCAGGATGCGCACCGTGCTCTTGACGCCGTCGGCCTTCACGGAGACGCGGTAGCGCACCGGCGTCGCGGCCTTGGCGCCGAAGAGGCGCTGGAAGAAGTTGGGCTCGTCCTTGCCGGCCTGCTCGGGGTCGGCATAGCGCAGGTAGAACAGGCCGGCCGCCCGGTCCCGGTCCTCGATGGTGAAGCCGTGGCGATCCAGCGACAGGCCGACGCGGCGCCACGCGCGGTCGAAGCCATCGTTGACGGCAAGGCTGTCGGGCACTTCGGACAGCGCACGGCGCACGGGCGCCTGGGTCTCGCCGCCAACCTTGAGCGTGCTGGGCGTGGTGGCCGGGGCAGGCTTGCCGGCTTCGGCCACGATGGTCTTGGCGGCGTCTTCCTTGCCGCCGAGCTTGAGCATCAGGCGCGACAACATCTCGGCTTCGAGATAGGGGTCGGTGGGCCGGGTCTGCCAGGCGGTCGACTCGCGGCCCTGCGAGGTGTAGACCTCCTGCATGCCGCGGTGGCTGATGAAGATGTCGGTGCCGGTCGTGCCGCGTTCGACGCGGGTGCGGTACATGTCGCGCTCGCCGGTCGAGTACAGGCCGTCGAAGACCTTGCCGACGGTCGAGCGAATGAAGTCCTGCGGCAGCTTGGCGCGGTTCTCGCCCCAATTGGTCTCCATGGTGCCGATCTCGGGTTGCTCCTTGATCACCTCCAGGCCGCGCTCCTGCCAGAAGTTGCGGATCTGCGGCCACAGCTGCTCGGGCGTGGCAGAGGTGTGCAGCCAGCGGTCGGTACCGCTGCGCTCCAGGCGCACGTCACCGGCAGCATTGGCGGCGACGCTGCCAGCCACCAGGGCCTGCGCGTTCGTGGAGTTGGCCGGCTTGACGGCGGAGAGGGCCGAAGCGGTGATGGAGCCGCCCTGCACCTGGGCGCGGTTGTCCTTGGCGAGCTGGGTCAGGTCGGGCGGGATGTCCAGGCCCTGGGTCTGGCGCGAGGCGGCCTTGTAGTCGACCTTGTCCGTCGAGAACAGGCCGTCGATGGTGCTGCAGCCGGCGAGCGACAGGACAAAGGCCGTGCAGGCCAGGCGGGTCGCCGTGGGGCGAAGCGAGGAAACAGACATCACGCTGGAAATCTCCGGGGAACAAAGGCGCCGGACCCTGCCGGCGCAGCCGCGCATTAGAGCAGACCTGCCTCGACCATCGCCTGGCCGACGCTGGCCTGTCCGGCCGCCGTCATCGGGGTGATGGGCAGGCGCAGTGCACCGCCACAGCGGCCCAGGCGGGACAGGGCCCACTTGGCCGGCCCGGGGCTGGGTTCGCAGAACAGCTGCTTGTGCAGGCCGAGCAGCTTCAGATGGATCTTGCGGGCCTCGATGGCATTGCCTTCGATGGCCAGGCGGCACAGCTCGGCCATCTGGCGCGGCGCGACGTTGGCCGTCACGCTGACATTGCCATGGCCGCCCAGCAGCATCAGCGCGACGGCGGTGCCGTCGTCGCCCGAGTAGATGTGGAAGCCTTCCGGCGCGTGCTTGATGAGGAAGGCCGCGCGCTCGATGTTGCCGGTGGCCTCCTTCACGCCGAAGACGCCGGGCAGGCTGGCGCAGCGCAGCGTGGTCTCGGGCGCCATGTCGGCAACGGTGCGGCCCGGCACGTTGTAGAGCATCATGGGGATGTCCACGGCCTCCGCGATGGCCTTGAAGTGCTGGTAAATGCCTTCCTGGGAAGGCTTGTTGTAGTAAGGCACGACGGACAGCGTGCAATCCGCGCCGACTTCCTTGGCATAGCGGCTCAGCTCGATGGCCTCGGCCGTGGAGTTGGCGCCGGTGCCGGCCAGGATGGGGACACGGCCCTTGGCATGCTCGACCGCGACGCGAATGATTTCGCGGTTCTCTGCCATGCTGACGGTGGGCGACTCGCCGGTGGTTCCGACGACGCCGACGCAGGCCGTGCCTTCCTCGACATGCCAGTCGATCAGGCGGCGCAGGGCGGGGTAGTCGATGCTGCCGTCCTCGTTCATGGGCGTGACGAGGGCGACGATGCTGCCGAGGATGGGCTTCATGGTGGGAATGTCTTTGAGAGTCTGATGATTTTAGGCTGCTGTCATGGTGACCCGGGCGGCCGGATCGCCGCAACGCGCTGCACGAAGCGCGGGTTGACGCCATCTTCGAACAGGTCTTCGTAAGCCACGATGCGCCAGTCGCTGCAGACGCGCAGCAATTC
This sequence comes from Roseateles sp. GW821-FHT03B02, assembly GCF_059421025.1. Classification (NCBI taxonomy): domain Bacteria; kingdom Pseudomonadati; phylum Pseudomonadota; class Betaproteobacteria; order Burkholderiales; family Sphaerotilaceae; genus Roseateles; species Roseateles sp. GW821-FHT03B02. The sequence goes on from NZ_JBWKUV010000005.1 coordinate 221,989, forward strand.
GCCGCGCTGCAGAAGGAAGTCGGGCCGCGACGGGCGGCCGATGGTCTGCTGGCCCTCGGCGAAGGTTTCCCAGATCAGCCAGCCCCCTGGCCTGACCGCGGCCTTGACGGCATCCAAAAGCGGGCGCCAGAGGTAGTTGCAGACGACGACGAGATCGAACTCCCGTCCGGCCAGCGGCCAGGGGCCGTGCTCGATGTCGGCATCGATGATCTTTGCAAGGCTTTGCAGTGGTGCCGTGGCGGTGCTGTCACGGTCGACGCCGGTGACCTGCCAGCCGGCCTGGGCCAGCCAGACGAGGTTGCGTCCCGAGCCGCAGGCCAGGTCCAGCGCGGTGCCTGGAGGGCGAGGCGCGAATCGCTGCAGCCAGGCCGAGGGCGGGCTGCTCATCCGAAGCAGGCCCAGATCTGCTCGCTGAGCTGGATCATGACCGCCGGATGCCGGTAGGCCAGCGTCGTCAGCGCCAGGGCCGCGATGCCCAGGGCCGGCAGGATCCAGCGGCCCGGCTTCATGCTGGCTGGGGCTGGGCCGAGCGGGAGATGGGCGTCTCGCGCACCGGCAGATTGGCCAGCATGGCCATCACGCCCAGCGCAATGGCGAGATACCAGACGACGTCGTAGCTGCCCGTCGCGTCGTACAGCCGCCCGCCCAGCCACACGCCGAGGAAGCTGCCGATCTGGTGGCTGAAGAAGACGAAGCCGCCCAGCATGGACAGGTGCTGTGCGCCGAAGATCTGCGCGACGACGGCATTGGTCGGCGGTACGGTGGACAGCCACAGGAAGCCGATGACGGCCGCGAAGACGTAGACGCTCAGCGGGGTCAGCGGTACCGAGATGAAGATGACGATGGCCACCGCCCGCAGGCCGTAGATGGCTGACAGCAGATAGCGCTTGGGGAAGCGCTGGCCCAGCATGCCGGCGGCATAGGTGCCGAAGATGTTGAACAGGCCGATCAGCATCAGCGCGCCCGTCGACACGCCGATGCCCAGGCCGTGATCCTTCAGATAGCTTGGCAGGTGCACGCCGATGAAGACGACCTGGAAGCCGCAGACGAAGTAGCCCAGCATCAGCAATTGAAAGCTGCGGTAGCCGAAGGCCTCCTTCAAGGCCTGACCGATGCTTTGGTGGGCGCCGCTGAAAGCCGCCACGCTGCGCTCTCGCACGCCCAGCGCCAGCGGCAGGATCAGCAGCGCCGCACCCGCCAGCAGGTAGAGGGCGCCCTGCCAACCGAGATGGCCGATCAGCCAAGTCTCGACCGGGATCATGACGAACTGGCCGAACGAGCCCGCGGCCGCGGCGACGCCGAAGGCCCAGGAGCGCTTGTCCGGCGACACCGTGCGGCCCAGCACGCCGTAGATGACGGCATAGGTCGAGCCCGACTGGGCGATGCCGATCAGCACGCCCGCACCCAGGGTGAAGCTCGTGGGGTGGCTGGTCACGGCCATCAGCAGCAGGCCGCCGGCATAGGCCAGGCCGCCACCGATGAGCACCTTCCAGGCGCCGAAGCGGTCGGCCAGCATGCCGGCGATCGGGCCGGCAATGCCCCATGACAGGTTCTGCACCGCCATCGCGAAGGAGAAGGTCTCGCGCGTCCAGCCGCGCTCCGTGATGATGGGCTGCAGCCAGAAGCCGAAGCCGTGGCGAATGCCCATCGACAGCGTGACGATCATGGCGCCGCACAGCAGCACCTGCTGGACGGACAGGCCGGTGGCGGCGGGGCGGGGAGTGTTCATCGGGCGACTGTAATCAGCGCCGCTTGGCCTTGCTGGCCGTCTTGGATTTGCCGGCCGGCTTCTTTTTGGCGGCCTTGGGCGGGTCGGCGGTGGAGGCGCTGGCCTGGGAGCTGGAGGCCGCCACGTCGGCCAGCCGCGTCAGCAGCCGGCCCTGCCTGACGCGCAGCATGGGGGTGTCGACCTGGGCCAGGTCGGCGAGCGGGTCGCCGCCCAGCACCAGGAAACTGGCTTCGCAGCCGGGCTCGAAGCAGCCGAGCTTGCGCCCGGGGAAGAGGGCGCGCGGCGTGTCCTGCGTGGCCAGGCGCAGCAGCGTCGCGCGGTCCAGCCCCAGGGCGTCCAGGGCATGCAGCTCCGCCCGGGCGGTGCCGATGAAGACGTCGGAGCCCACCAGCAGCGGCACGCCGGCGGACTGCAGCCGGGCCAGGTTGGCGCGCTGCACCTCGCGCAGCGCGGCGAGTGGCGGAGCGTCGAGATTGAAGAGAGCCGTGGCGGCCGTGGTCGTGATGACGGCCGTGCGCTGGCGTGCTGCCTGTGCCGCGGCGGCCTCGCTGATCGCGAAGGCCTCGGGTGCCTCGTCCAGCGTGTTGGCATAGCCGGGCAGGTGGGCGATGGCGTCCACGCCCGCCGTCAGCGCCGCGTCGAAATCGGCCGCCGTCTCGACATGGGCGACGACGCGCCGGCCCTCGGCATGGGCCAGGCGCGTCAGCTCGGCCGCGGTGTCGGGCCGCAGGCCCAGGCGGCCGAACATGGCCGGCTGCTGGCGCAGCTCGGGCCGCTCGCTGTGGGCCAGCACGATGCGCAGCCAGTTGCCTCCGCGGGCCTTGATGAGCGGCCACAGGCTGCGGGCCTGCTCGGGGCCGTCGACGAGGACGATCTGGTTCTGCGCTGCTGCCGCCTCGGGGCTGGGCTGGGGCAGCACGGCGGCCAGCGGGTAGCCGTCGGGCGAGGTGATGCAGGCGGTGACGAAGCTGACGTCCGGCGCGGCCGGCGTGGCGGCCAGAGGCCTGACGTCGGCGACGCTCTGGGGGTCGCCGCACAACATGGCGGCGTAGAACACGCCTTCGTCGATGTATTTGTCAGCGTACTGGCCCCAACCCCAGGCTGTCTGCAGGTTGTGGTTGTGCGCCTCGGCCAGCGGGCCGATCAGCACCTGGCCGCGCATGTCCATCTTGCGGTTGACCTTGGGCGGCTTCTTGGCAACGAAGACGCCGTTCTCGACGTAGAGGTTGCCGCGCTGGATCTGCCGGCCGTCGAACCAGCGGGCGTTCTTCAGCTCCCAGCTCAGCGGGGCGCTGGCTTGGTAGGGCTGCTGCGGGGGAGCGGTTGTCTGGGCCTGTGAAAAAATACAGGTCATCAACAAGCAAGCGATCAGGAATCTCAAGCGGCAGGACTCGTTTTCGAGGGCCGCGAATCCTACTTCTTAGAATCCCGCCCCTATGTCCAGCCGTCCTCCCGCCACTTCCCCTGCTTCACCTGCCGCTTACGGCGAAGCCTCCATCCGTGTTCTGAAGGGCCTGGAGCCCGTCAAGCAGCGGCCGGGCATGTACACCCGCACCGAGAACCCCCTGCACTGCATCCAGGAGGTCATCGACAACGCCGCCGACGAGGCGCTGGCGGGTTTTGGCAAGCGCATCGACCTCACCCTGCATGTGGATGGATCGGTCTCGGTCGCCGACGACGGACGCGGCATCCCCTTCGGCCTTCACCCCGAGGAAGGCGTGCCCGTCGTCGAGATCGTCTTCACCCGCCTGCATGCCGGCGGCAAGTTCGACAAGGGTTCAGGCGGCGCCTACAGCTTCTCGGGTGGCCTGCACGGCGTGGGTGTGTCCGTCACCAACGCGCTGGCCAAGCGGCTGGAAGTGGCCGTCTGGCGCGACAAGCAGGTGGCCGGCATCGCGTTCGAACATGGCGACGTCGTCCAGCAGGTGGTGGTACGGCCGGCCGCCAGCGGCGATCGCAAGCAGGGCACGACGGTGCGTGTCTGGCCCGAGGCCAAGTATTTCGAGACCGCCGAGCTGCCCAGGCATGAGCTGGTGCACCTGCTGCGCTCCAAGGCCGTGCTGATGCCGGGCGTGACGGTCACGCTGAAGATCGAGAAGACCGGCGAGGTGACGACCTGGCAGTACAAGGCCGGCCTGCGCGACTACCTGGCCCAGGCCCTCACGGCCGATCCCATCATCCCGTCCTTCGAGGGCGAGGGCTTTGCCGGCGCCGGCGAGAGCGAGAACTTCGCCGAAGGCGAGGGCGCCGCCTGGTGCGTGGCCTTCACGGAAGACGGTTCGCCGCTGCGCGAGAGTTACGTCAACCTCATCCCGACGGTGGCCGGTGGCACCCACGAGTCCGGGCTCAAGGACGGCCTCTTCGGCGCCGTCAAGGGCTTCATCGAGATGCACTCGCTGCTGCCCAAGGGTGTGAAGCTGATGCCCGACGACGTGTTCTCTCGCGCCAGCTTCGTGCTGTCGGCCAAGGTGCTGGACCCGCAGTTCCAGGGCCAGACCAAGGAGCGCCTGAACTCCCGCGACGCGCTGCGCCTGGTGTCGGCCTATGTCAAGCCGGCCTTCGAGCTGTGGCTGAACCACCATGTCGAGCATGGCAAGAAGCTGGCCGAGCTCGTCATCAAGCAGGCCCAGACGCGCCAGCGCGCCAGCCAGAAGGTCGAGAAGCGCAAGGGCTCGGGCGTGGCCGTGCTGCCGGGCAAGCTCACTGACTGCGAGAGCCGCGACCTGCTGCACAACGAGGTCTTCCTCGTCGAGGGTGACTCCGCCGGCGGCAGCGCCAAGATGGGCCGCGACAAGGAGACCCAGGCCATCCTGCCGCTGCGTGGCAAGGTGCTGAACGCCTGGGAGGTCGAGCGTGACCTGCTGTTCAAGAACAACGAGATCCACGACATCTCGGTGGCTCTTGGCGTGGACCCGCACGGCCCCAACGACACGCCGGACCTCTCCGGCCTGCGCTACGGCAAGGTCTGCATCCTGTCCGATGCCGACGTCGACGGCTCGCACATCCAGGTGCTGCTGCTCACACTCTTTTTCCGCCACTTCCCCAAGCTGGTCGAGACGGGGCATGTCTTCGTCGCCCGCCCGCCGCTGTACCGTGTGGACGCACCGGCCCGCGGCAAGAAGCCGGCTGCGAAGCTGTATGCACTGGACGACGGCGAGCTGACCGCCACGCTGGACAAGCTGCGCAAGGAAGGCGCCCGCGAAGGCAGCTGGAGCATCAGCCGCTTCAAGGGCCTGGGTGAGATGAGTGCCGAGCAACTGTGGGACACGACGCTGAACCCAGAGACGCGCCGCCTGTCGCGCGTCGAGTACGGCCAGCTCGATTTCGCCGCGACCGTGGACGCCTTCAACAAGCTGATGGGCAAGGGCGAGGCCGCCTCGCGCCGCGAATTGATGGAGCTGCACGGCGACGCCATCGAGGTCGACGTCTGATGCAGACGGTCTATAACGCTGTGCACGCGGCCCATGCGGCGACGCATGAGTTCTTCCGCGGCCGTCTGGTGCCGGCGTTCGAGATCCCGGCGCGGGCCGACTACATCCTGCACGCCGTGCACAAGGCCGGTCTGGGCGAGGTGCTTTCGCCCGTCGACCATGGCCGCGTACCGCTGGAGCGTGTGCATTCGACGCGCTACCTGGACTTCCTCCAGGGCGCCCACGCCGAGTGGCTGGCCACTGGCGGGGAGGGCGACGCCTTCCCGGCCGTGTGGCCCGTGCGCTCCCTGCGCAGCGACATCGAGCCCGCCAGCTTCGCGGCCCGCATGGGCCTGTACTCAATGGACAGCGGCACGCCGCTGACGGCCGGCAGCTGGGCCGCGGCCGATGCCGGCGCCCAGGCCTCGCTGACGGCGCTGGACCTGGTGCTCGCCGGCCAGCGTTCGGCCTATGTGCTGACCCGCCCGCCCGGCCACCACGCTGGCGCCGACTTCTTCGGTGGCTACTGCTTCGTCAACAACGCTGCCGTGGCTGCGCAGGCGGCACGCGATGCAGGCCTCAAGCGCGTGGCCATCCTGGATGTGGACTACCACCACGGCAATGGCACTCAGGCCATCTTCTACGACCGCGCCGATGTCTTCTACGCCAGCATCCACGGCGATCCGCGCACCGAGTACCCCTTCTTCCTCGGTCATGCCGACGAGACCGGTGCGGGCGAGGGCGCCGGCTTCAATGCCAACTTCCCGCTGCCGGTGGGGGTCGCCAACGAGGACTGGTTCGCCGCGCTGGAGCAGGCCCTCGCGCGGTTGAGTGCCTACAAGCCCGATCTGCTCATCGTGTCCCTCGGCGTGGACACCTACGGTGGCGACCCCATTTCCCACTTCAAACTGGACGAACCCGAGTTCCGGGCCATGGGTCGCCGTCTGGCCGCCTTTGGCGCGCCGACACTCTTCGTCCAGGAGGGCGGCTATGCGACCGAGGCCATCGGCCGCAACGTCGTCGCCGTGCTGACCGGTTTCGAGGGCACATGAGCCTGAGATTGCGCCCGACCATGCTTTCCGATCTCGACTGGGTCGTCTCGGTCGAGCGCGACGGCGCCAACCTGCCCTTCATCACGCCCTGGGAGAGGCCTCAGCACGAGGGTGCCATCCGCTTCCCGGACTCGCGCCACTTCGTCGTCGAAGAGGGCGATGGGCTGGAGCGCATCGGCTTTGTCATCCTGCAGGGTTGTCGCAACCCCAACGGCTCCGTCGAGCTCAAGCGCCTGGTGCTGCAACCCAAGGGCCGTGGCCTGGGCCGCTCGGCCGTGCGCCAGCTCAAGGCCATGGCCTTCACGCAGCTCAAGGCGCACCGCTTCTGGCTGGATGTCAAGGCGCTGAACACGCGGGCGCTCAGGCTGTACCAGAGCGAAGGCTTTGTCGAGGAAGGCCGGCTGCGCGAGAGCGTGCGCGTGACCATCGACGGCGCCGACGGCTACGACTCGCTGATCGTCATGTCGCTGCTCGACCGCGAATACCAGGCCCGCGTGGCCCTGGGGCTGGAGTCGGCATGAGGCGCTGGCTGCCCTGGCTGCTGCTGCTCCTCGCGCTGCCGGCGCGCGCCGAGCTGTGGGGCTATGTCGATGCGGTCGGCGTGGCACATTTCGCCTCGCGCCGGATCGATGCGCGCTACGCGCCCGTGCTGGGCGGTGCCGGCATGCAGCGCGTGCCGGGCAAGACCGACGCCGGCCCGGCCCTGCTGAACTGGCTGGACATTGCCCCCGAGGTCAAGGCCGTGCAGCCCTGGGTGCGCGAGGCAGCCGAGAAGACGGGGGTCGACGCCGAACTGCTGAAGGCCGTCATCGCCGTCGAGTCCGGCTACCAGCGCGGTGCGGTGTCGCCGCGCGGGGCGCTGGGCCTGATGCAGATCACCCCCGAGACGGCCAGCCGCTACGCGACGCCGGCCGACGCCGCGCGGCTCATCGAGCCGCGCATCAACATCCACACCGGCGCGCGCATGCTGGCCGACCTGATGCGCCGCTTCGGTCGCATCGACGCGGCCCTGGCGGCCTGGAATGCCGGCGAGGGCGCCGTACGCCGCGCCGGCAACCGCGTGCCCGACATCGATGAAACCCAGGCCCATGTGCATCTCGTCCTCGAGCTGTACTGGGCCCTGCTGCAGCAGAGCCAGCCGGCCCGCGCGCAGCGCCTGACCTTGCATCCATGAGTTCCCAGACCACCATCGACTTCACCGCCCCGACCGAGGGCGACGGCAGCAACGCGCTGACCCTGGCCGCCTACGCCCAGCAGGCCTATCTCGAATACGCGCTCAGCGTCGTCAAGGGCCGCGCGCTGCCGTCCTACGCCGACGGCCAGAAACCCGTGCAGCGCCGCATCCTCTACTCGATGCAGCGCCTGGGCCTGGGCTGGAGCGGGAACTCCGGCGCCAAGCCCGTCAAGGGCGCCAAGGTGGTGGGCGACGTGCTCGGCAGCTTTCATCCGCACGGCGACCAGTCGGTCTACGACGCGCTGGTGCGCATGGCCCAGGATTTCTCGCTGCGCTATCCCCTCATCGACGGCCACGGCAACTTCGGCAGCCGCGACGGCGACGGCGCCGCGGCGATGCGTTACACGGAAGCGCGCCTGGCCCCTATCGCTCGTCTGGTGCTGGACGAGATCGACGAAGGCACGGTGGACTTCCGGCCCAACTACGACGGCACGACGCAGGAGCCCGTCGAGCTGCCGGCGCGCCTGCCCTTCGCGCTGCTGAACGGCGCCAGCGGCATTGCCGTGGGCCTGGCCACCGAGATCCCCAGCCACAACCTGCGCGAGGTTGCTGCCGCCGCCGTTGCGCTGCTGAAGGACGACCAGCTCTCCGACGATGCGCTGTTCGACCTGATCCCGGGCCCCGACTTCCCCGGTGGCGGCCAGCTGATCAGCGCGCCCGAGGAGATCCGCGCCGCCTACACCTGCGGCCGCGGCAGCCTCAAGGTACGCGCGCGCTGGAAGATCGAGGATCTGGCCCGCGGCCAGTGGCAACTCGTTGTCACCGAGCTGCCCCACGGCACCAGCGCCCAGAAGGTGCTGGAAGAGATCGAGGAGCTGTCCAACCCCAAGGTCAAGGCCGGCAAGAAGACGCTGACGGCCGAGCAGCTGCAGCTCAAGGCCAGCCTGCTGGCTGTGCTGGACGGCGTGCGCGACGAGTCCAGCAAGGACGCCGCCGTGCGCATCGTCTTCGAGCCCAAGAGCCGCACGGTCGAGCAGCAGGACCTCATCAACGCCTTGCTGGCCCACACCAGCCTGGAGAGCAGCGCCTCGGTCAACCTGACGATGATCGGCGCCGACGGCCGGCCGACACAGAAGAGCCTGCGCGAAGTGCTGACCGAGTGGGTGGGCTTCCGTCAGACGACGGTGCGCCGCCGCACCGAGCACCGTCTGGCCAAGGTCAACGAGCGCATCCACGTGCTCGAAGGCCGGCAACTGGTGCTGCTGAACATCGACGAAGTCATCCGCATCATCCGCGAGTCGGACGAGCCCAAGGAGGCTTTGATCGCCCGCTTCAACCTGAGCGACCGCCAGGCCGAGGACATTCTCGAAATCCGGCTGCGCCAGCTCGCGCGGCTGGAGGCCATCAAGATCGAGCAGGAGCTGTCCAAGCTGCGCGACGAACGCACCAAGCTGGAGGACATCCTGGGCTCGGCGGCCGCGCTGCGGCGTACCGTGATCAAGGAAATCGAGGCGGACGCCAAGCAGTACGGCGACGACCGCCGCACACTGATCCAGGCCGAGAAGCGCGTCGTCGCCGAGGTGAAGATCGTCGACGAGCCCGTCACCGTCATCGTCAGCCAGAAGGGCTGGGTGAGGGCACTCAAGGGCCACGAAGTGGACGTGGCCGCGCAGACCTTCAAGGCCGGCGACGCCCTCTGGGGCCACTTCCGCTGCCGCAGCGTCGATCCGCTCATCGTCGTGGGCAGCAATGGCCGCGTCTACTCGGTGCCCGTGTCGACGCTGCCGGGCGGCCGGGGCGACGGCCAGCCCATCACGACCATGATCGAGCTGGAGAGCGGCAGCCAGATCGCCCACTACGTGGCCGGCGCGCCGGCGCAGCGGCTGGTGTTCGCAGGTTCAACGGGTTATGGCCTGATCGCCCAGATCGGCGACCTCGTCGGCCGCCAGAAAGCCGGCAAGACCTTCCTGGCGCTGGACGATGGCGAAGTGCCGTTGCTGGCCAGCGTGCCTGACGACGCCGTCGCCCTCCAGCTCGGCGTGCTCAGCGCGCAGGGCCGATTGCTGAGCTTCCCGCTGGACGAGCTCAAGCACCAGCCCAAGGGCGGCAAGGGCCTGATGCTGATGGACCTGGAGGCAAAGGACAGCGTTGCATCGGTGGCCTGCTTCACGACCCAGCTGCGCGTGCTCGGCAGCGGCCGCGGCGGCAAGCCGCGCGAGGAGATGCTGAAGAACCAATCCCTGGCGGCTCACGCCGGCAAGCGTGCCCGCAAGGGCAAGGCGGTGGATGGACTCCAGAAGGTGGCGAGGCTGAGCACCGATTGAGGCATGCGCTCAGAAAAGGTGTCATGGCGCCGTGACTTGGTGCACATCTGACAAAGATCCGGCCTGCGCTTACACCGCGCTACAAGAAGGTTCCTGGGCCTCCCTAGGCCGAAGGGGCTATGCGGCTTTTCATAACTTCGCTGCACCGCACAATGATTTTCGGCGGTTGTGCTTGACCGTCAGTCAGGAGCTACCAATGAAGTTGAAATCCATTGCCGCCGCCTCCGTGGTGGCATTCACCGCGATGAGCAGCCATGCCACAGCCACCAGCTGGGGCTCGCATGATCTGCTCGAAAGTGCCCTCGGCCTCGGTGCCGGAGGCGTTATCTTCGACACCTTCAGTTTTTCCCTGGGTGCCCGGTCCGACGTGGCCAGCAGCGTGACGTCGCTGGGCACCATCATGCCGGCGACCTACAGCCTGTTCTCGGTGGGCGGAGACGGCTTGGTCGGCACGTCTGACGACGTGGGTGTGGCGGCCTGGACCTTTGGCGGTCCGCCGACGGTGCATACCGTGACCCTGGGGGCCGGCAACTACTACTACTCGGTGTTTGGTTTCGCGAGCGGCGTCGCGGCCTACTCGATCAATTCGGCGGCGACCGCAGTGCCGGTGCCGGAACCCGAGACCTACGCCCTGCTGGGCGCCGGCCTCGGCGTCATCGGCTTTGTCGTCTCGCGCCGCCGTCGCGATCGTTGATCAGGGCTTGACCGGGGCGCCGCCGATGTGGCGCTCCAGGAAGCGCTCGACACGCCCCCAGAAATCCTTGTTCGTCTCCAGCGCGCGCCAGCCATGGCCCTCGTTCGGATAGACGACCCATTCCAGGCCCTGGTAGCCCGCCGCTGCCAGGGCCTCTTTCATGGCGAAGCCCTGCTTGATCGCAACGCGCGTGTCCTCGGCGCCGTAGGCCATGAGCAGCGGGCGCTTGAGCTTGGCGGCCTGCCGCACCGGTGAGTTGTCCGCCAACATCTGCGCGTCGGCCACGGGGTCTCCTACCAGTTGTGGCAGGTCGTAGCTCTTGAAGAGATCGCCGACGTCGGTGCTGTTGCGGCTGAAGAGGAAGTCCAGGCCGGTGACGCCGGCCCATTCGAAACCGCAGGCGAAGACGTCAGGGTCACGGATCAGCCCCATCAGCGTGGCATAGCCGCCGTAGCTTGGGCCGGCGATGCAGATGCGCTTGGGGTCTGCCATGCCCTTCTCGACTGCCCAGCGGGCGGCATCGACGAGGTCGGCCTGCATGGCCTGGCCCCACTGCCTGCGGCCGCGGTTCTCATGGCGCGTGCCGTAGCCCGTGCTGCCGCGGAATTCGGGTTCGATGACCAGATATCCCCGGTTGGCCAGGAACTGAGCGTGCTCTTCCCAGAACCAGTGGTTGCCGCGCATCCAGGGCCCGCCGTGCACCAGCACGATCGCCGGGCGGGGCCGTGGGGGGCCCAGCGGCCGGGTGAGCTGGAGCGGCATGGCGACGCCGTCGCGTGTCTTGATGCGCAGCACCTCGCGCGGCGCCATCTCGGCCGCGTTGATACCTGGCTGCGAGCGGAACAGGGCCTGGAGACTGCCGTCGGCACGGTCGTAGAGATAGGTGATCTCGGGTTGCCGGTCCGAGCGCGAGAGCACGAGCAGACGGCGGTCATTGCGGCAGTCGCGGCACTGGAGGAGGTTGACGGTGCTGGAGAGCTTCTTGTCGATGCCGTCCTGCAGCGCCTTCATGTCGCGGTCGAACCAGGCGGTGTCGGCCACGTCCGCTTCATAGGTCAGGCCCTGCAGCCGGTTGCTCGCGGGGTCCAGGATGGCCTCGCCGGCCCAGTCGTAGCCGGGGATGCTGATCAGCGTGTCGCCGCCGCCGAGTTCGGTCGTCTTGAGGCGGCGCACGACGCGGATGTCGTCATGCGGGCTGCCCTCGTCGGACGCGCTCACAAGCAGGTCGCCACCTGCCAGCCGTGCGAGCGGGATGGGCCATTCGTCGACGTTGCGCCGGCCGGTGCGCCAGCGCTTCCAGGCCCTGCTCTCTTCGTCGAAGAGGTGCACGCCGAAGTCTGGGCCGTCGTAGGTGATGCAGGCGAAGGCCTTGCCATGGTGGTCGACGGACCAATGGCGCACATGGGCCGGCACGTTCTCGGTTTCGAGCCTGAGCTTGCCGGTTCGGGTGTTGAGCCGGCCCAGCACGAGGTGGCTCACCTCGCCCGTCGAATCCCACTCGACGCGCTGCACCATCACCTCCTCGCTGCCGTCGTCCAGCACCCGCACGACGCTCCATTCCCAGGGCAGCACGCGGTCGACCTCGGCCTTGCTGCCCACGCGGTTGATGACCGGCTTGGGCTGGTCGTCGATGAGCTGGCGGACGTCGCCGCTGGGCAGGTCCAGCAGCCACAGGCCGTTGCTCAGGGGCTCGTCGCGCAGCAGGTTCGCCTGCCCGACGTGGAAGACCAGCCGCGTCGGCGTCAGCCAGTGCACGCCGATGACATCGCGGTTGTCGACGGACGCCACCAGTCGCGTGCTGTTGCCGTTCTCCAGGTCCAGCATGGCGAGCTGCGTGCGCTCGCCGGGGCGGTTCACCAGCACCGCGACCTTGCCCAGGTCGGGGGACAGTTGCGCGCCCAGGAACATGGGCGGCCGCATGAAGGTCTCGACGGGCAGCCTGGGCGCCTGGGCGGCAGCCAGAGTGGACGACAGCAGGGCCAGCAGCGCGCCGGCCCGGGCGATGAATTTCATGAGAGGGCTTCCGGCGTGGGTTGGTCAGGGCTTGGCGGCGCCACCGATGTGTCGCTCCAGGAAGCGTTCGACACGCCCCCAGAAGTCCTTGTTCGTCTCCAGCGAGCGCCAGCCATGGCCCTCGTTCGGGTAGACGACCCATTCCAGGCCGGCGTAGCCAGCCGCTTCCAGGGCCTTCTTCATGTCAACGCCCTGCTGGGCCTCGACGCGGCGGTCCTCGGCGCCGTAGGCCATCAGCAGCGGTTGCTTGATCCTGGCGGCCTGCCGCACGGGCGAGTTGTCGGCGAACATCTGCGCGTCCTTCTCGGGGTCGCCGATCAGCTGCCGGAGGTCGTGCTCCCACAGGCTCTGGATGTCGGTGCGGCTGCGGCTGAACATCGCGCCAAGGTCGGTCACGCCCACCCATTCGAAGCCGCAGCGGAAGAGCTCGGGATGGCGCACCAGGCCCATCAGCGTCGCGTAGCCGCCGTAGCTGGCGCCAGCGATGCAGATGCGCTGGCCGTCGGCCAGGCCCTTGTCGACGGCCCATTGCGCCGCGTCGGCGAGGTCGGCCTGCATGGCCTGGCCCCACTGCTTGCGGCCGAGGTTTTCGTGACGCAGGCCATAGCCCTCGCTGCCACGGAACTCGGGCTCGATGACCAGGTAGCCGCGGTTGGCCAGGAACTGGGCCATGTCGCTCCAGTACCAGTGGTTGCCGCGCACCCAGGGGCCGCCATGCACCAGCACGACGGCCGGCCGTGCGCCGGCCGCTCCCAGTGGCTTGGTCAGCTGCATGGGCATGTCCAGCCCGTCGCGCGTATTCACGCGCAGCACCTCGCGCGGCGCCATGTCGGCCGCCTTCAGCGTCGGACGCGAGCGAAACAGCGTCTTGATCTGACGGCTGTCGCGGTCGTAGACGTAGATGATTTCCGGCTGGCGGTCCGACGCCGCGTGGACGAGCACGCGCCTGTCCTTCAGGCAGTCGCGGCAGCTGATGTGGTTGACCGTTGCGGGCAGCAGCTTGTCGACCTCGGCCTGCAAGGCCTTCATGTCCTTGTCGAACCAGGCGGTGTCGGCGGCGTCGGCCTCGTAGCGCAGACCCAGGGGCCGGCCGCTGTCGCGGTCCACCACGACCTGGCCGGTCCAGTCGTAGCCGGGAATGCTCAGCAGGGTCTGGCGCGCTTCACCGGCCGCGCTGAAGCGTTGCACGACGCGGATGTCGCCTTTGGACTCGGCACGGTCGTAGCCGGCCACCAGCAGGTCGCCGCCGGGCAGGCGGGCCAGCGGCATTGGCATGGCGTCGATGTTGCGGCGGCCCGAGCGCCAGAGCTTCCAGGCCTTGGTGTCGGCGTCGAAGAGATGCACGCCGAAGCCGGCACCCTCGTAGGTGATGCAGGCCTGGGGCTGGCCCTGGCGGTCCACCAGCCATTGCGCCACGTGGTTGGGCACGTTCTCCGTGATCAGCGTCAGCTTGCCCGTACGGGTGTTCAGCCGCCCCAGCACTTCGTGGCTGAACTCGCCCGTCTCGTCCCAGGTGTAGCGCTGCACCATGACGTCGTCGCTGCCGTCGTCCAGCGCGCGCAGCAGCCGCCAGGTCCAGGGCAGCAGCTTGTCCACGGCTTCTTTGATGCGCGTGCCCAGCTGGGCCTCACCGGCCGTCATGTTGTAGCGGGTGGAGATCAGCTGCTTCACTTCGCCGCTGGGCACGTCCAGCACCCACAGGCCCACCGAGATCGGCGTGTCGCGCAGCTCATGCCGCTGGCCGGCCTGGAACACCAGGCGCGTCGGACTGAGCCAGTGGACGCTGCTGACGTCGAGCTGGTCGACCGCGGCAACCACATCGGTGGGGCTGTCATCGTCCAGGCGCGCCAGGGCCAGTCTGGTGCGCTCGCCAGGGCGGTTGACCAGTACCGCGACGTGGCTCTGGTCTGGCGACAGCACGGCGCGCTCGAAAGCCGGCGGCCTGAAGAAGGCCTCGATGGGTAGCTTCGGTGCCTGGGCGCCAGCGATGGTGGACGACAGCAGGGCCAGGGCTGCGATGGCCCGTGCGATGGATCTCATGACTTCTCCCTGAAAAACGGGGCGAAGCCTAATCGATCCTGCTAATCGTCAAAGCCAGGGAAGAGCCTGCTGGGGAAGACCATGCTCTGTGTCGTGCGCGCGACGAGTCCGTCCTTGAAGTGGACGTTGAAGCGCATGCCGTAGCCCGACTGGTCGGGCTCGATGGTCCAGTCCCACACGTCCTCGCCGCTGAGGCGGAAGAACACGCGCGAGCGCTCGCGGCCCAGCAGGCGGCTGACCTGTTCGGGCGTCATGCCGGGCTCGATGCGCGCCCGGCCGGCAGGAGAGAGGCCGTCCTCGACGCCCAGCAGCCGACCGTCGGCACCCAGTCGCACCATGTAGACGTGCCGGCCCATGGGCTGGCTCGAATACTCCAGTGTGCGGCCGCCGTCGGCCTCGGGCCAGACGCGGCCGGGTGGCCCGTAGATCGCGACGACATCCACCTCGCGGCTCGTGCCTGGCAGCAGCCGCGCATCGCGGTCCGGCGTCGCGCAGCCGGCGAGCAGCGCGAGGCAGAGGGCGAGGGCGGCGAGGCGCATGGCGTTGATTCAGCGGCGGGCCAGGGCCCTCGCGCAGTCGCTGACGAGGCCCGGGCCCTTGTAGATGAGACCGGTGTAGACCTGCACCAGATCGGCACCGGCCTCGATCTTGGCACGAGCATCGGCACCGCTCATGACGCCACCGACGCCGATGATGGGATAGCCGGCCGGCAGCGCCGCGCGCAGCAGGCGGATGACGCGGTTGCTGGCCTCGAACACCGGCGCACCGGACAGGCCGCCCGTCTCGTCGGCATGGGCCAGGCCCTGCACCTTGTCGCGGGCGATGGTGGTGTTGGTGGCGATGACGCCGTCGATGTCGTTGGCCTTCAGCGTCTGCGCGATGACGGCCACCTGGGCTTCCTCCAGATCGGGCGCGATCTTCACGAACATCGGCACCTTGCGGCCGCTCCGGGCCTGCAACTGCAGCTTGCGCTGTTGCAAGGTGGACAGCAGCGCGTCCAGCGCCTCGTCGCTCTGCAGCGCGCGCAGGTTCTTGGTGTTGGGGCTGGAGATGTTGACGGTGACGTAGTCGGCGTGCGGGAACACGCCCTCCAGGCCCAGCAGGTAGTCGTCGGCTGCGTTCTCGATGGGCGTGGCGGCGTTCTTGCCGATGTTCAGGCCCAGGATGCCGCCGGCCTTGCGGAAGCTGTGGGCGCGCTGCACGTTGGCGATGAAGCTCTGCAGGCCCTCGTTGTTGAAGCCCAGGCGGTTGATCAGCGCGTGAGCCGCGGGCAGGCGGAACATGCGCGGCTTGTCATTGCCAGGCTGCCCCTTGGGTGTCACGGTGCCCACCTCGATGAAGCCGAAGCCCATCGCGCCCAGGCCGTCGATGCAGCGGCCGTTCTTGTCGAGGCCCGCGGCGAGGCCGATGCGGTTGGGAAAGCGCAGGCCGGCAACCGTCACCGGGTCGCTGACACGTTCGCCGCACCACAGCGCTTGAGCGGGCGTGTTCTGCAGCTTGGCGATGCTGTTCAGCGTCAGTTCGTGGGCGTGCTCGGGGTCCAGGCCGAACAGGAAGGGGCGGGTGAGGGCGTAGGGGATCAGGGGCATGCCTGCATTGTCTCTTCCCGGTCCCAGGGCGGCACCTCGCCCATCTTCTCCAGCATGAAGTCGATCAGCGCCCGCACCTTGGGGGCCGGGTGGCGGCTGGGCAGGTAGACCGCGTAGAGCGTGTCGGCGTCGGCCAGGCCGCCCACCGGCTGCCAGCCGGGCAGCAGCGCGCGCAGCCGGCCGGCGCGCAGGTCGGCGCCGATGGCGTAGGTCGGCAGCACCGCCAGGCCCATGCCGGCCAGGGCCGCCACGCGCAGGCTCTCGCTGCTGTTGGCCGTCAGCCCGCTCTCGAAGCGCAGCACGCCGCGGGTCTCGACCTCGGCTTCGCCGTGATCCGCGTGCCTGAAGCGCCAGCGGTCGGGCGACTGCAGATAGCCGAAGCGCAGGCAGCGGTGGCCGGCGATGTCGGTCACGGTCTGCGGCTCACCGTGCGCCTGGAGATAGGCCGGCGCCGCGCAGAGCACGAAGCGCATGGCCGCGAGGCGCCGCGCGACGAGGCCGTCCGACGGCTTGTGCGTGAGGCGCAGCACCACGTCGAAGCCTTCTTCGGCGAGGTCGACATAGCGGTCGTTCAGCCCCAGCACCACGTCCAGCAGCGGGTGGCGGGCGCAGAACTCGGCCATCAGCGCCGTGAACTGCAGGTTGCCGAAGGCGGTGGACGTCGACAGCCGCAGCACGCCGCGCGGTTCGTCGCGGCGGCCGGCGAGCTCGGTCTCCATCGCCAGGGATTCATCCAGCAGCCGCAGCGCCCGTTCGTAGACGGCCCGGCCCTCGGCCGTGGGGCTGACGCTGCGCGTCGTGCGGTGCAGCAGCCGGGTGCCGAGCTGGTCTTCCAGGCGCTGGACCTGCTTGCTGACGGCAGACTTGGTCGTGCCCAGCAGCCGCGCTGCACCCGAGAAGCCACGCGCGTCGACGACGCGGGCAAAGGCTTGCAAGTCTTCGAGGCGGCCCATGTTGACTGTGCTCCGTTTGGAAACTCTGAATCAATTTATGGCTGGATTGTGTCTCGAATGATTGATTCCTAGAGTGGCGGCCTGTCTCTCTGCACGGAGTCGCCTCATGTCCTCCACCACCTTGTCGCCCTGCGCCGCGCAGTCCTTCCGGCCGAGCCTGCTGGAGCGACTGCCGGGCGCCGTCGCCGCGTCCAGTCTGCCCATGCTCTTTATCCTGCTCTGGAGCAGCGGCTACGTGGCCGGCAAGCTGGCCCTGCCGCACACCGGGCCGCTGACGCTGCTGACGCTGCGATTCGGCCTCGCCGCCGTCGTGCTGATCACCGTGGCCATCACCACCGGCGCGCCCTGGCCGCACCGTGCACGGGCCTGGGGGCATCTGGCCGTCGTGGGCCTGCTGATGCAGGTGCTGCACTTCTCCTGCATCTACTTCGCCTTGCAGTGGGGCCTGAGCGCCGGCGTGGCCGGTCTGCTGATCGGCCTGATGCCGCTGGCCACCGCGCTGGGCGCCCACCTGTGGCTGGCCGAGCAGCTCAATGGCCGGCAATGGCTGGGCCTGCTGGGCGGCCTGGCCGGCGTGGCGCTGGTCGTGGCCGACAAGCCGCTGCACGGCGCCTGGGCCGGCTATGCGGTCGCGGGCCTGGGCCTGCTGGGGCTTGTTGCCGGCACGCTGTACCAGAAGCGCTTCTGCGCCCACATGGACCTGCGCAGCGGCGCCGGTGTGCAGATGGCCGTGTCGGCCCTGGCCGTGGCGCTTTTGGCCGGCCCGACGGAAGGCTTTGCCGTTGACTGGCGGCCCGAACTCGTCGGTGCCTGGTTATGGCTGGGCCTGGTGAACTCCATCGGCGCCTTCAGCCTGATGTTCATCATGATCCGTCGCGGCCAGGCGGGGCAGGTGGCGCGGCTGTTCTTCCTGATCCCGGGCGTGTCGGCGCTGATGGGTTTCGTGCTGCTGGGCGAGCGGCTGGAGCCGCTGGCCATCGCCGGTTTCGGGCTCTCGGCGATCGCCGTGTGCCTGGCGGCCGGCAAGCGGTGAGAATCGAGGGCTTCCCTGGAGCCCTGCGATGAAACCTTTGGACGACCCCCACCACGACCACGAAGCGGGCTCCCGCGACGAAACCCGCGACACCACGCGCACCGACGACACCCGCATCGGTGCCGTCCGTGCGCTGATCAGCCCGGCCCTGCTGCTGGAAGAGCTGCCCATCCCCGACGCGACGCTGGAGCTGGTCGAGCAGGCCCGTCAGCAGATCAGCGACGTGCTGCACGGCCGCGACGACCGGCTGCTGGTCATCGTCGGCCCCTGCTCCATCCACGATCACGACCAGGCGATGGACTACGCGCGGCTGTTGAAGGCCGCGCGCGACGAGCTCAGCCGCGACCTGCTCATCGTCATGCGCGTCTACTTCGAGAAGCCGCGCACCACGGTGGGCTGGAAGGGCTACATCAACGACCCACGCCTGGACGGCAGCTTCCACATGAACGAGGGCCTGCGCCTGGCCCGCCAGCTGCTGCTGGACGTCAACGGCCTGGGCCTGCCGGCGGGCACCGAGTTCCTGGACCTGCTGTCGCCGCAGTACATCTCCGACCTCATCGCCTGGGGCGCCATCGGCGCGCGCACGACCGAGAGCCAGAGCCACCGACAGCTGGCCTCGGGCCTCTCCTGCCCGGTCGGCTTCAAGAACGGCACCGACGGCGGCATCAAGGTCGCCAGCGACGCCGTGCTGGCCGCCAGCAGCGCCCACGCTTTCATGGGCATGACCAAGATGGGCACGGCCGCCATCTTCGAGACCCGCGGCAACGAGGACTGCCACGTCATCCTGCGTGGTGGCAAGGCGCCCAACTATGACGCGGCATCGGTCAACGCCGCCTGCGACTCACTCAAGACTTCCGGCCTGCGCGAGCAGGTGATGATCGACTTCTCGCACGCCAACTCCAGCAAGAAGTACGAGCGCCAGGTCGATGTCGGCCGCGACGTGGCCGGCCAGATTGCCGGCGGCGACGCACGCATCACCGGCGTGATGATCGAGAGCCACCTGCAGCCCGGCCGCCAGGACCTGGCCGAAGGCCAGACCAAGGCCGACCTCAAGCCCGGCGTGTCCATCACTGACGCCTGTCTGGGTTGGGCCCAGACCGAGCCGCTGCTGCGCGAGCTGGCAGCGGCCGTGCAAAAGCGCCGCGGCTGAATAGACGGTGTCCCTCGCCCAAGCTGGCCACGCTGGACGCGGGCCTGCCTGGTCGGTCCCCCGGGGTGGGCGATGCTTGCGGCTTCGAGCCGCAAGCACATCGTCAGCGCGGGCCGGCTAGGGAGCGGCCCGGCGCTCGGCCCGCAGAACAGCCGTCGGTGAATCCCATGGCAAACGGCTGACGCTCGTCTGGCGCCGTTGGCGCCCTTGAATTGCCACCCGTCGCAGCGCGCTCGCGCCGCGGCGGGGCGGTTTCCATCATTCAGCCATTCCCACTGCTGAACCCGATGGAGACCGTGATGAAACGACAGACCCTTGCCGCCGTCCTGGTCGCGCTGCTGCCGCTGTGCAGCCGGGCGGCCGACCTCACCCTCGACGTGGAGGGCCTGGACACCAGCCGCCTGCAGGGCGCGTCACTGATGGTGGCCATCTACACCGAGCCGGCCAACTGGCTGCGCCAGCCCCAGGTGGGCCGGCGCTTCCCGCTGGACGCGGCCACGGAGGGCAAGCTGACCGTCGTGCTGAAGGATCTGCCCGACGGCCCGCTGGCGCTCAGCCTGTTCCAGGACGCCAATGCCAACGGCCGTCTTGACATGAACGCGATGGGCATTCCCGTCGAGCCCATGGGCTTTTCGAACGACGCCATCGGCAACTTCGGGCCGCCGAAGTTCGCCCAGGCTGTCGTGACGCCGGTGGCGGGCCAGCCGCTCAAGATCCGCCTGAACTGAGGAGCGCCGCCATGACGACGACCCGCCGCTCCCTTCTCGCCGCGCTGCTGGCTGGCGGCCTCAGCCCCGAGTTGCTGGCCCTGGGCCTGCCCGCGGACGGCTTTGCGCCGGATGCGCCCGAGCTGGCGCCGCTGCGCGGCCTGGCCGGTGAAGCGCTCGACACTGCCGGCGCCACCATCGAAGGCCGCCTGCCCGCGGCGCTGCGCGGCCGCTACTTCCGCAACGGGCCGGGCCTGATGCAGCGGGGTGCCGAGCGCTACCGCCACTGGTTCGACGGCGACGGCTTCGTGCAGGCCTGGATGCTGGCCGACGGCCGCGCCAGCCACCGCGGCCGTTTCGTGCAAACGGCCAAGTTCCGCGCCGAGCAGCAGGCCGGGCGCTTTCTGCTGCCCGCCTTCGGCACGGCCATCAAGGCCGAGCGCCCGGTGCGCGGGCCGGACAGCGTCAACGTGGCCAACACCAGCGTGCTGCTGCAGGGCGAGCATCTCTACGCGTTGTGGGAAGGCGGCAGTGCCTACGAGCTGGACCCGGCGACGCTGGCCACGCGCGGCGTCAAGACCTGGACCCCCGAGCTGCGCGGCATGCCGTTCTCGGCCCATCCCAAGGTCGAGCCAGACGGCACGGTGTGGAATTTCGGCACCTACAACGGCCGCCTCGTCGTCTACCAGATCGATGCCGCCGGCCAGGTGCGGCGGCATGCCGTGCTGGACGTGGGCGCACCGGCCATGCTGCACGACTTCGCCGTGTCGCAGCGCCATCTTGTCTTCCTGCTGCCGCCGATCACCATGGACCGCGCCGCGCTGGCGGCCGGCGCCGCCATGACCGATGCGATGCGCTGGGCCGCCGAAGCGCCCATGCGCGTGCTGGTCGTGGACAAGGCCGACTTCTCGAACTGGCGCGTCTTCGAGATGCCTGCAGCGCTGGTGCTGCATGTCGGCAACGCCTGGGACGACGGCCGCCTGCTGCGCGTGGACTATGTGCAGAGCGTGCCGCTGCCCGCGTACAACGCGGCCTCAGGGCAGATCATGCGTGGCCTGCGCACGGCGCGCGAGGTGTCCACGCCGCGGGTGCTGGAGATCGACCTGCAGACCGGCCGGCTCAGCCTGGCGGCCCGCGACGAGGCGGTCGAGTTCCCCGTCGTCGACCCGCGCGTCGTCGCGCAGCGGCATCGCTTCGTCTGGTACCCCACCGCCATCGACACCGGCCCGCGCTGGGGCTTCAACGGCTTGATGCGGCTGGACATCGAGACCGGGGCGCGCGAGCGCTTCAGCTTCGGCGCGGATGTCGTCGTCGAGGAGCATGTGCTGGTGCCCCGGCCCGGCAGCACGAGGGAGGGCGAGGGCTGGCTGGTCGGCATGGGCTATGACGCGCGCCGCCAGCGCAGCTTCCTGAGCGTCTTCGATGCTCTGCACCTGGCCGACGGGCCGCTGACGCGGGCCTGGCTGCCCTACTGGGTGCCCTACGGCTTCCACGGCAGGTTCTACGCCGCCTGAAGCCGCACGCCAGACCTTGGACACAGCCGCCCGGCAGGCCAGCTGCGGCGGCGTCTTGCTGTGAAACTGGGGGGCAGGTCTAACCCGGAGATCAAGGGCAGGCCGCATTGACAGCCCGAATTCCCGGCCCTAAGGTCGCGCCGCGTGAAAGCGCTTTCAGAAAGCGCTTTCAGTTTTGGCGATCGGCAGACAGTTCGTCGTCGCCTCGTTCGGGCCGCCAGAGCCCATCAAACCCAGGAGACAACATGCTGAATCTGAAGACCTCCGCGGTCATTGCCGCGGCCCTGATCGCCGGCGCGGCCGGTGCCGCCACCACCAACGGCTTTGCCAATGGCGGTTTCGAGGCCGCCGGCAGCGGCGGCCAGATCGCCGCCGGCTGGCTGACGGCTGCGACGAGCAGTCCGGCCACCCTGTCCACCGACGCCCACTCCGGCAGCTTCGCCCTGCTGCTCAGCGCGCCGGGCGGTTTCGACGCCTCCATCGCGCTGCAGGACTCCGTCGGCCACGGCGGTATGCCGGCCCTGACGGCCGCCAATGTCGGCGACGCACCCTGGCTCACGTTCTGGGCCAAGGGCGACGCCAGCACCACGGGCAATGCCTTCGTGAAGCTGCAGTACTTCGGCAGCGGCGGCAACGTGCTGGCGCTGGAGCGGCAGTTCCAGTCCCAGATCAACCTGAACGGCTGGACCCAGATCAGCTTCCAGGCCGCGGCCATTCCCGTGGGCGCGACGGCACTCTTCCTCGAGATCGGCACCGCCGTGGGCCCAATCCTCGACGGTCGCCCCAACGCCGTCCTGGTGGACGACCTGCAGTTCATGCTGACCACCGCCGCCGTGCCGGAGCCGAGCAGCTATGCGCTGCTGGCCGCCGGCCTGGGTGCCGTCGCCGCCATCGCTCGCCGCCGTCGCGCCTGAGATCGCAGGAGACAAGCCATGCAATTCCAGATTCACGCGCTTTCCAAAACCGCCGCGGCCCTGCTGCTTTGCGGCCTCGCTGCCCATGCCAGTGCCGCCGGCACCGTCGTGCTCGACACCTACGGGTCCGATGTCGACAAGCTGGACGGCTGGCCCACGCCGCTGTTCCCGGGCCAGGACATCGCCATCGCCTTCAGCCTGGTCGGCGCCACGTCTGTCCAGTCGCTTCTCACGTCTCTCGACGGCGTGGGCGGCGTGACGCTGGGCATCGTGGCGCGCACCGGTGCCTCGCCCGGCGCCAATGG
Source organism: Roseateles sp. GW821-FHT03B02 (assembly GCF_059421025.1). Lineage (NCBI taxonomy): Bacteria > Pseudomonadati > Pseudomonadota > Betaproteobacteria > Burkholderiales > Sphaerotilaceae > Roseateles > Roseateles sp. GW821-FHT03B02. Next base: position 244,590 of record NZ_JBWKUV010000005.1, read on the forward strand.
CTGGCTCTACAGCACCCACCTTGTCGACCCCTTGCAGAACACGCTGCTGTCTCCCACCGGCTGGTCCCTCGCCGCCGGCAACTACTGGTTGATGGCCGTGGCCGACAGCGGCTTCAGCGGCCAATGGCAAAGCGGCACCGACTCGCCGAACGGCAGTTGGGGCTACTCGTCCGGCAGTGGCTGGGTGGACATGAGCGCCTCGCCCTTCACCGGCATGCCCGGGGCCCGCATCACCGTCGCCGCTGCCGTGCCCGAGCCGGCCACCTACGGCCTGATGCTTGCCGGCGGCCTGCTCGTCGCCGCCGCCGCCCGTCGGAATTCCGGCAAATCCAACGTCCGCCAAGGATGAACGTCATGAACCGTCAACAAATCATCGGCGGCCTCGTCGGCAGCGTCTTGCTGGCCGCCAGCGCCGCGGCCTCCGCCAGCGTCACCAGCCCCGTCATCGGCAAGCTGCTGTGGTCCGAGGAATTCAACGGCGCCAGCCTGAACACCAGCCTCTGGACGGCCAGCAACGGCAACGGCTGTCAGATCGGCCTGTGCGGCTACGGCAACCAGGAGCTGCAGTCCTACAGCCCCAGCAACCTCAGCATCGCCGACGTGCCCTTCGAGCCCGGCACGCGGGCGCTGGCCATCACGGCGCGGCGCGAGGTGGTCGGCAGCAACCAGTTCACCTCCGGCAAGCTGGACACTGCCGGCAAGCTGCAGGTGAAGTACGGCCTCATCGAGGTCCGCATGGCCACGCCCAAGGTCGGCGTGGGCCTGTGGCCGGCCGCATGGATGCTGGGCACCAGTCTGCAGCCCTGGCCGCGCAAGGGCGAGATCGACATCATGGAGCAGGGCGGCCGCCAGCCCGCGGGCCTGCCGCCCATCTCGCCGGACCAGTTCGTCGGCTCCAACGTCATCACCTACGCCGATGCGGCCTGCGTGCCCGGCAACGAGAGCTGCGCCGCCTCCACCGCCTGGCAGAACAAGAACTGGGTCACCCCGAGCCGGTCGCTGGCCAACCGCTTCGTGACCTACCGGCTGTACTGGACGGACACGCAGATCCGCTTCACGCTGCTGGACGGCACGCGCGAGTACGACATGTACAAGGCGCCCATCTCCACCGTCGGGTCGCCCGCGCTGCAGGCGCCGTTCTACCTGCTGCTGAACATGGCCGTGGGTGGCAACTTCACGCCGGCGGCCACGCCCGCGCAGATCACCGCGCCGCTGCCCGCCACCACCTACGTGGACTACGTGCGCGTCTACGAGCTGGACGGCCTGGGCGAGGTCAAGCTGGGGGTGGGCATCTCGCAGGAGGTCGGCAAGTTCGGGGTGTTCACCGACACCACGCCGGTCAACAACGGCCAGGCACTCGGCAGCTCGGCCGACTTCTACATCTGGAACACCGGCTCCATGGGCGGCGGCACCCTCCCGCCCTACGAGGGCAGCAACGTGCTGGCCTTGAGCTACTTCGCGCCCGGGCAGTGGTTCGGTGGCGCCATCGCGTCGCGCGAGGCGCACGACATGAGCGGCTTTCGCAACGGCCACATCAAGCTCAAGATCAAGGCGCCCGCCAACGTGGCTTTCAAGATTGGCATCCTGGACACCTACACCAACCACGGTTGGGTGACCTTCCCCGCCAACACCACCGCTTACGGCCTGGTGCGCAACGGCGACTGGGGCACGGCCACCATCCCGGTGGCCGAGATCGCCGGGCCGCTGGTGGCGCTGCAGTCCATGAGCTCGCTGTTCGAGTTCCTCAGCGTGGACGGCGCCAACCCGACCTCTGCCTTCCAGATCGCCTTCGACGACATCATCTGGGACTCGGGCGTGCCGAGCGCGCCGCAGGTGGCGGCGGCCGCGCCGGCGCTTGCCAGGATCGCCGCGGTTTCCGGCAGCTCTGCCCAGGCCGGCGCCACCACGCTGGAGTTCGCCGTACCGGCCAGCGGCTGGGTGGACGTGCACTACAGCGTCAATGGCGGCGAAGCCCGGACCGTGCGCATGCGCCAGGACGGCGGCACCAGCCGCTACACGGCCGGCGGCCTGAAGCGCGGTGACGTCGTCGAGTACCGCTTCACCGCCTGGGACGTTGCCCGTCAGATGGCGGTCGACTCGGCCTCCAAGGTGGCGGTCGTCAAGTAAGACCCGCGGGGATCGGAAGGGTCCCGGCCCTTGCGATCCCTCAAAATCGGGGTCATGAACCAAGACCAACTCAAGCAACTCGTCGGTCGCGCCGCGCTCGACTACGTCATTCCCGGCCAGGTCCTCGGTGTCGGCACGGGCTCCACGGTGGACTGCTTCATTGACGCCCTGGCCGCCAGCGGCATCGCCGTTGCGGGTGCCGTCTCCAGCTCGGAGCGTTCCACGCAGCGCCTGCTCAAGCATGGCATCAAGGTGCTGGACGCCGCCGAGGTGACCGGCCTGACCGTCTACATCGACGGCGCCGACGAGATCGATCACGGCGGCTTCATGGTCAAGGGCGGCGGCGCCGCGCTCACGCGCGAGAAGATCGTGGCCGACCTTGCGAGCAAGTTCGTCTGCATCGCGGATGCCTCCAAGCTCGTGCAGACGCTGGGCAGGTTCCCGCTGCCCGTCGAGATCATCCCCATGGCCGCGGCCCAGCTGACGCGCCGCTTCGCCCAGCTCGGCGGCACGGCAAAGCTTCGCGAGGGCGTCGTCACCGACAACGGTGGCCACATCCTCGACGTGACTGGCCTGGCCATCACCGACCCGCTGGCCTTCGAGACCGAGGTCAACCAGTGGCCCGGCGTCGTCACCGTCGGCGTGTTTGCGCGCCACAAGGCCAGCGTGTGCCTGCTGGGCGGTGCGGAAGGCGTAAAGACGCTGACATTCTGAAACAAGAAAGGGGCGCCACCGGCGCCCCTCGGTCGGTGTGCCGATGGCTCAGTTCACGCCCACGGCCGTCCAGGCTGCGGCCACGGCATTGGCCTGGACGCTGCCCGCGCCGTAGAGATCGTTGGCCGCCAGGATGCTCTTGGCGCGCGCATCGGCGTAGTTGGTCGACGAGGTGAACTTCGTCGTCAGCGCGCGGTACCAGATCTTGGCCGCCGCATCGCGGCCGATGCCGGTCAGCGAGCCCGTGCCGGTGGCGACGCGGGTGTTGCCGGCCACGCAGGTCGGGCTGTTGCCGTAGGCGCTGTTGGTGCCCTCGGCCAGCAGGAAGTAGAAATGGTTGGCCACGCCCGAGCTGTAGTGCACGTTGAGGCTGCCGACGCCTGAGTACCAGCAATCCGCCGAGGCGCCGTCGCTGCTGGGCTTGACCATGCTGCGCAGCGAGCCGCCACCCACCATGATCTTCTCGCCGATCAGGTAGTCGCCGGCGTCGCTGGTGTTGTTGGCATAAAACTCCACCATCGTGCCGAAGATGTCGGAGGTGGCCTCGTTCAGGCCGCCGGACTCCCCGGAGTAGGTCAGGTTGGAGGTGCGGCTGGTCACGCCGTGCGTCATCTCGTGGCCGGCCACGTCCAGCGACACCAGCGGCTTGATGCTGGTGCCGTCGCCGTCGCCGTAGGTCATGCAGAAGCAGGAGTCCGACCAGTAGGCGTTGGCGTAGTTGCGGTTGTAGTGCACGCGGTTGTAGGCGCCCTTGCCGTCGTTGGCAATGCCGTTGCGGCCATGGACGTTCTTGTAGTAGTCCCAGGTCATGGCGGTGCCGTACTGGGCGTCGGCCCCGGCGCTGGCGGCATCGCTGGTGGCGTTGTTGCCCCAGATGTTGTCGGCGTCGGTCATGACGCTGCCGCCGCTCCTGCGGCCACCCATGTCGATCGTGTAGGTGTTGCCGCGGCTCGGGTCGCGCAGCTCGTAGCCGCTGCTGATGCTGTTGGTCGTCAGCACCACGTTGCCGCTGTAGAGCGTCTTGCCGGTGCCGTTGGCGGCCGCGGTGTGGATGTCGTCCCAGGCGTCGAGCTGGCTGCCCGTGTTCGCGTCCACGATGACGTGCTTCTCGAAGGGCGTGCCGTCGGCGCCTTCGCCGGAAACGGGCACGTCCCAGGCCAGGGCAGGGGCCTGGTCGCGGGCGTAGATGACGAGCTCGGGCTTGCCGGTGTCGCCTGCCATCGTGCGCTGCACGGCCAGCGCGGCGCGGTTGGCGTTCAGGCCGGGCTTGGTGTCGACATCCAGGCGCCAGCGCAGGGTGTGATGCATGGCGCGCAGCGTGCCGGAACGATCGTTCTGCACGACGAGGTCGCCGCCGATGACGCGCAGGCCTGCGACGCTGCGATCCATGCGGACATGGCTGCTGCCATCGGCGTCGACGACGACGTCGCGCACGCTGTAGCTGTGGTCGCGGCCGTCCATGCTGAGGCCGGGGAACTGGCGCACCTGGGCTTCGGCGCGGCTCTTCATCTGCGCCACCTCGGCGGCGCGGTCGGATTGGGCCTGGACGGACGAGGCTGCCAAGGCGAGGCTCAGCAGCGTCAGGCGAAAGAGGGGGTGATACATCAGGGCTCCTGGTCTTCTTTGGTTGTGCGCGGCGGGTCTGCCGCGGGGTGCGCCGGTGCGGCGCGGGCGTGACTTTGCTCACCCGCCGCAGCCCCGCCCCTCGGGATCATCCCGGGCTGGCGCCGGCATGCAACAGTTGCGGGTCCTTGCGGATGCCTCAGGCCGCCGGGGCATGCTTTTGCATAGCGGGGCTCAATGGGCCGACCCTGAACCCGGGACGGGCAGTTCCGGATTCCCAGGAACGAAAAAGCCGGGCTGGGCCCGGCTTCGGTGTTGCTGCAGCCGACGCGCGGCTCAGAAGGTCTCCCAGTCGCCGTCGTCCGTGGCGGCCGCAGGCGCCGGTGCCGGCGTAGGCCGGGGGGCGGCTACGGGCGCGGCGGGCTTGGCGGCGGCCGGCCTGGGGCTGGCCGGGGCCTTGGCCGGCAGCGGCTTGGCCATGGGCTTGATCGCGGCGTGCTTGGGCGCTGCCGGCGCCCGGGCAGCCACCGGGCGATGGGTGACGCCGGCGAGCTTGAAGACGCCGATGGATTCGGCCATGCGGGCCGACTGCTCGCGCAGGCTCTCGGCGGCGGCGGCGGACTCCTCCACCAGGGCGGCGTTCTGCTGCGTCATCTGGTCCAGCTGCACGACGGAGCCGTTGACGACGCCGATGCCCTCGCTCTGCTCGCGCGCCGCGGCGCTGATCTCGCCAATGATGTCGGTCACGCGCTGCACGCTGGCGACGATCTCGGTCATGGTGCTGCCGGCGGCCTGCACCTGCTGGGTGCCGGAGTCCACGCGCTCCACGCTGGCGCTGATCAGCGTCTTGATCTCCTTGGCCGCGCCGGCCGAGCGCTGCGCCAGCGAGCGCACCTCGGCGGCCACGACGGCGAAGCCTCGGCCCTGCTCGCCGGCACGCGCGGCTTCCACGGCGGCATTCAGCGCCAGGATGTTGGTCTGGAAGGCGATGCCATCGATGACGCCGATGATGTCGTTGATCTTGCGCGAGCTCTGGCTGATCTCGTCCATGGTGGCGACGACCTGGGACACAGCCTCGCCGCCGCGCTGGGCCACCGATGCGGCCGAGCTGGCGAGCTGGTTGGCCGTCATCGCGGCGTCGGCCGTCTGCTTGACGGTGCCGGTCAGCTCGCTCATGGATGACGCCGCGTTCTGCAGATTGCTGGCCGTCTGCTCGGTGCGCTGACTGAGGTCGAGGTTGCCGGTGGCGATCTCGGTGCTGGCCGTGCCGATGCTGTCGGCGGCGCTGCGCATGTCGCCGATGATCTTCTGCAGCGAGCGCTGCGTGGCCTCCAGTGCCGTCAGCAGGCGGCCCACGTCATCGGAGCCGCCGTTCGGGATGGGATGGGTCAGGTCGAAGCGGGCCAGCGCCTCGGCGGCCTCTGTGGCTGCGTGCAGGCTGGAGCCCGAGCCGCCGCCGCCCAGCAGCAGGCCGGCCATACCGGCGATCCAGGTCAGCACGAGGCTGGCGATGAGCCAGCCCTTGGCGGAGCCGTCGCCGGCCAGCGCCATGCCCACGCAGACCGTCACGATACCGATCGTGGCCAGGAGCGCCCACTTCATCTTTTGCGAACCGCTGCCAGAACCGAACATGCTGTCGTCTCCATCGGAAAAAGGAAACGCCGGACCGGGCCGGCGACAGCGCGCAGTGTGCCGCCCGTGCCCGCCGTGCCGGCCGTCGATGAGCCGGTCAAACCGGCAATAGTTGCGCGAAGCCTGGGTCAGCGACCGGGCCGGCGCTGGCGTCGCAACGCGAAGCGCAGCGGGTCGACGGCGTCCAGCAGGTCGGCTTCCAGCGGCCGCGGCCCACCCAGGGCGAGGGCCGCTACCAACTGCCCGGCCAGCGCCGCCCAGCCGATGCCGCGCGAGCCGAATGCGGTGCAGACGACCAGGCCCGCGCGGCGCGGCTGCAGCCGCAGCTGCTCGGCCAGGGGGCCAGGTGTTGCCAGGCCGCCGATCAGCGGCAGGCGGTCGGGCGTCAGCAGCCGCCAGCCGACGCGGCCGGCGAGCGCGGCACGGGGCACCTCGGCCAGGCCGCCCAGGCGCGCGTAGCGGGCGAAGTTGTCGGCCTGGTCGGCCTCGCGCAGCGCGGGGTCGAGGTCGTCGTCCTGCGTCGTGGCGCCGCACCACAGGCCACCCTGGCCGTCGGCGATGGCGTAGCCCTCGCCGGCCATCGGCACGGCTGGGCACCAGGGGGCGGCGGGCAGGTGGCTGATCTGGCCGCGCTGCACGACGAGGTCCTGCGCCAGGTTCGCCAGGGCGCCGAGGAGCGGCAACTGGCCGTGGCCGCCGGCGAGCACGACCAGGGGGGCGCTGTCGATGATCTTGCCGCCGGCGCTCAGCAATTGCCAGCCTTCAGGTCCTTCGCGCAGCGCCGCCACCGCGCTGCCCAGCCTCAACTCGGCCCCGCTCGCGGCCAGCATGGCCCGCGTGTAGTCGGCAGGGGCCAGCGCACCGCCGCCGGGATAGAACCAGGCCGGGTTGGCCAGGGCGGTGCCGGCCAGGGCCGCCGCCGCGTGGGCGGACAGTGGCTCCACATAGCCGGGCGCGCCCTGCATGGATTCATGCGCCAGCCGGGTCTCCAGCCGCAGCAGGCCGCGCTGGTACGGCAGGCTCAGCTCGGCCAGCCGGGCCTGCGTGGCCAGGGCCGCGGCGCGGTTGAAGCGGGCGTGAGGGCCATCGTCCGGATTGACGGTACCGTGGAAGAGTCCGGCAGGGTTTCCCGAGCTGGCCTGGGCCGGCGCGGGCAGGGCGTCGATGACGGCACAGGCCACACCCTCGCGTGCCAGGGCCAGCGCGCAGGCGGCGCCCGCGAGTCCGGCGCCGACGATGACGGCACGGCGGGCCTGCGGCGCCAGCGGCTCGCGGCCTGGGGGCCGCTGCGGCAGGTGGCGTGGCGCGAAGCGGGCGACGGTCATCTCCGGCTTGTTGGCAAAACCAGGGGCCAGTCCGACCTCGAAGCCGAGTGAAGCAAGCGCACGGCGCATCGAACGGTTGATGCTCCAGGTTGCGGCCGTCGTGCCGGGAGCGGCGTGGCGCGAGAGGCTCTTCAGCAGCCACTCGTCCCACAGTTCCGGGTTGCGCTGCGGTGCGAAGCCGTCTAGATAAAGCGCATCCGCCGTCAGGACCAGTTCGCGCAGCAGCTCACGCGCATCGCCCAGTCCCAGCAGCAGCTCGACGCGGCCGGTCTCGAAGCTCAGCGCGTGCAGGCCCGAGGTCAGCGGAGGCCAGCGCTCGACGAGCTGCGCGGCCAGCTCGGCCAGAGGGCTGTCGGCGTGGGCCCGCGCGAGGTCTTCCCTGCGCAGCGGATGCTTCTCGACGCTGACGAAGACCAGGCGCTCGCAGCGTGCCGCGTCCTGCCGCCAGGCATCCCAGGTGGCGAGGAAGTTGTTGCCCAGGCCGAAGCCCGTCTCCAGCACGACGAAGCGCGCGCGCCCCTGCCAGCGACCCGGCAGGCCGTTGCCGTCGACGAACACGTGGCGGGACTGGGCCAGTGCACCGGCGCGCGAGTGGTAGACGTCGCCGTAGGCGGGCGACGCCGGCGCCGCCGGGTCGGAGAAGTCGACCTCGGCCGGGGGGACGGCCAGCGTCATGCCAGGCCGCCGTGCAGCGCCGCAGCCAGGCCCGTGCCCAGCAGCAGCGGCAGGGCCAGCGCCGGGATGATGTAGCGCGCGAAACGCCAGCCGCCGGCGACCACGGCGGCGATGCTGCGCGTCGCGCTGTTGCAGGCGAAGGCCAGCAGCAGGCCGAGCAAGGCCTGGTGGATGGTGATGCTGCCGGCGGCCTGCAGGCCCGCCAGCGAGGCGATGGGTGCGTGCACGTCGGCAAAGGCGGCCAGCGCGACGGCGCCGTAGAGGCCGGAGGCGCCGAAATGCTCGCGGCCCCAGCTCACGGCCACGGCCACGGCGCTCAGCATCAGCGACAGCAGCAGCGCCTCGCGCAGCCGCAGCGGCCCGCGGCGGTTGGCAACCTGGGAACTGCTGGCATGGCCGTCCTGCTCCAGCCGGTGCGAGCGGCGGGCCAGCAGCCAGCCCAGGCCGCCGCACAGAGCGATGCCGAATAGCGCGACCGGCAGAACGGCCAGCGCGGCCTGCGGCGCCAGCGCAAACAGCATGGCCTCGGCCTGCAGCCAGGTGGCGCAGGTGGACATCACCGCGCCAGCCGCGCAGGCCATGCGCAGGCCCGGCTCTGCGCGCGCCCTGGTGCCCATGGCGGCGATGGTGGCCGTGCTGGACACCAGCCCCGACAGCAGGCCCGACAGCGCCAGCCCGGCCTGCGGCCCGGCCATGCGCAGCGCGACATGTCCCACCGCCTGCAGCGTCAGCAGCAGCAGCATCAGGCCCATCAGGGAATGCGCCTTCATGCCGGCGAGCCAGGGCAGCGGCTGCTGCGGCATCAGCGGCAGCACCACCAGGGCCAGCGCGCCAAGCAGCAGGCCATCGTGCAGCTCCTCCTCGCGCAGCACCTCGGTGGCGAAACGGTGCAACCGCGTGCGGGCGGCGAGCAGGGCGGTCATGACGACGGCGGCCGGCGCGCCGAGCAGCGGTGCAGTAACGCACAGCGCACCGATCAGGTAGGTGAGCAGCAGGGCCAGCGCCGTCGTCAGGTGAGGGTCGCGGCCGCGGCCGCGGGCGTAGGCGACGCCGGCCAGCGCGGTGATGGCCACGGCGCCCACGGCGACAAGGCCCGGCAGGGCCAGGGCCTGCGCGAGCGCGCCGCCCATCGAGGCCAGCGTGAAGGTGCGCAGCCCCGCCGGTTCGCGGTGCGGGCCGTGGTACTTGCTGCGCTCGCGCTCCAGCCCGATGAGCAGGCCGCTGCCGAGCGCGGCGGTCAGGCCGGTAAGCAGTTCGTTGGAGACGCCGAAGGCCGGCCCGAGGCCGTCCATCACCAGCTGACGGTTTCGCCGTGCTGGGGCACGCGCACCGCCCAGCCCAGCTCGTCCTGGATGCGGCAGCGCAACGCGTCCGCGGCGGCCGGCTCGCCATGCACGACGTAGACCTGCTCGGGCGGCCGGGGCAGGGCGCGCAGCCACTGCATCAAACCGTCGGCGTCGGCATGACCGGAAAGCCCTTCGAGCTGGCTGACCTCGGCGTTCACCGGCACCCAGCGGCCGCGCACCTTGATCTCGCGCTCGCCGCCCACCATGCGCGCGCCGCGCGTGCCACCGGCCTGGAAGCCGGGAAAGGCGATGTGGTGGCGGGCCTGGGGTGCCATCGTCTCGATGTAGTTCAGCACCCGGCCGCCTGTGGCCATGCCGCTGGCGGAGATGACGATGCTGGGCTTGGCGCGGGCCTGGGCCAGCGTGGCGGCGAGCTTGAGACTCTGGGCCTGCTTGGTGACGTAGTGCACGCGGTCGGTCAGGCTGCGGGCGTCGCTGGCCGAGATGCGCAGCAGCCGGGCGTGCTGGACGGTCAGCTCGGTGGCCTGCTCGGCCATGGGGCTGTCCAGCCAGATCGGCACGTCCAGCGGCAGCTCGCCCGCGTTGCGCAGGCGTTGCAGCAGCAGCAGCAGGGCCTGGGCGCGGCCGACGGCAAAGCTGGGCAGCAGCACGGAGCCGCCGCGCTTGAAGGTGTTGCGCAGGATCTGGCCGAGGTGGGCCTGGGCGTCCTGGGCCGGGTGCAGGCGGTTGCCGTAGGTCGATTCGATCAGCACGATGTCGGCCGCGGCCGGCACCTGGGGCTGGGGCATCAGCAGGTCATTGACGCGGCCGATGTCGCCCGAGAACAGCAGCGAGCGGCCGGCATGGCTGACATGGACGCTGCTGGCGCCCAGCAGATGGCCGGCCGGCGTGAATCGCACCTCGGTGGCGCCGAGCTTGAGCTTGCCGTCTCGCGGCAGGGGGGCGAACTGCTTGAGCGTGGCCTCTGCCTCGCGCACGCTGTACAGGGGCAGGGCCTTCTCGTGGCGGCTGCTGCCCTCCTTGTTGGCGCGGCGGGCATCTTCCTCCTGCAGATGGGCGCTGTCGCGCAGCATGACTTCGCAGAGGTCGCGTGTGGCGGAGGTGGCGTAGATCGGGCCCTTGAAGCCCTGGCGGCGCAGCGCGGGCAGGTAGCCGCAGTGGTCCAGGTGGGCGTGGGACAGCAGCACGGCGTCGAGCTGCATGGCGGGGGCACCGAGGGCCATCCAGTTGCGCTCTCGCAGGGCCTTGTAGCCCTGGAAGAGGCCGGCGTCCAGCAGCACGCGCTGCTCGCCCAGCGTGAGGAGATGGCGGGAGCCGGTGACGGTGTCGGCGGCGCCGAGGAAGGTGATTTTCATGGGACTCCAAGGGTCTGCATGGCGCGCGATTCGAGCACCTGCACGGCCGGGCCGTCTTGCGAAAGCGCAAGCCTCAGCGCGCGGGCGACGCGCTCGGCGGCGATGGGCCGCCAGGCGGTCGGGATCAGTCCGGCCACGGGGCGCAGCAGGCGCAGCGTCCAGGACTCGGCGGTGCGCCGCGGCTGGGCCAGGGCTTCGCGATGGCCGTCGAGCAGGGAGGGGCGGGCGATGACGAGGCGTTCGAAGCCGAGGGCGATCAGGACTGCTTCGGCCTCGCCCTTGACGCGGTTGTAAAAGACGCTGGAGCGCGCGTCGGCGCCCAGGGCCGAGACGACGCCGCAATGCGTGGCGCCGCGTTCGCGGGCGGCGCGTGCGACGGCCACGACGGCGTCCAAGTCCACCGCGCGGAAGGCGGCCTGCGAGCCGGCCTGGGCCATCGTCGTGCCAAGCGCGATGAAGACGCGCCGGGGCGCGGGCAGATCGGCCGGCAGGTGCAGCAGGTCGACGACGGCTTCGCGGCGCGCGGCGCTGGCGGCCAGGCCGGCAAGCGGGCGGCGCACGAGGGCCAGCACGGGCGCGTCGTCAAGCTGGGCCAGCAGCTCACGCCCAACCAGGCCGCTGCCGCCCGCGACCCATGTCAGATCGGGGGGATTCATGCCCCCGATCTTGCCTCAGCGGCGGCGTCACTCCAGCGCGATCTGCAGGGCCATCAGCACGTTGTCGCCGGGCAGCCAGTTGCCCTTCACGGCCAGCTTGCGGCCGTTGCGCAGGCCCGCGGCGCTGCCGCCGCTGAAGCGGGTGGCGGCCGTCCAGTGCACCTGCCAGCCCTTGAGCATGAAGGTCTGCTGAGCGGTGTCGAGCGCGGCCAGCCGGCCGCTGATCTCCAGCGGCTCGGGCGCCTCGGCAGCCACCTCGGTGGCGACCAGCACGCCGTCGTGCATGCGGCCATGCACTTCGGCCACGGCGCCGGCCTGCAACTGGGCCTGGCCCTCGATCTGTGCGCCGCTGGCGTCCACCGGCACGCCGTCGAGGGCGAACTGGCGGGCCGACGTGAACTGCGTGATGCGGCCCTGCAGCTCAACGGCCAGGCCCTCGGGCGGACGCAGTGCGTCGTCGCGGGCCTGCAGCAGCTGCCAGCTGCCGTCGGCCAGCGGTGCGCCGAGCACGAGGCGCACGAGGGCGCCGGGTGCGAGGCCGGCGGGGATGAGCGAGGCATTCGCTGCGCGGGCCAGCAGCGGGCCGACCTGCAGCCAGTCGCTGCCGCGCGCGCTCAGCAGGCCGCGCAGCATGGGGGCGTCCTTGGGCTGGGCGCGCTCCAGGCGCGAGGCGACGATGCGGCCGGCGATCAGGTCGAGCTGGCCCCAGACCTGCACGTCGGCCGGCGCGCCCGCAGCGCCGGGGCCGCGCAGCGCGCTCGCCGGCACGCTGACGCGCTGGCCCAGCGCGAGCAGGGTTCGGCTGTCCAGCCAGGTGGCGGTGCCGACGAGCTGGGTGTCGACGATGACCGAGTAGGCCTGGGCGGACGAGGCGACGATGGTGCCGGCCAGCACGCGGGCGGTCATGCCCTCGGCGAGCTCGCTGCCGCGCAGCGTGGCGCCGTCGCCGTCGGTCAGCGTGGCGCCGCCGGTGGCGAGGCTGACGCCACCGACGGTGAGCGGCGCGGTGGCCGTGACGGTGGCGCTCAGGAAACTCTGGATGCGGCCCGTGCCGCCGGTGGCCACGCCCAGCGGGTGGGCGCTGGGGGCTTCCTCGGTGAGCGTACCGCCACCGCCGCAGGCCGCCAGGCCGCTGGTGCCGGCCAGGGCCAGCCAGTGGCGGCGTGACAGCGGGGTTTCAAGGCTGGGCAGCGGGGGGCGCTTCATCGTGGGGCTCCGGTTCGTTGTAGGTGAAAAGGCCCAGGCGGGCGCGGTGGGTGCCGGGACGGCCGGCAGCCTGGTCGGCGGCGATCAGGCGCTCCAGCTCGGGAATCAGTTCGGCGCGCAGCCTCGCCCACTGGGCGCGGGCGAGGTCGGCAATAGCGCCGGCGGAATGCGCGCTCAGCTCGTCGGCGTAGATGGCCTGCTCGAAGTGGCGGCGGTCGCGGTGCACGACGTTGGCGGCGGCGGCGGCGAGGTGGTCTCCGACGTTGGCGCCGAGGAAGCCGAACATCTGTGCGTCGTCCTGCGTGGGCGAGACGCGGTCAGGCACGAAATGCACGGTCTGGCCGTCGTCCGACAGCTGCACCAGGCCCAGGCGCAGCATTTCGTCGAGCAGGCTGCGCGGGTGCACGTGGCGGGTGATGGACTGGGCCAGGCTCTCGAAGCTGGGCGCCGGGCCGCTGCGCGCAAGCGCGCGCGGCCGGCCGTCGGGGCCGGCGCAGTCGGGGTGGGTCATCCAGTGCGCGTAGGCGCGCCCGGCCGGGCTGGGGTGCTGGGCGGGCAGCGGGCAGAACTCGCCGATATCTCCACTCAGGCGCGCCACTTCGCGCCGGCTCAGGCCCGTGGCGACGGCGACCTGGCTCACGTCGCGCGCCCCGCTGGCGCCCGTGGCCTGCCGGGCGTCGCGCGCGGCGCGCACGAAGGCGCGCTTGAGCAGTTCCTCCACCGGCGCGTGGGGCAGGCCGTGGTCCACGCACAGGCGTGCCAACGGCGCGAGGAGGGCCTCGAGTGCGGGGAGTAACAACTCATCACGTTTGTCCATTTGACGAGTCAATTCTGAGCGCGCACCATGAAATGCGCAATTTGTGCATTTGTTTGAAATCGTAAGCGAGAAGGAGACGCGCGATGCCGAGTTACACGCTGAATGTGAACGGGCGGGACCAGCAGGTCACCGTCAGTTCGTCCGGGATGCCCCTGCTGTGGGTGCTGCGCGACGTGCTGGGGTTGACGGGCACCAAGTACGGCTGCGGCATCGAGATCTGCGGTGCCTGCACCGTCTGGGTCAACGGCGAACCGCAGAAGAGCTGCGACATGGACGTGTCGTCGGCCGTGGGCAAGCGCATCACGACCATCGAGGGCCTGTCGCCCGACCGCAGCCATCCGGCGCAGAAGGCCTGGGTGCTGCACCAGGTGCCGCAGTGCGGCTACTGCCAGAGCGGCATGCTGATGAAGGTGGCGGGCGCGATGAACGCCGGTCATCACGGCGCGGAGATCGCGAGCGAGGTCAGCAACCTCTGCGTCTGCGGCACCTACCAGCGCATCAAGACGGCCGTGGCCGGGCTGTGAGGGGAATGAAGCCATGAACGCACGCATTCCCGAAGCCGCCGCCGGCCTGGACCGGCGCCAGTTCCTCGCCGCCGGCAGCGGCCTGACGCTGGGCCTGGTGCTCGGCGGCAAGGCCGAGGCGGCCACCAGCACCGCCGTCAACGCCTGGCTGACCATCGGCAGCGACGGCAGCATCACGCTGGCCAGCGGCGCCTCCGACATGGGCCAGGGCTCGTTCTCCGGCCTGGCCCAGATCCTGTGCGAAGACCTGATGGTGGACCCGACCCAGGTGCGCGTCGTGCCGGCGGCGCCGTCGCTGGCCAGCCCGGCGCCGGTGGGCGTGGCCATCAACACGGTGGGTTCCAGCGTCACTCGCAACAACTTCTGGCGGCTGCGCGACGCCGGCGCCATCGCCCGCGAGATGCTGGTCAGCTCGGCCATGGTGGAACTGGGCGACGCCACGCGGGCCAACTATGCGGTGGCCAAAGCGGTGGTCACCCATCTGCCCAGCGGTCGCAGCTTGGCCTACGCGCAGCTGGCCGCGCGCGCCGCGACGCTGCCCGTGCCGGCCTCGGCGCCATTGGTGCCGGACGCGCAACTGCGCTGTATCGGCAAGTCACTGCCGCGGGCCGACATCCCGGCCAAGGTGGACGGCAGCACGGTCTACGGCATCGACGTGCGCCGGCCCGGCATGGTCTATGCCGCCATCCGCCACTGCCCCACGTTCGGCGGCGTGCTGGCGGCCACGCCGGCGCTGCCCAGCGGCGCGCTCGCGGTGGTTCCTGTCAAGGTGGCGCCCGGCACGGCGCGCGGGCTCGAGGCCGTGGGCAACGTCAATGCCGTGGCCGTCGTCGGCCCGACGACCTGGGATGCCTGGCAGGCCGCCAGGCGCCTCAGCCCCAACTGGACGCTGCCTGCGAATGCGTCAGCGCTGAACAGCGCGCAGTTCATGGCCGACGCCCAGGCTCTGATGACCTCGGCGACCCCTTACGTCGCCGGTGCGGCCAATGGGCCGGGTACGGCCTACACGGTGGAGAGCAGCGGCATGCCCGATGCCGCCATCGCCGCGGCTGACCTGAAGCTGGAGGCGACCTACAGCCTGCCCTATGTGTCGCATGCCTGCATGGAGGTGCTGAACTGCACGGTGGACTATCGGCCGGGTGTCGGCTGCGAGGTGTGGGCACCGACGCAGTCGGCCCGGTCAGCGCTGACGCTGGTCATGGCGCTGACGGGCATGACGGCGGCCCAGGTGACCATCCACGTGACGGCCCTGGGCGGCGGCCTGGGGCGCAAGGCCGAGCAGGACTTCATCAGCCAGGCCGTGCAGGTGGGCATGGCCGTGCAGAAGCCGGTCAAGCTGATGTGGCCCCGCGAGGAGGACTTCACCCACGACCAGTACCGCCCGATGGCCCTGGTGCGCGTGCGAGCCGGGCTGAACAAGTCGGGCCAGGTGCTGGGTTGGACCTACCGCAACGTGTCGCCCTCCATCCTCGGCCAGCGCGGCGTGCCGCTGCCGGCGACCGGGGACAGCCAGGGCTACGAGGCCTCGCAGGCGCTGCCCTATGACTTCGGCGCGCGGCTGACGGAGTGGGTGAGCCACACGGCGGGCATCCCGGTGGGCTTCTGGCGCTCGGTGGGCGCGTCCATCAACACCTTCGCGGTCGAGTCCATGGTCGACGAGATGGCCCTGGCGGCCGGTGCCGACCCCTACCAGTACCGCCGTGCGCGCCTCACGAACTCGCGCTGGATGGCGGTGCTGGACGCAGCGGCGCAAGCCGCGGGCTGGGGCGGCACGGTGCCGGCAGGCCGTGCGCGCGGCATCGCCATCGGCACGGCCTTCAACACCATCGTGGCCCAGGTGGTGGAGGTCAGCGCGACGACGACCGGCCCGAAGGTGACGCGGGTCTGGTTGGCCATCGACTGCGGCTGGGTGGTGAACCCGAATTCGGTGGAGGCGCAGCTCATCGGCGGCGTCGTGCACGGACTGAATTCCGCGCTCTATGGCAAACAGACCTTCGTCAATGGCGCGGCGCAGGGGAAGAACTTCAACACCAACCGGATGATTCGCCTCGGCGAGATGCCCCAGGTGGTGGTGAAGCTGATGCCGCAGCCCGCGGTGCTGGATCGCAGCGCCGTGATGGGTGGCGTGGGCGAGCTCGGCGTGCCGACGCTTGCTCCGGCTCTGGCCAACGCCTGGGCCCGGCTCAGCGGCAAGCGGGTGAGGGCGCTGCCGTTCTACCCGGATGCCACGATGGGCGACGGCTGAGGCGCTCAGCAAAAGCAACGGCCCGCGCTCCGAAGAGGGCGGGCCGTCGATCGGTCGCTCATGCCCGGCCGCCTGCATGCGGCTGGGCCTTCGACCCGCGTCGCAGAGCACGCAAGTGCTCCGCTCGGTCCTGCCTCAGCGCTTGGGCTGGGTCAGGCGCGGGCCGTTGTTGTGGCGCGGCGTGCTGCCATCGCCACGGCTGGGCTGGCTGGAGGCCGAGCGCGGCGCGTGCTGGGCATGCGGCTTGGGCGCAGGCTTGGCGCCGCCGTGGCCGGTGTGGGCCTGCGGCTTGCCGCCCGGGCGGCCACCATCGCGCTGGCCGCCGCGGCTGTCGCCGCCTCGGCCACCACCACCGCCACCACCGCCACCCGGCCGGCCACCACGGCCGGCGTGCTGCGGCGGGTTGGGGTTGCGGCCCCGGCTGCCGTTGGGGTTGAGCACGGTGCGGCCCAGCACGATGGGCTCGGCACGCTCGTTGGGGTCGGGCGCGAAGCCGGGCACGATCTCCTTCGGGATCTCGCGCTTGATGAGCTTCTCGATGTCGCGCAGGAAGCCGTTCTCGTCGACGCAGACCAGGCTCACGGCCTCGCCCTGGGCGCCGGCACGGCCGGTGCGGCCGATGCGGTGGACATAGTCCTCCGGCACGTTGGGCAGCTCGAAGTTGACGACGTGGGGCAGCTGGTCGATGTCGATGCCGCGGGCGGCGATGTCGGTGGCCACCAGGCAGGTCAGGTCGCCGGACTTGAAATCGGCCAGCGCCTTGGTGCGTGCGCCCTGGCTCTTGTTGCCGTGGATGGCCATGGCGCTGATGCCCTGGTCATTCAGGTAGTCGGTCAGTCGGTTGGCGCCGTGCTTCATGCGCGTGAAGACTAGCACCTGGTGCCAGTCGCCGCTCTTGATCAGGTGGGCCAGCAGTTCCTTCTTGCGCTCGCGGCCGACCGGGTGGACCTTCTGCGCAATGGCGTCGTTGGTCTGGTTGCGGCGGGCCACTTCGATCAGCGCCGGGGCATTGAGCAGGCGGTCGGCGAGATTCTTGATCTCGTCGCTGAAGGTGGCGCTGAACAGCAGGCTCTGCTTCTTGGCGGGCAGCAGCGCGAGCACCTTCTTGATGTCGTGCACGAAGCCCATGTCGAGCATGCGGTCGGCTTCGTCGAGCACGAGGATCTGCACTTGCGACAGGTCCAGCGTGCCTTGCTGCGCGTGGTCGAGCAGACGGCCGGGCGTGGCGACGAGGATGTCGACGCCGTCGCGCAGCTTGTTGATCTGCGGCTGCATGCCGACGCCGCCGAACATGACCATGCTCTTCAGCGGCAGGTACTTGCCGTAGGTCTGCACGCTTTCCTCGACCTGGGCGGCCAGTTCGCGGGTGGGCGTCAGCACGAGGGCGCGGATGGCGATCTTGCCGCGCTTGTTCAGCAGCTTCTCGCCGGTGGACAGGCGGTGCAGCATGGGCAGGGTGAAGCCGGCGGTCTTGCCGGTGCCGGTCTGCGCGCCGGCCATCAGGTCGCCACCGTTCAGCACGGCGGGAATTGCCTGGGCCTGGATGGGGGTGGGGGTGGTGTAGCCAGCGTCAGCAATGGCCTTGAGCAGCGGAGCCGCCAAGCCGAGGGAATCGAAACTCATCTAGAAAGGGAGTGAGCACGCCTGGTCGCATCGCCTGCCGCGCCGCTCAGGGGCGGCGCCAGTCTTCGGGCAGGGCGGGCAGCGTGCAGGGGCTGAAAAGAGAACGCCGCGCAAGACTGGAAGCGCGGCGGTGAGCCATTCTAACGGCTGGGACGGCGCGGACTATTTCGAAACCGTGACCCAGTCCATGTTTGCCCAGTTGTTGGGCGAATGCGGGATGCTGACCTCGCGCTTCATGGCCCAGGGAATGACCTGGCGGTGCAGCGGGATGATGTTGACCTGGTCGCGGTAGGCCTGCAGCGCCGACTTGATCAGGCCTTCGCGCTTCTTCGGGTCGGTCTCGACGGTGGAGGCGGCGGCCAGCGCGTCGGCCTCGTTGTTGACGATGCCGCCGTAGTTGGCCACGCCCACGCCCTGCTCGCCGCGGTTGCGCAGCACTGGCGTCAGCATGATCTCGGCGTCGGTGGAGCCGCCGCCCCAGCCGGCGAGGTAGAGGCTGGTGTCGAACTTTTCGACCTTGGGGAAGAACACCGTGCGCGGGATCGCGTTCACCTTGACCCTGACCTTGACCTGCGCCCACATGCTGGCCAGCGCAATGCAGATGCGCTCGTCGTTGATGTAGCGGTTGTTGGGGCAGTCCATCGTGATGTCGAAGCCGTCGGCGTAGCCGGCCTCGGCCAGCAGCTTGCGAGCCAGCGCAGGGTCGTAGGGCAGGCGGGTTTCGAGCCTGGCGTCGCCGTAGGCTCCACGAGCCGACGGGGTGATGCCGCCGGTAGGCAGCGAGTAGCCGCTCATGAGCTTGGTCTTGATGGCCTCGATGTCGATGGCGTGGTACATCGCCCGGCGAACGCGCACGTCCTTCAACGGATTGCGGTCTCCCGGCGCCTGGCCGTGCAGCAGCTTGTCGCGCGCCTGGTCCATGCCGACGAAGACGAGGCGGTTCTCCTCGCCGTCCAGTACCTTGAGCTGGGGCAGCGTGCGCAGCCGGGCTAGGTCACGCGGCGGCGGGTCGATGACGAAGTCGATTTCGCCGGAGATGAGGGCGGCGGTGCGCGTGGCATCGTTGCCGATGGGCAGGTAGACGAATTCCTGCAGATTGCCCTCGAACCTGTTCCACCAGGCCGGGTTGCGCCTGAAGACCGTCTTCACGCCCGGCTGGCGGCTCACCAGCATGAAGGGGCCGGTGCCGTTGGCGTTCTGGCTGGCATAGGACTCTTCCTGCTTCTTGAAGTCCAGCGGCCGCGTCACGCGGTGCTCCTCGCACCAGCGCCGATTCATGATGTAGAGCGTGGTGAGCATCTCCGGCACGATGGGGTTGGGCTTGTCCAGCGCGAAGACGACGGTCAGTGGGTCGACGGCCTTGGGGATGCCGACCGCATTGGCATAGACGCGTTGCGGCGCGTTCGGGTCGCGCAGGCGCTGCATGGAAAAGACCACATCGTCGGCCGTGAAGGGCGAGCCGTCATGGAACTTCACGCCCGGGCGCAGCTTGAAGCGCCAGATCAGCGGCGTCACCTGGGTCCACTCCGTCGCCAGCGACGGACCCACACTCACGTCCTTCATGCGCCGGGTCAGGGTCTCGTAGACCTGGTTGTTCAGGCTGTTGGTCATGACCTCGTTCTGCGAGTGCGGATCTGTCGTCTGCATGTCGCCCTGGCTGGACCAGCGCAGGCTCTGGGCCTGGGCGAATCCAGCAGCGAAAACGAGCAGGACGGCGAAAAGACGGAGCATCTGACTTCCTGAAAACCCGGGCTCGGCGACAATAGCAGGCAACGCAGGCCTCCTCGGGGGCCTGCCGCCATTTCAGCCTCACAGGATTTGCCCATGGCCCAGTACGTCTTCTCGATGAACCGTGTGAACAAGACGGTTCCCCCCAAGCGCCACATCCTCAAGGACATCTCGCTGAGCTTCTTCCCCGGCGCCAAGATCGGCGTGCTGGGCGTGAACGGCTCGGGCAAGTCGACCATCCTGAAGATCATGGCCGGCGTCGACAAGGAGTACGAGGGCGAAGCCATCCCGATGCCGGGCATCAAGATCGGCTACCTGGAGCAGGAGCCGCGCCTGAACCCCGACCAGACGGTGCGCGAGGCCGTGGAAGAGGGCATCGGCGGCGTGCTGGCCGCCAAGAAGCGCCTGGACGAGGTCTACGCCGCCTATGCCGAGCCGGATGCCGACTTTGACGCGCTTGCCGCCGAGCAGGGTGAGCTGGAGGCCATCATCTCTGCCGCCGGCTCCGAGAACACCGACCTGCAACTGGAACTGGCTGCCGACGCGCTGAACCTGCCGCCCTGGGATGCCCAGATCGGCGTGCTGTCCGGCGGCGAGAAGCGCCGCGTGGCGCTGTGCCGCCTGCTGCTGAGCAAGCCCGACATGCTGCTGCTGGACGAACCGACCAACCACCTGGACGCCGAGAGCGTGGAGTGGCTGGAGCAGTTCCTGCAGCGCTTCCCCGGCACCGTCGTGGCCATCACCCACGATCGCTACTTCCTGGACAACGCCGCCGAATGGATCCTGGAACTGGACCGCGGCCACGGCATCCCGTGGAAGGGCAACTACTCCGAGTGGCTGGACCAGAAGGAACGCCGCCTGGAGCAGGAGCAAAAGAGCGAAGACGCCCGCATGAAGGCGATGAAGGAGGAACTCAAGTGGGTGCGCTCCAACGCCAAGGGCCGCCAGGCCAAGAGCAAGGCGCGCCTGGCCCGCTTCGAGGAGCTGAGCGACGTTGAGTACCAGCAGCGCAACGTGACGAACGAGATCTTCATTCCCGTGGCGGAGCGCCTGGGCAATGAGGTGATCGAATTCGAGAACGTCACCAAGTCCTTCGGCGACCGCGTGCTCATCGACAACCTCAGCTTCAAGGTGCCGGCTGGCGCCATCGTCGGCATCATCGGCCCCAACGGCGCGGGCAAGTCGACGCTCTTCCGCATGATCCAGGGCGTGGAGCAGCCGGATTCCGGCACGGTCAAGATCGGCAAGACCGCCAAGCTCGCCTTCGTGGACCAGAGCCGCGAAGGCCTGGCGGCCAACAAGACCGTCTGGGAAGACGTCTCCGGCGGCCTGGACAACATCGTCGTCGGCAAATTCGTCATGCCCAGCCGTGCCTACATCGGCCGCTTCAACTTCAAGGGCAACGACCAGCAGAAGATGGTGGGCCAGCTCTCCGGCGGCGAGCGCGGTCGCCTGCACCTGGCCAAGACCCTGGCCCAGGGCGGCAACGTGCTGATGCTGGACGAACCGTCCAACGACCTTGACGTCGAAACCCTGCGCGCGCTTGAAGAAGCGCTGCTGGAGTTTGCCGGCTCGGCCATGGTCATCAGCCACGACCGCTGGTTCCTGGACCGCATCTGCACCCACATCCTGGCCTGCGAGGGCGATTCGCAGTGGTTCTTCTTCGACGGCAACTTCCACGAGTACGAGGCCGACAAGAAGAAGCGCCTGGGCGAGGAAGGCGCGCGACCGAAGCGCATGCGCTTCAAGCCCATCAAGTAAGGCGGGCGGCGGGAGAGGCCGGTTCACGAAAAGTGAAATGGGCCTTGTTTGCCGACACAGTTCTTTACTCCGCCCCCAAAGATGCCTCACAGGCCGCCTGGAAGATGAGCCCACTCACTCTTCTTTCAGGAGACCTCTGATGAAGTCCTTCCAGATCCAGCACATCTTGCGCGTCGCCACCGTGGCGGCCGCGCTGGCCGTCGGTGGCGTGTCCGCCCAGGCTCAGCCCGGCCCCGGCCATCACGGCGGCCCGGCCATGATGGCCCCCGGCGGCCTGTTCGGCGGCCACATGGACCACCTGCTCGACGCCGTCAACGCGACGGATTCGCAGCGCAGCCAGGTCGAAGCCATCTTCAAGGCCGCCCGCCAGGACCTGGCCGGCCAGCGCGACGCCGGCATGAAGCTGCACCAGCAGATGGCGACCCTTTACACGGCCACCAACATCGACGCCGCCGCCATCGAGGCCGTGCGCGTGCAGATCAGCGCGCTGCACGAGACCGCCTCCAAGCGTCTCAGCCAGGCCAGCATCGACGCCGCCCGCGTGCTGACGCCCGAGCAGCGCGCCAAGATCGCCGAGCTGATGAAGAAGCGCCAGGCACGCATGGCCGCCCGCCAGGCCGGCTGATTGGCTCTCGTTCAGGAGTTCTGCGATGCTTGAGCCCCGTTCCACCGGCGTCGAAGCGCGCCGGCTTCCTTTCTCTTCCCTCGCCCCGGTGATGAGTAGCGCCCGACTGCTGTTGATCGACGACGATGCCCGCCTGACCGGCATGGTGGGCGACTACCTCCGCGCCGCCGGTTTCGAGGTCAGCACGGCCGGCAACCTGGCCCAGGCCCGCGAGGCCCTGGCGCACGGCCGCTTTGAGCTGCTGGTGCTGGACCTGATGCTGCCCGACGGCGACGGCCTGGACTTCTGCCGCTGGCTGCGCGGCGATGCGCGCTGGCGCCACCAGCCGGTGCTGATGCTGTCGGCCCGTGGCGAGCCCATGGATCGCATCCTGGGCTTGGAACTGGGCGCTGACGACTACCTTGCCAAGCCTTTCGAGCCGCGCGAGCTGCAGGCCCGCATCAAGGCCCTGCTGCGCCGCCTGGAGCCCAAGCTGGATGGCGACGAGGTGTTGCGCTTCGGTCGCCTCGAGATCGACCTGGCCGCCCGTGTGGCGCGTCTGGACGGCAAGATCTGCGATCTGACCAGCCACCAGTTCGACCTGCTCGTCGTGCTGGCGCAGAGCCCCGGCCGCGTGCTGAGCCGCGACCAGATCATGGACGCGCTCAAGGGTCATCCGCTGGAGGCCTTCGACCGCTCCATCGACGTCCACATCTCGCGCATCCGTGCCGTCATTGAGGACGACCCCAAGAACCCCCGCCGCGTGCTGACGGTGCGCGGAGCCGGCTATGTCTTTGCCCGCAAGCAGGACGCCGACGCCGACGCCGCCTGAACGCCCTGGCTTGAAGTCTCTCTACGTCCGCATCTACCTGACGCTGGTCGCGCTGCTGCTGGCCTTCGCCTTCGGCTCGGCCTGGCTGTTCCAGCGCCATATCGAACAGGAGCGCGGCAACGTCGAGACGGCGGCGGGCGAGCGGCTGAACGCGATGGCTGGCCTGCTCAAGCTGGCGCTGCCGCCGGCGGGCGCGCCGCGCGCAGAACAAGCCGAGGCCTTCACCGACTGGGGGCAGCGCCTGCGCATGCCGCTGGCGCTGGAAGACGCCGACGGCAAGCGCATCGCGACGACGCAGATGTTCCTGCGCCGGGTCGATGATCCCGGCGCCATCGTCGTCAGCGCCAACCTGGGTGACGGCCGCAGCCTGGAGATGGTGCGTAGCGTGCGTCCGCCCGGACCGCAGGGGAACGCTTCCGGCCCTGGTGGCCCTGGTGGCCCTGGTGGCCCCGGAGCTCGCCTGCCGCGCGCGGACGAGGGCCCCTGGACCGGGCCCTGGCTGCAGCGCCCGGTATCGCCCGGCGCGCCGGCGGTGTCGACGCTGGCCGTTGTGCTGGTGCTGCTCTTCATCGGCGTGGCCGCCGGCGCCTACCCGGTGGTGCGCCGGCTGACGCGCCGGCTCGAATCCCTCAAGCGTGGCGTCGAGCAGTTCGGCGCCGGCCATCTGGGCCATCGCGTCGACGACGGCGGCCGGGACGAGGTGGCGGCGCTGGCCGCCAGCTTCAATCAGGCCGCCGATCGCATCGAGACGCTGCTGCGATCCCACCAGACGCTGCTGGCCAATGCCAGCCACGAACTGCGCTCGCCGCTGGCGCGGCTGAAGATGGCCTTCGCAATGCTGGACGACGCGGCGCCGGCCCAGCGTCAGCGCCTGGCGCACGAGATCGACGTCAACATCGCCGAGCTGGACGCCCTTGTCGAAGAGGTGCTGCTGGCCAGCCGGCTGGAGGCAGGCACGTCGCTCGGTGAGACCCATGCCGTCGAACTGCTGGCGTTGGGCGCCGAGGAGGCCGCCCGCGCCGAGGCTGCCTTCGAGCCCGAGACGGACACGGCTCGCGTCGAGGGGCAGGAGCGGCTGCTGCGCCGCGCGCTGCGCAACCTGCTCGACAACGCTCGCCGCTACGGTGGGCCGGAGGTGGAGCTGGCCTTGCGGCCGGTGGCCGGCGGCTATGAATTCGTCGTTGCCGACCGCGGCCCTGGCGTGCCTGCCGACCTGCGAGAGCGCATCTTCGAACCCTTCTACCGCCTGCCCGGTCATGCCGAAATGGCGGGTGGCGTGGGCCTGGGCCTGAGCCTGGTCAAGCAGATCGCCGAGCGCCACGGCGGCAGCGTGCGCTGCCTGCCGCGCGATGGCGGCGGCAGCCGCTTCGTGCTGTTCCTGCCTGCGGTGAAGGGCTAGCGGTTCTCGTCGAATACGCGCCTGAGCAGCAGGCCCAGCAGCAGCGCCGCCGCGAGCAGGCCGGCCGTGGCCGCCTGCCAGAAGCCCACCGCACCAGCTCCTTCATGGCCGAAGGCCAGGAAATAACCACCGCCGATGCCCAGGCCCCACAGCGCGACGACGTAGATGATCATGGGCAGCGTGGCGACCTGGTAGGCGCGCAGCACGTAGGCCGCCACCGTCTGCAGCGCATCGCCGAGGTGGAAGAACCAGACCCACACCAACAGCGGGAGCGCCGCCGCTGCGGTCGCCGCGTTGGACGTGTAGAGCGCGACGATGGGCTCCCGGGCCAGTGCGACGATGGCACCCACGGCAGCGGCCGTCAGTGTGGCCAGCGTCATTGCGTGGCGCCCCACGATGCGCGCTGCGCGCTTCTCGCCGGCGCCCAGGTGCTGGGCCACCAGCGTGCCGGCCGCGGTGGCCAGCCCCAGGGCAATCATGAACATCATCGCTACGAGGTTGACCGCGATCTGGTGGCCGGCCACGGGTGTTGCGCCCAGCCGGGCGATGAAAAAGGCCATGAAGGTGAAGCCCGTCACCTCGACGAGGATGGAGCCGCCCATGGGCAGGCCCAGCTTCACGAGGGCGGCCTGTTCGTGCCAGTGCGGCCGGGTCTGCCACAGATGGGGAATGCGAAAGGGTTGGTAGAAGGCATCCCGCCTGAGCAACAGCATCGCAGCGCCGGCCTGGCCGATCAGGGCGATGGCTGTGGCCCAGCCGCAGCCGGCCACGCCCATGGCCGGAATGGGTCCCCAGCCGAACACCAGCAGGGCATTCAGCGGCACCTTGGCCGCCAGGCCCGTGAGCTGCATGGCCATGACGGCCTTGGGCCGGCTCACGGCCGTGGAGAAGCCGCGGAACGCCGTGAAGAGCAGGGCGGCTGGCAAGGCCAGGGCTTCCGGTCGCGTGTAGGCGCGCACCTTGGCAGCTTGCGCGGCGTCGAGCTGGGCCAGGGCCGTGAACGGGTCGGGGAACCACAGCGCCAGGCAGCCTGGAATGCAGAGCAGCAGCGCCAGCCACTGGGCCTGCACGAAGCTGCTGCCCGCGCCGGGCAGATCCTGCGCGCCGAACTGGCGGCCCGCGATCGGGCCCACGGCGAGGATGACGCCCATCAGCCCGACGAAGATGGTGACGTAGGCAGCCGAGCCGACGGCCAGGGCCGCCAGGTCCTCGGGGCTGACGCGGCCCATCATCAGCGTGTCGATGGTGCTGAACATCATCACGGCGATCTGTCCGACCAGGACGGGCCAGGCCAGAGGCACGAGGCGGCGAACGCTGTCGGCGAAGCGGATCCGGCTCATCGCGCCGCTCTTTCGGCGTAGCGGTTGAAGCGCCAGGCCGTGCCGTCCTTGGTGATGCGTTGCCAGACGATGCGCTTCTCGAAGGGGCCCAGCTCGGGCCAGTGCTGCACCTCGTCGAAGCTGCGGCCGCAGCCCTTGCAGACGGGGTCGCCTTGGGCCGTGGAGCAGATGGCGATGCAGGGCGAGTCCGGCGTGGTTTCGTACCAGGCCAGCCAGGCGCCCAGGGCCTGGTCGCTCAGCGCGTCGACGTCCAGCTCGCTGGTGCGGTTCCACGCGAGCAGCGCATAGGCCTCCGCCAGCGCGCGCACTTCGGGAGCGGCGCTGACGCCGTCGGGCGAGGGTGAACGCTCGCGCCACCAGTTGATGGCGGCTTCGAGGTCGGTGACATGGACGGTTTCGAGACTCAAGCCACCAGCCCCATGGCGGCGCGCACTTCGCGCAGCGTCTTGCGCGCGACGGCGCGGGCGCGCTCGGTGCCGACTTCGAGTGTCCACTTCACCTGCTGCGGGTCCAGCGCCGCCGCGCGCTCGCGCCAGGGGGCCTGCTCACGCTGGATGGCCTCGATCAGCGGCTGCTTGCAGTCCAGGCAGCCGATGTCGGCCGTGCGGCAGCCGGTGTCGCAGGCAGTGCGCGTGGCATCGTCGCTGTAGATCTGGTGCAGCGGCCAGACGGGGCAGCGCGCCGGGTCGCCGGCGTCCGTGCGGCGCACGCGCTGCGGGTCGGTCGGCATGGTGCGGATCTTGGCGGCGACAGTCTCGGGCTCGTCGCGCATGGCGATCGCGTTGTCCAGGCTCTTGCTCATCTTCTGGCCGTCGAGGCCCGGTACACGGGCGGTTTCGGTCAACAGCGCCTGGGGTTCGACGAAGACCGGCATGGCCTCGGCATAGAGCCGGTTGAAGCGGCGCGCAACCTCTCGAGTCACCTCGACGTGGGCGGCCTGGTCTTCGCCGACCGGCACGCCGGCGGGCTTGTAGAGCAGGATGTCAGCTGCCTGCAGCAGCGGGTAGCCCAGGAAGCCGTAGGTGGCCAGCTCGGGGTCGGCAGCCACCTGGTCCTTGTAGCTGGGCATGCGCGCCAGCCAGGAGGAGGGCGTGCACATGGCCAGCAGCGTGAACAGCTCGGCGTGCTCGGGCATGCGGCTCTGCAGGAAGAGGGTGCAGCGCTCGGGGTCGATGCCGGCGGCCAGCCAGTCGGTGACCATCTCGTAGACGTGCCGGGTCAGCGTCTCTCCACTGGGGCGCTGGGTGGTCAGGGCGTGCCAGTCGGCGACGAAGAAGAAGCCCTCGTGCGTGTCCTGCAGCCGCACCCAGTTCTTGATGGCGCCATGGTAGTGGCCGAGGTGCAGGGCGCCCGTTGGGCGCATGCCCGACAGGACGCGTGGGCGGATGGGGGTGGTGGTCGACATGGGGGGCGGATTGTCGGACAAGGCCGCCGCCTACACTGAAGGCCTATGAAAAGGCTGGTGATTCTGATTTCGGGACGGGGCTCCAACATGGAGGCCATCGTGAGGGCCTGCAAGGCCGAGGGGTGGCCAGCCGAGGTGGCTGCCGTCATCAGCAACCGGCCCGATGCGGGCGGTCTGCAGTTCGCCGCCGAACGCGGCATTGCGACGGCCGTCGTCGACCACAAGGCCTACGCAAGCCGCGAGGATTTCGACGCCGAGCTGGCCCGGGTCATCGACGGCTTTTCGCCCGACCTTGTCGTGCTGGCGGGCTTCATGCGCATCCTGACGCCGGGCTTCACGGCCCGTTATGCGCGCCGCATGCTCAACATTCACCCTTCTTTGCTGCCGGCCTTCACGGGACTGCACACCCATGAGCGGGCGCTGACCATGGGATGCAAGGTGGCCGGCGTGACGGTGCACTTCGTGACCGCCGAGCTCGACCACGGCGCCATCGTCATGCAGGCGGTCGTTCCGGTGCTGCCGGGCGACGATGCCAAGGCGCTGAGCGCACGCGTGTTGACGGCCGAGCACCGCATCTATCCGCAGTCGGTGCGCTGGTTCATGGAAGGCGCGCTGATGTGGGACGGCGAGGTGGTGCGTCACCGCGACGGCGCGGCCCAGCAGCTTTTCGTCAGCTGATCAGCCCGGCCAAGATATTGATCGCCAGGGCCAGCACGCCCGTGTTGAAGACGAAGGACAGCAGGGCCTGCAGCAGCACCAGGCGCCGCATGGGCCGCGAGCTGACGGTGATGTCCGACGTCTGGGACGTGGCGGCGACCGTGATCGAGAAATAGAGAAAGTCCCCATAGTCCGGCGGCCCGTCGTCGCCGGGGAATTCCAGGCCGTGGGTCTTCTGCCCGCGGCGGTGGTAGAGGCTCGCATAGGCCAGGCCGAACTCGACCGGCAACAGCAGCCAGGAGCCAGCCACGGTGGCCAGGGCGAGCAGGACGTAGCGGCTGTCGTGCGATTGCCGCGCCGCCTGCAGCTCAAGCGTGATCGCGGCCAGGCTGGCCAGCGCGCCCAGGACGGCCAGCGCCAGCATGGCCGGGATGCCTTCGGTCAGGTCGCGCGCCTTGCTCTGCACGTCGGCGGCATCGCGGCGGCCGAGCATCATCCACAGCACCAGCGGCAGGTAGATCCAGATCACCAGATTCCATCCCAGCAGCGCGCGGGCGACGGCGGACAGCGGGCCGGGCCAGACCATCGCGATGGCGCTTCCGACCAGCACCGCCGTCAGCAGGCGAGGGCGCAGGCGCAACTGGGTCCAGAGCTTCATGCGGGTCGGCTGGGCGAGCTTGGGATAATGCGGCGATGCATCCTAATGCCCTGCTGGAGCTGTGCGCCGAGCTGATCGCCGCCGTCAACAAGCTCGATGCGCCGGCCGACGCCACCGTCTCGGCCTTCTTTCGTCAACACAAGAACCTCGGCCAGCGCGAGCGCGCCAGCCTGGCAGAGACCGTCTACGCGATGCTGCGCGAGCGGCTCAAGTTCCAGAATCTGGCCCAGAGCGGCAGCGGACCCATGCCGCGGCGCCTGGCCATCCTGGCCTGGCGCGGCAGCGACAGCTTCCTGCGCGGCGCACTCAGCTCTACCGAGCAGCAGTGGCTGGTGCAGGTGCAGGCCATTGCGCCCGACAGCCTGGCGTCCAAGCTGCGCCACAACATGCCCGACTGGCTGGCCGAGCCGCTGCTGGCGCGGCTGGGTGAGGACGAGTTCTGGAAGCTTGCAGCGGCGCTGAACGAGGCCGCCCCGCTTGACCTGCGCGTCAACACGCTCAAGCTCAGGCGCGAGGAGGCCCAGGCGCAACTGGCGGCAGCGGGCATCGCCGCAGTGCCGACGCCTTACTCGCCACTGGGTCTGCGCATCGATGGCAAGCCTGCGTTGAACAAGCTGGAGCTCTTCACCAATGGTTCCGTCGAGGTGCAGGACGAGGGCAGCCAGTTGCTGGCCCTGCTGCTGGCGCCCAAGCGCGGCGAGATGGTCGTGGACTTCTGTGCCGGCGCCGGCGGCAAGACTTTGGCGCTGGGCGCGGCGATGCGCAACACCGGGCGGCTCTACGCCTTCGACGTTTCCGGCCACCGGCTGGATGCGTTGAAGCCGCGCCTGGCGCGCAGCGGCCTGTCCAACGTCTATCCGGCCCAGATCGCCCACGAGCGTGACGACCGCATCAAGCGCCTGGCCGGCAAGATCGACCGGGTGCTGGTGGACGCCCCCTGCTCGGGCCTGGGCACGCTGCGTCGCAACCCGGACCTGAAGTGGCGCCAGTCGCCCCAGGCCGTGGCCGAACTGCAGGCCAAGCAGCGCGCCATCCTGGCCAGCGCCGCCCGCCTCGTGAAGCCGGGAGGCCGGCTGGTCTACGCCACCTGCAGCCTGCTGGACGCCGAAAACGAGGTCATCGCGGCCGAGTTCGCCGCAGCGCATCCGGATTTCAAGCCGCTGGACGCCGCCGAGGCGCTGGCCAAGGCCCAGGTCGAACGGTCGGCCGAACTGGTCGACGGCGGGGCGCTGCGCCTGTGGCCGCACCGGCACGCTACCGACGGTTTCTTTGCCGTCGCATGGGAGCGGGCGGCCTGAAAAGGCTTGATGGCGGACAAGGAACGCGTCGATTCGCACGTCGCCGCCCGAATGCGGTGCCATGGACCCCTTGATTTTGGGGGCCTTCCTCTACAATTAGTATTCTTTTGCATGGCCTATTCGGCCGAGGTCCTGGACGCATGAACGAATTCTTCGACGCGCTGCTGAACTGGGTCGCCAACGGCCTGGCTGATTTCAGTGCTTGGCAATTGGTGATCTACACGCTGGTTGTGACCCACATCACGATCGCTTCGGTCACGATCTTCCTTCATCGTGCCCAGGCTCACCGCGCGCTGGATCTTGGTCCCATCCCGTCGCATTTCTTCCGTTTCTGGCTGTGGCTGACGACCGGCATGGTCACCAAGGAGTGGGTGGCCATCCACCGCAAGCACCACGCCAAGTGCGAGACCGAGGAAGACCCTCACAGCCCGCAGACCCGCGGCCTGAAGAAGGTGCTGGCCGAGGGCGCCGAGCTCTATCGCGCCGAAGCCAAGAACATGGAGACCATCGCCAAGTACAGCCGCGGCACGCCGGACGACTGGATCGAGCGCAATCTCTACACCAAGTACAGCTGGCAGGGCGTGGGCCTGATGCTGATCATCAACGTGGCATTGTTCGGTGCCGCCGGCGCGACGATCTGGGCCATCCAGATGGCCTGGATCCCGATCTGGGCGGCCGGCGTCGTCAACGGCATCGGCCATTATTGGGGCTATCGCAATTTCGAGGCACCCGACGCATCGACCAATCTGACGCCCTGGACGCTGATCATCGGCGGCGAAGAGCTGCACAACAACCACCACACCTACCCCACGTCGGCCAAGTTCTCGGTCAAGCCGTACGAGTTCGACATCGGCTGGATGTACATCCGCGGCCTTGAGATGCTCGGCTGGGCGAAGGTCCGCAAGACGGCGCCCAAGCTGAGCCTGGGGGAGATCAAGCCGGCCGATGCCCGCACGCTGGAGGCGCTGATCGCCAACCGCTACGAGGTCATGGCCAGCTACGCCCGGGACCTGAGGTCCGCTTGCGCGGCCGAACTGGCCAAGATCAAGGCCGAGAGTGGCAAGCACAGTGAGCGATTTGCCCAGTTCAAGCTGGCCAAGCGCTGGATGCATCGCGACGAGGAGCGTATTCCCGTTGCCGTGCAGGGCGATCTGGCCAACGCGCGTGCTGCTAGCCCCGTCATCGACAAGCTGGTGACGATGCGCGAGGAACTGCGCCAGATGTGGACCCGCACCAATGTGTCGGCCGAGCAGCTGGTGGCTGACCTGCAGGCTTGGTGCCGCCGCGCCGAGGAAAGCGGCATCGCCGAGTTGCAGGCCTTTTCGATGCGTCTGCGCGCCGCTCACGCCTGAGGCCGGGTTTCGCCGATGTAAAGGGCGCCCCTTGCGGCGCCCTTTTTTCTGACCTGGCCTAGACTTGAACCATGCAGTCGCTGAATTAGGAGGCTTGCCATGACCTACCGCTGGATCGTCCTGGCCGTGATGGCCCTTGCATCCACTGCCGTGAGTGCGGATGTGCAGGTGAACTTCATCCATCCCGAGAAGTTCACCGACACCAAGGACAACAACGGCTTCCGCCAGCCGGATGTGCTGAAGGACATTGAAGCCCACCTCAAGTCTGAGGCGGAGAGGCGCCTGCCGGGGCGCGACGTCCGCTTTGACGTGCTGGATGTGGATCTGGCGGGCGAGGTCGAGCCGTTTCTGTGGCGGGGTCAATGGCTGCGCGTGATGCGCTCCATTACGTCGCCTTCCATCGAGCTGAGCTGGGAAGTTCGCGAGGCAGGCAAGGTCGTTCAGCAAGGCAAGACGCGCCTTCGGGACATGAACTACCAGGACGGCTTCAACGCCTATTACAGCGGTGATTCGCTGCGCTACGAGAAGCGCATGCTTGACCGCTGGATGCAGCGCGAATTCGGCGCGGCCCTGGCGTCTGCGCCCAGCCGCTGAAGCCGGTCTGCCCAAAAGAACAAACCCGCCAGCGTTGCCGCTTGGCGGGTTTGTTTTTGCCGGGAGGGCAGGGCGGTCGGTCAGACCGCCCAGGCCATCACTTCAGCTTGATTTCCTTGTACAGGACGTGCTTGCGCGCCTTGGGGTCGAACTTCATGAATTCGAGCTTTTCGGGCGTGGTCTTCTTGTTCTTGTTCGTCGTGTAGAAGTGGCCGGTGCCCGCAGTGGACTCCAGCTTGATCTTTTCGCGGCCGCCTTTGGATGCCATGGTCGTATTCCTTTAGTGAGTCAGTGAACGACGATCAGAGCTCGCCCTTGGCGCGCAGATCGGCGACGACCTGGTCGATGCCGACCTTGTCGATCAAACGCAGAGCGGCGTTCGTGATGCGCAGGCGCACCCAGCGGTTTTCCGATTCCACCCAGAAACGGCGGTATTGCAGGTTCGGCAGGAACCGACGCTTGGTTTTGTTGTTGGCGTGGGAAACGTTGTTCCCGACCATGGGCTTCTTGCCCGTGACTTGACAGACGCGTGCCATGACGCTTCTCCGGTTTGACTTCTCTGACCAGCTACCCGAACGCTCGGGCAACCCTTTGACCGCAAATGCCTGCTAAATCCTCACCCCGACAACATGGTCAAGAGCGTCGGATGCGGTCTATCCGGCAGGCAAGCCCGCGAGTATAGCGGCAAACCCGCAGATGCGCCACCGACTGCGAATCGCTTTGAATCAGCCGTTCTCCTGCTCCAGGAAGCGCTGGGCGTCCAGGGCCGCCATGCACCCCGTGCCGGCGCTGGTGATGGCCTGGCGGTAGACATGGTCCTGCACGTCGCCGGCGGCAAACACGCCCGGCACGCTGGTCATCGTGGCAAAGCCGTTCAGGCCGCTCCTGGTGATGATGTAGCCATCCTTCATCTCCAACTGGCCCTTGAAGATGTCGGTGTTGGGCTGGTGGCCGATGGCGATGAAGCAGCCGTGCACGGGGATCTCGGCCTTGCTGCCGTCCTGCACGTTGAGCGTGCGCACGCCAGTCACGCCCGAGGCATCGCCCAGCACTTCGTCGAGCTGCTGGAACAGGTGCAGCTTGATCTTGCCGGCGGCGGCCTTCTCCATCAGCTTGTCGACGAGGATGGGCTCCGCGCGGAACTTGTCGCGTCGATGGATCAGGTGGACGGTGCTGGCGATGTTGGACAGGTAGAGCGCTTCCTCGACGGCCGTGTTGCCGCCGCCGACGACGCAGACCTCCTGTCCGCGGTAGAAGAAGCCGTCGCAGGTCGCGCAGCCGCTGACTCCTCGCCCCATGAAGGCCTGCTCCGAATCAAGGCCCAGGTATTTGGCCGAGGCGCCGGTGGCGATGATGAGCGCATCGCAGGTGTAGGTGCCGCTGTCGCCGGTCAGCGTAAAGGGGCGCTTGGAGAAGTCGACCGAGTTGATGTGGTCGAACACGATCTGAGTCTGGAAGCGCTCGGCATGCTGCTGGAAGCGCTGCATCAGCTCGGGGCCCTGCACGCCCATCACGTCGGCCGGCCAGTTGTCGACCTCGGTCGTCGTCATCAGCTGCCCGCCCTGGGCCATGCCGGTGATCAGCGTGGGCTTGAGATTCGCGCGGGCGGCATAGATGGCGGCCGTGTAACCGGCGGGGCCGGAGCCGAGGATGAGCAGGCCGTGGTGTTGGGTGATGGCGGTCATGGCGAAGGAAATGAGGGCGACGAACCGGCGTGCAAGTCTGCTCCGGGGTGAAAACCCCGAGGCAAGACATTGAGGCAAGCGCTGTCAGGTGTGCAAAATGCACGCCATTTTAGGCAGGCGTCTTTTCGGTCGCCGGCCTGGGCTGCAAACTTGGAGATTGCATATGGCGATGATTTCCAACCTGGACCTGATCCGCCGGGTTCCGCTGTTCTCGATGTTGACCACCGATCAGGCCCAGTCCATTGCCGACAGCGTCGTCAAGCGCCGTTTCAAGCGCGGTGAGCTGATCGTCGAGCAGGGCACCAAGTCCAACGCGCTCTTCATCCTGCTCAACGGCCGAGCCCGCGTGCTGACGGCCGACCATCGCGGCCGCGAGGTCATCCTGGCCGTGCTGCAGTCGGGCGACTACGTCGGCGAGATGAGCCTCATCGACAACGAGCCGCACTCGGCCACGGTGCGCGCCGAGGTGCAGACCGACATGCTCGTGTTGGGTCGCCTGGAGTTCGCGCGTTGCCTGCCGGAGAGCAGCAGCCTGTCCTACGGCATTCTGCGCGGCCTCGTCGCGCGGCTGCGCAATGCCGACCGCCAGATCGAGTCGCTGGCGCTGCTGGACGTCTACGGCCGCGTCGCCCGCACGCTGCTTGACATGTCCGAGGACGAGAAGGGCATCAAGCTCATCCGCGGCAAGGTCTCGCGCCAGGACATGGCCAAGGTCGTCGGCGCGTCGCGCAAGATGGTCAGCCGCGTCATGAAGGACCTGGAAGAGCGCGGCGTCATTGAAACGCTTGAGAACGGTTCGGTGGTCATCAAGGAGCGGCTGACCCACGATTGAGGGGCCACAATGGCGGCATGAGTTTTCCCCTCGGTTCCCTGCTGGGCGGCGACGATGCCGCCGGCGAAGCCGCCAGCCCCACCAAGCCCGTCCGCCGCCAGCCGCCCAAGCGCGAGGTGGCCCAGCCATCCGCAGCGTCGAGGCTGTTGCGCACGCCGCTGTGGCTGGCCCTGACGGCCCTGGCCCTTGCCCTTCTCGTGCTGGCCATGGCCACGCATGATCTGCGCGACGCAGCCTTCAGCACCAGCGGCCAGCGCGAGCTGGTCCATAACCGCATCGGCAGCCTGGGCGCCTGGGTGTCGGACGGACTGCTATTCCTTTTCGGCTTCTCGTCCTGGTGGCTGCCGCTGCTGGCGGTGCGGGCCTGGCTGCGCGGCTTGGCCGGTCTGCTGCGCCACGATGCGCCCGAGCCCGTGCGCTGGAGCCGGCGCCTGCGCTGGTGGGCGGGCGTGCTGCTGCTGATCGGGGCCAGTTGCGCGCTGGAATGGAGCCGCCTCTACGCGGTCGAGGCGCGCCTGCCCGGTCATGCCGGCGGGATGGTGGGTTACGCGCTGGGGCCTCTGGGCATGAAGGGCTTGGGCTTTGCCGGCTCGGGTGCTGTCTGGATCGTGCTGCTGCTGACCGGCATGGCCTGGGCCTTTCGCTTCTCCTGGGGCCATCTGGCCGAGTCCATCGGAGAGCGCATCGAGCAGTTGCGCGAGCAGCGCATCGAGCGCCGCGAGATCAAGGCCGACCAGAAGGCCGGCGAGCAGGCCGTCAAGGAGCGTGAACAGGAGGTCGAGGTCGAGCGCCAGATCGAGCGCCAGGTCGAAGCCGAGCATGCGCCGCTGGTTATCGAGACCCCGGTCGTCGAGGTACCGCAGTCCACCCGAGTGGCCAAGGAGCGCCAGCAGACGCTGTTCGTCGACGCCGGCGACGCCAAGCTGCCGCAGGTCGACCTGCTGGATGCCGCCCCGGGCCGCCAGGAAACGGTGACGCCCGAATCGCTGGAGATGACCAGCCGGCTCATCGAGAAAAAGCTGCGCGACTTCGGCGTCGAGGTGCACGTCGTCGCCGCGTCGCCGGGCCCCGTCATCACGCGCTATGAGATCGAGCCGGCCACCGGCGTGAAGGGGTCGCAGATCGTCGGCCTGGCCAAGGACTTGGCCCGCTCGCTGAGCCTTGTCTCCATCCGCGTCGTCGAGACCATCCCGGGCAAGAACTACATGGCCCTGGAGTTGCCCAATGCGCGGCGCCAGACCATCCGCCTGTCCGAGATCCTTGGTTCCCAGGTCTATGCGGACGCCGCCTCCCAGCTGACCATGGGACTGGGTAAGGACATCGTCGGCCTGCCCGTCGTCGCCGACCTCGCCAAGATGCCGCACTGCCTCGTGGCCGGCACCACCGGCTCGGGAAAGTCGGTGGGCATCAACGCGATGATCCTCAGCCTGCTCTACAAGGCCGAGGCCCGCGACGTGCGGCTCATCCTCATCGACCCGAAGATGCTGGAGATGAGCGTCTACGAGGGCATCCCGCACCTGCTGGCGCCGGTCGTCACTGACATGAAGCAGGCCGGCAATGCGCTGAACTGGTGTGTCGGCGAGATGGAGCGGCGCTACAAGCTCATGTCCAAGATGGGCGTGCGCAACCTGGCCGGCTACAACAAGAAGATCGACGAGGCCAAGGCCAACGGCATCAGCATCCCCAACCCCTTCGCGCTGAACAACGACGAACCGGAGCCACTGGAACGCCTTCCCTTCATCGTCGTCGTCATCGACGAGCTGGCCGACCTGATGATGGTTGTCGGCAAGAAGATCGAGGAGCTGATCGCCCGCCTGGCGCAGAAGGCGCGCGCGGCCGGCATTCATCTCATCCTCGCCACTCAGCGGCCCTCGGTCGACGTCATCACCGGCCTCATCAAGGCCAACATCCCGACCCGCCTGTCCTTCCAGGTCAGCTCCAAGATCGACAGCCGCACCATCCTCGACCAGATGGGCGCAGAGGCGCTGCTGGGCATGGGTGACATGCTCTACATGCCCTCGGGCACCGGCCTGCCCATCCGCGTGCATGGCGCCTTTGTCAGCGACGACGAGGTGCACCGCGTTGTGGAGTACATCAAGTCCCAGGGTGAACCCAATTACATCGAAGGCATCCTCGAAGGCGGCGTGCTCGACGACATGGGCGGTGAGGCGCCCGCGCCGGGCGAGGCCAGCGGAGAGCAGGACCCCATGTACGACCAGGCCGTGGCGATCGTGCTGCAGCATCGCAAGGCGTCCATCTCGCTGGTGCAGCGCCATCTGCGCATCGGCTACAACCGCGCCGCGCGGCTGCTGGAGCAGATGGAGAACTCCGGCCTCGTCGGTGCCCTGGCTGCCAACGGCAGCCGTGAACTGATCGTTCCCAAACGCGACGAATGAAGACACTGCTGTTCCCGTTCTTGCTGGCTGCCGCCGGCTTGGCCCACGCCGATGCCGTCGATGCCCTGCGCGCCTTCGCCGCCGACGTGAAAAGCGGCAAGGCCAACTTCACGCAGACCGTGACCTCGCCCGACGGCAAGCGCAAGAAGGTCTCCTCGGGCAGCTTCGAGTTCCAGCGCCCCAACCAGTTCCGTTTCGCCTACGCCAAGCCCTTCGAGCAGACCATCGTGGCCGACGGTCACAAGGTCTGGATCTATGACGCCGACCTCAACCAGGCCAGCTCCCGCAAGCTGGCCGACGCCCTGGGCACCACGCCTGCAGCCTTGCTGGCCGGCGCCAACCTTGAGCGCGACTTCGCGCTGAAGGCCCTGCCGGCCGAGGCGGGCCTGGACTGGGTGCTGGCCAGCCCGAAGCAGGCCGAGTCCACCATCCAGTCGCTCAAGCTCGGCTTCAAGGTCAAGGAGCTGGCGGCCATGGAAATCGTCGACGGCTTCGGTCAGCGCTCGCGGCTGGATTTCAGTGCCGTGCAGGCCAATGTGGCCGTGCCCGCCGAGCGCTTCCAGTTCAAGCTGCCGGCCGGCGCCGACCTGATCGAGCAGTGAGCGGCTCGCTGTTCGACGACGACACACCGGTTTCGGGGCCTGCGGTGGCACCGGTGCCACCGCGCGAGGGCGTCCCGCTCGCCGAGCGCCTGCGCCCGAAGACGCTGGACGAAGTCATCGGCCAGCGCCACCTGCTGGGCCCCGGCATGCCGCTACGCGTCGCCTTCGACGCCGGCCGCCTGCACAGCATGATCCTCTGGGGCCCGCCGGGCGTGGGCAAGACCACGCTGGCGCGGCTGATGGCCGGCGCCTTCGAGGCGCAGTTCATCGCCATCTCGGCGGTGCTGGGCGGCGTGAAGGAAATCCGCGAGGCCGTCGAACGCGCGCAGGTCGCCGCGGCCCAGGGCCGGCGCACGGTGGTGTTCGTCGACGAGGTGCACCGCTTCAACAAGTCGCAGCAGGACGCCTTCCTGCCGCACGTCGAGGCGGGCCTCTTCACCTTCATCGGCGCGACGACCGAGAACCCCAGCTTTGAGGTCAACTCGGCGCTGCTGTCGCGCGCGACGGTGCAGGTGCTCAAGAGCCTGGACGCCGAGGAACTGGGCCTGCTCATCGCCCGCGGTGCCGCCGAGCTGGGCGTGCCCGAACCCACGCCCGAGGCGGCGCAACGCCTCGTCGGCTACGCCGACGGCGATGCTCGCCGGCTGCTCAATGCCTTCGACACGGCCGCCTCGCTGGCGCAGGGCGCGCAGATCGACGAGCCGCTGCTGGAGCGGGCCCTGGGCGAGCAGCTGCGACGCTACGACAAGGGCGGCGACCAGTTCTACGACGTCATCAGTGCCCTGCACAAGTCCGTGCGCGGCAGTAGCCCGGACGGCGCGCTGTACTGGTTCGCACGCATGCTGGATGGCGGCGTGGACGCCCGCTACATCTCGCGCCGCCTCATCCGCATGGCCAGCGAAGACATCGGCCTGGCCGACCCGCGCGCGCTGCGCATCACGCTGGACGCCGCCGAGGCCTACGAACGCCTGGGCTCGCCCGAGGGCGAGCTGGCGCTGGCCGAGGCGGTGGTCTACCTCGCGATCGCGCCCAAGTCCAACGCGGTCTACAAGGCCTTCAACGAGGTCAAGGCCTTCATCAAGCAGGACACCTCCCGCCCCGTGCCCGTGCACCTGCGCAACGCGCCCACCAAGCTGACGAAGGAGCTGGGCTACGGTCACGCTTACCGTTACGCCCACGACGAGCCCAACGCTTACGCGGCCGGCGAGCAATACCTGCCTGACGGCATGGAAGGGCAGGGCTGGTACACGCCCGTGCCGCGAGGGCTGGAGACGCGCATTGCCGACAAGCTGGCCGAGCTGCGCCGGCTGGACGATGAAGCGGCTGCTGGCGGCTAGCGCAGCGCTGGCCGCGCTGTGGCTCGGCACCGCGCAGGCGGCCGACGGGCCCACGCTTGCCCGGGTGCGCGACACCGGTGTCATCGTCATCGGCTACCGCCCCGCCTCGCTGCCCTTTTCCTACCTCGACGCCCAGTTGCGCCCCACCGGCTACACGGTGGAGCTGTGCGACCGCATCGTCGCCGCCGTGCGAGTCAAGCTTCAACTGCCCGACCTGGAAGTGCGG
This sequence comes from Roseateles sp. GW821-FHT03B02, assembly GCF_059421025.1. Taxonomy (NCBI): domain Bacteria; kingdom Pseudomonadati; phylum Pseudomonadota; class Betaproteobacteria; order Burkholderiales; family Sphaerotilaceae; genus Roseateles; species Roseateles sp. GW821-FHT03B02. The sequence continues at coordinate 283,065 of NZ_JBWKUV010000005.1, forward strand.
CGCGTCGAGGTGGCCTCGGCCACGCGCATGCCGCTGGTCATCAACGGCACGCTGGACCTGGAGTGCGGCATCACCACGCACACCGCCGAGCGCGCCCGCCAGCAGGCCTTCTCTCTGACCATCTTCATCGCCGAAACGCGGCTGATGACCCGTGGCGGCGAGCGCGTGCGTGGGCTGGCCGACCTGCGCGGGCTGCCGGTGGCCTCCACCATCGGCACCACCAGCATCCAGCACCTGGCCAAGGTCAACGAGCAGCAGGATCTGGGCATCCGCATCCTCGGCGGGCTGGACGACCCAGAGGGCTTCCAGATGCTCAAGAGCGGCCGCGCCGCGGCCTTCCTGATGGACGACGTGTTGCTGCGCGCGCTGCTGGCCCAGCAGGGGCCGGGCGCGGACGACTACCGCATCTCCGACCAGGCGCTGACGGTGGAGCCCTACGCCATCGGCCTGCGCAAGGGCGACCCGCAGTTCAAGGCGCTAGTGGATGAGGTGCTGGCCGGGCTCTACCGCAGCGGCGAGATTCACGCCATCTACCGCCGCTGGTTCGAGTCGCCGCTGCCCTCGCAGGGGTTGAACCTCAAGCTGCCGATGAGTGCGGCTTTCCGCCGCGTCATCGCACAGCCCACCGATTCACCTGATCCCGACAAGTACCGCTAGCGAAAGGCATCCAGCTGGATGCCATGCCGATTCAGCTTGTCGTACAGCGTCTTCCTCGGCGTGCCCAGCAGCTCCATGGCCGCAGGCACCTTGCCGCCGCAGCGGCGCAGGGCCTGCTCGATCAGGGTCTTCTCGATGAGGTCCATCTGCCGCGCAAGATTCAGCGCCGGCACGGCCTGCAGCGCGGCTTGGGGGTCGAGGTCGTCCAGCGCCAGCACGAAGCGGTCGGCCGCGTTGCGTATCTCGCGGACATTGCCCGGCCAGTCGTGGGCGATGAGTTCGCGCAGCTTCTCAGGCGTCAGCTCGGGCGCTGCGCGCTCGTAGCGGGCGCAGGCCTGGGCCACGAAATGCTCGAACAGGAGCGGGATGTCTTCGCGGCGCTCGCGCAGCGGCGGCAGCGTGAGCGTGGCGATGTTGAGGCGGTAGTAGAGGTCGCTGCGGAACTCGCCCTTGGTCGACTGCTCCTTCAGGTCGGACTTGCTGGCTGCGATGAAGCGCACGTTGACCGGCACTTCCTCGTTCGAGCCCAGGCGCTCCACGCGGCGCTCCTGGAGCACGCGCAGCAGCTTGATCTGCAACGCGATGGGCATGGTCTCGATCTCGTCCAGCAGCAGGGTGCCGCCGTTGGCGTGCTCGATCTTGCCGATGCGGCGCTTGGCCGCGCTGGTGAACGAGCCGGGCTCGTGGCCGAACAGCTCGCTCTCGAACAGTGCCTCGGGCAGGCCGCCGCAGTTGATGGCGACGAAGTGGCGATCGCGGCGGGCGCTCTGGTCGTGCAGGCAGCGCGCCACCAGCTCCTTGCCCGTGCCGGTCTCGCCGACGATGAGCACATCGGCCGAGGTGCCGGCGAGGTTGAGCACCTGGCGGCGCAGCTGCAGCATGGCGGGTGACTGGCCCAGCAGTGCGGCCTCGATGCCGCTGGCGCGCTGCAGCTGGGCGCGCAGCTCATCGGCCGAGTGGCGCAGCGTGCGCAGGTTCAGCGCCCGAGCGGCCACGTCCAGCAGTCGCTCGGGCGCGAAGGGCTTCTCGATGAAGTCGTAGGCGCCGGCGCGCATGGACTGCACGGCCATGGTCACGTCGCCATGCGCAGTGATGAGGATGGTGGGAATGCCAGGGTCGGTGGCCTGCACATGGGCCAGCAGCGCGCGGCCGTCCATACCGGGCAGGCGTACGTCGGTGATGACGATGACGGGCGCGCCGGGCTGAATATGGGGCAAGGCCTCCTCGGCGCTGCGACAGGGGACGACGGCGAAGCCCTCCAGCTCCAGCGTCTGCGTGAGGCTCACGCGCACCGGCAGGTCGTCCTCGACGAACACGACCTTGTAGCCCTCAAACATCTTGGCTCTCCCAGGTGTCGACCATCAGGTCGAACTCGAAACTCATGCCATGGTCCAGCCTTTCGGCGCGCAGCGTGCCGCCGAACTCGTGGACGATCTTGGCGGAAATGACCAGGCCCAGGCCCAGGCCTTCGCCGGCGGGCTTGGTGGTGAAGAAGGGCTCGAACAGGCGCGCCAGGTCGGCCTCGCCGACGCCGGGGCCGCTGTCCTGCACGCGCACGAGGGCGCGCTGCCCGCCGTCCTGGGCCGTGACGTTCACGACGAGGCGGCGCTCGGCTTCGTTCTGCATCGCGTCGATGGCGTTGCCGAACAGGTTGACCAGCACCTGCTCCAGCCGGTTCGCTTCCGCGTGCACGCGCAGCCCCGGGGGAATGTCGATCTCGGTATGCAGGTTCATCGCGCGGCTGCGGTGCTCCAGCAGCAGCAATGCATTGCGCACGCAGTCCAGCAGCGAGACCGACCCGGTCACCTGCTCGTCGGCCTTGCGCGCAAAGCTCTTGAGCTGGCGCGTGATGCGGCTCATGCGTTCGACCATGTCGTCCATGATCTGCAGGTTGGCCGCCACGGCTTCGGCGCGGCCGGTTTCCAGCAGGCGGATGGAGTTGCGCGCCAGGGCCCGCAGCGCCGTCAGCGGCTGGTTGACCTCGTGCGACAGCCCCGCCGACATCTGCCCCAGCACGGCCAGCTTGCTGGCCTGCAGCAGTTCGCCCTCGGTCTGCAGGCGCTGGGCGATCTGCGTTTTCAGCGCGTCGTTGGTCTGGCGCAGCTCGGCCGTGCGGCTGTCCACCAGTTGCTCGAGCTGGACGTGGGCCTCGCGCAGCGCGGCCTGGGCATGGGTGAGCTGGCGCAGCGCGCGTCGGCGTGACGAGAGATACAGAACCAGCAGGCCGATGCTCGCGCCGAAGGCCGCACCGCCCCAGGCGGCGTATTGAGCACGTTGTCGCACTTCGCTCAGATCGGACAGCGCGACGAGGCGCAGCCCCAGCGGCACGATCTGGCGCTGCTGGGCCAGCATGGGCTTGGCACCGGTGGCCCCGGGCAGGGGGAGCCTCACCTGCTGCCCCTGGTGCACCTCCAGCGTGGCCGGCAGCTCCAGGTCCGGGCCGATGGCCTGGGGGTAGCGCGCACTGGCCTGCAGGGCCTGGCGGCGCGAGGGGTCAGCGTGATCCAGCACGGCGTACTTCCAGGCCTGCACCGAGCTCATGATGACGACGTCCTGGTCGTCGGCCACGAGGATGCGTTCGCCCTGCGAACGCAAGCCCAGGTCCACCCACGTTGCTTCCAGCGGCGCGAGGTTGAAACGCACGACGATGACGCCGCTGGCACGGCCGCTCTGGCGAAGCGAGTGCAGCAGATAGAAGTCGGTGCTGCCCGTGTTGGGGTCGGCGGCGAAGAAGTGCACGCGGCCCTGGGCCAGCGCCTCGGCGAGGCGGGGCGGCGGCGTCAGCGTCTCGCTGGCGGCCAGCACCTCGCCCTGCGGTGTGGCGACGAAGATCTGGTGGGTGCCCGCACGCACGTTCACGCGCGCCAGCATCTGGCTGGCCGCGCGACGGGTCGCTTCGTCACCGGGCGCGTGCATCAATGCTTCCAGTGTCGGCGCGATGGCCAGCAGGCTGGGCAGGGAGGCGTGCCGCCCCAACTCGGCGGCGAGGTTGCTGGCGTAGAGCTCCAGGCGCTCGGTGCTCAGTGCGGAAAGCTGCTCGCGGCCGCTGCGTTCACTGAGGCGGTGCGCCAGCACGAAGCCCAGCACCATCAGCAGGCCGGTCAGGAAGAAATGAAAGCTCGGACGGCTCAGCAGCCGGAGCAGGCGCAGCGCGCGGGGGCGGAGGGTTTCGGGCACAACCATGGCAAACGGGCCGTGTAGTGTGCCCATGCCAAAGAGGCGATGACAGGCCCGCGAGCTGTTTTTTCGGCCCTGGCGGAGAACCGCTCGGCCCGCGTGCGGTTTGTGCGGATTTCCGCCCAGTTTTTGGTGGCCGACACTCGTGAATTCTGACCAGTCCGGTCCCCGTGGGACGGATGGAACGGTCGGTGCTTTCAACCCGTCGGTGAATACCCTTGAAACGCCTTGATTGGCACGAGGGTTGCGATTTGTCCCGAGTCGCGTGGCGCATGCTGCGCCCAACGAAATCTTCTGGAGCCCTCATGGAGACTCTGATTCAACAGATCATCAATGGCCTGGTGCTGGGGAGCATGTATGCCCTCGTCGCCCTGGGCTACACGATGGTCTACGGCATCATCAACCTCATCAATTTCGCCCACGGCGAGATCCTGATGGTCGGCGCCATGGTCAGCTGGACGCTGGTCACGTTGCTGGCGGATTCCGGCCTTCCTGGCTGGCTGCTGATGGTCATCGGCCTCGCGGCCGCCATCGTCGTCTGTGCCACCTTGAACTTCGCGGTCGAGAAGATTGCCTACCGGCCGCTGCGCAACGCACCGCGCCTGGCGCCGCTGATCACTGCCATGGGCATGTCGCTGCTGCTGCAGGTGCTGGCCATGATCATCTGGAAGCCCAACCCCAAGCCCTTCCCGCTGCTGCTGCCCACCACGCCCTTCGACCTGGGTGGTCCGGTGATCACCGTCACGCAGTGCCTGATCCTGGGCCTGACGGTCGCCATCCTGGCGGCGCTGATGTACCTGGTGAACTACACCAAGCTGGGCCGCGCGATGCGCGCCACCGCCGAGAACCCGCGGGTGGCCGGCCTGATGGGCGTGAAGCCCGACTTCATCATCTCCACCACCTTCGTCATCGGCGCCGCACTCGCGGCCGTGGCCGGCCTGATGTGGGCGGCCAACTACGGCACGGTGCAGCACACCATGGGCTTCATGCCGGGCCTGAAGGCCTTCACGGCGGCCGTGCTGGGCGGCATCGGCAACCTAGCCGGTGCGGTCGTCGGCGGCGTGCTCCTGGGCCTCATCGAAGCTATCGGCGCCGGCTATCTCGGCGACTTGACCGGTGGCGTGCTGGGCAGCCACTACGCCGACATCTTCGCTTTCGTCGCCCTCATCCTCGTGCTGACGCTGCGCCCCTCGGGCCTGCTCGGCGAGCGCGTTGCCGATCGCGCCTGAAGGGAGCCTAGACATGAACACCAAGAAACTCTTCACCTTCCTCGCCGCCGCCATCGGCCTGCTGGTCGTGCCGCTGTTCGCACAGCAGCTCGGCAATGGTCCGGTCCGCATCATCGACCTGGCGCTGCTCTACGTGCTGCTGGCGCTGGGCCTGAACATCGTCGTCGGCTACGCCGGCCTGCTGGACCTGGGCTACGTGGCTTTCTACGCCGTCGGCGCCTACATGTTCGGCCTGATGGCCAGCCCGCATCTGAGCGAGAACTTCGAGGCCTTCCAGGCCATGTTCCCGACCGGCCTGCACTCGCCGATCTGGCTCGTCATCCCCGCGGGCGCAGCGCTCGCGGCGCTGTTCGGCGTGCTGCTCGGCGCGCCGACGCTGAAGCTGCGCGGCGACTACCTCGCCATCGTCACGCTGGGTTTCGGCGAAATCATCCGGGTGTTCCTGAACAACCTGGAGTACCCGCTCAACATCACCAACGGCCCGCGCGGCATCGGCCAGATCGACTCCTTCCACATCTTCGGTGTGGACCTGGGCAAGTCACTGCAGATTGGTGACTACACGCTGCCCTCGGTGACGCTGTACTACTACCTCTTCCTGGCCCTCGTCGTGGCCGGCGTGGTGATCTGCTACCGCCTGGAGAACTCGCGCATCGGCCGTGCCTGGATGGCCATCCGCGAGGACGAGATCGCCGCCAAGGCCATGGGCATCAACACCCGCAACCTCAAGCTGCTGGCCTTCGGCATGGGCGCCACCTTCGGCGGCGTGTCGGGCGCGATGTTCGCGAGCTTCCAGGGCTTCGTGTCGCCCGAGTCCTTCAGCCTGCAGGAGTCGGTGATGATCGTCGCGATGGTGGTGCTGGGCGGCATCGGTCACATCCCCGGCGTCATCCTCGGCGCGCTGATGCTGTCGGCTCTGCCCGAGGTGCTGCGCTACGTGGCCGGCCCGCTGCAGCAGATGACCGACGGCCGCCTGGACGCCTCCATCCTGCGCCAGCTGCTGGTGGCGCTCGCGATGATCGGCATCATGCTGGCCCGCCCGCGCGGCCTGTGGCCCGCGCCGGAGCACGGCAAGGCCGCCCCCAAGCCCGCGAAGTGAGGAGGAACCGCTCATGAGCACCCACGACAACATCGTTCTCAACGTCAGCGGCGCGTCCAAGCGCTTCGGCGGCGTGCAAGCCCTGTCCGACGTCGGCATCCAGATCCAGCGCGGCCAGGTCTACGGCCTGATCGGCCCCAACGGCGCCGGCAAGACGACCTTCTTCAACGTCATCACGGGCCTGTACGTGCCCGACGGCGGCAGCTTCTCGCTGGGCGGCACGCCCTACACGCCGCAGGCCGTGCACCAGGTGGCCAAGGCCGGCATCGCCCGCACCTTCCAGAACATCCGGCTGTTCGCCGAGATGACGGCGCTGGAGAACGTCATGGTGGGCCGGCACGTGCGCACCAAGTCCGGCCTGCTGGGCGCGGTGTTGCGCACGCCTGCGTTCAAGGCCGAAGAGGCTGCCATCAAGGCGCGTGCGCAGGAACTGCTGGACTACGTCGGCATCGGCAAATATGCGGAGTTCAAGGCCCGCACGCTGAGCTACGGCGACCAGCGCCGCCTGGAGATCGCCCGGGCCCTCGCCACCGATCCGCAGCTCATTGCGCTGGACGAACCCGCCGCCGGCATGAACGCGACCGAGAAGGTCGTGCTGCGCGAACTCATCGACCGCATCCGTAACGACGGCCGCACCATCCTGCTCATCGAGCACGACGTGAAGCTGGTCATGGGCCTGTGCGACCGCGTGACCGTGCTGGACTACGGCAAGCAGATCGCCGAAGGCACGCCGGCCGAGGTGCAGAGCAACGAGAAGGTCATCGAAGCCTATCTGGGCGCTGGCCACAAGGCCCACTGAGCGGAGAACAAGAACATGGCAGAAGCAAAGCAAACCCTGCTCAAGGTCAGCGGCCTGAAGGTGGCCTACGGCGGCATCCAGGCCGTCAAGGGCGTCAACTTCGAGGTGCGCGAGGGCGAACTGGTGTCGCTGATCGGCGCCAACGGCGCCGGCAAGACGACGACGCTGAAGGCCATCACGGGCCTGCAGCCGGTGGCCGCTGGCACGGTCGAATACCTCGGCCGGGCTATCAAGGGCCAGGGCGCCTGGGACTTGGCCAAGCAAGGCCTGGTGATGGTGCCGGAAGGCCGCGGCACGTTCACGCGCATGACCATCATCGAGAACCTGCAGATGGGCGCCTACAACCGCAACGACGGCGAGATCCAGGCCGACATGGACAAGGTCTTCGGCCTTTTCCCGCGGCTCAAGGAGCGCGCCAAGCAACTGGCCGGCACCATGTCCGGCGGCGAGCAGCAGATGCTGGCCATGGGCCGCGCGCTGATGGCCCGCCCCAAGGTGCTGCTGCTGGACGAGCCCTCCATGGGCCTGTCGCCCATCATGGTGGACAAGATCTTTGAGGTCGTGAACGACATCCATCAGCAGGGCGTGACCATCCTGCTGGTCGAGCAGAACGCCAGCCGCGCGCTGCAGCTGGCCAACCGCGGCTACGTCATGGAGTCGGGCGAGGTGACGATGGACGGCGAGGGGCACGCGCTCTTGAACGACCCCAAGGTGCGCGCGGCTTACCTGGGCGAGTAACAGCCTACCCCCCCCCCGAGGCGCTGACGCGCCTCCCCCTCAAGGGGGCGCCGCCTGTGGCCTGGCAAAGCCAGTTCCACGGCGGTCGCCGGATGAACAAACGCCCGGTTGAACCGGGCGTTTGTGTTTCCGGACGATGGACTGGTCTTAGAGGCTCGCCACCACGCTGACGTCGGTCACGCCGGCCGCGACGCGCACGGTCTTGACGCTGGCCACCGGCGTCGCCGGCGCGGTGCCACCGACCTGGCGAGCCATCTTCTTGAACGTGCAGATCAGCTCGGTCTTGCTGAGCGACACGACGGCATAGCCCTGGGCGTCGCTGTCGACATGCTTGATCCAGGGGTTGTTGACCGTCGGCGGCGCGCCCGTCGTCGAGTTGGCGAAGGGGTTCAGGCGCTTGACGATTTCCGAGGCGGGTACCAGGTTGGCCGGGATGCCGAGGGCCGCGGCCAGCGACTGCTGGATCAGGCCGTAAAGCGTCATCGCGGCCACCGACTTGCCCGCGCCGGCCAGGCCTGCGATGGTGCTGGCGACGATGCCGCCCATCGTGCCGGCCTGCGTCTCGTCGAAGGTGTTGATGACGGCCTTGGACAGCGTAGCCGTCGGCGCGAACGCCGCGGCCGGCACCTTGCCGGCGAGGATGGCGCCCTGCACGGCGGCCTGGATGGCGGCCGTGTTGCTCAGGTCGGTCACGCCGGCCGCGATGGCGATGGCCGCGCTCAGCATCTGGATGGCGATGCCTTCGGCCTCGGCCTCGCTGGTGGCCACCAGCGGCTTCAGCGCGGCGAACGACGGGGTGGTCGCAGCACCGTAGAAATAGCTGAAGTTCGAGTTGCTGGACACGCCAGCCGTGACGAGGTCCACCATCGCCGGCACCGGCGTGGCGGCGTCGTAGTCGGCCATCACCACGCCGGCATAGAAGGCGTGGATGTCGCCGGTGACGGCGACGACGTTCTTCACGCCCTTGGCCAGCAGCTGGCCCATCAAGTATTTGCGCTCGGCGTTGAAGCCGTCCCACTGGTCGGCGTTCAGCACGAACTTGGCCTTGAAGGCGGCGGGTGCGGTGGGGATCTTGTTGCCGTCGATGCCCATGCGCAGCAGCGAAACCTCGTTGCCCCAGACCTTCCACTGCGCGGTGGAGGTGGTCATCGTCTGCACCCACCACTGGCGCTGGGCGCCGCCCAGCACGCTGACCAGGGCCAGCGGGTCGGGCAGCGTCGCGCCGGCCGTGAGCTTGGCGGCCTCGACGCCGGCCAGCGTGGCCTGCGGCACCATGTAGCGCGCGCCAATGCTGCCGACGGCCTGGCCCGTCAGCGGGCTGGGCGCGGCCTCGGGGATGAGGTGGTCGGCGCGGTACAGGCGCTGGTCGGTCATGACCAGGTGCATCAGCTTGCCGAACTTCAGGTCGCGGTAGATGCGGATGCCGGTGATGCCCTGGCCCGGGTCCAGCGTGAAGCTGATGTCGGCCGGCATGTTCTCGAACCAGGCCTGGTTCGCCGCCAGGCGGCGCGAGGTCTGGGCGGTGTTGTCGCCGACCTGGGTCGTCGCGTTGAACGTGCCGTTGTCGTAGGTCTCGCGGTCCTGCCAGCAGTCGTCGCTGAACTCGTGGTCGTCCCAGACGGCCACGAAGGCGAAGCGCTCGTGCAGGTTCTGCAGGCGGCGGTCGGTGCGGTAGCGCTTGTAGAGGTAGCGGTAGTCGGCGATGGTCGTCGCGTACTTGCCGCCGGTGGGCAGAGCCGTACCGGCAGGCAGCACCAGCGCCGCGTGGGCGCTCTCGACCCCACCGGCCTGGTAGTCGGCGCCGACGGCCTCGTAGATGTAGTCGCCCAGGTGGACGATGAAGTCCACGTTCTCCTGGGCCAGCGAGTCCATCCCTGCCCAGTGGTTGACGCTCCAGTCCTGGCAGGAGATGAAGGCGAAGTTCAGCGCGCTGATGTCGGCTTCGGCGGCGGGGGCCGTCTTGAATCGGCCGATGCGCGAGACGCTGCTGCCGGCGGTGAACTGGTAGTAGTAGACCGTGGCAGGCTGCAGCCCGCTGATGCGGTGGCGCAGGGTGTGGTCATAGAACTCGTAAACCGGCACGTCGGCGGTGGCGTCGGTGCTGCCGGTCAGCGCCGAGGTCGTGCCGAGCAGGGCGGCGTTGCCGGCCGCGCTGCTGATTTTCAGCGTCACGTTGTAGCTGCCGGCGCCTGCGGCGCTGGTCACGTCATCGGCCGTGCTGGGCACGACACGGGCCCACAGCACGGCACCGTCGGGCTTGGGGTCGCCCGAGGCGATCGACTGCGGGAACTTGAACGTGCCGCTGGCGGCAGAGGTGGTCGGCAGCGGCGTGCTGCTGCCGGGGAAGGTGGCGGGCAGCGGCTGGATGGGCGTGCCGGCGTCACCGCCGCCGCCGCAGCCGACGAGGCTGGACAGGGCCGTGGAGGCGGTGATCAGGGCGCCCGCTTGAGCGGCGCTGCGGCGGAGAAAACTGCGGCGATCCATGATGTTCGCCTCCTCAGAACTTGTAGTTGAACTGGACACCGAAGATGGTGGCCTTGGTGGCGTAATTGCCGCGTGCGGTGGCGAAGGAGCAGTTGCACGGGCTGTCGCCGTCGCCGTCGTCCGTCGCGTTCATCGCGGCGTCCTTGAGCTTCACGTGGCCGAAGGAGACGTCGACGCTGGCGTTGTCCATCAGCGCCCAGTTGGCGCCCAGCGCGAGCCAGGTGCGAGCGGCGTCGGGCAGGGCCGGGCTGCGCGTGGCCGAGGGCACGGGCGAGACGTCCTTGCTGTAACCGGCACGCAGCAGCAGTGAGGGCAGGGCCTTCCATTGCGCGCCGACCGACACCTTGGTGCTGTCCTTCCAGTGCTCCGCGGTGATGGAGTCGGCCGTCGAGTTCGCGAAGTCGATGCGCAGCTGCTTCAGGCGCGAGTCGCGCGTGATCGTGAAGTCGCCCATCACGGCGATGGTGGACGTGAGTTGCTGGAAGCCGTGCACGGACAGCGACTCGGGCGTGCGCACCGACAGGCTGGCGTCGGAGTCGTTGTGGTCCAGCGCCGAGATGCCGTTGTAGGGCGCTGCGGTGATGGCGGCCAGAACGGTGGCGGGCAGGTTGCCGGGCTGGGTCCAGTCAGCGTGGCCGCGCAGCTTGTGCGTGACGCTGCTGCGGTAGCTCAGGCCCACCCGGGTGCCTGCGGCGGGCTCCCACAGCAGGGCGGCGTTGAAGCCCAGGCCCCAGTCCTTGCCGTCGACGGAGATGCTGCCGTCGTAGGACGAATTGCCGAAGATCTGGGCCGCCTGCTGCTGCAGCTGCAGCGCCAGGCCCGGCGCGCCGCCCACGGCGGCCTGGTGGGCCGCATTGAGCAGACCGGCCGCGTAGACAGAGGCGTAGGGCACGGCGCGCTTGAGCTTGCCTTCCATGTACTGCACGTTCAGGCCGGCGGCCAGCGACAGCTCGGGCGAGACCTTCCAGGCGACGTTGGGGTTGAGCGACAGCGACTTCAGCTCCACCGACTGCAGGTTGTAGCGCCCGCCCCAGCCCTCGGGGTAGCCGAGCTTGGTGCCCCAGGGCACGAACACGCCCAGGCCGTAGGCCAGCGTGTCGGAGGCCTGGTAGCTGAGGTAGGCGTGCGGCACGGCCTGACCCTTGGCGAAGCTCATAGTGTCACCGGCAGTGCCGGTGGCGCGGGGCTGCAGGCCCGAGCCGGGCAGCGAGATGGTGGAGCCCTGGTCGGTGAAGCGGGTCTTGGGGTCGACATAGTCCAGCACGCCGGAGAAGTTCCAGCCCTTGAGCCGCGTGATGCCGGCGGGGTTGGCGAACAGCGTGCTTGCGTCGGCGGCCTCGGCGCCGTTGGCATTGGCCGTGCCCTCGGCAGCGGCGCTCTGGGTGCCGAAGCGGTAGCCGGCGGCCTGGGCCGTGATCGCCAGCGGCAGCAGCGCGATGGCCACCAGCAGCGGGCGCAGCGCGCCCGTGGGACGTGGATTTCTCATGATGGGTCTGTCTCCGTAATCTTGCGTAACCGCTGCGATTGTGCGCAGTGGCTGTGTCACGCGGAGGACAAACCCGTCCAGGGAAACCCTGGACTGGGGAGGGCTCTCTAGATGTTGGCCGGACGCCACCGTCCGGCCACGCCAGGGATGGACCTGGTTAAAGCGCGCGGACGAGCTTGGAGCGTGCCCAGTCGTCGGCGACGCGGGCCGGCGTCGAGTCGGCGCTCTGCACGCGCTGCAGCAGTTCCTCCACGCGCTCGGCGATCCGGCTGACCTCAGCCATCACAGCCTTCTCCTCGCCCTCGTTGCGGTACTCGCGTGCCACGCTGATGATGCCGCCGGCATTCACCAGGTAGTCGGGCAGGTAGCAGATGCCGCGGCGTTGCAGCGCGTCGCCGTCGGCTGGCGTGGCGAGCTGGTTGTTGGCGGCGCCCGCGACCAGCTTGGCACGCAGCGTCGGCACGGTCTGCTCGTTCAGCGAGGCGCCCAGCGCGCAGGGTGCCAGCACGTCGACGTCGACGGCCAGGATGTCGGCTACGCTGACCGCGGTGGCGCCGAACTGCGCGACGGCGCGCTCGACCTTGGCTGCATCCACGTCGGCCACGACCAGCTTGGCGCCGGCCTGGTGAAGGAACTCGGCAAGGTGCCAGCCCACGGCGCCCAGGCCCTGCAGCGCGACGCGCACGCCGTCCAGGGACTGACGGCCCAGCACGAGGCGGGCGCCGGCCTGGATGGAGACGAACACGCCCCAGGCCGTCTTGGGGCTGGGGTCGCCGCCGAATGCGCCTTCGCGCGGGATGCCGCTCACAAACGGCGTGACAGCCTGCATGCCGCGCATGTCGGCCGTCGTTGTGCCGACGTCCTCGGCAGTGATGTAGGCCCCCTGCAGCGACTGCACGGCGCGGCCGAAGGCGGCGAACAGGGCAGGGCGGTCGAACTGACCCTCGGGTTTCAGGATGACGGCCTTGCCGCCGCCGAAGGGCAGGTCGGCCAGCGCGTTCTTCAGGCTCATGCCCTGGGACAGTCGCAGCGCGTCGTTGAGCGCGGCGGCTTCGGACTCGTAGTGCCACAGGCGGCAGCCGCCGAAGGCGGGGCCGCGGGCGGTGCTGTGCACGGCGAGGATGGCCTTGAGGCCGGTGGCCGGGTCGGTGGCGAGCAGCACGCGCTCGTGGGGTGCTTGCTCGGGCAGGCCGAAGAGGGAGGTCGTCATCATGGAAGGCGCTGGGTAAGCGCGGCAGTGGAAGAAGAACGGCCACGCTTGTGGCGTGGCCGTTCGGGATTCTACGGAGCGACGTGGCGCGGCGGTCAGGGGCCCTGGAAGCCGTCCCTTCGCAAGGTGATGACCAGGGTGTCGCGCCAGCCGCGCTCGCCCGCTTCCAGCGGCTGGATGGGCGTGGTTTCGTGGATGACGCGCTCGTCGTCCAGCAGCAGCGTCGTCCAGGGCTGGGTCATCGTGAAGCGCTGTCCGGCGGGGCCGTGGGCTTCGAAAACGCGCGATTCGCCGCCCTTGATCTGGTGGCGGCCCACCATCAGCACCGCCACCAGGTCCACGCCGTCGCGGTGGGCGCCCTCGGGTGTCGGGCGGCCGATGCCGTCACTGGTGTCGATGCGAAACGGGTGGGCCTCGATGAACCAGGGCCGCTCGCCCTTGAAGGCGGAGGTGACCCGTGCCAGGCCCAGCAGCAGGGCCGTCCAGGCGGGCGAGGCCAGCATCTCCTGCGCCAGCGGCACATACCAGCGCTGGATGCCGCCGTGCAGCGCGTTGTAGTCCAGCGGCTGCCAGTGGGCGCGGTGCGGGCTGAGGGTGAGCGTGTCGCCTTCGGCCACGAAGCAGCCGTGGCGGCGGAAGCGGTAGCGGCCGCCGTCGCGCAGATAGCCGTCGGGCGGCAGGTCGTCCCAGCAGGGGCGCAGCGCCTCGAGCTCGGCCGCCGACACGCCCAGCACGCCGAGCGACGCGGGTGCCAGCACGGCCTCGCCATTGCGCTGCAGGGCGCCGACGATGTCGGCAGGATCGGTCCAGGGCGGCTCGAACATCGCGTTCAGCCTGCCGCGTGCTTGTCGGCTTCGGAGGTGAACGCGTCCGCGTAGAACTCTTCGTCAGGCAGCTTGCACTGGGCGACGAAATCCTTGTGCGCCGACTCGACCATGATCGGCACGCCGCAGGCATAGACCTGGTGGCCGGACAGGTCGGGGTGGTCTTGCATGACGGCGCGGTGGACGAAGCCCGTCCGGCCGGTCCAGCCGGCTTCCGGCTCGGACAGCACCGGCACATAGCGCAGCATCGGCCACTCGGCCGCGATCTGCGCGGCCCAGTCGTTCAGATACAGGTCGGCCTGCTTGCGGGCGCCCCAGTACAGCACCATGGGCCGCGTCGACTCGATGTGGCGGGCGCGCTCGATGATGGCCTTGATGGGTGCGAAGCCCGTGCCGCTGGCCAGCAGCACGATGGGCTTGGCGCTGTCCTCGCGCAGGAAGAAGCTGCCGAAGGGGCCTTCCATGCGCAGGATGTCCTTCTCCTTGAGCGCGCCGAAGACGTGGTCGGTGAACTTGCCGCCAGGCATGTGCCGGATGTGCAGCTCGATCTGGCCCGGCAGCGAGTGCGGCGCATTGGCCATCGAATAGCTGCGACGCGACCCGTCGCGCAGGATGAACTCGACGTACTGGCCGGCCCGGAACTGGAAGTTCTGGTTGGCGGCCAGCTGCATCGTCAGCACGGCCACGTCGGGCGCAGGGCGGGCGATGGCCGTCACGCGCGAGGGCAGCTTGAGCACCGGGAACTCGCCGGCGCCGGGCACGGTGCGGGCCTCGATGGTGCAGTCGGTCTGCGGTCGTGCGCAGCATGTCAGCACGAAACCGGCGGCCTCTTCCTCGGCCGACAAGGCCTTGGGCTGGTGGTTGCCATGGATGACGGCGCCTTCCAGCAGCTTGCTCTTGCAGGAGCCGCAGGCGCCGTCCTTGCAGCCATAGGGCAGGCCGACACCGTTGCGGATGGCGGCGGCGAGCAGGGTGTCGTCGCCCTCGGTCTGGTAGACGCGGCCGGCGGGCTGGATGGTGATCTGGTGGGACATGGGTTTCAAAAAAAAGCGGCCCCACATGAGATTCACTGGGCCGTAGACTGCCCGCCATTTTGCCCGAGGCCGGTTTGACCCCACGACTCCTCATCATTGGCTGCGGCGATGTCGGCCTGCGTGTGCTCAAGGCGCTGGCCGGCCGCTGGCGCGTGTTCGCGCTGACCTCGTCGCCGGATCGCGCCGCTGCCTTGCGCGAGGCGGGTGCCGTACCGCTGGTGGGCAACCTCGACGACCCGGCCACGCTGGCGCGTCTGGCGGGCCTTGCTGACCTCGTGCTGCATCTGGCGCCGCCGGCCCGCGAGGGGGATGCGGACAGGCGCACCCGCCACCTGCTGACGGCGCTGGCGCGCAAGCCCCCGGCGACCCTCGTCTACGCGAGCACGACGGGCGTCTACGGCGACTGCGGCGGCGCCTTCATCGATGAGATGCGCGCCCTGAATCCGGCCACTGACCGCGCGCGCCGCCGCGTCGACGCCGAGGCCCAGCTGCGCGCCTTCGGCAGGCGCCATGGCACGCGCATCGGCCTGCTGCGCATCCCGGGCATCTACGCCCGCGACCGCGAGGGTGGTCACCCGCGCGAGCGCCTGTCGCGCGGCACGCCGGTGCTCCGGCGCGAGGACGACGTGTTCACCAATCACATCCATGCCGACGATCTCGCCACAGCCTGCGTGCTCGCGCTGCTGCGCGGCCGGCCGCAACGCGCCGTCAACGTCTGCGACGACAGCCAATTGCTGATGGGCGACTACTTCGATCTGGCCGCCGAGCTGACCGGACTGTCCCGGCCCGAGCGAATCTCGCGCGCCGAGGCTGCCGAGCGGATGAGCGCGATGCAGCTGAGTTTCTGGAGCGAGTCGCGCCGGCTGACCAATCGCAGGCTCAAGCGCGAGCTGCGCCTGAGGCTGCGCTACCCGACGCCGCGGGACGGTCTTTAACCGCGCCGCCGCGGCGAGCGCCAGTGGCGGACCAGCAGCCAGGCGCCCAGCATGCCGCCCAGGTGGGCGAAGTGGGCGATGCCGCTGGTGCGGCTGAAGCCGAGGATGAGCTCCAGCCCACCGAAGACAGCCACGAAAACCTTGGCCTTCATCGGGATCGGCGGGATCAGCGGCACGATGATGCGGTTGGGGAACAGCATGCCGAAGGACAGCAGCAGGCCGAAGATGGCGCCCGAGGCACCTACCGTGGGCGAACCCGAGCCGATGGCCCAGGTGAAGAGCAGCTGCACCAGGGCCGCGCTGAGCGTGCTGGCGACGAGGATCTGCATGTAGCGACGCGGACCCCAGACGCGCTCCAGCTCGCCGCCGAACATCCACAGGCCCAGCATGTTGAACAGCAGATGGGTGAAGTCGCCGTGCAGGAAGGCGTAGCTCACCACCTGCCAGGGCATGAAGGCGCCCGTGGCCAGCGGCCAGAGTTCGAACCAGAAGGCCAGGCCCGGGAAGAGTTCGAAGAAGAAGAAGAAGCCGACGCAGGCCAGCAGGAAGGCTTTGGTGACCGAGGGCAGCGGAGGCATGAGGGCGCGGCTGTGCGCCGAAGCGGCGCTTCGCAATCGGGAAGGCCGATGCTTACCGTTTGAGTGTATGCCAGGGGTTGTGAGCCCTATGGTGCCCGGGGCCGGACTCGAACCGGCACACCTTGCGGCGGGGGATTTTGAGTCCCCTGCGTCTACCGATTTCGCCACCCGGGCCATCGGACTCACAGATCGCCATCGCGGCGAGGGGCTGGATTATGCACTCGTCAAGGCTGGGACTTTGAAGCCGCTGCCACAATCGGCTGCATGAGCTACCCGACCCTCGAAGACGTCATCGGTGCCACGCCACTCGTCCGCCTGCAGCGGCTGCCCGGCGAGGACGCGCGCGGCAACGTGATCCTGGCCAAATTGGAGGGCAACAACCCCGCAGGCTCCGTGAAGGACCGCCCCGCCATCAGCATGATCCGGCGCGCCGAGGAGCGCGGCGAGATCAAGCCCGGCGACACGCTGATCGAGGCGACTTCGGGCAACACTGGCATCGCCCTGGCCATGGCGGCCGCCATCCGCGGCTACCGCATGGTGCTGATCATGCCGGAGGACCTGTCCATCGAGCGCGCGCAGACGATGAAGGCCTTCGGCGCCGAGCTGATCCTCACGCCCAAGACCGGCGGCATGGAATACGCCCGTGACCTGGCCGAGCAGATGGCCCGCGAAGGCAAGGGCCGGGTGCTGGACCAGTTTGCCAACGCCGACAACCCGCGCGTGCATTACGAGACCACCGGCCCGGAGCTGTGGCAGGACACGAACGGGCGGATCACGCATTTCGTCAGCGCCATGGGCACCACTGGCACCATCACCGGGGTCTCGCGCTTTCTGAAGGAGAAGAACCCGGCCGTGCGCATCGTCGGCGCCCAGCCGGCCGAGGGTTCGCGCATTCCGGGCATCCGCAAGTGGCCCGAGGCCTACCTGCCCAAGATCTACGACCCCAGCGGCGTGGACGAGCTGGTGCTGGTCAGCCAGAACGACGCCGAGGACATGGCGCGCCGCCTCGCCCGCGAGGAAGGCCTGTTCGCCGGCATCTCGGCAGCGGGCGCCTGCTGGGTGGCGCTGCAGATCGCGAAGCGGGTGGAGAACGCGACCATCGCCTTCATCGTCTGCGACCGCGGCGACCGCTATCTGTCCACAGGCGTCTTTCCTGCATGAACGTCGAGTTCAGGTTCTGCCCGGTCTGCGCGACCGAGCTGGCTTGGATCTCCCAGGCCGAGGACGGCGGCGACAAGACGCGGCTGCGCTGCCCTGCCTGCGGATTCACGCACTGGAACAACCCGACGCCGGTGCTGGCCGCCGTCATCGAATGCACCGACCGCGACGGCCAGGTGCTGCTGGCCCGCAACGCGGCCTGGCCGGGGCGCTTCTTCGGCCTCATCACGGGTTTCATGGAGGCCGGCGAGACGCCTGAGGAGGGCCTTCGCCGCGAGATCGCGGAAGAAACTTCGCTGCGGGTCGACGGCCTGAATCTTCTGGGCGTCTGGGACTTCCAGCGCATGAACCAGATCATCATTGCCTACCACGCGCAGGCGCAGGGCGAGATCCGTCTGTCGCCCGAACTGGCCGAGTACAAGCTGCTCGCGCCCGAGGACGTGCGCTGCTGGCCGCAGGGCACGGGCCAGGCGCTGGCGACCTGGCTGCGGTCCAAGGGGATCGAACCTCGGTGGCTGGACCTCACCGACATGAAGCGAGAATGAGCCGATGGACGTCCAACGCGAGATCGACACCCGGGGGCTGAACTGCCCCCTGCCTATCCTTAAGGCCAAGAAGGCCCTGGCCGAGATGCTCAGCGGCGAGCTGTTGCGCGTCGTCGCGACGGACCCGGGTTCGATGCGCGACTTCCAGGCCTTTGCGCGCCAGACGGGCAATGAACTGGTGGAGCAGAACTCGTCGGGCGACGAGTTCGTCCACGTGCTGCGCCGGCGTTAGAGCGCCAGGCCCTGCAGGAATTCCCGGAAGCCCGGGCCCAGCTGCGGGTGGGCCAGGGCAAGCTCCACGTTGGCCTGCAGGAAGCCTTCCTTGCTGCCGCAGTCATAGCGCTTGCCTTCGTAGCGGTAGGCGAACACCTTCTCGCGCCTCAGCAGGCCGGCGATGCCGTCGGTGAGCTGGATCTCGCCGCCCACGCCGCGCGGCTGGTTGGCGATCTCGTGGAAGACGCCCGGCGTCAGGATGTAGCGGCCGGCCACGCCCAGGCGTGAGGGGGCGACTTCCGGCGCGGGCTTCTCGACGATGCGGTTCACGTCCATCAGCTGGTCGTTGACCTGGGTGCCGGCCACGATGCCGTAGCGGCGCGTATGTTCGGCCGGCACTTCCTGCACGGCGAGGATGGAGGCTCGCCAGTCGGCGAACTGCTCGACCATCTGCTTCAGGATGGGCCGATCCGGGGTCGGGCCCACCATCAGGTCATCGGCCAGCAGCACGGCGAAGGGCTCGTTGCCCACCAGGCGCTGGCCGCACAGCACGGCGTGACCCAGGCCCAAGGCCTGGGCCTGGCGCACGTAGATGCACTCCATGTCGTCCGGTTTGACCGAGCGCACGACTTCCAGCAGCTCCTGCTTGCCGGCCTGCTCCAGGGCCACTTCCAACTCGAAGGTCATGTCGAAATGGTCTTCGATGGGGCGCTTGTGGCGGCCGGTCACGAAGATCATCTCGCGCACGCCGGCGGCGTAGGCTTCCTCGACGGCGTACTGGATCAGCGGCTTGTCAACGACCGGGAGCATCTCCTTGGGCTGGGCCTTGGTGGCCGGCAGGAAGCGGGTGCCGAGGCCGGCGACCGGGAAAATGGCTTTGGTGATCGGCGACTTGGACGAGGAGGTCATGAACGTAAACTCGTTTGACGGGAAGGCGCGCGGATTCTGTCATGCAGGGTGTGACGGTCTGAACAGGACGCCAACCCGATCCCCAAGATGACAGTCCTGATCCTCGAACCTCTGGAAGCCGATGTCGTGCAGTGGCTGGCCGAACGCCACGATGCGCGCTTTGCACCCGAGCTGGTGGGCGATCTCGACGCTCTGGTCGAGGCGCTGCGGGATGCCCGCGCGCTGATCGCGCCTCCCGAGGTGCGCGTCGATGCCGAACTGCTGCGCCGTGCGCGGACGCTGCGGGCCATCGGCCGGGCCAGCGGTGGCGCCGACAACGTCGACGTCGAGGCCTGCCGCAAGGCGGGCGTGGAGCTGGTGCGTTCCCAGGCGTCCACGGCCAGCGCCGAGGCCGAGTTCGCCATCGGGGCGCTGCTCAGCCTGCTGCGGCGCGTGCCCGTCGAGGGGAGCGACGGCCTGAAGGTCGGGCGCGAGCTGGGCTGCTCCACCGTCGGCCTGCTCGGGCTGGCCCCGGCCGCCCGCGTGATGACGCAGCTGCTGCAGGCTTTCGGCGCCCGCGTCATCGGCTACGACCCCTCGCGCCACCCGAATGACGCGATCTGGGCGCGCTGGGGTATCGAGGTGGTGAGCCTGTCCGAGCTGGTGGAGCAGGCCGACGGACTGGTGCTGTTGCTGCCTTATTTCGACCGCTATCGCGGCCTGCTCGGCGAGCGGCAGCTGGAGAACGCGCGGCAGGGGCAGGTGCTGGTGGGGCTCAGCCAGTCGGGCCTGGTGGACGAACTGGCGCTGGCGCGCGCGCTGCGCAACGGCAGGATGCGTGCGGCCTGGTTCGACTGCCTGGAGCCGGGCTGGCTGGAGTCGGGCCGGCCGCTGCACGGCATCGGTGCGCTGCAGGTGACGCCGCGGCTGGCCGGCACGACGCGAGAGTCCCGTGTGCGTGCGGCCTGGGCCGTGGCCCGGGCCATCGACGGGCTGCTGGGCTCGCAGACCCACGGCAAGGGCCAGGGCAGCGAGCCGGTCATCGACTTCTACTGAGCTGGCAGACGGGCGAGTTGCTCGCGCAGGCGGGCGACCGTCTCCTTGAAGCCCGCCACGCGGGCGCGCTCCTGGTCGACGACGGCCGCCGGTGCGCGGGCGACGAAGCTCTCGTTGGAGAGCTTGGCCTCGGCCTTGGTGATCTCGCCTTCCAGGCGCACGGCTTCCTTGGTCAGGCGGGCACGCTCGGCCTCGACGTCGATCTCCACCTTCAGCGCCAGCTTGGCGGCGCCATGCACTAGGACCGGCGAGGTCGCGCTCTGCCTGGCGAACTCGGTCTCGTCGGCGATCAGCTCGACGGCGCTGAGCTTGGCCAGCACCTTGAGCACCGAGGCGGCCTCAGCGAGGAAGCTCAGGTCGCCGCCCACCAGCAGCGGCACGCGCTCGGCAGGGCTCAGGGCCATCTCGCTGCGCAGGCTGCGCGTGGTGCCGACGACTTCCTTGAGCTGGGCCACCCAGGCGTCGGCGGCGGCGTCGATGCGCTCCAGCTGGGCGACGGGGTAGGGCGCCTGGCCGATGTAGTCCACCGTCTTGCGGCCGGCGATGGGCGCCACTGCCTGCCACAGCTCCTCGGTGATGAAGGGCGCAATGGGGTGCAGCAGGCGCAGCGTCGTTTCCAGCGTGCGGATCAGCGTGCGGCGCGTGGCGCGCTGCTGGCTCTCGTCGCCGGTCTGGATTTGCACCTTGGCGATTTCCAGGTACCAGTCGCAGTACTCGTCCCAGACGAAGCTGTAGATGGCGTTGGCGACGTTGTCGAGGCGGTATTCGGCGAAGCCCTGGGCCACGGCAGCTTCCACGCGCTGCAGCTCGCTGGTGATCCAGCGGTCGGCCTGGCTGAAGTTGTTGTAGCCCGGCGGGCAGTGGCCTTCGGCGTGCGCGAGGCCGCAGTCCTGCCCCTCGGTGTTCATCAGTACGAAGCGAGTGGCGTTCCAGAGCTTGTTGCAGAAATTGCGGTAGCCCTCGCAGCGCTTGGTGTCGAAGTTGATGTTGCGGCCCAGGCTGGCGTAGCTCGCCATCGTGAAGCGCAGTGCGTCGGCGCCGTAGGCCGGCATGCCTTCGGGAAATTCCTTCTTCACGCGGGCGGCAACCTTGGGCGCTGTCTCCGGCTTGCGCAGGCCGACGGTGGACTTGGCCGTCAGCGTCTCCAGATCGCAGCCTTGGATGAGGTCCACCGGGTCCAGCACGTTGCCCTCGGACTTGCTCATCTTCTGGCCTTGCGAGTCGCGCACCAGGCCGTGGATGTAGACGTCCTTGAAGGGCACCTGGCCCGTGAAGTGCGTCGTCATCATGATCATCCGGGCGACCCAGAAGAAGATGATGTCGTAGCCCGTGACGAGCACCGAGGAGGGCAGGAACAGCTCCTGCTCCAGCGTCTTCTCGGGCCAGCCCAGCGTGGAGAAAGGCACCAACGCGGAGGAGTACCAGGTGTCCAGCACGTCGGGGTCCCGGGTCAGCTCGCCCAGATACCCGGCGGCCTTGGCGCGGGCCTGGGCTTCCTCTTCGCTTCGCGCGACGAACAGCTCGCCGCCCGTGCCGTACCAGGCCGGGATCTGGTGGCCCCACCACAGCTGGCGCGAGATGCACCAGTCCTGCAGATTGCCCATCCAGTGGTTGTAAGTGTTGACCCACTGCTCGGGGTGGAACTTGACAGCCCCCGTGTCGACGGCGGCGATGGCCTTGTCGGCAATGCTCTTGCCGTCCGCGCCCGGCTTGGTGACGGCGACGAACCACTGATCCGTCAGCATGGGCTCGATGACCTGGCCTGTGCGCTCGCAGCGCGGCACCTGCAGCTTGTGCTTCTTGACCTCGACGAGCAGGCCCAGCGCCTCCAGGTCGGCCACGACGCGCTTGCGCGCGACGAAGCGGTCCAGGCCACGGTAGGTCTCGGGGGCTTGATCGTTGATCTTGGCCTGCAGGTCCAGCACCGAGATCATGGGCAGGCCGTGGCGCTGGCCGACGGCGTAGTCGTTGGTGTCGTGTGCCGGCGTGACCTTGACGACGCCAGTGCCGAACTCACGGTCCACGTAGTCGTCGGCGATCACCGGGATCTCGCGGTCGGTCAGCGGCAGCTTGACGAGCTTGCCGATCAGCGCCGCGTAGCGCTCGTCCTCGGGGTGGACCATGACGGCCACGTCGCCCAGCATGGTCTCGGGGCGCGTGGTGGCCACGACGACCGAGCCGGAACCGTCAGCGAGCGGGTAGCGGATGTGCCACAGCGAGCCGTCCTCCTCTTCGGACGACACTTCCAGGTCCGACACGGCGGACTGCAGCACCGGGTCCCAGCTCACCAGGCGCTTGCCGCGGTAGATCAGGCCTTCCTCGAACAGGCGCACGAAGGTCTCGACGACGACGGTCGAGAGCTTCTCGTCCATCGTGAAGTACTCATGGCCCCAGCTCACCGAGTCGCCCAGGCGGCGCATCTGGCTGGTGATGGTGTTGCCGCTCTCCTGCTTCCAGTCCCACACGCGGGCGACGAAGTTCTTGCGGCCCAGGTCGTGGCGGCTCTGGCCGGCGGCCTGCAACTGGCGCTCGACGACGATCTGCGTGGCGATGCCGGCGTGGTCGGTGCCCGGCACCCACAACGTGTTGTCGCCCTTCATGCGGTGGTAGCGGGTCAGCGAGTCCATCACCGTCTGGTTGAAGGCGTGGCCCATGTGCAGCGTGCCGGTCACGTTGGGCGGCGGCAGCTGGATGCTGAAGGACGGCTTGGCCTTGTCCAGGGTCGGCTCGTACAGGCCGGCGGCTTCCCACTTGGGGCCCCAGTGGGCTTCCAGGGCGGCGGGTTCGAAGGACTTGGCAAGTTCGGTCACGGGGCTGATCTCGGCTGGACGGGCGATGGACTGGGCCAACGATTTTAAGGGTCGACCCCGATACAAAACGAAACCCGGCGATACCGCGTCGAGATGCTCCGCAGAGGGCGGCTCGGAATGATGGGAGTCATCCCAACCCGCCATGGAGAACCGCCATGAACTTCTTTCGCCGCTGGCACGCCCACCATGAATTTCGCCACCACTTTGGGCGCGGCCATGACGGCCATCATTTCGGCCACCACGCTGACGCTGACGCTGACGGCTTCGCCGACCACCTCGTCGCACGCGTGGGCTTCAAGCTGGACCTGGACGACGAACAGCAGCGTCGCCTCGCTGCCTGGTTTTGCCAGCTCCAGGACCAGCGCGACGCGCTGAGGGGCCTGGCCCGCGGGCCGGAGCTGGCGGGCCTGGTCGCCGGCGAGCAGTTCCCGCGCGAGTCGGCCCGGCAACTGCTGGACGCCCGGTTGGACTCGCTGCGCGCCGCCGGCCCTGGCGTCATCACGGCTTTCGCCGAGTTCTTCGACTCGCTGGACAACGAGCAGCGCCAGGTGCTTCGCTTCATGATGCGGCGCTTCGGTCACTCGCGCCGGCACGGCGACGCGGCGTGATGGACGTCCACTGCGGCAAGCAGCCCCGTGGCCGCTTCGCGCCGCACATCGACCGCAACCGCTGCGAGGGCAAGGGGCAATGCGTCGCCGTCTGCCCCTTCAACGTGTTTACGCTGGGCAAGCTGCCGCCCGGGCAGCGCCGGGACCTGAGCCTGTTCGGCAAGCTGCGCGGCATGGCGCATGGCTGGGAGCAGGCCTTCACGCCCAACGCGGCCGCGTGCGAAGCCTGCGGCCATTGCGTAAGCGCCTGCCCGGAGCGGGCCATCACGCTGGTTCGCGCCGAATAATCAGGTCATGCACCGACTGCTGCTGATCGACGACGACGAGGCCCTGGCCGGGCCGCTGACGCAATACTTGGCGCGCTTCGACCTCCGGCTGGAAGCTGTCACGCGCCCCAGCGCGGCGCTGGAGCGGCTGGCCGTGGAGCGCTTCGACGCGCTGATCCTCGACGGCATGCTGCCCGAGATGGATGGCTTCGAGTTCTGCAAGCGCCTGCGCGCCGGCAGCGACGCTTGGCGCGACATGCCCATCCTGATGCTGACGGCGCGTGGCGACCTGACGGACCGTGTCGTCGGCCTGGAGCTGGGCGCCGACGACTACCTGCCCAAGCCCTTCGAACCGCGCGAGCTGGCCGCGCGGCTGCAGACCATCCTGCGCCGCACGCGTTTCGCGCAGGTTGCCACGCCCACGGCGGCGCCGCCTGCCGGCAGGCTCTGCTTCGAAGGCCTGGAGATCGACACGACGCGCCGCGAGGTGAAGCGTCACGGCGGACTCATCGAGCTGACCGGCACGGAGTACGAACTGCTGGTGCTGCTGGCTCGCGAACCGGGCAGGGTGTTCTCGCGCGACGACATCCTGAACCGCCTGCGCGGCCAGGAGGCGGAGCTGTTCACGCGCGCTGTGGACATCCTCGTCAGCCGGTTGCGCCGCAAGCTGGAACCACTGGCGGCACTGAAGACACTGCGCAACGCGGGTTACTGCTTCGCGTTGCCGGAGCAGGTCGCATGAAGCCTCACGCCTACGACCACCGCTGGCGCGAGCGCTGGGAGCGGAAGAAAGCCAAGCGCGCCCGACGTATGAACCGCGATTGGGACTACCGTTGGCGCGTGCGTCATCGCTGGCACCAGCGCTGGCACCACCAGCGCGCGCGCTTCAAGCACTCGCTGGGTGCGCGGCTGATCGCGATCTTCGTCATGCTGGCCTGCGTCAGCAGCGCCATCCTCTGGATGTCCATGGGCAGCGCCTACGGCCTGCTGTGGGCCGTGCCGGCGCTGCTGGTGGTGACGGGCGTGGCCTTCGGCATGATCCGCCACATGGTGGGTCCGCTGCATGCGCTGGCCCTCGGCGCCGAGGCTTTCCGCCGCGGCGAGTTCTCGCACCGCGTGCCCGTCATTCATGGTGACGAGATCGGCGACCTGGCCCTGCGCTTCAACCAGATGGCCGCCGACATCCAGGCCATGCTGGACGGCAAGCGTGCACTGCTGCTGGCCATCAGCCACGAGCTGCGCAGCCCGTTGACCCGCGCCCGCCTGCACGCCGAACTGGTGGGTGAGGGCGCTTCGCGCGACGCGCTGCTGGGCGAACTGGCGCAGATGCGCGACCTCATCACGGCGCTGCTAGAGAGCGAGCGCCTGGGCAGCGGTCACCGTGCGCTGCAACTGGCGGACTGCGACCTGGCTGAGCTCGTGAACGAGCAGGCGGGCGAGGGTGTCGAGCTGCACGTCGAGCCGGGCCTGCCCGTGCTTCAGCTGGATCGGTTGCGCGTGCAACTTTTGCTTCGCAATCTCGTGCACAACGCGCAGCGCCACAACGATGCGGCGCGCGGCCCGGTCCGGCTGACGCTGGCGCGTGATGGCAGCCAGGCGCTGCTCACGGTGCGCGATCACGGCCCCGGAGTACCACCCGAATCTCTGCCCCAGCTTGGCCTGCCGTTCTATCGCCCCGACGTCGCGCGCACACGGAACGAGGGCGGTGTGGGGCTGGGCCTGTGCCTGTGCAGGCTGGTGGCCGAGGCGCATGGCAGCCGGCTGGAGCTGCGTAATGTCGAGCCGGGATTCGAGGCTTCGGTGCGGTTCTAGGGCCGTTCGCCGCCAGGGTGATGGCCGCAGGCTTGTCAAAACTGGTGTTTACCCTATAATCGGGTTTACCCTAGTGAAAGACATGTGGGCCACGAGCCCCGAACCATCATGAGCCTGATCCAGAACCTTCTGCATTCCCTGCGCAGCGTGCTGACCGTGGACACCCAGTCAGACGTCGAGGAGCGCTACCTGTCCAACGCCATCGACCACGCCGATCTGGAGCGCCGTATCGCCAGCCAGTCGCGCGCCTCGGTGACGATGGCGCCGCTGAACATCGGCCGCTGAGCCCAGGCCCGGCCACCAGAGTGAACGGCCCCGCAAGGGGCCGTCGTCATTTGTGGCCTCTCTCACTGGATCAGGCCATTCTTGAGTGCGTAGTAGGTCAGGTCGCTGTTGGTTTCGAGCCGGATCTTCTCCAGCACGCGGGTACGGTAGGTACTGACGGTCTTGACGCTGAGGAACATGGCCTTGGCCATTTCGCCCACCGTCTCGCCCTGGGCCAGTCGCAGGAATACCTGCAATTCGCGTTCCGACAGCGACTCGTGCAGCGGCCTGTCGCTGGCGCCGCTGGCCACGCCGTCGGCCAGCAGTTCGGCCACGGTCGGGCTGATGTAGCGCCGCCCGCGTGCCACGGTGCGGATGGCGTTGGCGATCTCCTCCGGCTCGCATTCCTTGCTCAGGTAGCCACTCGCACCCTGGCGCAGCAGCGTCGTCGCGTAATGCGTCTCCGGGAAGCCGCTGAGGATGAGCACAGGCAGTTCCGGGAAGCGCGTCCTGATGGCCGAGAGCGCATCCACACCGCTCTGGCCGGGCATGGAAATGTCCATCAGCAGCACGTCCACCTCGCCGCCGCGGGCCAGTTCCAGCGCATCGCGCCCATTGCCCGCTTCACCGGTGACGCGCAGGTCCACGTTCTCGCCGAGGAACTGGCGCAGGCCCGAGCGAACGATGGCGTGATCGTCAACGATGCCGATGCGAATCATGTTGCGCTCCGAATCAAATGATGAGGATGGGAAAAGCCTAGCAACGCGAATTTCGTTTTGCGATCGGCGCTGTCCTACACGCAGGGCTGCCTGCGTGTTGTCCTACGGCGCCTTGAGAGGGCGGCCGGCGGCGCAGTCGCCGGGGATTTCACAAAGTCAGGCCATGCGGCCGCGCCGGCCGTCCAGGAGTGACGATGAAAGCCCTGACCGAGACACTGGCCCTGTTCGCGCCGCCGCTCTGGCTGGCTGCAGCCCTGGCCGCGCTGCTGGGTGTGGCGATGTTGGCGGCTTTCGTCGACACCCTGCACGAGAACGCTCGCCGCGGCGAGGCCGTGCGCCAGTGGCAGCGAGTCGGCGTCGTCCGACAAGCGATAGGCGCGATGGCCAACGCCGCGCCGGGTGCCCGGGCAACACAGTCGGGGGCATCGCTGTCGCAGGGCTCCCCGAAATTCCAGCGATGAACAAAGGACGCAAGATGAACCACAACACCCGCTCCCGCGCGCCACTGATTGGCGCCCTGGCCCTGGCCGCCGCGCTGGCTGCCTGCGGCAAGCAGCAGGATGACCGCACCGCAGGCCAGAAGCTTGACGGCGCCATCGCCGAAGCCAAACAGGCCGGCGCCGAGGCCAAGGTGGAAGCCGGCCAGGCCGTGGACAAAGCCGAGAGCAAGCTCAAGGACGCCACCGCGGCGGCTTCCGAGGCCGTCGCCGATGCGGCCATCGTCACCAAGATCAACGCCGCGCTGATGGCTGACGACCATCTCAAGGCAAGCAGGATCGACGTCAAGGCCGAGAGCGGCCGCGTGACGCTGACCGGCACGGCGCCCGATGCCGGATCCCAGGCACGCGCGTCAACGCTGGCCTCCGCCGTGAACGGCGTCCGCTCGGTGAACAATCTGCTCGTGGTGGCGCACAACGGCTGACGGCATCGTCAGGAACCAAACGAAGCCTTGGAGCGTCCGCTCTCAAGGGCTTTCGGTCTGGCGGGGAGGGCGTGGGCTGCCGGTGTTATCGGTGGGCGACGAGACTTGTCGCCGCTGTCGTGGCGGCATCACCAAGGCAGGCCGACGTAGTTTTCCGCCATCGAGGCCATCGCGGCTTCCGAGCTGACGACGTACTCCAGTTCGGCTCGGTGCAGCTTGGCATCGATCGCGGGTTCGTGCGGCAGGTTGTGCATCAGGCTGGTGAACCACCAGGAGAAGCGCTCGGCCTTCCAGATGCGCGACAGGCAGCGCGCCGAGTAGTGCTCGATGCCGGCCTGGCTGCGCTCGCGGTAGTGCTCGATCAGCGCCTGGGACAGGTAGTGCACATCCGAGGCGGCCAGGTTCAGGCCCTTGGCGCCGGTGGGCGGCACGATGTGGGCGGCGTCGCCGGCGAGGAAGAGGCGGCCGAAGCGCATCGGCTCAGCGACGAAACTGCGCAGCGGCGCGATGCTCTTTTCCAGCGAGGGGCCGGTGACCAGGGACGCGGCGGCTGCCGGGTCCAGGCGCAGGCGCAGCTCGTCCCAGAAGCGCTCATCGCCCCAGTCGCCCACCTGCTCGGTCAGCGGCACCTGCAGGTAGTAGCGGCTGCGGGTGTTGGAGCGCATGCTGCACAGCGTGAAGCCGCGCTCGTGGCGGCCATAGATGAGCTCATGCGACACCGGCGGCGTGTCACTCAGCAGGCCCAGCCAGCCGAAGGGGTAGACCTTTTCATGCGTCTGGATGGCGCCGGCGGGCACGCTGGCGCGGCTGACGCCGTGGTAGCCGTCGCAACCGGCGATGTAGTCGCAGCGGATTTCGATGCGCTCGCCATCCACCGTGCAGCGGGCGCCGGGGCTGTCACCGTCGAAGTCGAACAGCTCGACGTCGGCCGCCGAGTACAGCGTGGGCTCGCCGACTGCGGCTCGGGCTTCCATCAGGTCGCGGGTCACCTCGGTCTGGCCGTAGACCATGACCGATTTGCCGCCGGTCAGCCGGCTCAGGTCGATGTGATGGCGCTGGCCGTCGAACATCAGCTCGAAGCCATGGTGTACCAGCCCCTCGGCATGCATGCGCGCGCCCACGCCGGCCCGGTCCAGCAGGTCCACGGTGGTCTGCTCCAGCACGCCGGCGCGTATGCGGCTGAGCACGTAGTCGCCGGTCTGGCGCTCCACGATGAGGTTGGCGATGCCGGCCTTGTGCAGCAGCTGCCCCAGCAGCAGGCCCGAGGGCCCTGCGCCGACGATGAGTACCTGGGTGTGCAGTGTCTTCATGTCTCTCTCCGTTCTTGCCGGGCGACCTGGTGGCCACCGGGCGATGTGCCAGGTTCACTGGATCTGCAGGCCGCCCCAACGCTCCCGGAACAGTCCGGGGTCCATCGTGCGAACCTTGCGCACGATGGGGCGGAAGTCCATGTGGGCCAGCACGTCCTTTTCCAGGTCGATGCCGGGCGCGATCTCGGTCAGCTCCAGGCCGTCGGCGCGGAGGTGGAAGACGGCTCGCTCGGTGACGAAGACGACCTCCTGGCCGCGTTGCGCGGCGTCGCGTCCGTTGAAGGTGATCTGCTCGACCTTGCCGATGAATTTGCGTGAGCGGCCTTCGGCCTGGATCTTCAGTTCACCGTCCCCGATGGACAGTTCCAAACCGCCAGCGGTAAAGCTGCCGCAGAACACCAGGCGCCTGGTGGAACGGGTGATGTTGACGAAGCCACCGCAGCCGACCGGGCGGCCGTTGAACTTGCTGACGTTGACGTTGCCCGAGGCATCGACCTGGGCGAGGCCGAGGAAGCTGGCATCCAGGCCGCCACCGTCGTAGAAGTCGAACTGCAAGCTCTGCTCGATGATGGCCTCGGCGTTGTAGGCGAGGCCGAAATCGCCGAGCTGGGCCGGGATGCCACCGGTCACGCCGCTTTCGATGCTGAGCGTCAGCGCGTCCGAGACACCTTCCTCGGCGGCGACGGATGGAATGCCGGCCGGGATGCCGATGCCGAGGTTGGTGACGGCGCCGCGCGTGAGCTCCATGGCGGCGCGGCGGGCGATGACCTTGCGTTCGTCCAGGGCCATGGGCTTGAGGCTGCCGGTGGGCACCTGCAGGTCGCCGCACAGCGCGGGATCGAACTGCGTGGAGATCGTCTGCATGTGGTTCTCGGGGCGGCCGATGACGAGGTAGTCCACCACCACGCCCGGGATCTTGACCGCCTTCGGGTGCAGACTACCCGCCTTGACGATGCGCTCGACCTGGCAGATCACGATGCCGCCGCTGGCGCGCGCCGCCTGCGCGATGGAGAGCTGTTCCAGCAGTACGCCCTCCTTGTCCAGCGTGACGTTGCCGTGCTCGTCGGCAATGGTGCCGCGGATGATGGCGACGTCGATCCGGGGCGCCTTGTAGTACAGCCATTCCTCGCCGTCGAAGTCGACCAGGCGCACCAGATCCTCCGTCGAGCGGCTGTTCATCTTGCCGCCCTCCTGGCGCGGGTCGACGAAGGTGCCCAGGCCCACCTTGGTGAGCACGCCGGGCGAACGGCAGGCGATCTGACGGGTCAGGTGCGACAGCGAGCCCTGCGGGAAGTTGTAGGCCTCGACCTCGCCGTCGAAGACCATCTTCATCATCTCCTTGCCCGTCTGGCCAAAGTGGCCTGCCACCACGCGCTTGATCATGCCGGGGTGGGCGAAGTGCTTCATGCCCGCCGCGCCCGAGTTGCCGATGGCTCCGCAGGCCCAGGTCGTCAGACGCTGCGGGTGGCCGGTCTGCAGGAAATGCTGCTCCAGGCCGAGCAGCACTTCCTCGGGCAGGCTGGTGACGGCCAGGCCGCCGAGGAAGATGGTGGCGTCATCGGCGATCAGGGCGCCGACGTCTTCGGGACGAATGACTTTCATGGATGTGGTCGGTCTTGAGAGGGGTCAGCGTGCGTCGGTGACGCGCAGTACGGTCGCCAGGCCGGTGTCGCCGGCCGCGCAGCCGGTGAAGAGCCCGACGCCACCTCCACGCAGCACCAGCTCCTCGATCAGCTCGATCACGCCGCGCAATCCGGTCGGGGCCTGGGGATGGCCCCAGACGATGGAGCTGCCGTAGTTGTTCATGCGCTCCCAGGGGAAGCCCAACTGTTCGGCCAAGGCGAGGTCGTTGACGGCGAAGGGGTTGTGCGTCTTGACTGCATCGAGGTCGGAGACGGCAAGGCCGGCGCGCTTTAGCGCCTGCAGGGCGGCCGGTCCGGGCGCGGCCGGCATGAAGCCGGGGGCCTCACGGTGCATACCGAAGCTCAGCAGCTCGATCTCGATGCCGGCGTCGGTGGCAAGCTCGCGTGCCAGGTCTCGCGTGGTGACGATGGCGCCAGCGTTGCCGTCGGCCGGGTGGGTCTGCCCACCGAAGGTGATCGTGCCGCCTTCCTTCACCGGCTTGAGCTTGGCCAGGCCCTCGGCCGTCGTCGGGAAGATGCCCTCGTCACTGCTCAGGACGCCGCGGCTCTTGCGGAAGCGGCTGTCGAACAGCGGCGCATCGACCATGAAGCGCCGCTGGAAGGCGCGGTCGTCGGCCAGGGCCTGCTGGTACTGCTCGTGGCGGCGCAGCTTCAGCGCATGCTGTTGCTCCGTCGAGAAGCCGTGGCGCGCGGCGACGTTCTCGCCCGTCTGCAGCATCGGGTTCCCGGCGTAGGGGTCGTGCCCCATGTTGTCGGTGACCCAGTGCTCGGTGATGCCGTAGCCGCCGCTGCCGCTCGGGTCGGGGTAGTAGACGACCGGGCCGTTGGACTGGCGGTCGGCCATCACCAGCAGAGCGCAGCTGGCGTTGCCTGTGACCACCTCCTGGCTCGCCATCTGCAGCGCGCGCACGCTGCTGGCGCAGGCCTGCTGGATGGTGGGGCCCGCGACCCGGTCGATGCCCATCAGGCCGGTCACCCACGGCAGGCCGTAGAAGCCGCCTTTCTGGGGATTGGTCACGCCCAGGATGCCCAGATCGATGCGCTCCACGGGGAACTGCCTGCGCGCCAGCGCCTCCTTTCCGCACAGCGCCGCCAGGTGAAGCGCGTTCAAGTTGGCGAGGGATCCCTGCCACTTTGCAAACGGGGTGGACCAGTAGATGCCGTAGGGCATGAAGGCGTTCATGGAGGGGTCTTTGCTTTGTGTGATTACAGTCTATAACTATTAAATTGAGTAAGCAATATGGCCGAAGCGGCATTGACTTCGCGCATCGCAAATCCGCTGGATTGTGGCGGGTAAACCCTTGAAAAATTGACTTGAGGGCCGCCTTGTTTCGGCGCATCATTCGCCTGCAATGTACTTACTGTTGATAAGCAAATGATCGCCATGACCGAGACCGAAGTGGCCGTTGGCGGCCTGCTGGCCACCTTGGAGCTGCTGAGCATCAGCAGGCATGGGGCCGTGCTGCAGATCCGGCTGAACAGGCCCGCCAAGCGCAACGCCATCAACGACCCCTTGATCGCCCAGCTGCACACCGCCTTCCTCAACCTGCCCGAAGACGTGCGAGCCGTGCTGATCAGCGGCGAGGGTGGGCACTTCTGCGCCGGCCTCGACTTGTCGGAGCTGGTGCAGCGCGACATCGACGACGCGGTTCTCCACTCCCGCAGCTGGCATGCCGCCTTCGATGCCATCCAGTACGGCAGGGTGCCTGTGGTCGTGGCGCTGCACGGTGCCGTGGTCGGCGGCGGATTGGAGCTCGCCGCTTCTTGCCACATCCGCGTCGCGGACGACTCGGCCTACTTCGGCCTGCCGGAAGGGCAGCGCGGGATCTTCGTCGGCGGTGGCGGGTCGGTGCGCATTCCGCGCCTGATCGGCGTGGCCCGCATGACCGACCTGATGCTGACCGGGCGTGTGCTGGATGCGGACGAGGCCGAGCGGGCGGGGTTGGTGCAGTACCGCACGCCGGCGGGCGAGGCCGTCGCGAAGGGACTGGCGCTGGCGCAGAAGGCGGCTGCCACGGCGCCCATGACCGCATTCGCTGTCATGCACGCGCTGCCGCGCATCGTCGAGCAGTCGCCGTCCGAAGGCCTTTTCACAGAGTCCCTGATGTCGGCGGTGGCGGCCAACACCGCCGAGGCGCAAGCCGGCCTGCGCGCGTTCCTGCAGGGCAAGGCGGCGAAGGTGGTGAAGTCATGACGGCGGCCCACCGGCCCGCGCGCGTGGGCGGCTGCATCGAGGCCCAGCTGCTGGCGCTGGACGATGGCAGCCGGCTGCTGAAGTCGCTGGAACCGCTGGGTGACTACCCCGAGCGCTGGAGTGATGTGCTCGACGCGCATGCGACTCGGTCACCCGGTCGGTGCTTCATCGCCCAGCGAGGCCAGGACGGCGAGTGGATTCGCATCAGCTATGCCGAGATGCGCGATCGCGCGCGCCGCGTGGGGCAGGCCTTGCTGGCAGCCGGCCTGTCGGCGGAGCGGCCGCTGGCGATCCTGTCCGGCAACGACCTCGAACACGCGACGCTGATGCTGGCGGCATCGTGGGTCGGCGTTCCCTACCTCAGCGTCTCGCCGGCATATTCGCTGCTGTCGAAGGACTACGCCAAGCTCCGCCATATTCTGGATATCGCGACCCCAGGCATGGTCTACGCCGCCGATGCGAGCTTCGGCCAGGCCATCGCGGCAGTGCTCCCGCCGAGTGTTCCGGTCCTGTTCCGCAAGGACTTCGCCGAACTGCTGGCCACGCAGCCGACCCATGTTGTCGAGGCTGCTCGGCAGGCCACGAACGCGAACACCATCGTCAAGCTGCTGTTCACCAGCGGCAGTACCAAGCTGCCCAAGGGTGTGGTCACCACCAACCGCATGCTGTGCGCCAACCAGCAGATGCTGCGCCAGTGCATGGCTTTTCTTGCCGACGAGCCGCCGGTGCTGGTGGACTGGCTGCCCTGGAGCCACACCTTTGGCAGCAACCACAACCTGGGCATTGCGCTCTATAACGGCGGCAGCTTCTACATCGACGAAGGCAAGCCGACTCCCACCGGCTTTGAACAGACGGTGCGCAACCTGAAGGAGATCTCGCCCACGGTCTACTTCAACGTGCCCAAGGGTCTGGAAGAGCTGGCCAACGCGATGGACGGGGACGCCGCGCTGCGGGACTCGCTGTTCCGCCACCTCAAGGCCTTCATGTTCGCGGCTGCGGGGCTCTCGCAAGCCGTGTGGAACAAGCTCGATGCCCACGCCATCGCGGCCACGGGTGAGCGCGTGCGCATCTTCACCAGTCTCGGCATGACAGAGGCCGCGCCTTCCTGCACCTTCCTGGTCGGCACGCATGCGCAGTCGGGCCATGTGGGCCTGCCATGCCCGGGCGTGGAGGCCAAGCTGGTGCCTCTGCAAGGCAAGACCGAGATCCGGTTTCGCGGCCCCAACGTCATGCCCGGCTACTGGCGTGACCGCGAGCAGACGGCCGCCGCCTTTGATGCCGAGGGTTTTTATTGCACCGGCGACGCCGTGCGATTCGTGGACGAAGCGCAGCTGGCGTTGGGGCTGATGTTCGACGGGCGCATCGCCGAGGACTTCAAGCTGTCGACCGGCACCTTCGTCAGCGTCGGCCCCTTGCGCGCCCGGATCATTCTGCAGGGGCACCCCTTCGTCCAGGACGTCGTCCTCACGGGGATGAATCGCGATGAGCTGGGCGCGATGATCTTCCCGCGCCTGGCGGACTGCCGGGCGCTGAGCGGGCTTGGCGAGCAGGCCGGTGCGGCCGACGTGCTCCACCATCCCAAGGTGCGCGACTTCTTCCAGAGCCTGGCTGACGAGCTGCACGCGCAGGGCAGCGGCAGCGCCAACCGCGTGGTCAGGCTGCATCTGCTGGTCGAACCGCCGTCCGTCGAGCACGGCGAGATCACCGACAAGAACTCCATCAACCAGCGCGCGGTGCTGAGCCATCGTGCCGGGCTGGTCGAGGCGATGTACGGCGGCACCGAGACGGATCCCTGGCTGATCCGGCCCAGGGCTGCAACTCCCACAACGGCAAAGGACAAGCCATGAAGATTCAAGGACAAGCGGCGCTCGTGACGGGCGGTGGGTCGGGCCTGGGCGAGGCGGTGGCGCGCGAGCTGGCGCGGCAGGGCGCCAAGGTCGCGGTGCTGGACATCAACGCTGCGGGGGCGCAACGTGTGGCCCAGGACATTGGTGGTCTGGCCGTCGCGTGCGACATCACCGACAGCGCCTCGCTGCAAGCGGCGCTCGACAGCGCCGAGGCGGCCCACGGGCCTGCACGCATCCTCATGAACATCGCCGGCATCGGTACGGCCAAGCGCGTGATCGGGCGCGATGGCAGCCCGGCGCCGCTGGAGGACTTCGAGCGCGTGGTGCGTATCAACCTGATCGGCGCCTACAACGTCATCCGCCTGGCAGCGGCCCGCATGGCCAAGCAGGACGGCCTGGAAGACGGCGAGCGCGGCGTCATCCTGTGCACGGCCTCGGTGGCCGCGTTCGATGGCCAGGTGGGCCAGGAGGCCTATTCGGCGTCCAAGGCCGGCATCGTCGGCATGACCCTGCCGCTGGCGCGTGACCTCGCCCAGCATGGCATCCGTGTCTGCACCATCGCGCCGGGCCTGTTCGCCACCCCGCTGCTGAAGGAGCTGCCCGCAGAGGTGCAGGCGAATCTGGCGGGCTCCATCCCCTTCCCGAAGCGACTGGGGCATCCCGAGGAGTTCGCCTCGCTGGCCGCGCATTTCGTCACCAACGGGCACCTCAATGGCGAGGTCATCCGCCTGGACGGCGCGCTGCGCATGGCGCCCCGCTGAGCCGGCGATGCCGACGTGGCGGGCATGAAAGGCGGCATGATCCACGGTATGAATGTGTCGAAACACAAGAAGCCCGCGATCGAGGAAGGGCTGCTGCAGAGCCTGATCGGCTACCGCATCGCCAAGGCGCGCGTCGCGACCCAGGCGCTGTTTGCACGCCACATCGGCGCACCCTTCAGCCTTCGGCCGGTCGAGTACTCGCTGCTGATGCTGCTGCATGCCAACCAGGCGCTGACGCCCAAGCAGCTGAGCCGCGCGCTGGCGTTGCCGGGGCCGAACCTGACCATCCTGATGGATCGCATGCAGTCGCGTGGCCTCATCGAGCGGGTGCGCAGCGAGGTCGACCGGCGTTCCCAGCAAGCCCTGCTGACGCCGCAGGGTGCCGCGTTGGCTGCGCAGCTGGCCGAGCAGACGCCCGTTGTCGAGAAGGACCTGGAGCAGCATCTCAGTCCCGGCGAACTCGTGATGCTTGCCGAGCTGCTGGACAAGGTTTCCAGCGTTGCGCGGGCGCGCGGTGAAGACGCCCCCGGGCCCGCCGAGGTCTGACGCGGGGCTGTGGAGCCTGCGCGGTCTCCTGCCAGAGGATGGGGGCCGCCGATCAGCCCAGATCGATGCCGACCTCGCTCATGTGCGACGCAAGCATCTTCCTCACCAGCCGGACGAGCTCCGTCCGTTCGGCCTCGTCCAGCACGCCCAGGAGCATTTCGCTGTGGCCGGCAATGCGCAGCTGCGCACGCTGCCAGAGCTGCTCGCCGTCGGGCGTCAGAGCGAGCTTGAGGTAGCGCCGGTCGGCGCCGTGCTCCTCTCGGCTCACGAGCTTGCGCATCACCAGGTCCTGGATCAAGGTGGTGACCTGCGACTTGCGCATCAGCATCACGCGCGCCAGTTCGTTCTGGGTCACGCCCTCGTTGGCCGCGATCAGGCCCAGCATCGTCAACTGCCCGGCAGCCAGGTCGAGCTCGCCGACGAAGGTGTCGGCCGACTGCTGCGCCACGTTGCGCATGACCCGCGACAGGTAGCCCATGTTGTCCCGCAAGACCCCTAGCCTGAGCGGCCGTCGCTGGGGCGAGTCCTTGGTGATTTGCTGATTGGTCATAACTAGTTATGCAAAGGAATCGGCCTCCGGGTGCTGCGATTCGAGCGAGGCCTCTGTGGAGTGCGGGAAATCACCAACGTAAAGAGCCAAGATTTTGGTTGATGTGCGCGCCTCAATGGTTCACACTTTAAACAGTTACTACTTATAAGTAATTCAGCGAGACAACATGGATCAGCGACCTCCGGCCCTGCACCTGCAGGGGCTCGTCAAGCGGTACGGCAGCACGGTCGTGCTCGATGGCATTGATCTCCAGGTGGCGGATCGCGAAGTGGTGGCGCTGATCGGGCCCTCCGGCTCGGGCAAATCCACGCTGGTTCGTTGCGTTCATCAGCTTACGCCCATCGATGCCGGCGCCATCTATGTCAATGGCGTGCTGCAGGGCTACGAGCACCACAACGGTGGCCTGCGCGCCCTGGGCGAAGCGGCGATTGCCGCCCAGCGCCAGCGCATCGGCATGGTGTTCCAGCAGTTCAACCTGTTCCCGCACATGAGCGTGCTGCGCAACGTGATGGAAGGGCCTGTGCAGGTGCTGCGCGAGAGCGCCGACGCGGCCCAGGCTCATGCCGAGCAGTTGCTGGACCGCGTGGGCCTGCTCAAGAAGAAGGACGCCTACCCCCGCCAGCTCTCCGGCGGGCAGCAGCAGCGCGTGGCCATCGCCCGCGCGCTGGCGATGCGCCCGCAGGCCATGCTGTTCGACGAGCCGACCAGCGCACTGGACCCGGAACTGGTGGGTGAGGTGCTGGCCGTCGTGCAGGATCTGGCCAGGCAGGGCATGACGATGATGGTCGTCACGCACGAGATCCAGTTCGCCCGCGAGGTGGCGGATCGCATCATCTTCATGGAGGCAGGTCGCATCGTCGAGCAGGGGCCCGCCCGCAGGACCATGGCCGCGCCGAGCACCGAGCGCCTGAAGGCCTTCCTGTCGCGTTCGGGGCAAGCATGAGCGCCGCCCAGTCTTTCTCGGTGCTGGAGCAGGCCTACCGCGATCGCCTGGCCCTGGTGCAGCGGCAGACCCGGCCCGTCGTGGGCTATGTCGGCAACACGGTGCCCGTGGAGTTGATCCTCGCCGCCGGTTGCGTGCCGGTGCGCATTGCGCCCGTGCAGGGCAACACGCAGTTCGCGGATCGCTTCGTCGAGAGCGTGTCCGACCCGGACGTGCGCTGGATCTTCGAGCTGTACTGCAGCGGCGCGCTGGACGCACTGGATCTGCTCATCGTGCCGCGCTCGTCCGAATCCCAGCACAAGCTCTACCTGTCTCTGCGCGAAGCACGCCGCGCCGGCGTTACCCGCAATGGCCCCAGGCTCTGGCTCTACGACATCCCGCACACGCAGCGCGCCAGCAGCCATGCCTATGGCCTGACGCGCAGCCGCGCCCTGTGGCAAGCCCTGGCGGACATCGGCGGCAAGCCTTGCGACGACGGCGCGCTGCGCGAGGCCATCGGCGCCTGCAACCGGGTCCGCGTGCTGCTGGCCGGCCTGCATGAGCAGCGCTGGCAGCGCGCTCTGTCGGGCCGCCAGGCGCATGTCGCCACCGGTGCGCTGCGCTTCATGCCGCTGCAGGCGGGCCAGGTGGCGCTGCAGCAGTGGCTGGATGCCGGCGGCCCGGCCGACGTGCCCGCAGGTCCGCGCCTGCTGGTGCGCGGGGTGCCGCAGGACCATGACGCCCTGCATGCGCTGGTCGAGTCGCTGGGCGCTCGCATCGTGGCCGAGGATGACGACTGGGGCTCGCGCGCCGGCGAGCCGCTGATTCCGGCCGACGCCGAACCGCTGCAAGCCGTCTTCGAGCACTACTGGCGTGACGTGCCCTGCGTGCGCGTGCACCCCAACCCGGACGCCTGGTTCCAGGCCGCCGTGGCCCGCCCCGGCCTGGACGGCGTGCTCTTCTACCTGCCCAGGCCTGACGACGTGCATGGCTGGTCCTACCCCGCCGATCGCGAACGGGCCGAGCACCACGGCCTGCCTTCGCTGCTGATCCGCGACGACGCACGCCAGCCCGAGGCCGTGCGACCGGCCCTGCAGGCCTTCATTGCGTCGCTGCGCTGAGAAACACCACCATGTCCAACGACAAACAACTCCACTGCACCCAGGCCGCCGGCGACAAGCAGAAGGCCTGGTTCGCCGAGCTGCGCCGCGACGTGTTCGAGCAGCACAAGCCCTACGCCATCATCAACGCCGACACGCCGCACGACCTGTTCCACGTGATGGGCGTGCCCGTAGTCACCAACCAGTGGTGGGCGGCGGTCGTCGCCGCCAAGCGGCTCTCGCAGGACTACCTCGACGGCATGAACGAGCTGGGCTACAACGAGAGCCTGTGCCGCTACTGCAGCATCGGCCTGGCCACCAGCAAGATTGACCTCGGCGAGCGTGCGCCCTGGGGCGGCCTGCCGCAGCCGGCCATCCTGTGCGCCCGCCTGACCTGCGACTGCATGCAGCGCGTCTTCCAGCAATGGGCCGACTTGATGGGCGCGCCTTTCTTTGCGCTCGAAGCCCCGGGCTCCAGCGTGCTGCCCGCCAACTGGTGGGAGCTGTCGCGCGAGCGCTGGGCCGAGCTCTGTGAACCGGAGCGCCTGGACCTGGCCGTGGCCGAGCTCAAGGAGCTCATCACGGTGCTGGAGCGCATCAGCGGCCGCGCCTTCGACGAGGATGCGCTGCGCGCCTTCCTTCAGCGGGTGAACCAGCAGGAAGAGTATTTCGAGGAGGCCCGCCAACTGATCGCCGACGCGCCCAGGAGCCCCGTGCGCATCGGCGAGCAGATCAGCAACGTCATGGCCACGCAGTGGCATCGCGGCAGCGAGTGGGCGCTGAACCATGCCCGCACCTTCCGCGACGAGGTCAAGGCGCGCGTCGAAGCCGGCGTCGCCGCCTGCCCGGGCGAGCGCAAGCGGCTGATGTGGGTCGGCGCGGGCCTCTGGCACAACACGGCCTTCTACAACGCCTTCGAGGACAGCCACGGCGCCACCTTCGTCTGGTCGATGTACCTGCCGTTCGGCCCGGACTGGTACATCCGCTACGGCCTGGACGACCCCTTGCGCGCACTCGCCAGCCGCGTCGTGACGATGAACGAGGTGCTGCACAACCCGCCGTATGCGCCGTCGTGGATCGTCCGTGAAGCGCAGCGCAACCGCATCGACGGCGCCGTCGTGCTGATGCCCAAGGGCAACCGTCCGGCCGCGGCGGGCAAGCTCTTCATCGCCGATGCGCTGGAGAAGGCCGGTATCCCCACGATCATGATCGAGTCCGACATGGTGGACGGTCGCGACTGGGACGAGGCGGCCATGCAGGCCCGCATGGCGCAATTCATCGAGGAGCGCCTGTGAGCACGACCGACATCACCCTGCTGATGGTGGGCGACATCATCCTCGACGAGCCCAACCCCGGCCCGCTGTTCGACCCCAGCCGCGAGGTGCTGGCCCGCGGCGACCTGGTGATAGGCCACGTGGAAGTGCCGCACACCCGGCGCGGCACAGAGCAGAGCACCGACATCCCGGCGCCGCCGGCCGACCCCGACCACCTCACGGCGCTGGCCGAGGCGGGCTTTCACGTCGCCACGCTGGCCGGCAACCACATCGCCGACTGCGGCCCCGCCGGCATCCTGGACACCGCCGCCACGCTGCAGGGCCTGGGCATCGCGCCCACCGGCGCCGCCGCCAACCTGGCCGAGGCACGCAAGCCGGCCATCGTCACCCGAAAGGGTGTGCGAGTCGGTGTGCTGAGCTACAACTGCGTGGGCCCGCGCGAGTCCTGGGCCACGTCCAGGAAACCCGGCTGCGCCTACGTCAAGGTACTGACCCACTACGAGCTGGACTACGCCAGCCCCGGCGGCCCGCCGACGATCTACACCTTCGCCGCGCCCGAGAGCCTGGCCGCGATGGCCGACGACATCGCCGCGCTGCGTGCGCAGGTGGACATCGTCGTTGTCGCCTTCCACAAGGGCGTGGGCCACACGCCGGCCAGGATCGAGATGTACGAGGGCCCCGTGAGCCGCGCCGCCATCGATGCCGGCGCCGACATCGTCATCGGCCACCACGCCCACATCATGCGCGGCGTCGAGCTGCACCGCGGCAAGCCCATCTATCACGGCCTGGGCAACTTCGTCAGCGTGACGCGTGCCCTGTCCGTCAGCGAGAACGACAGCCCCGAGCGCCTGGCCTGGGCCAAGCGCCGCCAGCAGCTGTTCGGCTTCGCGCCCGACCCGGCCATGCCCACCTATCCCTTCCACCCGGAAAGCCGCAATACCGTCATCGCCAGCTGCCGCGTCAACGCCGCCGGCGTGGTCGAGGCCGGCCTGATCCCCTGCTACATCGACATCGACGCCAGACCCGTGCCCTTGCAGCGCGGCCAGGGCGGCGAAGCGGTGGTCGAGTACATCCGCGGCATCTCTCGCACGGCGGGCCTCAAGGTCCGCCTTGAATGGCGGGACGACGACTGGGTCTCGGTGCTGCCGGGCTGACCAACGAATCCGAAAGACCTCCGTGCGTACCAACACCGACAACCTGCCGCGCCCCCTCGAAGGCGTCACCATCCTCGACCTGACCACGGCGCTGGCCGGCCCCTATGCCACGCTGCTGCTGGCCGGCCTGGGTGCTCGCGTCATCAAGATCGAGAACCCAAAGGTGCCGGACACGGCGCGCAACAACGCGCCCTTCCTCGGCCGCGACGGCGTGGCCATGGTGCGCCGGCACAGCGACGACATGTCCCTGGCCATCATGGAGCGGGCGCGCAACAAGCAGTCCATCACGCTCAACCTGAAGGACGCGCAGGGCAGGGCGCTGTTCGACAAGCTCGTCGCCAAGGCGGACGCCGTCGTCGAGAACTACAGCGCCGGTACCGCCGACCGGCTGGGCACCGGCTACGCTGCCTGCGCGGCCATCAACCCGCGCATCGTCTACACGTCGATCAGCGGCTTCGGCGCCAACATGGTGTCGCGCCAGAACAAGGCCATGGACACCATCGTCCAGGCGCTTTCGGGACTGATGATGACGTCGGGTGACGCCGGTGCGCCGCCCGTGCGCGTGGGTGTGCCCTTCGGCGACCTGACGGCGCCGCTGTTCGCCGTCATCGGCACGCTGGCCGCGCTGATGCAGGCGCGCACCACGGGCAGGGGCCAGCATGTGGACGTGTCGCTGCTGGGCGCCATCACCGCCCTGGTGGCTGCCGAGCCTTTCGAGGTGATGCGCCGGGCCGGGCAGGAGACGCGCTCGGGCAACACCATGCCGCGGCTCGCCCCCTTCGGCATCTTCGCCACGCAGGACGGCTACATCGCCGTCTGCGCGCCGACTGACGGCTTCACCAGTTCGCTCTTCGCGGCGATGGGCCGGCCCGATCTGGCGGCCGACCCGCGCTTTGCCAGCCGCGACCAGCGCGTGCAGAACAGCAGCGAACTTCACGCGCTGCTCGAAGCCTGGTCGCGCACCCTGTCGACCGACGAGGCAGTCGAAGCGCTGGAGGCCGCCGGCGTGCCCTCCGGCCGGGTGCGGGATCCGGGCGAGGCCACGCGCGACGAGCGGCTGCTGGCCCGCGGTGAAACCGAGCGCATCGAGCACCCGGTCTATGGCGCGGTGGATGACATCATCGTCGGCGGCCTGCCCATCCGCATGACCGGCGCCTTTGCCGGCTTCGACAAGCCGGCGCCGAACCTGGGCGAGCACAACGGCGCGATCTACGGCGAGTTGCTCGGCCTGAGCGAGGCCGACCTGGGCGCGCTGAACGCTGCGGGCGTGATCTGATCATGGCCAAGCAAGCCTTCATCCTGTTGGTCCTGGCGGTGGTGCGGTTCGCCTCTGCCGCCGGACTGTCAGCGCCCGACCCGCAAGCGCCGCTTTACGACCATCTGCCCGCAGACATCAGGAAGGCGGGCGTGCTGCGCTTCGTCGGCGACTCGCATCCGCCCTACCGTATCGTCACGGACGACCGCCAGATCAGCGCCGGCATCGAGCCCGACCTGGCGCGGGCGCTGGAGAAGATGCTGGGCGTGCCGATCCGGCATCACGTCGTGAACAGCCTGTCGGCGACGCTGGCAGGCCTGGAAGCCGGCCGCTACGACCTGGCGCTGGGCCCCGCGGTGGCCACGGCCGAGCGGCAGAAGCGCTTCGACGGCGTGACCTGGATGAACACCCGCCCGGCCTTCGTCTTCCCGACCGACCGGCCGGCGCGCTACGCGCAGGTGCCCGACCTCTGTGGCCGCAAGATCGCCTACGTGGCCGGCAGCGTCACGGAACGCGTCGTCAACCGCGTCGTCGAACGCTGCGAGAAGGAGGGCCGCCCGCCGGCCATCCACGTGCCGCTGGTGGACACCAACATGACCCTGGTCGCCACTCAGGCCGGGCGCGCCGACCTGGCCGGCATGACGCTGACGGCCGCGCTGCATGCCGTGCACGAGAACGGCACGCGCTTCGGCATGTACAGCGACGAGAGCGGCAGTCTGGGCAAGGACATCCTGAGCCTGTTCGTGACCAAGCGGTCCGGCCTTGGCCCGGTCATGCAGGCCGCGTTGACCGTGCTGATCGCCAGCGGCGACTACGAGCGCGTGATGAACCACTGGGGCGT
The DNA here is from genome assembly GCF_059421025.1 of Roseateles sp. GW821-FHT03B02. Lineage (NCBI taxonomy): Bacteria > Pseudomonadati > Pseudomonadota > Betaproteobacteria > Burkholderiales > Sphaerotilaceae > Roseateles > Roseateles sp. GW821-FHT03B02. The sequence goes on from NZ_JBWKUV010000005.1 coordinate 325,970, forward strand.
CGCGGCCGTGCGCGTCGACAAGGCCCAGCTGAATGTCGCGAAGTGAAGCGACGAGAGGAACCCCCCACCATGAACACCGCCACGCCTGACTTCCTCAATGCCCCGCTCGACGACGTGGCCCGGGCCAAGCCCCGGCTGCGCATCGGTCGGTGGATCGCCAACGTGCTGGTGGCGCTGGTCAGCCTGCAGGTCGTCTACTTTCTGATCTCCAACCCGCGCTTCGAGTGGGGCGTCGTCGCCGAATTCCTGACGGCCAAGACGGTGCTCAACGGCCTGGGCATCAGCATCGTGCTGACCGTCTTCGGCATGACCCTGGGCACGGTGCTGGGCACGGTGCTGGCGCTGATGAAGCTGGGCCGCTTCGCCACGGGCCGCGCAGTGGCGGGTTTCTACACCTGGCTGTTCCGCGGCACGCCGCTGCTGATCCAGCTGCTGTTTTGGTACAACCTGGCCTACCTCATCCCGCGCATCGGCATCCCCTTCGGCCCTGACTGGGACACCAACGACCTGATCACGCCCTTCATCGCCGCCGTGCTGGGCCTGGCGCTGAACGAGGCGGCCTATATGGCCGAGATCATGCGTGCGGGCATCCTCTCCGTGGACAGCGGCCAGCATGACGCCGCCCGCGCCCTCGGCTTCACGCCGGTGCGGGCCTTCTGGCGCGTCGTCTTCCCGCAGGCCATGCGCATGGTGCTGCCGCCCGCGGGCAGCCAGGTCATCGGCATGCTCAAGGGCACCTCGCTCGTCAGCGTCATCGCGATGACCGACCTGCTGTTCTCGGTGCAGACCATCTACAACCGCAACTTCAAGGTCGTGCCGCTGCTGTTGGTCGCGGTCATCTGGTACCTCCTGATCTTCAGCCTGCTGTCGCTGCTGCAGCGGCGCATGGAAGCCCATTTCTCTCGCGGACATGCGCCGCAGATTCCGGCGGAGGCGAGCGCCGCGAAGGGAGGCCCATGATGTCCCATCACCTGTTGACGCGGCTGCCCGCCAGGCTGCGTCTCCGATGGCGGCGCCACGTCATCGATGGAGATCGTCACGGAATCTGACAGCGATCCACCGGTTTCCGACCAAGGGCGCAAGCCCGTCACCGCGTACTGAATCTTCCGCACAGCCCCCGTTCAGGAGGGGATCTGGCGGAGCCCTGCCCAGACAACCAAGGAGACATGATGAACCACGCCCTCTCGAACCGCCTGCCCACGCTCCGACCGGTCTGCGTGGCCGTGCTGGTGCTGACCTCGCACGCCGCCGCCATCGCCCAGACGACCGCCGCGCCCGCGGCGGACGGGAAGGACGAGGCGGCCACGCAGCAGCTCAACACCGTCGTCGTCACCGGCAGCCGCATCCGCGGCGTCGTGCCGGTGGGCGCCGTCGTCAACGCGATGTCGCGCGAGGACATCGAGACCTCGGGCGCTACGTCGACGGCCCAGCTCGTCCAGCAGCTGCCGCAGGTGTTCAACCTGGGCGTGTCCGAAAGCTCGCGCGGCCAGTCCGGCGGCTCCGGCAACATCACCTATGGCTCGTCCATCAACCTGCGCGGCATCGGCCCCTACGCCACGCTGGTGCTGGTCAACGGCCACCGGGTGGTGGGGCAGGGCACCACGGGCGCCGCGGTGGATCCGTCCATCCTGCCCTCGCTGGCGCTGGAGCGCGTGGAGATCGTCGCGGACGGCGCCTCCGCCCTCTACGGCTCGGATGCCGTGGCCGGCGTGGCCAACCTCATCATGCGACGCAACGAGAACGGGGCCCAGGCCTATGCCCGCTTCGGCGTGGGCGACCGCTACCACGAGCGCCAGGTCGGCGGCCTGTGGGGACGCAAGTGGCAGGGCGGGCAGCTCGCGCTGACCTTCGAGAACACCCTGCGCAGCGCCCTCAACGGCCAGGACCGCGATTTCTTCACCGGCAACCTGACGTCGCAAGGTGGCGGCGACTTCCGGTCCACGCAATGCGCGCCGGGCAACATCGTCATCAGCGGCGTGTCCTACGCCATCCCCAGCGGCGGCGTCACGGCCGCCAACCGCTCGGCCCTGGTGGCCGGCACCGCCAACAAGTGCGACAACCTCAAGTACCAGGATCTGCTGCCCAGCCAGGAGCGCAACAGCCTGGCCTTCACCTTCAACCAGAACCTGTCCGAGGGCATCAGCCTCTACGCCGACGGGCTGGTGTCAAAGCGGGACTACCGATTCAGACCCGGCATGCTGGCCTCCAACCTGACGGTTCCCGGCACCAACCCCTTCTACGTTCGCCCGGCCGGCGCCCCCGCGGGGGGCTCGGAAACGGTGGCCTATTCCTTCCTGAACGACCTGCCCGTGAACACGGCCAACGGCAGCTCCAAGACGGCCCAGGCCACGGTGGGCGTGGACGTCAACCTCGGGGGAGACTGGAAGGCGGGTGCGCTGGTCACCCACGGTGAGAACCGCGATCTCTCCGTCACCCTGCATGGCCTGAACACGGCCGCGATCACGGCCGCGCTGGCCGACACCAACCCCGCCACGGCGCTCAACGTGTTCGGCTCGGCCCCCAACAACCCCGCCACCCTCGCGGCAATCTCCAACAACGTCTCGTACTCGCCGGGCCTCACCAAGCTAGACAACGTGGTGGTCAAGGCGGACGGCTCCGTCATGGAGCTGCCGGGCGGCAAGCTGCGCGCCGCAGTCGGCCTGGAGTGGCTGAAGTCGGCGTCCACCGGCGGCCAGACCAACGGCCCTGCGACCAACCCGGTGTTCGGCGAGGTGAGCCTGAGCCGCACGGTGAAGTCGGCCTATGCCGAGCTGCTGGTGCCGCTCTTCGGCGAGCGCAACGCGCTGCCCGGCCTGCGCCGGCTCGCCGTCAGCCTGGCTGCCCGCACGGACCGCTACAGCGACGTGGGCAGCACCGACAACCCGAAGGTGGGCGTCACCTGGGAGCCGGTCGAGAACCTCGCCGTGCGCGGCAGCTACGGCACGTCTTTCCGCGCGCCGGGCCTCACGCAGATTCGCGGCTTCGCCAACGGCGGCAAGGGCGGGCTGTACGTGCAGAACTACTCCGACCCCACTCAGGGCGGCGCGCTGCGCGTGGGTGTGGCCATCTCCGGGGCCAACACCGACCTCACCCCCGAAACTTCCAAGACCAAGACGCTGGGCTTCGACTGGAAGCTGCCCATCGGCAACGCCACCAAGCTGAGCCTGACCTGGTTCGACATCCAGTACGACAACCAGATCGTGGGCTATCTGTCGGACCTGACTGTGCTCAACCGGGAGGCCCAGTTCGCGGGCACGTCCATCATCCAGCGCAACCCGTCGGCGGCCGCCGTCGCCCAGGCGATCGCCACCTATCCGCTCGCATCCGGCGTGCTGCCCGCCACCTGGACGCTGCTGGTGGACGGCCGCCAGTTCAACCTCGGCGGCTCGCAGTCCAACGGCTTCGACTTCCAGGCCACGACGCGCATCCTGGGCGGCAACCTGGGCGACTTCACCCTCGGCGCCAACGGCACCGTGTTCACCAGGTACCGCGTGGCGCAGACCCCGGCGAGCGCGCAGGTGGACCAGCTCAACACCATCTACAACCCGCTGAAGTTCAAGGCGCGGCTGTCGCTGGGCTGGGCGCTGGGCCCGTGGCAGGCCAACTTCGCGCTCAGCCACCAGAACGCCTACGACAACAACCTCACCACGCCGGTGCAGAAGGTGGCGGCCAACACGACGATGGATGTGCGCCTGGCCTACACCTTCGAGGCCGAGGCCGGCCTGCTCAAGGATGCGACCATCGCCGTGGGGGCCGTGAACCTCTTCGACAAGAAGCCGCCCTTCGTCAACGTGGCGCAGAGCTCCAACGGCGGCGGCGGCTTCGACCCCAGCCTGAGCAACCCCATCGGCCGCATCGTGTCGCTCTCGCTGGACAAGCGCTTCTGATGCCGGCAAGGCCCCTGGCGCGCTGCCCGAGGACACCCACATGACGAGAGCCTGCATCCGCCGGGCCGTGGCAGCGGCCCTGCTGCTGGCGACCTGGGCCGGCACCACCGCCGCGCAGCCGGCCGGCTTCGGCCAGTACCGGCCCCAGGCGGCCTACGCTGAGAGCGTGACCACGTCGCTCTACCTGCCCATGCGCGACGGCGTGCGCCTGGCCGTCAGCATCACGCGGCCGGCCCGCGATGGCCGGCCGGTCGAAGGCCGCTTCCCCGTCATCTGGCATCACACGCTGGCCATCGCCGGCCCGGGCGCCGACGGCGGGCCGGTGGGCCAGACGCCGCGCGGGCACCGCGACGCGCCCCTGCTGGTGCGCCAGGGCTATGTGGTCGTGCAGGTGGCGCGCCGCGGCCAGGGGCCGTCCTTCGGCAAGCGCCGCGGCTACAACGACCGCACCGAGGCCTATGACGCCTACGAGGTCATCGACTGGCTGGCTGCCCAGCCCTGGTCCACCGGGGCGGTGGGCGTCTACGGCTGCTCCAACACCGGCGACGCGGCGATGCACGCGGTCACCGCGGCCAACCCGCACCTGAAGGCGGCGTGGTCGGGGTGTTTCTCCTGGGAGAAGTACGACGGCTTCCTGCGCGGCGGCATCTTCGCCAACTGGGGCACGGGGCCGGAGCGCAGCATCGCGGACGACCTGAAGAACACGCCGGTGCAGGGCGACGAGGCCAAGGTCCTGCTTCGCCAGGCCGCCGAGGAGCACCAGGGGGGCACCGTGCTGCGCCAGATGTGGGAGGGCATGCCCTTCCGCGACGACTACGCGCAGGGCGTGGGCAGCCGCTTCTGGTACGAGGGCAGCATCGCCAGCTACCTGCCGCAGATGCGCGCCTCCGGTACCGCCGTCTACGTGCAGGGCGGCTGGCGCGACGACCTGCGGGGCCAGGGCCTGGTGACCTTCGCCAACATGGCGGGCGACCGCCATCTCATCATCGGCCCCTGGGGCCACTGCGAGAACGGCGACTTCGACCTGCTGTCGGAGATGCAGCGCTTCTTCGACACCCACCTGAAGCAGATCGACACCGGGCTGCGCCAGGACGACCCGATCCACTACTACACCGTCAACGCACCGGCCGGGCAGGAATGGCGCTCCGCCAGGTCCTGGCCCGTGCCGGGCACCGTGCCGGCCCGGTACTTCCTCGCGGGCGCCGAGCTGTCGCCCCAGGCGCCCGCCCGCACCGGCAACGCGACGCGCTTCGAGGTGCGCTACGACCTCGACTGCCCCGGCATGCGCAAGCGGCCGGACGGCCTGCTGACGGGCTTCCCGCCCTGCCCGCAGGCGCAGGGCGGCCCGCACTTCGTCACGCCCCCGCTGGCTGCCGACACGGAGCTGACCGGCGATGCGCTGGCCGACCTCTGGATCTCGTCGACCGGCCCGGATGCCAATGTGTTCGTCTATCTTGAAGACGTGGCGCCCGATGGCAGCGTGGCCCAGGTCACCGACGCCCGGCTGAAGGCCTCGCTGCGCAAGCTCGGCACGCCGGGCTACGAGAACTTCGGCCTGCCGTATCACCGCGCCCACCATGAGGATGCGCAGGCGCTGAAGCCCGGCGAGCCGGTGCAGCTGCGCTTCGCGTTCCTGCCGATCTCGCACGTGTTCAAGGCCGGTCACCGCATCCGCATCTCGGTCGCGGGGGCGGACTACCGCGAGCGCAACCTCGCGCCTGTGGTGCCGGCGCCCGTGCTGACCCTGCTCAACGATGCGGCGCACCCGTCGTCGGTGACGCTGCCCTTCGTCAGGCCCGCCGCACCGGCCGCCACCACCCATGGCAGGCTGCCGGACGGCACGCCGTATCGCATCGACGTGCCCGGCCATTGGAACGGGACGGTGCTGGTGGGGCTGGACTATGCCGGGCGCGACCCGATGGCGCCGGACGACGCTGGCGCCACGAGCCGCGCGCTGATGGCGGCCGGCTTCGCGATGGCGGGCACGACGCGCACCGTCACGGGCTGGGCCATCCACCAGGCCGCGGAGAATGCCGTCCGGACCCTCGACCTGTTCGAGCGGGCCCATGGCAAGCCCAGGCATGCCGTCGAGTTCGGCAGTTCGCAGGGCGGGCACACGGCGGCGGTGGCGCTCCAGGCCTACCCCGGGCGCTGGAGCGGCGCCGTGGCCCTCTGCCCCGGGCTGGCGGGATCGGTGGGTCAATGGCAGGCCAAGTTCGATGCGCTGTTTGCCGCCAAGGCACTGTTGGCACCCGACACCGACCTGCCCGTCGTCGGCATTCCCAGGGACTGGCAGACGACCGCCTTGCCGGCCTGGCTGAGGGTGCTGGACGGCGCGCGCAGCAGCCCGCAAGGCCGCGCACGCCTGGCGCTGGCGGCCCTGCTGGGCCAGCTGCCCGACTGGGCCGATCCGGCCAAGCCGAGGCCACGGCCCGACGATCTCGACGCCCGCGAGGCGGGCTTGGCCGACAGCCTCGTGATGCCGCGCGCCCTGGTCGCCCAGGCCATGAGCAGCCGGGCGCAGATCGAGGCGCTGGCGGGGGGCAACGTGACGTCGAATGTCGGCGTCGACTATGCCGACCTGCTGCGCCAGGTGGACGCCGAGGGCCTGATCGCCCGGCTGTATCAGCGGGCCGGCCTGGACCTGAAGGCTGACCTGGCCCGGCTGGCCAGCGCGCCGAGGGTTTCTGCCGATCCCAAGGCCGTCGGCTACATGGCCACCGGCGTGTTCGATGGCCGGCTCATGGCGCCCGTGCTGACGCTCAGCGGCATCGGCGACCCCATCTCGGCCGTGGCCGGCCAGCAGTTCTACGAGAGCGTCGCGCAGGCCGCGGGCGCGTCGGCCCAGCTGCGCCAGCTCTACACGGCCAGCGCCGGCCATTGCGGCTTCAAGCCTGCGGAAACCGTGGCCGCCGTGCAGGCGCTGGTGCGGCGCCTGGAGTCCGGCGACTGGCCCGCCACGGACGCGGCGGCGATGAACCGGGCGGCCGCGGCGACGGGGCTGGGCGAGTCGCGCTTCATCGCCTTCGAGCCTCCCCGTTTCGTGCGCCGCTACACGGCCTGCGATTTGCAGGCCGCCGGCGCGGCCCTTGTTCACGCGGCCGGCCAGTCACTGCCGGTGTGCCCGTCACCCACGAAAGCGAGCCCGTCATGACCTTCCAGGTCTTCAAGCAGTCTTCATGCGCAGCCGCCATGGCGCTGGCGCTGTCCAGCGCCTTCGCCCAGGGCGCGAGCCCGGCGCCGGTGGAGTTTCCGCCAGGGCCCAACGCGCCCTATGTGACGCCGGATACGCCACTGGGCACCGGCCGCTACCCGGCTGTCATGCTGGCCGAGCCGACGCTGCCCAGCCACACGATCTACCGGCCCAAGGATCTGGCGGCGCTGGGCGCCGAGAAGCTGCCCATCGTCGTGTGGGGCAACGGGGCCTGCGTCAACACCGGCAACCGCTTCCGCCACTTCCTCAGCGAGATCGCCTCGCACGGCTTCCTGGCCGTGTCGCTGGGCCCCATCGGCCCGGCGGAGGTCGAGAGCATCACCAGCGGCAGCAGCCTCCTGTCCCGCGGCCAGCCGGCGCTGGGCTCGCCGGCGGCGGTCATGGCCGCTGGCGGCCGGCTGCCGTCGGACACCCAGCGGCCCGCCGCGCCCTACACCACGGCCAACCAGTTCATCGATGCCATCGACTGGGCCATCGCCGAAAACCAGCGCGCCGGCAGCCCGCTGGCCGGGCGCATCGATATCGCCAGCATCGCCGTCATGGGCCAGTCCTGCGGCGGCGTGCAGGCCATCGATGCGGCGCGCGACCCGCGCGTCAAGACACTGGGCGTGTGGAACAGCGGCCTGTTCCCGGTCGAGTCGCGTGCCTGGGAAATCGCCGCGTCGCGCGTCACCAAGGCCGACGTGGCCAAGATGCACACCCCGGCGATCTACGTGACCGGCGAGCCTTCGGAGGTGGCCTTCAAGAACGCCGATGACGACTTCGAGCGAATCAGCGGCGTGCCCGTCGTGCGTGCCTGGCGCGAGAAGACGGGGCACAGCGGTACCTACCGCGAGAGCCATGGTGGCGCCTTCGGTCCGGTGGCGGTGGCCTGGCTGCGGTGGCAGCTCAAGGGCGACGAGGCCGCGGCCCGGATGTTCAAGGGCGAGCGCTGCGGGCTGTGCGTGCAGCCGGACTGGCACGTCCGCAAGAAGCTGGTCGATTGACGTGGTGGACGTCCTCGGGCTGCTGAAGTGCATGGCGGTGGTGGTGGCGTTGGTCGGCCATGGCGCCCAGGCCGAGCCGGTGTCGAGGCCGGGTGAGTACTCCGGCTACTCGCCCCGTCTGTACAAGAGCTGGTCCCGCGTCAGCGTCTACGTGCCCGTGCGCGACGGCACCCGGCTGGCGGTGGACATCTACCGCCCGGTCGGCGAAGACGGCCAGCCCGTCGCCACTCCCTATCCGGTCGTCTGGATCCATACGCCCTACCAGCGTGCCGTGCGCGCTGCCGACGGCTCCATCCAGCTCAGCGGCAACACCTTCATGCCGGCGCGGGATCTGACGCTGCACGGCTATGTCGTCGCCATCGTCGACACCCGCGGCAAGGGGGCGTCCTTCGGAACGCGCCGGGGCATGCAGGACAGCACCGAAGGGCGCGACGCCTACGACATGACCGAGTGGCTGGCGCGCCAGCCCTGGTCCGACGGCAAGGTCGGCATGATGGGCTGCTCCTACGTGGGCGACTCGCAGAACAACGCGGCCATGACGACGCCGCCGAGCCTGAAGGCGATCTTCCCCGGCGCATCGGCCTTCAACCGCTACGACTTCGTGTCGCGCGGCGGCCTGACAGCGCAGTTCCACACCCGCCCGGAAGACCCGCGCGACCTCGGCGTGGGCACGCTGCCCGTCGATGCCGATCCGCAGGGTCTGGCGCTTGTCGCGGCCCGCGAGGCGCATGCGAAGAACACCGCGATGGCCAGCATCTGGCAGAACATTCCTTACCGCGACGACCATTCGGCGCTGCTGAACAGCAGGTTCTGGGAGGAGACCAGCCTGAGCGCCCACCGCAATGCCGTCGAGATGCACGGGCCGGTGATGTACCGCTGGACCGGCTGGGCTGACGAATTCTCGGCCGAGCAGTTCATCGCGCGGGCCAACCTGAAGAACGTCGTCAAGCTGCTCATCGGCCCCGAGGGCCATTGCCGCAGCCAGCAGTTCGACATGTTCAGCGAGCACCTGCGCTACTTCGACCGCTACCTCAAGGGTGTGGACAACGGCATCGACCGTGAGCCGTCGATCTACTACTACACCTACAACGCCGAGCCGGGCCATGCGTGGAGCAGCGCCGACCGCTGGCCCCTGCCGGGCACGCGGATGCAACGCTACTTCCTGTCAGCGGGGGCGGGGGAGGGGGCGGCCCAGGGCCGTCTGCAGACCGGCAGGCCCGGACAGCCGTCGGCCCTGCGGTTCGAGGTCGACTACTCGGTCGTCGGGCAAGACGGCCAGACGCTGCTCTGGCCGGTCTCGCAGTTCGGCCATGGGCTCAGCTACGTGACTGAGCCGTTCGGTGCCGACGCCAAGCTCACCGGCCATGCCGTCGTGTCGTTGTGGGCGTCGATGACGACGGCCGATGGCGACGTGTTCGCCTAACTCGAAGAAGTGCATCCCGACGGCACATCGGCGCTGCGCGCGCACGGCCGCCTGCGTGCCTCGCACCGCAAGCTGGGGACGCCGCCCTACGACTACCTGGGCCTGCCCTGGCATCGAAGCTTTCGCGAGGACCACCAGCCCATGCCGCCCGGCGTGCCGCAGGAACTGCGCTTCGACCTGTTGCCGACCTCGACCCTGCTGCGCAAGGGCGACCGGCTGCGGCTGGTCATCACCGGCGCCGACCCACGGCAGCGCAGTGCGCCATGGACGTCGCCAGTGCCGGTCGTGTCGGTGCACAGCGGTGGCGCGCAGGCCTCGTACATCGACCTGCCTTTCGTGCCGCTGCAGCCTTGATGGTGAATCGCTCCGGCGCCGTGACGACGAGGCAAGCCGGGGGGCGCCAGCGCCTTAGAAGCTGTACGAGGCCAGCACCCCACCTTGCGGCGACGTCTTGCGACGAGCCAACGGACTATCGCCAGCATCTCCCAGCAGCCGGGTCACTCCGCCCATCGTGGTGACGCTCCAGTGCTCGTCGATGCGATGGCTCCAGGTCAGCGTCACGTCGGACTTGTAGAAGGCGGCCTTGGGGGTGAAGCTGGCGTACCCGGACTTCCGCGATTGCTGCGCGGTCACTCCGAAGTAGGTGCGCAGATAACGATCAAGCTGCGACTCATGCGGACACACTCCGCCAAATTCAAGCTTTACGGGCCAGCAAGGCACGCGCCTGGGCGCTGTTCGCCCGTTGGGTCAGGGGTAGGTACTGGGCCAGCGGATCGAGTGGCACCACGGCCCCAGGGCCAGGGCCGGTGTTGCCCTGGGGAGGCCGCCTACCCAGCCTGGGCGGTCCATTCCCCATAGCGTCCCCAAGCCAGAAAACCAAAAGCAAACGGCGCTCAATCGAGCGCCGTAAGTTCTTGATTTGCAAGGAAAAAATTTGGTGGAGAGGAGGAGGATCGAACTCCCGACCTCCGCATTGCGAACGCGGCGCTCTCCCAGCTGAGCTACCCCCCCCACGCGGAACGTCAGTATAGGGGAAGGCGGCCGGCACCAGGCCGGCCCGCCGGCGCGCGCAGCAACTGGCGCAGCACATCGGCGCGGGCCCGGGTCCAAGATGCGAAATCGAGGAGGCCAGGGTGCAGGCTGCGTGCCAGCTCGGGCGGGCGGATGGCGCAGTAGCGGGCGTGCTCGGTCTGCTGGAAGGTAAAGGCGCGCGCCATTTCGGCCGCGCCCGGGAAGGGCTGGCGGCCGAAGTCCGCGGGGGTGACGGGCTGATGCAGTACGGGCTCTTCCAGCACGGCGCCCAGACAGGCCGCCATCTCGGCCCCGCTCAGCTGGTCGCCGGCCAGGCCGATGCGCTGGCCGACTGCGTCCTCGCCCTGCACGAACAGGGCCGCCACACAACTGCCGATGTCCTCGGCGGCGATGCCGCACAACGGCGCCGAGCCGATGGGCAGGGGCCAGACCAAGGCACCCGCAGCCGTGCGCTGCGGGTGCAACCCGAGCTGGATGAAGTTGTCCCAGTAGAAGGAAGGCAGCAAGTAGGTGGTGGGCAGGTCGCGGAAGAAGCCGTCGGCCTGGCCCTTGGCATCCATCTGCGGCACCTGCCAGCCGGCATCGCGGCTGGCCCGCGTGTCTTCCTGGGTCGACCAGACCAGGTGGCGGACGCCGGCATGCCCGGCGGCCTCCGCCAGGCGTGCTGCCTGGCGCAGTTCGCGCTCGGGGCTGAAGTGCTCCCAGAAGTCGGTGATGCCGAACACGCCGTAGGCACCGGCCAGGGCTGCTGGCAGGGTGCCGGGGCGGTCGAGGTCGGCTTCGACGACTTCGGCGCCGGCCTGGGCCAGGGCACGGGCCGCGCGGGCGGCCGGCTGTCGCGTGAGGGCGCGTACGGCGAAGCGCTGCCAGGGGTCGCGCAGCAGGGCGCGCGCCAGGCCGCCGCCCTGGGCGCCGGTGGCGCCGAAGATGGCAATGAGCGGGCGGCTCATGGCCGGCTGGGCCGTGGCAGCGGCGTGGGCGAGATGTGGGGATGGGGCATGGGGTCTCCGGGATGCTGGCTTGGCGGGCATCTTCCGGATCCGGGGCCGCGGCGGCATCGCCCGGTGGAGCCATTGCGCCGCAGGCGGCGAGCCACGCAAGGGCGTCGCTCAGCGACGGTGCCAGTGGGCGGCGGCCTGGGTGCGGCTGTCGAGTGCGAGTTTGGTGAGGATGTTGGCCACGTGGCGCTTGACGGTGTGCAGGCTCAGGTCCAGTGCCCGGGCGATGAGCTTGTTGCTCTGCCCTTCGGCCAGCAGGGCCATGACCTCGCATTCGCGTGCCGACAGCAGCTCGTGGGCGGCGATGGGCGCCGCGGCGGTGGGGTTGGGCTGCCAGGCGTCCAGGCGGGCGCGCAGAGTGGCCTGGATGGCGGCGCTAGTCTGCAGCCGGGTTTCGACGGCTTGCCAGAGGGCCTGCAGGCGCCCGGGGGGTTCCAGCAACAGCAGGCCGATGCCTTCGTCCTGGGCGGCCTCGGCCAGCAGTTCGTCCAGCAGCCGGCTGGCTGCGTCGGGCTCGTCCTGGGCCAGGCAGCAACTCGCCAGCGCCAGCCGGGCGTCGGCCATGTAGGCCGGCAGGCGGCAGCGGGCCTGCAGCGCCACGGCGCGCTCCAGATGCGGGCGAGCAGCGGCCGGCTGGCCCAGCAGCAGCGCATGCTGGCCCTGCACCAGCGCGGCGCCGGTGTCCAGCACCGGCCACTCGCGCTCGTTGCGCGTTGCGGCCAGGTCGGGCAGCAGCCTGCCCAGTCCGGGGGCGTCGCCGGCCCGCCAGAGGATGCGGGCCTGGATGTGCAGATAGGTGCGGCGCCAGCCGCTGCGCTGTCCGGCGGCTTCGGGCATCTGCAAGGCCTGCTGCACGCGGTCGGAGGCGGCGAGGGCTTCGTCCTGCTGGCCGCGCACGGCCAGGGTCAGGGCCAGCAGGTGCTGGGCGCCGACGTTGAGCATGAAGACGCCGGGCAGCAGGCGCTGCAACTGCCGCAGCTCCTGCAGCGTGGCCTCGGCAACATCGGGCTCGCCGTGCCAGAAGGCCAGCCAGGCGTCCAGAGCGGGCACCTGCACCTCGCCTTCGAGAGGGGAGCGGCCGCGGCAGGCCCGTTGAAGCCTTTCCATGACGGGGCGGGTACCCGGCAGGCCCACGTAGTGACCGTAGCCCATGTCGACAACGTTGGGGTAGCGGGTCTGGGGCGCGCGGCTGATGTTGTCGGCCATGGCGTCCAGGGCCTGCACGAGGGCGGCGCCGTCGCCGCGGGCCATGCCGTTCCAGGCGGCCAGGGAGTCGAAGGGCACCTGCAACTCGGGCGGCAGGGCCGCGTCGGCCGCGTCCTGGATGGCCTGGCGGGCGAGCTCCAGGTCGGCCAGCGCGTTGTGGCAGGCACCCAGCATGCCGAGGGCGACATACCGGCCGGGGCCATCGCCGTCGCGCTCGAAGGCGTCGTGGCTGCGCTGGAATTCGTCGCGGGCGCGCAGCCAGTCCCAGCGCGACCAGGCGCACAGGCCGCGCAGCAGGGCCACTTCGGCGTGCGCCTCGCGCCAGTCGGGGGGCAACTGCTCGATCCAGCGCTCAAGCTGCTGGTTGGCGCCGACGGCCAGCATGCCCTCGGCGCAGCGCCGCATGCCGGTCACGGCTTCGGCCCAGCGGCCGGCGGCCAGCCAGTGCTGGATGGCGCGCTCGGGGAGCGGCTCGACGGGCGCCGCGCGGGCATGCAGCTCGGCGGCCAGGCCGGGCAGGCGGCGTTCGAGCTCGCCGCGCAGGAAGTCGAGAAACAGGTCGTGGAAGCGCAGCACCGGCACCGCCTCGTCGAGGGCGCGCAGGAAGAGCTGGCGGCCGTAGAGGCCCTCCAGCAGCGCGGCCGCATCGGCGCGGCCCGTGACGGCCTGGCACAGCGCGGGGCTGAGCTCGGCCAGCACGCTGCTGCGCAGCACAAAGTCCTGGAGCGTCGCGGGCAGTTCGGCCAGCACCTCTTGCGCGAAGTAGTCGAACAGGTGGCGGTGGGCGGCCGGGCCGATCAGCGTGGGCAGGGCCCCGCGGTCACGCACGCTGCCGAGCATCAGCTGCAGACCCGCGGCCCAGCCGTGGGTGCGGGCCAGGGCAGCGCGCAGGGCCTCTTCGGAGGGGGCCTCCAGGCCGCGCAGTCGGCACAGGGCCTGGGCGGTGTCCAGGTCGAAGCGCAGGTCCTCGAAGCCCAGCTCGACCAGCTCGCCCGCAACGCGCCAGCGCGCCAGCGACAGCGGTGGCGTCACGCGGCTGCCGATGAAGACGCAGACCTCGGGCGGCGCGCGCTCGATGAAGGCGTCCAGCAGCTGCAGCGCGGCAGCGTCGGCGATGTTGTGCAGATCGTCCAGCACCAGCGCGATGCGGGCTTCGGGGCGGGCGCCCAGGGCATTGAGCAGGGGGGTCAGGGCCGCGCGCGCGGTGGGGCTGGCATCCTGCAACTGGGCCAGCACGGCCGCCGGCGGCACGTCCCAGGGCAGGTCCAGCGGCGCCAGCGCGCCGATCAGCGCGGCAAACAGGCGGTTGGTGTCGTCGTCCTCGGCGTCCAGCGACACCCAGACGACCTCGCCCCCCGGGGCCGCGGCCAGGGCCTCGGCCAGCTGGACCAGCAGGGTGGTCTTACCGAAGCCGGCCGGTGCCTGCACGAGGACGACGCGTGCCTCGGCTGCCTGCGCCAGCGTGCGCGCCAGCAGTGGCGCGCGGGCCACGGTGTCGCGGCGGGCGCGCGGCACGCGGTATTTGCTGGGCAGGGCGGACGTCTGGGGCATGTGCGGGTTGGCGGTGCCGGCGGATTCTAGGAAGCGCAGCTGCGGCTTGCGGGGGCGCAAAGATGCCGACAATCCGCCGCGCCCGCTGTCCCGCACCTTAGGGCCGTCGCGCCCAAGGCGACATCGCCCTGAAGAGCCATTGGAGCCATACCCCCTCTTCATCCCGACATGAGCCGACACGACGACGCCTGGTTCGCTGCCCAGTACGACAACCGCGCCCGCGTGGCCGACAGTGCCCGCTGCCTGGCGCGCTGGGCCGAGGCCTCGGCGCTGGTGCGCGCCCGGCTGCCGGCCCAGCTGAACCTCGCCTATGGCGAAGGGCCGGACGAGACGCTGGACGTGTTCCCGAGCGCGGTGCACAGGGCCCCGGTGCTGGTCTTCATCCACGGCGGCTACTGGCGGGCGCTGGACAAGTCCGACCATTCCTTTCTCGCGCCGTCCTTCGTCGACGAGGGCGCCATGGTGGTGCTGCCCAACTACTCGCTGTGCCCGGTGGCAAGCGTTGACCGCATCGCGCTGCAGGTGGTGAAGGCGCTGGCCTGGGTCCGGCGACATGCCGAGGGCTTGGGCGGCGACCCCGCGCGCATCGTCGTGGCGGGGCATTCCGCGGGTGGCCACCTGGCCACGATGGCCGCCTGCTGCGACTGGAAGCGCCTGGGCCATGACCTGCCGAAGCGTCTGCTGGCCGGTGCGATGTCCCTCTCCGGCCTGCACGAGCTGGCACCGTTGCGCCGCGTGGCCTGGCTGCAGGCCGACCTGGGCCTGGACGCGGCGGCGGTGAGCCGGCTCAGCCCGGCGCGTTTCCCGCGACCCGAGGGGCCGGTGCACGCGCTGTGCGGTGCCGACGAGAGCCAGGAGTTCCGGCGCCAGAATCGCCTGATCCGCCAGGCCTGGGGTGCGCGTGCCGTGCCGGTCTGCGAGGAGCTGCCCGGCTGCAACCATTTCACCGTGCTGCACGACCTGGCCGATCCCCAGGGGCGCTCGCACCAGCTCGCCCGCCGGCTGCTCGGCCTGCGCTGGTATAGCGGGCTGCTATGAGGTGCATTGAAGCTAACGATTGGATGACGGGGCCGGCGAGGGAGTAGCGTCACCGTCTTTCCCCAACGGAGACTGCGATGAGCTTGAAAGGATCCAAGACCGAGCAGAACCTGAAGGACGCCTTTGCGGGCGAATCCCAGGCCAACCGCCGCTACCTCTACTTCGCGAACAAGGCGGACATCGAAGGCCAGAACGACGTGGCGGCGCTGTTCCGCTCCACGGCCGAGGGCGAGACGGGCCATGCGCACGGCCACCTCGAATTTCTGGAGGCCGTCGGCGACCCGGCGACCGGCCTGCCCATCGGCGCGACGCGCGACAACCTGAAGGCCGCCGTGGCTGGCGAGACGCACGAGTACACCGACATGTACCCGGGTATGGCCAAGACGGCGCGCGACGAAGGCTTCGACGAGATCGCTGATTGGTTCGAGACGCTGGCCAAGGCCGAGCGCTCGCACGCCAACCGCTACCAGAAGGCCCTTGACGCGCTGGTGGACTGACCCTGAAACGGCTGCTGAGAAGCGGCCGTCTTCTTTGGGAGATCGCCGCAAGAGCGCTGAGGTGAAAGCGTGGCGGCGGGCCGAGCGCCGGGCCGCCCCAAGCCGGCCTGCCATCTCCTTGGGAGATCGGCCAACGTACCCGTTGGACGAGAGGCACACATGACCACGAGAGAAGGCAACCTCGAAGCGCCCACCCGGCACGCCCTCGACTGGAAGAACCCCGAGTTCTACGACGAGGAGAAATGCCTCCACGAGATGGAGCGCATCTTCGACATCTGCCACGGCTGCCGGCGCTGCGTGTCCCTGTGCCAGAGCTTTCCGACGCTGTTCGACCTCGTGGACGAGGGCAAGACGGGCGAACTCGACGGCGTCGACAAGCGCGACTTCTGGAAGGTCGTCGACCAGTGCTATCTGTGCGACCTCTGCTACATGACCAAGTGCCCCTATGTGCCGCCGCATGCGTGGAACCTGGACTTCCCGCACACCATGCTGCGCGCCAAGGCGATCAAGTTCAGGAAGGGCGAGGTCGGGGCGGCAGAGAAATTCCTCGCTTCGACCGATGTGCATGGCCAGTTCGCCGGCATTCCTGTCGTCGTGCAGGCCGTCAACGCGGTGAACCGCACGAAGACGGCGCGCAAGCTGATGGACAAACAGCTCGGCGTTCACCCCGAGGCCTGGTTGCCGGAGCTGGCCACCAAGCGCTTCCGCTGGAGCGCGCCGAAGGCGCTGGCGCAGGTCGTCACCAACGGCGAGCGCACGCCGGGCAAGGTGGCCATCTTCTCGACCTGCTACGTCAACTACAACGAGCCCGGCATCGGCTTCGACCTGCTGAAGGTGCTGGAGCACAACGCCATTCCCTACGTCATCGTCGAGAAGGAAGCCTGCTGCGGCATGCCCAAGCTGGAACTGGGCGATCTGGACACGGTGGCGAAGCACAAGGCGGCCAACATCGCCGTGTTGGCGCCCTATGCCAAGGACGGCTTCGCCATCCTGTCCGCCATCCCAAGCTGCACACTGATGTTCAAGCAGGAGCTGCCGCTGATGTTCCCCGACGAGGCGGATGTGAAGCTCGTGCAGGAGGCGATGTGGGACCCCTTCGAGTACCTCGTCGCCCGCCACAAGGACGGCCTGCTGAAGACCGACTTCAAGCAACCGCTCGGCAAGGTCAGCTATCACATCCCCTGCCATGGTCGGGTGCAGAAGATCGGCCGCAAGACCGAAGAGATGTTCAAGCTGATCGGCCAGAGCGTCGACGTGAAGCTCAACACCGTCGAGCGCTGCTCGGGCCATGCGGGCACCTACGGCGTGAAGACGCCCTACCATCCGGTGGCGATGAAGATCGGCAAGCCCGTCTTCAAGGCCATGGCCAAGGACGAGCCGGACGTCATCGCCAGCGACTGCGCGCTGGCCGGCCACCACATCTCCCAGGGCATGACGCAGGCCGGCACGCCGCCCAAGGCGCTGGCTCACCCGCTGACCCTGATGCGCACCGCCTACGGACTTAAATGAACGCCCCCACGCTCGCTTCGCCAGCTGTCCCCCGAGGGGGCGCGGCCGTGGCTACGGGCGGCCGGGCGCTACAGCCATGATCACCGTCGACAGCCTGATGACCCTGGAGGCCTACGCGAAGTTCCGCAAGGTCGAGAAGAGTTCCATCGTTGCCCACCGCCGCCTGCGCAGCGTGCGCCTGGGCGAGCATCTGAACCTGCAGTTCGAGGACGAGCGCACGATCCGCTACCAGATCCAGGAGATGCTGCGCATCGAGAAGATCTTCGAGGAAGAGGGCATCCAGGGCGAGATCGATGCCTACGCGCCGCTGGTGCCCGACGGCACGAACTGGAAGGCGACGATGCTCATCGAATACCCCGATCCGAACGAGCGCCGGCGCGAACTTTCAAGGCTGATCGGCGTCGAGGACCGGATGTTCATCGAGGTGGAAGGCCAGCCGCGCGTCTATGCCGTCGCCGACGAGGACCTCGACCGCGAGAACGACGAGAAGACCTCGGCCGTGCACTTCGTCCGCTTCGAGCTGACGCCGGCCATGCGCCAGGCCGTCAAGGCGGGCGCGGGCGTCAAGCTGGGCTGTGACCACACCCACTACCCGGCGCATGTGCAGATCGCGCCGGAAACGCTGGCCAGCCTGGCCGGTGATCTGGTTCAGGTGGCGACGTAGCGGCCGGGCCGGTGGTTGATGGCCAAGGCCGCGTTGATGGCGGCCATGCCCAGCAGCGACAGCCCGATGCGGTCCAGCGGCACCAGGGGCAGGGCGGCGAGCAGGATGGCCGTGTCCAGCCCGGCCTGCAGATAGCCGGCGCGCCAGCCTCGGGTTTCCTGCAGCCAGAGCACCAGCACATTGAGCCCGCCAAGAGACGCCTTGTGGCGGAACAGCATGATCAGCCCGGCGCCTACCAGCAGCCCGCCCACGATGGCGCCGAACCAGGGGTTGAGCTGGCTGATGCTCAGCCAGCCCGGCAGGGCCTCGGCCAGCCCCGCCAGCAGGGCCACGGACAGCAGGCTCTTGACCGTGAAGGCCGGCCCCATGCGGCGCCAGGCCAGCACGTAGAAGGGCAGGTTGATGGCAAAGAAGAGCGCGCCGAACGACCAGCCGAAGGCGTAGTGCAGCAGGAAGGCGATGCCCACCGTGCCGCCGCTGAGCAGCCCGGCCTGCTTGAAGAGGGCCACGCCGAGCGCTGCGAACAGCGTGCCCGTGAGCAGCGCCTGCGCGTCCTCGAAATGGCTGTGCTTCAGTGTGCGGCTCACGGCCGCTGCCGGCTTCATCCGATGGCTCCGGAAAGGAAGTACTTGATGACGCCCTTGGCCGCGAAGCCCACCAGGCCGAAGCCCAGGCCCAGCAGCAGCACGAAGGTGCCGAAGCGGCCCGCCTTGGACTCGCGCGCCAGCTGCAGGATGATGAACACCATGTACAGCATGAACGCCGTGACCCCGAAGGTCAGGCCGAACTGCGCGATTTCAGCTTCGGTGTAGCCCCACATGGTTTGTTCTAGTCGGAGCGGCGCGTGACCAGGTCGCGGTAGGCGTGCCAGCTTGCGTGGCCCAGCCAGGGCGCGACGAGGATCAGGCCCAGCAGGGCTGTGGCCATGCCGATCAGCGTCAGCGCGAGGATGAGGGCGGCCCACAGGGCGATGGGCGCGGGGTGCTCCAGCACGACGCGCCAGCTCGTGAACACGGCGCCCAGCACGCCCAGCTTGTGCGGTGGCAGGTCCACCAGCGCCGGGATGGCCACGACCGTGGACGCGAACACCGGCGCGGCCAGCACGGCGCCCAGCATGAGCCAGGTCTCGAAGAGGTGGGACTCGTCGTTCAGCACGACCTTGAGCAGGAAGTCGCGCGGGCTGTGGATGGGGTCGGCGGCGAAGCCGGTCACGAAGGCGGCGGAGCACAGCACCCAGCCCGTGCCGGCGAAGGCCAGCAGCACGCCGAAGACGATGAGCCGGCCGTCGTGTGGCCGCCAGGCGTCGCGCACCGTGCGCCAGCCGGGCCGCCCGCCGCGGTCCAGCTCACGGCTGAGCGCGTACAGGCCCGTGGCCAGGATGGGTGACACGATGAGGAAGCCGGTGAAGGCGCCGGCCAGCAGCCAGAAGCGCTCACGCGCCAGCGCGAACAACAGGGCACCGAACAGCGCCATCGCCAGACCGTGGCTCAGCGATGCCAGCGGGGCCTGCCAGATGTCTTGCCAGCCGCGCGCTAGCCAGCCCAGCGGGCGCAGCACGGGAATGGGACGGACACCGAAGGCCTGTGACTCCCTCAGTGCCTGTTCGCTGTAGCGGTTGGGCATGACGGCCTGAAGTGTCCCGCGCCTCGGGTGCGAGGGCCTTGATCCGCCTCAAGCCATGGCGATCAACTGCTTGGCGGCCTGGCGCAGCGTGTCGGGGCGGGTGTCGGTCAGCACGAGGGGCGGCGTGTCGGCCACGGCCGGGAAGTGGCGGCGCAGCGAGGCGGCATAGCCGGGGTCGTAGTGCTCCCGCATCAGGGCCGAGAAGACGCCGGCCCAGTCGCCGGCCCGGGCCTGGGCCTGCCAGGCCGCCACGCGGGCATGGCCGCGCAGCTCGACGAGACTATCCAGCGTCGTGCAGAAACCCTCGGGGTCGGCGCTGAAGTGGGCGTAGTCCTGCAGCAGCAACTCCACGCGTGCGGTCTCGGGCATCTCGATCCACAACGGCTGGCCCTGGCCGTGCAGCGCGGTCAGCAGGGCGGCCGGCAGGGTGATGCGGCCGATCTTGCGGCTCTCGCTTTCGACGAAGACGGGGCGCGACGGGTCCAGCCCGCGCAGGGCCGCCCACAGCGCGCTGTCGAAAGCCTTCTGGCTGGGCTGAGGGCGGTCGGGCAGGTTGCCCAGCACCGAGCCGCGGTGGGCGGCCAGGCCTTCCAGGTCCAGCACCTGGGCGCCCTCGGCGGCCAAGGCCTGCAGCAGCCGCGTCTTGCCGCAGCCGGTCAGGCCGCACAGCACGCGGTAGCGGAAGTTGGCAGGCCAGCTTTCCAGGTCGGTGCGGACCTGGGAACGGTAGGCCTTGTAGCCGCCGACGAGCTGGCGCGAGCGGAAGCCGATCTGGCCGAGGAACCAGTGCATGGCCCCTGAGCGCTGGCCGCCGCGCCAGCAGTAGACGAGGGGGCGCCAGGTCTTGGGGAACTCGACGGCGCTGGTTTCGATGTGGCGGGCGATGTTGCGCGCGACCAGCGCCGAGCCCAGCTTGCGCGCCTCGAACGGCGAGCTGGCGTAGAGCAGGCCCACGTCGTGGCGCTCGCGGTCGTCCAGCACCGGCCAGTTCAGCGCGCCGGGCATGTGGTCCTCGGCGAACTCGGCGGGCGAGCGCACGTCGATGATCGCGTCGTAGCGGTCCAGCTCGGCGACGGCCTCGGCGATCGTGGTGGTGTAGCTCATGCGGGCAGGGAAACTGCGTCGAGCAGCTCGCTCTCGATCTGCAGCTGGGCCTTGTTCTGCTGCAGCGCCGGGCCGTCGAGCAGGAAGGTGTCTTCCACGCGCTCGCCCAGCGTCGAGATCTTGGCCAGCTGCAGGTTGATGCCGTGGCGGGCCAGCACGCGGGCGATGGCGTAGAGCAGGCCGGCGCGGTCGCTGGTGGAGATGGTCAGCAGCCAGGCCGTGGCGCGCTCGTCAGGTCGCAGCGAGATGCGCGGCGTGTAGGGGAAGCTCTTGACGCGACGCGACAGCCGCCCGCGCCGGGGCTCTGGCAACGGGCCGCCGGTCTGCAGCGCGGCGCTGAGCTTCTGTTCCACA
Source organism: Roseateles sp. GW821-FHT03B02 (assembly GCF_059421025.1). Classification (NCBI taxonomy): domain Bacteria; kingdom Pseudomonadati; phylum Pseudomonadota; class Betaproteobacteria; order Burkholderiales; family Sphaerotilaceae; genus Roseateles; species Roseateles sp. GW821-FHT03B02. The sequence goes on from NZ_JBWKUV010000005.1 coordinate 347,056, forward strand.
AGCGGCACGAGGTCACGGTGGTGCACGTCGGCCTCGGGGCGGATGACCTGGAAGGTGTCCAGCGCGTAGCCCTTGCGCGTGGTGTGCACCTTCGCGTCGAGGATGCTGAAGCCGGCGGTGTCGAAGTAGCCGCAGATGCGGGCGAACAGGTCGGGCTGGTCGGGTGAATACACCAGCACCTGCAGGCCCTCGCCGATGGGCGAGGGGCGGGCGCGCACGACCGGCACCTGGGTCTCTACGTGGCGCCACAGCGAGCGTGCGTGCCAGGCCAGCTCGGCGCCGTCGTGGCGCGCGAAGTAGCTGATGGCCAGCGTGGCCCACAGCGGCTCCTCGGTGCCGGGCAGCTGGGAGTGCAGGGCCAGGTCCTGGCGGGCCTCGGCCTTGCGGGCCTCGATCTCGGCATCGAGGTTGATCTTGGCGCCGCCCAGCGCCCGCAGCGTGATGCGGTAGAGGTCTTCCAGCAGCTTGCCCTTCCAGGCGTTCCAGACCTTGGGGCTGGTGCCGCGGATGTCGGCCACGGTCAGCAGGTAGAGCGCCGTGAGGCGTCGCGCATCGCCCACCTTGGCGGCGAAGCCGGCGATGACGTCGGGGTCGGAGAGGTCTTCCTTCTGCGCCACGCGCGACATCGTCAGGTGATGCTCGACGAGGAAGACACACATCGTCGTGTCCGCGGCGCTCAGGCCGTGCTGGCGGCAGAAGCGCCTCACCTCCACGGCACCCAGCTCGGAGTGGTCGCCGCCGCGGCCCTTGGCCACATCGTGGAAGAGGGCGGCGATGTAGAGAAGCTCGGGCGTGTCGAATTGCGCGGCCAGCTGGGAGCAGAACGGGTACTCGTGCGCGTGCTCCGGCACGAAGAAACGGCGCACGTTGCGCAGCACCATCAGAATGTGCTGGTCCACGGTGTAGACGTGGAAGAGGTCGTGCTGCATCTGCCCGACGATGGCGCGGAACACCCACAGGTAGCGGCCCAGCACCGAGGTCTGGTTCATCAGCCGGAAGGCATGCGTCTGGCCTTCGTGCTGGCGCAGCATGGTCATGAAGGTGGCGCGGTTGACGGGGTCGCGCCGCCAGGCCGCGTCCATCAGGCCGCGGGCGTTGTAAAGCGCCCGCAGCGTGCGCGCCGACAGGCCCTTGATGCCGGGCGTCTGCTGGTAAATCAGGAAAGTGCGCAGGATGGCGTGCGGATCGCGCTGGTAGAGGTCGTCGCTGGCGACCTCCAGCATGCGGCCGCGGTCGAGGAAGTCGCTGTGCCCGTCCAGCGGGCGCAGGAGGTTCTGCTGCGAACCGCTGATCTGCTCTTCCAGGTTCAGCAGCAGGATCTGGTGCAACTGCGTGACGGCCTTGGCCGCCCAGTAGTAGCGCCGCATCAGCACCTCGGAGGCCCGCTGCGCGCCGGTGCCCTCGAAGCCGAAGCTCTGTGCGACGGCGGTCTGCAGGTCGAACACCAGCCGGTCCTCGCGGCGGCCGGCCACGGCATGCAGGCGGGCGCGGATGAGCTTGAGCTGGCCCTCGTTGCGCTGCAACTGGCGGCTCTCGAAAGGCGTGATGAGGCCGCGTGCGCTGAGGGCCTTCCAGGTCTTGCCCAGGCCCGCGGCGCGCGCCAGCCAGATCAGCATCTGCAGGTCGCGCAGGCCGCCGGGGCTTTCCTTGCAGTTGGGCTCCAGCGCGTAGGGCGTGTCGTCGAACTTGGTGTGGCGCTGCAGGCTCTCCAGCGTCTTGGCGCGGAAGAAGGCCTTGGGGTCCATGGCCTGCATGAAGCGCTTGTGCATCAGCTTGAAGAGCTTGGCGTCGCCGGCCAGCGGGCGGGCCTCGAGCAGGGCGGTCTGGATGGTCACATCGGCCTGCGACTCGCTGAGGCATTCGCCCAGCGTGCGCACCGAGGAGCCGATCTCCAGGCCCACGTCCCAGCAGGACGTGATGAAGCCCTCGATGGCCGTCTTGGCCGGGCCTGGCTGGTAGGCCTCGACGCCGTCGGGCAGCAGCACCAGCACGTCCACGTCGGAATGCGGGAACAGCTCGCCGCGGCCGTAGCCGCCGACGGCGGCAAGGCAACTGCCCGAGGGCATGCCGGCGGCGTCCCACAGCGAGCGCAGGGTGTCATCGACATGGCGGGCCAGGCGGCGCAGCATGCTCTGCGCGCCGGCCTGCGTCGGCCTCGCGGCCAGGAAGTCGTCGATCAGCGTCTGCTTGCCCGCCTTGAACTGCTGGCGGAGCTCGGCAACCGTGGCCACGGCGCTCAGACGGTGGCCGGGGCTGCGGCCGCCGTGATGAAGGCGGGCGGCGGCGGGCTGCCGGCGGACAGCGTCATGACCTCGTAGCCGGTCTCGGTGACGAGGATGGTGTGCTCCCACTGAGCCGAGAGCGACCGGTCCTTGGTGGCGATGGTCCAGCCGTCGCCCATCTCGCGGATCTCGCGGCGGCCGGCGTTGATCATGGGCTCAATGGTGAACATCATGCCGGGCACTAGCTCGTCCAGCGTGCCCGGGCGACCGTAGTGCAGCACCTGCGGCTCCTCGTGGAAGACCCGGCCGATGCCGTGACCACAGAACTCGCGCACGATGGAAAAGCCGGCGTTCTCGGCGAAGGTCTGGATGGCGTGGCCGATGTCCCCGAGGCGCGCGCCGGGGCGCACCTTGGCGATGCCCTTCCACATGGCTTCGTAGGTGAACGAGCACAGCCGCCTGGCGGCGATGCTGCCCTCGCCGACGACGAACATGCGGCTGGTGTCGCCGTGCCAGCCGTCCTTGATGACGGTGACGTCGATGTTGACGATGTCGCCGTTCTTCAGCGCCTTGTCGTTGGGGATGCCGTGGCAGACCACCTGGTTCACCGAAGTGCAGATGGACTTGGGATAGGGGACGTAGCCCGGCGGGCAGTAGTTCAGCGGCGCGGGAATGCCCTGCTGCACGTTGACGATGTGGTCATGGGCGAGCTTGTCCAGCTCGTTGGTGGTGACGCCCGGTTTGACGTGGGGCGTGAGCATGTCCAGCACCTCGGAGGCGAGGCGCCCGGCGATGCGCATGCCCGCGACATCGGCGGCGGTCTTGATCGTGATGGCCATCGGCCGATTATCTCAGTCGGCCCAGATGACCGTACCCGTGGCCCAGGTTGCCAGCACGACGATGCCGAAGGCGATGCGATACCAGGCGAACGGCACGAAGGTGTGGCTGGAGACGTAGCGCAGCAGCCAGCGCACGCAGGCCCAGGCGGCCAGGAAGCTGACGATGAAGCCGACGGCGAACATTGGGAAGTCGGCCATGGACAGCGCATGGCGCTCCTTCCACAGGCTGTAGCCGCCGGCCGAGATCAGCGTGGGGATGGCCAGGAAGAAGGAGAAGTCGGTCGCCGCCTTGCGTGACAGGCCCAGCAGCATGCCGCCGATGATGGTGGCGCCCGAGCGGCTGGTGCCGGGGATCATGCCCAGGCATTGCACGAGGCCTACCTTCAGGGCGTCCAGCGGCGTCATGTCATCCACCACCTGCACGCGGGCCACCGGCTGCGCGCGCTTCTCGGCCCACAGGATGATCAGCGCGCCAACGATGAAGGCGCCCGCCACGACCGGGGCGTTGAAGAGGTGGGCCTTGATCATCTTGTAGACCGTCAGGCCGACGATGCCCGCGGGGATGAAACCGATGATGACGTTGGCGACGAAGCGGCGCTGCCTGGCGCTGGTGGCGATGCCGCCCAGTGCCTCGCGTATGCGCGCCCAGTAGACGATGAAGACGGCCAGGATGGCGCCGCTCTGGATCGCGATGTCAAAGACCTTGGACTTGGCGTCCGTCATGCCCAGCAGGCTGCCGGTCAGGATCAGGTGACCCGTGGACGACACCGGCAGGAACTCGGTCAGCCCCTCGACGATGCCCATGACGGCGGCTTTGATCAGCAGGATGGCATCCACGTAAAGGCTCCGGGGCGAAAAAGCCGCGCAGTGTAGCCAGCGGCCATGCGCCGACCTTGCGGCCGACTGGCCCCGCCGGCTACATTACTGACCGTTCGGTCATTAACTTAGCCATCTTGGCCACTGCCCCCGTCCGCCAACGCCGCAAGGATGCCCGCCCGCAGGAACTGCTGGACGCAGCGCTGGCCCTCTTCGTGGAGAAGGGCTTCGCCGCCACGCGCAGCGAGGAAGTGGCCACGCGGGCCGGCGTCGCCAAGGGCACGCTCTACCGCTACTACCCCAGCAAGGACGAGCTCTTCAAGGCCATGGTGCGGGACAACCTGTCCGTGCACATCGCCGAGTCCGCCGCCCTGGCGGCGCAGTACGAAGGCCCGATTGCCGAACTGTTGAGCCAGATGATGCGGGCCTGGTGGGCCAAGGTCGGCCATGGCAATGCTGGCGTCGTCTGCAAGATCATGATGGTGGAGGCGCGCAACTTCCCGGAGCTGGCGCGCTTCTACGTGGACGAGGTCATCGCGCCGTCCAAGGCGCTGATCGGCGGCCTCGTCGAGCGTGGCATCCGCAGCGGCGAGTTCCGCGCCGTGTCCATCGAGGCGACGGTGCATATGCTGATCGCGCCCATGCTGCACATGCTGCTGCACGAGCACTCCTTCGGTGAACAGGACAGCTGCCACGAGACGATGACGGCCGAGGAACTGCTGGACGCCCAGATGGCGCTGTTGCTGCACGGCCTGCTGGCCGGCCCGCCGGGCACCTAGAATTTTGCTTTTCAGCCCGCCGTACCGCGCCCCCCGGAGAACAAGATGAATGTCGAACAAGCCCGCTTCAACATGATCGAGCAGCAGATCCGCCCCTGGGACGTGCTCGACCCCGGCGTGCTGGAACTGCTGCACGTCGTGCACCGCGAGGATTTCGTGCCCGAGGCCCACAGGCACCAGGCCTTCGTCGACGTCGAGCTGCCGCTGACGGCCACGCGCCGCATGCTGGCGCCCAAGGTCGAGGCGCGGCTGCTGCAGGAGCTCAAGGTGCAGCGCCACGAGAAGGTGCTGGAGATCGGCGCCGCCACGGGGCACCTGGCCGCGCTGCTGGGCCACAAGGCCCAGCGCGTCATCGCGGTCGAGGCCGACGCCGGCCTCGCCGCCCAGGCCCAGGCCAATCTCAAGCGTGCCGGCGTGCTCAACGCGACGGTCGTGAACATGGACGGCGCCGCCGGCATGCCCGGCGAGGAACCCTTCGACGTCATCCTGCTGTCGGGCTCCGTCGCCGCCGTGCCGCAAGCCGTGCTGAACCAGCTCAAGGTCGGCGGCCGCCTCGCGGCCGTCGTCGGCGAGGCGCCGGTCATGCGCGCCGTGCTGGTCACGCGCACCGGCGCGAGCGACTTCCGCACCGTGGAGATGTTCGACACCGTCGCCGGCCGCCTGCCGGGCTTTGCCGAAGCGCCGGCCTTCAGCTTCTGAGCAGCAACCGGATGCAGCCCGTCGCCGGAAAACGACCGTTGCTCCCCGTTTGGGCGCAGGTCGTCACATGGCTTCAGTCATCGACGGGCGTTGCCTCTATAAACCCGGCCGCGCTCACTTCATTGCTCCAGTCAAGGAATCCCATGCCTTTCGTCAAAGCCTCCCGCCTGACCCTGCAACCGCTGGCCCTCGCCGCCGGCCTCCTGCTCGCCGGCGTGGCCCAGGCCCAGAGCCTGCAGGAGCTCTACGACGCGGCGCGGGGCTATGACGCGACCTATCTGGCCACCCGTGCCAGCGCCGACGCGGCCGCCGCGCGCGCTGCCCAGGCCGAGGCCCTGCTGCGCCCGACGCTGGGCCTGCAGGCCGGCGCCACCCAGGCCCGCACCGACCCGCCGAGCACCGGCGCCATCAACGCCACGACGCTGACTGCCGGTCTGCAGGGCAAGTATTCGGTCTACAACGCGGCCAATGTGCCCACCATTGACAAGGCCCGCCGCGGCTATGCCGTCGCCCAGGCCGACTTCGAATCCGCCGAGCAGGACCTCATCGTGCGCCTGGCCACGGCCTACTTCGACGTGCTGGCCGCCAAGGACGCCCTGACCACCTCGCGCGCCAACAAGACCGCCATCGCCGAGCAACTGGCCTCGGCCAAGCGCAACTTCGAGGTCGGCACGGCCACCATCACCGACACGCGCGAGGCCCAGGCCCGCTACGACTTGGCCGTTGCCCAGGAACTGGCGGCGGACAACGACCTGCGCGTCAAGCGAGTGACGCTGGACCAGTTCGTCGGCCGTGTCGGTGTCGAGCCCAAGAGCCTGGCCACGCCGGTCGCGCTACCGGCCCTGCCCAGCGACCAGGTCGAGACCTGGGTCGCCACCGGCGACGACCAGCATCCGGCCATCCGCAAGGCCCGCCTGGGCCTGGAAGTAGCCCAGCTCGACACGCAGATCGCCCGCGCCGGCGAGAAGCCGACGCTGGACGCCAGCGCCAGCATCGGCGGCCAGAACCTGCACAACAGCCTGAACGGCGCCCAGGCGACGGCTTCGGGCGTCGGCACGACCAAGACGGCCAGCATCGGCCTGACCTTCACCTACCCGCTCTATACCGGCGGCGCGACGCAGAACCGCATCAAGGAAACTCTGGTGCTGGAAGACAAGGCCCGCAACGACCTGGACTTCGCCCGCCGCAGCGTTGCCGAGGCCACGCGCCGCGCCTTCTTCGGCGTGCAGTCGCTGAAGGCCCAGGTGGCCGCCTACGAGGCTGCAGAGTCGTCCACCAAGCTGGCGCTGGAGGCCACCCAGCTGGGCTACAAGGTCGGCGTGCGCGTTAACCTGGACGTGCTGAACGCCCAGACGCAGCTCTTCACGACGCAGCGCGACCTGGCCAAGGCGCGCTACGACGTCGTCGTAAACAGCCTCAAGCTGCGCCAGGCCTCGGGCCAGCTACGCGCCGAGGATGTCGGCGCCGTCAACACGCTGCTGGCGAAGTAAGCCGCCGCGAGGCGTGCATCAAGCCTCGCTGCGGCGGGGCTTTTTGCTGGCCGCGGCCGGCGCGGGCCCGGGCGTGGGCTCGGCCTCGGTGGTGGGCAGTGGCTTGACCGGCGCATGCTCGCGCACGGCGTTCAGGATGATGGCCGTCGACGTGGGCACCTGCTGGCAGAAGCGCGACAGCGTCGCCCGCAGATGTGCCACGTCGCGCACGGCGATCTCCAGGATCCAGCTGTCCTCGCCGGTCACGCCGTAGGCCGTCAACACCTCGGGGCTGCACTCCAGCGCCCGCATCAGCACGGCCTCGTCGAGATTGCCGATGCGGATGATCGAACGGATGGCATAGCCCAGCTTGCCCGCGTCGACGACGGCGCGGTAGCCGCGGATGACGCCGCCATCCTCCAGCTTGCGCACCCGCTCCGTCACGGCCGGCTGGCTCAGGTGCACGCGGCGGCCCAGCTCGGCCATCGTGAGGCGGGCGTCGGCCTGAAGTTCGGCGAGGATGCGATGGTCGTGGTGATCGAGCTCGATGGCCATGAAATTCTCCGAAATTCAGCGACGTTTTCTGCAATCCTAAGGTTGACCATGCGTCGAACCTTGAAGTTCCCCTGTTGCCAGCATGCCGGAATTTCTACGATGCCGGCCATGAACACGACCGTGCTGCCGCTCAAGACTGCCCCGGGCCTGAGCCCCAGACTGATGCTCTGCCTGGCTGCCACTTGGCTGGTCTGGGGCTCGACCTACCTGGCTATCAAATACGCCCTGGTCAGCCTGCCGCCTTTCCTGCAGATGGGCAGCCGGTTCCTCGTCGCCGGTGCGTTGCTGGCCGGCTGGATGCGCTGGCGCGGCGCACCCTGGCCGAGCCGCCGCCAGTGGCTGAACGCGCTGGTCATCGGCGGGCTGATGCTGGGCGGCGGCATGGGCGGCACTGCCACGGCCGAACAGACCGTGGGCTCGGGCCTGGTGGTGGCTTTCATCGCGGTGATGCCGCTGATGATCGCCGGCCTGAACCTGCTGTGGGGCGAGAAGCCGACGCGGCTGGAGTCGCTGGGCATCGCCTTCGGGCTTGTCGGCGTGCTGCTGCTGACGCAGGGGCAGGGCTTCGGGGCGTCGCCGATGGGCCTGGTGGCGATCAGCGTCGCCTGCGCGAGCTGGGCCGTGGGCAGCGTGCTGTCGCAGCGGGTCTGGCCGCTGGCGCCAGGAGCCATGGGCTTCGCCAGCGAGATGCTGGCCGGCGGCGTGGTGCTGATGGGCCTGAGCCTGCTCAGCGGCGAGGCTTTGCCCGGCCACATCGAGCCGCAGGCGCTGTGGGCCTGGGTCTACCTCGTCGTGTTCGGCTCGCTGGTGGCCTTCAATGCCTACATGGTGCTGCTGGCCGAGGCCTCGGCGGGGCTGGCCTCGAGCTATTCGTTCGTGAACCCGGTCATCGCGATGCTGCTGGGCGTCACTCTGGCGGGCGAGCAGATCAGCGGCCACGAATGGCTGGCCGCCGGCGTCGTGCTGGTGGGCGTGGTGCTGCTGCTCATCGGCCGCGGGCGTTCGGCAAGGCGTTGACGGGGATGCGCAGGTAGCTGATGCCGTTGTCCTCGGCCGGTGGCAGCTGGCCGGCGCGGATGTTGACCTGCAGGGCGGGCAGGATCAGCGCCGGCGCGCCCAGCGTCGCGTCGCGGGCGCGGCGCATGGCGACGAAGGCGGCTTCGCTGGTGCCGTCATGCACGTGGATGTTGGCGGTGCGCTGCTCGGCCACCGTCGTCTGCCAGCGTGCTTCGCGGCCCTGCGGGTAGTCGTGACAGACGAACAGCCGTGTCTCGGGCGGCAGGGCCAGCAGGCGCTGCACGGAGCGGTAGAGCTGCGCCGCGTCGCCGCCGGGGAAGTCGGTGCGGGCGCTGCCCAGGTCGGGCATGAAGAGGGTGTCGCCGACGAAGACCGCGTCCTCGACGCGGTAGGCCAGGTCGGCCGGCGTATGGCCGGGCACGAGCAGGGCGGTCACTTCCAGGCTGCCGATGTGCAGGATCTCGCCGTCGCTCAGGAGCCGGTCGAAACCGTCGTCGACCACGGGCTGGTTGTAGAAGCGGCCGAAGCTGGCCTGTACCTCGCGGATGTGTTCGCCGATGGCGATCAGCCCGCCGGCCTGCTGCTTCAGGTAGGGCGCGGCGGACAGGTGGTCCGCATGGGCGTGTGTCTCCAGGATCCACTGCAGGCTCAGGGACTGCGCGCGCAGGTGGGCGAGCAGGGCGTCGGCCGAGCGCGTGGACGTGCGGCCCGATGCCGCGTCGTAGTCCAGCACCGGGTCGATGATGGCGGCCTGGCGCGTGGCGGGGTCGTGCACGACGTAGCTGACCGTGCCGGTGGCGGTGTCGTGGAAGGCTTGGATGGCGGCGCTCATGCAGGTGTCCCGGGCTGGGTTTGGATGTTTCATTATATTCATCGATATAATGTTTGCCATGCACAATTTGATGGCCCTAAACCCGGAGCTGCTGCGTGCCGCCGCCGGTGAGGCCGTGGCGGCGCTGAAGGTGCTGGGCAACCCGGAGCGGCTGCTGCTGCTGTGCCAGATGTCGCAGGGCGAGCTCAGCGTGAGCGAGCTCGAAGAGTGCCTGGGTATCCGCCAGCCCACGCTGTCCCAGCAACTGGGAGTGCTGCGCCGCGAAGGCATGGTGCAGACACGGCGCGACGGCAAGAAGATCATCTACAGCGTGGCCGACGAACGCCTGCTGACGCTGCTGCGCACCCTCTACGCCCTTTACTGCCCGAAGGAAGAGACATGACCCTGAACTGGCCGGCCTTCACGCCGGGAACCGCTCTCGCAGGCGGACTGTTGCTCGGCACGGCGGCTGCGTTGCTGGTGCTGCTGGGCGGGCGCATCGCCGGCATCAGCGGCATCGTGGGCGGCCTGTTGCGGCGCGTGCCCGGCGAGCGTGCCTGGCGGGCGGCTTTCGTCGCTGGCCTGGTGGCGGCGCCCTGGCTGTACGCGGCCGTGGCCGCGCCGCTGCGGCCGCAGATCGACGCCGGGTGGGGCCTGCTCGTCGTCGCCGGCCTGCTGGTCGGCGTCGGCACGCGCTACGGTGCCGGCTGCACCAGCGGGCACGGGGTTTGCGGGCTGTCCCGGCTGTCGTGGCGGTCGGCGGTGGCGACGGGCACGTTCATGGCGGCCGGCTTCGCGACGGTCTTCGTCGTGCGGCATCTCTTCTGAGGAGCGCGAGCATGGGAACTTTCGTTGGTGCCGTCGCCGGCCTGCTGTTCGGCCTCGGCTTGATCGTCTCTGGCATGGTGGACCCAGCCAAGGTCCAGGGGTTCCTCGACCTCGCCGGCGCCTGGGACCCATCGCTGGCCCTGGTGATGGCGGGAGCCATCGCCGTCGGCCTGCCGGCCTTCGCGCTGGCCATGCGCAGGCGCGAGAGCTTTCTCGGCCTGCAGATGCAGCTGCCGCAGTCCAGTCTGGTCGACCGCCGTCTCGTCGGCGGCAGCCTGCTGTTCGGCATCGGCTGGGGGCTGGCGGGGCTGTGCCCCGGCCCTGCCGTGGTGGTGGCCGGCAGCGGCGACCTCAAGGCACTGGTTTTCGTCGCGGCGATGGTGGCCGGCATGGCGGTTTTCGAGTGGCTGGAGCGGCGCCGGGCGTGAGCCAAAATCCGCGCCCATGCTGTTCCTGCTCTCGCCCGCCAAGTCCCTCGACTACGACACCCCGACCCCGCCCGAACTGGCCGGCGCGCTGACCCGCCCGCAGTTCCTCGACGACACGGCAGCGTTGATCGACGTGCTGCGCACCAAGAGCGTGGCGGACGTGCGCGAGCTGATGGACCTGTCCGAGCCGCTGGCCCGGCTCAACGTCGACCGCTACAAGGCCTGGCGCCCGCGCTTCACCGATCACAACAGCAAGCCGGCCGTGCTGGCCTTCAACGGCGACGTCTACGACGGCCTGGAAGCCAGGACGCTGTCCGCCGACGACCTGGCCTGGGCGCAGCAGCATGTGCGCATGCTGTCGGGGCTGTACGGCATCCTGCGGCCGCTGGACCGCATGCAGCCCTACCGCCTGGAGATGGGTACCCGCCTCGAAACTAAGGCCGGCGCCAGCCTCTACGACTGGTGGGGCGACCGGCTGGCCCTGCATCTGAACAGGCTGGCTTCGGGCCAGAAGGCGCCGGTCATCGTCAACCTGGCCTCGCAGGAGTACTTCCGTGCCGCCGACCGCAAGGCGTTGAAGCCGCGCGTCGTGGACTGCCAGTTCGAGGACTGGAAGAACGGCGGCTACAAGATCATTTCTTTCTTCGCCAAGCGCGCCCGTGGGCTGATGGTGCGCCACGCCATCCAGCAGCGCCTTGAGACGCCGGAGGGGCTCAAGGGCTTCAACCTGGACGGTTATCGTTTCGCCCCCGACGTTTCCTCCCCCGACCGACTCGTCTTTCGCCGCAAGTCATGAGCCAGCAAGTCATCACCCCCGAACTGTGTGCGTGGATCACCGAGCAGAGCCGCGCCGGCCACGCGTCGGAGAGCATCCTGGCGGCCATGCTGGGCAGCGGCTGGGACGAGTCCATCGCCCGCCAGGCCCTGGCGCGCACGCTGGGCCAGTCGGCCACGCTGACGGCGCCGCCCGGCACCACGCCCGGCCTGCCCGAGCCCGACCTGAGCCGCTTCGCGCCGGTCATCGACGCTGGTGATCGCCAGGTCAAGGTGCTGATGGCGCTGCGCCAGCCGCGCGTGGTCGTCTTCGGCGACCTGCTGTCCGATGAGGAATGCGACGGCATCGTCGCCCTTGCGTCCAAGCGCCTGGCGCGCTCCGAGACCGTGGCCACCGGCAGCGATGGCAGCGAGGTGAACGCCGCGCGCACCAGCGACGGCATGTTCTTCGAGCGTTGCGAGACCGAGCTGATCCGCAAGGTCGAATCGCGCGTCGCCACGCTGCTGCGCTGGCCGCTGGACCATGGCGAGGGCCTGCAGGTGCTGCGCTACCGGCCCGGCGCTGAGTACCAGCCGCATTACGACTACTTCGACCCCGGCCACGTCAGCACGCCCAACATCCTCAAGCGCGGGGGCCAGCGCGTCGCCACGCTGGTCATCTACCTGAACACGCCCGCGGCTGGTGGCTCGACCATTTTCCCGGACATCGGCCTGGACGTCGCGCCCGTCAAGGGCAATGCCGTCTTCTTCAGCTACGACCGGCCCCACCCGGCCACGCAGACGCTGCATGGCGGCTCGCCCGTCGTCGAGGGCGAGAAGTGGGTGGCGACCAAATGGCTGCGCCAGGGCGTGTTCACCTGAGCAGGCCCCGGTTCAGGCCGACAGCAACCGGTTGATCAGCTCGGGCGTGCTGCCCGCCTGGTATTTCTTCATCAGTCGGCCGCGGTAGATGTCCACCGTGCGCGGGCTCACGCCCAGGCGCCGGCCGATGAGCTTGCTGGTCTGGCCCTCCACCAGCAGGGCCGCGATCTCGCGCTCGCGCGGTGTCAGCTCGGCGGTGATCTGGCGCCGGGCCGACAGGTCCTCGAAGCTCCAGATGCCACGGGCATGCGGGTCGGCCGGGTCCAGCGCACGGCCGGTCACATGACACCAGAAGAGTTCGCCGTTGCCCAGCCGGCGCATGACGCGGTCGTCGGCGTAATGGCCTTGCGCATCGAGGCTGGCGACGATGCGCGCACCGGTGCGCTCGAACTCGACGGCACTGGGGTACATGACGGCGAAGCTCTGGCCGACGAGCTGCTCGCGCGTGGCCGAGAACATCTGCAGCACCCGCTCGTTGCAGTCCACGATCTGGCGCTGCTCCGACAGCACCAGGCCGATGGGGGCGAACTGAAAGGCGCTGCGGTAGTCGAGGAAGGGAGGCACGGAAAAGGACATGGCCGACGGCTGCGGGTCGCGATGCTACCCGCCCGGGTCCCCTTGTTCGCGGGGAGGAGCCACGGGCCATGGCTCCAATGGGCGATTCGCTGCGCCGGGTGGCGCCCTACCGTGCGGCCCTCACCTCAAACAAGGAGTTCGATGATGGTCCTCGGTTCTGTTGCGGCCCGCCCGGGTCGGTTTCTGCGCGCGCTGCTGGGCGCCGGGCTGCTGGCGGCCGCCAGCGGCGCCGCCCAGGCAGGCGTCGGCCTGGTCTGGGACCTGAAGCAGTGGAGCTACACGCTGGCGCCCGACCAGACGCTGGAGCTGCACGCGTCCATCTACAACGAGGCTTCGGCGACCGAGCATCTGCTGGGCAGCCGCTTCCTCACGGCCTACGGCGAAGGCATCGAGTCCGTCTACGACTTCGTGGCGCCGCAGCAGCCGCTGGCCCAGCAGTTCGCCGCGATGGATCTCGCGCCGGGGCAGGGCATGGACTTCGTGTTCGGCCGGCTGGTGCCCATCGGAGGCCAGGCCGCGCCGGGCGGCTACACGGGAGGCGGTTTCTCGCTGGCCTTCCTCGACGCGAGCGGCGCCGAGGTGTCGTGGACGCCCGAGCACAACCTGAGCCTCACCGTCGTTGCCGACAGCCCTACGACGCCGGGCCAGAACCTGCCCGAGCCGGGCTCGCTGGCGCTGGCTTCCGCCTGTCTGGGGGCGCTCTTGCTGCAGCGCCGCCGCCGTCCAGCTTAGGCGATTCTGCGTAATCGACGCCGTGGCCTCGGGGGCGCTACGCTTCGCCCCTCATTCCAGCAGGAGACGGCATGAACAAGGTGTACCCGAGCGCCGATGAGGCGTTGCGCGGCGTCGTGAAAGACGGGCAGCTGCTCGCGGTTGGCGGTTTCGGCCTGTGTGGCATCCCCGAGGCCCTGATCGCCGCGCTGCGCGACAGCGGCGTCAAGGACCTGACGGTCATTTCCAACAACGCCGGCGTCGACGGCTTCGGCCTCGGCCAGCTGCTGACAACGCGCCAGATCAGAAAGATGATCTCCAGCTACGTGGGCGAGAACAAGGAGTTCGAGCGCCAGTACCTGGCCGGTGAACTGGAGCTGGAGTTCACGCCCCAGGGCACGCTGGCCGAGAAGCTGCGCGCCGGCGGCGCCGGCATCCCGGCCTTCTTCGTGCGCACCGGCGTCGGCACGCTGATCGCCGAGGGCAAGGAGGCGCGCGAGTTCGACGGCCAGACCTACATCCTCGAAAAAGCCCTGGTGCCCGACGTGGCCCTGGTCAAGGCCTACAAGGCCGACAAGAGCGGCAACCTCGTGTTCCGCCGCACGGCGCGCAACTTCAACCCGGCCGCGGCCATGGCCGGCAAGCTGACGGTGGTCGAGGTGGAGCAGCTCGTCGAGACGGGCGAGATCGACCCGGATGACGTGCATCTGCCGGGCATCTACGTGCACCGCATCGTCGTCAACGCCAACCCCGAGAAGCGCATCGAGAAGATGACTCTCAGCCCCAAGAAGGAGGCCTGAGCCATGGCCTGGACCCAAGATCAGATGGCCGCGCGCGCGGCCCGCGAGCTGGAAGACGGCTTCTACGTCAACCTCGGCATCGGCATCCCGACGCTGGTGGCCAACCATGTGCCGGCCGACAAGGAAGTCTGGCTGCAGAGCGAGAACGGCATGCTGGGCATCGGGCCCTTCCCGACCGAGGACGAGGTCGACGCCGACCTCATCAACGCCGGCAAGCAGACTGTGACGACGCTGCCCGGCTCCAGCATCTTCGGCAGCCACGACAGCTTCTCGATGATCCGCGCCGGCAAGATCAACCTCAGCATCCTGGGCGCAATGCAGGTCAGTGCCAAGGGCGACCTGGCCAACTGGATGATCCCGGGCAAGATGGTCAAGGGCATGGGCGGCGCGATGGACCTCGTAGCCGGCGTCAAACGCGTCATCGTGCTGATGGAGCACGTGGCCAAGAAGAAGGACGGCAGCGAGGACATGAAGATCATCCCCAGCTGCACGCTGCCGCTGACGGGCGTGGGCGTGGTGGACCGCATCATCACGGACCTGGGCGTCTTCGACGTGACGCCGCACGGCATCAGCGTCGTCGAGCTGGCCGAGGGCGTCACGCGTGAATTTGCGCAAAGCAAGACCGGGGTCCCTTTGCTCTGAGGTAAAGCCTCACGGGCACCCCCAGTTCATGGGCCTCGACGGGTCGGCGCAAGCCGGCCCGTTTTCGTTGGGCGACGATCCCTTCAACAACGAGCGAGGATTCCATGCGCGCAGCACCGCCGCCAGAAGTCGAGACCATCGCCCCCGCACTCGGGACAAGTGCAGACCCGGCCCCTGGCCTCGCTGCCGCCGCGGCCGCCGCCGCCTTGCTGGTCGCCTGTGGCGGTGGGGGAGGGGATGGCGGCACGCCGGCGCCTTCCCCACCGCCGCCACCGCCTCCTCCCCCGCCGCCGCCTGGCATCACGGATGCCGAGGCCGCGCGCTTCCTCGCCCAGGCCGGGTTCTCCGCCAGCAGTGCCGACATCGCCAGCGTCAAGACCAATGGCTACGCCGCATGGCTGGACGCGCAGCTCGCGCTGCCGGTCAGCGACGGCCATTTCGACTGGATGGTGGCCAACGGCTACGCCATCGTCGACCACCGCAACGACTTCGGCGGCGCCGACAACACGCTGTGGCGCAAGCTGATGTCCGCACCCGACTCGCTGCGCCAGCGTGTCGTGCTGGCCCTGAGCGAGATCTTCGTCATCTCCATGAACGGCCTGCCCGTGCCCTGGCGCGGCTTCGCCGTTGCGGCCTATGTGGACATGCTGGAGCAGCGTGCGTTCGGCAGCTACCGCGAGCTGCTCAACGCCGTGACGCTTTCCAACGGCATGGGCGTCTACCTGAACATGCGCGGCAACCAGAAGGAAGACACGGCCACCGGTCGTGTGCCCGACGAGAACTACGCCCGCGAGGTCATGCAGCTCTTCAGCATCGGGCTCTACCAGCTCAATGCCGACGGCACGCCCAAGCTCGACGGCAGCGGCAAGCCCATCGAGACCTACAACCAGGCCAACATCACAGACTTGGCCCGCGTCTTCACCGGCTGGGATTTCGACGGCTACAGCGGCACCGACCCCGGCTTCATGAAGAAGCCCATGGTCAACATCGCATCGCGGTTCTCGACCGGCGCGAAGAAGGTACTGAACATCGACATCCCCGCCACGGCCGACGGCCCCGCGGCGCTGAAGATCGCGCTGGACACGCTGGCCAGCCATCCCAACGTCGGGCCATTCATCGGCCGCCAGCTCATCCAGCGCCTCGTCGCCAGCAACCCCAGCGCGGCCTACGTCGCGCGCATAGCTGCCGTCTGGGCTGACAACGGCGCCGGCATGCGCGGTGACCTCCGGGCCGTGGTCAAGGCCATCTTGCTCGACGCCGAGGCGCGTACCCCGTCTGCCGATCCTGGTGCCGGCAAATTGCGCGAGCCACTGCAGCGTTTCATCCAGTGGGGGCGCACCTTCGGCGTCGCCTCGCCCAACGGGCTGTGGAACATCGGCGACACGACCAACCCCGGCACCCGCCTGGGCCAGAGCCCGCTGCGCAGTCCCTCGGTCTTCAACTTCTTCCGCCCCGGCTATTTGCCGCCCAATTCGCAGCTGGGCACGAACGCGGTCACGGCGCCCGAGTTCCAGCTCTGCAACGAGAGCACGGTGGCCGGCTACCTGAACTATCTGCAGAAGGCCATCTCGGACGGCGTCGGCGACGTCAAGCCCGGGTACACGGCCGAGCTTGCGCTGGCCGGCGACGCGCCCGGCCTGGTCGCCAGCCTGGCGCTGCGCCTGGGCGGTGGCGGCATTTCGGCGGCGACGCAGACGACCATCGCGACCGCCGTCGCGACCATCTCCGCCGGCACTGATGCCGGCAAGCTCAACCGTGTGCAGGCTGCCATCCTGATGCTGATGGCCTGCCCCGAATACCAGATCCAGAAGTGAGGGGACGACGATGAAGCTCAACCGACTCCCCGAACTGCAGCGCCGCGAGTTCCTGCGCCGAGCCGGAGCCCTGGGCCTGGCTGGTACGGCGGCACCCTGGGCGCTTAACCTCGCCGCCCTTGGCGAAGCCGCCGCCGCCACGGTGCCGGGTGACTACAAGGCGCTGGTTTGCGTCTTCCTCTACGGCGGCAACGACTATGGCAACACGCTGGTGCCCTACGACCAGGCCAGCTACAACGCCTACGCCGGCATCCGCCAGACATTGGCCACGCCGCGCGAGCAGCTCGCTGCCACGGCGCTGGGCCTGAACGTGGGCGGCCGCCAGATGGCCCTCGCGCCTCAGCTCGGCAAGCTCAAGGGCCTGTGGGACAGCGGCCGGCTGGGCATCCAGCTCAACGTCGGCACGCTGATCCAGCCCACCACGCTGGCCCAGTACAAGGCCCAGAGCGTGCCGCTGCCACCCAAGCTGTTCTCGCACAATGACCAGCAGTCCGTCTGGCAGAGCAGCACACCCGAGGGCGCCACTTCGGGCTGGGGCGGCCGCATGGGCGACCTGTTCCTGGCCGGCAACGGCACGGCCACCTTCACCTGCATCAACGCCTCCGGCAACGCCGTCTTCATGGCCGGCAAGCAGGCCGTGCAATACCAGGTGTCTACCAGCGGCGCCGTGCCCATCAACGGCATCCTGAAGCCGCTGTACGGCTCGCAGGCCTGTGCCGATGCGCTGCGCGGCCTCATCACCGCCGACCGCACGCACTGGATGGAGGCCGAGCTGAACAAGGTCGTCGCGCGCTCGGTCGGCGCCCAGAGCGCCGTCACGACTGGCCTGGCCGGCGTGCCGGCCCTGCAGACGCCCTTCGACACGGCCAGCAGCCTGTCGGCCCAGCTGCTGATGGTGGCCCGGCTCATCGCCGCGCGTCAGGCGCTCGGCGCAACGCGTCAGGTCTTCTTCGTGTCGCTGGGAGGGTTCGACCTGCACGACTTCCTGCTCGACCAGCACCCCGGGCTGCTGACCGCCGTCAACGACGCGCTGGCCAGCTTCTACGCGGCCACGGTCGAGCTGGGCGTGGCCAGCCAGGTCACCACTTTCACCGCCAGCGACTTCGGCCGCTCGTTGACCAGCAACGGCGACGGCTCCGACCACGGCTGGGGCAGCCATCACCTCGTGCTCGGTGGCGCCGTGCAGGGCGGCCGGTACTGGGGCACGCTGCCCTCGGTCAGCGTCAACGGGCCGGACGATGTCGGCCAGGGCCGGCTGCTGCCGACCACGGGCGTGGACCAGCTCGGCGCCACGCTGGCCACCTGGATGGGCATCGGCGCGGCGGACCTGCCGCGCGTGCTGCCGCA
This sequence comes from Roseateles sp. GW821-FHT03B02, assembly GCF_059421025.1. Lineage (NCBI taxonomy): Bacteria > Pseudomonadati > Pseudomonadota > Betaproteobacteria > Burkholderiales > Sphaerotilaceae > Roseateles > Roseateles sp. GW821-FHT03B02. The sequence continues at coordinate 365,044 of NZ_JBWKUV010000005.1, forward strand.
GATCGGCAACTACAGCCAGAAGGACATGGGCTATTTCTGACGCTGCCGGGGCATCGCGGGCCTGCCTAAGATGCCCCCCATGCGCCGCCTCCTGACACCACTTCTGCTGGCCAGCCTGCTGGCCCAGGCCCACGCCCTCGACCAGCCCGAGGCCGCGACCACGCGCACCGCCAAGCAGGGCAGCCTGACGGTGCCGGCGCGGCGCTTCGCGGTGACGGCGGCCAACCCGCTGGCGGTGGACGCCGGCGTGGAGATCCTGAAGGCCGGCGGCTCGGCCCTGGACGCAGCGGTCGCCGTGCAAGCCGTGCTGGGGCTGGTGGAGCCGCAGTCCAGTGGCATCGCCGGCGGCGCCTTCCTGATGCACTGGGATGGCCGCCAGGTGCAGGCCCTGGACGGCCGCGAGACCGCGCCCGCCGCGGCAACGCCGGAGATGTTCCTCAAGGCCGATGGCAAGCCGCTGGCCATGCGCGACGCCATCCTCAGCGGCCTGTCCACAGGCGTGCCCGGCGTGCTGGCCATGCTGGCCGAGGGACACCGCCAGCACGGCCGGCTGGCCTGGGCGCGGCTGTTCGAACCGGCCATCCGCCTGGCGGAGCAGGGCTTCGCCATCAGCCCGCGGCTGTTCGAGCTGGCCTCCAACGAGGCCGCCCTGCGCAGCGACCCGCAGGCGGCGGCCTACTTCTTCGACGCCGCGGGCGCGCCCAAGCCCGTCGGCACGGTGCTGAAGAACCCCGCCTACGCGGCCGTGCTGCGCGGCATCGCGAAGCAGGGCATCAAAGGCTTCTACGAGGGCCCGGTGGCTGCCGACATCGTGCGCCGCGTGAAGGGTCATGCCCGCCCGGGCCTGCTGACGGCGGCCGACCTCGCGGGCTACAAGCCCGTCGTGCGGCCGCCGCTGTGCAGCGACTGGCGTGCCTGGCGTGTCTGCGGCTTCGGCCCGCCCACCTCGGGCCACCTGACGCTGATGCAGATCCTCGGCCTGCTGGACACCCAGCCCGCCGCGCAGTCGGCCAAAGGCATCACGGCCGACTGGATGCATGCCTACGCCGAGTCGGCCAAGCTGGCCTTTGCCGACCGCGCCCAGTTCATCGGCGATCCGGCCTTCGTCACCGCGCCGGGCGGCGACTGGCAGAGCCTGCTGGGTGCCGCCTACCTGAAGCAGCGCGGTGCGCTGATCGGCGCCAGGGCAAGCGGCATCGCCGCGGCCGGCCAGCCCGGACAGGTCAGGCAGGCCCTGGCGCCGCAGGCCGAGCAGCTCGAAGCCGGCACCAGCCAGGTCAGCGTCGTCGATGCCGAGGGGCACGCAGTGGCCATGACCACCAGCGTCGAGTCCGCCTTCGGCAACCGTGTCATGAGCGACGGTGGCACCGGCCTGGCCGGTGGCTTCATGCTGAACAACCAGCTGACCGATTTCTCGCTGAACCCGGTGGGGGCCGACGGCAGGCCCGTGGCCAACCGTGTGGAGGCCGGCAAGCGCCCGCGCTCCAGCATGGCGCCCACACTGGTGTTCGACCGTGACGGCAGGCTGCTGATGGTGGCCGGCTCGCCGGGCGGGCCGGTCATCATTCACTACGTCGCCAAGGTCATCACCGGCGCGCTGGCCTGGGGTCTGCCCGCGCAGCAGGCCGTGGACCTGCCCAACTTCGGCCACTTCAACAGCGGCAGCCTCATCGTCGAGCGCGGTGCGCTGACGGCCGAGCAACTGGCCGACCTGCGCGGCCGCGGCCATCAGGTCGTCGAAACCGATCTGACCAGCGGCCTGCAGGTGCTGATGCGGGTGAAGGACGGCTGGGTGGGCGGCGCCGACCCGCGCCGCGAGGGCGTCGTCAAGGGTGAGTGATCAGGCGCGCGTTCAGCGCCTGGACAGCACCACCAACCCCAGCGCCGCCAGGCCGGCAAAGAGCAGGCCGCTCCAGATCTCGTAGGGCAGGCCGATCAGCCGGTAGGCCGCGGCCTCGGCGCAGTTGGCCGTGACCATGAAGACCGGCGGCCACAGCTCCTCGAGATTGAGGGCCGTGAGGATCTTGTCGGCCAGGCCCATCGCGCAGGTGGCGCTCTGCGATGCCACCTCGTGCTGGAAGACTGCAGCCGTCAGCCCGGCCGCGCACAGCAGCAGCACGACGACCAGCGCCGCCTGGCGCAGCGAGCGCCAGCCCCGCGCCAGCCAGCCCAGCAGCGAGAACGTGCCGACAGCCAGGAAGATGCCCCGCTGCAGCACGCACCACGGGCAGGGCTTGACGCCGAACTGGTGCTGGGCGACGAGTGCGATGCCGACAGCGGCGAAGCTCGCCGCAGCCATGCCGGCCAGCGCGCGGGCCGGCAGCTTGGAAGGCTGGATGAACATCAGTCGGCGATCTCGGCGATGAGCTCGATCTCGACGCAGGCGCCCAGCGGGATCTGGGCCACGCCGAAGGCGCTGCGCGCATGCTTGCCGGCATCTCCCAGCACGCTGGCCAGCAGCTCGGAGCAGCCGTTGGTGACGAGGTGCTGCTCGGTGAAGTCGGGCGTGCTGTTCACCAGGCTCATGACCTTGACGATGCGCACCTTGGAGAGGTCGCCCGTGGCGGCCTGCAGCGTGCCGAGCAGGTCGATGGCGACGGCGCGCGCGGCGGCCTGGCCGGTGGCGGTGTCCGTGTCCTTGCCGAGCTGGCCGACCCAGGGCTTGCCGTCCTTCTTGGCGATGTGGCCCGAGAGGAACAGCAGGTTGCCCGTGCGCATGAAGGGCAGATAGGCCGCGGCCGGAACAGCCACGGGAGGCAGGGTGATGCCGAGTTCGGCGAGCTTGGCTTGGATGGCGGAGGAGCTCATACGGGGAAGCGCGGTGGCGCGAGCAAAAAACGCCGGCATGCTACACCCCGCCCCCCGGCGAGCGGGGGTGGGGAGGGGCATTGACCCAGCGGCGTTGGGGCGCTTGGGAGGTGGTGGTGGCGGGCCTGGCCTGGCTAGCTGGCCTGGCGCTGCTGCATCGCTGCGAACGCCTGAGGGTGGTTGACCCCGATGCATGCCCGTACGCCGTCTGCAGAACTTCCAACGGAACCTTGCGCTCCATCCGGTTGATGTAGCCGAAGGTCTTGCGGCCTGAGTGGCTGTCGAAGTTGCCTTCAAGGCCAGCCTGCTCGCACCACATCTTCCACATCCGCGACAGGTCGCAGATGCCTGGCGCTGGCGCAGCGAGGACCCGCCGGGGCTGGCCGTCTGCGAGCGCAAACGCGCGCCGCGCTTCTGGCGCGATACCGGCTGGCTGCCGGGCGGCTCGGCGGGTCCGCCGCTGCCAGGTGACACCTCCCCGGAAGAAGGGGGGAGTTCTGAGCCGGCTGCCGGCCTAGACTCGCTCAATTCTCATCCTGGAGCCGTTCATGACTGCGCATAAATCTCTGTCCTTGGGCCGCCGCCTGTTGCTGCTCGGCCTGTTGTCGCTGGGGCTGGCCAGCGGCAGCGCCTGGGCCGGTACGGATGGCAGAGGCAGCGGCGCCAAGCCGACGCTCAGCACCAAGGACTACGACGTCTACATCACGGGCAGCACGAACGACTCCCAGCCGCCGCTTCCGAGCTCGCCGATGCTGGTGCTGATGGGGGGCGCCAGCGACATCGACGCTGCCTTCCGCGCCATGATCGCCAAGGGCCGGGGCGCTTCGACCCAGGGCGTGGACGCGGTCATCGTGCGCACCTCGGGCGCCGACGACTACAACGCCTACCTGACGGGCCTGGTGCCCGGCGGCGTCAATTCTGTCTCGTCCATCGTCATCAAGACCCGCGCGGGCGCCGCGGCCCAGGCCGTGGTGGATCTGGTCGGAAAGGCCGAGCTGATCTTCATCGCTGGCGGTGACCAGTCCACCTATGTCGCCCTGTGGGCCGGCACGCCGCTGGAGGCCGCCATGAAGGACGCGGTGGCGCTGCGCAACGTGCCCCTCGGCGGCAACAGCGCCGGCCTGGCCGTGCTGGGGCAGTTCGACTACGCGGCGCTCAGCAAGTCCGTCACCTCGAGCGAGGCGATGACCGACCCGTACAACAGGAATGTCACGCTGGACCGGAGCCTGCTGAACAGCCTGCCCTGGATGACCAACGTCATCACCGACACCCATCTCGTCGCACGCGACCGCATGGGGCGCCTCGTCACCTTCATGGCCCGCATCGAGAAGGACCATTGGGTGATTGGCGATACCGACGTGCGCGGCATCGGTGTGGACGAGCACACGGCCGTCGTCATCGACAACGGCATCGGCACCGTGATGGGCAATCCGCTCGTCGCGGGAAGCGGACGGGCCTATTTCCTGCGTCCGACCATCGCGCCGACGACAGTGAAGGCCAAGACACCGTTGACCTACCGCAGCGTGCAGGTCGAGAAGCGAACTGACGGACAGAGCTACGACCTGACCACCTGGTCGCCCGTATCGCCCTATTCGCTGTCCGTCGAGTCGGGCGTTCTGACGTCCAGCCAGAACGGCGGCAGCGTTTACTGAGCCGTGGCCCCGCGGGCCCTGGCCACGGCCTCGCCCAGCTCGATGACGGCCAGTGCGTAGTAGGCCGACCAGTTGTAGCGCGTGACGACCCAGAAGTTCTGCGTGCCCAGCAGCACGGTGGTCGGCTTCTTTGGGCCGTTCTGCAGCTCGATGACGGCCATGGGGCCGTCGTGCTCGCGGGCGGCTTCCGAGGGCAGGGCGCCGGCGGCGCTGAGGTCGGCGGCGCTGAAGCTGGGCTTGATGTCCGGCGCCAGCAGGCGGGCCCGCTCGCGGCGGTCGGTGGGCAGCCTGACGCTGTAGTGGGTCGCCTGCCCGGGCTTCCAGCCGTATTCCGACAGGTAGTGGGCCACGCTGCCGATGGCGTCCACAGGGCTGGCGATGAGGTCGACGCGGCCGTCGCCATCGAAGTCCACCGCATGCTGGCGCCAGCTGCCCGGCATGAACTGCGGCCAGCCCAAAGCGCCGGCGTAGCTGCCGCGCACCTCGGCGGCATTCAGGCCGTTCTCGCGGCAGAGCTTGAGGAACTCGGCCAGCTCGTTGCGGAAGAAGGCCTGGCGGTCGGCCGCGCGCGGGTGCTCGGCGGGGAAGTCGAAGGCCAGCGTGGCCAGCGCGTCCAGCACTTTGAAGCCGCCGGCGATGCGGCCGTAGAAGGTCTCGACGCCGATGATGCCGACGATGACCGCAGCGGGCACGCCATAGGTGCTCTCGGCCCGGGCCAGTGCCACCTCGTGCTCGGCCCAGAATGCCGCTCCGGCCTCCACGCGCCTGGGCTCGATGAAGCGGTCGCGGTAGGCAGCCCAGTCTTTGGCCGTGCCGGTCTTCGCGGGCAGTATGAGCTGCTTCACACGTGGCAGGTCCAGTGCCTGGGCGAGCTGCTCCCGAAGTGCGGCGGCGTCCCAGCCCTGCGCGGTGGCGAGCTCGTCGGCAAAGGCGACGAGGGCGGGGCGGGCGCCGAGGGGTTCGGGCGTCGGCGAGGGCTTGGCGCGGTGGGGTTTGGCCTGGGCGGAGAAAGCCAGCAGCAGGCCGGCCAGCAGGGGCAGGATTCGAGACTTCACGCGCGCAGCATACGTGCGGCTGTGCGGAATTCGCCCCAGGTCGGCGCGGGCGCGTCGGCCGCGTAGCGCGACCGCTCCAGCTTCTCCAGCCACTGCGCGGCAGGCTCGGCCTTCTGGCCCAGCTGGCGGCGCAGCGTGCGGGCCCAGGCGGCCGGGCTTTCGTGCGCCGGCACGGTGACGCCGGCGCGGCCGAGCAGGGCGGCGATGCGCGTGCGCTGGCGGCTCCAGGCGTCGTGCGGTCGGCTGCTCCAGCGTATCCAGGCCGCGCCGGTAACGGCCAGCGCCAGAATGACGCCCGCCAGGGCCTGGCCCAGCGCCGTCCAGTCGGGCTGGCTGAAGCCCAGGTTCTTCAGCAGGTCGAACTGGTTCTGGCGCGAGTAGTTCAGCACCAGTTGCTGCCAGCGGTTGTTCAGCGTCTCCCAGCCGTTGCGCACGGCCCGCCACAGCGTCGGGTTGAGCTGGCCCAGCACGCCCGGCTCGGGCCGCAGCGCCAGGCCCTGGGTCACGCGGTTGGGCGCGACGGCGGCTGTCGGGTCGCTGCGCACCCAGCCCTGGCCCTCCACCCAGTACTCGGCCCAGGCGTGGGCGTTGGCGTTGCGGACGACGTGGTAGCCGTCCTGGGGCTCGGCGTCCCAGCCCTGAAAGCCGGTGACGATGCGGGCCGGCACGTCCATGGCGCGCATCAGCACGACGAAGGCCGAGGCGAAGTGCTCGCAGAAGCCCAGGCGCCGGTCCAGCCAGAACTCGTCGATGACGTGGGGCGACTCCTCGCCATAGCGGCCGGGGGTCAGGGTATAGGTGAAGTCCTGGCTGCGCACATGCTCGAGCAGGGCCGCGGCGAGGGCCTGCGCGCGCGGGCCCGGCGCGAGGCCGGCAAAGCGTGGCTGGGCGGCCAGCGCCGTGGCCCAGGCCCGCGTGCGCGGGTTGCCGCCGGCGGGCAGGTCGAGGTCGGTGGCGAGCTGCAGCCGGTTGCGGTGTTCGCCGGCCTGCCAGGCCAGGTGGGCGCTGGTGCTGAAGCGCATCCGCTCCGTGATGGGCCGCGGCGACACCCATTGCAGCTCCGGGCCGCGGGTGAGCACGAGATCGGTCAGGGCCAGCTCGCTGCCGACGGCGCCCGGGCTCATCTCCAGCAGCGGCAGCACCGGGATGCGCAGCGGCTCCAGTGTCATCTCGTAGCGCAGGGCCGGGCCGGTGGTGACCAGCTCGTCGCGGCCGCGCAGCCAGCTCTGGCTGAGGCGGGTGTCGGCCGCGCGCCAGGTCTTGCCGTCGAAGCGGGTCAGCACCGGGCCGCGGAAATAGCGCTGATCGGGCGGTGGCGGCGGGCCGTCGAACTTCAGCCGCATGGCGATGCTCTCGTCGTTGGCGATCTCGTTCATCGCGCCGAATTCGAGCTGGTTGGACAGGCCGGTCCTGCCGATGGCCTCGGTGGGCACTCCCCACAGCGGCGCGATGCGCGGGAACAGCACGAAGAGCAGCACCATGACCGGCAGGCCGAGCGCCGTCGTGCTGGCGGCGCGGCGGGCGGCAATGGTGATGCTGGGCAGCCCTTGGGCGTCGGTGGAGGGCATCTGCGCCAGCACGACGGCCGCCAGCAGACCCCACAGCGACAGCAGCGACCAGACGGCCATCAGCAACGACTGCGAGTACAGGAACTGCGTCAGCACGAGGAAGAAACCGAGGAAGAAGACGACGAAGGCGTCGCGCCGTGCGCGCAGCTCCAGCGTCTTCAGCGCCATCAGCATGACGAGCAGTGTGATGCCTGCCTCGCGGCCGATCAGCGTGCGAAAGCTCAGCCAGGTCATGCCCGCGTAGACAAGGATGACGGCGCCCAGCCACCAGCGGCTGGGCAGGGGGCGCTGGCGCCAGGCCAGCAGCGCGCGCCAGCCGAGCACGACGGCGGTCAGCGCCGTGCTCCACCAGGGCAGGTGCTCGGCGTGGGGCGCGATGACGGCGGTGATGACGCCAAGCAGAAAGAAGCTGTCGCGGGTGTCGCGCGGCAGCCGGTTCCAGCCGCTGCTGAGGGCACTCATGCGCCGTACCCCGCAAGGGCTTGCAGGCAGGCCACGCGATGCGCCGAGCCCAGCGAAGGCGCGATCTCCCGGCCGGCAAGGCGCAGACCGTAGGGCTGGCCCAGGCGCTCGGCGGCCAGCACCCAGGCGGTCAGGCGGGACAGCCGCGCCTCGACGTCGCGGCCCTGGGTGTCGCGCCAGTCCAGCCACAGGTCCTGGGCCAGCGGTGCCTCGGTCTCGCGCACCCACAGCGGCAGGCCCTGATCCAGTGCGAGGGCGGACTTGCGCCAAAGGATCTGCTTCATCGAGTCGCCACGGCGGTAGCTGCGCACGCCGGAGAAGTCGGTCCCGTGGGCGGCCTGCCGCGCGGAGGCGGCCTCGCCCGCGCCGGCCTCGGCCTGCACGGGGAAGGGGGACGGCACGTCTTCGGCGCGCGGGTAGACCCAGACCCTGGCCGCCGGCCGCCAGTAGCTCCAGGCGCGGAAGAAGCCGAGCGGGAAGCGCGTCGTGACGATGAGGCGGGGCAGGGGGCGCAGGCCGCGCGCCACGGCCGGCAGGCGCAACTGCACCACCGCGTGGCCCAGGGCCGGCACGTCGACCCAGGCGGGCTCGGTGGCGCCGCTGTCGAGCTGGGCGCTGACGGCGATGCCGAAGCGCGCGCTGCCCGGGTTGTGCAGGCGCAGCTCCAGCGCGTACTCGCTGCCGGCATGCACGCCGTCGGGCGCTTTCAGGTCCATCTGCAGCCCGCGCAGGTTGGCGTGCGTCGTGTGCATTGACGCCAGGCCCGCGCCTGTGAGTGCGAACGTCAGTGCATAGCCCAGACTGAGCTGTTCGTTGATGCTGGCCAGCAGCAGCACGCCCAGCGTGCCGCAGAAGGCCACGCCGGCCCAGGTGGGCACGATGTAGACGTTGCGCTGCGTCGTCTGGTGGGTGTCGGCCACGGGCTGGCGGGCCTGCCACCAAGCTTGCCAGCGCTGGCGTACGGCCAGGATCATGGAAGAGGTATCGCCTCGATCATGGCGCGCACCTGCTCGCGTGCGCCACGCCCTGCGCCGGCACGCGGCTGCAGGCGGTGGGCAATGGTCTGTGGCAGGATGGCCTGCACGTCGTCGGGCGAGGCGTAGTCGCGCCCCTGCAGCAGCGCACGAGCCCGGGCGGCCCGCAGCACGGCCAGGCCGGCGCGTGGCGACAGGCCTTCGACGAACCACTGGCCGGAGCGCGTGGCCGCGATCAGCGCCTGCAGGTAGTCCAGCAGCGGCGGTGCGGCGTGGATGGCCTTGACCGCGGCCTGCGCCTGGACCAGCTCGGCCGGCGTCATGATGGGCCGCAGCGCCTTCAGCAGCTCGCGGCTGTCCTCGCCCATCAGCAGTTCGCGCTCGGCTGCGGCGTCGGGGTAGCCCAGCGAGATGCACATCAGGAAGCGGTCCAGCTGCGACTCCGGAAGCGGGAAGGTGCCGAGCTGCTCGCTGGGGTTCTGTGTCGCGATGACGAAGAAGGGCTCGGGCAGCGGGTGGCTGACGCCCTCGATGCTGACCTGGTGCTCCTCCATCGCCTCCAGCAGCGCGCTCTGCGTCTTGGGGCCGGCGCGGTTGATCTCGTCGGCCAGCAGCACCTGGGCGAACACCGGGCCGGGGTGGAAGGCGAAGCCGTTCTTCTCGCGCTCGTAGACGGACACGCCCAGCAGATCGCTGGGCAGCAGGTCGGCCGTGAACTGCAGGCGAGAGAACTTCAGGCCCAGGGAGATCGCCAGCGCATGCGCCAGCGTCGTCTTGCCGACGCCGGGCAGGTCCTCGATGAGCAGATGGCCGCCGGCGATCAGGCAGGCCAGGGAATCGGCGATCTGGGCCGGCTTGCCCTTGATGACCGTGCTAATCTGGTTTTGCAGCGCCAGCAGTTGTGCTGCCAGGGTTCGTGATGGGGCTTGCGTCATGAACTGCACCATATCAAGAGACAAGCATTCCATGCCGACCGCGTATTTCAATCCCCCCGAGTGCCGCCGCCACGACATGGGCGACGGCCACCCCGAATGCCCCGAGCGCCTGGCCGCCATCGACGACTGGCTGATCGGCTCCGGCCTGAATCAGGCGCTGGAATACGTCGATGCCCGGCCGGTCGACCTGAAGGACGTGGAGCTGGCCCACACCCACGGCTATGTCGCCGAGATCGGCATGATGCTGCGTGAATGCGCCGAGAAAGGCGGGCGCTGCGCGGTGGACCCCGACACCTCGGCCAACGCCCACACCTGGTCCGCCGCGCTGCATGCCGCCGGCGCTGCGGTGCAGGCCACGGACCTCGTCATCGACGGCCGCGCCGACAATGCCTTCTGCTCGGTGCGCCCGCCCGGCCACCATGCCACGCGCGACCAGAGCATGGGCTTCTGCTTCTTCAACAACGTGGCCATCGCGGCCCGCCACGCGCTGGACCGGCGCGGCCTCAAGCGCGTGGCCATCGTGGACTTCGACGTCCACCACGGCAACGGCACCGAGGACATCATTGCCGGCGACGACCGCGTGCTGATGGTCAGCCTGTTCCAGGACCCGCTCTACCCCTACAGCGGCGCCGTGCCCAAGGGCACCAACATGGTCAACGTGCCGCTGCCCCCGTACACGCGGGGCGGCGAGGTGCGCGAGATCGTCGAGGCGATGTGGCTGCCGGCGCTGGAGCGCTTCAAGCCGCAGATGATCTTCGTCTCGGCCGGCTTCGACGCCCACCGCGACGATGACCTCGGCCAGCTCGGGCTGGTGGAGGCCGACTACGAGTGGATCACGCTGAAGATCAAGGACGTCGCCGCGCGCCATGCCAAGGGCCGCATCGTCTCGGTGCTGGAGGGCGGGTACAACCTGCATGCGCTGGCGCGCAGCGTGGGCGTGCACCTGCGGGCGCTGGCCGATCTGTGATGCTTTTCCCTGACCATCGCCCGGTGCCTGCACCGGGTGCGGGCCCGACATGAATTCAATGCACCAACCTCTGAGCCTGGCCGAACTGCAGGCCCTGCTGGCCCGTGTCTTCAGCGCCGACGCGCTGGCCGAGTGGACGCTGCTGACGGGCTGCCTGCTGGCCGCGGCCATGTTCGGCTGGGCGCTGGCCCGCAAGGCAATCAAGCGCGACAACAGCGTGCTGTTCGGCGAGCGCGTCATCGACGGGGCGCTGTTCCCACTGCTGGCGCTGGCGCTGGCCTTTGGCGCGCGCCGCCTGCTGCCGCTGTGGGGGCTTGCGCCGGCTCTCTTCAGGCTGGCGCTGCCGGTGCTGGTGTCGCTGGCCGTCATCCGTGTCATCGCCCGCGTGCTGGTGGCGGCCTGGCCCAACTCGGCACCCATCCGCCTCGTCGAGCGCAGCGGCTCCTGGGTGGCCTGGCTGGGCGCGGTGCTGTGGGTGACCGGCCTGCTGCCCGTCATCCTGGACGAGCTGGACGACATCGGCTGGAAGTTCGGCACGGTCAAGCTGACGCTGCGCAACCTCATCGAGGGCGGACTGACGGCGGCTCTGGTGCTGGTGGTGGCCTTGTGGATCTCGGCGGCCATCGAGTCCAGGCTGCTGCGGCGCGAGTCCATGGACCTGTCCATGCGCAAGATCGCCGCCAGTGCCATCCGGGCGCTGCTGCTCTTCGTCGGCCTGCTGTTCGCGCTGTCGGCCGCCGGCATCGACCTGACGGCGCTGGGCGTGTTGGGCGGCGCGCTCGGCGTGGGCCTGGGCTTCGGCCTGCAGAAGCTGGCGGCCAACTACGTCAGCGGCTTCGTCATCCTGGCCGAGCGCAGCTTGCGCATCGGCGACATGGTCAAGGTCGACGGCTTCGAGGGCCGCGTGACCGACATCAAGACGCGCTACACGGTGATCCGCTCGCTGGGTGGCAAGGAAGCCATCGTGCCCAACGAGATCCTCATCACGCAGCGCGTCGAGAACTCCTCGCTGGCCGACCCGCGCGTGTTGCTGTCGACCGTGGTGCAGGTGGACTATGACTGCGACGTGGATGCCGTCATGAAGGCGCTGACCACCGCCCTGGCCGACGTGCCGCGCGTGCTCCCGGACCCCGGGCCGTCCGTGCAGCTGAGCCGCTTCGCCGATAGCGGCCTGGAGCTGACGGTCTACTTCTGGATCGGCGATCCCGAGAACGGCAGCGGCGGCGTGCGTTCGGACGTCAACCTCGCCGTGCTGCACACGCTGCAGCGCCTGGGCGTGGAGATTCCCTACCCGCAGCAGGTGCAGCGTCAGCCGACGAAGTCGGCGTCCAGCACGACCCTGTAGCGGGCCTTGCCCGAGCGCAGGTGGTCCAGCGCGTCGTTGACGCGGCTCATCGGGAAGCGCTCCACCTGCGGCAGGATCTGGTGGCGGGCCGAGAACTCCAGCATCGTCGCCAGCACCGACGGCGGCGGCGTGGGCGAGGCCGAGAGACCTTTCTGCCAGCCCAGCAGGCCGCCACTCTTCAGCGCCATTGCGTCGGTGACGACGCCCACCAGGTGCATGCGGCCCTTGGGCGCCAGCGTGGCCAGCAGCGCGTCCCAGTTCAGCGCGGCACCGACGGTGATGAGCATGAAGTCCAGCGTGCCGGCAGCGGCCTTCAATTCGGCCTTGTCGACGCTGGACAGCGTCTTGTGCGCGCCCAGCGCCAGCGCCTCGTCGCGCTTGCTGGCGGATGACGTGAACGCCGTCACCTCGCAGCCCCAGGCGCGTGCGAACTTGACGGCCAGGTGGCCCAGACCACCGATGCCGACGACGCCGACGCGATCGGTCGGCTTGATGGCGTGCAGCACGAAGGGCAGGAAGACCGTGCCGCCGCCGCACATCAGCGGGCCGGCAGCGGCCGGGTCCAGCGCGTCGGGCAGCGGGATCGCCCAGCTCCAGTGCGAGCGCAGCCGGTCGGCGAAGCCGCCGTGGCGGCCGATGAGCGTCGGCTGGCGCTTGGCGCACAGATGCTGTTCGCCACCGAGGCAGAGATTGCAATGGCTGCAGCTGCCTGTGTGCCAGCCCACGCCGACGCGTTGGCCGATCTGCCGCCCCCTGGCGCGCGGGCCCAAGGCGGTGATGCGGCCGACCACCTCGTGGCCCGGCACGACGGGATAGCTGGCCGGGAACCATTCGCTGTCGATCATGGCGAGGTCGGAGTGGCAGATGCCGCAGTGCTCGACGGTGATCTCGACGTCCTCCTCGCCCAGCGGGCCGGGGTCGAACTCGAAGGGCTGCAGCGGGCCGCCGGCGCTGTGGGCGGCGTAGGCGCGGATCTGGGGCATGGGCATCTCCGAAAACGGCATCCGGCGATTGTGCAGGCCGCGGGAGGCCGGCTCTAGGCGTTGTCCCGGCCCCGCAAGCATGGGGATTCGCCGCGCGGACACGCCGGCCATCATCCGGTGCACATCCTTACAGGAGGCGCCATGCAGATCAGGCAAAAACTCGTCCGCGGCATCTTGCTGCTCGGCTTGGCGGGCATGGTCCTGCCGGTGCTGGCCGTGCCGGTCAGCATCTCCAACGCTGCCTACGCGGCCAGCTATGTGCGTGACTGCCGCAGCGCGGGCGCACGCACGGCCGGCGCGACGACGCCCGACAAATGCGAGGTCAACGGGAACTTCGGGGCGACGATCGTCGAGATCCAGCAGCAGAACGTGTCCGGCGGCTTCACCGCCGCCGTGGCGGCGACCAACCCGCTGGGCATTGCCGGCGGCCAGGCCACGCGCTCCAGCATCGACGCCTCGGGCGCTGCCGGCACCCTCATCCTCAAGCAGGGCGCGTTCTCGGGCACCAGCTATTCGCGTGTGTCCGGGCACTCGCTGGGATTGCAGAGCTTTCTGTTCACCGGCACGACCGGCGAGCACCGCACCATCCAGAACCACCTGGACTTCACCTCGAACGTGCCGCCGGGCACCGACATCAGCCTGCCCAACCCTGGCGGGCTCATCACCGACCCGACCACCTATGCCAAGACCCGGCTGACCGTGTTCTCGCTGTCGGCGGCCAGCTTCGTCTACGACTACGACCTGGGCCTCGAACCCCAGTCCACCGGCTACTGGAGCCAGGCCGCGTCGCGTGCCGACTACCGGCTGGAGGGCCTGTCCGAGGAGAGCGGCATCCTGGCGTCGGGCGACACGACCTATCTCGACATCACGATGGAGGCGGGGCGCTACTACTTCGTCGAGTCCTATCTCGGGCTGTGGGCACGCTTCGGCGGCCAGCTGGACGCGACGCACACGTTGCTGACGACGCTGGGCAGGATCGACCCGACCAGCGGCGGCTTCATCGCCACGGCCGCCGATTTCCAGGCCGCCGCGGCGCTTGACGCGCCCGTCGTCGACGAAGTCAGCATCGGCACCGTCGCGCTGCCCGAGCCAGCCAGCCTGGCCTTGAGCGGCTTGGCGCTGGCCGCATTGGCAGCCGTGCGCCGGCGCCGCGGCTGAACCGCACGCGAGGACCTACCGGCGCGGGTGGGCTTTGAAAAAGGCCCAGATCGCCTCAGTCGCGTCGATCTCGGCACGGGGCCAGATGTGGCCCATGCCGTCGATGCGGATCAGCTGGACCTCTGCATTGCCTTCACAACCGGCGTAGCGCAGCGTCTGGCGCGGGCCAGGCTGCCTGTCCTGCACCAGTTTCTGCTGGCAGCGGTTGTGGGCCGCCCAGCCGGCCAGGGCTTCGGGCACGCTCTCGACCCACTCGCCGCCGCGGTCGGCATGACCTTCGTAGGGGTTGGTGAAGTCGGTCAGGCCGTGTACCGCGAGCACCGGCACCGCGCGCCCGCCGCAGGGGCCGAACCAGCGCAGCCCGCCCACCGGCGCGATGGCCGCGATGCGGTCGTTCAGCCGGCAGCCCAGCAGCGAGGACATGCGGCCGCCGCCGGAGAAGCCGGTGGCATGCACGCGCGCCGGGTCGATGCAACTGCGGACGGCGATGTCGTCGATGACGTCCGACACGTACTGCACGTCGTCGGCGCGCGGGGTGAACACGGGCGCATTCCAGCGCGAGTCCTCGGCCTGCAGCGTGGCGACGGCGAAGCCCTCGCGGGCGGCCAGGGTCTCGAAGGCGCTCTCCCTGGCGCGGCCGGCGGTGTTGCCCCCGGTGCCGTGCAGGTCCAGCACCAGGGGCAGCCGCGTTTGGCCTGCGGTGGTGGCTGGCACGAAGAGGCGGTAGACGCGCTTGTGGCCGCCAGAGACCAGATCCCGCATCTCGCCGTTGACCTGCGCCAGCGTGCAGGTGGCTGTCGGCGTCTGGGCTTGCGCGGTAGTCGCCAAGGCGAGCAGGAGGAAGCTGAAGCAGAGCAGGCGCATTGGGGCTCTCCGGGTGCGGTCAGATGACGTCATGGGCATAGACGATGAAGCCCAGGTGCTGCGCGACCTGGTCGTACAGCGCGCGGCCGGCGGCATTGGTGGTGTGTGTCTGCCAGTAGACGCGCTTCACGCCGGCTTCGCGGGCCGCGGCGTAGACGACTTCTATCAAGGCCCGGCCGATACCGCGGCCCCGGGCCTCGGGCGCGGTGAAGAGGTCTTGCAGATAGCAGGTCGGCTCGATGCGCGTCGTGCTGCGGTGGTAGAGGTAGTGGGCGAGGCCGAGCAGGGTGCCCTGCTCGTTCACGGCTACGAGGGCGTGCACCGGCTCGGCGGCCTCGAAGAAGCGTGCCCAGGTCGACTCGGTGACCGGTGCGGGCAGGGCCGTTTCGCCGGTGCGGCCATAGAAGGCGTTGTAGCCGTCCCAGAGAGGTTGCCAGGCGGCGCGATCGGAGGCGTGGATGGCTCGGACTTGAATCATGGGGCGGGCGTTGTCAGGCAGGAAGCCGGCGCATTGTTTCCGAAGCGGACGGCGGGCATAGTCCTGTCGCACAACAACCGCTGGAGACGACATGCCGGCATCGCGTGCGCTGTGGCTGGCCGGGTTGCTTGCGCTGCAGGTTGCCGGTGTGGCGGCGCCGCCGGCGAAATTGCGGCTGTGCGTGTCCGACCAGCCCTTCGGAGCCTACACCCGCCCGGATGGCAGCGGGCTGTTCCAGCAGCGCGTGCTGGGCGCCGCCAAGGGGCTGGATGTGGCCATCGAGCAGTACGCCGCCCCGCGGGCGCGCTGCCTGCAGGACAGCCGGCAGGCGCGTGCCGACGCGTTGATCGGCGTGTTTTCACCCGAGCGGCTGGCCTGGCTGGCCTATCCAATGCGCGACGGCCAGCCGCTGGCCGAGCAAGGCTTGGGCCGCATCCAGGTCGTCGTGTTCCGGCGCGTGGGGACGCAGGTCGAGTGGGACGGCCAGAAGCTCGCAGGCCTGGGCGACCAGCCTCTGGGCCTGAGGTTCGGCTTCGCTTACGGCGGCAAGCTGGAGAGCCTGGGCGTGAAACTGGACGACCGGGCGATGTCCAGCGAGCAGCTCATCGCCAAGCTGGTCAAGGGTCGTGTCGGCGCCATCCTGCTAACGGACGAAGCGCTGCCCCAGGTCGCCAAGCTGCCGCCGGGCCAGATCGAGCCGCTGCCGCGGCTCTACGACACCACGGCGCTGTATCTCATAGTCACGCGCGATTTCGAGCGCCGCCATGGCGATCTGGTGCAGAAGCTGTGGCTCAACCTGGGCGCGGCAGGCGGCGCGCGATGAACCGCCGCCGCCATGGTCTGGCGCCGATCAGGCCGTTGCAACCGGGATGCCGACCGGCTTGCCCGAGGCGATGCGCTGCTTCCAGTCCGCCGGGCCGGTGATGTGGGCGCTGGTGCCGCTGGCGTCCACGGCCACGGTAACGGGCATGTCCACCACGTCGAATTCGTAGATGGCTTCCATGCCCAGGTCCGCGAAGCCCACGACCTTGGCGCCCTTGATGGCCTTGCTGACGAGGTAGGCCGCGCCGCCCACCGCCATCAGGTAGGCGCTCTTGTGGTTCTTGATGGACTCAATGGCGACCGGACCACGCTCGGCTTTGCCCACCATGGCGATGAGGCCGGTCTTGGCCAGCATCATGTCGGTGAACTTGTCCATGCGCGTGGCCGTCGTCGGGCCAGCGGGGCCGACGACCTCGTCGCGCACCGGGTCCACGGGGCCGACGTAGTAAATGACACGGTTGGTGAAATCCACCGGCAAGGGCTCACCCTTGGCCAGCATGTCCTGGATGCGCTTGTGGGCGGCGTCGCGGCCGGTCAGCATCTTGCCGTTCAGCAGCAGCGTGTCGCCGGGCTTCCAGCTGGCCACCTCGGCCGGCGTCAGCGTGTTCAGGTCCACGCGCTTGCTCTTGTTGTAGTCGGGCGCCCAGTGCACGTCGGGCCAGAGGTCCAGGCTCGGGGCTTCGAGGTAGCTGGGGCCGCTGCCGTCCAACACGAAGTGCGCATGGCGGGTGGCCGCGCAGTTCGGGATCATGGCGATGGGCTTGCTGGCGGCGTGGGTCGGGAAGGTCTTGATCTTCACGTCCAGCACGGTGGTCAGGCCACCCAGGCCCTGGGCGCCGATGCCCAGCGCGTTGACCTTCTCGTAGAGCTCGATGCGCAGCTCTTCGAGCTTGTTTTGCGGGCCGCGCTGCAGCAGCTCGTACATGTCGATGTCTTCCATCAGCGCCTGCTTGGCCAGCAGGGCGGCCTTCTCGGCCGTGCCGCCGACACCGATGCCAAGCATGCCCGGCGGGCACCAGCCTGCGCCCATGGTGGGCACGGTCTTGAGCACCCAGTCGACGATGTCGTCGCTGGGGTTGAGCATGTAGACCTTGCTCTTGTTTTCCGAGCCGCCGCCCTTGGCCGCGACGATGACGTCCACCGTGTTGCCGGGCACCACCTCCATCTGCACGACGGCGGGCGTGTTGTCCTTGGTGTTCTTGCGGGCGAAGATGGGATCGTCCAGCACGCTGGCGCGCAGCTTGTTGTCGGGGTTCAGATAGCCGCGACGCACACCTTCGTTGATGGCGTCCTCTATGCTGCCGCTGAAGCCTTCCCAGCGCACGTCCATGCCGATCTTCAGGAAGACGTTGACGATGCCGGTGTCCTGGCAGATGGGCCGCCTGCCTTCGGCGCACATGCGGCTGTTGGTGAGGATCTGCGCGATCGCGTCCTTGGCGGCGGGCGAGGCCTCGCTCTCGTAGGCGCGGGCCAAGTGGGCGATGTAGTCGGCCGGGTGGTAGTAGCTGATGTACTGCAGGGCGGCTGCAATGCTGTCCACCAGGTCGTCGTGCTTGATCGTGGTGCTCATGGGTCCGGGGGGCTGAATGTGGTGTCCTTGGGATTATCCCGCAGGGCTCCTGACGGGAAGCTTTGCGCGGGCCCATGTGGAGCCATCAGACGGCGTCGCCAAGAACAACACCCCGGCGACTTGCGCCGCCGGGGTGTTGTTGCATGCATCAGCGTTGCGTCAGTGCCGGGCACGGACCGCCGACGCGATCTCAGGCGCTCTTGCGGCGCCGAGCGGCAGCGACGGCGGCAAAGGCCAGGCCGACCAGCGCGACCGAGCCGGGCTCGGGAAGCGTGCCGCCCACGGAGCCGATGGCCACGGACGCGAAGCGCAGCGTGCCGCCAGCGACCAGGTATTCACCGAAGCCGTCGCCGAAGAACGTGATCTTGCTGAACGTGCCCGACGCATCGATGGCGCCAATGAAGTTGGTGTAGCTGAAGCCGTTGTTGGCATAGCCGGGGTTGTCATCGGCGCTGAGTGCGTTGGCCGGCATGGTTGCGGCGCCACCGTCGAAGGCGATCCACAGGCCGGAGCCGGCTGCCGCCACGCCATAGTCGGCCTGCACGGCAGCCGAACGGGTGTTCGTCATGCAGCAGGTGCCCCAGTCACCGATCTCGAAGCCAAAGGCATTGACTGGCGACGAGAAAGTGAAAGTCAGGCCGCTGAAGAAGCCTGCGATGTCGGCCTTGCCGCCTGCGCCGCCGCCGGCACTGGTGTTCGAGCCCGGGCTGATGTCCCAGGCATTGCCGGACAGCGACTGGCTGCCGCTGCTGTAGACGCCGACGTTCGGCGAGGCGCTGCCGCCCGACGTGCGCGTGACGGTGACCGTGGCAGGGTTGCCATTGAGGTCGGTGTAGCTGTAGACATCGGTGCTGGTGACTTGCGCCGTCGAGACCGCGGCGCCGGTGCCCGTGATGACGTTGTCGAACGTCGAGATGTTGGGCAGCGCGAGGTTGTAGACGACCGGGGCGGCGATTGCCGAGCCCATGCTCATCAAGGAGAGAGAAGCGACGGCAGCAAATTTCTTGAAAGTCATTACTAAATGTTTCCTGCTGGAAAGAGTTGAGGGAGGCGTCCCAACAGCAATTTGTGGGCCAGTATTCATCTCTTAATTAAATCAATGGCTTGCGATTGAAATAATGATTTGTTACATTTGTTTGTAAATCGATTCGACACCCGCAAACGGATATTGACTTGTTTTGCATATTGCGCATATCGCGGTGCAGCATGGGTTGCTGTGCGCTGCGCCAAACCGTGAATTTCTGGTTTGGCCATGATGGTTTTTAATCTCCCGGAGGCACTCTCATGATGGTTCGCATCGAACGTGACACCTTCGGCCCGGTGCAGGTGCCGGCCGACAGGCTTTGGGGCGCTCAGACGCAGCGCTCGCTGCAGAACTTCGACATTTCCGGCGAACGCCAGGCGCCGGAACTGATCAGGGCGCTGGCGCGGGTGAAGCGCGCATCGGCGGTCGTCAATCACGCGCTGGGTCTGCTGGACGCGACGAAGACTGATGCCATCGTGGCAGCCGCCGACGAGGTCATCGGCGGCCAGCACCCGGACGAGTTCCCGCTGGTCGTCTGGCAGACCGGTTCGGGCACGCAGACGAACATGAACGTCAACGAGGTGCTGGCCAACCGCGCCAGCGAACTGCTGGGCGGCGAGCGCGGCGAGGGCCGGCTCGTGCATCCCAACGACGATGTGAACCGCAGCCAGAGCAGCAACGACGTTTTCCCGACCGCCATGCACGTGGCCGCCTTGCAGGCGCTGCAGGAGCGCCTGCTGCCGTCGCTGCGCGCGTTGCGCACGACGCTGCAGCAAAAGGCCGAGGCCTTCGACGGCATCGTCAAGATCGGCCGCACCCACCTGCAGGACGCGACACCGCTGACGCTCGGGCAGGAGATCTCGGGCTGGGTTGCGCAACTGGCCCAGGGGGAGCGCCATGTGCTGGCTGCATTGCCGCATCTGCACGAACTGGCCTTGGGCGGCACGGCTGTCGGCACGGGCCTGAACGCCCCCAAGGGCTATGCGGAGCAGGTCGCGGCAGAGCTGGCGCGGCTGACGCGCCAGCCGTTCGTGACGGCGCCGAACAAGTTCGAGGCCATGGCCTCCTGCGACGCGCTCGTCCACGCCCACGGCGCGCTGAAGACGCTGGCTGCCAGCATGACCAAGATCGCCAACGACGTGCGTTGGCTGGCCAGCGGCCCGCGCAGCGGCATCGGCGAGATCCGGATTCCGGAGAACGAGCCAGGCTCGTCCATCATGCCCGGCAAGGTCAACCCGACTCAGAGCGAGGCGGTGACGATGCTGGCCGCCCAGGTAATGGGCAACGACGTGGCCATCAACATCGGTGGCGCCTCGGGCAACTTCGAGCTGAACGTGTTCCGGCCGATGGTCATCCACAACTTCCTGCAGAGCGTGCGTCTGCTGGCGGATGGCATGGCCAGCTTCGACCGGCACTGCGCTGCGGGCCTCGAACCGAACGAGGCGCGCATCGCCGAGCTGGTGGAGCGCTCACTGATGCTGGTGACGGCACTCAACCCTCACATCGGCTACGACAAGGCCGCGCAGATCGCCAAGAAGGCGCACCTGGAAGGCACGAGCCTGCGCGAGGCGGCGCTGGCGCTCGGGCATGTGACGGCCGAGGAATTCGATGGCTGGGTGGTGCCGGCGCAGATGGTGGGGCGATAAGCGCCTCAGGGCCGCCCCAGCCGGGGTTCAGTGCCTGTCGCCGTGGTGCGCGGGCTGCGGCAGCAGGCGGTCGGTGTAGGCGATGGCCATGGCCGACAACAGGAAGGCGACGTGGATGATGGTCTGGTACATCAGCGTCTTCTCTTCGTAGTTGGCCGCGTTGATGAAGGTCTTCAGCAGGTGGATGGAGCTGATGCCGATGATGGCCGTGCCGAGCTTGACCTTCAGCACCGACGCGTTCACGTGGCTCAGCCATTCCGGCTGGTCGGGGTGGCCTTCCAGGTCCATGCGCGACACGAAGGTTTCGTAGCCGCCGACGATGACCATGATCAACAGGTTGGAGATCATGACCACGTCGATCAGGCCGAGCACGACCAGCATCAGCACGGTTTCATTCAGCGCGCTCGGCACGGCCTCACCCTTGTAGCCGATGCTCTTGACGAGCGTCTCCAGCGCATGCTGATTGCCGAAAGCGGCCTCGATGAGGTGCACCAGCTCGGTCCAGAACTGGTAGACGTAGACCGCCTGCGCCAGGATCAGGCCGAGGTAGAGCGGCAATTGCAGCCAGCGGCTGGCGAAGATCAGGCGGGGCAGGGGGCGGAGCTGGGGATCGGGGCGCATTGGGGTGGGGCCGAGCAGAATTGAGCGAAATTCTAGGTGTCGTGAATGACTTCACGGCGTCAGGGCATCGTCAGACGGCCGAAGCACAGTCCGCGCCAAGCAACTTCAGGAGACAAGCCATGAGCACGCTGAACACCTACGCGCCCAGCCCCGAGTGGGTCGCCAACGCCCACGTGAAGGGCGAAGCCGGCTATGCCGCGCTGGTGGCCGAAGCCGAGAAGGACTACGCCGGCTACTGGGGCCGCCTGGCTCGCGAGCTCATCAGCTGGCAGACGCCGTTCACCAAGACGCTCGACGAGAGCGATGCGCCCTTCTTCAAGTGGTTCGAGGACGGCAAGCTCAACGTCTCCTACAACTGCCTGGACCGTCATGTCGAGGCTGGCAAGGGCAGCAAGACGGCGCTGATCTTCGAAGCCGACGATGGCACCGTCACCCAGGTCAGCTACGCCGATCTGCTGGCCAAGGTCAGCCAGCTGGCCAATGCGCTGAAGGCGCGCGGCATCAAGAAAGGCGACCGCGTCGTCATCTATATGCCCATGTCGGTCGAGGGCGTGGTGGCCATGCAGGCCTGCGCCCGCATCGGCGCGACGCACTCCGTCGTCTTCGGCGGCTTCTCCGCGCAGAGCCTGCGCGACCGCGTGCAGGACGCCGGTGCCGTGGCGTTGATCTGCGCCGACGAGCAGCAGCGCGGCGGCAAGTCCCTGCCGCTGAAGGCCATCGTCGACGAGGCCCTGGCCGACAACAGCTGCCCCACGCTGAAGGACGTCATCGTCTACAAGCGCACCGGCGGCAACATCGCCTGGGTGGCCGGCCGCGACCTCTGGCTGCACGAGTTGATGGCCGCCGAGTCCACCACCTGCGCACCCGAGTGGGTCGAGGCCGAGCACCCGCTGTTCCTGCTCTACACCTCCGGGTCCACCGGCAAGCCCAAGGGCGTGCAGCACAGCAGCGGCGGCTATCTGCTGCACGCGGCGCTGACCACCAAGTGGACCTTCGACCTGAAGGACAACGACGTCTTCTGGTGCACGGCCGACATCGGCTGGGTCACCGGCCACAGCTACATCACCTATGGCCCGCTGGCCCTTGGCGGTACCGAGATCGTCTTCGAGGGCGTGCCCACCTACCCGGACGCCGGCCGCTTCTGGCAGATGATCCAGAAGCACAAGGTCACGATTTTCTACACGGCGCCCACGGCCATCCGCTCGCTGATCAAGGCGGCCGAGAGCAATGACGCCGTGCACCCCAAGAGCTACGACCTGTCCAGCCTGCGCCTGCTGGGTTCGGTGGGCGAGCCCATCAATCCGGCTGCCTGGGAGTGGTACCACCAGCATGTGGGCGGCGGCCGCTGCCCCATCGTCGACACCTTCTGGCAGACCGAGACCGGCGGCCACATGATCACGCCGCTGCCCGGCGTGACGACGCTGGTGCCCGGCTCCTGCACGCTGCCTTTCCCAGGCATCACGGCGGCCATCGTCGACGAGACCGGCAACGACGTGCCCAACGGCCAGGGCGGCATCCTCGTCGTTAAGAAGCCCTGGCCGTCCATGATCCGCACGATCTGGGGCGACCCCGAGCGCTTCAAGAAGAGCTACTACCCGTCCGAGCTCAAGGGCTACTACCTGGCGGGGGACGGGGCGATCCGTGACGCGGAGACGGGCTACTTCACGATCACCGGCCGCATCGACGACGTGCTGAACGTGTCGGGCCATCGCATGGGCACGATGGAGATCGAGTCGGCGCTGGTGAGCTGCACCGAACTGGTTGCCGAGGCCGCCGTGGTGGGCCGTCCGGACGACACCACCGGCGAGGCCATCTGCGCCTTCGTCGTGCTGAAGCGCCCGCGCCCCAGCGGCGACGAGGCCAAGGCCATCGCCAAGCAGCTGCGCGACCACGTGGCCAAGGAGATCGGCCCCATCGCCAAGCCCAAGGACATCCGCTTCGGCGACAACCTGCCCAAGACCCGCTCCGGCAAGATCATGCGCCGCCTGCTGCGCTCGGTGGCCAAGGGCGAGAGCGTCACGCAGGACACCAGCACGCTGGAGAATCCGGCCATCCTGGAGCAGCTGGGGCAGGCCTACTGACGCTTCGGCCACTCATGAAGAAAGGCCGCCCGCAGGGGCGGCCTTTTCGTTAGCGGTGCGGCTCAGCCCTGCTGGCGCTTGCGCAGCGACAGACCCACCAGCCCCAGCCCCGCGAGCATCATCGCAACCTTGCCGGGCTCGGGTACGGCCGACACGTTGAGCGCCTGGTCCAGATGGATCTTCAGGAACTCCGTGCCGTCCGAGGTCAGCGCACGTCCACCGCCGCCGGGGAAGTTGTTGTCGTTGACGACCAGCAGCGTGTGAGCGTCGATGACGTGCACGTTCTCGATGGTCACGTAGGGGAAGGTGAAGGTGGTGCTGCCGTCGCCGTTGAGGTCGTTGGGGTCGGCGATGTTCATGAGGTCGACCAACTCGGTCTTCTCCACAGCGCCGTCCGCGCCCACCTTGTTCAGGTCGATCTTGAACAGCTTCTTGAACGGCGTGCCGCCGCTGGTGGCCGTGGCGCCGTTGCGCTCGATGACGATGAACTCGTGGTCGTTGATCGCCGTCATGTCGCCGATGTTGGTGCCGTCGGCCTCCAGCTTGTAGACCCAGCTCGACGTGCTGTAGAGGTTGGTGTCGATGTTGAATTCGTTGATGCGCAGCGTCTTGGCCGCGTCGCCGGTCACGGTGCCTTCAAGCAGCGTGTAGAGGCGGTCGCCGCCCTTGTTGATGGCCATGCCTTCGAAGCCGCGCGAGCTGCCGAGGTTGGCCGGCGTCGCACCGCGGTAGGCGTTCTCGGGCGCGTAGACGCCGGGCAGGCTGACGTCGCGGGCCAGCACCCTGCCGGTCGCATCGGTCTTCACGAGGTAGGGGCCGAACTCGTCGCCGAACCACAGGTTGCCGTTCTTGTCCTGGCGCACGCTCTCGGTGTCGAGGTCGGCGCCGGTCAGCAGCTTGCCCGTGCGGATGCCGGCGTCCACGGCGATGCCGGCCGGGTTGCGCGTGGCGTTGCCGTTGTAGTACTGGGCGTAGTCGGCCTGGATGGCGAAGCCGAGCTGGCGGTTGGGGTCGCTCAGCGTGATGCGGGTGCTGGCGTCGAACGCGGCGCGGGCAGCGCCAGTGTTCCAGTCGGCGGCCGACACGGTGCCGGTGCCGCCCGTGGTGGTGCGGAAGTCCGGCAGGATGGCATACATGCGCAGCAGCGAATCGGCCGAGTTGGCCTGGCTGCCGAAGCCGTTGTCGACGAGGAAGCGGTAGCTGCCGCCGGCGCCCTGCAGCACGCCGGAGAAGCCCTGCACCGGCTGCAGGTTGACGTAGGGCGGGTTGTTGGCCGGGCTGGCCGCGTTCGTGAAGCCGAACTGGCCGGACGTGGGGCCGTCCGAGAACGTGGCGGCGGGCATCTGGGCCCAGCCTTCCAGCGACGGGGCGGCGTGGGCGGCGGTGCACAGGGCCGCGGCGAGGCCGATGGCGGTGAGCAGGTGACGGGAGGGCTTCATGGTGGGGCCGGATCCAGGGCGCAGAACAGCCTGCGTGGTGGATTCTTGGAAGCCGTCGTGACCGTCCCGTGAAGCCGGATCATGCGGCCGACCCGGGGTTCTAGGGAGGCGTCGCGCAAATGCGAACAGGCCCCGCAGGGCCTGTTCGGAGGGGCGAGGGGGCTCTTACTTGACCGTCAGCACCCACTTGGCCAGCGTCTCCGCCTCGGCCGGGCTGACTTGCGTGTTGGCCGGCATCGGGACCGGGCCCCAGACGCCGGAGCCGCCCTTGACGATCTTGTCGGCCAGCTTCTTGTAGGCATCTTTCTCCTTCGCGTACTTGGCGGCCACGTCCTTGTAGGCCGGGCCGACGAGCTTCTTGTCCAGCGCATGGCAGGCCATGCAGTTCTTCTTCTGGGCCAGCTCCTGGTTGGCGAAGGCGGCGGGCGCGATGAGGGCGAGGCTGAGGATCAGGACATTCTTCATGCTTACCTTTCGGGGCGTTGGACTACAGTGTTCATAAAGATACCTGAAGGAGAGCCCGCATGGGTTTCGTATTGGTCGGCGTGCTCTTGGTTGTGTTGCGTTTGGGCGGCTGGGTGCAGTTCCACAAGGACGACTTCTGGGCCTGGGTGATCGTGCTGTCGCCGTTTGCGCTGGCCGCGGTCTGGTGGGCCTGGGCAGACGCTTCGGGCATGACCCAGCGCAAGGCGATGAAGACGCTGGATGAGCGCAAGGCCGCACGGCGCGACCAGCTGATGGAAGGGCTGGGCCAGCTCAAGCCGGGCACGAAGAAGAAGCGCTGAGCCGCCTCAGGCCGGCCTAGCCGGCCGAGGGGCGCCCCGAAGTCACTCGAACCGGTCCAGCACCGCGCCCGAGCTGGCGCTGGAGGCGTTCTTCGCGAACTTGGCCAGCACGCCGCGCGTGTAGCGCGGCGCCGGCTGCACCCAGTCTGCGCGGCGTTTCGCCAACTCGGCTTCGCCGACGTTGAGGTTCAGCAGCAGTTGGTGGGCGTCGATGGTGATCGAGTCGCCTTCCCGCACCAGCGCGATGACGCCACCCTCGTAGGCCTCGGGCGCCACGTGGCCGACCACCATGCCCCAGGTGCCGCCGGAGAAGCGGCCATCGGTGATCAGGCCCACGCTCTCGCCCAGGCCCTGGCCGATCAGCGCGCCGGTAGGGGCCAGCATTTCCGGCATGCCCGGACCGCCCTTGGGGCCGAGGTAGCGCAGCACCATGACGTCGCCCGCCTGGATCTTCCCGGCCATGATGGCCGCCAGGGCCGACTGCTCATCGTCGAAGACGCGCGCCGGGCCGGTGATGACGGGGTTCTTCAGGCCGGTGATCTTGGCCACGCAGCCCTCGGGGCTCAGATTGCCCTTCAGGATAGCCAGGTGGCCCTGTGCGTAGATGGGCTGCGAGACCGGGCGAATCACCTTCTGCTCGGGCGACAGGTCGGGCACGTCGGCCAGGTTTTCGGCGACCGTCTTGCCGGTGATGGTGATGCAGTCGCCGTGCAGCAGGCCAGCCTTCAGCAGCTCCTTCATGACGGCCGGAATGCCGCCGGCCTTGTGCAAGTCCACGGCCAGGAACTGGCCGCTGGGCTTGAGGTCGCACAGCACGGGGATCTTCTTGCGCATGCGCTCGAAGTCGTCGATGGTCCAGTCCACCTCGGCGGCGTGGGCGATTGCCAGGAAGTGCAGCACGGCGTTGGTCGAGCCACCCGTGGCCATGACGACGGCGACGGCGTTCTCGATGGACTTCTTGGTGACGATGTCGCGTGGCTTCAGGTCGGCCTTGACGGCCTCGACCAGGCAGTTGGCCGCCAGCTTGACGTTGTCGACCACCTCGTCCTCGACATTGGACATGCTGGACGAGTAGGGCAGGCTCATGCCCAGCGCCTCGAAGGCCGAGCTCATCGTGTTGGCCGTGTACATGCCGCCGCAGGAGCCGCTGCCAGGGATAGCGCGCTTCTCGATCTGGCAGAAGTCTTCCTCGCTCATCTTGCCGGCGCTGAACTGCCCCACGGCCTCGAACACGCTGACGATGTTGAGGTCCTGGCCCTTGTAGTGGCCGGGCTTGATGGTGCCGCCGTAGATGTAGATGGCCGGCACGTTGGAGCGCAGCATGCCCATCATGCCGCCGGGCATGTTCTTGTCGCAGCCGCCGATGACCATGACGCCGTCCAGCCACTGGCCGCCGACGCAGGTCTCCACGCAGTCGGCAATGACCTCGCGCGAGACGAGCGAGTACTTCATGCCCTCGGTGCCCATGGCCATGCCGTCGGAGATGGTCGGCGTGCCAAACAGCTGCGCGTTGGCGCCGGCGGCCTTCAGGCCGATGACGGCCGCGTCGGCAAGCTTTTGCAGGCCGGAGTTGCAGGGCGTGATCGTCGAGTGGCCGTTGGCGATGCCGATCATGGGCTTACCGAAATCAGTCTCCTGGTAGCCCATGCCGTAGTACATGGAGCGGTTGGGCGCGCGGGCCACGCCCTCGGTGATGTTCTTGCTGCGGCGGTTGAAGCTCATGGCGGTCTCCTGGAGAAGCAGGCAGTGTGGCGCGGGCATCAATGCTTTTCAAATATATTGTTTGCTCTCCATTGATATATTTTGTGAATCAATGATCGAGCTACGCCCTCTCCAGCAATTCCTCGCCGTGGCCGAGCTGCTGCACTTCGGCCGTGCCGCCGAGCGCCTGCACATGAGCCAGCCGCCGCTGACCCAGGCCGTGCGCAAGCTGGAGGCCCAGCTGGGCGTGCAACTCTTCGAGCGCAGCAGCCGCAGCGTTCGCCTGACGCCTGCCGGTGTGGCCCTGCAGGCGTCGGCGCAGAAGCTGCTGCTGGAAGCGGCGGCGCTGCCGGCCGAGGTGAGGGCGGTGGCCGACGGCCTGGCTGGACGGCTGAGGCTGGCTTTCGTGTCCACCGTGGGCTTCGGCGGGTTGCCGCAATGGCTGAGGTCCTTCCGGGAGGACTGTCCGCAGGTGGCGCTGGCGCTGCGCGAGGCGACGCTGGACGTGCAGCTGCGCGAGTTCGCTGCCGGCAGCATCGATGCCGGCTTCGTCATTCACACGCCCGGCAGCGCACCAGCAGGCTTCCAGTGCCTGTCCATCGGCATCGAACCCCTGGTGCTGGCCCTGCCCAGCAGCGATCAGGTGCCCAGCGACGCGCAATGCCTGGCCGCACCGCTGGTCATCTTCCCGCGCGAGGTGGCGCCCTCGCTGTTCGACGCCATCCTCGCCCACCATGGCGGTGCAGGCGTTGCCCAGGAGGCCATCCAGATGCAGACCATCGTCAACCTCGTGTCGGCCGCCATCGGCGTGGCGTGGGTGCCGGCCAGCTTGCAGGGCCTGCGGCGCGCAGGCGTGGACTACCGGGCCATGGCCGGCGCCCCGGAGGTCGAGACCAGCCTGATCTGGCGCGACGACGCACCGCCTGTCGTCGCGCGTTTCGTCGATCACGTGGCCCGCCATGCCTGAAGTCACAGCGGGAAAACCCAGGCGTCGGCGCGCGCGCCGGGCGCGTTCAATGCACGCCCTTCAGGAGACCCCACACATGCACCTTCGCTTGCTTCCTCTTGCCCTGGCCCTGCTGGCCGGTGCCGCTCAGGCCGATCTGCTCAAGGACCCGCAATGGCAGGCCTGGCTGGACGCCGGCAAGTCCGGCGATCTGGCCCGTGCCGCCCAGGCACGCTTCAAGACCCAACCCGACGACGACCAGGCCGCCGTGGCGCTGGCGCTGGCGGCGGTGGAAGACAATGACGGCGCCCGCCTTGAAGCCGCGCTGCCGGCGCTGCAAGCCTGCACCGAGAAGCGCCCGCAGGCCGTCTGCAGCTACGCGCTGGGCCGCGTCTACGGCCAGCAGGCCATGACGGCCAGCGTTTTCAAGATGCCGGGCCTGGCGAGCAAGACCAAGGAGCAGTTCGCCAAGGCTGTCGAGCTGGACCCGCTGCTCTTCGAGGCGCGCAGCGGCCTGACCCAGTTCTACCTGATGGCGCCGGGCTTTGCCGGCGGCAGCGTGCCCAAGGCCAAGGAGTTGGCCGCCGAGGTGCAGCCGCGCCAGCCCGAGCATGCCAAGGTGCTGCGCGCCATGCTTGCGATGAACGACAAGGACTGGGCCGGCGCCGAGCGCGAGCTGGCAAGCGCCAGGGCGGGCGAAGACCATACTGTGGCACGCGAGCTGCGCGGGCAGTGGACGCGTCTCGGGTTCGAGTTCATGGAACAGAAGAACCTGCCCAAGGCCCGTGGCATCTTTGAGGCGCTGCAGCGCGACTATCCCGGCCACGCCGCCGGCCCTTACGGCCTGGGCCGTGTGCTGACCGAGCTGGGCCAGCCTGACGAGGCCGTGAAGTCGCTGGAGCGGGCCCGCCCGCTGGAAGGCGCGGAGCGCATGCCCATCGACCACCGGTTGGGCCAGGCCCTGCTGGCCAAGGGCGACAAGGCAGCCGCGAAGACGGCACTGGAGCGCTTTGTGCAGAACAAGCGCGCCAACCCGCGCAACATCGAGGAAGCCAGAAAGCTGCTGGCCGGGATCGCTTGACGGCCGCAGGGCGGCGGAGGAGGGCGCTCGCTATGATGCGCGCCGCTTCCGCTTCCTTCTGAGCCATGCTGGTTCATCCCCGGTTCAATCCCATTGCCATCGAGATCGGCCCCCTGGCCGTGCATTGGTACGGCATCACCTACCTGATCGCCTTCGGGCTCTTCCTGTGGCTGGCGTCCAGGCGTGTGCGGCTGCCCCAGCACGTCGCCGTGGGCTGGACCAAGCAGGACGTCGACGACGTGCTGTTCTACGGGGTGCTGGGGGTCGTGCTCGGCGGGCGGCTGGGCTACTGCCTGTTCTACAAGCCCGACTACTACGTGGACCACCTGATGGAGGTGTTCGCCGTCTGGAAGGGCGGTATGTCCTTCCACGGCGGGCTGCTGGGCGTCCTGCTGGGCCTGTGGCTGTTTGGGCGCCAGCGCCAGCGCGGCTTCTTCGAGGTTTCGGACCTGATCGCGCCCTGTGTGCCGACCGGCATCATGGCAGTGCGATTGGGCAACTTCATCAACGGCGAGCTCTGGGGGCGGCCGGCGCCGGCCGACCTGCCCTGGGCCATGATCTTTCCCCAGGCCAACGACGGCGGCATCGCACGCCACCCTTCGCAGCTCTACCAGGCTGCCGGCGAGGGCCTGCTGCTATTCATCATCCTGTGGTTCTACGCCCGCAACCCGCGTGCGACCGGCCAGATTTCAGGCGTCTTCATGATGGGCTATGGCGCGCTGCGCTTCGTGGCCGAGTATTTTCGCGAGCCCGATGACTTCCTCGGCCTGCGCGCGCTGAGCTGGAGCCAGGGCCAGTGGTTGAGCCTGCCGATGATCCTGGCCGGGCTTGTCATCTTTGCCTGGGCCACGAAACGCGACCGGAGGCCGGCATGAGGCAGATCTTCTTCGACACCGAAACTACCGGCCTGGAGGCCGACAAGGGCGACCGCATCATCGAGGTCGGCTGCGTCGAGATGGTCAACCGCCAGCTCACCGGCAACAACCTTCACCTCTACATCAACCCCGAGCGCGCCAGCCACGAGGACGCGCTCAAGGTGCATGGACTGACAGAGGCCTTCCTGTCGGACAAGCCCAAGTTCGCCGAGATCGTCGACCAACTGCTGGCCTTCCTCGCCGGCGCCGAGCTCGTCATCCACAACGCGCCCTTCGACATCGGCTTCATCAACGCCGAGCTCAAGCGCCTCAAGCGCGGCGTGCTGACCGACCATGTGGCCGGCGTGCGCGACACGCTGCTGATGGCGCGCGACCTCTTTCCCGGCAAGGCCAACTCACTGGACGCGTTGTGCCGTC
Organism: Roseateles sp. GW821-FHT03B02; assembly: GCF_059421025.1. Taxonomy (NCBI): domain Bacteria; kingdom Pseudomonadati; phylum Pseudomonadota; class Betaproteobacteria; order Burkholderiales; family Sphaerotilaceae; genus Roseateles; species Roseateles sp. GW821-FHT03B02. The sequence continues at coordinate 395,301 of NZ_JBWKUV010000005.1, forward strand.
GCCTGGAGGTGGACAACACCAAGCGCGTGCTGCACGGCGCGCTGCTGGACGCAGAACTGCTGGCCGACGTCTACATCCGCCTGACCCGCGGCCAGGACGCGCTGCTGATGGACGACCATGGCGACAAGTCCGGTGGCGACGGTCACGCAGCTTTCGAGGCGATGGACCTGAGCCGGTTCGAGCTGCCGGTCCTCCGCGCTAGTGAAGCCGAGAGCGCCGCCCACGTCCAGCTGCTGACAGAGCTGGACAAGGCCGCCGGCGGCGCTTGCAAATGGCGTTCCCTTGAGCCGGTTAAAGCCGTGGCATAATCGCGGGCTTCCCGGAAGTCGGATGCGTTTTTTCAGGGCGGTTAGCTCAGCGGTAGAGCACTGCCTTCACACGGCAGGGGTCGCAGGTTCGAACCCTGCACCGCCCACCAACCTTTTTGGTGAACCTGAAAACGCAACGCCAGAATCCGGGCGGTTAGCTCAGCGGTAGAGCACTGCCTTCACACGGCAGGGGTCGCAGGTTCGAACCCTGCACCGCCCACCAGTCGAAAAGCCCCTGCAGATCAGCGATCCGCAGGGGCTTCTTGCTTGTGCGGTGAGCCCGAGAATCCGAGCGCTGGAATTTCCCCGCGACACCACCCGATCACCGTGAGCAAGGGCAACAAATCCTATCTGCCCAGCAAGCCCTGCCAGGCCTGCGGCCGGCCGATGGCCTGGCGCAAGGCCTGGGCGCGCAACTGGGACGACGTGAAGTACTGCAGCGAGCGCTGCCGGCGCCACAGGCCGGGGCCGGGGCGCGCCGATGGCTGAAAGACTGCGCCATCTGGTGCTGGTGCTCGGCGATCAGCTGGACCTTGCTGCTGCCGCCTTTGATGGCTTCGACCCGGACCTCGATGCCGGCTGGATGGCCGAAGTGACCGAGGAGTCCACCCACGTCTGGAGCAGTCAGCCGCGCATTGCTGTCTTCCTCGCGGCCATGCGGCACTTCGCTGCAAGCCTGCGGGCCGCAGGCCGGCCGCTGCATTACCGCCGCCTCGACGATCCGGCCACGCGCGAGAGCCTGGCCGCGCAACTGCGCGCCGACCTGGACAAGCTGCGGCCGAGCCGCCTCGTGTTGACGCGGCCCGGCGACTGGCGCGTCCTACAGGCTCTGCAGGGAGTGGCCAGCGAGGCCGGCCTGCCGCTAGAGATCAGGGAGGACCGGCATTTCTACACCTCGCCCCAGGAGTTCGCCGCCCATGCGCGTGGGCGCAAGGGCCTGCGCATGGAGTACTTCTATCGCGAGCTGCGCCAGCGCTTCGGCGTGCTCATGGACGGTGGCAGGCCTTTGGGCGGCGAATGGAACTACGACGCTGACAACCGCGAGGCCTTCGGCCCTGACGGCCCCGGCTTCGATCTGCCACAGCCACCGCGCTTCGAGCCCGATGCCCTTACACGCGAGGTTATCGCGCTGGTCCGCGAGCGCTTTGCCGACCATCCTGGGCGGCTTGACGGCTTCGCCTGGCCGCTGACTCGACCTCAGGCCCTGCAGGCGCTGGCCACCTTCATTCGTGAGCGGCTGCCGCTCTTTGGCCCTTACCAGGATGCCGTCTGGCCGGGCGAGCCCTGGCTGTATCACGCCCAACTCTCGGCCGCGCTCAACCTCAAGCTGCTGACGCCGCAGGAGGTGGTAGCCGCCGCCGAGGCCGAGGTGCGTGCAGGCCGGGTTCCCATCGCCAGCGGCGAGGGTTTCATCCGTCAGATCCTGGGCTGGCGCGAGTATGTGCGCGGCATCTATTGGACGCGCATGCCCTCCTACGCCGACGGCAACGCGCTGGGTGCCCACCATGATCTGCCGCCTTGGTATTGGACGGGCGACACCGACATGGCCTGTCTGAGCGACGCCATCTCGCAGACGCTCGCCCATGGCTACGCTCACCACATTCAGCGCCTGATGGTGACGGGCCTGTTCGCGCTGCTCTACGGCGTGGAGCCAGCCCAGGTGCACGCCTGGTACCTGAGCGTCTACGTGGACGCCGTGGAGTGGGTGGAGCTGCCCAACACCCTGGGAATGAGCCAGTACGCCGACGGCGGCCTCATGGCGAGCAAGCCCTACATCGCCAGCGGCAAGTACATCGCGCGCCAGAGTCCACTGTGCAGCACGTGTCGCTACCGGCCGGAGGAACGGGTCGGCGAGCGTGCCTGCCCGTTCACGACGCTTTACTGGGACTTCCTGATGCGCCACGAAGCACGATTCGCCGACCATCCGCGCCTGGCGCTGCAGGTGCGTGGCCTGGCCCGCGTGGATGAAGCTGAGCGCGAACGCATCCGGGCCCGGGCCGAACTGATCCGGGGCGGCGGCTGTCGATGAGGCGCAAGCATCATCGATGGCGTTGGCGGCGTGAGCTTGGCCTAAACGAGCTGTTGCAGGACCCAGGCCACCAGCCCATCCGGGCTGCGGAACTCATCCGCTGAGCGGGCCGGTATGCCGGGGTGCCGCTCCCGCCACATCGCCGCCAGCGTGGCGCCCGGGCCCGGTTCCAGCACGCAGCGCACGCCGCGCTCGGCGATGGCGTCCATGCATTCGTCCCAACGCACGGTGCTGGCGATCTGACGGGCCAGGGCCGGGCCGAGTGCTGAAGGACTGCGACTGGCGGCGCCGCTGAAGTTGCAGACAACGGCGGCCCGCGCGGGCCGCAGCGCAAGGCTGGACAGGCGCTGCTCGAAGGCCGCGGCGGCCGGCGCCATCAGCGGCGTGTGCGACGCCACGCCGATGGGCAGACGCGTGCAGCGCAGGCCACTGGCGCTCCAGGCCGCGGCGGCCGCGTCCAGCAGCGCGACGGGGCCGCCCACGATGACGCGATCGGCGCCGATGCGGATGGCGATGTGCAGGCCCGCCGCGGCCTGCGCCAAGCGCAGCGCATGCGGCCCCTGCAAGGCCAGCAGCCCGCCGTCGCCGCTGGCGGCGCAGTCGTTCATCGCCTGAGCGCGGGCAGCGGCCAGGCCGAGGGCCGTGACGGCGTCAAACACGCCAGCGACCGAGAACGCCGCCAGCTCGCCCACGCTGTAGCCCGCCACCACGGCTGGCATCGGCAGCCGCGTGGCCACGGCCTGCCAGGTCGCGATGCCCAGCCCCGTCAGCAGGGCTTGGGCGACGGCGTTTGTATGCAGCCAGGCGGTGTCGGGCAAGCGATGGCGCCAGTCCGCCCCGATGTGTTCGCCCAGGATTTGCAGCGTGGCGGCAGCGGCCGGCTGATCATCCAGCCAGGGCAGCATCTGCGCGTGCTGGGCGCCCTGGCCGGGGAAGAGCAGGGCCAGGCTCATTCAGCCGATGCGGGCCAGCCAGCAGGCGGCGGCCAGCGTGTCGGCCGAGCCGCCGGGAGACAGCCGGCGGTTCACGAATCCGGCCCCGATGGATGCGGCCATGTCCAGGCCGCCCGGCGCGCCGGCACCGCCGCTGGCGAGGAAGTCGCGGGCGGCAGCCTGGGCCCAGCGCAGCCCCACCAGGCCGCCGCGGTGGGCTAGGTTGCTGTCGTCCAGCGCGGCGATGACGGTGAACAGCGTGTCCAGGCGGGCCGGCGCCGGCGCCAGGCCTCGGGCGAGTGCGCGGCGCAGCGCCGGCTCGGCGGTGTCGAACAGCGTCGGGAAACCGAGCGCGGCTTCGGTGGACGCGCTGCGCAGGTGCAGGCGCCGCGCCGCCATGCCGCCGGGCAGGGTGGAGGTGCGCAACGCCCGGACGCGCAAGGCCTCGCCCCAACGTGCGAGCAGGGCCTGCCGCAGCTCGGCCGGCGAGGCCCGCCGCCCGAGCGCACCGGCTGCCGCGCACAGCAGCCCGAGCATGAAGATGGCGCCGCGGTGGGTGTTGATGCCGCCGGTGGCCGCCAGCATGCGCGCCTCGGCGGCGATGCCGCAGCGCTCCAGCGCCTCGAAGGGCGCCCCTGCCGCCCCGAGTTCGGCGATGCGCACGAAGTAGCCGCGAAGCGCGAACAGGCTGCGCATGAAGGTGTGGGCATCCATGTCCGCATGGCTGCCGCGGTCGATCAGTGTGACGAGTCCGGGCTTGGGCGACAGGGCCAGTTCGTCGTGCAGGGCCAGCGTGGCGGCGCGGCCGATCTCATGCGCGGTCAGCGCGGGTGAGGCAGGGGCAAGGTGGGCGCTCATGCCGGCACCGCTGCGTGGGGCAGCAGGACATCCAGCCTCGTGATGGCGTCGGGCCCGTGCAGGCGCTTCACGAGCAGGGCGCGCGTGCGTCCCTCGCGCCAGGCCTGCCATTCGCGCCAGGCCACAGCGGTGTCGCCCGGGAACACGAGCTCGCCATCCAGCCGTGTCGAGGCGCTGAAGCCCGCCAGCGCGGCGGCGGCTTCGTCGGCCTGCTCGGCATCGGCCACGCCCAGCCAGACGTCCAGGTCCGAGCCAGGGCGCAGGTGGTCCATGCGGGTGAGGAACTGCCAGCCATGGCTGCCGTAGACGCGCGCCGTGCAGCCGCAGGCCTGCAGCGCCTGGACCAGGCTGCGCGCCGGGGCGCGGTCGGCCGCAGGCAGTTGGGCGGCCACACGCGCCAACCGCGGGAATTCGTCCAGGTAGAGCAGCTCGGCCAGCGGCAGCTGCAGCGCCAGGCGTCGGCGCTGCCAGCGGTTGGGGGCGCACAGGCCCAGCGCCACGTCCGGCATGGCGGGACCATCAGACTCGGGCTGGCGCGTGACGACCAGGGGCAGGCGGAGCTCGGCCCAGTGCCGCAGGCAGGCGCGGGCAGGGGTGTCCCAGTCGCGCGCCAGGACGCGCTGCCAGCCGGCCGGGGAGGGCCAGGCGACCTGGTGGCGGTGCAGCGGCGTCATGGCGCGTCAGGCCGCGTCCAGCACCTGCTGGATAACGCCGGCCGCCAGCTTGCGGCCTCCGCGGGCGGTGCCGTCCCGGGCACGGCAGTCGTCGGTGGGTGCGCTGGCCAGCGCCTCGCGCAGCGCCTGGGCCAGGTCGCCCTGCCAGAGTTGCCGCACGCCGCCCATCGCGACGTAGTTGCCCACGCCCGGCGCGAACACCGGGTTGGATACGGACAACTCGGCCAGCATGGCCTCGGGCAGCTTGGTGACGCGCGCCATGGCCGGCAGCCGCATGACGCGGATCTCGGCCTCGGGCAGCGCGTCACAGGCGTCGGCGATGAGCCCGGAGGTGATGAAGCCGCCGGACAGCGCCTGGTCGTACACCAGGCCCAGCACGCGGTGGCCGCGGCGGCGGGCCAGGTCGATGCACATCCCCAGGTGCGCCATCGCGCGGTTGATGCCCAGCAGCTCGTCGCGGCGGCGCAGCTGCTGGCCTTGGGTGTCGATGAGCAAGAGGATGGCGCGGCCGGGGTGGCGGGCCATCGTGTCCAGCACCGCGCGGGCCTGCTGCAGCGCCAGCAGCACGCCGATGGGGGCGTGGGCCGTGGTGCCGATGACGGTGATGGGCTCGCCGTCGAACGTCACTTCGCCGTGCAGGAAATCGCCGTTGCGGGTGATGCCGTGGCCGGCGCCGAACAGTTGGGTGGTGAGGGTCTGCCAGTCCATCAGTGCGCTCCCAGGGCGAGCACGCCGGCCACGTCGAGATCGGGCACGCGGCCAGGCTCGGCCACGCCGATCGTGGCCCACAGCGCGGTGGCTTCGGCACCTTCGAAGGCGAGGCGGGCAGTGAGCCGTGCGTGCTCGGCTTCCAGCAGCGCCAGCGTGACGGGCCGGGCGGCGTCCAGCGCAGCGATGGCGGCGGCGCGGAAAGCGGTCACGTCGTCTTCCACCAGCACGTCAGCGTCGCCGGTCAGCCAGCGGTGCTTGCCGCCGGTGGTGCGCCACACCAGCGCGCGGTCACGCGAGTCGAATTCCTCCACGCCGTGCGAGGCCTCGATGACCTCGGGGCCGGACATGGCCAGCCGCCCGATGTCGCTCATGACGATGTGGTCCGCGCAGCGCGCCACGATGCCCATGCCGCCGAAGCAGCCGCCCGTGCCACCGATGAGCACGATGACCGGAATGCCGGCTGCGCGCGCGTCCAGCAGCGCGCGCATCACTTCGGACACGGCGATCAGCCCGGCGTTGGCCTCGTGCAGCCGCACGCCGCCGGACTCGGCCAGCAGCAGCACCGCGTTGGGCCGGTCACGCAGCGCGCGCCGCAGCAGGCCCACGAGCTTGGCGCCGTGGACCTCGCCCACGCCGCCGCCCATGAACTGGCCTTCCTGTGCGGCAACGAAGACCGGGCGGCCGGCCAGCGTGGCGCGGCCGATGGCCACGCCGTCGTCGAACGACGAGGGCACGCCCAGCTGCGCGAGGTGCGGGCTGGTGAGTTTGAGCGCGGGCGGCAACCACTCGTGGAAGCTGCCTTCGTCAACGAGCAGCGCCAGGCGCTCGCGGGCCGAGCATTCGGCGTAGGAAATCATGGCTGCAGCTCCTGCGCGGCCTGGTCCAGCCGCAGGCTGACAACGGCGGGCGTGGCGCCCATGTCGTGGATGGAGACCTGCACGCCGGCCAGCGCGTGGCGGGTGTGGAAGTCGCGCACCACAGCGGCCCAGATGGCGCCGAAGCCGCGGGCCGAGGTTTCGACGTGGATGTGGCAGTCACTGCCGGGCGCGGGCTCCAGCAGCACCTCCAGGTTGCCCGAGCCGACCACGCCGACTAGCACCGGTGTGAAGGCGCCGGCCGGGCGGGTGCCGGTGAAGCGGTAGTCCAGGGTTTCGAGACCGGGTTGGGTCATGTCGGGCCTCACCAGTTGCGGAAGCGCTTCGGGGGCGCGTACAGGCCGCCGGAGGCGCGCACGAGGTCGCGCATGCTGCGGGCAGCCAGCAGGTTGCGGGTGGCTTCGCGTGGGGCTATGCCGAGGTCGCTAGGCCGCTTGATGACGCCGCGGTCGCGCAGGTTCTCCACCATCGCTTTGTCGCGTGCCAGGCCCACGGCCGTGTAGCCGGCCACTCCGCGGATAGCCTGCTCACGCTCCTCGTCGCTGCGGCACAGCAGCAGGTTGGCGATGCCTTCTTCGGTCAGCACGTGGCTCACGTCCTCGCCGTAGATCATGATGGGCGGCAGCGCCATGCCGGCCTGTTGCTGCAGCGTCCAGGCGTCCAGCGTCTCGACGAAGGCGGGCTGCATGTGCTCGCGGAAGGTTTCGACCATCTGCACGACGAGCTTTTGCCCGCGAGGCGTGCCGGCGGCACCTTGGCGGCCGGCACGTGCCTCGGCGCCGGCCTTGAGCCAGGCGTGGCTGGCGTGGCGGCGTCCGCGGGCGTCGGCCCCCATGTTGGGCGCGCCACCGAAGCCGGTGATGCGGCCCAGCGTGGCGGTGGAGCTGTTGCCCAGCAGGTCCATCTGCAGCGTGGAGCCGATGAACAGGTCGCAGGCGTAGTGGCCGGCGGCCTGGCAGAAGGCGCGGTTGCTGCGCAGGCTGCCATCGGCGCCGGTGAAGAACACGTCGCTGCGGGCTCGGATGTAGTCCTCCATGCCCAGCTCGGAGCCGAAGGAGTGCACGGATTCCACCCAGCCGGCTTCGATGGCGGGGATAAGGGCCGGGTGCGGGTTCAGCGCCCAGTGCTTGCAGATCTTGCCCTTGAGGCCCAGTTGCTCGCCGTAGGTCGGCAGCAGCAGCTCGATGGCGGCGGTGTCGAAGCCGATGCCGTGGTTGAGCCGCTGCACGCCGTATTCGGCGTAGATGCCCTTGATGGCCATCATGGCCATCAGCACCTGGATCTCGCTGATCTGCGCCGGGTCGCGGGTGAACAGCGGCTCGATGAGGTTGGGCTTGGGGGCGGGGATGACGAAGTCCACCCAGTCGGCCGGGATGTCGATGCGGGGCAGGGTGTCGACCACCTCGTTGACCTGGGCGATGACGAGGCCGCCCGAGAAGGCCGTGGCCTCGACGATGGCGGGCGTGTCCTCGGTGTTGGGGCCGGTGTAGAGGTTGCCGTGCCGGTCGGCCGCGTGGGCGGCCACCAGGGCCACCTTGGGTGTGAGGTCGACGAAGTAGCGGGCGAAGAGTTCCAGGTAGGTGTGGATGGCGCCGATCTCGATGCCGCCCGTGCTCACCAGCTTGGCCAGCCGCGCGCCCTGCGGGCCGGAGAAGGAGAAGTCCAGCCGCTTGGCAATGCCGCTCTCGAACACGTCCAGGTGCTCGGGCAGCGCCAGCACTGACTGCACCATGTGCAGGTCGTGCACTCGCGCCGGGTCCACCTGCGTGAGCGCCTGGGCGAGGAAGTCGGCCTGCTTCTGGTTGTTGCCTTCCAGGCAGACGCGGTCGCCGGGCTGCAGCACAGCTTCCAGCAGCGGCACGGCGGCGTCGGTGGCCACGAGGCGGCCTTGCAGCCGCGCGCCGAGCGCTTCGGCCGCGCGGGCCAGACGCTCGCGGCGCTGGCGGTCGCGCAGGTTCCAGGCGGGGGCGTTCATGGCGGCTTCCTCAATGCTTGACGATGGCGCCCATGACCATGTCGGGCAAACCGGTTGCAATGCCCGGGAAGATGCAGATCAGCAGCACCGCCAACAGCATCAGCACGACGAACGGCAGCACGCCCCAGATGATGTCGCGCAGCTCGATGTCGGGCGCGATGTTCTTGATGACGAAGATGTTCAGCCCCACCGGCGGGTGGATGAGGCCGGTCTCCATGACGATGGTCATCAGGATGCCGAACCAGATCAGGTCGAAGCCCGCGGCTTTCAGCGGCGGCAGGATGATGGGCGCGGTCATCAGGATGATGCTGACCGGCGGCAGGAAGAAGCCCAGCAGGATGACCATCAGCAGCACCGCGGCCAGCAGCACCCACTTGGACAGCTGCATGCCAACGATCCACTCCGCCGCCGCCTGGCTGATGTGCAGATAGCTCATCACGTAGGAGAACAGCAGCGACATGCCGATGATGAACATCAGCATGGTCGACTCCTTCAGCGTTGACGTGAGGATGGGCGCCACGTCCTTCGGGCGCCACACGCCGTAGATCGTGGCGATCAGCAGCAGCGCGAGCAGCGCGCCCAGGCCGGCCGTCTCGGACGGTGTGGCAAAGCCACCGTACAGCGCCACCATGACGCCGATCAGCAGCAGCACGAAGGGCACGACGCGCGGCAGCATCTCGAACTTCTCGCGGGTGGTGAAGGTCTCCCGCGCCAGCAGCGCCGAGGCAGCGCCGCTGCGCTTGAACTCGGCCTCGGCCAGCGCGTGCTCCTTGCGGTAGCGCAGCGCGGCGTAGACGGCGAACAGCACCACCAGCAGCACGCCCGGGAAGATGCCGGCCAGGAAGAGGCGCCCCAGCGACTGCTCGGCCGCCACCGCGTACAGGATCATCGTGATGGACGGCGGCAGCAGGATGCCCAGCGTGCCGCCGGCCGCGATGATGCCGGCCGCAAAGCCGGGCGAGTAGCCGCGCTTGCGCATCTCCGGGATGCCGGCGCTGCCGATGGCCGAGCAGGTGGCCGGGCTGGAGCCGGCCATGGCCGCGAACAGCGCGCAGGCGAACACGTTGGCGATGCCCAGGCCGCCGGGGATGCGGCCCATCCACACGTGCATGGCTGCGTACAGGTCCTGCCCCGCGCGGGACTTGCCGATGGCCGCCCCCTTCAGGATGAACAGCGGGATGGAGAGCAGCGTGATGCTGGCCATCTCCTCGTAGACGTTCTGCGTGACCGTGTCCAGCGCGGACGCCGGCATGAAGAAGGCCATGAACAGCGTGGCGACGCTCCCCAGCGCGAAGGCGATGGGCGCGCCGGAGAACATGAACAGCAGCGTGACGATGCCGAACAGGGCGCCGAGGGCGAGCATGCTCATCGAGCACCTCCTTGGGTGGGGTTGAACAGGCCGTTGACGCGGGCGACGAACTGCACCAGCAGCTGCAGGCTCAGCAGCGTCATGCCGGCGGCCATCAGGCCGTAGGGAATCCACAGCGGCGGCGCCCAGGAGGACGAGGTGGTCTGGCCTTCCGCCCAGGCCTCATGGAACAGCGTCCAGCTTTTCCAGGCGAAGAAGCTGCAGAACGCGGTGCACATCAGATCCACCAGCGTCAGACGCAACTGGTTCAGCGAGCGCGGCAGCAGACCGGCAATGGCCTCGATGCCCACATGGCCGCGCAGCTGCTGCACGAAGGCGCCGCACATGAAGGTGGCGCCCACGAGCAGGAACACGGCGGCCTCGTCCTGCCAGTCGGTGGAGGCCTTCATCACGTAACGCGAGACGACGCTGTAGGTCAGCACACAGGAGGCCACGAGTAGGGCCAGCATGCCAAAGACCACCATGGCGCGGTTGAGGAAGTCCAGGCCTTTTGCCAGCGGCAGCAGGATCTTGGGCGTGTGCGGGTCTATACCGGCTACCGCGGTGCCGGTTTCAAAGCCGTGACTCATGGCAACTCAGAGCAGCTTTTGCGCGGCCTTGAGGATGGCGGCGCAGGACTCGTTCTTCTCGCCGAAGTCCTTCCAGGCGGTGTCGCGGGCGATGGCCTGCCACTTCTTCAGCGTGGGCTCGTCCATGTCGTAGACCTTGGCGCCGGCCTTGGCGTAGATCTCGGCGGCGGCCTTGTCGTCGGCCTTGGCGGCCTCCATGGCGAAGGCCTCCATCTCGGCGCCCACGGCCATGACGATGTCCTGCTGGGCTTTGGGCAGCTTGTTGAAGACCTCCTTGGAGATCATCAGCGGCTCGAACATGAACCAGTAGGTGCGCTGGCGGCCCGAGGTCAGGTGCTTGGCGATCTCCTCCAGCTTGAAGGAGATGAAGCTGGTGGAGGACGTCATGGCCGCGTCCATTGCGCCGGTCTGCATGGCGGCGTAGATCTCGTTGGACGGCAGCGTGATGACCGAGGCGCCGGCAGTCTTCAGCATCATGTCCATCTCGCGGCTGCCGCCGCGCACCTTCAGGCCTTTGGCGTCGTCCGGCGTCACCAGCGGGCGGGCGCGGCTGGCCACGCCGCCGGCCTGCCAGACCCAGCTGACGATCATCACGCCCTTGTCATCCAGCACCTTGGACAGCAGCTTGCCCACCTCGGCCGTCTTCCAGGCCGCGCCCTGCTCATAGCTGGGCACCAGGGCGGGCATGAGGCCGGCGTTGGTCTCGGCGACCTCGCCGCCGGCGTAGGACAGCGGCACCAGGCTCATGTCCAGCGCGCCCTTGCGCAGCGCCGAGAACTGGGCATTGGTCTTCATCAGCGACGAGCCGGGGTAGACCGAGGCCTTCAGCGCGCCGCTGCTGCGCTTCTCCACCTCGGCGGCGAACCTGCGGCACAGGCGGTCGCGGAAGTCGCCCTCGGTGAGCGAGCCGCTCGGAAACTGGTGCGAGATCTTCAGCGTGCCGGCCTGGGCGTGTGCGGCGGGCAGGCAGGCGGTGGCAGCGGTGGCGGCCATCCACTGGCGGCGGGTGAGGTTCATGGCTTGTCTCCAGGTTCCGCCTGTTCGTGGCGGTATGCGGCCGCAGTGTGGGAGCGGCGCCTGGGACGGTCAATCAACCTCGGCCAAAGACCATTACGCTGGCTGCAACGGTCGTGGGTTAACCCTGGGATGCCTGAAGCTCGGCCGAGTGGCTGCGGCAGGCGGCCAGCAGCGACAGCAGGTTGGGGTCGCGCTCGCGGGTGCGGAGGAAGCACACGCTGATCTTCTGGCGCATCTGGTAGCGCGGCTGCAGCGGCACCAGGCAGACGTTGCGCGGCAGCACGCCGCGGATGCGCCCCGGCAACAGCGTGCAGCCGATGCCGCCGCCCACCAGATTCATCAGCGAGAAGATGTCATTCGTCGTCATCGCGATGTTGGGCTCGAAGCCCGCCACGCGGAACGCGTCCAGGAAGCGGTCGTGCGTGACATAGCCCTCGTTGAGCGACACGAAGCGCTCGTCCGCGCAGGCGCCGAGGTCGATCTCGGCCTGGTGGGCGTAGGGCGAGTCGACGGGCGCGGCGAAGAAGATCTCGTCCTCGAACAGCAACTGAGACTCGACGTCGGCCGCGCCCTCGGGGAAGCCCATGACGGTGGCGTCCAGCACGCCCTCGCGCAGCTTGCGCAGCAGCTCGCTGTTGGAGCCCAGCACCAGCTCGGTCTGGATGTCGGGCTTGCGCAGGCGCAGCGCCATGATGAGGGCCGGCACCGTGCCGCTGGTCAGCGAGTACAGCGAGCCGATGCGGATGCGGTCGGCCGCGTAGCCGGCGATCTCGCGCGTGGCGCGGATGCCGCGGGCCATGGTCTGCAACACCTCGCGCGCAACGTCCGCCAGCGCGTGGGCCGCGTCGTTGGGCTGCAGGTTGCGGCCTTCGAGGCGGAAAAGGCTGCAGCGCGTGCCCGTCTCCAGCGAATGCAGCGCGCGGTGCACGCTGACCGCGCTGACACCCAGCCGCTCAGCCGCGCGCGCGAGGCTGCCGCTCTCCATGAAGGCGAGCAGGATCTCGAGCTTGCGGAAGGTGATCTCTTCGTCGATGCGGTGCAGCATGGGCCGGCATCCTAGCCCCGGCCCGGCACGTCGTCAGATGTGCGCTGCCGCCAGCCCGCCCAGCACCAGGCCCACGCCGCCGGCGGCGATGGTGGCCCACTCCATCCAGCGGCGCTTGGTCAGCAGCGCGATGGCGGCCAGCGCGATGGACACCTGCAGCGCCGTCGTCGCCTGGGCCCAGCGGTGATGCATGTGCAGCTGCGCCTCGCTCTTCTCGTCGAAATGCTTGGACTCCTCCTCCAGCTTCTCGGCGGCGACCTTGATCTCGGCCTTTTCCTTCTCGTAGCGGGCCACCTTGTCGCGGTACTTGGCCTTGGCTTCTTCGCTGGGGCTCAGTTCCAGCGCCAGCTCGGCCAGGTTCTGCTTGCTGCTCTTGGACTGGTAGTAGTTCCACTGGTTACCGGCCTCGGTCTTCTTGATGGCCGCGTCGTTCTTCAGGATGCCGGCATTGGCCTGCGTGGCGCCGCCCATGTAGGAGAAGAAGGCGCCCAGCGTGGCCAGGATGGCCGTGATGACGGCCAGCTGGCCGGCGAAGCCCTTGGGCTCGTGTTGGGCCGCGTGCTCCAGCTCGTGCTCGTGCGGGCCGTGGACGTGAAAGCCGTGTCCGGACATGGGTTACTCCTTGCGAACGTAGTCAACAAAATCGAAACGAAGCTCGCCCGCACCGTCGTGCGACTCGCGGCGGGCCTCGGTGAAGAGCTCTCGCGGCCAGGCCGGGAAATGCCGGTCCGCATCGGGGAAGACGAGATCTACCTCGGTCAGCGCCAGCTCGTCAGCGAGCGGCAAGGCCAGGGCATAGATCTCGCCGCCGCCGATGACGCAGACCTCGGGCTCGGCTGCGCAGGCGGCAAGAGCTGCGTCCAGGCTGCCGAACACCTCGGCGCCCGGCAGCGCCACAGCGCTGCGGCTGACGACCAGATTGCGCCGCCCGGGCAGCGGGCGGAACCTGGCCGGGATCGATTCCCAGGTCTTGCGGCCCATGACGACGGGCTTCGCCCAAGTCAGCGCCCTGAAGCGCGCCATGTCCTCGGGGATGCGCCACAGCAGCGCGTTGTCGCGCCCGATGGCGCCGTCCTTCGCAACCGCTGCAACCAGGACGATCTTGCTCATACGGCCACCGGCGCCTTGATCGCCGGATGCGGGTCGTAGCCGCTCAGCTCGAAGTCCTCGAACTCGTAGTCGAAGATCGATGCTGGCCGGCGCCTGATCGTCATCGTCGGGTAGGCGCGCGGCTCGCGGGCGAGCTGGGTCTGCACCTGCTCCACGTGGTTGTCGTAGATGTGGCAGTCGCCGCCGGTCCAGATGAAGTCGCCCAGCGCCAGATCGCACTGCTGGGCCAGCATCATCGTCAGCAGCGCATAGCTGGCGATGTTGAAGGGCACGCCCAGGAAGATGTCGGCGCTACGCTGGTAGAGCTGGCAGCTCAGTTTCCCGTCGGCCACGTAGAACTGGAAGAACGCATGGCAGGGCATCAGCGCCATCTGTGGCAGGTCGGCCACGTTCCAGGCGCTGACGATGATGCGGCGGCTGTCAGGGTTGGTCTTCAGCGTCTTCACCACGTCGGCGATCTGGTCGATGTGGCCGCCGTCCGGCGTCGGCCAGTTGCGCCACTGCACGCCGTAGACCGGCCCAAGATCGCCATCTTCCCGCGCCCACTCGTTCCAGATCGTCACGCCGCGCTCCTGCAGCCACTTCACGTTGCTGTCGCCGCGCAGGAACCACAGCAGCTCCAGGATGATGGACTTCAGGTGCACCTTCTTCGTCGTCACCAGCGGAAATCCAGCGGCGAGGTCGAAGCGCATCTGGTGGCCGAACACGCTGCGCGTGCCCGTACCGGTGCGATCGCTCTTGCGCACGCCATGCTCGTAGACATGGCGCATGAAGTCTTCGTATTGCTGGGGTGGCGTGGTCATGAGCCTATTTTCGCAGGGTGGGGAACGACGGCTTTCGTTTAGGTTTGTTCGACACCTGCCCGCGCGGCAAGCTAATGGCGCGAACGACGCCGAGTAGAGGGCAGGTGTTGGA